>NZ_JAEKEE010000001.1:187500-1380000 GCF_016651275.1 Pseudomonas sp. TH08 | reverse complement strand
TGCATGTGTTAGGCCTGCCGCCAGCGTTCAATCTGAGCCATGATCAAACTCTTCAGTTCAAACATCTTTGGGTTTTTAAGAAACCCTAAACTTGGCTCAGCAATCGTTGGTTACATCTTTGATTTCTCGCGGAGTAACTTGTGATGCTGATAATCTTGTTGACTATCAGTCTGACTCCACAAGCACCCACACGAATTGCTTGATTCAGTTGTTAAAGAGCGGTTGGTTAAGATCTTTCGTCTCAACCGAGGCGCGCATTCTACAGCAGCCTCATTTGCTGTCAAGTGATTATTTTCAGAAGTTTTCGAAGAATTCTTCAACAACTTCAACCACTTGCGCTTCCGATCTCTCGTCAGCGGGAGGCGAATTCTACAGCGTTACACGCTGCTGTCAACACCTCTTTTTCTCCGCTTTCGACCGAGAAGATCGAAACGTTGAAAGCGCCATAACAACCGGCATTTCCAACTCCTTCCAGGCTTCGATGAACTGAAGCAACCTACCGCCGAAACCTACATAACTCATTGAATCTCAAGGAGTTTTCCGTTTCGACTGCGCCGGAAGTGGGGCGAATTATAGACGTCCAGAATCTGCCGTCAACCGTTAATTTCGCTTTTCTTTCAATCACTTGCAGATTGACTAAAAAACACCCAATTACATCGATATAAACGAAGGAATCACAGAGCCTTCTATATAGAAGGAGGAATCAAAGCACCCCAGCCGTCTTCAAATCAGCCACCGCACCGGCGCCCAAGCCCAGCACTCGCTGCAAAACCTCCAACGTATGCTCACCCAGCATAGGAGGGGCACGACGATACTCGACCGGCGTCTGCGACATCCGAATCGGGCTGGCGACTTGAGGCACCATCCCTGCCAACGCGTGCGGCATTTCTATCGCCAACCCGCGAGCCTTCACCTGCGGATCCTCGAACACCTGCGACAAGTCATTGATCGGACCACATGGCACACCCGCCTGCTCCAGCTGAGTGACCCACTCGGCAGTGGACTTGAACACGGTTGCCTGACGGATCAACGGAATCAGCACCGCCCGATTTGCCACCCGCAGCTTATTAGTAACGAACCTTGGGTCATCCGCCCATTGCGGTTGCCCGGCCACCTCAGCAAATTTGCGGAACTGCCCGTCATTACCAACGGTAAGAATGAAATCACCGTCAGCCGTAGGAAAGTCCTGATAGGGCACGATGTTTGGATGCGCATTACCCAGACGCTTAGGCGCGTTGCCCGTCGTCAGGTAGTTCATTGCCTGGTTGGCCAGACACGCCACCTGCACATCCAGCAATGCCATATCGATATGCTGGCCACCACCGTCATGATCACGGTGAGCGAGTGCTGCGAGTATCGCCACCGTCGAATAGAGACCGGTCAGAATGTCAGTCAGCGCCACCCCTACCTTCACCGGGCCAGCACCTTCCTCACCCTCGGGACGACCGGTCAGGCTCATCAGCCCGCCAAGCCCCTGAATCATGAAGTCATACCCGGCTCGCTTGGCATAGGGCCCGGTCTGGCCGAATCCGGTAATCGAGCAGTAAATCAGATCCGGATTGATTGCCTTCAGCGACTCATAATCCAATCCATATGCCGCCAGGCCACCGACCTTGAAGTTCTCGATGAGGATGTCCGACTTCGCCGCCAGCTCGCGCACCAGCTTCTGCCCTTCAGGGCGGGTGAAGTCGATGGTCACCGATTGCTTGTTGCGGTTGGCCGACAGGTAATAAGCCGCCTCTGTCGTATTCTCGCCATAAGTGTCTTTAAGGAAGGGCGGGCCCCAGGCGCGCGTATCATCACCATTGCCCGGGCGCTCGACCTTGATCACCTCCGCGCCAAGGTCAGCAAGAATCTGCCCGGCCCAGGGCCCGGCCAATACTCGCGATAAATCCAGTACCCGCAGATGCGACAGCGCGCCCATGGTCGCTCTCCTATTAATAGAACGCCTGCAGACCGGTTTGCGCACGACCAAGGATCAACGCGTGAACGTCGTGGGTCCCTTCATAGGTATTCACCACTTCCAGGTTGACCAGGTGACGCGCCACGCCGAACTCGTCGGAGATACCGTTGCCACCCAACATGTCGCGAGCCATACGGGCGATGTCCAGCGACTTGCCGCACGAGTTGCGCTTCATGATCGAAGTGATTTCAACGGCGGCCGTGCCTTCATCCTTCATACGCCCCAGACGCAGGCAGCCTTGCAGTGCCAGAGTGATTTCGGTCTGCATGTCGGCCAGTTTCTTCTGGATCAATTGAGTAGCGGCCAATGGGCGACCGAATTGCTGACGATCCAGCGTGTACTGGCGAGCGGTGTGCCAGCAGAACTCGGCGGCGCCCAGCGCACCCCAGGAGATGCCGTAGCGTGCAGAGTTGAGGCAGGTGAACGGGCCTTTCAGACCGCGCACGTCCGGGAAGATGTTCTCTTCCGGTACGAACACGTTGTCCATGACGATCTCACCGGTGATCGACGCACGCAGGCCGACTTTGCCGTGAATCGCCGGAGCGCTCAGACCTTTCCAGCCTTTTTCCAGCACGAAACCACGGATGTCGCCAGCATCGTCCTTGGCCCAGACCACGAACACATCGGCGATCGGGCTGTTGGTGATCCACATCTTCGCGCCAGTCAGGCTGTAACCGCCATCGACTTTGCGTGCACGGGTGATCATCGCGCCCGGGTCGGAACCGTGGTTCGGCTCAGTCAGGCCGAAGCAGCCGATCCACTCGCCGGAAGCCAGTTTCGGCAGGTATTTCTGTTTCTGGGCTTCGGTACCGAATTCGTTGATCGGCACCATCACCAACGAAGATTGCACGCTCATCATCGAACGGTAGCCGGAGTCGACACGCTCCACTTCACGAGCAATCAGACCGTAGCTGACGTAGTTGAGCCCGCTGCCACCGTATTGCTCTGGGATGGTTGCGCCCAACAGACCGACTTCGCCCATTTCGCGGAATATCGCCGGATCAGTCTTCTCATGACGGAAAGCTTCAAGAACGCGCGGCGCGAGCTTCTGCTGAGCGAACTGCTCGGCGGTGTCGCGGATCATGCGCTCCTCTTCGGTGAGCTGTTGATCCAGCAGCAGGGGATCGATCCAGTTGAAGCTAGCTTTACCGCCCATGAGTGTGTCCTCGTAAATCGGGTGAATTAACGTGGCATTGATCCTAGGCGCGGTTCGCCGTCGCGGCAAACGAGGATTTCGCATCCTGTTGTGCTAATTTCTCACTTCGAAACGTCGCTGAATGCCTTTTATGCGGCGCATTAGTGAGGTTGACGTACATGCGCAGGAAGATCCCCAGCACCACCGCTTTGATCAGCTTTGAAGCAGCCGCTCGACACGAAAGCTTCACCAGGGCCGCCGAAGAACTTTCCCTCACTCAGGGGGCCATTTGCCGACAGATCGCCACCCTGGAGGATTTCCTGAGTGTGGAACTGTTCCGACGCTCGCGGCGGGGCGTGAAGCTGACCGAAGCAGGACTTTCCTACAGCCGCCGCGTCGCGACGCAACTGGATGCAGTCGAACGCGACACTCTCTCGGTGATGGGCCAGCAAGGCACCAATGTGATCGAACTGGCGGTGGTGCCGACCTTTGGCACCCAATGGCTGCTCCCACGTCTCAAGGATTTCCAGCTCCAGCACCCGGAAGTCACGGTCAACCTGACTAACCGCACCCGCCCCTTTCTGTTTGCCGATACCGAATTCGACGCGGCGATCTACTTCGGCGATGCCGATTGGTCGGGTACTGAATCCCACAGGCTGATGGGCGAGAATCCGATGCCGGTGTGCAGCCCTGCCCTACTCGGCAACGAGACGCTTCTGACAGCCGATGAGATTGCCGAACTGCCGCTGCTGCAACAGACCACTCGTCCCTATGCCTGGCGCCAGTGGTTCAACTCGCAACACCTGAATATCCCCCGCGACATGACAGGTCCGCGCTACGAGCTATTCTCCATGCTCGCCCAAGCGGCCATGCACGACATGGGGATTGCGCTGATTCCACCGTTCCTGATTAAGCGTGAACTGGCCGAGAAACGCTTGGTGATTGCCAACCCGCAAGCGCTCTCCAGCATCAAGGCCTATTACCTGATGATTCCTGAGCGAAAAGTCGAATCGGCGTCTCTGAAGGCATTTCGCGACTGGTTGGTAAATCAGGCGCAGAGCTACAGCCTAGAAGGATAAAGGCTTACAGCCTTAGCTGACCTCGTAGTCAGAAAAATCAAAGCACTACAGATATAAGTATTTGTCGCATATTCAGCGACTGTATCCGAAAGTCGTACAGACGTCCCACAAGCGCCTGACGACGTGGCTTTGAGCCTCCATGCACGACTCATTACTGCCTATTCACGTCGCCGATGAGAAATTTTTTCAAATTCAGCCAGAATCCTTGAACAGCACGGCTTACAAGGGATTCAAGTGGTCAAGTGCGACATTCGGTCACGGGATGACTTGTAGTTAATTTTCCGTCACCCGTCATAATCCCTTGAAGGGCATAAAGTTCGCCTGCAAAATGCCGCGCCCCGCCCTGATTTGGCGGGATCGTGCTGATCGGCCGCCCCAGTCGCACCATCCGTAGTGCATGGGTTTACTCAATAAGATCACGCAGGAGATTTGACGTGCACATTGGTGTTCCTCTCGAAACCCAGACCGGTGAAACACGGGTTGCTGCAACCCCGGAAACCATTAAAAAGCTGATCGGCCAAGGTCATAAGGTCACTGTGCAAACCGGCGCCGGCGTTAAAGCCAGTGTGGTCGACAGTGCCTATGAAGCGGCAGGCGCAACCATTGGCAGTGCCAATGACGCGTTTGGCGCCGAGCTGATTCTCAAAGTGGTCGCCCCCAGCGATGCCGAACTGTCGCTGATCAAGCGCGGTACGGTGCTGGTTGGCATGCTCAACCCGTTCAACAACGAAACCATCGCGAAGATGGCCGAGTGCGGCATTACCGCGTTCGCCCTCGAAGCGGCGCCGCGCACCTCGCGGGCGCAGAGTCTCGATGTGTTGTCGTCGCAGGCGAACATTGCCGGCTATAAGGCTGTGTTGCTGGCCGCTCACCACTATCCGCGCTTCATGCCAATGCTGATGACGGCTGCGGGCACCGTGAAAGCGGCGCGCGTGCTGATTCTCGGCGCGGGTGTGGCCGGGTTGCAGGCGATTGCCACGGCGAAACGTCTGGGAGCAGTGATCGAAGCGTCCGACGTGCGTCCGGCAGTGAAGGAACAGATTGAATCCCTCGGCGCCAAGTTCGTCGACGTGCCTTACGAGACCGATGAAGAGCGTGAATGCGCGGTCGGTGTCGGCGGTTACGCGCGGCCCATGCCGGCGAGCTGGATGCAGCGTCAGGCCCAGGCCGTGCACGAGCGCGCCAAGCAGGCTGACATTGTCATCACCACCGCACTGATTCCGGGTCGCAAGGCGCCGACGCTGTTGAGCGCAGAGACCGTGGCGCAGATGAAGCCGGGTTCGGTGGTCATCGACCTCGCGGCGGCTCAGGGTGGCAACTGCCCGCTGACCGTTGCCGATCAGGTCGTGATCGAGAATGGCGTGACCATTTGCGGCCCGACCAATCTGGCCGGCGAAGTCGCTGCAGACGCTTCGGCGCTGTACGCACGCAACCTGTTGGACTTCCTCAAGCTGGTTTTCACTAAAGAAGGCCAGTTCGACGTCAACCTCGAAGACGACATCGTCGCCGCGTGCCTGATGTGCCGCGACGGCCAAGTCATCCGCAAAAACGCCTAAGCAGGGATTCAGACGATGGAAGAGCTTATCTCCCCCGGTATCTACAACCTGATCATCTTCGTGCTGGCGATTTATGTCGGTTACCACGTGGTCTGGAACGTTACACCTGCACTGCACACGCCGTTGATGGCAGTGACCAACGCCATCTCGGCGATCGTGATCGTCGGCGCCATGCTCGCCGCCGCACTGACCGTTACGCCGCTGGGCAAAACCATGGGCACTCTCGCTGTGGCACTGGCAGCGGTCAACGTGTTCGGTGGTTTCCTGGTCACCCGCCGCATGCTTGAGATGTTCAAGAAGAAAGCCCCGAAAGTAAAAGAAGAGGCGCCGAAGTAATGAGCATGAATCTTGTCACGACGCTCTACCTGATCGCGTCGATCTGCTTTATCCAGGCCCTCAAAGGCCTGTCGCACCCGACCACATCGCGGCGCGGCAACCTGTTCGGCATGCTCGGCATGGCATTGGCCATTCTCACTACCGTCGGCCTCATCTATAAGCTCGGCGCTGAACTCGCTACCGCTGGCATCGGCTACGTCATCGTCGGCCTGCTGATCGGCGGCACCGCCGGTTCGATCATGGCCAAGCGCGTTGAAATGACCAAGATGCCGGAACTGGTCGCGTTCATGCACAGCATGATCGGCCTCGCGGCAGTGTTCATTGCCATTGCCGCGGTGGTTGAGCCGCAATCGCTGGGCATCGTCAAGCAACTGGGCGACTCGATCCCTACGGGTAACCGTCTGGAGTTGTTCCTCGGTGCTGCGATCGGTGCGATTACCTTCTCTGGTTCGGTGATCGCCTTCGGCAAGCTCTCGGGCAAGTACAAGTTTCGTCTGTTCCAGGGCGCACCAGTACAGTTCACCGGTCAGCACAAACTGAATGCGGTGCTGGGTCTGGCGACGCTGGCACTCGGCCTGACTTTCATGTTCACCGGCAACCTCACCGCCTTCGCGCTGATGCTGGCGCTGGCGTTCGTGATGGGCGTGCTGATCATCATCCCGATCGGCGGCGCGGACATGCCGGTCGTGGTATCGATGCTCAACAGCTATTCGGGCTGGGCGGCGGCGGGTATCGGCTTCTCGCTGAACAACTCGATGCTGATCATTGCCGGCTCTCTGGTGGGTTCGAGCGGTGCGATCCTCTCGTACATCATGTGCAAGGCGATGAACCGTTCCTTCTTTAATGTACTGCTCGGCGGTTTCGGCAACACGGCCGACGCTGGTCCGGCCGGTGCGAAAGAGGCCCGTCCGGTGAAATCCGGCTCGGCTGACGACGCAACCTTCCTGCTGACCAACGCCGACACCGTGATCATCGTTCCGGGTTACGGCCTGGCGGTAGCGCGTGCACAACATGCGCTGAAAGAGCTGACCGAGAAGCTGACCCACCGTGGCGTGACCGTGAAGTATGCGATTCACCCGGTCGCGGGGCGTATGCCAGGGCACATGAACGTCCTGCTGGCCGAGGCCGAAGTGCCTTATGACCAGGTGTTCGAGATGGAAGACATCAACTCCGAGTTCGGTCAGGCCGACGTGGTGCTGGTGCTCGGCGCGAACGACGTGGTCAACCCGGCCGCGAAGAACGATCCGAAATCGCCGATTGCCGGCATGCCGATTCTCGAGGCGTTCAAGGCCAAGACCATCATCGTCAACAAGCGCTCGATGGCCAGCGGCTATGCCGGTCTGGACAACGAACTGTTCTACCTGGACAAGACCATGATGGTCTTCGGCGACGCGAAGAAAGTCATCGAAGACATGGTCAAAGCGGTCGAGTAACTCCCCGCTGCAATACCGAACGCCCCGACTTATCGGGGCGTTTTTGTTTGTGCAAACAGTCGGACAATATGCCGCGTTGTTGCAGATCCAGTAACGGTGTTTTACTTGAAACCCGCTAAATAGACGCCTCGTTTGCGACCTTGGTAGCGGGACAGGCGCCCGTCAAATTCACTAGACTGCGCATCCTGCTACTCGCTTCCCGAGATAATAATCCATGTACCGTGACCGTATTCGCCTGCCTTCGTTGTTGGACAAAGTGATGAGCGCCGCCGACGCAGCCGCTCTGATTGAGGACGGCATGACCGTCGGCATGAGCGGTTTCACCCGTGCCGGCGAAGCCAAAGCCGTCCCTCACGCACTGGCCGAGCGGGCCAAGGTCACGCCGCTGAAGATCAGCCTGATGACCGGCGCCAGCCTGGGCAACGACCTCGACAAGCAACTGACCGAAGCCGGCGTGCTGTCGCGACGCATGCCGTTCCAGGTCGACAGCACCTTGCGCAAGGCGATCAACGCCGGCGAAGTGATGTTCATCGACCAGCACTTGTCGGAAACCGTCGAGCAACTGCGCAACCAACAACTGAAGCTGCCGGACATCGCGGTGATCGAAGCCGTGGCCATCACGGAACAAGGCCACATCGTGCCGACCACGTCGGTGGGCAACTCGGCGAGCTTCGCGATTTTCGCCAAACAGGTCATCGTCGAGATCAACCTGGCGCACAACGCCAACCTCGAAGGCCTGCATGACATCTATATCCCGACCTACCGCCCGACGCGCACGCCGATCCCGCTGGTAAAAGTCGACGACCGCATCGGTAGCACTGCGATTCCTATTCCACCGGAAAAGATCGTTGCCATCGTCATCACTCAGCAGCCTGATTCGCCGTCCACCGTGTCGTCGCCGGACGCTGATACCAATGCCATCGCCGATCACCTGATCACCTTCTTCAAGCAGGAAGTCGACGCCGGGCGCATGACCAACAAGCTCGGCCCGCTGCAGGCCGGGATCGGCAATATCGCCAACGCGGTGATGTGCGGCCTGATCGAGTCGCCGTTCGAAGACCTGACCATGTACTCCGAAGTGCTGCAGGACTCGACCTTCGACCTGATCGACGCGGGCAAGCTGAGCTTTGCTTCGGGCAGCTCGATCACCCTGTCGGAGCGCCGTAACAGTGACGTGTTCGGCAATCTGGAAAAGTACAAAGACAAACTGGTGCTGCGCCCGCAGGAGATCTCCAACCACCCGGAAGTGGTGCGTCGTCTGGGCATCATCGGCATCAACACGGCGCTGGAGTTCGACATCTACGGCAACGTCAACTCCACCCACGTCTGCGGCACGCGGATGATGAACGGCATCGGCGGCTCCGGTGACTTCGCGCGTAACGCGCACCTGGCGGTATTCGTGACCAAGTCGATTGCCAAGGGTGGCGCGATTTCCAGCGTGGTGCCGATGGTCAGCCACGTTGACCACACCGAACATGACGTCGACATTCTCGTGACCGAAGTGGGGCTGGCCGACCTGCGTGGCTTGGCGCCACGCGAACGTGCCCAGGTGATCATCGACAACTGTGTACACCCGGACTACCGCAAGGCTTTGAACGATTACTTCACGGCGGCTTGTGCAATCGGTGGTCACACCCCGCACATCCTGCGTGAGGCGTTGAGCTGGCACATCAACCTGGAAGAAACCGGGCGCATGTTGGCGGTGTAACTCGCACAGATAATCCGCTGGGGCAAACACAGTTTGCTCCAGCGGATTTTCGCAAACCGTCTTAACGACAAAAACTGTACTGCTGTACCGGTCGATTCTTACAGCAATTGCCTACAAAACCCCTCCACTCAAGCACAAATGCACCACTTAAGTGCAGACAGGTACAGTTTGCTCAATTTTGACCCGTACACCGTCTTTAAACAGTTAACTGGTCACTCACAATACAGTTGAACTGTATCTAGAGAGACTAGGCAAACGAGAGGATCATGGGCACCAGTCAAACCACTACCTGATCCCGCCACAAGCGGAAGGATGTCAACCATGGAACGTACACTCAGTTCCGAACTGTTCTTCGAAGACAAAGCTGTAAACACCCAGGCTTCCCTGCCTCTGCGCGTTATCGCCAACCTGATGTTGTGGCAGCGCCGCATCTCCAGCCGCCACCAACTGGCTCGTCTGGATTCGCGTCTGCTGGCTGACGCCGGTATCAGCGAAGCACAACGCTACGAAGAGCTGAGCAAGCCGTTCTGGCGCTAAGTAGCGTCGCTGGCTCTGGTCGTTAGACCCACCGCCAGCAACCCGAATTGAAAATACAAAACCCGTCGTGGGAAACCACGACGGGTTTTGTCGTTTTGACCACGGAAAACGGCCGGTACAGGCACCTGAGCCGAACACAAGTACAGTTTTAATAAAATCGATTCTGAACCAGTACAATTTTACGCCGGTGTATCTGCTCCGTTGCCTGTATCAGGCTCACCATGACCCTTCACCCTATTTGGCTAAAGGAAAAGGTCATGAACGACTTACAGGATGTTTCAGCAATGTCGAGCAGCGCGCCCCAGCGCAGCCACCCTTTGCGCCGCGTGTTTCGCAATATCTGGCAAGCCCTGGAGCGCGCCAGGACGCGGCGCCTGTTGGCGCAACTGGAGGGTCGGGATCTCGCAGATCTGGGTCTCAGCCACGCCGATCGGCTGAATGAAATGGAGAAACCCTTCTGGCGCTAGCATTTTGCCCACTGTGCGAACCTCGTCGCCGGGCCTAATATCCACGCAGAACGTGGCGAATGCAGTGCAACCGGCGTCTGACTCCTCAGATACCGAGCCACCTCTCACTACGGTTTATCCTCAGGAGTTACCCTATGTCCCGTCTTCGCCTGCTCAGCGCTGCTGCCCTGCTGGCAATGGCTGCCAACGCCAGTGCCACCAGCTTCATCGTTACCACCGACGCCGTTGTCGGTGCGCTGAAATCCTCGTCCGACGCCACTTCCGACGTTTCCTCTTCCTTTCGTGACGACAAAATCGTCCTCGCCGCCCGTGACGACGCTGCCAGCTTCGTAGCCAGCGAAGGCGAAATCCGTGGCGTGAAGCTGGAAAGCGCGCTGGATCACATTCGCCATCAGGCACCACAGTTACAAGCAACCGATGCGCAGCTGGCTCAGGCTATTCTGACCATCTAAGCTGCTGGCATTGCGGGACACGTCGTGCGTGTCCCGATGTTTCGGCGCTGGCTCTGGCCCGGGCATTGCGCTAGTGTTGGGGCTCGCTAACCGTTACCGAGTCCTATGCGTTTTCTGCCAAATCTGTTTATCCCTTCCGTATTGCTCACAGCCTGCTGGGCGACTTCAGCCGATGCCTTTGATGTATCGACGCAAAACACTGTTGTCTCCGTTTGGGCGACCGGCATGGTGTCTTCGGCACCGTTCGACCGTAAACTGCTGCTCGCCGCCCACGATGACGCGGCCGCATTTGTTGCCAGTGACGGTGAATGGCGCGGCGCGCGGCTGGAATCCGCGTTGCATTACCTGCGCAAAACGCGGCCAAAACTTCATGTCAGCGACCTTGAACTGGCAGAGGCAATTCTCGTCCAATAGTCATCCTGTCCCCAGTTACCCTTGCCCTTCCGGAGTCGTTCCATGCGTAGCCCGCTGATTGCTGCCGCCCTCGGCCTGTTTTTGTTGGCCGATGTGGCCCAGGCGCACACCCTGGTAGCCACCAGTAACATCATCGTTCGTGCCTCCCAGCGCACTATCGATTTCACCTCCGACACCACCACGTCGATCCGCGATTCGAAAATCATCCGCGAAGCTCACGACGACGCCGCCAGTTTCGTCGCCAGCAACGGTGATATCCGTGGCGCCCACCTCGAAGCCGCGCTTAACACCTTGCGCACTCGCGTGCCGGAAGCACGCGACGCCAGTGATCAGGTGCTCGCCGAAGCCATTCTCGCGCTGTGAAGTCACTCGGCGCCTGGCTACTGGCCGGGGCGTTGTTGCTGCTTGGCAACAGCGCCCACGCCGGCCTGCAACTGCGGCTCAAGACCGACGGTTTGAGTCCGGCTCAACAACAGGCCAGTCAGGCGCTGATCGATGAGGCCATGCAGAAACTGCCGCCGAGTTTCATCGAGCGCCTGGACCGGCGCATCGATGTCGGCTGGACCGACGACATGCCCGGCAATGCCTATGGCCAGGCCACCCTGGTCGCCGAACTCGATCTGAACCGTAAATTGCTCGCCGGGCTCACCGACGGCAGTGCAGCCAGAGAAAAAACCAATCGTCCCCACGGCACTGTGCGTCAGGAACTGCTCGCCACGGTGTTGCATGAAATCACCCACATTTATGACCGCGCACGCCTGTGGCCAGCCGCCGAACGTACGCTGATCCAGCGCTGCACCCGACGCAGCAACAGCGCCGGGCTGGTCGGTATACCCGACGAGTGCCGTGGTCAGAACGGTCGCCGCTTCACTCTCAGCGATGACCCTCGCCTGCTTGACCTTGCCGGCTGGCAGCAATACGTCGGCCGGCGTGGTGAGCGTGAACAACACAATCGGCAGATCGCCCGCAGCCCGGATCTGTACGAGATCTCCAGTCCCAAGGAGTTCGTTGCGGTCAACATGGAGTATTTCCTCCTCGACCCGAGCTACGCCTGCCGTCGCCCGGCGCTGTATCGCTATTACAAGGAGCACTTTGGCTGGGCGCCGCCGGCCAAGGACACTTGCAGCAAGACCTTCGCGTTTCTCAATGCCGGCAACGATTTCGCCAAGCAACCGCTGGGGCAGGTCGATCCGGAACGGGTCTACGCCGTCGACTACCTGCTGGCCGAGGCCAACCAGAATTGGGTCAGCCGCTGGGGCCACAGCATGTTGCGCCTGGTGATCTGCGCGCCGGGCCGTCCACGTGGCCCGGACTGCCGGCTCGATCTCGATCAGCATCTGGTGTTGTCGTACCGCGCCTTCGTCGGCGACGTGCAGTTGTCGAGCTGGGACGGTCTGGTCGGCAAGTACCCCTCGCGACTGTTCGTATTGCCGCTCGCGCAGGTCATCGACGAATACACCAAAACCGAACTGCGCAGCCTTGCGTCAGTGCCGCTGAACCTGTCGCGTGACGAGATCGAAGGCGTGGTCGAGCACGCCGCCGAGATGCACTGGAGCTACGACGGCAACTACTTCTTCCTGTCCAACAACTGCGCGGTGGAAGGTTTGAAACTGTTGCGCAGCGGCAGCAACAACGCGCAACTGGTCGGTCTCGACAGCATCATGCCCAACGGTTTGCTCGAAGTGCTCAAGGGCCGCGGTCTGGCGGATACAAGCGTACTGGATGACCCGAAAGAAGCCTTGCGCCTGGGATATCGCTTCGACTCGTTCCGCGATCGCTATCAGGCGATGTTCGATGTGCTGAAGAAACAGCTGCCGATCAAACAGACCTCCGTTGAAGAATGGCTTTCATTGTCCGCCGAACAACGCCGCGAGTGGTTCGAGCGCGCCGACCTGCGCACCAGCGCCGCGTTGTTGTTGCTGGAGCAGGCCAGTTATCGCCGTCAGTTGTTGCTGGCACAGGACGAGGTCAAGCAGCGCTACCTCGGTGCCCGGGAGCTGGAGAACGGCGGCATGGACAAGGCTAACGCGACCTTGCAGGAAATCCTCGCCAACAGCGGCTTCCTCAGCCGCCCGGCAGAGCTTCTTGATAGTCGTGGTTATGGGTTGCCACAGCCGAGCGAGTTCAAGCGGCTTGAGGATGAAAGCAGTCAGCGGCAGAAAAAGCTGCTGGTGCTGTCCGGTGATCTGGATGCTGAAGTGCGTAAGTTGCTAGAGCCCAAGCGCGCTGCGGAGATTGCGGCCAGCGAGGCCAATGTGAAGCAGATCGGCGAGCATTTGCGCAAATTGCACAAAGCCTCGGGCGGACTGGAACTGCCCTGAACCTAAGGTTAACCCACACCTTTTTGGTGAGGGGATTTATCCCCGACCGACTGCGCAGCAGTCGCAATCCCAACGAACACGGTTTACCTGATCATCCGTGTTTGCCGGATTCGGGGCTACTTCGCAGCCCATCGGGGATAAATCCCCTCACCACAGTTAATGGACTGTCAGTTAGATCAGACGATTAATACAAAACCCCATCGAGGATTTCGTAAACGATCCCGGTGCCCACCGCGATCAGCACGATATCGCCCCCCGCCCGGCGCCATTCATAGCCCGGATACACCGGCAAGCGACCTAACGCGCGACCATCCAGGCGCTCACCGTAATAGCCGTGCGGCAATGGCCGGCCACGTTCCAGATGAATGCCCGGTGGTGGCGGCGCACCGCGCACGAAGTAGCCGTGGTTGTCGCGGATCGTCTGGCGTACAGGGCCAAAATCGCGCGGCGGCGGGCCGCCACGGTGGTCGTTTTGCGGGCCACGGTGGTCGTCACCGTGATTGTCACCGCGGTTATCGTAATGGCCCTGCGGCGGGCCGCCGTGGTCGTAATCACCGCGCTGATCGGCGCTGGCCAGCAACGGTGTCGCACTGATCATCAGCACGCCCAGTCCGGCAATCAGACGTTTCGGCATTTTCATCGGGTCTTTCCTCACTGCACTGACAGCAAAAAGGGATTCAGAACGTGGTTCTGAATCCCTCGGTCTTGCTGGATTAGTCTGTGCCGCGAGGCGCTAATTCCTCTGTATCAGGAACTTTACCTTCAGCTGACGCGAGCCTTACGCACGCCCTCGGACAGTGCCGAACACAGGCCCAGGACACCATCGATAGCCTGATCCGGCGTGGTCGCGTTGGCGATGTGATCGATCAGCGCCGAGCCCACCACCACACCGTCTGCCAGACGCGCGATGGATGCCGCTTGTTCCGGCGTACGGATGCCGAAACCGATGCTGATCGGCAAGTCGGTATGCCGACGCAAACGAGTGACCGCCTCTTCAACATGCTCCAGCGTCGCGGCGCCGGCACCGGTGACACCGGCAACCGACACGTAGTAAACAAAACCGGAACTGCCGTTGAGTACCTTCGGCAGGCGCGCATCGTCGGTGGTCGGCGTGGTCAGACGGATGAAGTCCAGGCCGGCAGCCTGCGCCGGGTCGCACAGTTCTTCGTTGTGCTCTGGCGGCATGTCGACGACGATCAAGCCATCAACGCCGGCCTCTTTCGCGTCGGCAATAAAGCGCGGCACGCCATACATGTGGATCGGGTTGTAGTAACCCATCAGCACCAGCGGCGTGTCGCTGTTGCCTTCACGGAATTCGCGAACCATCTGCAGGGTTTTCACCAGGTTCTGCTTGGCGCCCAGTGCACGGATATTGGCCAACTGAATCGCTGGGCCATCGGCCATTGGATCGGTGAATGGCATGCCCAATTCGATCACGTCGGCGCCGGCACCCGGCAAGCCTTTGAGAATTGCCAGCGAGGTGTCGTAGTCCGGATCACCGGCCGTGACGAAGGTCACCAGTGCGGCGCGGTTTTGTTCTTTGAGTTCGGCAAAACGGGTTTGCAGGCGGCTCATCAGTGTTTCTCCTGCTTAGACTGTTCCATGTGATGCATGACGGTCTGCATGTCTTTGTCGCCACGGCCGGACAGGTTGACCACCATCAGGTGATCCTTCGGCAGCGACGGTGCGCGTTTGAACACTTCAGCCAGGGCGTGGGCGCTTTCCAGAGCAGGAATGATCCCTTCCAGGCGGCAGCATTTGTGGAACGCATCAAGGGCTTCGTCGTCGGTCACCGAGGTGTATTGAACGCGGCCAATGTCATGCAACCAGGCGTGTTCCGGGCCGATGCCCGGGTAGTCGAGGCCGGCGGAAATCGAGTGCGCGTCGATGATCTGGCCATCGTCGTCCTGCAGCAGGAAAGTACGGTTACCGTGCAACACGCCCGGAACGCCGCCGTTGAGGCTCGCGGCGTGCTTGCCGGTTTCGATGCCGTAACCAGCCGCTTCAACACCGATGATCTCGACGCTCTTGTCGTCGAGGAACGGGTGAAACAGGCCCATGGCGTTGGAGCCGCCACCGATGCACGCCACCAGGCTGTCCGGCAGACGACCTTCCTGGGCTCGCAACTGATCGCGGGTTTCCTTGCCGATCACGGCCTGGAAGTCGCGCACCATCGCTGGGTACGGATGCGGGCCGGCCACGGTGCCGATCAGGTAGAAAGTGCTGTCGACGTTGGTCACCCAGTCACGCAGCGCTTCGTTCATCGCGTCTTTCAGGGTGCCGGTGCCGGCGACGACTGGAATCACTTCAGCGCCGAGCAATTTCATGCGGAACACGTTGGCCTGCTGACGTTCGATGTCAGTGGTGCCCATGTAGATCACGCAATCCAGACCGAAACGTGCAGCGACGGTGGCGGTGGCCACGCCGTGCATGCCGGCGCCGGTTTCTGCGATGATGCGTTTCTTGCCCATGCGCCGTGCCAGCAGGATCTGGCCGATGCAGTTGTTGATCTTGTGCGCGCCGGTGTGGTTCAGCTCTTCGCGCTTGAGGTAGATCTTCGCGCCGCCGCAGAACTCGGTCAGGCGTTCAGCGAAATACAGCGGGCTCGGACGTCCGACGTAGTCGCGCTGGAAGTAGGCCAATTCTTCTTTGAACGCCGGATCTTCCTTGGCCGTTTCATATTCGCGGGCCAGATCAAGGATCAGCGGCATCAGGGTTTCAGCCACGTAGCGGCCACCGAACGAGCCGAACAGGCCGTTGGCGTCAGGGCCGTTACGCAGATCAGAGGTGTTCGAAGTCTGGGTCATGGGTCGCTCCAGGTGAATTCGGGTCGAAAGACAATGACGCCCACTCTACCCCTGACCTTCTATGCTGAAAACCGATAAGATCGCTGCAACCTGTCAGGAAAACTCACAGATACCATGAGCCATGACCTTCCTCCCTTGAACGCCTTGCGCGCGTTCGAAGCCACCGCCCGGCTGAACAGCGTCAGTCAGGCCGCCGAACAGCTGCACGTCACCCATGGCGCGGTCAGTCGTCAGCTCAAGGTGCTGGAAGAACACCTGGGTGTAAGTCTGTTCGTCAAGGATGGACGCGGCTTGAAACTCACAGATGCCGGCGTGCGTTTACGCGATGCCAGCGGCGAAGCCTTCGACCGCTTGCGCAATGTTTGTGCAGAGCTGACGCAAAGCACCGCCGATGCGCCGTTCGTACTCGGTTGCTCCGGAAGTCTGCTGGCACGCTGGTTTATTCCGCGCTTGGGCCGATTGAATGCCGACCTGCCGGACTTGCGCTTGCACCTTTCAGCGGGTGAAGGCGATCTCGATCCTCGGCGTCCGGGGCTGGATGCCTTGCTACTGTTCGCCGAGCCGCCATGGCCGGCAGACATGCAGGTTTACGAATTGGCCGCCGAACGCATAGGCCCAGTGATGAGCCCACTGTTCAGCGGCTATCAACGCCTGCAAACAGCGCCAGCCGCATCGCTGCTCAATGAACCGCTGCTGCACACCACTTCTCGTCCACAGGCGTGGCCGAGCTGGGCACAGCAAAACCACCTCGACGCCAAGGCGTTGAAGCTCGGGCAAGGTTTCGAGCATTTGTATTACTTGCTGGAAGCAGCGGTGGCAGGACTTGGCGTCGCCATCGCGCCGGAGCCGTTGGTGACTGAGGATTTGAAAGCGGGTCGCCTGGTTGCGCCGTGGGGTTTCTGTGAAACCCCGGCGCAACTGGCGTTGTGGCTACCCAAGCGCGCCGCAGACGGGCGCGCTCGGCAACTGGCGCAATGGCTCAAGAACGAGCTGCACCAGAGCGATCACTCGCCGCGCTTGAACAGCAGATAAGCGGCTAGCAGACCGATCGCACCGACCGCCACACCGGCGGTCGTCCACGGATGTTCCTGAGCATAATCGCGCGTGGCGATCCCGGTCTCACGGGTTTTCACTTTGACTTCTTCATAGGCGTCGCTGAGCAGGTGACGCGAGTGTTTCAGCGCGCTTTCAGCATTGCTTTTCAGCGCTTTGAGGGTCTTGCGCGACTCGTCTGAAGCGTCGTCTTTCAAGCTTTCCAACGATTTGAGCAGACTCTCGATCTCGGCTTCCATGCTTTGCAACGAGGCTTTACGTAAAGAGGTGTTGGCCATGGTGGCTCTCCTGCATTGGTGATGAGTGGCGTGTGTTGTTTGGGACTTCAACGGTTTGAGAAAGTGCAGAAAATCTGAACTTCGTCTGCGCAGAGCCACCGAATTCAACAGTGCAGATTCACTGCTAGTCTCAATTTCACACGCCAAGGAGATCGCCATGAGTGACCATCACACGTACAAGAAAGTCGAGCTGGTCGGTTCGTCCGCCAGCAGCATCGAAGACGCCATCAACAACGCGCTGGCCGAGGCCAACAAGAGCATCAAGCACCTGGAGTGGTTTGAAGTGGTCGATACCCGTGGCCACATCAAGGACGGTAAGGCTGCACACTTTCAGGTGACACTGAAAGTCGGCTTCCGCATTGCCAGTAGCTGAGTTTGGTCTACGCTTCTGAACTTGCGCGCTGGCCGAGTGCCATAGGAATGGCAAAGCGCTACAGGGTGAGCGCATCGGGTAAACGACCCGATGCCCGCCTCTTTTAATCCGACCAGGGAGTGCGACCGATGAAGAAGTTCATGTTGGCAGTAGGTTTGTTGAGCCTTGCGGGTGGTGCGTTTGCTGCCGGCAAGCCTTGTGAAGAGCTGAAAAGCGAGATCGCGGCGAAGCTGGATGCCAAGGGCGTTTCCGGGTATTCGCTGGAGATTGTCGACAAGGGCGCCCACGACGGCAAAGTCGTCGGTACCTGCGAAGGCAAGACCAAGGAAATCGTCTACAAGCGCGGTTGATCGCGCCTGAAATGCAAAAAGCCGACGCCAATGCGTCGGCTTTTTTGTGAACGATACATTCCCCCTGTAGGAGTGAGCCTGCTCGCGATGGCGGCGTAACAGTCAACAATCCAGTGACTATGGAAACGCCATCGCGAGCAGGCTCACTCCTACAGGGATTGGCGTTATCCCTTCATCACCTGCGCCAGCAGTTCGTAGGAATGCACGCGGTCGGCGTGTTCGTAGAGATCACTGGTGAAAATCAGCTCATCGGCCTGGGTTTGCTCGATCAGCACTTCGAGTTTCGCGCGGATCTTCTGCGGGCTGCCGACCATCGCCAGACCGAGGAAATCGCCCACCGCCTCACGCTCGTGCGGCAGCCACAGGCCTTCCATGGTTTTCACCGGCGGGCGCTGCACCAGACTTTGCCCACGCATCAGCGCAAGAATGCGCTGGTACACCGACGTCGCCAGATAATCGGCTTGCTCATCGGTATCCGCTGCCACGAGTGGCACGCCGAGCATCACATACGGCTTGTCGAGCACCGCCGACGGCTTGAAGTGATTGCGATAGACACGAATCGCCTCATGCATGAAGCGCGGTGCGAAATGCGAGGCGAAGGCGTAGGGCAAACCGCGCTCGCCGGCCAATTGCGCACTGAACAGACTGGAGCCAAGCAACCAGATCGGCACGTTGGTGCCGGTGCCCGGCATAGCGATCACGCGTTGATCCGGCGTGCGCGGGCCAAGGAAGCGTGCCAGTTCGGCAACGTCTTCAGGGAAATCATCGGCACTGCCAGAGCGTTCACGGCGCAGGGCCCGCGCGGTCATCTGATCGGAGCCGGGCGCACGGCCCAAGCCCAGATCGATCCGCCCAGGATACAAACTTTCAAGGGTGCCGAACTGCTCGGCAATCACCAGCGGCGCATGGTTGGGCAGCATGACACCACCCGAGCCGACGCGAATGGTCGATGTACCACCGGCCAGATAGCCGAGTAACACCGATGTCGCCGAGCTGGCGATGCCATCCATGTTGTGGTGTTCGGCCACCCAGAACCGCGTGTAGCCGAACTTCTCGGCATGCTGCGCCAGATCGAGCGAGTTGCGCAGAGACTGCGCCGGGCTGCCGTTTTCGCGAACCGGCACCAGATCGAGGGTAGAAAATTTTACGTCCGAGAGTTGCTTCATAAACCTGCTTCTCCAAGTGAGGAGGCAGGTTTTTCTTGCGAACGAAAACCTGCCGAATCCATAAGCGTGTTTTGTGCAATGAGGGCATATACCCGAGTTTCAATAGCAGCGTCGAAATTTCCTACTAAAAAAGTCAACGATTCAGACAGGCTGAACTTTGTCGCGCCATCTATCCTCAGAAGCCTTGCAAGCAAAAACCACGTCGGCGCGGCATTCCGCGCCAGATCTTGAGGAGGCAGACATGGCTATCGTGAAGAAAGCATCCGCACATTGGGCAGGTGACCTGAAAACCGGCATCGGCTCGATTTCCACCGAAACCGGTGTCCTCAGAGAAGCACCATACGGCTTCAAGGCACGTTTCGAAGGCGGCAAGGGCACCAACCCGGAAGAACTGATCGGCGCCGCGCATGCCGGTTGTTTCTCGATGGCGTTCTCGATGATTCTCGGCGATGCGGGCCTCAAGGCCGACAGCATCGACACCCAGGCAGAAGTCACCCTTGATCAGGTTGAGGGCGGTTTCGCGATCACGGCGGTAAAGCTGATCCTCAAGGCGAAAATCCCTGGGGCGACGCAGGCGCAGTTTGATGAGCTGAGCAAAAAGGCCAAGGAAGGGTGCCCAGTGTCCAAGGTGCTGAATGCCAAGATTAGCCTTGAGGCCACGCTGGTCAGCTGATTCGGTGTTGACCGGACTGATGCTATCGCGAGCAGGCTCACTCCTACAGTTGATCTCCAGCGGGCACAATTATTGTGAACAACCGAGATCCTCTGTAGGAGTGAGCCTGCTCGCGATAGCCATCTGCAGATAACCTAGGGTTTGAAACCTTCAGCACAAGATGTGAGCGAAGTCAGAACTCGTTTTGTGGAAATATGGTCGAATAGGTGACAGCAGCTTCAGCGCACGCCCGTGCGCGCTGCCTCAGGGAGCTTCACTCATGAAACGTATTGGCTTGGCGATCCTCTGCAGTGCATTGGCCACCTCGGTTGTTGCGGCACCCAAAGATTGCGAAGAACTCAGAAAAGAGATCGAGGTAAAGATTCAGGCTAAAGCAGTGCCGTCCTACACGCTGGAAATCGTCAGCAAGGAAGAAGCCGAAAAACATGACATCGCAATGGTTGTCGGTTCTTGTGAGAACGGCACCAAAGCAATCATCTATCAGAAGAATGGTGACTGAATCACCTCAGATAATGCAGTTGTAGTCGTGATCCTCGGCGACGATTTCGCGCTTGGCGTTGTAAAGCCGGGCACTTGGGGTGAATGCCAGCGAACGCCCTTCCAGCACATAACGTTGCCCGGCCTCGAAATGGTCGTAGCGGATGTACAAGTAGCACAGACGCTCGACTGGGCCGTTCATCAAGCTGCCGCCACCGCCAAACACTTCGAAGTCAAACCGCACGCGTAATTCGTGACTGCCCGGCGCGACTTGAAAAAAGCGCCCGTCCTCCAGGCGCACGTTGTCCAGCCGCTCGGCCATCAGCACTTTGCCGCCGGGTGCCGGCATCGCAAAGTCGACCCAGGCTTTACCGGGATCCGCCGACGGCAGCGGGCTCTGGCAGCCAGCAACGAGACTTGCAGCGAGCAACAGCGTCAACCTGCGCATGATCGATGTCCTTTGATTTGGACATCCAGCATAACGCCGATCAGGTCTTCTGACAGCCCGCCGGCGTGCCCTGCCCAACGACGTTGCGTTGCTCGTCATAGAGCTTGGCCCACGGCCGGAAACCGATGCTGCCGGCCTGCAACTGATAGCGCTGGCCAGCATTGAAATCCTTGAATTTCACGTTCATCTGACAATCGCGCCACAGCGGTTCAGCGTCGGGGCCGATGTTGGTCGCGGCCACCGGAAATTGATAACGCACCTTCAGTTCATGGCTGCCGGGCTGTACCTCGAAGTAGCGTTTGTCGACGGCGGACTTGCGATCGACTTCCAGCGCTTGCAGCGCCGTGTCTTGTTGCCGTGCATCGAGATCGATCCAGGCTTGCGAAGGGTCAGGATCGGGCATTCCGAATCCGGCACAACCGGCCAATGTCAGCAGGCCTCCCGTCAGCATCAACATGCGCATAGCGGTGCTCCTTTAGGCGGGATAGTCTTGCGAGCAGACTCTCCGGGGGGATTTCTTATTTTGATCAGGCCTTTTCCAAGCCATGGGTTACTTGATCGCGTTTTTCGGGTTTTGTTTCCGGGTGTGTTGCTTTTGTTGCTCAACGGTTGCACCAGCGTCAGCTATTACGGCCAGTTGGCCAGTGGTCAGTTGCAATTGCTGCGGGCGCGCGAGCCGGTGGAAAAGGTCATTGCCGACCCGAGCCGCGACGCGACATTGCGCAAGCATCTGGCCCAGTCGCAAAAAGCCCGCGCATTCGCCAGCGAGCACCTGCAGTTGCCGGACAATCAGAGCTATCGCCTGTACGCCGACATTGGCCGGCCGTTCGTGGTGTGGAATGTGTTCGCCACTCAGGAGTTTTCCCTGACACCGCAGAACCATTGCTTTCCGATTGCCGGGTGCGTGGCATATCGCGGTTACTACAGCCAAGGCGCGGCACGCGGCGAAGCGGCGATCCAGCGTTTGCAGGGTATGGACGTGTCGATTGGCGGTGTCGAGGCGTACTCGACGCTCGGCTGGTTCAATGACCCGATCATCAACACCATGATGGGTTGGGGCGACGAACGCCTGGCCACGCTTATTTTTCACGAACTGGCGCATCAGCGCTTTTATGTGAAGGACGACACCGAGTTCAACGAGTCCTTTGCCACGTTTGTCGAGCAGGAAGGCACGCGGCAGTGGCGGGCGTCTCGCGGATTGCCCGCAGATACCGATTCACGGTTGCAGCAGCGTGACCAGTTTATTGCGTTGGTGCTGGATACCCGCTCTCGGTTGGAGAAGCTGTACGCCCAACCATTGCCGGTGGAACAGATGCGCGAACGCAAAGCGGCAGAATTCGAGCAGTTTCGCCGGGATTACCGAGTCATTCGCGACAGCCAATGGGCCGGGGACAAGCGCTATGACGCCTGGGTGAATGCGCCATTGAACAACGCGCGGTTGTTGCCGTTTGGACTGTATGACCAATGGGTGCCGGCGTTTTCGGCGTTGTTCAAAAAGGTCGAGGGAGATTGGCAGAGGTTTTATGTCGAGGTCGAGAAATTGGGTGAACTGCCGGTGTCTGAGCGTAAAGCGGCTTTGAAAATATTGGCAGATCCAGACAGTTGAGTTGGCTGGGAGGACGTCATCGCGAGCAGGCTCACTCCTACAGGGGAATGCGTTCCAAATGTAGGAGTGAGCCTGCTCGCGATAGCGTACTGATCAGCGCCGCAGAAATGCCTGATGCAACTCGTCCAGTGTTTCAAAGTGATAAGCCGGTGCTTCGGCATTCAATTCTTCAAAACTGCCAAACCCATAGCCCACCGCCGCCGCATCCAGGCCATTGCTGCGTGCACCGATGAGGTCATGTTTGCGGTCGCCGATCATCAGCGTGTTCGCCGGGTCCAAACCCTCTTCTTTGATCAAGTGCGCAATCAACTCAACCTTGTTGGTGCGCGTGCCATCCAGCTCGCTTCCGTAAATCACCTTGAAGTGTCGGGCGAAGTCGAAATGCCGGGCAATCTCACGGGCGAAAATCCACGGCTTGGACGTCGCGATATACAGCTGCCGACCTTGACCACTGAGGGTTTCCAGCAACGGCGTAACACCATCGAACACGCGGTTTTCATAGAGGCCGGTGACTTTGAAACGCTCGCGATAGAAATTCACCGCGTCCCACGCCTTGGCCTCGTCGAAGTCGTAGAACTGCATGAATGCCTGTAGCAGCGGCGGGCCGATGAAGTGTTCGAGTTTGGTCAGGTCCGGCTCATCGATACCGAGTTTGGCCAGGGCGAACTGGATGGAACGGGTGATGCCCTCACGCGGGTCGGTCAGGGTGCCATCGAGGTCGAACAGTACGGTTTGGTAATGCATGAATATTCCCAAGCAGGTGTCAGTCGATTCAGATCTGGTCGTAGCCTTCGGCCAGATGCAGATCCTTGAGCTTCACGTAGTTGGCGGCGCTGTAGGTGAAGAAGGCATTTTCCTTGTCGCTTAACGGGCGAATCTGTTTCACCGGGCTGCCCACGTAGAGGAAACCACTTTCCAAGCGCTTGCCCGGCGGCACCAGACTGCCAGCGCCGATGATCACATCATCCTCGACCACCGCGCCGTCCATGACGATGCTGCCCATGCCGATCAACACGCGGCTGCCGACTGTGCAGCCGTGCAGCATGACTTTGTGAGCGATGGTCACGTCATCGCCGATCAGCAGCGGGAAGCCGTCCGGGTTGAACGGGCCGGCGTGGGTGATGTGCAACACGCAGCCGTCCTGCACGCTGGTGCGCGCGCCGATGCGGATGCGGTGCATGTCGCCACGGATCACGGTCAGCGGCCAGACCGAGCTGTCTTCACCAATTTCGACGTCGCCGATCACCACCGCCGAGGCGTCAACAAACGCGCCTTTGCGCAGGCTGGGGGTGTGATTCTGGTACTTGCGAACGGACACGATAATTTCTCTCTCTGTCGCCGATAGCTGCGGTGAATGCCGATTGTAATTAAGATGGTTGCATGTTTCCCCAGCCAAGGTGCCAACCGTGAGCGTGAACAACCCTCTGCTGCAGTCCTACGACCTGCCACCGTTCTCCACGATCCGTGCCGAACACGTCCTGCCCGCCATCGAAACGATCCTGGCCGACAACCGCGCCGCCATTGCCGAAATTCTCAAGACTCAGGTGCAGAACCCGACCTGGGCCGGCCTGGTATTGGCGATGGACGAACTCAATGATCGCCTCAGCGCCGCCTGGAGCCCCGTCAGCCACCTCAACGCCGTGTGCAACAGCGCCGAATTGCGTGAAGCCTACGAGTCGTGCCTGCCCGCCCTGAGCGCCTACTCCACCGAGATGGGCCAGAACCGCGAACTGTTCCAGGCGTTTGAAGCGCTGGCCAACAGCCCCGAAGCCGCCGGTTTCGACGTGGCGCAAAAGACTATTCTGGAACACGCCCTGCGTGACTTCCGTCTGTCGGGTATCGATCTGCCGGAAGCCGAGCAGAAACGCTACGCCGAAGTGCAGAGCAAGCTGTCCGAACTGGGCAGTCGTTTCTCCAACCAACTGCTCGACGCCACACAGGCGTGGACCAAGCACGTCAGCGACGAAGCCGCCCTTGCCGGCCTGACCGATTCGGCCAAGGCGCAAATGGCCGCTGCTGCACAGGCCAAAGGCCTCGATGGCTGGCTGATCACCCTGGAATTCCCGAGCTACTACGCGGTGATGACCTACGCGCAAGACCGTGCGCTGCGCGAAGAAGTCTACGCCGCCTACTGCACCCGCGCCTCGGACCAAGGCCCGAACGCCGGACAGAACGACAATGGCCCGGTGATGGAAGAGATCCTCGACCTGCGTCAGGAACTGGCCAAACTCTTGGGCTTCACCAGCTTCTCCGAGCTGAGCCTGGCGACCAAAATGGCCGAGTCCAGCGATCAGGTGCTGAGCTTCCTGCGCGATCTGGCCAAGCGCAGCAAACCGTTCGCCGCGCAGGATCTGCAACAGCTGCGCGCTTACGCCGCCGAACAGGGTTGCGCCGACCTGCAAAGCTGGGACAGCGGTTTCTACGGTGAAAAGCTCCGTGAACAACGCTACAGCGTCGCCCAGGAAGCCCTGCGCGCCTACTTCCCGATCGACAAGGTCTTGGGCGGTCTGTTCGCCATCGTGCAACGTCTGTACGGCATCGAAATCGCCGAACAGAAAGGCTTCGACACCTGGCACCCGGATGTACGCCTGTTCGAAATCAAGGAAAACGGTCAGCACGTCGGCCGCTTCTTCTTCGACCTCTATGCCCGCGCCAACAAGCGTGGCGGTGCATGGATGGACGGCGCCCGCGACCGCCGTCGCACCGTAGACGGCGTGCTGCAGAGCCCGGTGGCCAATCTGGTGTGCAACTTCACCCCGGCCGACAGCGGCAAGCCTGCGCTGCTGACCCACGATGAAGTGACCACGCTGTTCCACGAATTCGGGCATGGCCTGCATCACCTGCTGACCCGCGTTGAGCATGCCGGCGTGTCCGGTATCAACGGCGTGGCGTGGGACGCGGTCGAGCTGCCAAGCCAGTTCATGGAAAACTGGTGCTGGGAGCCGGAAGGCCTCGCGCTGATCTCTGGTCACTACGAAAGCGGCGAACCGCTGCCCCAGGATCTGCTGGAAAAAATGCTCGCAGCGAAGAACTTCCAGTCCGGCCTGATGATGGTGCGTCAGCTGGAGTTCTCGCTGTTCGACTTCGAACTGCACGCCACTCACGGTGACGGCCGCAGCGTTGCGCAGGTGCTGGAAGGCGTGCGCGACGAGGTGTCGGTGATGCGTCCGCCAGCCTATAACCGCTTCCCGAACAGCTTCGCGCACATTTTTGCCGGCGGTTACGCAGCGGGTTACTACAGCTACAAATGGGCTGAAGTATTGTCGGCCGATGCCTTTTCCAAGTTCGAAGAAGACGGCGTGCTCAACGCTGAAACCGGTCGTGCTTTCCGCGAAGCGATTCTGGCGCGCGGCGGTTCGCAGGCGCCGATGGTGCTGTTCGTCGACTTCCGTGGCCGTGAGCCATCGATTGACGCACTGTTACGCCACAGCGGCCTGAGTGAGGACGCGGCAGCATGAGTGAGGGGCCTGTGATTACCAAAAAACGCTTTATCGCCGGGGCAGTCTGCCCGGCGTGCAGCGAGCCGGACAAGTTGATGATGTGGAACGAAGACAGCGTGCCGCACCGTGAATGCGTGGCCTGCGGTTACGCCGACACGCTCAACGAGCAAGGGCTGTCGGTGCCGAAAGAACTGGGCACGCGGGTTAACACCAGCGCTGTCAACAAACCTGCGCCAGACAAAACCGTGCAGGCAGTGCAGTTTTTCCCCAACCCGAAGCTGAAGAAAAAGCCTGACGAGCAACACTGACGGATGACCCACCTTTCACCGATTGCTCGGTGAAAGGTGGTAACTATGTACCGCCCTTCCCCTGCGCTTCCTGATTAGGCTGTCTGTTTCAGCCATCCCTCAAGGAAGACGCCATGCCTGATTCCAATCCGCTGTTACAGCACTGGACGCTACCTCCGTGGTCGACGGTGCGCGCCGAACACCTGCTGCCGGCCATCACAACGATTGTGACCAACAATCAGCAGACCATTGAGCACGTCATCGCCAGCCAGACCGAGCAGCCGAACTGGGACGACCTGATCCTCGCCATCAATGAAGCCGATGCGCGTCTGGATGAAGCCATGGCCATCATCGAAATCCTCTCGACGGTCAGACCCGACGATATCGACTGGCTCAGGGAGAGCGCGTTGTGCAGCCTGACGGCAGCTCAGTACACCGCCGAAAGGAACACCGATGCGGCGCTGTACCGAACCTATCAACGGCTGGCGAACAGCTCGGTCGCCGCAAGCTTCGATGATCCGCGCAAAGCTTCGCTGGCGAAAATCCTGCGCAAGTTCCGCTTGTCCGGCATCGATCTTCAGCCAGCACAGCAACACAAGCTCGCCCGCCTGAACCGCGCCATCCGCCACTTGGAGCAGGTGTTTCAAAGCAATCTGGAACAGGCCAACGCCGCGTGGAGCAGGCACATCGACGACGTCACCCAGCTCGAAGGCTTGCCCGCCGCAGTGAAGGCGCGCCTTGCCCTCAATGCCAGTCAGGCAGGACTTGAAGGCTGGCGGCTCACGCTGGATCAAAACACCTTTCGGTCGATCATGAGCCACGCGCACAACCGAGCGCTGCGCGAGGACTGTTTCACGGCATGGATGAATCGAGCGTCCGACCTTGGCCCTCAGGCGCAAGAACTGGATAACGCTGCAGTCCTGACCGTGTTGCTCGCTTTACGCCAAGAGAAAGCCGAATTGTTGGGCTTCGAGAATTTCGTGCAGTTGCGCCTGGCCAATCGCATGGCCACTTCCACAGAACACGTCGCAGCCTTTTTGCGCCAGCAGATAGCCGCGAATACGCCAGCCCTGCAGCGCGATGCCAAGGCCCTGAAAGCGTTCGCACACACACGCGGGATAGCGCAGATACAGGCATGGGATGAGGACTTCCTTGCCGAGCAATTACGCCTTGAACAATTGAACGGCGCACTGAAGGGCTTGCGGCAGTATTTCCCGCTGGATGGCACGTTGCGTCGGCTCTGTCAGTTCAGTGAGCGCCTCTTCGGGATTGCCATTGTCGAGCAAACGTCCTTCAGCCACTGGCACGAAACGGTTCGGCTTCTGGAAGTCAGCGAGCATGGGCAAGTGATCGGGCATATCTACGTGGATCCCTTTCACCGCGAAGACGTTGCCGACTACGCCTTCACTTCAGCTTTGCGTATTCGCCGCGTCAACGCCGAAGGACGTCCTTCGCTACCGATTGCTCACCTGTACTGCAACTTCACCCCCGCCACCGAGGATCATCCGTGCCTGCTTTCCCACGAGAGTCTGCGCGTGCTGTTCCACGAATTCGGGCATTGTTTGCAACATGTGCTGACGCGCTCGCCTCACCGTAACCTGTCGGGGATATCCCAACTCGGCCGCGATACCGCCGAATTCGCCGGGCAGTTGTTCGAACACTGGTGCCTGTCAGGCGAATTTCTGCTGTGGCTGGGCGCCCATTACCAGAGCGGCGAACGCCTGACAGAACAACGCGTCAACACCGCACTGACGGCCATCGGCGCCCACACCAGCCGGGCTACCGGCATGTTGCTGATGAGTGCGCTGTTTGATCTGGAGTTGCATTGCAGCCAAGGCGATGGCCGCAGCCTTGAGCAGGTGTTCGAGGACGTGCAACGCGAGATCCCGGAACTGCGAATGTCGGGGCATCACCGCTTTGCCAATGGCTTCGACTACCTGGTGACCGGTTACGAGGCCTCGGTCTACGCCTACAAATGGTCGGGTGTGCTGGCCAGCGCCGTGTTCACGCGATTTCAGCGCGATGGCGTGTTCGATCCACAAACCGGTCGGGATTTTCGCGAGGCCTTCTTTGCCCCCGGCGACTCACGTTCGATGCTGAGCGCGCTTGCGGCCTTTCTCGGCCGGCCCGTCAACCCAGGACTGCTGGCATCCCCGACCGATTGAGCCGCTCGATCACTTGAGATTGACCGACTGAAACCAGCTCTTCATCGAGCAGGTCGCAAACGCGCTGGTGCTGCAATCACCATTGGCCAGCGCGGTGCGCAATTTGTCGGCATCGGCCTGCATCACATAACGCACGCTGTCGCGGAAATGGCCGCTTTCACCAAAACCGCCCTGGGTCATTTCGCTCAAGGCGTCTTCTTTGCTCCAGCCCTGCACCACCACTCGATACATCGCTGCCATCAGGCCGGTGCGGTCGGAACCGTGTTTGCAATGCATCAGCACCGGGCCATTGGCCTCGGCAGCCTGAATGGCACGCAGCGTCTTGAGAACGTCGGCATCGTCGACATGGTTGGTGCGATAAGGCAACTGCACCTGGTTGATGCCAGAGTCGGACAGCCAGCTACTGTCGGCTTCCGGCAGGAAGTTGATCACCGTCGCGACCTTGAGATTTTTCAGCAGCGGCACCGCCCCACCATCGGGCAATGCGCTGCGGTAGAGCGTCGGCGACATCTGGAACAGGTTGTATTGCACTTCGACCGGTTGCGCCCATTCGTTCGGGCGCACCGTTGCCGCCGCCGCAGCCTGAGCGGGCATCCAGTGCAATAGTGCAACAAGCGATAAACACAAAGCAGGGAAAAAACGCACTCGGGACATGCTGGGGTGACCGTGTCGGGATTGATCGGTGAGAGGTGCCACAGCATCGATGTTCAGCGGTCAAAGCCCCGTGAGCCGATTGTCAAAGAAATGTGAATCGAAGCTGTTTCAGCACATGCGCTGAAGAAAAACCGCGGTTTTTTCCGCTGAATCGGTTCATACAGAAGCTTAGCCTGCTACCATTTGTCACACGATGTTGCAGACTCGTCCCCCTTTTCCGGGTCAGACCGGTTGCGTCGCGACGAAAAATCCTCAAGCCGTTCGCAGAAACGGCTGACCCCCTAATGCCTGATGAGGTGCCCTCCATGTCTGATGCAGATCGAGACAATCCGCGGCGTGAGTTTTTGCGTAAATCCCTGACCCTGATTCCGGTCGTCACTCTGGCCGGTACCGCGCTGGGCAGCAGCGTCTTGCAAGCCGCGCCTGAAACCGCACCGCCTGCGCCCCCAGCACAACCGGCCCGCACAGACGCCAGCGTCTACCAGCCGAGCTATTTCACCGCCGAAGAATGGGCGTTCATCAATGCCGCCGTCGCGCAATTGATCCCTAACGATGCCCAGGGTCCGGGCGCGCTCGAAGCTGGCGTGCCGGAATACATCGACCGGCAGATGAACACCCCGTACGCCGCCGGAGCCCTGTGGTTCATGCAAGGCCCGTTCAATGCCGACGCCGCGCCGGAGATGGGTTGGCAGAGCAAACTGGTGCCTAAAGAGATCTATCGCCTCGGCATCGCCGCCACGGATCAGTGGGCAAAATCCCTCAACGGTAAAGTATTTGCTGAGCAAGACAGCGCTACCCGAGACGATTTGCTCAAGCAACTAGAAGCTGGCAAACCGCAGTTCGACGCGGTTCCGGCGAAGATTTTCTTCAACCTGCTGCTGCAAAACACCAAGGAAGGGTTCTTCTGCGACCCGATCCACGGTGGCAACAAAGGCATGGTCGGCTGGACCATGATCGGCTTCCCCGGCGCCCGCGCCGATTTCATGGACTGGGTGGAACGCAACGAGCAATACCCCTTCCCGGCAGTTTCGATTCGCGGCGAGAGGGCGTGAGCATGGCAACGGTAATGAAGAAGGTCGACGCAGTGATCGTCGGTTTCGGCTGGACAGGCGCAATCATGGCCAAAGAGCTGACCGAGGCTGGGCTCAACGTGCTGGCGCTGGAGCGCGGGCCGATGCAGGACACCTACCCTGACGGCAACTATCCACAGGTGATCGACGAACTCACCTACAGCGTGCGCAAAAAACTCTTCCAGGACATCTCCAAAGAGACCGTGACCATTCGCCATAGCGTCAATGACATCGCGCTGCCGAACCGTCAGTTGGGCGCGTTTCTGCCGGGCAACGGTGTCGGCGGCGCCGGTCTGCACTGGTCGGGCGTGCACTTTCGCGTCGATCCAATCGAGTTGCGCATGCGTAGCCACTACGAAGAGCGCTACGGCAAAAGCTTTATCCCCAAGGACATGACCATCCAGGACTTCGGCGTCAGCTATGAAGAGCTGGAGCCGTTCTTCGATTTCGCCGAAAAAGTCTTCGGCACCTCTGGCCAGGCATGGACCGTGAAAGGCCAACTGGTCGGTCAGGGCAAGGGCGGCAATCCTTACGCGCCGGATCGCTCCAACCCGTTCCCGCTGGAAGCGCAGAAGAACACCGTTTCCGCACAGCTGTTCGGCAAAGCGGCTACTGAAGTCGGTTACAAACCTTACAACCTGCCTTCGGCGAACACCTCGGGGCCCTACACCAACCCTTACGGCGCACAAATGGGCCCGTGCAACTTCTGCGGGTTCTGCAGCGGTTACGTTTGCTACATGTATTCCAAAGCCTCGCCGAACGTGAACATTCTGCCGGCGCTCAAGCCGCTGCCGAATTTCGAGCTGCGCGCCAACGCGCACGTGCTGCGGATCAACCTCGACAGCACGAAAAGCAAAGCCACTGGCGTCACCTACGTCGACGGTCAGGGCCGCGAGATCGAGCAACCGGCGGATCTGGTGATCCTCGGCGCGTTCCAGTTGCACAACGTGCGTTTGATGCTGCTCTCGGGCATCGGCAAACCCTACGACCCGATCAGCGGCGAAGGCGTGGTCGGGCGTAACTTCGCTTACCAGAACATGGCGACCATCAAGGCGTTCTTCGACAAGGACACCCACACCAACAACTTCATCGGCGCCGGCGGTAACGGCGTGGCGCTGGATGACTTCAACGCCGACAACTTCGACCACGGCCCGCACGGCTTCGTCGGTGGTTCGCCGATGTGGGTCAACCAGGCCGGCAGCCGGCCGATTGCCGGCACTTCCAACCCGCCGGGCACACCGGCCTGGGGCAGTGCGTGGAAACGCGCGACCGCCGATTACTACACCCATCAGGTCTCGATGGACGCCCACGGCGCGCATCAGTCCTACCGTGGCAACTACCTCGATCTCGACCCGGTTTACCGCGATGCCTACGGCTTGCCGCTGCTGCGGATGACGTTCGACTGGCAGGAAAACGACATTAAGATGAACCGCTTCATGGTCGAGAAAATGGGCAAGATCGCCGAAGCCATGGGCCCGAAAGCCATTGCCGTGATCGGCAAGCAAGTCGGCGACCACTTCAACACCGCGGCCTACCAGACCACCCACCTCAACGGTGGCGCGATCATGGGCACCGACCCGAAAACCAGCGCACTGAACCGCTACTTGCAGAGCTGGGACGTGCATAACGTCTTTGTGCCGGGTGCGTCGGCGTTCCCGCAGGGCCTGGGTTACAACCCGACCGGTCTGGTCGCGGCATTGACCTATTGGTCGGCGAAGGCGATCCGTGAGCAATACCTGAAAAACCCCGGCCCGCTGGTTCAGGCTTAAGGAGCGATGACCATGAAGACTCTCGTTATCGCGACCCTGGCGCTTCTCGGCAGTGCCTCAATCCATGCGGCCGACGTTGATCAGGCATTGATCAAACAAGGCGAATACCTCGCCCGCGCCGGTGACTGCGTGGCCTGCCATACCGCCAAGGGCGGCAAACCTTTCGCCGGCGGCCTGCCGATGGAAACTCCGATCGGCACGATCTATTCGACCAACATCACCCCGGATAAAACCGGCGTCGGTGAATACAGCTTCGAAGACTTCGATCAGGCCGTACGGCATGGCGTCGCCAAAAACGGCAGTACGTTGTACCCGGCGATGCCGTATCCGTCCTACGCGCGCGTCAGCGAAACCGACATGAAGGCGCTGTACGCGTTCTTTATGCACGGCGTTGAACCGGTCGCGCAGGAGAACAAGGCCAGCGACATTCCGTGGCCGTTGAGCATGCGCTGGCCGCTGATGGGCTGGCGCTGGATGTTTGCACCGAAAGTCGAGGACTACACCGCGACCAGTACCGACCCGGTGATCGACCGTGGCGCGTATCTGGTTGAAGGCCTCGGCCATTGCGGCGCCTGCCACACTCCACGTGCGCTGACCATGCAGGAAAAATCCCTGAGCGCGACTGACGGCAAAAACTTCCTCGCCGGCAGCGCGCCCCTGGAAGGCTGGATCGCCAAGAGTTTGCGCGGTGATCACAAGGACGGCCTCGGCGGCTGGAGCGAGGAGCAACTGGTGCAATTCCTCAAAACCGGTCGCAGCGATCGCAGCGCGGTGTTCGGCGGCATGAGCGATGTGGTCACCCACAGCATGCAATACATGACCGACGCCGACCTGACCGCGATTGCCCGTTACCTGAAATCGCTGCCGGCCAATGATCCTGCCGACCAGCCGCACCAGTACGACGAGAAAGCCGCCAAAGCCTTGTGGAACGGTGACGACAGCCAACGCGGCGCCTCGGTGTACATCGATAACTGCGCGGCGTGCCACCGTACCGATGGCCACGGTTACACGCGAGTGTTCCCGGCGCTGGCGGGCAATCCGGTGCTGCAATCGGAAGATCCGACCTCGCTGATTCACATCGTACTCAAGGGCGGGACTTTGCCGGCGACCCACACCGCACCTTCGACCTTCACCATGCCGGGTTTCGCCTGGCGCTTGTCGGATCAGGAAGTGGCGGATGTGGTGAGTTTTATTCGTGGCAGTTGGGGTAATAAAGGCGCGCCGGTGAAAGCTGCCGAGGTAGCCAATCTGCGTAAAAACGACATGCACACGACATCCGGGGATGACCTGGGGCAGGTCACTGCGCATTAACGAGAATTGAATACCGCTGACATGGCATTAATGTGTTTGCTGTGTCAGCGGTAATTCAACGCCTGGATTGAAAGTCGCATAATTGCGCGAATGCATCAGCCAGCTGCAAATAGAGCTTCCTTTCATATTTGTCGATGTCTTCATCAACAGCATCGACAGCGTCTTCGGATATCAGGTCATACCGACCATTGCCTTGAGACGTAGAGGCGAACAGCGAGTAGTCGTAGTCCAACATTTCGATCGCATCTTCATCGTAGTGATAAAACGCGATCTCCGGATTTCCGTTTTGGTCTTTATCCGCAATCTCCAGCAATATCCTGATAGCCATGCATCAAATCCTTCAACTGATTGCGTTACGCCAACCGGCAATCTGCCGAGGGTTCCTTGAAGTTAACGACTGGAGAGAACCCGGTCTACTGTGAGACCTGACAGGGTGTATAGCCATACAGTCAGCAAACCTGATCAATCGGTGCTGTAAATGCATACACCTGTCAACTCTGACAGTAGACGCTCGCTTTTAGGTTACTTAATGTGCAAAGGGACAGAGATTCAATGGCCCTTAATTTCGCGCTGGTATGGAGCACATGGAAATGAGCTATTCAGTGTTATATGAGTTCAGATACACGGATGGGATCGGAACAGCCGAAGCGGTAATTTCCCGATACAACAATGGCGATGTTGTTAATTCAGCACCCGACGTCGTCGTCACGGCGTACGCCAATACCGCCAACGGAAAATATGACACGGTCACCGGAGTCGACGATGTCGAGGGCGACGGCGACACTGATGAGGATGACGACTCCTATTACACCCTGGCAGGCGATCTCGCCTCTGCGATTGTCGGCTTGAGTAACGTCGGTGAAGGACGTCTTTACAAATGCATGCTTATCTCATTTGGAGACAACGCCTCAGGGAGCAAACTTGCCGACGTCAACATTGGCTTGTTTGATGTCGCGAACTCCGATTTGACTCGCCCGAATTCAGTCGTGACCGTCACAGGTTATGACAAGGGGTTGTATACAAAAGTGCTGGCGTCAACGGACGCAGACGGTGATGGCGATATTGATCTGGACGATGAGTTTATTTTCAGAAAAATAGCGGGCTCTTTTGCCTCAATGAGAGACTTTAAAGTTTGAATAATCACTGAGATGGTCGCTACCGTTTTGACGAAACACTGTCCGGACAAAAAAGCCTGCATGCGTAAATCATGCAGGTTTTTTGCATTTATCACCGTGTACGTTACGGATTAACGATACTTACGTAAGCCTTGGCCAGTGCTACCAACTTGGCCTTGTCATCACTATCAATATCGCCGTCGCCGTCCACATCTTTCTTGTCCGTGCGGATGGTGAAGGACTTGCCTTGATCGCTGGACACCGCGACCACGTAGGTCGAATCGACCAGTGCTTCGGTCGACAACTCCTCCTCGGCATTCCAGCCCAGTTCCTTGCGGGCCAGTTGCATCGAAACAATGGTATTGGGTTCCGATTGACTCGGAAGCAACATTTGTAGAAATACACCACGTTGATTGAGAAACGACATAAATTAAATCCTTTTAGAATTCATACACAGGCATCAGTGCCGGTAATTTTCGAAGGCTATAGATGATAATTTTTCTTCACAACCCAACATATGTTTCGTGGGTTGTCTCTTGTTCCAGTTATATATATGAACAACCCAGCGCATGGCAGACCTAAACCGCACCTGTATTCCTAAGCCGAACGGTACTGGATGGTTCAGGGCTTGACCCTGTACTGTATGCATATACAGATTTGAGGTTCGCGCAATGATCAGCCCTCTCCCTCCTCGCGGTCGCGGCACCGCGACTGACCCGCACAATCGCTTCGCGCCAAGCCGTTCGGTGGCCGAGGATGACGGCTGGTATCAGGAAGTGCCCGAGACGCAAAACACCGAGGTGATGATCGAAACCGCGAAAACCATCATCACTCGCAACACTTCGCCGGACCTGCCCTTTGATCGCTCGATCAATCCTTATCGCGGTTGCGAGCATGGCTGCATCTATTGCTACGCGCGGCCCAGCCACGCCTATTGGGACATGTCGCCGGGGCTGGATTTTGAAACCAGGCTGATCGCCAAGACCAACGCCGCCCAGGTGCTGGAAGAACAGCTCGGGAAAAAAGGCTATCAGTGCGCGCCGATCAATCTGGGCTCCAATACCGACCCGTATCAGCCGATCGAGCGCGAACACAAAATCACCCGCCAGACCCTCGAAGTGCTGCTGCGTTATCGCCATCCGGTGACCATCATCACCAAAGGCTCGCTGATTCTGCGCGACCTTGACCTGCTCACCGAGTTGGCGCAGCAACGGCTGGTGGCGGTAATGATCAGCCTGACCACGCTGGACGACGAACTCAAACGCATCCTCGAACCTCGCGCGGCGGCTCCCAAGGCGCGATTGCGTGCTATTCGGGTGATGCGCGAAGCGGGGATTCCGGTCGGCGTGCTGTGTTCGCCGATGATTCCGATGATCAATGACAGCGAAATCGAAAGCCTGCTCACCGAGGCCCATGCGGCCGGTGCCCAGAGTGCCGCGTACATGATGTTGCGCCTGCCGCTGGAAGTGGCGCCGCTGTTCGAGGAATGGCTGGCTGCGCACTATCCGCAAAGGGCTGCGCATGTGCTGAGCCTGATTCGCCAGAGCCGTGGCGGCGAGCTCTACGACAGCCGTTTTGGCGCCCGCATGCGTGGCGAAGGGCCGTTCGCCGATCTGCTCGCGCAGCGGTTTGCCAAAGCCATCAAACGTCTTGGGCTCAATCATCGCGAAGGCTATAACCTCGATTGCACAGCCTTTTGTCCGCCGGGTCGCCAGATGTCGCTGATCTGATGACTCATTGGCTGCTGCCCACGTGCTGTTAGTTGAAATCCAGCGGATGCGTGTTTAAACCGGGGCCGACATGAGAGTTCATGTCAGCCCCGATAATGGCTCAGGGATTCAAAATACTGTTGTAAGCCTTGGCCAGGGCTGCCAGTTTTGCAGTGTCCTTGGCATCAATGTCGCCATCACCGTCAATGTCGGTTTCGACAGGACCCATTCTGAAAGTCTTGCCGCGATCCCTCGATATGGCCGTGACTACTTTGGAGTCTGCAAGCGACTCGGTTTTTTCATGGGTAACCGGGTCTACACGTTCCTGTTTGGTTGCCAACTGCATAGTGATCATAATTTCGTGCTGAGGGCCGTTAATCACCATCCGGTCGAGGAACACACCCCGAATGTCTCTCGAGCGATAAACACTTGTCATGTAAAACTCCTTTTTGTGGTTGCCTCCATGGCAAGCTCGATAATACGAAATAACCCGCAGAAAACTACCCGACATGTGTGTCGCAAAATTAACCTGCAAGCGCTCTGGTAAAAAACTCATGAAAAACCCTGAGGGTGGCATTCGTGGTCCGGCCGCACGACGAGCCTGATCATTGACATCCGTGCGGGCAAAATCAGCCTTTTGTCCGCCGGGTCGCCAGATGTCGCTGATTTAGCGACAATTAGCCTATGGTTGAGGGGTTGGAATCCTTCCGCCGAAATTACCCAGTCACATTTTTTGTGACCTGGAACACACGTTCTAGAGCGTTTGATTCAGTTTGAGTTAAGTTTCGGCGGCTACCTTGTTCATCGAGTGACTGACGGGTCGGGACGACCCGGATGTTTTAAACAGCCACTGGCTTCACACCGGAATACATGGGAACGACTCCCCTAATCCGCCTATGAGGATGAATCATGAGTGACAAGGATAAACAGCCGATAGCTGCGTCGGCGCAAGCCGTCCCCGTGGCGGACTCCGCCGATGCAGCGCTGCGACAGATCGTTGACGGCTTTTTGCATTTTCATCATGAGGTCTTCCCGCAGCAGGAAGAACTCTTCAAGAAACTCGCCACGGCCCAGTCGCCGAAGGCGATGTTCATCACTTGCGCCGACTCGCGCATCGTCCCCGAACTGATCACCCAAAGCTCCCCCGGCGATTTGTTCGTAACCCGTAACGTCGGCAACGTAGTACCGCCTTACGGCCAGATGAACGGTGGCGTTTCCACCGCCATCGAATACGCGGTACTGGCGCTCGGCGTGCAACACATCATCATCTGCGGCCACTCCGATTGCGGCGCCATGCGCGCGGTGCTCAACCCGGACAGCCTGGAAAAAATGCCGACGGTCAAAGCCTGGTTGCGTCACGCCGAAGTGGCAAAAACCATGGTGCATGAAAACTGTAACTGCGCCGACGAAAAAGAGAGCATGCCGGTCCTCACCGAGGAAAACGTCATCGCCCAATTGCAGCACTTGCGTACCCATCCTTCGGTAGCCTCACGCATGGCGAACGGTCATCTGTTCATCCATGGCTGGGTCTACAACATCGAAACCAGTGAAATCAAAGCTTACGACGCGGATCAGGGACGTTTCCTGCCGCTCGATGGCAGCCATCCGATTCCGGTGGCGACGCCCAAAGCGCGCTTCTAAAACCTCCTAAACATCTGTGTGGTTTGACGCCGGTCGCTGATTCAGCGACCCGGCCTCGCCATGCCTGAAGAAAACTTCGGGAGAATCACCATGCGTGCTGCTCAATTGAAAGCGGTGTTGCCACGGGAGTTGCTCGCTTCAGTGGTTGTGTTTCTGGTCGCCCTGCCGCTGTGCATGGGCATTGCGATTGCGTCAGGGTTGCCACCGGCAAAAGGCTTGATCACCGGGATCATCGGCGGTCTGGTGGTCGGTTGGCTGGCGGGTTCGCCGTTGCAGGTCAGCGGGCCGGCGGCGGGTTTGGCGGTGCTCGTGTTCGAGCTGGTGCGCCAGCACGGCATCGAGATGCTCGGGCCGATTCTGTTGCTTGCCGGTTTCCTGCAACTGGTCGCCGGGCGCTTGAAGCTTGGCTGCTGGTTCCGGGTTACGGCGCCAGCGGTGGTGTATGGGATGCTGGCGGGGATCGGCGTGTTGATCGTGCTGTCACAGGTGCATGTGATGCTCGACGCCGCGCCGAAACCGTCCGGTCTGGATAACCTCACGGCATTCCCCGGCGCAGTGGCGCAAGCCTTGCCGTCGTTTGGCTGGCAGGCCGGGCTGCTCGGACTCTCGACGATTGCGGTGATGTGGCTGTGGGAGAAATTTCGCCCGCATTCGTTGCGCTTCGTTCCCGGTGCATTGCTCGGCGTCGGTCTGGCGACAGGTGCCAGTCTGCTGCTGGCCTTGCAAGTGAAACGGGTTGAAGTACCGGCGAACCTCGCGGAAGCCATCGATTGGCTGAAACCGGCCGATCTGCTCAGCCTGGCCGATCCGACGTTGCTGATTGCCGCCTTCGCTGTGGCGTTTATCGCCAGCGCGGAAACCCTGTTGTCCGCAGCCGCGGTGGATCGCATGCACAACGGCGTACGCTCGGACTTCGACCGCGAACTGTCGGCGCAAGGGGTTGGCAACATGCTCTGCGGTCTGGTCGGCGCGCTGCCGATGACCGGGGTGATCGTGCGCAGTTCGGCCAACGTTCAGGCCGGTGCCACCACCCGTTACTCGACGATCTTCCATGGTCTGTGGCTGCTAGCGTTCGTGCTGTTGCTGTCGAGCGTGCTGCAAAGCATTCCGGTGGCGAGTCTGGCGGGTGTGCTGGTCTATACCGGTTTCAAACTGGTCGACCTGAAAGCCTTCCGTGGCCTCGGTCGTTATGGGCGGATGCCGATGTTCACCTACGCCGCAACGGCGCTGGCGATCATCTTCACCGACCTGTTGACCGGTGTGCTGATCGGTTTCGGTCTGACCTTGTTGAAGCTGGCGTTCAAGGCTTCGCGACTGAAGATCAGCCTGATCGATTTGCCGCAGGAAGGCGAGATGGAGTTGCGTCTGCTCGGTGCAGCGACCTTTCTCAAGGTGCCGGCGTTGACCCAGGTGCTGAACACCATTCCGGCAGGCGCGACGGTGCATGTGCCGCTCAATAACCTGAGCTACATCGACCATTCGTGTCTGGAGTTGCTGGAAGAGTGGGGCCGGGCGAATGCGGCCAAGGGCTCGAAGCTGTTGATCGAGTCGCGCGGGTTGAAGCGCAGGCTTGAAGGGCGGGTTCGCACCAACACCGGCATAGGTGCGGCTGGCTAACTATCCCATTTTTAACACACCCTCTGTGGGAGCGAGCCTGCTCGCGAAAGCGGTAAATCAGCCAACAGAGATGTTGAATGATCGACCGCATTCGCGAGCAGGCTCGCTCCCACATTGGATCTATGGGGTATGAAAAATTACGCAGCGGGCTGGTCCAGTTCCAGACCCACACCCAGTCGGCGGCCCATGCACGGCCAGCGTTTCCACGCGGCGCCGGTGTCCGGGCTGCTGAGTTTGTCGCGGTAGGCTTCTACCGATTCCAGCGCAAAACTTTCGTCGTTGAGCATCTCGTCGATGGCGTGATGCACCGCTTCGTCCAGTTGGTTGGCAAATTCCTCACCGATCAATTGGTGAGCAATCAGATTAGCGACCGTCATGTCCAAGGGGATCAGTGGCTGGCCGAAATGCTTGATGTACAGGTCGTTGACCTCTTCGACAAAACGGTGCGCCAGATAAGCTTCGTCCAGCAGGCTGTCCAGGCCAACGTGTCCGGCCATGATCGCCGGCGGCTGGAGGAAATACTGCTCGGCGATTTTCAGCACCGGTTTGATCTGCGATTCGATTCCCGCTTCCCTGGCGACTTCATTGGCTGCGTCCAGCAGGTCTGGCACTTCATCGATATAGGCGGCGACAAAACGCGTCAGCACACCTTGGGCGTCGGCTTCCGGCAACTGGATCGCCGGGTGTAAATGAGGAAGCTTGCTTTCCAGTTGGCGGGTCAGCAGGCCAGTGTCTTTCTCATGCTTTTGGGCTTTTTGGATCTGCTCGCGCAATGCGGCGGTGTTCATGAAAACTCCAGGAAACAAGGCAATGAAATAGGGAAGACATAACTTAGCTGGCTTACGAAAAATGCTAAGACGCATTTGTCATAATTATTTCATCCTTGATGCACCTGCGTTATATCCATTTGCCACCACTCGTCTGCATCCTTCTCCATTCGTGCCCTCGAACGCAAGCCCCAGCTGTTTCAGATCATTTACCTCGGCACATTGCATTTCTCAGTCGCTGTCTATACTCGCCATTGAATGGAGTTAGCTGATGACGCCCGACTGCACCCGCAGCAAGGCCCGGCGATTCAAGTTCGTAGTCTGATGCAGCCGCTCCCTTGCCGCAGGCGAAAGCCGGCGGGATAACAAGAACGATAAGGGGAACCCGCAATGATGCGACATCCACATGTCTGGATGGGCCTCCTGTTGTGGTCGATTTTCAGCCAGGCGAATGCAGCCTGGACTGTGAATATGGCGCCTGGAGCGACTGAAATCAGTCACGCAGTATTCGACCTGCACATGACCATTTTCTGGATCTGTGTGGTGATCGGGATCATCGTCTTCGGCGCCATGTTCTGGTCGATGATTGTCCATCGCCGGTCAACCGGTCAGGTCGCCGCGAAATTCCACGAAAGTACCACCGTCGAAATTCTCTGGACCATCGTGCCGTTCCTGATTCTGGTGGTAATGGCCATTCCGGCGACCGCGACCCTGATCAGGATGTACGACACCAGTGAGCCGGATATCGATATCCAGATCACCGGTTACCAGTGGAAGTGGCACTACAAATACCTGGGCCAGGACGTCGAGTTCTTCAGCAACCTGGCCACCCCCGCCGAGCAGATCCACAACAAGGAAACCAAGGGCGAGCATTACTTGCTTGAGGTCGACAAGCCGTTGGTGCTGCCGACCGGGGCCAAGGTGCGCTTCCTCGTGACTTCCGCCGACGTTATCCACTCCTGGTGGGTGCCGGCCTTCGCGGTCAAGCGCGATGCGATCCCGGGGTTCGTCAACGAAGCCTGGACGCGCATCGACAAGCCCGGCATCTACCGTGGCCAGTGCGCCGAACTGTGCGGCAAAGACCACGGCTTCATGCCGATTGTGGTCGAGGTCAAGGAAAAACCCGACTACGAAAAGTGGCTCGCAGATCGCAAAGCCGAAGCCGCACAGCTCAAAGAGCTGACCAGCAAGGACTGGACGCTCGACGAACTCAAGGAACGCGGCGACAAGATCTATCACACCACTTGCGTGGCCTGTCACCAGGCCGAAGGTCAGGGCCTGCCACCAATGTTCCCGGCGCTCAAGGGCTCCGAACTGATCATGAAAGGCAGCAAGGCCGATCACCTGCATCGTGTGGTCTACGGCAAACCGGGCACGGCCATGGCGGCGTTCGGCAAGCAGCTGTCGGAAGTCGATATCGCCGCGGTCGTGACCTACGAACGTAACGCCTGGGGCAACAACAAGGGCGACATGGTCACGCCAAAAGAAGTGCTGGAGATGAAACAGGCGGGGGACAAATGAGCCGGCCTATCACATCTACCCGCCACGGTTCGCGGCCAGCCGCCGCGAATCACCTCGCCTGTTCACGTAAAGGAGACCGGCCATGAGCGCTGTAATCGATGACCATGGTCATGCCGACCACGCCCACGGCCCCGCAAAAGGCCTGATGCGCTGGGTGCTGACCACCAACCACAAGGACATCGGCACGCTGTACCTGTGGTTTGCGTTCTCCATGTTCCTGCTGGGCGGCACGTTCGCCATGGTGATTCGCGCCGAGCTGTTCCAGCCCGGTTTGCAGATCGTCGAGCCGGCGTTCTTCAACCAGATGACCACCATGCACGGCCTGGTGATGGTCTTCGGTGCGGTGATGCCAGCGTTTGTCGGCCTCGCCAACTGGATGATCCCGTTGATGATCGGCGCGCCGGACATGGCCTTGCCACGGATGAACAACTTCAGCTTCTGGCTGTTGCCGGCGGCATTCCTGATCCTGGTGTCGACCCTGTTCACTGCCGGTGGCGGACCGAATTTCGGCTGGACGTTCTACGCGCCGCTGTCGACGACCTACGCGCCGGAAAGCGTCACCTACTTCATCTTCGCCATCCACTTGATGGGCATCAGTTCGATCATGGGCGCGATCAACGTGATCGCGACCATCCTCAACCTGCGCGCCCCCGGCATGACGCTGATGAAAATGCCGCTGTTCGTCTGGACCTGGCTGATCACCGCGTTCCTGCTGATCGCGGTGATGCCGGTACTGGCCGGGTGCGTGACGATGATGCTGATGGACATCCACTTCGGCACCAGTTTCTTCAGTGCTGCCGGTGGCGGTGATCCGGTCTTGTTCCAGCATGTGTTCTGGTTCTTCGGGCATCCCGAGGTGTACATCATGATCCTGCCGGCCTTCGGCGCCGTCAGCTCGATCATCCCGACCTTCTCGCGCAAACCGCTGTTCGGCTACACCTCGATGGTCTACGCGACGGCGAGCATCGCCTTCCTGTCGTTCATCGTCTGGGCGCACCACATGTTCGTGGTCGGCATTCCGCTGGTGGGCGAACTGTTCTTCATGTACGCCACGCTGCTGATCGCCGTGCCGACCGGGGTCAAGGTGTTCAACTGGGCCAGCACCATGTGGCAAGGCTCGCTGACCTTCGAGACACCGATGCTGTTTGCCGTGGCGTTCGTAATCCTGTTCTCCATCGGCGGTTTCTCCGGGCTGATGCTGGCCATCGCCCCGGCGGACTTCCAGTACCAGGACACCTACTTCGTGGTCGCGCACTTCCACTACGTGCTGGTGCCGGGGGCGATCTTCGGGATCTTCGCGTCTACCTACTACTGGCTGCCGAAATGGACCGGGCACATGTACGACGAAACCCTTGGCAAGCTGCACTTCTGGCTGTCCTTCGTCGGCATGAACCTGACGTTCTTCCCGATGCACTTCGTCGGTCTGGCGGGGATGCCACGACGGATTCCGGACTACAACCTGCAATTCGCCGACTTCAACATGGTCTCGTCGATTGGCGCGTTCATGTTCGGCACCACGCAGCTGTTCTTCCTGTTCATCGTCATCAAGACCATCCGCGGCGGCCCGCCAGCACCGGCCAAACCATGGGATGGCGCCGAAGGCCTGGAGTGGAGCGTGCCGTCACCGGCGCCATACCACACCTTCACCACACCGCCGGAAGTGAAATGAACACCCGGCCGTTGGTGAGATGTGTACAGGCACACAGACCTCCTTGGGATCCCCAAAGATCCCCTGTGGATGCTCACAGATATTTTTTGGATGCACACAAAACCCCTGTGGATGCTCACAGATATCTTTTGGATGCACACAAAACCCCTGTGGATGCTCACAGATATTTTTTGGATGCACACAAAACCCCTGTGGATGCTCACAGATACTTTTGGGATGCACACAAAACCCCTGTGAATGCTCACAGATATTCTTTGGATGCACACAAAGCCCCTGTGGCGAGGGGATTTATCCCCGTTGGGCTGCGCAGCGGCCCCAAAATCTGCGATCGAGATTTATCAGGCAGACCGTGTGCGCTGGATTCAGGGCTGCTGCGCAGCCCAACGGGGATAAATCCCCTCGCCACAAAGGCATCACCGATAGGGGGTGGAAGCCATGGCTGACTCGGTCTCGATGAAGAAACTCGTGACTCGCCTGCTCGGCGTGGTCGTGGCGATGTTTGTTTTCGGTTTCGCCCTGGTGCCGATCTACGACGTGATGTGCAAAGCCTTCGGCATCAACGGCAAGACCGCCGGGCAGTACGAGGGCGAGCAAGTGGTCGACACCTCGCGCCAGGTGCGCGTGCAGTTTTTGTCGACCAACAACGTCGACATGCCGTGGGATTTCTACCCCAAGCACGACGAATTGACCGCCAACCCCGGCGCCGTCAACGAGATGATCTTTATCGCGCGCAATCCCACCGACAAACCGATGAGTGCGCAAGCCGTGCCAAGCATCGCGCCGAGCAATGCGGCGGCGTATTTCCACAAGACCGAATGCTTTTGCTTTACCCAGCAGGTGCTGCAGCCCGGTCAGCAGATCGAAATGCCGGTGCGCTTCATTGTTGACCGCGACATGCCCAAGGATGTGAAGCACCTGACGCTGTCCTACACGCTGTTCGATATCACCGCCCGACATCCTCCAGTGGCTGTAAACACTGGCGGTTGAGCGTGCCCGATAAGGAGAACAATAAATGGCAACTCATGAGCACTATTACGTTCCGGCCCAGAGCAAATGGCCAATCATCGCCACATTCGGCATGGCCATCACCGTGTACGGCCTGGCGACCTGGTTCAACGACCTGAAGGCGGCGCGCCCGGAATCCCACGGCCCGTACATCTTTTTCGTCGGTGGCCTGCTGCTGGCGTACATGCTGTTCGGCTGGTTCGGTGCGGTGATCAAGGAAAGCCGCGCGGGCCTCTATAGCTCGCAGCTGGATCGCTCGTTCCGCTGGGGCATGAGTTGGTTCATTTTCTCCGAGGTGATGTTCTTCGCAGCGTTCTTCGGTGCGCTGTTTTACGTGCGGCACATCTCCGGGCCGGCGCTCGGCGGTGAAGGGCCGAAAGGCATCGCGCATATGTTGTGGCCAAACTTCCAGTTCACCTGGCCGCTGCTGCACACCCCGGATCCGAAACTGTTCCCGCCACCGAAAGAAGTCATCAGCCCGTGGGGCCTGCCGCTGATCAACACGATCCTGCTGGTCAGCTCCAGCGTGACCATCACCATCGCCCACCATGCGCTGAAGAAAGGCCATCGCGGCGCGCTGAAAATCTGGCTGGCGATCACCGTGTTGCTCGGCTGTGCGTTTCTCGGTTTCCAGGCCGAGGAATACATGCACGCTTACCACGAGCTGGGCCTGACCCTTGGTTCGGGGATTTATGGCGCGACGTTCTTCATGCTCACCGGGTTCCACGGCGCCCACGTGACCATTGGCACGATCATCCTGTTCGTGATGCTGATGCGGATCATGAAGGGCCACTTCGATGCCGAGCACCAGTTCGGTTTCGAGGCGGCGAGCTGGTATTGGCACTTCGTCGACGTGGTGTGGATCGGCTTGTTCATCTTCGTTTATGTGCTTTAACAACAGCGGCAAGCGGCAAGCCTCAAGCTCAAAGCGGTAAAGCTTCTACTTGTAGCTTGTAGCTGACCGCTTGCAGCTACCACGTAACGTGGGACACCAGTTGGCCGCTGTAGAAGCCCCAGGCGATCAAGCCGACGGTGGCAGCGGCCAAGGCCACCCGAACACTCAAGGCGATGACCAGGCGATTTGAGCTGCTGTCGTCCTTGACCAGGAAAAACAGGCCGCTGAACAGGCTGATCACCGTGGCAATCAGCATCAGGACGATCGCTGTTTTGAGCATGGGAAGAACTCCGGGGGACAGGCGATGCAGTTGAGTATAGCGATCGCAACGACTGACTTTGTGGCGCGGCCATGAAGCGCTTCCGCCCGGGCGTAATACCGACCGTGGTGGTGGCGCTGTTGCTGCCGCTGCTGGTGTCGCTGGGCTTTTGGCAACTGAGCCGTGGCGCAGAAAAAACCGCCCTGCTCGCCAGTTACGCCGAACGCCGCGCCGCCGAACCGATGGCCAGCACCGAGTTGCCGCACAGTACCGATCCGGCCTATCGCCGCGTGCACCTGCACGGCCAGTTCGATGCTGCGCACAGTCTGTTGCTGGATAACCGCCAGCGCAACGGCAAGGTCGGCGTCGAGCTGCTGCAACCGTTTCAGGATCAACGCAGCGGCCTCTGGCTGTTGGTCAATCGCGGCTGGCTGCCATGGCCGGATCGCCGCGTACCGCCGCAATTCACCACGCCCACCGAGGCGCTGAATGTCGATGCGTGGGTCTACGTCGCCCTCGGCGCCACTTTCCAACTCCACGCCGATCCGGTCAGCAGCACCTGGCCGCAAACCATCACCGCCGTCGAACCCGCCAAGCTGTGGAAAACCCTCGACCGCGATGGCTTCGCCTACGAAGTACGCGCCGAACCCGGCCCGGCCAGCTACGAGGCCGATTGGCCGGTGGTTGCCATGGGCCCGGAAAAACACCTTGGTTACGCCGTGCAGTGGTTCGCCATGGCCACCGCCCTGCTCGGCCTCTACATCTATTTGGGCTTGCACAACGCAAAGGAGAAACACCATGGGAACGGCCATGAATCCACCCAGCATGTCTGAGGCGAAACCTGTCGCCAGCCGTCGTCGCGGACGCATTCAACTGTTGCTGATCCTGCTCGGCGTGATCGGCCCGATGATCCTCGCCACCGGCATGTACAAATTACAGTTCTGGGTGCCGGACGGCCGCAGCTACCACGGCGAACTGATCGGCAATGGCCAGACCCGCGCCGACCTTGGCGTGCAGGCTGATGATGAACGCTGGCAGATGCTGGTCACAGCGCCGAAGGATTGCGCGGTGGATTGCCAGCAGCTTGTTTACCTCGCGCGGCAGATTCAGATCGGTCTGGGTCGCGATGCCGGGCGCGCCAGCCACGCGCTCGCCGTTGCGCAACCGGTCAGCACCGATTACGAGGCCAAGCTCAGCCGCGAATATCCACAATTGCAACGTTACCCGCTGGACGTGACCACGTTCAGCAAGACCACAGGCGACAAGGCCGCGCCGCAGCTGTGGATCATCGACCCGCACGGCAACCTCGTGCTGCGTTACGAGCCGAATGTGAAAGGCAAGGATCTGCTCAACGACCTGCGTCACCTGCTGAAACTGTCGAACATCGGATAAGGGCATCGTCATGGCCAAACCTGGATTTCGCCTCGCGCTGTTTGCCACCCTGCTGGCACTGATTGTGGTGCTGCTCGGCGCCTACACCCGCCTGACCCACGCAGGCTTGGGCTGCCCGGACTGGCCGGGCTGCTACGGGTTTATCAGCGTGCCGAAAAGCGAAACCCAACTGGCCCATGCCGAACTGCATTACCCCGACTCGCCCGTGGTGGCGCACAAGGGCTGGAACGAGATGATCCACCGCTACTTCGCCGGCACCCTCGGCATGCTCATTTCGATTCTGGCCGGGCGCGCGTGGGTCAACCGTCGTCATCCGGGGCAGCCATTGAAATTGCCGCTGTTTTTGCTGGCCGTGGTGTTTGCGCAAGCGGCATTCGGCATGTGGACGGTGACGCTCAAGCTCTGGCCGCAAGTGGTCACCGGGCATTTGCTCGGCGGTTTTGCGACCTTGAGTCTGCTGTTTTTGCTGACGCTGCGATTGTCCGGGGTACTGCCGGCGCTGACCGTGCCCAAGCGTTTGCAGTATTGGGCGACAGCGGGATTGTTGCTGGTGATCGGCCAGATCGCGCTGGGTGGCTGGGTCAGTTCCAACTACGCGGCGGTGGCCTGCATCGACTTCCCGACTTGCCACGGCCAATGGTTGCCGCCCGCAGACTTTGCCAACGGTTTTCACCTGACCCAGCACATCGGCCCGAATTATCTCGGCGGGCAACTCGACAGTGATGCACGCACAGCGATTCACCTGACTCACCGCATCGGCGCACTGCTGGTGACGCTGGTGCTGCTCGGTCTGGCGTGGCAATTGAAAGTGGTCGGCATGACGCGCCTGGCCGGATTGGTCGTCGTCGCCCTCGCCGCCCAAATCACCCTGGGCATCAGCAACGTGCTGTTCCATCTGCCGCTGCCGGTCGCCGTGGCGCATAACGCCGGCGGTGCGGCGTTGTTGCTGACCATGGTGCTGGTCAACTATCACGCGCGCACCAGTCTGGTCCGGGTCAGACAACCGGTGCTCGCCCGTTGGCGCCTGAGCCCGCGTAAACACGCAGCCGCGCCCATCACAATAAAAGGAGAAACGCCGTGGCGATTCTGATTGGCGAACGTCCGCATCAGGCGATCTGGCGTGATTATCTGGAGCTGACCAAGCCGAAAGTCGTGGTGCTGATGCTGATCACCTCGCTGGTCGGCATGTTCCTCGCGACCCGCGCCGGGGTGCCATGGACGGTGCTGGTGTTCGGCAATCTGGGGATTGCGTTGTGTGCCGGCGGTGCGGCGGCGGTCAATCATGTGGTGGATCGACGCATCGATGCGGTGATGGCGCGCACGCACAAACGACCCTTGGCCGAAGGCCGGGTTTCACCTGCGGCGGCGCTGACTTTTGCCTTGGTACTGGCGCTGCTCGGTCAGGCCCTGTTGCTGACCTTCACCAATCCGCTGACGGCGTGGCTGACGCTGGCCTCACTGCTGGGTTACGCGGTGATCTATACCGGTTTCCTCAAACGCGCGACGCCGCAGAACATCGTCATCGGCGGCCTCGCTGGCGCCGCGCCGCCACTGCTCGGCTGGACTGCCGCCACCGGCCACGTCAGCGCCGAACCGCTGTTGCTGGTGCTGATCATCTTCGCCTGGACGCCGCCGCACTTCTGGGCGCTGGCGATTCATCGCAAAGAGGAATACGCCAAGGCCGACATCCCGATGCTGCCGGTGACCCACGGCGAGCACTACACCAAAGTGCACATTCTGCTGTACACCTTCGCCCTGCTGGCGGTGAGTCTGCTGCCGTACGTGATCCACATGAGCGGCGCGCTCTACCTGATTTGTGCGCTTGGCCTGGGCGCAAGGTTTCTGCAATGGGCCGTGGTGCTGTACCGTGGCACTCGGCCGCACGCGGCGATCAACACCTTCAAGTACTCTATCTGGTACTTGTTCCTGTTGTTCATCGCCCTGCTCGTAGACCACTACTTACTGTTGAACCTATGACTCGAACCCAGAAAACCGTCTTCATCCTCGTTGCCGTGATCGCGCTGATCCTCGGCCTGACCGTCAACAAAGTGCTGAGCGGCAAGGGCCAGGGCGACCCGACTGCGTTGATCGATGCCGGCATTATCCTGCTGCCGCAAAGCCGCAACCTGCCGGACGTAACGATGACCGATCAGGACGGCAAACCGGTCGCGATCAATGAGTTGAAAGGTAAGTGGAGCCTGCTGTTCTTCGGCTACACCTTCTGCCCGGACATTTGCCCGACCACGTTGGCGCAACTGCGGCAGATCAAGAGTGAACTGCCCAAAGACGCTGTGGACAAGTTGCAAATCGTGCTCGTCAGCGTTGACCCGAACCGCGATAACCCCAAGCAGTTGAAGCAGTACCTGGGCTACTTCGATCCGCAGTTCATCGGCCTGACGCCGACGTCGATTGAAGAGCTGCAGAAGGTGGCGAATGCGGTGAGTATTCCGTTTATACCGGCGGACACCAGCAAGCCGAATTACACCGTCGACCATAGCGGCAACCTCGCGGTGATCGGGCCGGACGGCACTCAGCGCGGGTTTATTCGGGCGCCGTTGAACAACGCCAAATTGGTCGCACAACTGCCGGTGATGCTGAACCGCAAGTAACGCACCACTGGAAGCACCGGGACTCTTTGTGGCGAGGGGATTTATCCCCGTTGGGCTGCGAAGCGGCCCCAAAACCTGCGACCCGATTCCCACAGTCACACCGCGTGCACTGGCTTTGCGACGGCTGCGCCGCCGAACGGGGATAAATCCCCTCGCCACAAATGCAGTGCGGTAAGCAGGCACAAAAAAGGGGACGCACTTGGCGTCCCCTTTTTCGTTGCAACGACCTGAATCAGAACGCCGGCAATACCGCGCCTTTGTACTTCTCGGTGATGAATTGCTTCACTTCCGGGCTGTGCAGGGCGGCGGCCAGTTTCTTCATCGCGTCGCTGTCCTTGTTGTCCTCGCGGGACACCAGGATGTTCACGTACGGCGAATCATTGCCTTCGATCACCAGCGCATCCTTGGACGGATCGAGTTTGGCTTCCAGCGCGTAATTGGTGTTGATCAGCGCCAGGTCAACCTGAGTCAGCACGCGCGGGATGGTCGCGGCTTCCAGTTCACGGATTTTCAGGTCTTTCGGGTTCTGCGCGATGTCTTTGACGGTCGACAGGATGTTTTTCGGATCCTTCAAGGTGATCACGCCTGCCTTGGCCAGCAGCAACAGCGCACGGCCGCCGTTGGTGGCATCGTTCGGGATCACCACGTTGGCGCCGCTTGGCAGGTCCTTCAGATCCTTGATCTTGCTGGAGTAGGCGCCCAGTGGCTCGAGGTGCACACCGGTCACGGCAACCAGGTGGGTGCCCTTGGCCTTGTTGAACTCATCGAGGTACGGCTGGTGCTGGAAGAAGTTGGCGTCCAGACGTTTTTCGGCGACCTGTACGTTTGGCTGAATGTAGTCGGTGAAGACCTTGACCTTCAGATCCACACCTTCTTTGGCCAGTGCCGGCTTCACGAACTCGAGGATTTCCGCATGCGGCACTGGGGAGGCGGCAACAGTCAGGGTTTCGGCGTGGGCCGAGAATGCTGCAACGGCAGCAATAGCAGCGATCAGTTTTTTCATTCAGCTAACTCCTTTTCAAAGCGCCCGTTCCGGCGCCTGCCAGCGAATGGCCGGCTCATCTCTAAGTTACAAAAACCGGTTATTTACGCGAGAAGTGTACGACCAGTCGATCACCGACCATCTGCAACACTTGCACCAGAATCAGCAGCAACACCACGGTGACGATCATCACGTCAGTCTGGAAACGCTGGTAGCCGAAGCGGATCGCCAGGTCACCCAAGCCACCGGCGCCAACCACACCGGCCATCGCCGTGTAGGAAACCAGTGTAATCGCCGTCACCGTAATCGCTGCGAAGATGCCCGGACGGGCCTCAGGCAGCAAGGCATTCATGATGATCTGCCGGGTGGTTGCGCCCATCGATTGGGTCGCTTCGATAATGCCGCGATCGACTTCACGCAGCGCGGTTTCCACCAGACGCGCGAAGAACGGTGTTGCACCCACGACCAATGGCGGAATCGCGCCAGCCACGCCCAGCGACGTGCCTGTGATCAGCACGGTGAACGGGATCATCACGATCAACAGAATAATGAACGGCAGCGAACGGAGGATGTTCACCGCCAGTGACATGAACGCGTAGAAGCCACGGTTTTCCAGCAACTGACGCGGGCTGCAAAGGAACAGCAACACGCCCAGCGGCAGGCCCAGCAGGATGGTGAACAGCAGCGAACCGCCGAGCATCAGCAGGGTGTCGCCGGTGGCCAGCCAGATTTCGTACCGATCGATATTGGTGAAGAAACTGATCAGGTCTTCCATTAGCGCAATACCTCCATGTGAACGTCAGCGGCGGTGAAGCGGGCGAAGGCCGCTTCCATGTCGCCACCGGTGACGGCGAGGGTCAATTGCCCGTAAGGAATGTCTTTGATGCGGTCGATACGACCGGCGAGGATGCTGTAGTCGACACCGGTTTCCCGGGCGACGGTACCGAGCAACGGCGCATAGGTCGCTTCGCCCTGGAAGGTCAGACGCACGATGCGTCCCGGCACGTGAGCGAAGTCATCACGCTGCTCGCTTTCGTCGATCTGCTCGCTTTCCTGAACGAAGCGCTTGGTGGTCGGGTGCTGCGGATGCAGGAACACATCGGCCACCGAACCCTGCTCGACGATCACGCCGGCGTCCATCACCGCCACTTGATCACACACGCGACGGATCACATCCATCTCGTGGGTGATCAGCACGATGGTCAGTTTCAGCTCACGGTTGATCTCGGCCAGCAATTGCAGAACCGATGCCGTGGTCTGCGGATCAAGGGCACTGGTGGCCTCGTCGCACAGCAGAATCTTGGGTTTGGTTGCCAGGGCGCGGGCGATGCCGACGCGCTGCTTCTGGCCGCCGGACAGTTGCGCCGGGTACTTTTTCGCGTGGTCGGACAGACCGACGCGCTTGAGCAACTCGGCGACGCGCTTATCAATGTCGCTGCTCGACAGCTGGCCTGCCAGGGTCAACGGCAACGCAACGTTGTCGGCCACGGTCTTCGAAGCGAGGAGGTTGAAGTGCTGGAAGATCATCCCGACTTGCTGGCGGAAACGGCGCAGGCCGTTGGCGTCCAGCGCAGTGACCTCTTCACCATCGACGAAGATCTTGCCGCCGCTGGAGTCTTCCAGGCGATTGATCAGACGCAGCAGGGTACTTTTTCCCGCACCGGAATGGCCGATCAGGCCGAAGACCTGACCGTTCTCGATCGAGAGGCTGGTCGGGTGCAGGGCGGGTATGTCCTTACCGGCGACGCGGTAAGTTTTGTGGACGTTTTGAAACTCGATCACGTAGCGAACCTTGTGGGGCGCGTTAGAAAAGGATCAGCGGTTAGCCGGGCGCGCATTTTAGCCTGTCCGTATAGAGGTTCTTAGCATTTATTTCTCATTTAACCTTCGATTTGGCAATAACAAGATCAAAGGTCATAAAAAAGGAACGCCCCGAGCGCCTCATCAGTCACTAGGTAAGCGACTTGAAAACCCTGGGTGCCGTGCCCGGGAACCACTCAAGAGTCCCCGGCATACATCGGGGTCAACCGAGGAGTTTACGACTGATGAGCAAGAAGCCTACGTCCGACAAAAGCCAGATGGCCGGTACCGATACCCCGGATCGCGCCAACACCAACGCCAAACTCGATAGCCTGGAAAAATTCCGCTCCGACGCCACCGGTCAGGCCCTGCGCACCAACCAGGGTGTGAAGATCGCCGACAACCAGAACACCCTCAAGGTGGGCGCCCGCGGCCCATCGCTGCTGGAAGACTTCATCATGCGTGAAAAAATCACGCACTTTGACCACGAGCGGATTCCCGAGCGCATCGTTCACGCGCGCGGCACCGGCGCGCATGGTTTCTTTCAGGCTTACGAAAACCATGCAGCGCTGACCAAGGCCGGTTTCCTGCAGGATCCGGGAAAAAAGACGCCGGTATTCGTGCGCTTTTCCACTGTGCAGGGCCCACGCGGCTCCGGTGACACCGTACGTGACGTGCGCGGCTTTGCCGTGAAATTCTTCACCGACGAAGGCAACTTCGATCTGGTCGGCAACAATATGCCGGTGTTCTTCATTCAGGACGCGATCAAGTTCCCCGACTTCGTTCACGCGGTGAAACCCGAGCCGCACAACGAAATCCCGACTGGCGGTTCCGCCCACGATACCTTCTGGGACTTCGTCTCCCTGGTGCCGGAATCGGCGCACATGGTTATCTGGGCGATGTCCGACCGGGCAATCCCGAAAAGCTTGCGCAGCATGCAAGGCTTCGGCGTACACACCTTCCGGTTGGTCAACGCCGAGGGCAAATCACGCTTCGTCAAATTCCACTGGCGCCCTACCGCCGGCACTTGCTCGCTGGTGTGGGACGAGGCGCAGAAGCTCGCCGGTAAAGACACCGACTACCACCGTCGCGACCTCTGGGAAGCCATCGAGATGGGCGACTACCCGGAATGGGAACTGGGTGTGCAAATCATCGAAGAGGAAAACGAGCACGACTTCGATTTCGACATCCTCGACCCAACCAAGCTGATCCCCGAAGAAATCGTGCCGATCACGCCGCTGGGCAAAATGACGCTGAACCGCAACCCGGACAACTTCTTTGCCGAGACCGAACAGGTTGCGTTCTGCCCCGGCCACATCGTGCCGGGCATCGACTTCTCCAACGATCCGCTGTTGCAAGGTCGGCTGTTTTCCTACACCGACACGCAAATCAGCCGCCTCGGCGGGCCGAATTTCCATGAGCTGCCAATCAACCGGCCGGTGGCGCCGTTCCATAACGGCCAGCGCGATGCCCAGCACCGTACGGTGATCGACAAGGGTCGTGCGTCTTATGAGCCGAACTCGATTGACGGCGGCTGGCCGAAAGAAACGCCGCCAGCCGCGCAGGACGGTGGTTTCGAGACGTATCCGGAGCGCATCGACGCCGCCAAGATCCGCCAGCGCAGCGAGTCGTTCAGCGATCACTTCTCCCAGGCGCGGCTGTTCTTCAACAGCATGAGTGCGCATGAGAAAGAGCACATCATCGCCGCCTACAGCTTCGAGCTGGGCAAGGTTGAACGCGAGTTCATCCGTGCGAGGGAAGTGAACGAGATTCTCGCCAACATTGATCTGGAACTGGCCAAGCGTGTGGCGGCCAACCTGGGTCTGCCGGCACCAACAAAAGGCACTGTTGAAGCGCGCAAAACATCGTTCGACAACTCCCCAGCGCTGAGCCAGGCCAATCTGCTGCCGGAAAACATCAAAACGCGAAAAGTGGCGATTCTTGCCGCCAACGGCGTCGATGGTGCGGCGATTGATGCGATGAAGAAGGCCCTGGCCGCTGAAGGCGCGCATGCCAAATTGCTGGGGCCGACTTCGGCGCCAGTGAAAACGGCGGATGGCAAAAGCCTGCCCGTAGACGCTTCGATGGAAGGCATGCCGTCGGTGATTTTCGATGCGGTATTCGTGCCGGGTGGTGCGGCGTCGATCAAAGCACTAAGCGGTGACGGCGTGGCTCTGCATTACGTGCTGGAGGCGTACAAGCATCTGAAGGCGATTGCGTTGCAGGGTGAGGCGAAGCAGTTGCTGGATGTGTTGAAGCTGGAGAAGGATGCGGGGCTGCTGGAGGGCAAGGATGTTGGTGCGTTGACCAAACCGTTCTTTGCCGCGATTGGGCAGCATCGTGTTTGGGATCGGGAGCCTAAGGCGAAAGCCATCCCGGCCTAAAGAACGCCTTCGCGGGCAAACCTTGCTCCTACAAGATCACACTCAATTGTAGGAGCAGAGCTTGCTCGCGAAGCTTTTAGGGTTTACGAGGACTCAAAACCATCTGCGCAGGCACGGTGCGCACGGTCTGTTTCTCGATCTGCAGATCAAAATCCGGGTTCAGTTTCTTCACACGCTTGGTCAGCAGCGTCGACAACCACGGATAATCATTCGTGCGCGGCGCCTGAATCGTCACGGCACACTCGTAATTCACCACATCGGCGGCAATCGCATCCAGTTGCCGACGAAGTTTGCGGCTATCGGTGATGTTCAGCGCAACCGTGGTGCTTTCGGCGGTCGGATCGATCACCTTGGCTTTCGGCTTGGCTTCCGCTGCCAGCAACGCCGCTTCAGCCTTTTCCAGCTCAGCCTTGCGCGCTTCAGTGATGGCGCCATTGACGCCACCGGTCAGCGCCGGCGCTTTCGGCATCAACGCGCGAGCCCGGCTCAACGCTGTGGCGGCGGCGTTCACATCACCCTTCTGCAGCACGATCTGGCTGCGACGCAGATACGCTTCGGCAAGCTGCCGCTGGTATTGCTCAAGGGATTGATCGTTAGGGGTTTCTTTCTGCAAAGCAGCCAATTGGTCTTCGGCAGTGGCCAGTTCGCTGCTGGCCAGGCTTTGCTCCAGCTGTGCGATGGCCGTAGCTCGCGCATCGGGGGCTTCGGCCACCGGCGGCGTGCTTTGGCAGGCGCCCAGCAGCACGGAAAATGCGACAAGGAGCAGATAACGGGAGGCGAACGGCTTCATTCCTGCGACTCTCTAATTGCGCAAAAAGCGAGCAAGTCTACACCCCTCGACGGGGCAGAACAAAACTCAGCAGAAACAGTGCGGCCGCCGTCACAACGATTGACGGGCCGGCCGGGGTGTCCTTGAACCACGACAACGCCAGCCCGCCACACACGGCGAGCATGCCCAGCAGGCTCGCGCCCACTGCCATCTGCTCTGGCGAACGGGCGTGACGCTGTGCCGCAGCCGCCGGGATGATCAACAGCGAAGTAATCAGCAAAACCCCGACGATTTTCATCGCCACAGCGATCACCACCGCAATCAACAGCATCAGCGCCATGCGTAGCCCCGCCACCGGCAGGCCTTCGACTTTGGCCAACTCTTCATGCACAGTGACCGCCAGCAATGGCCGCCACAGCGTCACCAGCAACACCAGCACCGCCGCGCTGCCGCCGAGGATCCACGCCAGGTCGGTCGGGCTGATCGCCAGCAGGTCACCGAACAGATAGGCCATCAGGTCGATCCGCACTTCATGCATGAAGCTTAGTACTACCAGCCCGAGCGAGAGCGTGCTCGGTGCGAGAATTCCCAAAAGCGTGTCGGACGCTAGCGGTTGGCGCTGTTGCAGCGTTACCAGCAGCACCGCCAGCAGCAGGCAGCCGACTGTTACCGCGACCGTCGGGCTGACATCCAGCAGAAAACCCAATGCCACGCCGAGCAATGCCGCGTGGGACAGCGTGTCGCCGAAATAGGCCATGCGCCGCCAGACCACGAACGAACCCAGCGGACCTGCAACGATCGCCAACGCCAGACCTGCAAGCAGGGCATACAACAGAAAATCAGCCATGCTTGCAGTTGTCTCCATGAACGTGAGGTTGGCCAGTAACCGGCCCTTTGACCACCGAACCGTGCAGATCGTGAGCGTGGTCGTGATGGTGGTGATAGACCGCCAGGCTCTGCGCGTTCTTGCCGAACAGCTCGACAAACGCCGGATCGCCGCTGACCTGCTCGGGATGCCCGGAGCAGCAGACGTGACGGTTGAGGCAGACCACCTGATCGGTGGTGCTCATCACCAGATGCAAATCGTGGGACACCATCAACACGCCGCAGCCATGACGGTCGCGCAGACGGGTGATCAAACTGTACAACTCGGCCTGGCCGGCGACGTCGACGCCTTGTACCGGCTCGTCGAGCACCAGCAATTCCGGCTCGCGCAGCAATGCCCGAGCGAGCAGCACACGCTGCATTTCACCGCCGGAAACGCTTTGCACCGGGCTGTCGATAACGTGTTCGGCGCCAACTTCCTTCAACGCGGCCAGCGCACGCGGACGGTCAACGCCGGGCACCAGGCGCAAAAAGCGCAGCACCGACAGCGGCAAGGTCGGATCGACGTGGAGTTTTTGCGGCATGTAGCCGACGCGCAGTTTCGGCTTGCGCCAGACGCTGCCGCTGTCCGGTTTCAGCAGCCCGAGCACGGCGCGCACCAGCGTGGTCTTGCCAGCGCCGTTGGGCCCGATCAGGGTGACGATCTGTCCCGGCTCGACGCTCAGCTCGATGTTGTCCAGCACGGTCTGCCCGGCAAACGTGACGGCGACCTGTTCCAGACGGATCAGCGCGTTGCTCATCAAGCCCCCTGGCAACCGGAGCAGAGGCCGACGACTTCGACGGTCTGCGCTTCGACGATGAAACCGACATCCCTGGCGCTGTTGATGATCGCGTCGCTGATCACTTTTTGCTCAAGTTCGATGGCGGCGTGGCAATCACGGCAGATCAGGAACTGGCCCTGATGCGCATGCTCCGGATGCACACAGCCAACGAAGGCGTTGAGCGAGGAGATGCGGTGCACCAGGCCGTTTTCGAGCAGAAAATCCAGCGCCCGATAGACGGTTGGCGGCGCGGCGCGGCGGCCGTCCTGCTCGCTCAGCACGGCGAGAATGTCGTAGGCGCCCAGCGGTTTGTGGCTCTGCCAGACCAATTCCAGCACCCGGCGGCGCAATGCAGTCAGGCGCAGGCCTTTCTGGGCGCACAAGGTATCGGCCTCGGACAAAGCGCTGTGCACGCAATGAGAGTGGTCGTGGGGACGGCTGGCAATCGGTGTGATAGGCATGGGCGGCGACGAGTTTTGATAGAGACGTTATTATGTTACCCGTTCTCGCCTCCTTGAGTGGTCATCGTGTCCCGACTTTTTTCTGTTTTTGTGGCTTTTGTCGCCAGTTTTCTGTTGATCGGTTCGGCTCAGGCCGAGGTCAAAGTCCTCACCAGCATCAAACCGTTGCAGCTGATTGCAGCGGCGGTGCAGGACGGCGTGGCGATCCCTGAAGTGTTATTGCCGCCGGGTGCGTCGCCGCATAACTATGCTCTGCGGCCATCCGACGTACGGAAGGTGCAGTCGGTGGATCTGCTCTACTGGATCGGCCCGGACATGGAAGGTTTCCTGCCGCGCGTGCTCAACGGTCGGACGTTGCCAAGCGTGGCGGTGCAGGATCTGCCGGGGATGAAGTTGCGTCGTTTCGCTGAAGACAGCCATTCCCACGCCGAAGACGCCGACGAACATGATCACGATCACCGTCCGGGCACACTGGACGCACATTTGTGGTTATCGCCGGTCAATGCGCGGGTGATCGCCGACAAGATGGCCGCAGACCTCAGCGCTGCCGACCCGGCGAATGCCGAACGCTATCAGAGCAATGCCAAGGCTTTCGACGAGCGTCTGGATGCACTGGATGTGCGTTTGAAAAAGCGTCTGGCAGGCGTTGAAGGCAAGCCGTACTTCGTTTTTCACGAAGCGTTCGATTACTTTGAAGAGGCTTACGGCCTGAAGCACACCGGGGTGTTCAGCGTGGCAGCCGAAGTGCAGCCGGGCGCGCAGCACGTGGCGGCGATGCGCAAGCGTTTGCAGGAAGTGGGCAAGACCTGTGTGTTCAGTGAGCCGCCGTTGCGTCCGCGTTTGGCGGAGACTTTGGTGGCGGGCCTGCCAGTGAAACTGGCTGAGCTGGATGCGTTGGGCGGCTATACGCCGGCGACGGCCCAGGGTTATGAGCAGGTGCTGGAGAAGTTGGGTAACGACCTGGCGGGATGCCTGGAATCGTTGTAACAAACCAAAACCTGTGGCGAGGGAGCTTGCTCCCGCTTGAGTGCGCAGCACTCACAAAAATCTGGCTGACTGCCAGAATTTTGGGGCCGCTGCGCAGCCCAGCGCGAGCAAGCTCGCTCGCCACAGTTTCAGAGGGCGAACGGTAGCGGTGTATTGACCTGCTGCCGCTGTGCCAAACGCTGTTCAAATTCCTGCGGATCGTGAATCAACACGTCCTGCCCGGCAAACTGCTCCGCCGCAATCAACCGCGACAGCCAGAACCGTACACACGCCACGCGCAGCATCGTCGGCCACAACTCAGCCTCCGCCGCCGTGAACGGCCGCAGCGCCGCATAAGCACCGAGGAATGCCCGGGCACGCGGCCCATCGATCAAACCTTCTTCGTCCGAACACCAGTCGTTCAAGGCAATCGCCACGTCGTACAGCATCGGCCCCGAAAAAGCGTTGTAGAAGTCGATCAGCCCGGTCAGGTGCGTGCCTTCGAACATCGCGTTATCGCGAAACAGGTCGGCATGAATATTCGCCCGAGGCAGCGCGAGAATCTTGTCTTTGCGCTCGGTGATTTCATCCAGCGCTTTCTGCAGCAAGGCACGCGGCTCGTTGCTCAGGTGCGAAAGAAACTCGGTGCCCTCCTCCAGCATCCAGTCCAGGCCACGATCGGTCTTGCGCTTGATCATGCGCTCGCCCTGGGTCGCCAGGTGCAAATGCGCCTGCAACTCGCCGACCTGCGCGCAATGCTGGGCATTGGCGACTTTGATGTGCTTGCCAGACAGACGCGGTTGCAACAGCGCCGGTTTGCCCTTCAGCTCACGCAACGCCACGCCGTCGGTGGTGCGCAGCGCGTACGGCACCGGCAGATCGGCTTCGTGCAGCACGTCGAGCAGGTCGATGAAGAACGGCATCTCCTGCACCGGGCCGCGCTCGACCAGGGTCAGGACGAATTCGCCCTGCTCCAGGCTGATAAAGAAGTTGGTGTTTTCGCTGCCGGCGGCGATCCCCTGGAAATCAAGCAGACGGCCAAGCCCGTAAGGGGCGAGAAAGGTTTCCAGCTCGGGCCGAGCGAGGGGAGTGAACACAGACATGGTTAAAAACTGCTCAGTTCAGGCGTCGCTGTCAGCGACGCCGATTAAAAGTCGGGAAACTTACTTCCAGGTAAAGATTTCCCACGACGGAATCAGCATATCCGGCTGGTCGGATCGAATGTAGTTCGCGTCCGAGCCATCGGCGCGCACCAGGAAATAGGGTTTACCACCCTTCGGTGTGACCTTGATCGCATACACGAAGCCACTGCGGCTGTATTCCTGGATGACCTTGTCACCTTCCGTGTGCGTGTTGATAGTAACTTCCGGCTCCGAGGCGGGCGCATCATCCGCCGCCATCGCGGCCAACGGTGAGGCAGCAATCAGACCGACCAGCAGCAAGCGATTTAACGTACGCATGATAACCTTGTCCCTTTGTCGTCAACGGTCCCGCTATTCTAGCGCCGGACCCGCCGAAAAGGTTGATCCTGCTCATGAGCCAAGCCCCCCTCGTCCTGGTGGACGGTTCGTCTTACCTGTACCGCGCTTTCCACGCCCTGCCTCCCCTCACCACCTCCAAAGGCCTGCCGACCGGTGCGGTCAAGGGCGTGTTGAACATGCTCAAGAGTCTGCGCAAGCAGTACCCGGACAGCCCGTTCGCGGTGGTGTTCGACGCCAAGGGCGGGACCTTTCGCGATGAGATGTATGCTGAATACAAGGCCAACCGCCCAAGCATGCCCGACGACATGCGCGTGCAGATCGAGCCGCTGCACCAGAGCGTGATCGCCCTCGGCTTCCCGCTGCTGTGCGTGGAAGGTGTCGAGGCCGACGACGTGATCGGCACCCTCGCCCGCAGCAGCGCGGCGGCGGATCGCCCGGTGATCATCTCGACGGGCGACAAGGACATGGCGCAACTGGTCGACGGCCACATTACCTTGGTCAATACCATGTCCGGTAGCTCGATGGACGTGGACGGCGTGAAGGAGAAATTCGGCGTCGCACCCGAGCAGATCATCGATTATCTGGCGCTGATGGGCGACTCTTCCGACAACATTCCGGGCGTACCGGGCATCGGCCCGAAGACCGCTTCCGGCCTGTTGGTTGGCGTCAACGGCGGCCTCACCGAGCTGTACGCAAACCTCGATATCGTCCCGACCCTGCCGATTCGCGGTGCCAAGACCCTGCCGGCCAAGCTCGAAGAGCATAAGGAGATGGCGTTCCTCTCCTATCAACTGGCGACCATCAAGGTCGACGTGCCGCTGGACGTCGAACTCGACGACCTGCAAATGGGCGCGGAAGACCCGGCCAAGCTCTACGAGCTGTACACCCTGTTGGAATTCAAGAGCTGGATCAATGATCTGGATCGCGACGCCAAGCGTCTCGAACTGAGCGCTGCCGCTGCGCCTGCGCCTGCTGGCGATCTGTTCAGCGCGCCAGAAGCCGAAGCGCCTGCTGCCCCGGCTGAAGCCGCTTACGAAACCATCCTCGATCAGGCGCGTTTCGACGTCTGGCTGGAAAAGCTCAACAACGCCAAGCTGTTCGCCTTCGACACCGAAACCACCGGCATCGACGCGCAACAGGCGCAACTGGTCGGTCTGTCGTTTGCCGTGCAAGCCAACGAGGCCGCGTACATCCCGCTGACCCACTCCTACATAGGCGTGCCGGAGCAACTGGATCGCGACACCGTGCTGCGCGCGCTCAAGCCGATTCTGGAAGACCCGAGCAAGCTCAAGGTCGGCCAGCACGCCAAGTTCGACATGAATATTCTGGCCAACTGCGCCATTGGTGGCGACCAGAACAACGGCATCACCGTGCGCGGCATCGCCTTCGACACGATGCTTGAGTCCTACGTGCTCAACTCCACCGCCACCCGCCACGACATGGACAGCCTCGCGCAGAAGTACCTGGATCACACCACCGTGAGCTTCCAGGACATCGCCGGCAAAGGCGCCAAGCAGCTGACGTTCGACCAGATCGCGCTGGAGCAGGCCGGCCCTTATGCCGCCGAAGACGCCGACATTACCCTGCGCCTGCACCAGACACTGTTCGAAAAACTCAGCGCCATCCCGAGTCTGGCCAGCGTGCTGACCGACATCGAAATCCCGCTGGTGCCGGTGCTGGCACGCATCGAACGCCAAGGTGCGTTTGTCGATGCCGAGCTGCTTGGCATTCAGAGCATCGAGCTGGGCAACAAGATGGTTGCGCTGGAGCGCGAAGCGTTCGAGATCGCCGGGGAAGAATTCAACCTTGGCTCGCCAAAACAACTGGGCGTGATTCTCTACGAGAAACTCGGCCTGCCGGTGCTGAAAAAAACCGCCAAGGGTCAGCCATCCACCGCTGAAGAAGTGTTGGCGAAGCTCGCTGAAGACGATCACCGCTTGCCCAAGGTGCTGATGGAGCACCGCTCGATGAGCAAGCTGAAAAGCACCTACACCGATCGCCTGCCGGAGCAGATCAACCCACGCACCGGGCGCATTCATACCTCGTACCATCAGGCCGTGGCGTCGACCGGTCGCTTGTCCTCCAGCGATCCGAACCTGCAGAACATTCCGGTGCGCACCGCTGAAGGCCGCCGTATCCGCCAAGCGTTCGTCGCACCGAAAGGCTACAAACTGCTGGCGGCGGACTATTCGCAGATCGAACTGCGGATCATGGCGCACCTGTCCAAGGACGAAGGCTTGATGAATGCCTTCCGCAACAACCTCGACGTGCACACCGCCACCGCTGCCGAAGTGTTCAAGGTCGAGCTCAACGAGGTCACCTCCGACCAGCGTCGTGGCGCCAAGGCGATCAACTTCGGTCTGATTTACGGCATGGGCGCCCAGAAGCTCGGCAAGGACATCGGCGTCGACACCAAGACTGCCAAGGCTTACATCGATACCTACTTCGCCCGCTATCCGGGGGTTCGCGAGTACATGGATCGCACCCGCGCGCAGGCGGCGGATCAGGGTTATGTCGAGACCTTCTTCGGGCGTCGTCTGTACCTGCCGGAGATCAACTCGAACAAGCCACAAGAGCGCGCCGCCGCCGAGCGCACGGCGATCAACGCGCCGATGCAAGGCACCGCTGCCGACATCATCAAGAAAGCCATGGTCGCGGTGGATAACTGGCTGGCGACGTCAGGCCTGGACGCCAAAGTCATCCTGCAGGTGCACGATGAACTGGTGCTGGAGGTGCGCGAGGATCTGGTCGAGCAGGTCAGCGCCGAGATTCGCCTGCACATGAGCGAGGCGGCGAAACTGGATGTGCCGCTGCTGGTCGAAGTGGGTGTGGGCAACAATTGGGATGAGGCTCACTGAGCCATTTGATGTCGGTCGCCGCGACATAGCGTCGCGGCAGCCCTGATAAATACTGCTTATTTCGAAAAGCGCTGAGGATTATTCCAAAGCTTTTTGAAAAAAATCTGAACTAATCTGGAAGGACACTACTCAGAGTTACTGAATGGCTGGTGAAGCCCTTCGATGCTCCTATGTTGTGTTAAGTGTTGGCAGATATCTGAACCCCGCCCTAGCGGTTCGGAACTTAAACCCCGGAATTTCTCCCTCCCCAATGAAATCCGGGGCTTTTTTTGCCCAAAATTTGTCTGTAGCGCGTTCATGCCGCGTTGAAAGCACAGCTCAAATGCTCATTTAGGTTCCCTAAAGTCGAGCGCGACCCCGGCCGCTTTTCACCGTGCTTTCGCCTTGCCTGAACACACTACAAACAAATTTCCATATCCCGATTTACTCGGCAGCCGCCTCGGCACCCTTGTCAGCCAGTTCCATCCAGCCGGCCAATACAGTGTAGGCCTCTTCCAGGCCCATGCGTTTTGGCGCCGAGAACAGCTGGATGGTGACCAGGTCGCCCCAACCCTTACGAATTTCGGACTGCACTTTGAGCAGGGTGTTCTTGGCTGCGCCGTAGGTCAGCTTGTCCGCTTTGGTCAGCAGGATGTGCATTGGCATGCCGGCGGCAACGGCCCAGTCGAGCATCAGCAGGTCGAAGTCGGTCATTGGATGACGGATGTCCATCATCAGAATCAATCCCTTCAAACTCTCGCGGCCACCGAGGTAAGCCTCAAGGTGACGCTGCCAGTGCATCTTCAACGGGATCGGTACTTTTGCGTAACCGTAGCCCGGCAGGTCGACCAGACGGCGATCTTCGTCTAGCTTGAAGAAGTTCAACAGCTGTGTGCGACCCGGGGTTTTCGAGGTCCGCGCAAGGCTGGCGTGAGTCAAAGTGTTCAGCGCGCTGGATTTGCCGGCGTTGGAACGACCGGCGAACGCCACTTCAAAGCCTTCGTCGTCAGGGCATTGATCGACTTTGGCGGCACTGAGCATGAATGTGGACTGTTGGCACAGGCCGAGGATGGGATTCTTGAGTTGCATGGGATTTCCGATGTGGGCGGCGCCGGGATTGGGCGCGGAACGCGGTGTCGCTTCCGTTTCAGTGACGCCAGTATATAATGCCGCAGATTTTGTGTGTGCTTTGTCCCAGCGTAGGATGAAGTTCACGAGAGCGACAGACCTTGATTGCGCATTAGAACGCAGAACGCTCTCAACCCTGAAAAGGTCGTTTTATGACGAAATGGCTGCTGGCTGCCGGAGTCTTGATGCCGCTTTACAGCGCACAGGCTACACAGGATCCGGAAGCTGTGTACAACCGTGTTTGTGGTGCCTGTCATTCCGGCCAACTCCCAACGGCGCCCGAAAGAGGCGATCAGGAAGCTTGGACGCCGAGGTTGGCGAAAGGTATGGGGACGCTGGTGCAACACGTGACCCAGGGTTTCAAGGCGATGCCGCCGCGTGGTTTGTGCATGGACTGCAGTGCCGAGGATTACCAAGCCATCATCCTTTGGATGAGCGAGTAAGCCCGGTCCATAACTTAACCCTTAGCCGTAGTTGGATTAGCTGATGAACAAATTGATCGTGAGTCTGCTGTTGACCGTGGGAATCTCAGGTTTCGCTCATGCTGCCGGTGATGCAGCAGCAGGCCAGGCGAAAGCCGCCGTTTGCGGAGCCTGCCATGGCCCGGACGGAAACAGCATGGCGCCAAACTTTCCGAAACTGGCCGGGCAAGGTGAGCGCTACCTGACCAAGCAACTGCACGACATCAAGTCGGGCAAGCGCACTGTTCTGGAAATGACCGGCCTGCTGACCAACCTGAGCGATCAGGATCTGGCCGACATCGCCGCCTATTTCGCCAGCCAGAAAGGCAGCGTCGGCGCGGCTGATCCGAAGATCGTCGCTCGCGGTGAAGCCCTGTTCCGCGGCGGCAACCTGGCCAAGGGCCTGCCCGCCTGCACCGGCTGCCACTCGCCCAACGGCGCCGGCAACGCCGCCGCAGGCTTCCCGCATCTGGGTGGCCAACACGCTCAATACATCACCAAGCAGTTGACCGATTTCCGCAAGGAAGAAGGCGGCCGCACCAACGATGGCGACACACTGACTATGCAGACCATTGCCAAACGGTTGAGCGACGAAGACATCGCCGCCGTCTCCAGCTACATTCAAGGTCTGCACTAAGACCCACGGATCGAGCGTTGTCGGTGAGAGATATCTCCTGCAATGTTAACGCTCGATTAATCCGTCGCAGCAAGTATAAAAAGGGTGGCTTGGGCCGCCCTTTTTTGTGGCCGCTGCCGTTACACTACAGAACTCATGCCCGCCAGGGCCTGTCTGAAAACAGGTCGCGCGAGGCGAACAAAATTGTCCAGGAGTAAAGCATGCGTAATCTGATCATCAGCGCCGCTCTCGTCGCTGCCAGCCTGTTCGGCGTGACCGCTCAAGCCGCCGAAGCCCCTGCCGCCCCTTATGTCGAGTTGGCCAACCCGGTCCCGGTGGCAGAGCCTGGCAAGATCGAAGTGGTCGAGCTGTTCTGGTACGGCTGCCCGCACTGCTACGCCTTCGAACCCGTGATCAACCCTTGGGTTGAAAAACTGCCGTCCGACGTCAACTTCGTGCGTATTCCTGCCATGTTCGGCGGCCCGTGGGACGCTCACGGCCAGATGTTCCTGACCCTGGAAGCCATGGGGGTCGAGCACAAGGTTCACGCGGCAGTTTTCGAAGCGATCCAGAAACAACACAAACGCCTGACCGATCCACAGGAAATGGCTGAATTCCTGGCCACTCAAGGCGTGGATAAGGACAAGTTCCTGGCCACCTTCAACTCCTTCGCCATCAAGGGCCAGATTGTAAAAGCCAAAGAACTGGCCAAGAAGTATGAAATTTCCGGCGTTCCAACCATGATCGTCAACGGCAAGTACCGCTTCGACATCGGCTCCGCCGGTGGTGCCGAACAAGCGCTGAAACTGGCCGACCAACTGGTGGCCAAAGAGCGAGCGGCAACCAAGGCTGCAGCCAACTAAGCGCGGCAACTGCCATGCGCCGCTGGAAGTCTGAACGCATCGTTGGCCTGCATGATCCGCAGGTCAACGAGCATCACCTGGCGTCCACGGGCCTGCCCGCAGACCATCGTCTGCGCTTGCTCAGTTTCAATATCCAGGTCGGCATCAGCACCGAGCGTTATCGGCATTACCTGACCCGCAGCTGGCAGCACTTGCTGCCGCACACCGGGCGTTCAGGCAATCTGCAAAAGATCGGTGACCTGCTGGGCGACTTCGATCTGGTCGCCCTGCAAGAAGCCGATGGCGGCAGCCTGCGCTCAGGCTACGTCAACCAAGTCGAACATCTGGCCCACCTCGGCGCCTTCCCGTACTGGTATCAACAACTCAATCGCAACCTCGGTCGACTGGCACAGCACAGCAATGGCGTGCTCAGCCGCCTGAAACCGTGGGCGATCGAAGATCACCCGTTGCCCGGCCCGAAAGGTCGTGGGGCGATTCTGCTGCGTTTCGGCGAAGGCCCGGAAGCGCTGGTGGTCGTGATGATGCACCTGGCCCTCGGCGCGCGAACGCGCAGCCTGCAACTGGCCTACATTCGTGAGCTGATCGGTGGTTACAAACACCAAGTATTGATGGGCGACATGAACACCCATGCCAGCGATCTGCTACAACACTCACCGTTACGCGATCTCGGCCTGCTCGCCCCTCAACTGGAAGCGACATTTCCCAGCTGGCGCCCGCAGCGTTGCCTTGATCATATTCTGCTCAGCCCGACCCTGACCCTGGAAAGAGTCGAAGTGCTGGCACAACCCATTTCCGATCACCTGCCGGTCGCGGTAGAGATCCGTCTGCCGGGTTCGCTCACGGCCGATGCATTGCCCGCGATGAGTCCTGCCCCTCGCGGAACCCCTGAATGAGCGACGACGCCCAGCGCTGGAAAGAGAAATACCTCAAAAGCATCGAAAACCAGGACAAGCTCGAACGGCGTTGGGCCGCACGCCTGGACTTGCTGCGTCGCGGGCTGGTGCGCAGCACCCTGGCGGCTGAAGGCACTGACAAGGTGGTTGATCAGTGCATGAAAGAGATGCGCGACGTGGTGCGCACTGACGACATGGACGCCGGCCTCGCCGCCCTGTTGCCACGCCTGGAAAAAGCCGTGCTCGACTCCGAGCAGCGTCGCGAAACCCGCATTGATCAGATGAGTACCGCGCTGACTTCGCTGGTCGCTCAGTTGCAGGCTTTGCCGTTGCCACGGGAAGTGGCGCAACCGCTGAAGAAATTCGCCAAACAACTGGATGGCCGCGTCGGCCAGGCGCGGGAAATGCCGCTGCTGCTGAGCGAACTCAGCGGCTTGCAGGGCAAGGCGTTGAGCCAGCTGGAGGCGCCGGCGGAGCCGGAGCGTCCGGGACTGTTGCAGCGTCTGTTTGGCAACCGTGACAGCGACGAGGTGCCTGCGCCTGCTACGCCCGAGCACGTGGCGCCAGTCGAACAGCTGCATGTCGCTCCTGCACCTGCATCCGAACCTGTGCAAACTGCGCCTGTCGCCGTCGCTGAACCGGCGGTGGTCACTACGGTAATCAAAGACACTGCGCCAATCGCAGTAGTGGAAGTACCAGCGCCCCCAGCTCGGCCGGAAACAGACGTGGTTACCTTCGTTCCGCCGACAATCGCTACCGAAGCGGCCTTCCCGATTGAAGTGGAATCCATCGCGCCCGAGCCTGAATCCGTTGTGGCTCCAGCTCCAGCTGCGATCCCACACCCAGTCGCACCAGCCGCTTTCAACCCCGACGAACTGATTCATCCCGGCGATCCGGCCCCGCTGATCCTCGACAGCCTGCCCCTGCCCGGGCCTATCGCGCAGGCTTTGGCCGCTATCGATCCGGAACAGTCCGAGCACGACATTCTGTTCGCCCTGCCGGACTCCCCGGAGCCGTCCTACAGCTCCGTGGCCAAACACATCGAAGACACCCTGATCGGCCTGCTCGACGACCTGACCCTGCCCGAACGCCACCGACCGCAAGCCGAAGCGATGCGTGAACGGCTGCAACATGGTCTGAACTGGTACGAGTTGATCCCGATCCTCGACGATCTGGCAACTCTGATGCTGGCAATCACCGACAGTGGTCAGCACGAATTCGAAGTGTATTTGCAGCAACTCAACGAACGCCTCGAAACATTTCAGAGCAACCTGCAAGCGGCCAGCGATGGCCATGCCGACAATAGCTCGGCGGCGCGGGCGATGGACTCGCAGATCCGCGAACAAGTCGACGGTTTGCAGACCAGCATGCAGGAAGCGGCGGATCTGGAAGACCTCAAGCAAGTGCTGGAAAACCATCTGGAAGGCCTGCTCGGCACCATGGATCAGCACCAGAAACAACGCGACGCCCGCGAACAGGAAGTCGCAGCGCGGCTCAAAGGCCTGTCCGAACGCGTGGCGCACATGGAACAGGAAGCCCAAGGCTTCCGCGAACACCTTGAAGTGCAACGCCAGAAAGCCCTGATCGATCCGCTCACCGGCCTGCCCAATCGCGCCGCGTGGAGCGAACGCCTTGAGCACGAGATCAAGCAGTGGCAACAACACGGCAACACCCTGAGCCTGGCGATGCTCGATCTTGATCACTTCAAACGGATCAACGACAACTACGGTCATCTGGCCGGCGACAAGGTGTTGAAGATCATTGCCACCGTGCTGCGCAAACGCCTGCGCGGTTCAGACTTCATCGCCCGCTTCGGCGGCGAGGAGTTCGTCCTGCTGCTGCCAGCCACTCCGCCCGCGGTCGGCGCCAAGTTGCTGGAAACCCTGCGAGCGGCCATCGAAGCGTGCCCGTTCCACTTCAAGGGCGAGCGTGTGACGATCACCATCTCAATGGGACTGGCTTCGTTCAAACCCGGCGAACACAGCGATCTGGTGCTGAAAAGAGCCGATCAGGCGCTGTACCGGGCAAAAAATGCAGGACGCAATCGGGTCGAGCTGGGCTGAGCCAATTGTTCCATTTTGTTTAAATGCGGCCGCTGGCCGTCGAGACGCCAGGCAGTACGTTACACTGTTGCATTATCGTCTTCTGTGTACTGCCTTCTGCCATGAAATTCTTTGCCCTTCTCGCCTCCCTGCTCGTTCTCGCCGGTTGTGCCAGCGGTCCGCGCTACGACACCAGCCACCCTTCGGCCAATCACGACAGCCGCATCCAGTTCGTGATCGTGCATTACACCTCGGCTTCGCTGGAACGCTCGCTGCAACTGCTGACCCACGGCGAAGTCAGCAGCCACTACCTGATCGGCGACGACACGCGTGGCACCGTCTACAAACTGCTGGATGAAAACCAGCGGGCCTGGCACGCCGGCGAAAGCCAATGGCAAGGCCGCACCTGGCTCAACTCGAGCTCTATCGGCATCGAAATCGTCAATCCCGGCTTCAAGGACACCCCGACCGGGCGCCTGTGGTATCCGTACAGCGAGGCGCAGATTCAAGCACTGATCGCGCTGCTCAAGGACATCAGCAAGCGCAACGGCATCAGCCCCCGCCACATCATCGGTCACAGCGATATCGCCCCCCTGCGCAAACTCGATCCGGGACCGTTGTTCCCCTGGAAACGCCTTGCCGCTGAAGGACTCGGCATCTGGCCGAATGAACAAGCGGTGGCGCGTCAGCAAGCGCTGTTCAACAGCAGCGAACTGCCGAGCATCAGCTGGTTCCAGGCGCAGCTGGCACACCTGGGTTACGACACCCCGCAGACCGGCGAACTCGACGTCGCCACGCGACATGTTCTCGCCGCCTTTCAGATGCACTTCCGGCCCTCGCGCTTCGACGGCACGCCGGACGCGCAAACGGCAGCGCTGTTGCTGGTACTCAATCAGACAAAATAATGACGCCCGCCCGACGGTCAGGGCGAAATCGTGATCAGCAGCTATAACTCATTGGTAACTCTTCGGATATTCCATGATGGTTGCTACCCGAGAGACGCTGCGTAGCTGGTTTTATCGCCCCTGGTTTTTGGCGATGATCGCGGCTGTCCTCAGTGCCAGCCTGTTGATCGCCGGCGGTTTGTTTGTAGCGATGCGTCAGGTCGAACAAAGCGAGAGCCAGGAAATGAACGCGCAAGGCGAACGTTTCCTCGCTCGTCTTGAACAATTGTTCGGCCAGTTGCGCGAAAGTCTCGACGACCTCGAAGCCCAACCCTTACGCAGTTGTGACGATGAAATGATCGCCACCCTGCAACAAGTCACCTTCAACTATCGTTTCGTCTATGAAGCCGCTTATATGGACGCCTCGCGAATCTGTTCGAACCGTCCGCGTCAGGAAGGCTTATCGGTTGTCCGCGCGCCGGACATCAAAGGCCCGACTTACAGCTATTGGCTGAACACCACCACCGAACCCGATGAAAACCGTGCAGCGCTGATGCTCGGTCGGGGCAATTTTCGGGTGGCCACCTCGCGCGGCCATTTGACCGACATGGTCGATCTGTCGCCCGGCAGCAGTCTTTTAGTGGTGCTGGATCATGGCACCCGAGCCATCCCGGTATTGGGTACGGAACAGACCTGGCCACCCGCGGAACACTGGCCGCCGAAAAGCCACAACGCCTTGCAGGTCACGCATACCCGGTTGATCTACCGTATGCCCACCGACAACCCGGAATACCAATTGGTGCTGATCACGCCGCGCACTGGCATGCACATCCCCGCCATCTGGTGGTGGATGATCCCGGTTTGTCTGGTGGCCGGTGCCATCGTCGGTTTTCTCACCTTCCTGCTGGTGCGCCAGCGCCAGTCGCTGGATGCCGAACTCCACGGCGCGATCCGTCGAGGCGAATTGCAGGTGCTCTACCAACCGATCTTCGACCTCGACAGCCGCAACTGCGTCGGCGCCGAAGCCCTGCTGCGCTGGCGTCGCCCGGACGGTACGCTGACCAGCCCCGACCTGTTTATCCCGATGGCGGAAAACACCGGACAGATCCGTCAGATGACCGACTTCGTCCTCCAACGCTTGCTGGAGCAACTGGGCCAGCTACTGCGCGCCAATCCGCAGCTGTATATCTCGGTCAATCTCGCCGCTTGCGATGTGATGGTGCCGCGCATTGGCCAGGTCATGGCGCGGTTGCTGACGTTGCACCGGGTCGCGGCGCGACAGATTGCCTTTGAAGTCACCGAACGCGGCTTGATCGATGTAGTGGTCGCGCGGGAAAACCTGCAAGCGCTGCGCGATGTCGGCCATCAAGTGCTCATTGACGACTTCGGCACCGGTTATTGCAGCCTCGCCTACCTGCAAACCCTGCCGGTCGACTGCCTGAAAATCGATAAAGCGTTCATCGACGCGCTCGGCCATGATGCCGCCAGCAGCGGCGTCGCTCCGCACATCATTCACATGGCGCAGGCACTGGATTTGAAGGTGATTGCCGAAGGCATCGAACTCGAATCGCAAGCTGAATTGCTCAGCAGCGAAGGCGTGAAGTTTGGTCAGGGCTGGTTGTTCGCCCATGCGCTGAGCGCGGTGCAGTTCATTGAACTGATCACCCGTGGCCGCCGCCTCGCGGCTCGGCGGCTGGACGACGAAGCCTAAACCGCCAGCGCCATATAGAACTGCGTGCCCTGCCCCGGCCGCGAATAAACACCCATCCGCCCACCGTGCAGCTGGACGATTTCCTTGCACAGTGCCAGGCCGAGCCCGGCCCCGCCCTTCTTGCGCCCAACCTGCACGAACGGCTCGAAGATCCGCCCCTGCTGGCCATAGGCAATACCTTCGCCGTTGTCTTCAACGCTGATGATCACCCGCTCGCCGTGGCGCCGCGCCTGCAAACGGATCTGACCGTCACGGGCGGTATGGCGCAGGGCGTTGTCGATCAAATTGTCGAGGACGCGGTCGAGCTGGGCCTGATCGGCCTGCAAACGCGGCAGCGGCCCCTGCACCTCGATGTCCAGGGCGATGCCTTTGTCCGCCGCCGACTCGGCAAAACGCGATTGCGCCTGTTCCAGCAAGTCTTCAATGGAGCACGGCGCCAGCGTGAGTTTCTGCAAACCGTTCTGATAACGCGAGAAGTTGAGCAAGTCGTTGATCAACTGCATCAGGCGCTGCATTTCCTCGTTCACCGTGTCGAGCAGATCGGCCTCGCGCGAATCCGCCGGAAACTTCGCCCGCTCACGAAACAGCCCGAAAGCCATGTGCATGCCGGTGACCGGCGTCCTCAGCTCGTGGGATGCGCGCAAGACGAACTCACTGCGCACGCGCTCGAAGGCGCGCTGCTCGGTTACGTCATGCAATACCATCACCGCACCCAGAATGTGGCCTTGGGTGTGGCTGACCGGTGTGAGGCTGTAAGTCAGCAGACGGGATTCGCCGTCGACCTCGATGCTCAAGTCTTCCGGTGCACGCTCAAGGGTGCCGCCACGCAGCACCAGTTGCAGCTGCGCATCCAGCTCCGGCCGCTGCAACGCCGTGCCCAAGCCCTGACCCAGCCGATCGTCGTCCCAACCTAACTGGCGCTGAGCCACTGGGTTGAGGTGCTCCAGATGCCCTTGGCGATCGATCATCAGCAGGCCATCGTCGATGCTGTCGAGCACAGCTTGCAACCGCTGCTGGCCGGCCAGCAGTTCGTCGACGTTGGTGGCCTGGTGTTCACGCAACGCTTCAGCCATGAGCCCGAAGCGACGCGACAACAGGTTTACTTCCATGGCCGAGGAAATCGGCAGGGTCACTTCATAGTTGCCCTGACCGATGTTATCGGCGGCCTTGGCCAACACCTCGATGGGCACACCGAAGCGCCGAGCGATGCCGTGGGCGGTAACGAAACCGATGATCAACACCGCCAGTCCCACCAACCCCAGCAAGCCGGCGACCAACAGCGCCCGATCACGCGCGTCGCGTTGTACCGCGTTGATGTTGTCCAGCGCGTGCTTGTGCTCGGTGATCAGGCCGTTGCGCAGGGTGTTGAAACGCTGCCTGAAGTTGGCGTCGTTGCTCATCGCTGTCGCCGGGTCCCGGGACAGGTCGAACGCTTCAAGAAAACTCAGGTAATCGGCCTTGGCCTGACTGAAACCGTACTGGCGACCATCACCCTGCTGTTCTTGGGCAATGCCTTCATCGAGCAGCTTGAAGTAATGCTGTTTGGACTCCTCGAACGCAACCGGGTCAGGTTTTTCGGCGAGCATGAGGATCAGTTGATCACCGAGTGTCTGCCGTAGCTTGAGCCCCAGATCGAGGGTGACAAAGTTGCTGCGCACCAGGGTTTCCTGCGAACCGGCCATCTGCATCACGCTGACCAACCCGAGCATCAGCCCGAGCAAGGCCACGGTGATCAATGCGGAGATACTCAGGAACAGCCGCGTGCGCAACTTCATCGCCAGTTTCATCGCCCGGCACTCACAGGTTGTACTGCTTGCGCTTGCGATAAAGGGTCGAGGCGTCGATGCCCAAGGTTTTTGCCGCTTGATCCAGCGTACCCGCCGTGGCGAGTACCGCGCCGATGTGAGCCTTCTCCAACTCGTCCAGACTTAGCGCTGCACCGACTCTTGGCGCATTGTTGGCCGGTTGCTCGGCCATGCCCAGATGGCTGATCTCCACACGCTCCTGCGGGCAGATGATGCTCGCGCGCTCGACCACGTTGCGCAGTTCACGAATGTTGCCCGGCCAGCGATAACCGAGCAGTGCTTCGCGCGCTTCATCACTGAAGCCCCGCGCCGGACGCGCGTACTCTTTAACGAAGCGCGCAAGGAAGCGGTCGGCCAGATTAAGGATATCCTCGGCGCGCTCGCGAAGTGGCGGCAGGTGCAGGGTGATGACGTTGAGGCGATAGAGCAGGTCTTCACGGAAACGACCGTCGCGCACCATGTCCTCGAGATTGAGGTTGGTCGCCGCCAGAATCCGCACATCGGCACGCCGAGTCACCGGATCCCCGACCCGTTCGTATTCCTTGTCTTGAATAAAACGCAGCAACTTAGGCTGCAACGTCAGGGGAAAGTCGCCGATCTCGTCGAGAAACAGCGTACCGCCATCCGCCTGATTGACTCGCCCCAAGGTGCTTTCGCTGGCGCCGGTAAACGCACCGCGACTGTGGCCGAACAGCTCGCTCTCCATCAATTCCGCCGTCAGCGACGGACAGTTGATGGTCACGCAGGATTTCTTCTCGCGCTTGCTCCAGCCGTGAATCGCCCGGGCCAGCTCGCCTTTACCGGTACCCGATTCGCCGAGGATAAGAATGTTGGCGTCAGTACCGGCCACTTGCCGCGCGGTTTCCAGCACGACTTTCATCGCCGGGCTGTGAGAATCGAGACCGTCCTTGGGTTTACGGATCTCGCCTTCCAACGCTTCGAGACGCGCCGACAGTTGACGCACTTCCAGTTGCTTGGCGGTGGCCAGACGTAGCTGATCAGGGCTGCAAGGCTTGACCAGGTAATCAGCGGCGCCCGCCTGAATCGCGTCCACGGCGGTATCTACAGCCGAATGCGCGGTGACGATCACCACGCGCATCCACGGCGCCTGAATGCGCATCTGCGCCAGGACGTCGAGGCCGTTGTCTTCGCCCAGACGCAGGTCAAGAAAGCACAGATCAAAGACCTGACGTTGCAGCAGTGCGTCGGCCTGAGCCGCGCTGTTGGCAGTGGCCACCGTATAGCCTTCGTCTTCGAGGCAATAACGGAAGGTACGCAGGATGGCGGACTCATCGTCCACCAGCAGAATGCGGCCTTGATGCTCAGTGGCAGATTCCATTTTTCCTACGCTCCATAGTGATTGGTCTGAGGTTAGTCCCGGAAAAATCGGGCAAGTTGCATGGTTGATTCTGAACGAAGCCAGCCATAGGAAGGTAGCTCTCTCCTGCCATTACGGCCAATACGTTGATTTTGTTGGTTTTTTAAACAATCAGCGGTTTGCAGGGCTTTACCTGCGTACTTTTCTGACATCCGCGACCCGCTCTCAATTCCGTAAGAATCAAATCTGCTACGAAATAATCGTGCAATCCGCACGACCCTGTATGAGCCATCGTGCAGGATGCGTCGCGATCTATTTTTTACTAGCTCGTAAGTAATTGATTTTATTGAATATTTTTCAATCAAAAAACTGGCATGCAGGCTGCAATAGCTTATTCAGCCCGGGCAGATCAGAACTGCCCCAACCGAATAAGAGTGAGGAACCCAGGATGACTCGCCAACGTGCCGCCCAAGTGCGTATCTCGCCACTGCTCATCCAGCAAAGTCTGTTTGGCGTACTTGCGCTGTTGATCACCCTGATCGCGTGCCAGCAATACCTGCGCTGGGAAAACAGCCAGCAGCCAGAGCCGCTGATCTCGGTTCAGCACAACACGCAAACGCACTTCAGCGCCGTCAGCAGCAGCCAGGCAGAAAGCCTCTCGATGCGCATGGTGGACGTCGATCAGGCGCAGCCACTGGATCAACTGCCACGTGAAGAGCGCTGGGTCTTCTAATTGATTAAACGGATTCGGGCGCGACGCGCCGGAACACGCAACACCCCTAAATAGAGAAGTAAGGAGAATCACCATGTTGAGCTGGGCAATTACATTCTTGATCATTGCCATCATCGCTGCAGTACTGGGCTTCGGTGGTATCGCGGGCACCGCCACGGGTATCGCCAAGATTCTCTTTGTCGTGTTCCTGGTGATGTTCATCGCTTCCTTCTTCTTTGGCCGTCGCGGCCGAGGTTAACGATGAGTGCGTTAAAGACACTGGCAGCCGCCCTGCTTCTGGGCGGTAGTGCCATGGCGATGGCGGCCAACGATGGCCAGGCGCGGGTCAATGAACTGTTGAGTTCGGACCCGCAGTACAGGGAAACCTGGGAAGGCGTGGTGAAGAAGGAAGAACGCCTGCCGGAATGGGTGATGAACCTTTCCGGTACGCCGGACCAACAGATGAATGCCGTGACTGAAGATGGCGACAAGTATCTGGTCGGCCCTCTCTGCGAATCTGCGGACAAGTGCCTGAACCACCGCTTGATCGTTGCGTTCAGCTTCGACAAGAAAGACGCTTACGCCATGCTCGTCGATGTGCCCGAAGGATTGCCGGCCGACAAGTCGCCAACGCGACATGCCACCTACCGCTTCCTCGGCAAGCCGAATGAGGGCATGCAGAATCTGCTGATGGAAACGCTGAAGAAAGATCCTAAATGGTATTGAACATGAAGGCAGCAGCCCTGCTGCCTTCCATTGCGCCGATCCGAGGAGGGTCGGCGCATGACCAAGGGGCCGGGACGTTCTGACTGTAACAGGGTCGGAGTGACCTACGGGTACAGGGAGTGCCTGCGCAAGGGCCGGGTCAGGGCAAGTAAAAAAGCTGCGCCGCAGGTTCGCCGACCCTCAGTGGTTCGACGGATCTGCGCTGAGCTTTCAATCGATCAAAACATTGATCCAGAGCGTTCAGCTCATCCTTTTTATCGTCGACACTGCGCGCGAAAACATTACGCGGTGTTTCACGGCGACCGTATATCGACAAAGAGACCCTTTAAACAGTGGGACTTCTAGTCTTCTCACGTAAGCTTTTTCTTAATTTCCTGTCGATTTTTCTCGTTCAAAAAACAACCAACCTTCGCTGTGATGGCCGGTTCACGGCACTTATGCCGGCCGAAATGTCACAATCGAACCGGTTGGGACGCCAGTTTCATTTAAAAAAGCTCATGCCGATTCGGCATAGGGTAGGCGTTTACGGCATTAGACGGCGCAACCTTGCATCGGAATAGTTGCGCCTTTTTTCGCCTGCCGAAGAGCCGTAAATACGCGCTTCGGGGCACCTTATACGGAGGCAGATGCACAAACTTTTCCGCTAGAAAGCGTTCCAGTTCCTGCATGTGCCTGAGTCAAACGCAAGTAAGGGTAAAGATAATGAAGAAGGCAAAAATTAGCCTCGCCTGGCAGATCCTCATCGGTCTGGTTTTGGGTATTGCAATTGGTGCGTTGCTCAACCACTTCAGTGCCGAGAAGGCCTGGTGGATCAGCAACGTCTTGCAACCGGCAGGCGATATCTTTATCCGTCTGATCAAGATGATCGTGATCCCGATCGTCATCTCCTCCCTGATCGTCGGCATCGCCGGCGTGGGCGACGCCAAGAAACTGGGCCGCATCGGCCTGAAGACCATCATCTACTTCGAAATCGTCACCACCATCGCCATTTTGGTCGGTCTGGTCCTGGCCAACGTGGTTCATCCGGGCACCGGCATCGACATGAGCACCCTGGGTACTGTGGATATTTCCAAGTACCAGGCGACGGCCGCCGAGGTTCAGCATGAGCACGCGTTCGTCGAGACCATTCTCAACCTGATCCCTTCGAACATCTTCGCGGCCATGGCCCGCGGCGAAATGCTGCCGATCATCTTCTTCTCCGTATTGTTCGGCCTCGGTCTGTCGAGCCTGCAATCGGACCTGCGCGAGCCGCTGGTGAAGATGTTCCAGGGCGTCTCGGAAAGCATGTTCAAAGTCACCCACATGATCATGAACTACGCGCCTATCGGCGTTTTCGCTTTGATCGCGGTGACCGTGGCCAACTTCGGTTTCGCCTCCTTGCTGCCGCTGGCCAAACTGGTGGTGCTGGTTTACTTCGCCATCGCCTTCTTCGCTTTCGTGGTGTTGGGCCTGATCGCCAAGATGTTCGGTTTCTCGGTGTTCAAGCTGATGCGCATCTTCAAGGATGAGCTGGTGCTGGCCTACTCCACCGCCTCCTCGGAAACCGTGCTGCCGCGCGTGATCGAGAAGATGGAAGCCTACGGCGCGCCGAAAGCCATCTGCAGCTTCGTGGTACCGACCGGTTACTCGTTCAACCTCGACGGTTCGACCCTGTACCAGTCGATCGCGGCAATCTTCATTGCCCAGCTGTACGGCATCGACCTGTCGATCAGCCAGCAACTGCTGTTGGTACTGACCCTGATGGTCACCTCCAAAGGCATCGCCGGCGTGCCGGGCGTGTCCTTCGTGGTGCTGTTGGCCACTCTGGGCAGCGTGGGTATCCCGCTGGAAGGTCTGGCGTTCATCGCTGGTGTCGACCGTGTCATGGACATGGCGCGTACCGCCCTGAACGTGATCGGTAACGCCTTGGCCGTGCTGGTCATCTCGCGTTGGGAAGGCATGTACGACGACGCCAAGGGCGAGCGCTACTGGAACTCCCTGCCGCACTGGCGCAGCAAGGAAAAACTGCCGGCTGGCGAGATTTCCAAGAACTGATTGCTGAACATTGTGGGATTGGCTTTTCTGTGGGAGCGAGCCTGCTCGCGAAGGCGGTATGTCATTGAGCATTGATGTGACTGGCAGGACGCTTTCGCGAGCAGGCTCGCTCCCACAGTGGGTTGAGTCAGACCGCAAGTGATGCACAGACAAACCCCGGAGAAATCCGGGGTTTGTCGTTTCTGGCCACCCCGCTATCATTCGCCGCATTCTTCGGGGGATTTGACTGATGCTTAATGGCCTGTGGCTTGGCTTCTTCATCGTGGCAGCCGTGTCGGCGCTGGCGCAGTGGCTGATCGGCGGCAACGCCGGGATTTTTGCGGCGATGGTGGAAAGCATATTCGCCATGGCCAAGCTCTCGGTCGAAGTCATGGTGCTGTTGTTCGGCACCCTCACCCTGTGGCTGGGCTTTCTGCGCATTGCCGAGAAAGCCGGGATCGTCGAATGGCTGGCCAAGGTTCTCGGGCCGCTGTTCCTGCGGCTGATGCCTGAGGTGCCGCCCGGTCACCCGGCCCTCGGCCTGATCACCCTGAACTTTGCCGCCAACGGTCTGGGCCTGGACAACGCCGCCACGCCAATCGGCCTGAAAGCCATGAAGGCGCTGCAAGAACTCAATCCCAGCGCCACCGTCGCCAGCAACGCACAAATCCTCTTTCTGGTGCTCAACGCCTCCTCGCTGACCCTGCTGCCGGTGACGATCTTCATGTACCGCGCTCAGCAAGGCGCGCCGGACCCGACACTGGTGTTCCTGCCGATTCTGCTGGCGACCAGTTGCTCGACCATCGTCGGCTTCCTTTCGGTGGCGTTCATGCAGCGCCTGCGGATCTGGGATCCGGTGGTGCTGGCGTATCTGATTCCCGGCGCCCTCGTCCTCGGTGGTTTCATGGCGCTGCTGGCGACGATGTCGGCCACGGCGCTGGCGGGACTTTCGTCGATCCTCGGCAACCTCACGCTGTTCGGGCTGATCATGCTGTTTCTGCTGATCGGTGCCTTACGCAAAGTGAAGGTCTACGAAGCATTCGTCGAGGGCGCGAAGGAAGGCTTCGACGTCGCCAAGAACCTGCTGCCCTATCTGGTCGCGATGCTGTGTGCGGTCGGCGTGCTGCGTGCATCAGGCGCACTGGACTTCGGCCTTGAAGGCATTCGCCATCTGGTCGAGTGGGCCGGTTGGGACACGCGGTTCGTCGATGCGTTGCCGACGGCGATGGTCAAACCGTTCTCCGGCAGCGCCGCGCGGGCGATGCTGATTGAAACCATGAAGACCTCGGGCGTCGACAGCTTCCCGGCACTGGTCGCGGCGACGGTGCAGGGCAGTACCGAGACGACGTTCTATGTGTTGGCGGTGTACTTCGGCGCGGTGGGCATTCAGCGGGCGCGGCATGCCGTGGGTTGTGCGCTGCTGGCGGAGTTTGCCGGTGTCGTCGGCGCTATCGCCGTCTGCTACTGGTTCTTCGGCTAAACAAATATCCAATGTGGGAGCGAGCCTGCTCGCGATAGCGGTCTATCAGTCACTATCATCGGCGACTGTCACTCAGCTATCGCAAGCAGGCTCACTCCTACAGGGATTGTGGTGAATCAGGGGTTCTGCGGGGCGAGTTTCTGGCCTTGGTCGACGGCCCAGGCCACGACCTTCGCGGTCAGGCGATCACTGGCCTGGCCAAACCCGGCGACTACCGCAGGCACCTGCACATCATTCAGCGGCTGGCGCTCTTCAAAGCGCCGGCTGGCGAGAATCCGCTGGTCATAACCGCGCACCAACAGCGCATCGACCCGCACCACAACGCTGGCCTGCGTGCCCTGATATTCAGTCTGAAACGCCTGCAAGCTGCCGCCCAGTTCCAGATCCGCGGCAAAGTTGCTGTCGTCGGTGCTCAGCAACGTCACCCGACCATCACGCGCAAACCCGTCCAGCAAGCGATTGCGCACCAGCACCGGCGCCGGATCGCTCCAGCGCGAAGCCTTGTAGCTGCTGATCACGTCGCCCTGTGGAATCACGGCGATGTTCGGCCGGTTCAGCGCTTCGCTGGCCTGCAATTTGTTCAAGCGCAGCGACCAATGCTGAGTCGACGCCGAACTGGCCGAGGCGGGCGCCTGGGCGGCCGGCAAGCGATAGACGTCCGATGGCTCAGACTTCGGCAGGATCGAGCACGAACCCAGCAACGTGATACCAGCGAGGAGGGCGAGGTGAGTCAGCTTCATGGTGTGAACTCCTTGTTCTTGTCACTGCCCAGCAGGTAACCGCTGGGGTTGGCCTCCAGACGTTGAGAAATGGCGCGCAGCGAAGTCAGGGTTTCGCGCAGTTCGCGAATCGCCGGGGCCAGGCCATTGAGGCCCTGCATGCCGTTGTCGAGGGAGTTCTGGTTCTTGCTCAGCAAGGCATTGATCGTGGCGCTGCTCTGTTCCAGCGATTTCATTGCCTGCTCGGCACTGCCCAGCGCCTGTTTGCCCTGATCGTTGAGCAGGCCGTTGGCGTTGCGCATCAGCGCCGAAGTCTGTTCGAGCATGCTCCCGGCCTGTTTGCCAACTGCCGCCAGTTGCTGCATGGCCTGACGCAGATCGCCGCGCTGATCATTGATCGAGCCGGTGGTCTGCTCCAGATGCGCCAGAGTCTTGCTCACGCGCTCGACGTTCTCGGCGGAGAACATCTGATTGGCGTTGCCCAGCAAAGAACTGATGCCGCTCATCAAATCATTGCTGTCATTGAGCAGCCGTGAAATAGGTGAGGGCGCAGCGACGATGATCGGCAGATTGCCATCGTGCCCCTTGAGTTGCGGGCTGTCTGGCGTGCCACCGCTAAGCTGGATGATCGAGGTGCCGGTGATCCCGGCCAGCGCCAGTTTGGCCTGGGTGTCTTCCTTGACCGGCGTATCACCGGCCAGACGAATCCGCGCCAGCACCCGCCGAGGGTCTTTCGGATCGAGACGCAGGGTGACCACGTCGCCGACCTTGATCCCGCTGTACTGCACCGGGCTGCCCTTGGACAAACCACTGACCGCTTCGCTGAAGACAATCTCGTAGTCCTTGAACTCGGTGTCGACACTGGACTTGGCCAGAAATAGACCGAAGAGCAAGGCGCCTGCCACCACAATCACCGTGAACAGGCCGATCAACACATGATGCGCTCGGGTTTCCATGTCAGACCTCGTTGAGCAATTTGGCGGCGTCCAGCGCCGAGCGGCCGCGCGGGCCGTGGAAGTATTCGTGAATCCACGCGTCGTCGGTTTCCGAAACGACGTCGATGGGGCCGGCGACCAGCACTTTTTTCTGCGCCAGCACGGCCACACGGTCGGTGAGGGTGTAGAGCGTGTCGAGGTCGTGGGTCACCAGAAACACGCTGAGGCCGAGCGCATCGCGCAGGGTCAGGATCAATTGATCGAACTGCGCCGCGCCAATCGGATCGAGGCCGGCGGTGGGTTCGTCGAGAAACAGGATGTCCGGATCCAGCGCCAGAGCACGGGCCAGTGCGGCACGTTTGATCATGCCGCCGGAGAGCGACGACGGGTATTTATCCGCAGCCGACAGCGGCAACCCGGCCAGCGCCAGCTTCACAGCGGCCAAGTGCTCGGCGTCGTTGCGGCTGAGGCCGGCGTGTTCGATGAGGGGCAGGGCGACGTTCTCGGTCACCGTCAACGACGAGAACAGCGCGCCTTTCTGAAACAACACGCCGAAGCGGCGTTCAACCAGCGAGCGCTCATGCTCGGACAGGCTCGGCAGGTTCTTGCCGAACACTTTGACGATGCCTTCGCTGGGTCGGCGCAGACCGACAATGCTGCGCAACAGCACCGATTTACCGCTGCCGGAGCCGCCGACCACGGCGAGGATTTCGCCCTTGTACAAATCCAGATCGAGGTTTTCGTGCACGCTCTGGCTGCCGAAGCGATTGCACAGGCCACGGACTTCGATCACCGCCTCCGAGGGCGCGCGGGGTAGACGACTCACCAGCCCATCTCCATGAAGAACAGTGCGGCCACCGCGTCGAGCACGATCACCACGAAAATCGACTGCACCACGGCAGAAGTCGTGTGCGCGCCGACCGATTCGGCACTGCCGCTGACCTTGAAACCTTCCAGACAACCAATCGCGGCGATGATGAAGGCGAAGATCGGCGCTTTCACCAATCCGACCAGAAAATGCTGAACACCGATGTCGCTTTGCAGCAGCGACAGGAACATCGCCGGCGAAATCCCCAGCGACACCGCGCAGACCACGCCGCCACCGATGATCCCGCAGAGCATCGCCAGGAATGTCAGCATCGGCAACGCCACCAGCATCGCCAGCACGCGCGGCACCACCAGCAGCTCCATCGGGTCGAGGCCAAGGGTGCGAATGGCGTCGATTTCTTCGTTAGCCTTCATCGAGCCGATCTGCGCGGTGAAGGCACTGGCGGTGCGTCCGGCCATGAGGATCGCCGTCAACAGCACGCCGAATTCGCGCAGGAACGAGAAGCCCACCAGGTCCACGGTAAAAATCGTCGCGCCGAAACTGGCCAGCACCGTCGCGCCGAGAAACGCCACCACCGCGCCCACCAGAAAAGTCAGCAACGCCACGATCGGCGCGGCGTCGAGGCCAGTCTGTTCGATGTGCGCGATCATCGGGGTGATGCGCCAGCGCTTGGGCCGGAACAGGCTGCGAGCGATGGTTTCCAGAATCAGGCCGACGAAACCGAGCAATTGCAGGGTGTCTTGCCAAACCGTGTCGACGGCGCGGCCGATGCGCGTGAGCAACTGCACGCTGACGCTGATTTCCGGCTCCTTGATCGGCACGCAAAAGTCGCTCATCGAGCAGTACACGGTGTGCAGCAGCGCGCGGTCGGCGGAGGTCAGAGTGCAGTCGGGGTGTTCGGCGGATTGGCCGAGGCGCTCGGAACCGAGCAGTTCGACCAGCAACGAGGCGCCGGCGGTGTCGAGGGCGCCGAGGCCATTGAGGTCGACAATGGTGCTGGCGTCGTATTGGCCATAAAGCTTTTCGCTCAGTTGCTTGAGGTCGGCGTAATGGGCAAGCGTCCAGTCCCCCGTGACCCGCAGGCGGGCAGGGCTGGTCGATGTGTCCAGTTGGGCACTGCCCGTCATCGAGCTGCTGGTCATAAGCTCCGTGCTTGTTCGGCTAAATACGCTGGCATACGTAATAGCACGAACCGGATTACTTTTCTTTGATCGCTGTGCTGTCGGTGACTTCAAAACGCAGCACACCGATCACCTGACCGTCCTCGGTCAATACCCGTACCTGCCATTTGCCCGCCGGGTTGCCGGGGAAGTTCTGTTTGTGCGTCCACGCCCGGTAGCCTTCCTTGCGCCCGCCGTGGATGTCGAGCGCGATACGGTCGACCTCTTTGCCGTTGAACTGCCAGACGTGATAAATCCGCTCATCGAGCCCGCGCGGCGCGTTGATCGCGGTATAGGCGTAGAGCCCGCCGTTGCGGATCTGCTCGGCGCTGACCGTGTCGAGGCTGGCGCCGGGGGTGCGATCCTGCAACTCGGTGCTGATCGCCACGTCGGTCATCCACAGCGTCGCCGGCGGCACCCACGAGCGCAGCGTCCAGCCGACCGCACCGATGCCGACCGTGATGCAGAGAATCGCCAACGCGTTGCGCACCGTGCGGATCGGGAAGATCGACGCCAGGCTCGGAAACGACAACAGCACGGCAATGCCCAGCGCCCATTTGAAACTCTGCGCCGTGGTCAGGTGCATGATCACCGGCAGCGCAGTGAGCAGGGCGGCGAACAGGGTCAGGGTGTGCAACGCGAGAAACGCCCAGCGCCGTGGCGCCAGCCATTTGTAGTAGAGCGGATCGACGATGGATATCAGTGCGGCGACGCCGAGCAGGCCGGTGAAAATGAGCTGGCCGCTGTTCCACGTCGTGGTGATGAAGAAGAACGGCAGGACGAAAAACAGGCTTTCCTGGTGGATCATCTGCGTCGCGTAACGCAGCAGCGGCTGGGGAATCTCGCGTTTGAACACGCGGGTGAACAGGCCGGTGAGGGTGTTTTCCAGCATCAGCCAGATCCAGCTGAGCAGCATGATCACCGTGATCCAGCTCGCCAGCCCCTGCTGACGGTCGACCATGATGAAACTGCCGACGCCGGAGATGAAACCGCCAAGCGCAATGACCCCCGGATAGCGCTTCATCAGTTCGAGGATGCGCTGGATCAGGAGCTGTATTTTCGGCATGTCGGGGTTCACAACGCTGTAGGAAAAATCCCAGAAAGGTTACCGCCGCCCAGCCCCCGTGGCGAGGGGATTTATCCCCGTTCGGCGGCGCAGCCGTCGTAAATCCTGCGAATGTGTTTTGTCTGGATGAATCGAGTTGCAGGGTTTGGGGCTGCTTCGCAGCCCAACGGGGATAAATCCCCTCACCACAAGGACCTCATCATCACAACATGGGTATTCCATGCAGGCGCTGCCGAAGGCTGCGATCTTTTGATCTTCAACCCCGCTTACGGTGCAGGCGCCAGCCGACCAGGATCAGTAACACCAAGCCCAAGCCACCCGCACTCAACCACAACACCTGATCATCACTGATCAACGGCTTCTCGATGCGCAAATACCCCGGCTGCAACAGCAACTCGCGCATGGCCTTGTTCGCCGCTTCCAGCGTCACGCCTTGCAGCTCCCGCGCCGGGTTGGCAAAGCGGCCGTCCTCGTAGTCGCCGAGCGCACTCCAGTAGTAATCGGCCATTGCGCTGTTGCCTTGCACCGCCCAGGCCTGATGGGCGATAGAGGCCTGTTTGATCCGCGCGAAGGTGTCCGGGTCGAGGCCGTTTTTCAGCAGATCAGCCTTGAGGTCTTCCAGCACCTGAATGGCTTCGTCGACATCATCACGATCCAGGTCGGCATTCAGGCTCATGAAGCCAACGCCGCCAAACACTTCACGCTCGGCCCACGGCCCATACGACAAACCGTGGTTCAGGCGAATCTGCCGGTACAGGGCCCAGTCGAGATAGTCCTTGAGAATGTCGAACGTCTCGTCGTACTGATCGTCCAGCACCGGTTCCGGCACCAGCCAGTGCAGCTTGGCGCTATCGCCAATGAAACCGCGGGTGAGGGTGCGTTCGTGGGCAGCGCTGGTGCGAATGTCCGGCAACGGCCGATGCTCGCTCGGCTCGACGGCTTCGAGCGCGCCCCAAGTGCGTTCCAGATAGGCCGGCAGCAATTTGTCGAGTTCACCGACGACAATCAGGGTCATGTTGTTTGGTGCGTACCAGGCCTTGCGCACCTTCTCCAGTTGCGCCTGGGTCAGATGGCCAACCTCGGCGCGTTGCGGGCATTTCAGGCCCAGCTCGACGGCGAGTTGATTGCTCGCCGTGTGGCCGAGATCCTGACGGTCGAGAAAGCGTTGCAGGCGCGTGTAATGGCCGCCGTCTTCGCGCTCGACCACGCGCTTGGCGGCGTTGATCGCGTTGTCGTCGATGCGTGTCTGGGTCAACAGATCAAGCAGCAGATCCAGCACTTTGCGCTGGTTTTTCGCCGGGGCCTCGATGACGAACGTGGTGTCGGCATTGCTGGTGAACGCGTTCCAGTCGCCGCCGAGGGCCTGCATGCGTTCTTCCAGACCTCCTTCGCCCGTCGCGTCGATGCCGCTGAACAGCAAGTGTTCGAGCAGATGCGGCAGCTCTTTTTCATCGCAATCGAAATCGTCCAGGCCAACGCCGACCACCAACCGGATCGCCACATGCCCGCGCTCAGTGCCGGGTTTGAGCAGCAACTGCAAACCGTTGGGCAATGCATAGCCTTCGACCTGAAAACGATCCAGGGCAAGGGCGGGCAGGGAACCGAGCAACAGACAGGCGAACAACAGGCAACGCATAACAGGCTTCCATACGGCTGATTTGGAGATCCGTGTCGCTATTCAGACCGCCATTCGCGAGCAGGCTCGCTCCCACAGGGACATGCATTCAAATGTGGGAGCGAGCCTGCTCGCGAAGGTCTTAAGCCTGAATCAATGTTACTGACTGACCACAGCCCCAGACGTTCAAGGCGAATGCGTGATGTCGGCAATATCATCCGCCGCCAATGCCCCGGTGTCCGCCGTTTCCAGCACCACATAAGCACTGCTGCAAAACAGCGAATTAAGCCGCTTCATGTCGGCAATCAGCTCAAGGTGCAGCGAACTGGTCTCGATACTCTGCACGATCTTGCGTTGCAAACGGCTGACATGCGCGTGCGCCAAACGGCGTTCCTGCGCGCGAAAACGGCGTTTTTCGCGCAGCAACTGCCGAGCGCTTTCCGGGTCGCCGCTGAGGAACACCGACAACCCCAGACGCAGGTTGGCGATCAATTGCTGGTGCAGCCCGGCAAGGTCTTCCAGACCTTCTTCGGAAAACGAGCGACGCTGCGAAGTTTTCTGCTGCTGGATCTTGCGCAACATGCGTTCGATCAGATCGCTGGCCAGTTTCAGGTTGATCGCCAGCTCGATGATTTCCGCCCAGCGCCGACTGTCCTGTTCGCCGAGATCTTCGCGGGGCATTTGCGCCAGATACAGCTTGATCGCGCTGTACAGCGCTTCGACGTCGTCGGTCAGCCGGCGCATTTCCTGAGTAATGGCGGTCTGCTTGCCGCGCAACACATCGAGGGTGGCGTCGAGCATGTTGTCGAGCAGGTCGCCCATGCGCAGGGTTTCCCGCGCGGCGTTGGCCAACGCCAGGCTTGGCGTGACCAGCGCGGTGGCGTCGAGATGGCGTGGTTTGGCGGTGCCGTTGACCTCCGGGCGCTCCGGCAACAGCCAGGCACAGAGTCGCGCCATCGGCCCTACCGAAGGCAGCAGAATCAGACAGCGCGCGGTGTTGTAGAGCAGATGGAAGCCGATGACCATTTCCTGCGGGCTGAAATCGAGGCTGTCGATCCAGTGCACCAGCGGGTCGAGCACCGGGATGATCAGCAGCAGGCCGATCAGTTTGTACAACAGACTGCCCAGCGCCACTTGCCGGCCAGCGGCGTTCTGCATGCTGGTGCTCATGAACGCCAGCACGCCGCTGCCGATGTTGGCACCAATCACCAGGCCAATCGCCACTGGCAGGCTGATCACCGCCGCGCCGGCCAGCGTCGCGGTGAGCAGCACGGCGGCGAGGCTGGAGTAGGAAATCATCGCGAACAGCGCGCCGACCAAGGCGTCGAGGAGGATGTCGCCGGTCAGCGAGGCGAAAATCACCTTCACCCCTTGAGCGTGGGTGATCGGCGCCGCCGCTTCGACAATCAGTTGCAGCGCCAGAATGATCAGCCCGAGCCCGATGGACACCCGGCCCATCTGCCCGAGCCGCGTCTGTTTGCGCGACAGAAAGAAAATCACCCCGAGGAAAATCAACAGCGGCGACAGCCACGACAGGTCGAACGTCAGCACCCGCGCCATCAGCGCGGTACCGACGTCGGCGCCGAGCATGGTTGCCAGCGCCGGGGTCAGCGCCATCAGGCCCTGGCCGACGAAGGAAGTGACGAGCATGGCGGTGGCGTTGCTGCTCTGCACCATGGCTGTGACAAGGATGCCGGCGACGAACGCGAGCCAGCGCTTGGACATGTTCTGGCCAATCACATGGCGCAGGTTAGTGCCGTACACCCGCAGGATGCCGGTTCGGACGATGTGCGTGCCCCAGATCAGCAGGGCGACGGCGGAAAGCAGATTGAGCAGGGTGAGCATGCAGACCCCCTGTAATAGCAGCGCCCCAGAGGGGCAAGTTGACGGTACCGCGCGGTTTCTACGTTCTGATACTTAAGCTGTAGTTGGCTAACGGTCTGGGCGCCAGCATTGCACAGCTAAAGAGTCGATTGAAACAAAACTGTCATGAAAAGCGCTTCATGCCCCTCTGAATCACAGCCCCGCTTTCGAATGTGCCAATGATCCTGTGGCGAGGGGATTTATCCCCGATGGGTCGCGCAGCGGCCCCGTAGTTGAAGCTAGAAGCAGGGGACTGCTGCGCAATCCATCGGGGATAAATCCCCTCGCCACAGGTTTTCGCTGGTACAAAAAACCTGTGGGAGACTGGCAAGCCAACTCCCACAGGTTTTGTATTTGCGGCTATCCCGATTACTGGCCCGGAATGTCCTTGCGCAGTTTTACCGGATCCTGCTGCTTTTTCTTCTTGGCCATCGCGCCGCGCAGCTTGATGTTGATCGCTTCCACGGCCAGCGAGAACGCCATCGCGAAGTAGACGTAGCCCTTCGGCACGTGCACGTCGAACGACTCGGCAATCAGCACGGTACCCACCACCAGCAGGAACGACAGCGCGAGCATCTTCAGCGACGGGTGCTTGTCGATGAATTCGCTGATCTTGCCCGAGGCCAGCATCATCACCAGCACTGCGACGATAATCGCCGCGACCATCACCGGCACGTGGGAAACCATACCCACGGCAGTGATCACCGAGTCCAGCGAGAAAACGATGTCGATGATCGCGATCTGGATGATGGTGTAGAGGAAGTTGCCGCCCTTGCCGCCTGGCGAGTCGTCGCTTTCGTCTTCGCCTTCCAGTGCGTGGTACATCTCCTGCGAGCTCTTCCACAGCAGGAACAGACCACCGAAGAACAGAATCAGGTCACGGCCGGAAATGCCTTGGCCAAACACTTCGAACAGATCGGCGGTGAGGCGCATGACCCAGGTGATCGACAGCAGCAACATGATCCGGGTGATCATGGCCAGGCCAAGACCGAAGATCCGGGTGCGCTGCTGCATGTGTTTGGGCATGCGGCTGACCAGGATCGAAATCATGATGATGTTATCGATGCCGAGGACGATTTCCAGGGCAGTCAGGGTGAAGAAGGCAACCCAGATTTCAGGGTTGGTCAGCCATTCCATGTGTATTCCTTTAAGCGTTTGTTAAACCAGGACGCCAGCAAGCCGCTGGCGTTTTGGTCGGTTGATGCCGTTACAAAGTGCTGAACAGCGGGAAAGTCCCCAACAGCAAGGCAGCCACCAATATGCAAAGGCAGACCAGGACTGCCCATTTCAGGGTAAAGCGTTGATGGTCACCGAACTCGATGCCGGCCAGCGCCACCAGCAGGTAAGTCGATGGAACCAACGGGCTGAGCAAGTGGACGGGCTGACCGACGATCGAGGCACGGGCCATTTCCACCGCGGTGATTCCGTAATGGCTGGCCGCTTCGGAGAGCACCGGCAACACGCCGTAGTAGAACGCGTCGTTCGACATGAAGAACGTGAACGGCATGCTCACCAGCGCCGTGATCACCGCCAGGTACGGGCCAAGGAAATCAGGGATCACTGCCAGCAGACTTTTCGACATGGCGTCGACCATGCCTGTTCCGGAGAGGATACCGGTGAAGATACCGGCGGCGAAAATCAGACTGACCACTGACAGCACGCTGCCGGCGTGGGCCGCGACACGATCCTTCTGCTGTTGCAGGCAAGGGTAGTTGACGATCATCGCAATACTGAACGCCACCATGAACAGCACTGGCAGCGGCAAGAGGCCGCCGATCAGGGTGCACATCAACGCCAGGGTCAGCAGGCCGTTGAACCAGATCAGTTTCGGACGACGCGCATCCGGGAACTGCGACACGCTGATTTCGCTGTGATCGATCTCATCGCCGATCAGGTGCAGCTCACCCAGACGCGCACGCTCACGTTTGCCGTAGAAGTAGGCAATCAGCAGGATCGCCACCACACCGGCAGCCATGGCTGGAATCATCGGCACGAAAATATCCGACGGGTCGACATGCAGCGCACTCGCGGCACGGGCCGTCGGGCCGCCCCACGGGGTCATGTTCATCACGCCACCGGCGAGAATGATCAGGCCGGCCATGATCCGCGGGCTCATGCCGATGCGGCTGTACAGCGGCAGCATGGCGGCCACGCAGATCATATAAGTGGTCGCGCCGTCACCATCAAGGGAAACGACGAGCGCCAGCACGGCGGTACCGACCGAAACTTTCAACGGGTCGCCCTTGACCAGTTTGAGGATTTTGCGCACGGCCGGGTCGAACAGGCCGGAGTCGATCATCAACGCAAAGTACAGAATGGCGAACATCAGCATCACGCCGGTCGGCGCGAGCTTGGTAATGCCTTCGAGCATCATCGGGCCGATCTTCGGCGCAAAACCGCCGAACAGGGCAAACAGGATCGGGATGATGATCAGAGCGATCAGCGCAGACAGGCGCTTGGTCATGATCAGGAACATGAACGTGATGACCATGGCGAAGCCAAGGAAAGTCAGCATGGGAATACTCCAGGCGTAGCGCGACTAGTTGAGTGAGCGGATCGGGGTGAGATCAGCGCAGAACGGGAAGCACGAGACGTACGGGCGGAGTGACAGCGAGGAGGCGGGTTGCAGAGGACATCAGATCACCATTGTTGTTGTTAATTGGGCCGCACGGGCGAGGAATCACACGCATGGCCAACCGGTCTGTTGCCGGAGGTGGGGCGATCCTAATCGGGGAAGCTTTCAGCCAGCTTTCGCTGGAGAAAGCTTTGAATGAACGGTCACCCGATCGTCGGATACGGCTAGAGTCAACAAAAACGGGGGAGGGGAGTGATGCAGATGCACGAATCACACAGCGGCGGCTGCCATTGCCGACATATTCGCTATCAGTTCAGCGGCGCGCTGCATGACATCGCCCACTGTCATTGTTCGATCTGCCGCAAGGTCAGCGGCGGGATTGTCACGACGTGGATCAGCGTGCCAGCAGCGCACTTCCAATGGTTGGCGGGGACGCCGTCGCGCTATCACTCATCGGACAGTTGCACGCGGTTCTTCTGCCCGAACTGCGGCGCGCAATTGGCCCTGGTGACGTTGCTCAGCCCTGAAAGCATCGACGTCACCATCGCCACGCTGGATCACCCGGAGCTGGCGCCGGCCGAGCGGCATATCTGGACGGACAGCCAGTTGCCCTGGCTGCATCTGGACGAAAACCTGCCGGGCGAACCCGAAGAGACGATCTGATCAAAAAATAGACAGATCCAGCGGCCGTATCGCCCCCATCCAGATTGCGTGCTCGGTGTGATCGAGCAAATCATCGCCGGTGTCCGGGTGCAGGAACACCACCAAGCCTTTGCGGTTCAGCGCCAACCACGGCAACACGTCGCTGATCAGCTCAGGGCCGAAGGCCAACTGGCAGCTCCAGTCCGGGTGCGGGCCGACCGGGCGTTCGTGGACGCGGCCCATTTTCAACGGAAACAACTGCGCCGCCTGCTCGCACAATGTCCGCGCTTGCTCAATGGTGCTGACGTCGAAATAGACGTGGGCGTGATAACCCTTGATCGCTTGCATCTGAAAGCCTCTGAATCGGTTCGAACCCTCGGCGTTACCCGTATGTCACACGCCATACAAGGGATAACAAAAGGGATCAGCCATGAAAAATGCCGAAACCCCGGCGGTAAAAGTGGTGCTCTATGGTGCCATGAGTAGCCTGGGCGGTGCGTTGATGGCTGAGTTGCTGCGTCGCCAGCACGAAGTCATCGCCATCCTCGACGACCTCACCGCGCTCGCGCCGCGTCCGGGTCTACGTACGAAAAGCGGTGATCTGTTCGATTCCGAGCGGGTCAATCAAAGTGTGGCAGGCAGTTCGGCGGTCATCTGTTTATTGGATGCGCCGGGGTTGCCGTTCAGTAGCGACCACGTTGAACGCTCAGTGGTGCTCGGGCCGGTGGAGCAGGTACTTGCCGTAGATGCTTTGGTCGACGGCCTGCAAGCGGCGAATGTTTCGCGGCTGTTTTTGGTAGGAGAGTTCTCGGTGCTCGACGAACCGGAACTGGACGATCGCCTGCAACGCCACGCCGCCGAAGAAATCCGCGAAGCCCTGCAAAGCAGCCCGCTGCACTGGACGCTGGTCAACGCGCCGCATGGCGTGGCCGGGCTGACGATTGAGCATTTCAGTCAGGTTGGCGGCAATCTGGAACCGGGATTGGCGGAGCCACTGGAACGGCTCAATCGGGTGGCGGTGGGGATTGCCGATGAACTGCGGCTGAATTTGCACGTGGGTCAGCATGTGAATTTTGTCGCCGCCAACCCCCTGTAGTTGTCGCAGGCTGCGATCTTCTGGTTTTCAGACCGCAATCGAAGGCAGCGCCAGCCCTGCCAACGATTCGGCGCTGCTCGCCTGCTCCTCCATCAACCAATCCACAAACTGCTGAATCAACACCCCACGCCGTTTGCGTTGTGGCAGCACCACGTAATAGCCCAACTGCGACAGCGTCGTTTCAGCAATCGGCCGACACAACAAACCCTGGGTCAGCAAGTTATCCACAAGGTGCCGCCAGCCAATTGCCACGCCTTGGCCGCCGATCGCCGCTTGAATCAACAGCGTGTAATTGTCGAATCGCAACTGCCCCGGGGCCGGCGGCGTGCTGATGCCCAACTCGCGAAACAGACCACTCCAGTCAAACCAGTTGCTGCTGTTTTCACCGCGCAGGTGCAACAGCGGCAATTCCAGCAAGGCCTGAGCACCGAGGGGCGTCGGACGATCCTTGAGCAATTGCGGGCTGCACACCGGGAACACTTCTTCGCTGAACAGCCAATGGCTTTCACCCTGTTTAAAGCGACCATCGCCAAACAGGATGGCGACGTCGATGTCGGTGCGCAGCATGTTGTGGTTGCGTTCGCTGGTGACCAGGCTGACATCGACGTGTGGATTGGCTTCGTGGAAGCGGTGCAGGCGTGGCATCAGCCAATACGCGGCGAAGGCGAAATCGGTGGCGACTTGCAGGACTTCATGTTGCTGCTGTGCGCTGATTGCGCTCAATCCTGCGTCGATGTTCTGTAAACCAAGGCTAACTTGCTCGAACAGAATGACGCCAACTTCAGTCAGCTCAATGCCCCGGTAGATGCGATCAAACAGGCGTGTGCCGAGCTGTTCCTCCAGCCGTTTGATCTGCTGACTGATCGCCGGTTGTGTGGTGCCGAGCTCGACCGCCGCCGCAGTGAAACTGCGCTGCCGGGCCGCGGCCTCGAAAGCACGCAATAGGTCGAGCGACAGCTCACCAAGGGCTTCATACATAAGCTGTGCTTATCCTAGTCATTACCCGTCACGGGCTTTACCCGACATAGCATGGACTCCATGCTCGATCGCAGCAATGTCGCATAAATATTCACTATGGAATGCCGCGATCACATGAAGCGCAAGAATATTCTTTTCATCATGGCCGATCAGATGGCCGCGCCAATGTTGCCGTTCTACGGGCCGTCGCCAATCAAACTGCCGAATCTTTCCCGCCTCGCCGAACAAGGTGTGGTGTTCGACGCCGCTTACTGCAACAGCCCGTTGTGCGCGCCGTCGCGCTTTACCCTGGTCAGCGGCCAGTTGCCGAGCAAGATCGGCGCCTATGACAACGCTGCCGATTTCCCTGCTGATGTGCCGACTTACGCCCACTACTTGCGCCGTCTCGGCTACCGCACGGCGCTGTCGGGCAAGATGCATTTCTGCGGCCCGGATCAACTGCACGGCTATGAGGAACGTTTAACCAGTGATATCTACCCGGCTGACTACGGGTGGGCAGTGAATTGGGATGAGCCGGACGTGCGGCCGACCTGGTATCACAACATGTCTTCGGTGTTGCAGGCCGGACCGTGCGTGCGGACCAACCAACTCGATTTCGACGAAGAGGTGGTGTTCAAGGCGCAGCAATACCTGTTCGACCACATCCGTGAGGACGGCGATCAGCCGTTCTGCCTGACCGTATCGATGACCCACCCACACGACCCGTACACGATTCCCAAAGCGTTTTGGGATTTGTACGACGATGCCGATATCCCTTTGCCTACAACCCCGGATCAACACGAACTCGATCCGCATTCGCAGCGCCTGCTCAAAGTTTATGACCTGTGGGATAAACCGCTGCCTGTGGATAAGATCCGCGACGCGCGCCGGGCGTATTTTGGTGCGTGCAGCTATATCGACGCCAACGTCGGCAAACTTCTGCAAACCCTCGAAGAAACCGGGCTGATCGATGACACCATCATTGTGTTCTCCGGTGACCACGGTGACATGCTCGGCGAGAGAGGCCTCTGGTACAAAATGCACTGGTACGAAATGGCCGCCCGCGTGCCGCTGTTGATCAGTGCGCCGGGCCAATTTGCTGCCGGTCGGGTCAGCGCGGCTGTTTCTACCGCTGACCTGTTGCCGACCTTTGTGGAACTGGCCGGCGGTACCCTGGAGCCGGGCTTGCCACTGGATGGCCGCTCGCTGGTCGCGCATCTGCAAGGGCAGGGCGGACATGACGAAGTGTTCGGCGAATACATGGCCGAAGGCACGAACAGTCCGTTGATGATGATCCGTCGCGGCGCCTACAAATTTATCTACAGTGAAAGCGACCCTTGTCTGCTTTTCGACGTGGCCAACGATCCACGTGAATTGGAAGAACTCAGCCAATCACCGCAACATCGCCAACTGTTCGACGATTTTCTCGCCGAGGCACGCGCCAAATGGGACATCCAGGCCATTCACCGCGAGGTACTCGCCAGCCAGCGCCGTCGCCGTTTTGTCGCCGAAGCGTTAACCATCGGCAAGCTGAAGAGCTGGGATCACCAGCCGCTGGTAGACGCCAGTCAGCAGTACATGCGCAACCACATCGACCTCGATGATCTGGAACGCAAAGCACGTTATCCACAACCCTGCCAAAACCAATAATGTTAAGGGGAAGTCCATGCGTAAGTTATCCACAGTAGTGACGGTAGGCCTGCTCGCGCTAAGCAGCGCCTCGGCATTTGCCGAGCAAAGCTGTGAAACGGTGAAGATGGCGGACCCCGGCTGGAGCGACATCGCCGCGACCAATGCGATCACCGGGTTTCTGCTGGACGGCATGGGCTACAAGGCCAAGGTCGACACCCTCGCGGTGCCGATCACCTTTGGCGGTTTGAAGGACGGCCAGGTGGATGTTTTCCTCGGCAACTGGATGCCGGCGCAGCAGGGTTTCTACGATAAGTTCGTCGCAACCGGTGATGTCACGCAACTGGCGAAGAACCTCGACGGCACCGAGTTCACCCTCGCTGTGCCGGACTACGTGTGGGAGGCGGGTGTGCATAACTTTGCCGACCTGAACAAATACGCCGACAAATTCGAGCGCAAGATCTACGGCATCGGCTCCGGGGCGCCGGCGAATATCTCGCTGCAGGAAATCATCAAGAAGAATGATTTCGACATGGGCCAGTGGAAGCTGATCGAGTCCAGCGAGCAGGCGATGCTCGCCGAGGTATCGCGGGCGGTGAAGAAGCAGAAATTCGTCACCTTCCTCGGCTGGACGCCGCACCCGATGAATGTGCAGTTGAAAATGCATTATCTGAAGGGTGGCGAGAAATACTTCGGTGATACCGGCAGCGTGTTTACCTTGACGCGTAACGGCTATGCCGAGGCGTGTCCGAATGTGGGTAAATTGCTGACCAATCTTTCGTTCACTCAGGAGATGGAGAACAGCATCATGGCCGAGGTGGTGAACAAAAAGGTCAGCAATGCCGACGCTGCGAAGGCGTGGATCAAGGCGAATCCGGCGGTGTTGGATAAATGGCTGGACGGCGTGAAGACGGCTGACGGGAAGGATGCGTTGGCGGCCGTAAAAGCCAAGCTGTAACGATAACCAACAGTTGACCCACTTCCTGTGGTGAGGGGATTTATCCCCGTTGGGCTGCGCAGCGGCCCCAAATCCAGTATTCACGGTGTATCAGGTAAACCGAATGCGATGGTTTTGCGACTGCTGCGCAGCCGAACGGGGATGAATCCCCTCCCCACAATGATTGCTGTGTCCTGATAGGCTTGCCTGAAAACCCCAACCGCGAGGACCCATGGCCTTCCCCAGTCGCCGCTCACTCTTGCCCTTCCTCACCTGGCTCCCGCGGCAAACCCGCGCCAGCGTCGGACGGGACCTGATCGTCGGCCTCAGCGGTGCGATTCTCGCCTTACCCCAGTCGATTGCCTACGCGCTGATCGCCGGCCTGCCACCCGAATACGGCCTCTACGCCGCGATCATCCCGGTGTTGATCGCTTGCCTGTGGGGTTCTTCGTGGCATCTGATCTGCGGGCCGACAGCGGCGATTTCGATCGTGCTCTACGCCAGCGTCAGCCCCTTGGCAGTGCCGGCCTCGCAGGACTACATCACTCTGATTCTGTTGCTGACGTTTCTGGCAGGGATTTTCCAGTGGCTGCTTGGCTTGCTGCGCTTTGGCGCGCTGGTGAACTTCGTTTCGCATTCGGTGGTGCTCGGCTTCACCCTCGGCGCGGCCGTGGTGATCGCCATAGGGCAGTTGCCGAATCTGCTCGGGCTGGAACTGCCAGCGAAAGCCACGGCGCTGGCCAGCCTGATGGATTTGCTGGAACACCTTGGGGCTGTGGATAAACCCTCTTTGCTGCTCGGCATCGCTACCGTGGTGGTCGGCGTGGTGCTGAAACAATTGCTGCCGCGCTGGCCTACGCTGTTGATCACGCTGGTATTGGCCAGCGTGTTGGTGTGGCTGTGGCCGGCGATGTTCGGCCACGTGCATCTGGTCAGCGCTTTTGTCGGCCGCTTGCCGCCCTTCAGCGGGTTGCCGCTGGACCTGGATTTGATCCTGCGCTTGCTGCCCAGCGCCGTGGCGGTGGGCATGCTCGGGCTGGTCACCAGCCTGTCGATTGCCCGCTCGATTGCTGCGCGCTCGCAGCAATTGCTCGATGCCAACCAGGAAGTCCGTGCGCAGGGTTTATCGAATATTGTCGGGGCGTTCTTTTCCGGATCGTTGTCCGCCGGATCATTCACCCGCTCGGGATTAAGTTATGAGGCAGGTGCCTGCTCGCCGCTGGCCGGAATGTTTTCGGCAATCTGGGTCGCGCTGTTCGCGATTTTCGGCGCCGGGCTGATCGCGCACATTCCGATCCCGGCGATGGCGGGCAGCATTCTGCTGATTGCTTGGGGACTGGTCGATCATCGTGGCATCCGCGCATTGCTGCGGGTCAGCCGTGCCGAGTTTGTGGTCATGGCCCTGACGTGTCTCGCCACATTGCTGCTGGAGTTGCAAACGGCGATCTATGCCGGGGTGCTCGCGTCGCTGTTCTTCTACCTCAAGCGCACGTCGCAACCGCGGGTGCAGCATTGGCGTGACGACGAGGACGATGTGCTGCGGGTCGGCGGCTCGATCTTTTTCGGCGCCAGCCATTACCTGCAAGTGCGTCTGCAACGCCTGCACGGCGCGCGCGTGGTGATCGAGGCGCAGCAGATCAACTTCATCGATTATTCGGGGGTTGAGATGCTGCATCAGGAGGCACGGCGCTTGCTGAGCCAGGGTCGCAGTTTGACCCTGCGTGGGGCGCGGCCGCAGGTGGTGGAGGAATTGAGGAAGCTTGAAGGGCCGGAGAAATGTCCGATCCGGTTTGAGGATTGATTCAACAAACACCGCATCCCCCTGTAGGAGTGAGCCTGCTCGCGATAGCGGAGTATCAGTTGAAGCATTTGCATCTGACACTCCGCTATCGCGAGCAGGCTCACTCCTACAAGGGTTATAGCGCTAGTTGGCGACGTAATTCGGCGAGTACCGGCGCCGTATCCGGGCGCACACCGCGCCACAAAAAGAACGCCTCGGCGGCCTGCTCAGCCAACATCCCCAAACCATCCATCGACACCGCTGCACCCTGCTCGCTGGCCCAGCGGCAGAACGCCGTCGGTTCCTTGCTGTACATCATGTCGTAGCACAGGGTTTTGCCCGGCTCGATCAAGCTCGGCGCAATCGGCGGCACATCACCGGTCAGGCTCGCCGATGTGGCGTTGATGATCACGTCCACCGGCTCGCGCAGCCAATCAAAACCGCTGGCCGATACCGGCCCCAGGTCGCAGAACAACTCGGCCAGCAACTCAGCCTTGTCCACGGTGCGATTGGCGATGATCACCGACGCCGGTTTTTCCGCCAGCAACGGTTCCAACGCGCCACGCACTGCGCCTCCGGCACCCAGCAACAAAATGCGTTTGCCGCTCAGGCTGAACCCGGCGTTCACCGTCAGATCACGCACCAGTCCAGCGCCGTCGGTGTTGTCGCCGAGCAGCGAGCCGTCGGCCAGTTTGCTCAAGGTGTTCACCGCGCCGGCACGTTGCGCACGGGCGGTCAGGCTGTTGGCCAGACGGTAGGCGTCTTCCTTGAACGGCACGGTGACGTTGGCGCCGCGACCTTGCTGGAAAAACGCCATGGCGCAACCAGCGAAATCTTCGAGGGGCGCCAGCAAAGTGCTGTAGTCGAGGCTTTGGCCAGTTTGTTCAGCGAACAGTTTGTGAATCATCGGCGATTTGCTGTGGCCGATCGGGTTACCGAAAACGACGTAACGATCCATCAGAAATCCTCAGGCCTCGGCCAGCCAGTCGCGGTCCTGCAGGAAATACTCGGTCAGGCGCGCTTCTTCGCTGCCGGGTTCAGCCTTCCAGTCATAGCCCCAGCGCACTTGCGGCGGCAGCGACATCAGGATCGATTCGGTACGCCCGCCCGATTGCAGGCCGAACAGCGTGCCACGGTCATAAACCAGGTTGAACTCGACGTAACGGCCTCGGCGGAACTCTTGGAACTCGCGTTGCTGCGCGGTGAATGCATCGTGCTTGCGGCGCTGCACGATCGGCAGGTACGCATCGATGTAGGCGTCACCGATGGCGCGCATGAAGGCGAAACTGGTGTCGAAATCCCACTCGTTCAGGTCATCGAAGAACAGCCCGCCGATGCCGCGCGGTTCGTGGCGATGCTTGATGTGAAAGTAGGTGTCGCACCAGGCCTTGTAGCGCGGATACACGTCTGGCCCGAACGGCGCGCAGGCCTGCTCGGCGACGCGGTGCCAGTGGATGCAGTCTTCTTCGTTGCCGTAATACGGAGTCAGGTCAAAGCCGCCGCCGAACCACCAGACCGGCTCTTCACCTTCCTTCTCGGCGATGAAAAAGCGCACGTTGGCGTGGGATGTCGGCACATGCGGGTTGTGTGGGTGAATCACCAGCGACACGCCGAGGGCTTCAAAACCGCGACCGGCGAGCTCCGGGCGATGGGCGCTGGCCGACGGCGGCAGGCCGCTGCCGAACACATGGGAAAAGTTGACGCCGCCCTTTTCGATCAGCGTGCCGTTCTCGATCACGCGGGTGCGACCGCCACCGCCGGCCGGCCGGGCCCAGGCGTCTTCGACGAAGCGCGTGCCGCCGTCCTCGTTTTCGAGTGCGGCGCAGATGCGGTCTTGCAGGTCGAGCAGATAGGCCTTTACGGCGTCGGTGCGGGTCGTCATGGCTTCACCTTGAATCGGGCATCACTACGCGGCGCCCCGCAGGCGGGGGTCGACGCAAATGGGCGCGTAGCATACCACCGCAAACCGGCGCGCCGCAGTTGACGAAGATCAAGCATGGGAGTTGGATAGGGGGCTTACGAAAGACCCAAGGAGAGCAGGCAGATGGCAAAGCGTATCCAGTTCCGCGCCCACGGCGGCCCCGAAGTGCTCGAATATGTTGACTACGAACCCGCCGCACCCGGCCCGAATCAGGTGCGCGTGGCCAACAAGGCCATCGGCCTGAACTTCATCGACACCTATTTCCGCAGCGGCCTGTACGCGCCGCCAGCCTTGCCGTCCGGCCTGGGCGCAGAAGGCGCAGGGGTTGTCGATGCGGTGGGCAGCGACGTCACCCGGTTCAAGGTCGGTGATCGCGTGGCGTACGGCAGTGGCCCGCTGGGCGCCTACAGCGAGTTGCACGTTTTGCCTGAAGCCAACCTGGTGAAGCTGCCGGACGCAATCAGTTTTGAAACCGCCGCCGGGGTGATGCTCAAGGGCCTCACCGTGCAATACCTGCTGCGCCAGACCTATGAACTCAAGGGTGGCGAAACCATTCTGTTCCACGCCGCGGCCGGGGGCGTCGGCTCGCTGGCCTGCCAATGGGCCAAGGCGTTGGGCGTGAAGTTGATCGGTACCGTCAGCTCGAAAGATAAGGCTGATCTGGCCAAAGCCAATGGCGCTTGGGCGACCATCGATTACAGCCACGAAAACGTTGCCGAGCGCGTGCTGGCGCTGACCGATGGCAAGAAAGTCCCGGTGGTCTACGACGGTGTCGGCAAGGACACTTGGCTGACTTCGCTCGACAGCGTGTCGCCGCGAGGCCTGGTCGTCAGCTTCGGTAATGCCTCCGGTGCAGTGGACGGTGTGAATCTGGGCATCCTCTCGGCGAAGGGCTCGCTCTACGTGACTCGTCCGACCCTGGCGACCTACGCCAACAACGCCGAAAACCTGCAGCGCATGGCCGATGAGCTGTTCGAAATGATCATCAGCGGCAAGCTCAAGGTTGATATCAGCCAGCGTTATCCACTGGCTGAAGCAGCAAAGGCGCAGACCGAGTTGTCGGCCCGACGCACCACCGGCTCGACCATTCTGCTGCCGTGACACGACGTTACCCCGGTGAGTCCGGGGTAACGCCCAGCTCGATAAAAAACGGCGTCTTGCCGGCAAAGGTTGTTTCGAAGCTACTGCGGTCAAGACGCTGTACCCGCAATCCCAATACTCCGGGCAATCTGAGCAGAGCGCTGGCTTGCGCTTCGCTTCGCAGCGCCTGTTCGAGGGCGACTTCTACACCGGCTGGCAGTTTGTCCTGAGCAATGACCAGTCGCATGCGGACACCGTTGACCTGCCGATTGATCTGTACCTGAACGTCGGTAGTGTCTAGGTCAGGCAACGCCTGGGCGAGTACGCTCATGACCTGCCGTTGCGTGACGATCGCGCCGCCCAGTTTTATCGTTGTTTCGACCCGCCCCTCGAGTTGCAGCACGGGCAGCGCACTGCCACAGGCGCAATTCGTCGCATTACGCAGCACTCGGCCACGATCACCAATCCGATATCGCAACAGCGGCACATGGTCGGGCAGCAACGGCGTCAACAGAAACTCACCGCTTGCACCTTCGGCCACCGCTTGCAGCGTCTGTGGATCAACCACCTCAAGCAGCATCGCGTCGGCGTGCAGATGATACAAACCGTGTTCAAGATGAGCACACTGAAAACCGATGGGCCCGGTCTCCGTGGAGCTGTAGCCCAGCGACCGCAGATTTATCGCGGGCCAGTCCCGCCCCAGTTGATCGCGCAGCGGCTGCCTGCACGGCTCCCCGATGTAGTAGAGCCATCGCAGACTCGTCAATTGCTCTGCATCGATATCGTCATGGTTGAACAGAGCAGCCGCGAAGGACGGGGTGCACATCAACGCATCGGCCGCTTGCGACTGAATCAGCTCGGCGATCCGCTGAACCCCCATCAACGAACCGGCAGGCAACAGGCGCGCACCGATGTGCTGGACGATGGACGCGGCGTACTGAAAAGCGCCCTGCATCTCGCCGGCAGTCAGGCAGTTGATGACCACCCCGGGGCGTTCATCCGCCACGCCAAACATCCTCGCGCCCAACGGCACAATGCTCGCGTTGAATGCCCAGGAATGGGTGATGTGTTTACGGTTGCCCGTGCTCCCTCCCGACGTCAGGGTCAGCCCGCCACCCGGCGCACGGTGCGAGGCCTCGCCAAGCTCGGAGAACAGCACACCGCCATGCTCGTCCTCCACGGCTTGAATCGGCAATCGATGCAGATCCTCCAGGCTCTGCACATGCAGGATCTGTGGACACAATGCGCAGAACCACGGCAGTGACCGCGCGTGAGTCAGTTTGCGGGCAAAGGCCTGGTTCGCGTCGTCATTCATCACCAGCCCCTTGCTGACGAATGCCCAGTTCGGCAAAACCGCCCGTGACGGCATTGGCCAGACTCTGCAACTGCGCCTGGCTGTGATTCGCGCTGATGGCCAGGCGCAGCATTGCTTCGCCTTTGGCGACCACCGGAAACAACGCGGTGGTGACGGCGATGGCCTGTCGCCGCAGGTACAGCGCCAGGCTGATCGCATCGCGCTCGGCACCGACGCGGACAAAACGGATCGGTGAGGCGACGTCATGATTGCCAAGAACCGGCCCGAGCAATCCGTCGATCAAGGCAGTATTTCGCCACAGCGCCGCCTGTAACTCACCGATCTCCGGTGAAAGATGGATTTTCCCGGAGGCGACTGCCGCGCCGACCCCGCCCATCGACAGTGGCCCGCCGAAGGTATAGGTCGACGCATGACGCCGTATCATCTCGGCATCGCCCGCCGTGAGCACGGTGATCGCCCCTCCGGTCGCACCAAACGCCTTGGACAATGAGGACAAAAGGATCAAGCGGTTGCGCAGTCGCTCATCAGCAGCGACGAGCGCATATCCTCCCCGGCAGCCCCATGTATCGAAGTGCCGTGGGCATCATCCGCATACAGATAGCCTTCAAAGCGCTCCGCCAGCTGTAACAGTCGATTGATCGGGTACAGGCCGCGCATCGAGCCAATGCTGTCGGTCAGGATGATCGGTGTATGGCCAGCCGCGACTGCCGTGGAGCATGCCTGTTCAACTTGCTCCACGACGCTGCAATCACAACGCTGGACGGGGCCGAACTGCCACAGAATCCCTTGCAGCACTTGCATCGAGGCATGAGCCGCGCGGTCGACGATCCAGCTCGGGCCGCGACGCAATGGATAGGACGGCAATTCGCCTGACCCCAGTAGCGGCAGGCAGCCGAGATGCGCACTGCCCACCGAGTTGAAGGTGACCGTGTGCCCCTGAAATATCTGGTTCAACAGCTCATCCAGTTCACGCATTGGCGGCAGCAGCGCCCGGGTTCGCGCGGCAGCGAATTGCACGCCGAATGATTCGACAGCCTCCACCGCGCCTTGAACCAGACGTGGGTCGTATTCCAGCCCCAGATAGGAGCATGAGAGAAACTCGGTCAGTCGCTCGCCGCTGCTCAATTCAATATGCTTGCCCTCGCGCCTTGCCAGTTTCAAACCATTTAGCCCGGCGTCGAATAACTGCTGCTGATCATCGCGCGCCTGACGGACACGGTGTTTCACCCAATTGACGGTCGGTTGCTGAGTATTCATCGGGATGCCTGCAAAGGAGATGTCCGGCGATAGACCTGCACACGCCAGAGTTGGGTTTTTCTCGTGCGATCGCGGCCTGGTACTCGGCGGTGGTATCGCAGAAACCTGCACAATCGGGTCGGACAACATGCAAATGGCCACGGATGACCGTCAGCGCCGCCTCGGCAAGCGACGGGCGCAGGCGCTGCAAAACGCTGGCGCCAGTGGCCTTGGGCATGAAGGAGGGCACGTCCGAGAGCGAGACGAAATCGATGTCCGTGTGGCTGGCGGCACACTCGAGAATGTCAGCCTGCACCACCCTTAATTCGCACTGCTGAAGAGCTTCTCGGGCCTTGTCGAAAATCTTCGGCTCGCACTCCAGTGGGAAGCCCTGCGGGTCGCGCAGCTCACCGAAAAACAGCATTTGCAGGAAAAAACTCTCACGCACAACTTGCGTGGTGAACAGGGAGTGGAAAATCCCCAGGTACACCTCGCGAGAATTGATCCCCAGGTTGTTGCGGGGAAACGAACCCTTGTACAGTAGCGAGTTGAGCACCGCTGCGTTGCCCAACAACGCAATCAACGCCCGCCAACGCTTCAGAGGAAAACGGCTGCGGTAATAGCTGGTTTGCTCGTCAAGGTCCCTGCACTGAAAAATCTCCCGACCCGCCTTGCCGGTCAACAGTCGGTTGACCTTCGCCAACCGCTGCAAGGTCTGCTCGAAAGCCCCCATGTAGATCGGCGCTTGCCATTGACGGGCCTGGAAAAACTCCGCCAGCCAACGCCGATCAGCCCGCGGTACGTCGAGTTGCTGCAGGATGGATTGGCGTCGTGATACCTGAGTCCCCGCCCGGTACCCCATGAAATCCATGAACGTTTCGTGGTCGGTCTGCTCCAGCAGGGCGAATCGCAACCGCGTAAACGCCAGTTGCGGCGCGCTGATATCGGTGCAGGTCATGCGCGTCGGACTGCGGGCCAACAGCGGCAAAAGCCGTCCGCCACTCCCGGCAACACCTATCACGTGCCTGGCACGCGCCGGCAGGATCGCGTATTCCAGCGCGGTGTCTTCATCCCCCAGTGCGTAGTTCAGTTGCTGGAAGTAGTCAGCCATGCCTGCCTCCCTGCACCCACTGGAGAAATCGCCGTGAAACCCTCATGAGTCGGCCAATGCATGGAGAAAGTCATAACGCGGCGCGAGGTCGTTTTGCCAGGCCTCATATTGCTCATAAACGGCTTCAAGCATGTTGCCGGTCAGGCGCAAGCTGGTTTCCATCACATTGGCAATGGCGTCCCAGTCGCACTGGCGTTTACAAGTGCGCTGCAGGATCAGTTTTATTTCGTTGAAGTGCTCGACATCAATATCGGAGTGGGCAACGAAGAATGTTAATTGAGCCGGTTTCAATGACAGTGTTTCGCTCAACTTATTGATAAGCGGAGTAATGAATTGATAGGCATTTTCCGCCCAATAACTGTATCCCAGACGCTGTAGCGGATTACCAGTGAACGATATCCAATATAGATAAGCAATCAACACCTCAGTTGCTGGAAGTGCCGGGGGTATATCGAAGCTTTCATTCTTCAGGCCAAGACTCAGGACATCATGCAATGCCATTTTTTCATGACCGACTTCCTGTGCCGCGTGTTCAAAACAGAATTTTGCATAGACCGGATTATCGGCATGACGCACACCGACCAGGCCCTGATTTCGCGCATTGTGCGCGGTGTAGTGAAAGGTCTCGATCATGTAGATCGCATATAAAGCCTTGGACACTTTGCCTTCACGTATGGCTTTTACCAAGCGTGAACTGTCGAGTATCTCGGCCCAGGATTTTTCGATTCGCTGATCAAGCAGGATCAACTGTTGTTCAAAACTGAGTGGCGCATTCATCGTGGTGCTCCGGTTGGTCGACGGTGGAGTGATCAGGTTGTTGTACTGCCGCAAGGATCTGCTGCCATTGCGCGGACAGCAGCCAGTAGCCACCGCGAGCGCGTTGCTCGATTTGCAGGGCGTCGGAGGTGATCGGTGTCAGGCCGAATCGTTGGAACAGTCGCCGTTGCGGCGTTCGGCATAGCGCCGTGACGCCTTGATAGCCCTGCTTGATCGCCCACGCTGTGGCGGCTGCCAGCAGGCAGTTGATCGGCACGGGTAGATGATTGCGCGAGTGAGTAATCAAGCGACTGAACTCGACATGGCGCGACAACGCCACGGTGGGAGAAACCTGCCGATGCGCCAGTGACGCCCACTCGAATGGCGCAGGCGTTACCCTCAATACCGCCACCAGATGGTCATGCTGATAAAGCAGGAAGTGCGTGCTGCGTGACGTTATTCCCAGCCGTTTTTCAAGCATCCGGGCTCGGGATGTCAGCATGTAATGTTGCAATCGAAGGCGAAACTGCCGGCCAATAAATCGTTCAAACTCTTGCGTGTCTGAACCCGCTTCAAGAATAACAACGCGGCAATCTTCATGGCGACTGCTCAGGGTTGCCTGAAGTGACTGCAGATAATCCATGAGTTGCAAATCCGTAGTATCCATTCTTTCTCCGCAGACGTTAACTTATCGAAGTTTCCTTGGCGCATTTGAATAATGGATGCTTTTGGAAATATCGCCACTGCGTGACTTCTGATAATTACGTGGGAAAAGTTACTGAAAATGAATACTTACCGATTATTCTTACGCGAACAGCAATGAACAAAAAACAAAGTTGTTGAACTTGGTTAATGACTTGAAGGATAAATCGCAGGCATGTGTAGTACTCCTCGCCATACAAGCCGAGGAGTATTCAATAGATGAAGTTCGAAGTGATGTCAGTCGGGGCGAATGACATTGCCGGAGGCCAGATCACGGATGACGCTGGGGTTCTTGCGACCGCCCAACTCGCCACCGAGGATCAAATCGACCTGTCCGCGAAAATACTGCTCGACCCGCAACCGCGTGCGCGCCGCCGGCCGGCCCTGCGGGTTGGCCGACGTCGAGATCAATGGCCCGACCATCGAGCACAAGTCACGCACCTGCGGATGATCGCTGACACGCAACGCCACGGTGTCATGCACACCCGTCACCCACTCCGGCAACAAGTCCTGATGCGGTACCAGCCAAGTGTTCGGCCCCGGCCAGGTACTGGCCATGCGGTCGATCCACTCTTGCGGGAAGTCTTCGAACAGGAAGTCGAATTGACGAATGTTGTCGGCGACCAGAATCAGGCCCTTGTCGACCGAGCGATTCTTGATCGCCAGCAGACGATCCACCGCTTCTTCGTTCCACGGGTCGCAACCCAGCCCCCAGACGGCTTCGGTTGGATAGGCAATCACCGCCCCGGCGCGAATCTCTCGTGCGGCTTGTTGCACACGCCAACTGTTGACCATGAAAAAACTCTCCGCAAACAGGTTTCGCGCAGTTTACCGATCTTCCCCGTAAAACCTAGCTCACCCGCGCAAGCCAGCGACCGTTTTCGCACACCGCGCGACCCTCCATCTCCAATTCGGTAAGGGCTGCCAACACTTTCGGCAGCGTCCAGCCGCTACTGCCGGCCAACGCTTCGCTGGTGTGCGGCGCGGCGTGAAGCAGGGCGAGCAACGGATGGTCGACTGTCGGCATGCCTGTGGACAACGGCAAACGCTGCCAGCCGCGCAGCGCTTCGAGGATGTGCTCGATGGTTTCCACCAGCACCGCGCCATCGCGAATCAATTGGTGACAACCCCGAGCACCGGGGTGATGGATCGAGCCGGGAATCGCGTAAACCTCACGCCCCTGTTCCGCGGCCAGCCTTGCCGTGATCAACGAACCGCTGGCCACGCTGGCCTCGACCACCAGCACACCGAGGGACAAACCGCTGATGATCCGGTTGCGCCGTGGGAAGTTGCTCGCCGTCGGTCCCGCGTCCAGCGGAAACTCCGAAAGCACCGCGCTGCCGGACGCGATCATCGCGTCGCAGAGGCGTCGATTGCGCTGTGGATAAAAGTTTTCAAGCCCGGTGCCGAGTACCCCCACGGTCAGCCCACCGACATCCAGCGCGGCTTGATGCGCAGCGGCATCAATGCCCAGCGCCAAGCCACTGGTGATGACAAAACCGGCACCGGCGAGGCTGCGGGAAAACGCCGCCGCGGTGTCCATCCCCGGACGCGAAGCGCGGCGGCTGCCGACCATCGCCAGTTGCGGTTTTTCCAGAATCAGCGGGTCACCCGCGACAAACAGCAACGGTGGCGGGTCAGGAATCTGCGCCAGCAACGCCGGGTAATCCGGCTGATCCCACATCAGCAAATGTTGACCCGGCCGCTCTAGCCAGCGCATTGCGTGGCTGGCGCCGTCGCGCACTTCAGGGGATCTTCGCGCGTCAGCACTGGACGCCGGCAACCCCAGCGAGCGCCAGGCGCTGGCCGGAGCGCTGATGGCTTTCGACGCCGAGCCAAAGGCTTCGAGCAATTTTGCAAAACGCTTCGGGCCGATGTCCGGCAAGCGGTGCAGGCGCAAGCGCGCTTCCAGTTCCGCCGGGGAAACGGGCGTGCAGACAGACAGCATCATGGATCATCCTTGATCGTTATAAGTCCCGAACGATTCGGAACAAGCTGTGGATAACTCTGTTGGTAACTTGTTAAGCCAGCTAAGGATTTCGCACCTTGTCGAGCACCGCCAGCGAGCGCGATGCGTTGAGGACGAGGCCGTAGCTGAGCTTGTCGTAAGTGCGGAAGACCATGAGCAACCCGGCGCGTTCGTCGGGAATTTTCAGCGGTTGGCCAGTGATGCGGTCGCGCACGGTTTCGCCGGTTTTCATCACCTCCAGAACGTTGCCTTCGACCAGCCCGTCGCGTTTGCCCTTGTTCAGGGTCACCACATCCATCACGCCGATCTGGGTGACACCGCGCGGCACATCAATGATCACGCCGTTGATGCTGGTGGTGGGCGCGCTGGGCATGAAGGTCGAATTGATCGAGCGCTCTTCGCCGCTGAACAAACGGTCGCCGAGGCGCACTTCCTGCGTGGTGCGTTGCAGGGCGAGGGTGGCGACGTCGCCTTCGGTCGCGACGATTTCGCCGCCGCCAATGTCATCGGCGTTGATCCCGAGGAACTCCTTGGTCTGCGGATCGGTGTAAACCTTGCCTTGGCGGAAGATGCCGTAAACCGGCTGGTTCGGATCGAATTGGCCACGCGCGTAGATGCGGTCGCCGGTGCCGCTGAGCACGCGCTCTGCATCGCCAGCGACGATGTACGGCGCCTTGTCGAAATCCTCGACCTTGTCGACGATGCGATTGCTCAGCAGAAAACTGTTGATCGATTTCAGCGGAATGCTCGGAATCGCCTCGGCCACCGGGCTGGTGCGGATCCGCGGTGACAGCTTGATGGTGCCGCGCGACTCGCCGCGATTGAGCATCAGACGTGGCTGGCCATCGACGTAGCTGAGCGTCAGCGTGTCGCCCGGATAGATCAGGTTGGGGTTTTCAATCTGCGGATTGGCCCGCCACAACTGTGGCCACTGCCAGGGCTCGCGCAGGTATTTGCCGGAAATGTCCCAGAGTGTGTCACCCGAAACCACCGTGTATTGCTGTGGAAAACCATCCCTGAGCTGCACTTGCCCTTGCGCCACGCCGGCCGAAGCCAACAGCAGCAGGGCGAGTAGTGTTTTCCTCATGCAGTGAATCCCTTTATCATGTGCATTCGCGTGAACCGTCAGAGCCCCTGTGGCTCGCTTCTGATTTTGTAGAAGCTACGCTTCACAACGGTAGCCTGCATCTTCGGACCTGCCAGGCCATCGCCCGACTTTACTCAACATGTGCAGCAATCAAAGCCTATGGCCATTTTAAACATCCTCGAATTCCCGGACCCGCGTCTGCGCACTATCGCCAAGCCTGTGGCTGTAGTGGACGACGAAGTGCGTCAGTTGGTCGATGACATGTTTGAAACAATGTATGAAGCGCCGGGCATCGGCCTTGCCGCGACCCAGGTCAACGTGCACAAACGTATCGTCGTGATGGACCTTTCCGAAGACCGTACCGAACCCCGGGTGTTCATCAACCCCGAGTTCGAATCGCTGACCGAAGAAATGGAGCAATACCAGGAAGGCTGCCTCTCGGTGCCGGGCTTCTACGAAAACGTCGACCGCCCGCAGAAGGTCAGGATCAAGGCGCTGGACCGCGACGGCAAGCCCTATGAGCTGATCGCCGAAGGCCTGCTCGCGGTGTGCATCCAGCACGAATGCGACCACCTCAACGGCAAATTGTTCGTCGATTACCTGTCCACGCTCAAACGCGACCGGATCAAGAAGAAACTGGAAAAGCAGCACCGCCAGAACGCTTGATGCCCCTCCTTCAAAGGCTTGCTGCGGCAAGCCTTTTTCTTTTTATGAGACTCCCTTCATGACTGAGCCACTGCGCATCGTTTTTGCCGGCACCCCGGAATTCGCCGCCGAACACCTCAAGGCCCTGCTGAGCAGCCCTTACGAGATCGTTGCGGTCTACACCCAACCGGATCGTCCGGCCGGTCGCGGGCAAAAACTGATGCCGAGCCCGGTCAAACAGCTCGCGCTGGAAAACAATATCCAGGTGTTGCAGCCGCCGACTTTGCGCAACGCCGATGCCCAGGCAGAGCTGGCCGCGCTAAAACCGGACTTGCTGGTGGTGGTCGCCTACGGCCTGATCCTGCCGCAAGTGGTGCTGGATATTCCGCGTCTCGGTTGCATCAACAGCCATGCATCGTTGCTGCCACGCTGGCGCGGTGCGGCGCCGATCCAGCGCGCCGTAGAACATGGCGATGCCGAAAGCGGCGTGACCGTGATGCGCATGGAAGCCGGCCTCGACACCGGGCCGATGCTGCTCAAGGTCGTCACCCCGATCAGCGCTGCAGACACTGGCGGCAGCCTGCACGACCGTCTCGCCGAGATGGGCCCGCCGGCCGTGGTGCAAGCGATTGCCGGTCTGGCGGCTGGCACTCTGCAGGGCGAAGTGCAGAACGATGAACTCGCCACTTACGCGCACAAGCTCAACAAGGACGAAGCACGCATCGACTGGAGCCGTCCGGCGGTTGAGCTTGAACGTCTGGTCCGCGCCTTCAACCCATGGCCGATCACCCACAGCACCCTCAACGGTGAAGCGCTGAAAGTGCTGGCGGCGACACTCGCCGAAGGCAACGGCGCACCGGGTGAAATCCTCAGCGCCAGCAAGGACGGCCTGGTCATCGCGTGTGGTGAACAGGCGCTGTGCCTGACCCGCCTGCAATTGCCCGGCGGCAAGGCGCTGAACTTCAGCGACCTGTTCAACAGCCGTCGTGAGAAATTCGCCGTCGGCACGCTGCTCGGCGCAGCGGTGGACGCGCAATGAACCCGCGTCTGGCCGCCGCCAAGGCACTCGCCGCCGTCCTCAGCGGCAAAGCCTCGCTGAACAGCTCCCTGCCGACGCAACTGGACAAGGTCGAGGATCGCGATCGCGGCTTCACTCAGGATCTGGCCTTCGGCACCGCGCGCTGGCAGCCACGCCTGTCGGCCCTGGCGGAAAAACTCCTGCAAAAGCCGTTCAAGGCTGCAGACGCCGATGTCGAGGCATTGCTGCTGGTCGGCCTCTACCAATTGCTTTACACCCGCGTGCCGGCCCACGCGGCCATCGGCGAAACCGTCGGTTGCGCCGACAAGCTGAAAAAGCCTTGGGCCAAGGGTTTGCTCAACGCCGTGCTACGCAACGCTCAGCGCGAAAGTGAATCGATTTTCGCCGAGCTGGAACGTGATCCGGTGGTGCGCACCGCTCACCCGCGCTGGCTGCAAAAATCCCTCAAGGCGTTCTGGCCTGAGCAGTGGGAAGCCATCTGCGAGGCGAACAACGCGCATCCGCCAATGATCCTGCGGGTCAATCGCCGTCATCACAGCCGCGATGACTACCTCGGCTTGCTGACTGAAGCGGGTATCGCCGCAACACCGTGTATTTACAGCCGCGACGGCATCATCCTCGAAGCCGCCGCCGACGTGCGCAGCCTGCCGGGTTTCGCCGAAGGCTGGATCAGCGTGCAGGACGAAGCCGCACAACTGGCTGCCGACCTGCTTGATCTCGCCCCGGGCCAGCGCGTACTCGACGCCTGCTGTGCGCCGGGCGGCAAGACCTGCCACATCCTCGAAGCCGAACCGGCGTTGGCCGGCGTGGTCGCGGTGGATCTCGAAGCCAAACGTCTGGTGCGCGTTAAGGAAAACCTTGAGCGCCTCGGCCTCAACGCCGAACTGATCGCCGCTGATGGTCGCGACACCGAGAAATGGTGGGACGGCAAACCGTTCCAGCGCATCCTGCTCGACGCACCATGCTCGGCCACCGGCGTGATCCGTCGCCATCCGGACATCAAGCTGACCCGTCAACCCGACGACATCGTCGCCCTGGCGCAACTGCAAGGTGAGCTGCTCGACGCGATGTGGAAGACCCTCGAAGTCGGCGGCATCCTGCTCTACGCCACCTGCTCGACGCTGCCGACCGAAAACACCGAGGTGATTGCCGCATTCCTTGAGCGCACGCCGGGCGCCCGTGAACTGGATCTGGCCACCACGGCCGGGATCAAGCAGCCCCATGGTCGCCAATTGCTGGCCCAGCAGGGCGGCCATGACGGGTTCTACTACGCCAAGCTGATCAAGATCGCTGCCGCGCGCGGCTAAACGGATTCAATGGAGTGACTGGATGAAAATCATCATCCTCGGTGCAGGGCAGGTCGGCGGTTCGCTGGCTGAACACTTGGCCAGCGAAGCCAACGACATCACCGTGGTCGACACCGATGGCGAGCGCCTGCGCGACCTCGGTGATCGTCTCGACATCCGTACCGTGCAGGGCCGTGGCTCGCTGCCGTCGGTACTGCGTCAGGCCGGCGCCGACGACGCCGACATGCTGGTCGCGGTGACCAACAGCGACGAAACCAACATGGTCGCCTGCCAGGTCGCTCACACGTTGTTCCACACCCCGACCAAGATCGCCCGGGTGCGCGAAGCGTCCTACCTGAACCGCGAAGAACAGTTGTTCCAGAACGAAGCGATTCCGGTCGACGTGCTGATCAGCCCCGAGCAAGTGGTCACCAATTACATCAAGCGCCTGATCCAGTATCCCGGTGCGTTGCAGGTGATCGATTTCGCCGAAGGCGCGGCGCAACTGGTGGCAGTGCGCGCCTATTACGGCGGTCCGCTGGTGGGCCAGCAACTGCGCCAGCTGCGCGAGCACATGCCCAACGTCGAGACCCGCGTCGCCGCGATCTTCCGCCGCGACCGGCCGATCCTGCCGCAGGGCGATACGGTGATCGAGGCCGATGACGAAGTCTTCTTCATCGCCGCCCGTGAGAATATTCGCGCAGTGATGAGCGAAATGCGCCGCCTCGATGAAACCTACAAGCGCATCGTCATTGCTGGCGGCGGGCAAATCGGCGAGCGTCTGGCCGAGGCCATCGAAAGCCGTTACCAGGTGAAGATCATCGAGATGAACCCGGCCCGTTGCCGTTATCTCTCGGACACCCTCGACAGCACCGTGGTGTTGCAGGGCAGCGCCTCGGATCGCGATTTGCTGCTGGAGGAGAACATTGCCGACGCCGACATTTTCCTCGCGCTGACCAACGATGACGAAGCCAACATCATGTCGTCGCTGCTGGCCAAACGGCTGGGGGCGAAGAAGGTCATGACGATCATCAACAACCCGGCGTACGTCGACCTGATTCAGGGCGGCGACATCGACATCGCCATCAGCCCGCAACTGGCGACCATCGGCACCTTGCTGGCCCACGTACGCCGTGGCGATATCGTCAGCGTGCACTCACTGCGCCGCGGTGCGGCGGAAGCCATCGAGGCAATTGCTCACGGTGATGCGAAGTCGAGCAAAGTGATCGGCAAGCCGATTGAAAAGATCGGCCTGCCGCCGGGCACCACGATTGGCGCAATTATCCGCAACGAACAGGTGATCATCGCCCACGACGACACCGTGATCGAAGCGGGCGACCATGTGATTCTATTCCTTGTGGATAAAAAGCATATTCGCGATGTGGAGAAGCTGTTTCATGTGGGGTTGAGCTTCTTCTGAGGTTTGCGCTGACGGCACTGGCCCCTTCGCGAGCAGGCTCGCTCCCACATTTGGAATGCATTTCCCCTGTGGGAGCGAGCCTGCTCGCGAAGGCGGTCTCAATAAACCCCATCAACACCTGACACTCCGAAGAAAGGAAAGCCACCGATGCTCGAATCCCTGGAAAAAATGCTCGCCAAGGGTGTGGATAACGCCCTGCTGCGCTTCGGTCTGGGCAAGGGCTATCTGGATCTTGGAGAGAATGCCAAAGCAGCCGAGCATTTCCAGCGCTGTGTCGGCTTCGATCCGAAGTATTCAGCAGCGTGGAAGCTGTTGGGCAAGGCGCACCTGGCGCTGGGCGATCACGCCGCCGCGCGGCAGGCATGGGAACAAGGGCTGGAAGCGGCTCGCGCCCACGGCGACAAGCAGGCCGAGAAGGAAATGACGGTGTTCTTGAAGAAGCTTGATCGTCCGGCGCAGTGATTTTCTATAGATAGCGCAGGCCGATGCCTTCCGCATCGACCGTCACGACTTCCATCCGCACGCGCGGCGCGCCTGTGGGTAAGTCCTGCACCTGGCCATACACCACCGCGCCTTTGGGCAGTGACGCCAGACGCGGATGCTGCACGTACACCCCGGTGGGCGACAGATTGCGGGTCTGGCCGAGGCATTCGCCGAAGCTGTCGTGGGTGATCTTGATGCGGAAGGATTTGCGGTGTTCGGACATCTTCATGCGCCCTTGAATGAACGAAGTTGTGGATAACCGTAGAAGCCAGATCAAGAGATCGTCCGATCGCGGCCCGAACCTTCGGCAGCTCCTACAAGTTATCCACAGAATGTGCCAACTTCTTCAGTACCAGCGTTCTTCGCCGGGTGGACGCTTTTTGAAGCGCTTCATGCTCCACAAGTATTGGCTTGGATAGGCGGCGACGTAACGCTCGACGACTTTGCTCATCGCCGCGCAGGACTCAGCGGTATCGGTGCTGTACATGGCTTCGGGTGCGGCTTCGAGGATGACTTTATAACCGGAGCCGTCGGGCAGGCGTAGCGCATGCAGGAACACGCCAACCGCTTTGCCACCGGCCAACATGTTCGGCACGAATTTGCTGGTCAGCGCTTGCGTGGCGAAGAACGGCACAAAAATCCCGGCGGATTCGGCCGGTTCCGGGTCAGCGGGAATGCCCACTGCACCACCTTTGCGCACTTCCTTGATGACGCTGAGAATGCCTTCCTTGGTCGACGCGGCGACTTTGTTGCCCAGTTGCACGCGTTGCTTGCGCAGCAATTCATCCACCGCCTTGAGCTTCGGTGGACGATAGAAAATGATCGGTTTGCACTGGCTGCAATAGAAGTGGTTGAGCACTTCCCAGTTGCCCAGGTGGCTGGTGATGCCGACCACGCCTTTGCCTGAAGCCAGCGCCTCCTTGAGGACGTCGAGGCCTTCGACTTCGCGCACCAGATCGATCGAACGTTGCGCCGGCCAGATCCACGCGCAGGCGCTTTCAGTCAGCGACTTGCCGATGTCTTTCAGGCTCTGCCCGACCAGACGCTCGCGTTCGGCCGCATCCATCTGTGGAAAACACTTGGCGAGGTTGATCCGCACCACGTCGCGGGAGCGGTTGGGGGTTTTCCACATGATCCAGCCAATCGCCGAACCCACGGCCTGCACAGCCCGCCATGGCAGCAGGGCAAACAGCCGCAGAGCGCCTACCAGCAAGGCGCCTTTAAACTTTTCCACAGGTCACTCCTGATCTTGTGCGGTGCGCGAGTCGGCCATTCTAACCGCCGTTGACCAGCTGCGCGTAGCGGTCGCAGTCCCGGGTGTGGTCCATGACCATGCCCGAAGCCTGCATCAGCGCGTAGCAAATGGTCGGTCCGACGAACGTGAACCCGGCCTTTTTCAGGCCTTTGCTCATCGCCACAGCGATGGGGGTGATCGCCGGGACTTCGCTGCGATCCTTGAAATGATTGATGATCGGCGTGTCGTTGACGAACGACCAGAGGAACGTCACCGGATCCTCCAACGCCAGCCAGGCCTGGGCATTACGGCGCGCGGCATTGAGTTTGAGGCGGTTGCGGATGATCCCCGGATCGAGCATCAACGCTTCGATTTCGGCGTCGCTCATCTGCGCCACGCGTTGCACATCGAAGCCGAACAACACCTCGCGATAGCGCTCGCGTTTGCGCAACACGGTGATCCAGGACAGGCCGGCCTGGAACCCTTCGAGCAAAAGCAACTCGAACAAACCCTGCGCATCGCGTAGCGGCGTGCCCCACTCCTGGTCGTGATAAGCCATGTACAGCGGATCTTCGGTACACCAAAAGCAGCGTGGCATAAGGCTCCAGGGGGCGTGCGCAGCAATGAATCGGGTATACTCCCGCTCTTTAAATCGCAGCCCAAGAAACAGGTGAATTTCGTGAGCCAGCCTACGCCAGCCGTGCGTACCTTCCAAGACTTGATCCTCGCGCTCCAGCAATACTGGGCCGAGCAAGGTTGTGTGGTACTTCAGCCCTACGATATGGAAGTAGGCGCCGGCACTTTCCACACCGCGACTTTCCTGCGCGCCATCGGCCCGGAAACCTGGAACGCCGCGTACGTGCAGCCAAGCCGCCGTCCGACTGACGGCCGTTACGGCGAAAACCCGAACCGTCTGCAGCACTACTACCAGTTCCAGGTGGTCCTGAAGCCGAACCCGGACAACTTCCAGGAACTGTACCTGGGCTCCCTCAAGCATGTCGGCCTGGACCCGTTGGTCCACGACATTCGCTTCGTCGAAGACAACTGGGAATCGCCGACCCTCGGCGCCTGGGGTCTGGGCTGGGAAGTCTGGCTGAACGGCATGGAAGTGACCCAGTTCACTTACTTCCAGCAGGCGGGCGGCATCGAGTGCTACCCGGTGACCGGCGAGATCACTTACGGTCTCGAGCGTCTGGCCATGTACCTGCAAGGCGTGGATTCGGTCTACGACCTGGTCTGGGCTGACGGCCCGATGGGCAAAGTCACCTACGGCGACGTGTTCCACCAGAACGAAGTGGAGCAGTCCACTTACAACTTCGAACACGCCAACGTCGATAAGCTGTTCGAACTGTTCGATTTCTATGAAAGCGAAGCCAAGCGCCTGATCGAACTCGACCAGCCGCTGCCGTTGCCGAGCTACGAAATGGTCTTGAAGGCCTCGCATACCTTCAACCTGCTGGATGCGCGCCGGGCAATCTCGGTGACCGCGCGTCAGCAATACATTCTGCGCGTACGCGCTCTGGCGCGTTCCGTTGCGCAAGCCTACCTGCTGGCACGCGCCAAGCTGGGCTTCCCGATGGCGACCCCGGACCTGCGTGACGAAGTACTGGCCAAGCTGGAGGCAGCACAATGAGTGCGCAAGATTTTCTGGTTGAACTGGGCACCGAAGAACTGCCACCGAAAGCCCTGAACACCTTGGCTGAGGCGTTCCTCGCCGGTATCGACAAGGGCCTGCAAGCCGCTGGCCTGAACTACGAGACCAAAACCGTCTACGCCGCGCCGCGTCGTCTGGCTGTGCTGATCACCGCGCTGGCCACCCAGCAACCTGATCGCAGCATCAACCTTGACGGCCCGCCACGTCAGGCGGCATTCGACGCTGATGGCAATCCAACGCAAGCAGCACTGGGCTTCGCCAAGAAGTGCGGCGTTGATCTGAGCGAAATCGATCAGAGCGGCCCGAAACTGCGCTACAGCCAGAGCATCGCCGGCAAGCCGACCGCAAGCCTGCTGCCGACCATCGTCGAAGATTCGCTGAACGACCTGCCAATCCCGAAACGTATGCGTTGGGGTGCGCGCAAGGAAGAGTTCGTGCGTCCGACCCAATGGCTGGTGATGCTGCTCGGTGACCAGGTCATCGACTGCACCATCCTCGCGCAGAAGGCTGGCCGTGATTCCCGTGGTCACCGCTTCCATCACCCGGAAAGCGTGCGCATCGGTTCGCCGTCGAGCTACCTCGCTGACCTGCGTGCCGCTTACGTACTGGCCGACGCCAACGAGCGTCGCGAGATCATCAGCAAACGCACCGAAGAGCTGGCTACCCGCCAGGAAGGCACGGCAATCGTGCCGCCGGCACTGCTCGACGAAGTGACCGCGCTGGTTGAATGGCCGGTGCCGCTGGTGTGCTCGTTCGAGGAACGCTTCCTCGATGTGCCGCAAGAAGCGCTGATCACCACCATGCAGGACAACCAGAAGTATTTCTGCCTGCTGGATGCCGATGGCAAGTTGCTGCCACGTTTCATCACTGTGGCCAACATCGAAAGCAAAGACCCGCAGCAGATCATCGCCGGTAACGAGAAAGTGGTTCGCCCACGCTTGACCGACGCCGAGTTCTTCTTCAAGCAAGACAAGAAGCAGAAGCTCGAAGCCTTCAATGATCGCCTGCAGAATGTGGTGTTCCAGGAAAAACTCGGCAGCGTCTACGACAAGGCCGAGCGCGTATCCCGACTGGCTGCGTACATCGCCGCACGCATCGGCGGCAACGCCTCGTGGGCTGCCCGCGCTGGCCTGCTGTCGAAGTGCGACCTGGCCACCGAAATGGTCGGCGAGTTCCCGGAGATGCAAGGTGTTGCCGGTTACTACTACGCCCTCAATGACGGCGAGCCGGAAGACGTCGCGCTGGCGCTGAACGAGCAATACATGCCGCGCGGTGCCGGTGCTGAACTGCCGGCGACCCTGACCGGTGCAGCCGTTGCGATCGCTGACAAGCTCGACACCCTGGTCGGTATCTTCGGTATCGGCATGCTGCCAACCGGCAGCAAAGACCCGTACGCTCTGCGCCGTGCGGCACTCGGCGTGCTGCGAATCCTGATCGAGAAGAAACTCGATCTGGACCTGAACGACGCCGTGGCGTTCGCCGTGAATGCGTTCGGTGCCAAGGTCAAGGCTGCCGGTCTCAACGAAGCCGTGCTGGAATTCATCTTCGACCGTCTGCGGGCGCGTTACGAAGACGAAGGCGTCGATGTCGCCACTTACCTGTCGGTGCGTGCCCTGAAGCCGGGTTCGGCGCTGGACTTCGACCAACGCGTACAAGCGGTGCAAGCTTTCCGCAAACTGCCGGAAGCGGCAGCGCTGGCGGCGGTGAACAAGCGTGTATCGAACCTGTTGAGCAAAGTCGAAGGCTCGGTACCGAGCGTGGTCGAAGCCAAGTACTTCGACAACGCCAACGAGTTCTCGCTGTACTCGGCGATCCAGCAAGCGGATCAGGCTGTACAGCCGATGGCTGCGGCGCGCCAGTACAACGAATCGCTGGCACGTCTGGCGGCATTGCGCGAGCCGGTCGACGCGTTCTTCGACGCGGTGATGGTCAATGCCGACGACGCCAATGTACGGGCCAACCGTTACGCGCTACTGGCGCGTCTGCGGGGCTTGTTCCTCGGTGTCGCAGACATTTCGCTGCTGGGTTGAGGGATTGCTGTTGAAACTGCTGATTCTCGATCGGGACGGAGTGATCAATTACGACTCCGACGCTTACATCAAGTCAGTCGCGGAGTGGATTCCGTTGCCCGGCTCGATCGAGGCGATTGCGCAGTTGAGCAAGGCCGGCTGGACGGTGGCGATCGCCACCAACCAGTCGGGCATTGCTCGCGGCTACTACGACCTCGCCACCCTCGACGCCATGCACGCGCGCCTGCGCGAGCTGGTGGCGGAGCAGGGCGGTGACGTCGGGCTGATCGTGTATTGCCCGCATGGGCCGGACGAAGGCTGCGATTGCCGCAAGCCGAAACCGGGCATGTTGAAAACCATTGCGGCGCATTACAACGTCGACCTGGCCAATGTCTGGTTCGTCGGCGACAGCCTTGGTGACCTGGAGGCCGCCAAAGCCGTCGATTCACAGCCAGTTTTGGTAAAGACCGGGAAAGGCGCAAAGACTCAGGGCAAAACCCTGCCGGTTGGCACTCTGATTTTTGACGATCTGGCGGCGATTGCCGCAGAACTTATCCACAACTAGAGTACTTCTGAAATTCCTGACCAGGGATTGATCGGGAGTGCGCTTGAACACTCGGGCATTGCCCCGTAACGGTAAACGTCACTATGTCGATACTGCGGGCCATCAGAATTTTTCTCTTTTACCTGCTGCTGGGCACCACCTCCCTGCTGTGGTGCAGCTTGAGTTTTTTTATCGCGCCGTTTTTGCCATTCAAGGCGCGCTATCGTTTTATCAACGTGTACTGGTGCCGTTGCGCCTTGTGGTTGACCAAGGTGTTCCTCGGTATTCGTTACGAAATCAAAGGCGCGCAAAACGTGCCTGACCGGCCCTGCGTGATTCAATCGAACCACCAGAGCACCTGGGAGACGTTCTTTCTCTCTGCTTATTTCTCGCCATTGAGCCAAGTGCTCAAGCGCGAACTGCTCTACGTGCCGTTTTTCGGCTGGGCCATGGCCATGCTGCGGCCGATCGCGATTGATCGCGACAACCCGAAAGCGGCGCTCAAACAGGTGGCGGCGAAAGGTGATGAGCTGCTCAAGGACAACGTTTGGGTACTGATCTTCCCCGAAGGTACACGCGTACCCTACGGCACCGTCGGCAAGTTTTCCCGCAGTGGTAGCGCTTTGGCGGTGAATGCGGCGCTTCCCGTGCTGCCGATTGCACACAATGCCGGCAAGTTCTGGCCGAAAATCGGTTGGGGCAAGAAGTCTGGTGTGATCACCGTGGTCATTGGTGAACCGATGTACGCCGAAGGCACTGGCCCGCGCGCCATCGCTGAGTTGAACGACCGGGTGCAAGCCTGGAACGAGAAGACTCAGCGCGAAATGGGTTCGCTGCCACCCGCCCCGCAGGCACCGGCTGCAAATGATTAAATCGCTGTCTGAGATTTTGTGGATAAGCTGTGTACGGTTTTCCTGAAAAAGCTTGAATGTTGATATTAAGTTGTTGATTTACTTATATATTTCTCAAGCTCATAAAAGACCGTAAAAGGTGCATAAGTTTTTTTCGGATGTAAAAAAACCGGCTGATATAGCCGGTTTTTTTGTGCCTGTTCACTCGGGGATCAGCGGTAATTCAAGCAGGAACGTGGTGCCTTGATCGACCACGCTGCGGCATTCGATCCGGCCGCCGTGGTGATCGACCACGGCTTTGACCATCGACAGGCCCAGCCCAACGCCATCGATGCCTTGAGCGGAGGAAAAGCGTCGGTACTGGCTGAACAGATCGGGTAGCTCTTCGGCGGCGATGCCTTTGCCTTGATCAATCAGCTCGCAGCGGAGCCATTCCTCATGGCAACTGATGCGCAGCTGAATTCTGGTATCTGCGGGGCTGTACTTGATGGCGTTTTCCAGCAAATTGAACAGCGCACGGGTCAGCAATCCCTGATCGGCCATTATCAGTCGTTCCTGAGATTGCTCATCCATGTCATGGAGCAGTTCGATGCGGTTCTGTAGGGCGATCGGCAGGGCCTGGTCGAGTACGTCCAGCACCAGCATCGCAAACAGACTGGGCTGAAAGTGATAAGCCTCGGACTCAGCCCTTGCCAGCAAGACGAATCCATCGGTGAGGTCCAGTGCTCGGCGCACTTGCCGTTCAATCTGCTCGAACAATGGCGCATCCGCACCGGCCTGATGACGATGTACATCAAGCAGCGCGAGGATCGCCGAATGCGGTGCGCGAAGATCGTGCGACAGAAAGCGCAGCAACACACCGCGTTGTTCCTCGGCGGCGCGTTCGGCGCTGAGGTCGGTAAGGCTCAGCAGCCAGCCGATTGGTGTGTCACCGTCCACCGGCAGCAACGCAGCACGTTCAAGACGCAGATTGCGTTCCTTGTGGTCACGAAACTCCAGCAACGGCAGGGTTGATAGCAGCGGGCGCGGCTCTGTGGATAATTCCGGATAACCCAGCACCGCCAGTTGATCGAGAACGTCGTACCCCACCAGCGCGCTGTCGAACAGATCCCGCGCCTTGCGATTGCCGAGCAGAATCCGCCCCTTGGGATCGCTGATCAGCGTGGCGACGGGCAAGTATTCCAAACCATCAGCGATAAACCGCCGGGTGTCACGGGTGCGGCTCATGGCTTGCTCAAGGGCCATGATCTGACCCTGCAAACGATCAGCGCCAGTAAACTGCGTGCGGCGGCGTTCGGGAAAGACTTTTGGCTCGCTGTCCAAACGTGTCAGCTCCCAGCCGAAGTAGGTCAGTACCACGCTGAGGCGTCGCCAATTCCAGATCAGATAGCCGAACAACATGCCCAGTACTGCCGGCGTCGGTGACCACCAGCGGCGCGTCTCCGCCAGACCCGCACTGGTCAACAGCACGCAAGCCATGCCGATCAGCGTCACCCAAAGCGCCCATCGCGGACGCCAGAGCAATAGGCCCAGCACACACGCCACCAGACCGACCGACAATAACGCCCCAATACCGGGAGCCACATCGAGCAAGTTGATCTGCGCGCGATAAGACAGCAGCGCAGTCAGCGGCAACAGCACTAGACTTATCCACAACCACTCGCGCACCAACTGGCGAAACAGGCGCTGTACCTGGCTGGGCTCACGGCTTTCACGCCGACGCGTGTTATTCATGGGGAAAAAGGGCAGGGCAGGTGAATGCTTTCATGGGCCGCGGGTCTGAGTCATGACCCGAAGAATCATAGCGGACGTCGACCAACGGCGGGCCGCTTACTTTCATCGCAATGGCCGAGCGACTATGGTTGACCGCCAACTGCCCAAGCAACAAGGAACCACCGCGTATGCGCGTTGCAATACTGGACGACGAACCCGCCGAACTGCGCCGGGTCGAGCAGACCCTGCAACAGATGGCCGATGCCGGCGGACAACCCTGGTCGCTGCACAGCTTCGAGCGCGGTGAAGACCTGCTGAGGCAACTGCGCCGGGAAACCTTTGACCTGCTGATCCTCGACTGGCAATTGCCCGACCTCAGCGGCTTGGCCCTGCTGCGCTGGACCCGCGAGCACATGGAAGCGCCACCGGCGGCGATCATGCTGACCAGTCGCGATGGCGAAAGCGATATCGTTCAGGCGTTGAATGCGGGGGCTGATGATTACGTCAGTAAACCGTTTCGACCGAATGAGCTGAAGGCGCGGGTGGCGGCGGTATTGCGTCGACACAGCCAGCAACGTGCGGCAGCGACGGAAGTGCTGAGCTTCAATGATCTGACCTTTGATGACGCTGAACTGACCGTCACTCGCGAGGGAAAGCCGATTGTCATGACCGAGCGCGAGTATCGACTGGCGCGGTGCCTGTTCAGCAATCTCGGCCGGCCATTGTCGCGGGATTATCTGTACGAGCGGTTCTGGCCGCATGAGGAGATGGCTTCGTCGCGGCCGCTGGATACGCATATTTATCGGCTGCGGAACAAGCTGGGGCTGACGGCGGATCGGGGTTGGCAGCTGTTGACGATTTATGGGTATGGGTATCGGTTGGAGAGTGTGGCGACTGCACAGGAATAAAGATCAAAAGATCGCAGCCTTCGGCAGCTCCTGCACAAGATCAATGCAGGCGCTGCGATCTCTCTTTACTGATCAATGAAACGTCAACCCGAGCAACCCGATTGCCAGTTTTCGTTCATCCACACTCATCCCCAGTTCGTGTGGGCTGATCGCCAATGGAAAATGTAACTGGATGCGCAAGACACCTTGCTGCGCAACGAGCTGCTGCACCTGCGGCGGCAGCAAGACATTTATTTTGTTCGCAGTGGCTTGGGTCAGACTGGCGGAGAACACCGCAACATCATTGACGCGGATATCCACAGCCTGGCGCGGGTGTGACTCCGCCAGAAAGGCATTGGCTTCGAGCGACAGCGAGGTCACATTACCGGCCGGCCTGAGGATGATTTCCGCATCTGAACCCACTGACCCGGTACCCCAGGCATCAGAAACCCACCAGCCTGTGCCCAGACCGGCGGCCCCGGAACTGCTATCGGTGAACTGAATTTTTTCACCCGGCCGGAAAGTCGGAATCAGCTCTTGAGGTTGCACTGCATTGATGGCGGGACAGTCAGCACAGCGCTTCCACCCCGGTGCCAAGACATAAAAGTCGTCGACTCTGGCCAGGACATCGGCATTGCGGTCCAGGTTGACCGTTGCTTGAAGCGCCGAGCGTTGATCCAGTACATACAGGGTGTCGGCATCATACTTTCCGGATTCGACAGTCCTGTCTGCCGCGCGCTGCGCAGCCTCCTGCGCCGCCGCACTTACCCGTCCCAGGTAAACGGCATCTGTTGCCAGATGATACTTGCCTGCGTAATCGGCCAGCGTCATCCAATGCGTGGAAAAGTTTTGCGGACTCACCCATCGCACGTTCTGATAATGCGATGCCGCGCTGCGCCAGAAAGGATCGACCAACGGGGTTTTCCATTCCTTGCCCGGCGAAGCCATCAGTTGGCTGCGCGTGTTTGCCCAGCCTGCACGGGTGTCCGCCACTTGAACGACCACCGCCAGCGCCAACAGCATGATCGCCGCCTGCGGCCGGGCACTTCGGGCCACCAAAAAACCACCGCGAAAATCACCGCGTACATGACCGGCCAGATCATCCGGCCCGATGCGCGGAAGATACTCGCGATTGCAATGAAGGTGTCCGGCAACCAATAGTCGAATTCGTACGACGCGATCCCGACCTTGTTGGAAAGCGCAAAAACCATCAGCCCGACCAGCGCGAGCAGCAATATCCAGCGCTTGCGTATGGCGGCCATAACCCCGTTGTTCTTGCCGCCCAACGTGAGCGGCAATGCACAAACGAGGAGCAACACCACCCCCAGCCCAGGGAAGGCCATGCCATCTCCATCGCCGGGCACTCCGGGGAAATCCCTCAAGACATATGACCACCCGGCAGGGTTGAAGAAGGTCAACGCATTCGCACGGAACAATCCAAACCCGATGGAGGCCAGACCAGCTCCATTGATCGTGAAGTAGCCCGCCTGCCAGCAGCACAATCCCGTCAACAACAAGAGGCCGAACAACTCGGCAACTGCCTTGCGCGGAGTCAGTTGGATTTTGATGGTTCGGTACAGAAGATCGGCGATCCAGATCAGCGCAATCATGACCAGCAGATAGGCGTGCACCAGGGCCGACGCGGCCAGCAGGGATCCCCAGGCCAGAGCGCGCTTGTCATTGCCACGGCGTAGCGTCAGGTACAGTGCGGCGAGGATCAGGAAATGTCCGGAAAGGGATAGATGTACGCCCATGCGCGCAATCATCGCCGGGTTGAAGAGAAACAATGCCGCGCCCAGCAGGCGCACTGTCACATTGCTTGTGGCCAGCCCCATCAGTTTCCAGGCAAACCAGCTCTGCAGCACAAAACACGTCAGCAACCAAAGTCCGAAGTACTGGAAAGGCTCGGGAAGCAGCGAAGCGAACGGTTTGAAGATAAAGGCAAACAGCGGATTGGAATCCGAGAAGATGATCGCGCTGCTCAGCTCCAATCCGTAAGAGGGATTGAGCCCCAGCGGAATCGACCAGGGTGAATGCCTGAAAAACGCCCACCCCAGGTAATGCGTCGCCGGATCGCTCTGACCCAGCCATGCAATGTTTTCAGGGTTCAGCGCCCTTGGCCCCACGACGATAAAAAATGCCAGAACGCCCATCAGCAAGGGAAAGAGACTAACCGGCAAGCGTTTAAGCAGATCCTTCATCGATACACGTCCATTCGTCATGCGCCAAAATCAGAGGCTGGAATCGAGGCTGCATCGTACGCAAAAAAAGCCCGCTTGCGCGGGCCTTCTTCTGGCTTGGCCGGCCAACCCTTTGGGGTGGCCGAACCGTCACAGGTGTAGCGGATCAGAAATCCAGGTTCGAAACCGCCAGCGCATTGCTTTCGATGAATTCACGGCGAGGTTCGACCGCATCACCCATCAGGGTGTTGAAGATCTGGTCTGCGCCAATGGCGTCTTCGATGGTGACTTTCAGCATGCGGCGCACGCTTGGGTCCATGGTGGTTTCCCACAGCTGATCCGGGTTCATTTCGCCCAGACCTTTGTATCGCTGGATGGTGTGACGCTTGGTGCTTTCAGCCATCAGCCAGTCCAAAGCTTCCTTGAACTCGGTGACCGCTTTTTTGCGCTCGCCACGCTGGATGTACGCGCCTTCGTCGAGCAGGGTGCTCAATTGAGCGCCCAGGGTGACGACAGTTTTGTAGTCGTTGCTGCCGAAGAAGTCGCGGTTGAAGGTGACGTAGTTCGACAGGCCGTGGGAGATCAGCTCGACCTCTGGCAGCCACACGCCACGTTCACGATCTTCACGCAGGCTGGCCTTGTAGACCAGACCGGACTTCTCGTTGGTGCGCAGACGGACCTCGTACTGAGCCAGCCAATCTTGCATCGCTGCATGATCGCCAAGCGTTTCCAGGCTGACGGCCGGCAGGTAGATGAAGTGCTCGGTCAGTTCCTGGGGGTACAGGCGCGACAGACGCTTGAGGGTCTTCATCACCATGCGGAAGTCATTCACCAGACGTTCCAGCGCTTCACCGGAAATGCCCGGGGCTTCTTCGTTCAGGTGCAGGCTCGCATCTTCCAGGGCCGACTGCGTCATGTACTCTTCCATGGCGTCGTCGTCTTTGATGTATTGCTCTTGCTTGCCTTTCTTGACCTTGTACAGCGGCGGCTGGGCGATGTAGATATAGCCACGCTCGATCAGCTCAGGCAACTGACGGAAGAAGAAGGTCAGCAGCAGGGTACGGATGTGCGAACCGTCGACGTCAGCATCGGTCATGATGATGATGTTGTGATAACGCAGCTTGTCGATGTTGTACTCGTCGCGACCGATACCGCAGCCCAATGCGGTGATCAGGGTGCCCACTTCCTGGGAAGAGATCATCTTGTCGAAACGGGCTTTCTCGACGTTGAGGATCTTGCCCTTCAACGGCAGGATCGCCTGGGTCTTGCGGTTACGTCCCTGCTTGGCAGAGCCGCCCGCGGAGTCACCTTCCACGAGGTACAGTTCGGACAGCGCCGGGTCTTTTTCCTGGCAGTCAGCGAGCTTGCCTGGCAGGCCGGCGATGTCCAGCGCGCCTTTGCGTCGAGTCATCTCACGGGCTTTACGCGCAGCTTCACGGGCACGGGCGGCGTCGATCATCTTGCCGACGACCAGCTTGGCTTCGTTCGGATTTTCCAGGAGGAAGTCGGAGAAATACTTGCCCATCTCCTGCTCGACCGCAGTCTTCACTTCGGAAGAGACCAGCTTGTCTTTGGTCTGCGAGCTGAACTTCGGATCCGGTACTTTCACCGAGATAATCGCGGTCAGGCCTTCACGGGCATCGTCACCGGTGGTGGCGACTTTATGCTTCTTCGCCAGGCCTTCGGCTTCGATATAGGTGTTCAGGTTACGCGTCAGTGCCGAACGGAAACCCACCAGGTGAGTACCGCCGTCGCGCTGCGGAATGTTGTTGGTGAAGCACAACAGGTTCTCGTTGAAGCTGTCGTTCCACTGCAGGGCGATTTCCACGCCGATGCCGTCTTCACGCTGGATGTTGAAGTGGAACACCTGGTTGACCGGAGTCTTGTTGGTGTTCAGGTATTCAACGAACGCGCGCAGACCACCTTCGTATTTGAACAGCTCTTCCTTGCCGCTGCGCTCATCCTTGAGGACGATACCCACACCGGAGTTGAGGAAGGACAGTTCACGAATGCGCTTGGCCAGGATGTCCCAGCTGAAGTGGATGTTCTTGAAGGTTTCGCTGGAAGCCTTGAAGTGGATCTGGGTGCCGGTGGTTTCGCTGTCGCCAACGATGGCCATCGGCGCCTGAGGTACGCCGTGGACGTAGGTCTGTTCCCAGATCTTGCCGCTGCGGCGAACGGTCAACACCAGCTCTTCGGACAGCGCGTTCACTACCGAAACGCCTACACCGTGCAGGCCGCCGGATACTTTGTAGGAGTTGTCGTCGAACTTACCGCCAGCGTGGAGGACGGTCATGATGACCTCGGCGGCGGAAACGCCTTCCTCTTTGTGTACGTCTACCGGGATGCCACGGCCGTTATCTTTAACGGTGATGGACTCATCCGGGTGGATGATGATGCTGATGTCGTCGCAGTGACCGGCGAGGGCTTCGTCGATCGAGTTGTCGACCACTTCGAACACCATGTGGTGCAGACCGCTGCCATCGTCGGTGTCACCAATGTACATACCGGGACGTTTGCGTACGGCATCCAGGCCTTTCAGCACTTTAATGCTCGTTGAGTCGTACGTATTTTCTTCGCTCAATGCCTTCACTCCCGATGGTCGTGGGTCTGGGTGATACGGCCCTGTTCCACGTGGAACAGAGCGACTGGCGTTTCCGTCTGCCAGCCTTCCCTCAATAATTCGTGATCTACACAGGTGATAAAAACCTGGCAGCGTAAGTCTTCCAGCAAGCGGCACAGCGCGCGACGGTGGCCCTCGTCCAGCTCGGACGGCAAGTCATCCACCAGATAAATACACTGACCGCGACGGGCCTGGCTGACCAGATGCCCCTGGGCAATTCGCAGGGCACAGACCACCAACTTCTGCTGACCCCGGGACAAGATGTCCGCGGCGTTGTGTGCGCCCAATCTAAGACGCAAATCAGCCCGTTGTGGCCCAGCCTGGGTATGGCCCATTTGCTGATCCCGTTGCAGGGACCCGGCAAGTACGGCGCTCAATTCCCGGTCTTTGTCCCAGCCTCGGTAATAGCTGAGCGTCAAACCTTCGAGCTCAACCAGTTCGCTCAAGGTTTGTTCAAAGACTGGTTTCAAGGCTTTGATGTAAGCGCGGCGGTATTCATCTATTTCAGCGCTGGCCTGGCACAGTTCTCTGTCCCAAACCGCTTGCGAAACGGCGTCAAGTGTACCATGCCGCAGCCAGGAGTTTCTCTGGCGCAAGGCCTTCTGCAAACGCTGCCAGGTGGCCATGAAGCGCGGCTCGACGTGGAACACGCCCCAGTCGAGAAACTGCCGGCGAATCTTCGGCGCACCTTCCAGCAAGCGAAAGCTGTCGGGGTTGATCAACTGCAGTGGAAGGATCTCCGCCAGTTGCGCGGCGCTGCGGGCATTCTGGCCATCGATACGGATCTGGAACTCGCCCTGACGGTCACGCGAGATGCCCAATGCGCTATGGCCTCCCTCGGCCAATTCGACCTGACCGAACACGGTGCAGGCGAGTTGCTCGTACTGGATGACCGGTAACAGACGGGTGCTACGAAACGAACGGGCAAGCCCCAGCAGATGAATGGCTTCCAGAACACTGGTTTTGCCGCTGCCGTTGGCGCCGTAAAGAATGTTGATGCGGGGGGAGGGGGAGAAGGTCACCGGGTGCAGATTGCGCACCGCGGTGACCGAAACACGACTTAAGGACATCCAGGGTCAGCTGATTACAGACGCATCGGCATGACAACGTAAGCCGAATCGTCGTTGTCGGACTCTTGCACCAGCGCACTGCTGTTGGAGTCGGACAGAATCAGACGAACCTGCTCGGTGGTCATCACGCCCAGCACGTCGAGCAGATAGCTGACGTTGAAGCCGATTTCCAGCGAACCGCCGTTGTATTCAACGCCCACTTCTTCTTCCGCTTCTTCCTGCTCCGGGTTGTTGGCCTGGATCTTCAACTGACCGCTGGCCAGTTGCAGCCGGATACCACGGTACTTCTCGTTGGACAGAATCGCGGTACGGCTGAACGCTTCACGCAACGCCTGACGATCGCCCAGTACCAGCTTGTCGCCGCCCTTCGGCAGCACGCGCTCGTAGTCCGGGAATTTGCCGTCGACCAGTTTCGAGGTGAAGGTGAACTCGCCGGTGGTCGCGCGAATGTGGTGCTGACCCAGGACGATGCTGACGTTGCCGTCCGGCTCGGTGAGCAGACGCGCCAGTTCGAGAATACCTTTGCGCGGCACAATCACCTGATGGCGATCGGGCTGGCCGATATCGGCTTTCATCGAGCACATGGCCAGACGGTGACCGTCAGTGGCCACAGCGCGGATGATGCCTTCGGAAACTTCCAGCAGCATGCCGTTGAGGTAATAACGCACATCCTGCTGGGCCATGGCGAAGCTGGTGCGTTCGATCAAGCGACGCAGTTTGCTTTGCTCAAGGCTGCAGGTCAGCGAACCCGGGCCTTCTTCAACGGTAGGGAAGTCGTTGGCCGGCAGGGTCGAAAGGGTGAAACGGCTACGGCCGGCCTTGACCACCAGCTTCTGCTCGTCGACCTTGATGTCGATCAGGGCATCGTTGGGCAGGCTTTTGCAGATGTCCATCAGCTTGCGCGCAGGCACGGTGATGGAACCTGTTTCGGCCGGCTCTTCAAGTTGCACACGACCGACCAGTTCGACTTCAAGGTCAGTACCGGTCAGCGACAGTTGCTGGCCTTCGACTACCAACAGCACGTTGGAGAGTACCGGCAAGGTCTGTCGGCGCTCGACGACGCCTGCGACCAGTTGCAGGGGTTTCAACAGGGCTTCGCGTTGAATGGTGAAATGCATGGTCTAGTCCCTTGCCTTAATAAGCTGCGCTGGTGTTCATCAAGTGGTCAGTGTACGCAGCAGGTTCTTGTAGTCCTCGCGGATGTCCGCGTCGGATTCCTTAAGTTCGTTGATCTTGCGGCAGGCGTGCAGCACGGTCGTGTGGTCGCGGCCGCCAAACACATCGCCGATTTCCGGCAGGCTGTGGTTGGTCAGTTCCTTGGACAACGCCATGGCCACCTGACGCGGACGAGCGACCGAGCGCGAACGGCGCTTGGACAGCAGATCCGAGATCTTGATCTTGTAGTACTCGGCGACAGTGCGCTGAATGTTATCCACAGAGACCAGTTTGTCCTGCAATGCCAACAGGTCTTTCAAGGATTCGCGAATCAGCTCGATGGTGATATCGCGGCCCATGAAGTGCGAGTGGGCGATCACGCGTTTCAGCGCGCCTTCCAGCTCACGGACGTTGGAGCGAATGCGTTGGGCAATGAAGAACGCGGCGTCGTGCGGCAAGTCGACTTTGGCCTGGTCGGCCTTCTTCATCAAGATCGCCACACGGGTTTCCAGTTCCGGCGGCTCGACGGCAACCGTCAGGCCCCAGCCGAAACGGGATTTGAGGCGCTCTTCGAGGCCTTCGATTTCTTTCGGGTAGCGGTCACTGGTGAGAATGACCTGCTGGCCACCTTCAAGCAGGGCGTTGAAGGTGTGGAAAAACTCTTCCTGCGAACGCTCTTTGCGGGCGAAGAACTGAATATCGTCGATGAGCAACGCATCCACCGAGCGGTAGAAACGCTTGAACTCGTTGATCGCGTTCAGTTGCAGCGCCTTGACCATGTCGGCCACGAAGCGCTCGGAATGCAGGTACACAACCTTGGCATTCGGGTTCTTCTTTAATAGGTGGTTACCCACCGCGTGCATCAAGTGGGTTTTACCCAGGCCGACGCCACCATAAAGGAAGAGCGGGTTGTAACCGTGCTTGGGGTTATCCGCCACTTGCCAGGCTGCCGCGCGGGCGAGCTGGTTGGATTTACCTTCGACGAAGTTTTCGAAGGTAAATGTGCGGTTCAGGTAACTGGTGTGCTTGAGCGCGCCTTCGACCTGCACGGTGCGCTGTTCAGCGCGGACCGGGGCCTGTTGCGAGGCGGCACCGGACATCGGGTCGAAACTGTCGCGAGACGGTTCGTCGCTGACTTCCGGGCTTTTCTGCGTCGAGCGCTTGGCCGCCGGTGCTGGTGTATGAGTCGGTGCCGGCGCATTCACAGGCGCGGCATTTACCTGGGCCTGGGATACCTGCGCGGCAGCCAACGGCGCGTTCGGGGCGGCACGCGGAGCGGAACTGCGTTTGCTGCCTATTAATAAGGAAAGCGCCGGCGCCATGCCGTTGCCATGCTCATCCAGCAGTTCAAGGACGCGGCCCAGATACTTTTCGTTGACCCAGTCCAGCACAAAACGGTTCGGTGCGTAGACGCGCAACTCGTCGCCTTCGGCTTCGACCTGTAGTGGACGGATCCAGGTGTTGAATTGTTGGGCAGGCAGCTCCTCGCGCAAAAGCTCCACGCACTGCTGCCAAAGTTCCACTGACACGGATATCCCCTAAGTTGAAAGCCGGTGAGGCAAAAACAAGCGGCCATTGTAGCGGCGAGCTGTCCACTTATCCACATGCAGGTTGCGCGGTGTTCATGATTTATCAATGCGTTAACCCATAAGAAAGCGACCAACGGTGTGTGCATAAGCTCTGTGGATAACCGCCTCTAAGGGCACTGGACAACTGGGGGTTGAACTCGGTGGATAACCTGCCTGTGGATAACAGGCCATTCCACGCACAGGTTATCCGACAGCGCAGCACAGGCTGAACACGGTTTTCCACTGTAGTTGTCATTCTCTGTACATCACGTCGAACAAGGCCTGATAGCACTTATCCACAGAAGAGGGCGGCCCTAGCTTTTATAAGCTTTACAGAAAAGCTTTAAATAATTCCCTTCTTTATTTTTATGTATGGCGAACAGGCTTTCAGCCAAATAGGCCCCTGAGATCTATTTATAAGGAAACGTTGGTTGGAAATTGACCTGAAGGCTTGCTTTCTCTAGAATCCCCGGTCTCTTAAAACGGGGGCCATTCCGGCCCGTTGTGGACGAACCAGGTAACACGACAATGAAACGTACTTTCCAACCAAGCACTATCAAACGCGCTCGTACCCACGGTTTCCGTGCTCGCATGGCTACCAAGAACGGTCGCGCAGTCCTGTCGCGTCGTCGCGCCAAAGGTCGTGCGCGTCTGGCAGTTTGATAATCCGGTACTGGAGGTGAGTCAGGACTTCAGTCGGGAAAAGCGTCTGCTTACCCCCCGGCATTTCAAGGCAGTCTTTGACTCCCCTACCGGCAAGGTTCCGGGGAAAAATCTCCTGCTCCTTGCACGCAACAACGATCTTGATCACCCCCGTCTCGGGCTGGTTATCGGGAAAAAGAGCGTAAAGCTCTCCGTTGAGCGCAATCGCCTCAAGCGTTTGATGCGCGAATCGTTCCGTCTGCACCAGGATTCACTGGTCGGCTGGGATATCGTTATCGTCGCGCGCAAAGGTCTGGGCGATGTAGAAAACCCCGAATTGATTCAGCATTTCGGCAAGCTCTGGAAGCGTCTGGCACGCAGCAAGCCAGTTCCAGAAGTCAAAACCGAAACTGTAGGGGTAGACAGTCCAGATGCGTAAACTGGCCCTCGTTCCGATCCAGTTTTATCGCTATGCCATTAGTCCTTTGATGGCCAGCCACTGTCGTTTCTACCCCAGTTGTTCCTGCTACGCGTATGAAGCCATTGAAAATCATGGCCTTCTGCGCGGTGGCTGGCTGACCTTTCGTCGTTTAGGTCGCTGTCATCCGTGGAATCCCGGTGGTTATGACCCGGTTCCACCTATCCCTACCTCCCGTTCTTCTTCGATGGCCGAGTAATCATGGATATCAAACGCACGATCCTGATCGTCGCCCTGGCAATCGTGGCCTACGTTATGGTTCTTAAATGGAACCAGGACTATGGTCAGGCTGCTTTGCCGACTCAGAATGTTGCTTCCAGTACGACTACATCCGGTTTGCCGGACACCGCCACTGGCAATAATGCTGCCGCCAGTGACGATATTCCGCGCGCCGCTAGCGATACCAGCGCACCTGCCGAAACGCCGGTAGCCGCCAGCAAGGATCTGATCCAGATCAAAACCGACGTGCTCGATCTCGCGATCGATCCACAAGGTGGCGATGTTGCTCAACTGACCTTGCCTCTGTATCCACGTCGTCAGGATCGTCCTGATGTTCCGTTCCAGCTGTTCGATAACGGCGGCGAACGTGTTTATCTGGCACAAAGTGGTCTAATCGGCACCAATGGCCCGGATGCAAATCCGGCCGGTCGTCCGGTTTACTCCTCTGAGAAGAAGACTTATCAACTGGCTGACGGTCAGGATCAACTCGTCGTTGACCTGAAATTCAGCAAGGACGGCGTTAATTACATCAAGCGTTTCACCCTGAAACGCGGCCTGTATGACGTAGCCGTTTCCTACATTGTGGATAACCAGAGCGCTCAGCCCTGGAACGGCGCAATGTTTGCCCAGTTGAAGCGTGATAACAGCGCTGATCCTTCGTCGACAACTGCTACTGGCACCGCGACTTACCTGGGCGCCGCCCTGTGGACAAGTTCCGAGCCGTACAAGAAAGTGTCCATGAAGGACATGGACAAGGCACAGCTCAAAGAAACCGTCACCGGTGGTTGGGTAGCCTGGCTGCAACACTACTTCGTGACTGCGTGGATTCCGGCCAAGGGCGAAAACAACGTCGTCCAGACCCGTAAAGACAGCAAAGGCAACTACATCATCGGTTACACCGGTCCTACACTGACCGCTGCTCCGGGTGCCAAAGTTGAAACCGGCGCTGTGCTGTACGCCGGTCCGAAAAGCCAGGCTGTGCTGAAACAGTTGTCCCCAGGTCTGGAACTGACCGTCGACTACGGCATTCTGTGGTTCATTGCCCAGCCGATCTTCTGGCTGCTGCAACACATCCACGCCATTGTTGGTAACTGGGGCTGGTCGATCATCTTCCTGACCATGCTGATCAAGGGTCTTTTCTTCCCTCTGTCGGCTGCCAGCTACAAGTCGATGGCGCGTATGCGTGCCGTTGCGCCGAAACTGGCTGCTCTGAAAGAGCAACATGGCGATGACCGGCAGAAAATGTCGCAAGCCATGATGGAGCTGTACAAGAAAGAGAAGATCAATCCGCTGGGCGGCTGCTTGCCGATCCTCGTGCAGATGCCGGTTTTCCTTTCGCTGTACTGGGTTCTGCTGGAAAGCGTGGAAATGCGCCAGGCGCCGTTCATGCTGTGGATTACTGACCTGTCGATCAAGGATCCATTCTTCATTCTGCCGATCATCATGGGCGCAACCATGTTTATCCAGCAGCAGCTGAACCCGACTCCTCCGGATCCGATGCAGGCGAAGGTCATGAAAATGATGCCAATCATCTTCACCTTCTTCTTCCTGTGGTTCCCGGCTGGTCTGGTGCTGTACTGGGTTGTGAACAACTGCCTGTCCATCACCCAACAGTGGTACATCACGCGTAAAATCGAACGGGCTACCAAAGCAGCCGCTTGATTTACACTGTGGATAACCACTCAAAACGCCCCCTAGTGGGGCGTTTTGCTATCTGTCACTTTTGTCTGGATTCCGGTTAATGAGCGCACCTCGTGAAACCATCGCAGCTGTCGCCACCGCCCAAGGTCGCGGTGGTGTGGGCATCGTCCGTATTTCCGGGCCGTTGGCCAGTGTTGCAGCGAAAGCCATCAGCGGCCGCGAACTGAAACCGCGTTACGCCCATTACGGGCCATTTTTCAGTGATGATCAGCAAGTACTGGATGAAGGTCTGGCGCTGTATTTCCCCGGGCCGAACTCGTTTACCGGCGAAGACGTACTGGAACTGCAGGGCCACGGAGGCCCGATCGTTCTGGATATGTTGCTCAAACGCTGCCTGGAACTCGGCTGCCGTTTGGCTCGTCCGGGCGAGTTCAGCGAACGCGCGTTCCTCAACGACAAACTCGACCTGGCCCAGGCCGAGGCGATTGCCGATTTGATCGAAGCAAGTTCTGCACAGGCTGCGCGGAATGCCCTGCGTTCGTTGCAAGGCGCGTTCTCGCAACGTGTGCATAACTTGACCGAACAATTGATTGGCCTGCGCATCTACGTCGAAGCCGCCATCGACTTCCCGGAAGAAGAAATCGATTTCCTTGCCGATGGTCACGTGTTGAGCATGCTCGACAAGGTGCGCGATGAGTTATCCACCGTACTGCGTGAGGCCGGGCAAGGTGCTTTGCTGCGGGACGGCATGACCGTGGTGATTGCCGGTCGTCCGAATGCCGGCAAGTCCAGTCTGTTGAACGCGTTGGCCGGCCGTGAAGCCGCCATCGTTACCGAGATTGCCGGTACCACTCGTGACATCCTGCGCGAACATATCCACATCGACGGCATGCCGCTGCACGTTGTCGATACTGCGGGTTTGCGTGACACCGATGATCATGTGGAAAAGATCGGTGTAGAGCGGGCATTGAAAGCCATCGGTGAGGCCGATCGGGTGTTACTGGTCGTCGACGCCACCGCGCCGGAAGCACTCGATCCGTTTGCGCTGTGGCCGGAATTCCTCGAAACCCGACCGGATCCGGCGAAAGTCACCCTGATTCGCAACAAGGCCGATCTGACCGGCGAAGCGATTGCCCTGGAAACCAGTGAAGACGGCCATGTGACGATCAGTCTGAGTGCCAAGTCGGCCGGTGAAGGACTGGACCTGTTGCGCGACCATCTCAAGGCCTGCATGGGTTACGAGCAAACCTCGGAAAGCAGCTTCAGTGCGCGCCGCCGACATCTGGAGGCTTTGCGCCACGCCAGTGCGGCGCTGGAACACGGTCGCGCCCAGCTAACCCTGGCTGGCGCCGGTGAATTGTTGGCTGAGGATTTACGTCAGGCCCAGCACTCTCTGGGTGAAATCACCGGGGCATTCAGTTCGGACGATCTGTTGGGAAGAATCTTTTCCAGCTTCTGCATCGGCAAATAATCCCTGCGTAATCCAAAGGCAGGTCCGTTCGCGACCTGCCTTCTCTTCTGATTTCAGAATCCTTTCCCAAGTGCCGGGCAGATTTTCTCTCCCTGAGCGGATTTCTTCTGCCTGTCATTCCAGTATTCGTCGATTTTCTGTGGATTAAGCCCTGTGAATAACTGCCACTGAGGTCAGTTGATAACAGGGCTTCAAAACTGGATATAACCCTCTCTGTGGATAACCACCCCTTTCATCCACAGGCTTACAGCGGTTATCCAAGGGCCTCATTGGCACATGGCCACAGGGTTTTGAAACTCTGTACATATTGAATATAAAGGCCTGTAGCAATCTATCCACAGAAATCATGCTCAGTAGAAATAAACATAAAAACAAAGGTTTTATAAAGTTCTCTCTTTTTTATTCTTTTAACCTCGAGTTCTCCACAGCTGGTTAAATTTTGTGCAAAGGGTTCTTTAGGAAGGGCGAAGTCCCTATACTTGTCGACCAGGTCCAAAAACCTGATCTCAAACTATTCCTGAATTACCTACTTAAGCAGGCACGAGGTGCGTGGTGGATTTCCCTTCCCGTTTTGAAGTGATCGTCATCGGCGGCGGTCATGCCGGTACCGAGGCAGCACTGGCGTCAGCACGTATGGGGGCAAAAACCCTGTTGCTGACGCATAACGTGGAAACCCTCGGTGCCATGAGTTGCAACCCGGCTATCGGGGGCATTGGCAAAAGCCACCTGGTCAAGGAAATCGATGCCCTCGGCGGCGCGATGGCCATGGCTACCGATAAGGGCGGCATCCAGTTTCGCGTGTTGAACAGCCGCAAAGGCCCAGCCGTACGGGCGACCCGTGCGCAAGCTGACCGTATTTTGTACAAAGCCGCTGTCCGCGAAATCCTGGAAAACCAGCCGAACCTGTGGATATTTCAACAAGCTGCCGATGACCTGATCGTCGAGCAGGAACAAGTCCGTGGTGTTGTCACGCAAATGGGTCTGCGTTTCTTCGCCGATTCCGTGGTGCTGACCACCGGCACGTTCCTTGGTGGACTTATCCACATCGGCTTGCAGAATTTTTCCGGCGGTCGCGCCGGTGATCCGCCGTCGATTGCCCTGGCTCATCGTCTGCGTGAAATGCCACTGCGTGTCGGTCGCCTGAAAACCGGTACACCGCCGCGTATCGACGGCAAGTCTGTGGATTTCTCGGTAATGACCGAGCAACCGGGCGATACGCCGATCCCGGTGATGTCGTTCATGGGCAACAAAGAACAGCATCCACGCCAGGTCAGTTGCTGGATTACCCACACGAACGCCCGCACTCACGAAATCATTGCCGCGAACCTTGATCGTTCGCCGATGTATTCCGCTGCCGGTGAAATCGAAGGCATTGGCCCGCGTTATTGCCCATCGATCGAAGACAAGATCCACCGTTTTGCCGACAAGGAAAGCCATCAGGTGTTCATCGAACCGGAAGGTTTGACTACCCATGAGCTGTATCCGAACGGGATATCCACAAGCTTGCCGTTCGACGTGCAATTGCAGATCGTGCAATCGATCCGCGGCATGGAAAATGCGCACATCGTGCGTCCGGGTTATGCGATCGAGTACGACTACTTCGATCCGCGCGACCTGAAGTACAGCCTGGAAACCAAAGTCATCGGCGGTCTGTTCTTCGCCGGGCAAATCAACGGCACCACCGGTTACGAAGAAGCTGGCGCCCAGGGTTTGCTCGCTGGCGCCAACGCTGCACTGCGCGCCAAAGGCAAAGAAGCCTGGTGCCCGCGGCGCGATGAAGCGTACATCGGGGTATTGGTCGACGACCTGATCACCCTCGGTACCCAAGAGCCGTACCGTATGTTCACTTCGCGTGCCGAGTACCGCCTGATTCTGCGCGAGGACAACGCCGACCTGCGTCTGACCGAAAAAGGTCGCGAACTCGGTCTGGTCGATGACGCGCGTTGGGCGGCCTTCTGCAAGAAACGCGAAAGCATCGAACTCGAAGAACAGCGCCTGAAAAGCACTTGGGTTCGCCCGAATACGCAGCAGGGCGATGCGATTGCCGAAAAATTCGGCACACCGCTGACTCACGAATACAACTTGCTCAATCTCTTGAGTCGTCCGGAAATCGACTACGCTGGTCTGGTCGAAGTGACCGGCAACGGCGCTGAAGATCCACAGGTCGCCGAGCAGGTCGAAATCAAGACCAAATACGCCGGTTACATCGACCGTCAACAGGACGAAATCGCCCGTCTGCGCGCCAGTGAAGACACGAAACTGCCTGTGGATATCGATTACACCAACATTTCCGGTCTCTCCAAGGAGATCCAGAGCAAACTTGGCGCGACTCGACCAGAGACGCTGGGCCAGGCTTCACGGATCCCGGGCGTGACCCCGGCAGCGATTTCGCTGTTGATGATTCATTTGAAAAAACGCGGCGCGGGCCGTCAGTTGGAGCAAAGCGCTTGAGTTCTAAGGTCACTTCGCAACACGCCGAAGAGTTATCCACAGGAGCCCGCGAGCTCGGTGTCAGTCTCACTGAAACCCAGCACGAATTGCTGCTGGGTTATCTGGCCCTGTTGATCAAATGGAACCAGGCCTACAACCTCACGGCTGTGCGCGATCCGGACGAAATGGTCTCGCGGCATCTGCTCGATAGTCTGAGCGTGATGTCGTTCATCGAAAACGGCCGCTGGCTCGACGTCGGCAGCGGCGGCGGTATGCCAGGGATTCCGTTGGCGATCCTGTATCCGGACTCGCAAGTGACCTGTCTGGACAGCAACGGCAAGAAAACCCGCTTCCTGACCCAGGTCAAACTCGAACTCAAACTGGATAACCTGCAAGTTATCCACAGCCGCGTCGAAGCGTTTCAGCCTGCACAGCCATTCAACGGGATCATTTCCCGGGCGTTCAGCAGCATGGAAAACTTCACCAACTGGACTCGCCACCTCGGCGATGCCGATACGCGCTGGCTGGCAATGAAGGGCGTTCATCCGGCCGATGAGCTGGTAGCATTGCCGGCAGACTTCAAACTCGATAGCGAACACGCCTTGGCCGTACCCGGTTGCCAAGGCCAACGCCATCTGCTGATACTGCGCCGCACGGCATGATTGGGAACACAAGCAAGAATGGCTAAGGTATTCGCGATAGCGAACCAAAAGGGTGGTGTGGGCAAGACCACCACCTGCATCAACCTCGCAGCATCCCTGGTCGCGACCAAGCGCCGGGTGTTGTTGATCGATCTCGATCCACAGGGCAACGCCACCATGGGTAGCGGTGTGGATAAACACGGTCTGGAAAACTCGGTCTACGACCTGCTGATCGGCGAATGCGATCTGGCTCAGGCCATGCACTACTCCGAGCACGGTGGTTATCAACTGCTGCCGGCCAACCGCGACCTGACCGCCGCCGAAGTGGTTCTGCTGGAAATGCAGATGAAGGAAAGCCGTCTGCGCAGCGCGCTGGCGCCGATCCGCGAAAATTACGATTACATTTTGATCGACTGCCCGCCGTCGCTGTCGATGCTCACGTTGAACGCACTGGTTGCCGCTGACGGGGTGATTATCCCCATGCAGTGCGAATACTTTGCGCTCGAAGGTTTGAGCGACCTTGTGGATAACATCAAGCGCATCGCTGAACTGCTGAACCCGAACCTGAAGGTCGAAGGTCTGTTGCGGACCATGTACGACCCGCGCCTGAGCCTGATGAACGATGTTTCGGCGCAGCTCAAGGAACACTTCGGCGAGCAGCTGTACGACACGGTGATCCCGCGCAACATCCGCCTGGCCGAAGCGCCGAGCTACGGCATGCCGGCACTGGCCTACGACAAGCAATCGCGTGGCGCGCTGGCCTACCTGGCTCTGGCGGGCGAGATGGTTCGCCGTCAGCGCAAAAATTCACGCATCGCCGCCGCTCAGGCAACTTAAGGAATCCCCATGGCCGTCAAGAAACGAGGTCTCGGACGTGGACTGGATGCACTGCTGAGTGGTCCGACCGTCAGCGCGCTGGAAGAACAAGCCGCGCAAGCTGACACCCGTGAATTGCAGCATCTGCCGCTGGATCTACTCCAGCGCGGCAAATACCAGCCGCGCCGGGACATGGATCCGCAGGCGCTGGAAGAGTTGGCGCTGTCGATCAAGGCACAAGGCGTGATGCAGCCAATCGTGGTTCGCCCGATTGGTGGTGGTCGCTTTGAAATCATCGCCGGTGAACGCCGCTGGCGCGCAAGCCAGCAAGCCGGGCAGGAAACCATCCCGGCAATGGTGCGCGACGTACCGGATGAAACCGCGATCGCCATTGCGCTGATCGAGAATATCCAGCGCGAAGATCTCAATCCGATTGAGGAAGCGGTCGCCCTGCAACGTTTGCAGCAGGAATTCCAGCTGACTCAGCAACAAGTTGCCGAGGCTGTGGGTAAGTCCCGCGTCACCGTGGCCAACCTGTTGCGTCTGATTGCGCTGCCGGAAGTCATCAAGACCATGCTGTCGCATGGCGATCTGGAAATGGGTCATGCCCGTGCTTTGCTGGGTTTGCCCGATAATCAGCAGGTGGAAGGGGCGCGACATGTTGTCGCACGCGGCCTGACCGTGCGCCAAACTGAAGCACTGGTTCGCCAGTGGTTGAGTGGCAAACCGGAGCCTGTGGAAGCGACCAAACCGGACCCGGATATCGCCCGTCTCGAACAGCGTCTGGCCGAGCGCCTAGGCTCTGCGGTGCAGATTCGCCACGGCAAGAAGGGAAAGGGGCAGTTGGTGATTGGTTACAACTCTCTCGATGAGCTTCAAGGTGTGCTCGCGCACATCCGCTGAAACATTTCCTCATGTAGCGCGCAGTCGGAAATCACTACCTGACAGTTGAATAGGGGCAGAACCGCCCCTATACTCTGCGCGCATTTTGTCGGCACAAATTATGCCAAGTTATTGAATTCTGGCAGCCGACCATTGGAGAGCAATAGTGATGGAAACCCGCAAGCCAAACCGCCTGCCGTTCCATCGCCTGGCGGTTTTTCCGGTGTTATTGGCTCAATTTGTCATTTTGTTCATTGCCGCTTTGGCGCTCTGGCAATGGCATGGAGTCGTTGCCGGATACTCGGGACTTTGCGGAGGCCTGATAGCCTTGCTGCCCAATGTTTATTTCGCTCATAAGGCATTTCGGTTTTCCGGCGCCCGAGCAGCCCAGTCCATCGTCCGGTCTTTTTATGCCGGCGAGGCAGGCAAACTGATTTTGACAGCAGTGCTTTTTGCGCTGGTGTTTGCAGGTGTGAAGCCACTGGCGCCGATAGCTGTATTCGGCGTGTTCGTGCTGACTCAGTCGGTCAGCTGGTTCGCTCCCCTGCTGATGAGAACAAGACTTTCGAGACCTTAGGGCGTTTGAGGCAACCATGGCAGAAACAACCGCTTCGGGCTATATCCAGCACCACTTGCAGAACCTGACCTTCGGTCAGCTACCTAACGGCGGCTGGGGCTTTGCCCATACCGCAGCAGAAGCCAAAGAAATGGGCTTCTGGGCTTTCCACGTCGATACTCTCGGCTGGTCGGTCGCGTTGGGTCTGATCTTCGTACTTCTTTTCCGCATGGCGGCAAAGAAAGCGACTTCGGGTCAGCCGGGTGCTTTGCAGAACTTCGTTGAAGTATTGGTCGAATTCGTCGATGGCAGCGTGAAAGACAGCTTCCATGGCCGTAGCCCGGTGATTGCACCGCTGGCACTGACCATCTTCGTCTGGGTGTTCCTGATGAACGCCGTCGACCTGGTACCGGTCGACTGGATTCCTCAACTGGCCATCCTGATCTCCGGCGACCACCACATCCCGTTCCGTGCCGTGTCGACTACCGACCCGAACGCGACGCTGGGTATGGCGCTCTCGGTTTTCGCACTGATCATTTTCTACAGCATCAAGGTCAAGGGCATCGGCGGCTTCATCGGCGAACTGACCCTGCACCCGTTCGGCAGCAAGAACGTCTTCGTTCAAGCCCTGCTGATCCCGGTGAACTTCCTGCTGGAATTCGTGACCCTGATCGCTAAACCGATCTCTCTGGCTCTGCGTCTGTTCGGCAACATGTATGCCGGTGAGCTGGTGTTCATTCTGATCGCTGTGATGTTCGGCAGCGGTCTGCTCTGGCTGAGCGGCCTGGGCGTTGTTCTGCAGTGGGCTTGGGCTGTGTTCCACATCCTGATCATCACCCTGCAGGCGTTCATCTTCATGATGCTGACCATCGTTTACCTGTCGATGGCGCACGAAGAAAACCATTAAGACCAGTCTCGACTAGTCTGATGTCCTTCCCGGTCAAACGGGAAGGGGCTCTTCACAGGGCACCTGAAACGATTTGTTTTACCGCTTTAATCTAAAAAACCTAAACCATACGACGTAAAAGTCGGGAGGAAAGATGGAAACTGTAGTTGGTCTAACCGCTATCGCTGTTGCACTGTTGATCGGCCTGGGCGCACTGGGTACCGCAATTGGTTTCGGCCTGCTGGGCGGCAAGTTCCTGGAAGGCGCAGCGCGTCAGCCAGAAATGGTTCCAATGCTGCAAGTTAAAATGTTCATCGTTGCCGGTCTGCTCGACGCCGTAACCATGATCGGTGTTGGTATCGCTCTGTTCTTCACCTTTGCGAACCCGTTCGTTGGTCAGATCGCTGGCTAATTACCCGGATTCTTCCGAGTAATTTGATGTGATGGACAACGTAACTGCGAGGTGTTGGCGTGAACATTAATGCGACCCTGATTGGCCAGTCCGTTGCGTTCCTGATTTTTGTACTGTTCTGCATGAAGTATGTATGGCCTCCGGTCATCACTGCCCTGCACGAACGTCAAAAGAAGATCGCTGATGGTCTGGACGCTGCCAGCCGAGCAGCTCGCGACCTGGAGTTGGCCCAAGAAAAAGCGGGTCAGCAACTGCGCGAAGCGAAAGCTCAGGCAGCTGAAATCATCGAGCAAGCCAAGAAACGCGGTAACCAGATCGTTGAAGAGGCTGTTGAAAAAGCCCGTATCGACGCTGACCGTGTGAAGGTTCAGGCTCAAGCCGAGATCGAACAGGAACTGAACAGTGTCAAAGACAAGCTGCGCGCCCAAGTGGGTATGCTGGCTGTCGGCGGCGCCGAGAAGATCCTGGGTGCCACAATCGATCAAAACGCGCACGCAGAGCTGGTAAACAAACTGGCTACTGAAATCTAAGCGAGGGCGATCATGGCAGAACTGACCACGTTGGCCCGACCTTACGCTAAGGCGGCCTTCGAGCACGCTCAGGCCCACCAGCAACTGGCCAATTGGTCAGCCATGCTCGGCCTGGCAGCAGCGGTGTCGCAAGACGACACCATGCAGCGTGTGCTCAAGGCCCCGCGACTGACGAGCGCAGAAAAGGCCGCCACGTTTATTGACGTGTGCGGCGACAAGTTTGATGTGAAGGCACAGAACTTCATCAACGTCGTTGCCGAAAACGACCGTCTCCCGCTTCTGCCGGAGATTGCCGCTCTTTTCGACCTGTACAAGGCCGAGCAAGAGAAATCGGTAGACGTTGAAGTGACCAGTGCTTTTGCATTGAACCAAGAACAGCAAGACAAACTCGCCAAGGTTCTCAGTGCACGACTCAACCGGGAAGTGCGCCTGCAAGTCGAGGAAGACAAATCCCTTATTGGGGGCGTTGTCATCCGCGCCGGCGACCTGGTTATCGATGGCTCGATTCGCGGCAAAATCGCGAAACTTGCCGAAGCATTGAAATCTTGAGTTTGAAGGGGCAGCAGAGCAATGCAGCAACTCAATCCTTCCGAAATAAGTGAAATTATCAAGGGCCGCATCGACAAGCTCGATGTGACCTCCCAAGCCCGTAACGAAGGCACTGTCGTCAGCGTATCTGACGGCATCGTGCGGATTCACGGTCTGGCCGACGTAATGTACGGCGAGATGATCGAGTTTCCGGGCGGCGTCTACGGTATGGCCCTCAACCTGGAGCAAGACTCCGTAGGTGCCGTTGTTTTGGGTGCTTACCAGTCTCTGGCTGAAGGCATGAGCGCCAAGTGCACCGGCCGCATCCTCGAAGTTCCTGTTGGTAAGGAACTGCTGGGTCGCGTTGTCGACGCACTGGGTAACCCTGTTGACGGCAAAGGTCCACTGGGCAACACCGAGACCGACGCGGTCGAGAAAGTTGCTCCAGGCGTGATCTGGCGTAAGTCGGTAGACCAGCCTGTACAGACTGGCTACAAGGCTGTCGATGCCATGATCCCTGTCGGCCGTGGCCAGCGTGAGCTGATCATCGGTGACCGTCAGATCGGTAAAACCGCTCTGGCGATCGACGCGATCATCAACCAGAAAGACAGCGGCATTTTCTGCGTCTACGTAGCAATCGGTCAGAAGCAATCGACCATCGCCAACGTGGTTCGCAAGCTGGAAGAAAACGGCGCCCTGGCCAACACGATCATCGTGGCTGCCAGTGCTTCGGAATCTCCTGCGCTGCAATTCCTGGCACCGTACTCCGGTTGCACCATGGGTGAATTCTTCCGCGACCGCGGTGAAGACGCGCTGATCGTTTATGACGATCTGTCCAAGCAAGCAGTGGCTTATCGCCAGATTTCCCTGCTGCTGCGCCGTCCACCAGGCCGTGAAGCTTACCCAGGCGACGTGTTCTATCTCCACTCCCGTCTGCTGGAGCGCGCATCCCGCGTTTCGGAAGAGTACGTAGAGAAGTTCACCAACGGCGCAGTGACCGGCAAAACCGGTTCCCTGACCGCACTGCCGATCATCGAAACCCAGGCTGGCGACGTTTCCGCGTTCGTTCCGACCAACGTGATTTCCATCACCGACGGTCAGATCTTCCTGGAATCGGCCATGTTCAACTCGGGCATCCGCCCTGCAGTGAACGCCGGTGTTTCGGTATCCCGTGTGGGTGGTGCCGCTCAGACCAAGATCATCAAGAAGCTCTCCGGTGGTATCCGTACCGCTCTGGCTCAGTACCGTGAACTGGCGGCATTCGCCCAGTTCGCTTCTGACCTGGACGAAGCGACCCGTAAGCAACTTGAGCATGGTCAGCGCGTTACCGAGCTGATGAAGCAGAAGCAATACGCACCAATGTCGATCGCTGACATGGCGCTGTCGCTGTATGCCGCTGAGCGTGGGTTCCTGACTGACATTGAAATCGCCAAGATCGGCAGCTTCGAACAAGCGCTGATCGCTTTCTTCAACCGCGATCACGCCGATTTGATGGCCAAGATCAACGTTAAAGGTGACTTCAATGACGAAATCGACGCTGGCATGAAAGCCGGTATCGAGAAGTTCAAGGCCACCCAAACCTGGTAAGCCGCAGCGGGAGCCGCGAGGCTCCCGCTTGCTAACCTGATAGGTGTTACATGGCAGGCGCAAAAGAGATTCGCAGTAAGATTGCGAGCATCAAAAGCACGCAAAAGATTACCAGCGCCATGGAAAAAGTGGCGGTCAGCAAAATGCGCAAGGCACAAATGCGCATGGCTGCTAGCCGTCCTTATGCGGAGCGTATCCGCCAGGTTATTGGGCATCTGGCCAACGCCAACCCGGAATACCGCCACCCGTTCATGATCGACCGCGCTATCAAGCGTGTCGGTTATGTCGTTGTGAGCAGTGACCGTGGTTTGTGCGGCGGCTTGAATACCAACCTGTTCAAGGCCCTGGTCAAGGACATGGCGGTAAACCGCGAAAACGGCGTCGAGATTGATCTGTGTGTCGTTGGTAGCAAGGGTGCGGCCTTTTTCCGTAACTTCGGCGGTAACGTCGTTGCAGCTATCAGCCACCTGGGTGAAGAGCCGTCGATCAATGATCTGATCGGCAGCGTCAAGGTGATGCTGGATGCCTACCTGGACGGCCGTATTGACCGCCTGTCCGTGGTGTCCAACAAGTTCATCAACACCATGACGCAACAGCCTACCGTGGAGCAGTTGATTCCATTGGTGGCGACCCCGGATCAGGATCTCAAGCACCACTGGGACTATCTCTACGAACCGGATGCCAAAGAGCTGCTTGACGGCTTGATGGTCCGTTACGTCGAGTCGCAGGTCTACCAGGCGGTGGTCGAGAACAACGCGGCTGAACAAGCTGCGCGGATGATCGCGATGAAGAACGCTACCGACAACGCCGGTGATTTGATCAGCGATTTGCAGCTGATCTACAACAAGGCGCGTCAGGCTGCGATCACCCAAGAGATCTCGGAAATCGTCGGCGGCGCTGCCGCGGTTTAACGGTTCAAATATTCAGAGGATCCAGCTATGAGTAGCGGACGTATCGTTCAAATCATCGGCGCCGTTATCGACGTGGAATTTCCACGCGACAGCGTACCGAGCATCTACAACGCTTTGAAAGTTAAAAGCGATGCCGGCACCACTCTGGAAGTTCAGCAACAGCTGGGCGACGGCGTGGTTCGTACCATTGCGATGGGTTCCACCGAGGGCTTGAAGCGCGGTCTGGAAGTTACCGATTCTGGCGCAGCCATTTCCGTACCGGTCGGTAAAGCGACCCTGGGCCGGATCATGGACGTCCTCGGTAACCCGATCGACGAAGCTGGCCCGATCGACACCGAAGAGCGCTGGGGCATTCACCGTCCAGCACCTTCGTTCGCTGAACAGGCAGGCGGCAACGACCTGCTGGAAACCGGCATCAAGGTTATCGACCTGGTTTGCCCGTTTGCCAAAGGCGGTAAAGTCGGTCTGTTCGGTGGTGCCGGTGTAGGCAAAACCGTAAACATGATGGAACTGATCCGTAACATCGCCATCGAGCACAGCGGTTATTCCGTGTTCGCTGGTGTGGGCGAGCGTACCCGTGAGGGTAACGACTTCTACCACGAGATGAAGGACTCCAACGTTCTGGACAAAGTGGCACTGGTTTACGGTCAGATGAACGAGCCGCCGGGTAACCGTCTGCGCGTAGCACTGACCGGCCTGACCATGGCCGAGAAGTTCCGTGACGAAGGTAACGACGTTCTGCTGTTCGTCGACAACATCTATCGTTACACCCTGGCCGGTACTGAAGTATCCGCACTGCTGGGCCGTATGCCTTCTGCAGTAGGTTACCAGCCGACTCTGGCTGAAGAGATGGGCGTTCTGCAAGAACGTATCACTTCGACCAAAGAAGGTTCGATCACCTCGATCCAAGCGGTATACGTACCTGCGGATGACTTGACCGACCCGTCGCCAGCGACCACCTTCGCCCACTTGGACGCCACCGTCGTTCTGTCCCGTGACATCGCCTCCCTGGGTATCTACCCAGCGGTAGATCCACTGGATTCGACTTCGCGCCAGCTGGACCCGAACGTAATCGGCCAGGACCACTACGACACCGCTCGCGGCGTTCAGTACGTTCTGCAACGTTACAAAGAGCTGAAGGACATCATCGCGATCCTGGGTATGGACGAGCTGTCGGAAGCCGACAAGCAGTTGGTAAACCGTGCTCGTAAGATCCAGCGCTTCTTGTCGCAGCCGTTCTTCGTGGCTGAAGTCTTCACCGGTGCTTCGGGTAAATACGTTTCCCTGAAAGACACCATTGCTGGCTTCAAAGGCATCCTCAACGGTGACTACGACCACCTGCCAGAACAAGCGTTCTACATGGTTGGCGGCATCGAAGAAGCGATCGAGAAAGCCAAGAAACTGTAATCCCGGCGCCCGGCAACGGGCGCTAATTTAGGTTGAGGCAATCAGATGGCTATGACAGTCCATTGCGATATCGTCAGCGCGGAAGGGGAAATCTTTTCCGGCCTGGTCGAGATGGTGATTGCGCACGGTGCACTGGGTGATCTTGGTATCGCTCTGGGTCACGCGCCGCTGATCACTAATCTCAAGCCGGGTCCGATCCGCCTGATCAAGCAAGGCGGGGAAGCCGAGGTGTTCTACATCTCCGGTGGTTTCCTCGAGGTTCAGCCGAACATGGTCAAGGTTCTTGCCGACACTGTGCAACGTGCTGCCGACCTGGATGAAGCCTCCGCTCAGCAAGCCGTTCAGGCTGCCGAGAAGGCATTGCATGAACGTGGCGCAGAGTTCGACTACGGAGCTGCGTCCGCACGTCTGGCCGAGGCTGCAGCTCAGCTGCGCACCGTCCAGCAGATCCGCAAGAAGTTTGGCGGTTAATCCGTCAGCCACTTGTTGTGCGATTGATAAAAAAGGGTAGCCTCGGCTACCCTTTTTTCTATTCTGAATTCTACAAACCCGGTCGCAGTCGCTGACCACCCAGGATTGGTAGCCAGTCATGTCTCTCGAAATCGTTATCCTCGCGGCCGGTCAAGGCACTCGTATGCGTTCGGCCCTGCCGAAGGTGTTGCACCCGATTGCCGGCAATTCCATGTTGGGCCATGTTATCCACAGCGCCCGGCAACTTGATCCACAGCGCATCCATGTGGTCATCGGCCACGGAGCCGATGTGGTGCGTGAACGCCTGGCGGCCGACGATCTGAATTTCGTCTTGCAGGACAAACAACTGGGCACCGGTCACGCCACTGCTCAGGCGGTGCCGTTCATCACTGCCGACACCGTGTTGATTCTCTACGGCGATGTACCGCTGATCGAAGTCGAAACCCTGCAACGCCTGCTCAAACAGGTCGTTCCTGGTCAGATGGGCTTGCTCACCGTTGAACTGGACGATCCAACGGGCTACGGCCGCATCGTTCGTGACGCGCACGGTAAGGTCACCGCCATCGTTGAGCATAAAGATGCCAGCGAAGCGCAACGCGCAATCACTGAAGGCAATACCGGCATTCTCGCGGTACCGGCCAATCGTCTGGCCGACTGGATGAGCCGGCTGTCGAACAACAATGCTCAGGGCGAGTACTACCTGACCGACGTGATCGAAATGGCGGTCAACGATGGTCTGGTGGTGGCCACCGAGCAACCGCATGACGCGATGGAAGTGCAGGGTGCCAACGATCGCAAGCAACTCTCCGAGCTGGAGCGTCATTACCAGTTGCGCGCTGGCCGCCGTTTGATGGCCCAGGGCGTCACCCTGCGTGATCCGGCGCGCTTCGATGTGCGTGGCGAAGTGACCGTTGGTCGCGATGTGCTGATCGACATCAACGTGATTCTCGAGGGTAACGTTTTCATCGAGGACGACGTGGTGATCGGGCCGAACTGCGTAATCAAGGACAGCACGCTGCGCAAAGGCGTGGTGATCAAGGCCAACAGTCATATCGAAGGCGCCGTTTTGGGTGAGGGCAGCGATGCCGGCCCATTTGCGCGTCTGCGTCCAGGCACGGTGCTCGAAGCACGCGCGCATGTGGGTAACTTTGTTGAGCTGAAAAATGCCCACATGGGTGAAGGCGCCAAGGCTGGGCACCTGACGTATCTGGGCGATGCCGAAATCGGTGCGCGCACCAACATCGGCGCGGGCACTATCACCTGCAACTACGATGGCGCCAACAAGTGGAAAACCGTGTTGGGCGCGGACGTGTTCATTGGCTCCAACAATTCGCTGGTTGCGCCTGTGGATATCTCCGACGGCGCGACAACGGCGGCCGGTTCGACGATTACGCAGAATGTGGATAACGCACAGTTGGCGGTCGGCCGTGCGCGGCAGAAGAACATAGACGGCTGGAAGCGACCGGAGAAAATCAAGAAGAGTTGAGTTATACACAGGCCGTTCGATAGCCATCGCGGGCGAGCCCGCTCCCACAAGATTTGTGTTGAAGCACAGTTCTTCAACACACAGTGAATCCATGTGGGAGCGGGCTTGCCCGCGATGCTTTTATCCACAGATATTTTTTGCATCATCCGCTTGACGATTTTGGGCCGATAGGTTTTGATTGCTTCCGTTATCTTTCGAATCGAAACTTAGGTCGTCATGTCGAAACGCAATACTCCCCAGCGCCGTCACAATATCCTCGCCTTGCTCAATGAGCAGGGCGAAGTCAGTGTGGACGAACTGGCCAAGCGCTTCGAAACCTCCGAAGTTACGATTCGCAAGGATCTTGCTGCGCTTGAGAGTCATGGTCTGCTGCTGCGTCGTTACGGCGGGGCAATCACCATGCCGCAGGAACTGGTCGCGGAAACCGCGCAGAGTGTTTCCAAATACAAACAGGCGATTGCCCGTGCAGCGGTGAAGCGCATCCGCGAGCACGCCCGCATCATCATCGACAGCGGCAGCACCACCGCCGCGATGATTCCCGAACTCGGTCAACAGCCGGGCCTGGTGGTGATGACCAACTCCCTGCACGTCGCCAATGCCCTGAGCGAACTCGAGCACGAACCGGTGTTGTTGATGACCGGCGGCACCTGGGATCCGCATTCGGAATCCTTTCAGGGCCAGGTCGCCGAGCAAGTACTACGCTCTTACGACTTCGATCAGTTGTTCATCGGCGCCGATGGCATCGATCTGGTACGCGGCACCACGACCTTCAATGAACTGCTCGGTTTGAGCCGGGTCATGGCGGACGTGGCGCGAGAAGTCATCGTCATGGTCGAGGCCGACAAGATCGGCCGCAAGATTCCCAACCTGGAGCTGCCATGGAGCAGCGTCCATACCCTAATTACCGATGATCGCCTGCCTCTTGAGGCCCGCGATCAGATTCAGGCCCGCGGTATCAACTTGATTTGTGCGGCTGTCAGTCAGGAGAAATAAGCATGTGTGGAATTGTCGGCGCAGTGGCTGAACGTAACATCACCGCCATTTTGCTCGAAGGCCTCAAGCGCCTCGAGTACCGCGGCTATGACAGCGCGGGTGTGGCGGTTTACACCAACGAGGAAACCCTCGAGCGCATGCGTCGTCCGGGCAAGGTCAGTGAACTCGAAGCCGCGTTGGCCGAGCATCCACTGGTCGGTCGTCTCGGCATTGCCCACACCCGCTGGGCCACCCACGGCGCGCCGTGCGAACGTAACGCCCACCCGCATTTCTCCGGCGACATCGCCGTGGTGCACAACGGCATTATCGAAAACCACGAAGCTTTGCGTGAACAACTGAAAGCGCTGGGTTACGTGTTCACGTCGGACACCGACACTGAAGTCATCGCCCACTTGCTCAACCACAAACTCAAGGATCAGCCAGACCTGACCGTCGCACTCAAAGCGACCGTCAAGGAACTGCACGGTGCCTACGGCTTGGCCGTGATCAACGCCAAGCAACCTGATCGTCTGGTTGCCGCCCGCAGTGGCAGCCCGTTGGTGATCGGCCTGGGTCTGGGCGAGAACTTCCTCGCGTCCGACCAACTGGCGTTGCGTCAGGTTACTGACCGCTTCATGTATCTGGAAGAGGGCGATATCGCCGAAATTCGCCGCGATAACGTGCAGATCTGGGATATCGATGGCAAATCTGTCGAGCGCCAGACCGTGCAATACACCGACGGTGCGGAAGCCGCCGACAAAGGTGAATTCCGTCACTACATGCTCAAGGAAATCCACGAGCAACCGGCCGTTGTACAGCGCACCCTCGAAGGTCGCCTGAGCAACGATCAAGTGCTGGTTCAAGCCTTCGGCCCACAAGCCGCCGAGCTGTTCGCCAAAGTCCGTAACGTGCAGATCGTCGCCTGCGGCACCAGCTATCACGCCGGCATGGTCGCCCGTTACTGGCTGGAAGAACTGGCCGGCATTCCGTGCCAGGTCGAAGTCGCCAGCGAATTCCGCTACCGCAAAGTGGTGGTGCAGCCGGACACCCTGTTCGTGACCATCTCGCAGTCCGGCGAAACTGCCGACACCCTGGCCGCCCTGCGCAATGCCAAGGAGCTGGGGTTCCTCGCCAGCCTGGCGATCTGCAACGTCGGCATCAGCTCGCTGGTGCGTGAATCCGACCTGACCCTGCTGACCCAGGCCGGCCGCGAAATCGGCGTTGCTTCGACCAAAGCCTTCACCACGCAACTGGTTGGCCTGTTGTTGCTGACCCTGTCGCTTGGCCAGGTTCGCGGCACCTTGGCCAAAGGCGTAGAAGCCACATTGGTCGAAGAACTGCGTCGCCTGCCAACCCGCCTCGGCGAAGCGCTGGCGATGGACAGCACCGTGGAAAAAATCGCCGAACTGTTCGCCGAGAAAAACCACACCCTGTTCCTTGGTCGCGGTGCGCAGTTCCCGGTAGCGATGGAAGGTGCCTTGAAACTCAAGGAAATCTCCTACATCCACGCCGAAGCCTACCCGGCCGGCGAGTTGAAACACGGCCCACTGGCGCTTGTGGATAACGACATGCCAGTGGTCACCGTTGCGCCAAACAACGAGCTGCTGGAAAAGCTCAAGTCCAACCTGCAGGAAGTCCGCGCCCGTGGCGGCGAACTGATCGTCTTCGCCGACGAGAAAGCCGGGATGACCAACGGCGAAGGCACTCACGTGGTGCAGATGCCGCATATCCACGACATCCTCTCGCCGATCCTCTACACGATCCCGCTGCAGTTGCTGTCGTACTACGTTGCTGTGCTGAAAGGCACGGACGTGGATCAGCCGCGTAATTTGGCGAAGTCGGTGACCGTGGAATAAGTTATCCACAGTTGATATGACCGAAGAGATCGCAGCCTTCGGCAGCCCCTACAGGTGAAACACGAGGCCCATGTAGGAGCTGCCGGAGGCTGCGATCTTTTGATTTTGGGGATGAGCCCATGGACCGCTTTCAGGAAATGCAAATCTTCACCACCGTCGCTCAAGAGCAAGGCTTCTCCTCGGCCGCTCGGCGCTTGGGTTTGTCCGCTGCAAGTGTGACGCGGGCGGTGGCGGCGCTGGAGCTGCGCATCGGTACGCATCTGCTGGTGCGCACGACGCGCAGCGTGCATCTCACTGAGGCCGGTCAGCGTTTTCTGGAGGATTGCCGGAGGATTCTCGCCGAGGTGCAGGAAGCTGAGGATTCGGCGGCGGGCAGTCATGCCGAGCCGCGTGGGCAATTGACGGTGACGGCGCCGGTGCTGTTCGGCGAGTTATTTGTCACGCCGGTGATGGCGGGTTATCTGGCGCAATATCCGGACGTTTCGATCAACGCCCTGCTGCTTGATCGGGTGGTGAGCATGGTCGAGGAGGGCATTGATGTCGCGGTGCGCATCGGTGAATTGCCGGACAGCAACCAGCATGCGATTCGGGTGGGCGAGGTGCGCCGGGTTGTTTGCGGTTCGCCGCAATACCTCGACGAACATGGTCGACCGAATCATCCACAGGCATTGGCCGGCGCACCCGTGGTGGCGACTTCGTCGATTGGCCAGCAGCGCAGTTGGTTATTTCTTGATCAGGGTCAGCCGCTGAGCGTGAAACCCGAACCGCGGCTGGTGGTGACGGCCAATCAATCGGCGATCACCGCTGCCTGCATGGGCGTGGGTCTGACCCGAGTGTTGTCTTATCAGGTGGCGAGCAAGGTGGCTGCCGGTGAGCTGGAAATTGTCCTCGCCGAATATGAATTGCCGCCTCTGCCGATCCATATTGTTTATCAGGGTGGGCGCAAGGCGCCGGTGCGGGTTCGCAGCTTTGTCGATTTCGCCGTGAATGCCTTGCGTGAGCATCCTGCGTTGAACATGCGGCGCTATTGCGCTAAATGAAATAATCGATTGCGATTTTTGGTCATTCTGTAGTTTTCGCGATAGGTGGAAGATGACGGCCATCGGCGCTGTCATTCCCGCAACGGCGCCACTGCACTGCGGAGTCGACCATGCAAGCGATCAAACTCTACAACTTCCCACGCTCTGGCCACGCACATCGGGTGGAGTTGATGCTGTCCCTGCTGCAATTGCCGACCGAACTGATTTTCGTAGACCTGGCGAAAGGTGAGCACAAGCAGCCGGCGTATCTGGCGATCAACAGCTTCGGCCAGGTGCCGGCGATTGATGACGGCGGCGTGGTGCTGGCCGATTCCAACGCGATTCTGGTGTATCTGGCGCAAAAATACGGCCACGGTCGCTGGTTGCCGGCTGACCCGGTGGGCGCGGCACGGGTGCAGCGCTGGTTGTCGGCAGCGGCCGGGCCGATTGCATTCGGGCCTGCTGCTGCGCGGTTGGTCACGGTGTTTGGTGCACAGTTGAATGCTGATGAAGCCATTACCCGTGCATACAACCTGCTCAAGGTGATGGATCAGGAGTTGGGCAAAACCCCGTACCTGGTCGGCGAAGAACCGACCATCGCCGACGTCTCCGCCTACAGTTACATCGCCCACGCGCCGGAAGGCAATGTGTCGCTGGACGACTACGGCAACGTGCGCGCGTGGCTGGCCCGCGTCGAAGCCTTGCCCGGTTTTGTCGGCATGCCGCGCACCGTCGCCGGTCTGCAAACCACCGCCTGATTTTCGCAATCCACACTGTGCCGTCGGCGCAGGGGAGAGGTCGTGATGGAACGTTCACCATGGCACGCTGGCGAACAACAGTTGCAGGCGCAGGTCGGGGTTGCCGAACGCATGGAAGCCTTCGGGCGCAAGGTGATTCGCACCTGGATGCCGGATCAGCACCGCGAGTTCTATCAGCAATTGCCCTTCCTGCTGTACGGCGCCGTTGATACGGATGGGCGGCCGTGGGCCAGCGTGCTTGAAGGCGCGCCGGGGTTCGCCCACTCGCCGGACCCTGAGCATCTGCATTTCGCCAGCCAGGTCGCGGCTGATGATCCGGCGCAACTGCGCGATGGTGAGCCGATCGGTTTGCTCGGCATCGAGTTGCACACCCGCCGGCGCAATCGCCTCAACGGCCATGTCGGTCATCTGAACGCTCACGGTTTTGAGGTGAGCGTGGATCAGGCGTTCGGTAATTGCCCGCAATACATCCAGCTGCGCCAGTTTCAGCGTGTGCCACTGACGGATCCGCTGAGCCGCCCGGCTGAGCATCTGAACGGTCTCGATGACGCCGCCACCGCGCTGATCGCGGGCGCCGACACGTTCTTTGTCGCCAGTTACGTCGATGTCGATGGCCAACGTGCAGTGGATGTTTCCCACCGTGGTGGCCAGGCCAATTTCGTACGGGTGCAAGGCAATCGTCTGACCATCCCTGACTTCGCCGGCAACCTGCACTTCAATACCCTCGGCAATCTGCTGCTCAATCCCAAGGCCGGCTTGCTGTTCATCGACTTTTCCACAGGCGATTTGCTGCAACTCAGTGGGCGCACCGAGATCCTTCTCGACGATCCCCAAATCGAAGCGTTTCAAGGCGCGGAACGGCTGTGGACATTTGACGTGGAGAAATTGGTGCGGCGCCCGGCGGCATTGGCGTTGCGCTGGCGCTTTGACGGCATGTCGCCGACCAGCCTGTTGACCGGCAACTGGGCCGAGGCCGATGCGCGTTTGCAGGCGCAGGCGCTGGGTAACCAATGGCGGCCGCTGCGCGTAGCGAAGATTGAAGCGGAAAGTCGCAGCATCCGTTCGATCTACCTGGAGCCCGCCGATGGCGCCGGTTTGCCGGTGTTTCTGGCGGGGCAGCATTTGCCGCTGCGTTTCACAATTGATGGCGAGGTGCACATCCGCACCTACAGCCTGTCGAGCGCACCATCCGATGGTTTTTACCGGATCAGCGTGAAGCGCGAAGGCCTGATTTCATCGCACTTGCATGAGCAGATCCGCGTTGGCGATGTGCTGGAAGCGCGGGCGCCGCAGGGGCATTTCACCGTGGCGCCGCTGGAGCACAGACCGTTGGTGCTGCTGGCTGCCGGCGTAGGAATCACGCCGTTGCTGTCGATGCTGCGCGAGGTGGTGTATCAAGGCTTACGCACGCGCGGGATTCGTCCGACGGTGTTGCTACAGAGTTCGCGCAGCCTGGCGGATCAGCCGTTTCGCAAGGAACTGGATCGTCTGCTCGAAACGGCAGGCGACTCGGTGCGAGTCCTGCGGTTGCTCAGCCAGCCTGAAGCTGATCTGCAAGAAGGCGAGGATTTTGATCTGCTGGGCCGAATTGATAGCACGGTGCTGAGGAATCTGCTGGAGGCCGAGGATTTTGATCAGCTCGATTTCGTGCTCTGTGGCCCCGGTGGTTTTACCCAGGGGCTGTACGACATCTTGCGTGAACTGGATGTGCGCGATGCGCAGATTCATGCGGAAACCTTTGGCCCGTCGACGTTGAAACGTCAGGCCGATCCGGACGCCATCGTCATCGAACAACCGTCCGCATCGACCACTTCGGTTCCCGTGGTGTTCGAGCGCTCGGCCAAGGAAGCACGCTGGCAACCGGACGGCGGCAGTTTGCTGGAGCTGGCGGAAAGCCGCGGATTGCGCCCGGAATTCAGTTGCCGTGGCGGCTCATGCGGCACCTGCAAGACCCGACTGGTCAGCGGCGCGGTGAATTATCCACAGCCTCCGGCGGATATCCCGGAAGCGGGCCATGTGTTGATCTGCTGCGCCGTCCCGGCACAAAGCCCCCAACCCCTGATCCTCGATCTGTAACCCGCCCCCTTTAGGAGCTGCCGCAGGCTGCGATCTTTTGCTGTTGTTTTTAACAGACAAGGTCAAAAGATCGGGCGATTCGGGTTCGAATCAGGCGTAGGACAGCTCTTTCTCTTCCAGCAGTTCCTGATACAGCTCCGTCCACTTGCGGCCCATGTCGTCGGCTGTGAATAACTGCCGATAACGGGCTTCAGCCTTCGCGCCCATCGCCGCGGCGCGCACCGGGTCTTCCCACAGCGTGCGCATTGCCTCGCGAAAGGCCTGTGGATGACTGGGCGGCACCACCAATCCGGTTTCATTGTGGATATTGATATAGCTGGTGCCGGTGCCGATCTCGCTGGAGATCATCGGTTTGCCGTACATCGCACCTTCGAGCAGGGAAATACCGAACGCTTCCGAGCGCAGGTGTGACGGAAAGACAATGGCATAGCTCAGTTGCAGCAGCGCAACCTTGTCCTCATCGCCCAAACGCCCGAGGAAGTGAATGTTGCGCAGGCCCAGCGCTTGCGCCTGCGCATGCAGTTCCAGCTCCAGTGGCCCGGCACCGACGATAACCACGGGATAGTCGACGTCTTTCAGCGCGTCGAGGAGGATGTGCAAACCCTTGTAATAACGCATCACGCCGACAAACAGGAAAAACTTATCCCCAAGCTGTTGGCGCCAGCGGTTCATCCGCTCTGCGTCCGGCTGTGGATAACCGGCCTTGTTCAAGCCGTAAGGAATCACCCGGGTCTTGTCCTGGAACTGCTGCAACACATCGCTGGTGTGCAGGTAGTTCGGCGAAGCGGCAACGATGCGGTCGGCGCTGGCGAGGAAGCGGTTCATCAGCGGACGGTAGAGTTTGAGCAGGTGTTTCTGGCGGATGATGTCCGAGTGGTAGGTGACCACGCTGGGCTTGTTCGTGGCGCTGGCGAAGTGCACCAGGTCCATGAACGGCCACGGGAAGTGGTAATTGACCACGTCGGCTTCGGCGGCCAATTCACGAAACTGCTTGAACACGCTCCAGGAAAAACCGGTGGAGGCGAATTGAATGTCGAGTTTGGCTCGATGCACTTCGTGTTGCCCGAGTTGCACCACGGGCGGTGTCGGGTCGGTGCTGAGGGTCAGAACCTGGCCGTCGATACCGTGCTGGGCGCCGCTTTCGCACAGTTGGAAAATCACTTGTTCGATGCCGCCCACCGAGTCAGGCAGGTACGTCTTGAAAAAATGAAGAACTCGCATTCAACCTCCCATGGCCTGGCGGTAGGCACCGGCCGTGGCCTGTGCACAACGTTCCCAGGAAAAAAGCCGTGACTGCTGCAACCCGGCTTCTTGGCATGCCTGCCAATGCACTTGATCGTCGATCAGTCGGCTCATTGCATCACGCAAGCCTTCCGCATCGTCAGCTTCAATATAGTTGCCGGCAGCGCCAGCCACCTCCGGCATGGCCGAAGAGTGTGTGAGCACCACCGGTGTGCCGCTGGCCATCGCCTCCAGAACCGGCAGACCAAAACCTTCATACAGCGACGGAAAAATCAGCGCCCGGGCGCCGGCCAACAGCTGCGCCACCTGTTCATCGGGCAAATAGCCGAGCAGACACACATGCCCGCTGGCCAGCGCCTGCCGTAAAGGCTCGCTGAACTGCTCACGTTCCCAACCGGCCATGCCGACGATCAGCAGCGGAAAGCGCTCGCGCACGGCTTCTGGCAACAGAGCGTGGGCACGTAGAGCCAGGCTCAGGTTCTTGCGCGGTTCCAGCGTGCCGACGCAGAGGAAATACCCGCGTGCCTCGACGGCATGCGCCTTGAGGACCTTGTCGATGCTGTTTGGCTCGCGGGGATGGAAGCGTTCGGCGACACCCAATGGCGCCACGACAAAGCGCTCGGCGGGCAGCCCGAAATGTGCTTGAGCTTCGTCGGCAATCGCCTGCGAGTCCGTCAGGATCAGCCGCGCCTGCTGTACTCCCACGGCCAATCGACGCTCGATTTCCTTGAGCCGTGCCGGCGGCTGAGTCTCGGGGAAATGCAAGTGCGTGAGGTCGTGCAGGGTGATCACGGTCGGGCCGTCGAAGGCCAGCGGCCACAGGCTCGGTTCGTGATACAGGTCGATACCTTGCGCGCGGCCCTGATCAAAGCGTTTCTGCTCCAGCCAGCGGCGGGCCTGATAAGCCCCGGGAATCTGCCGTAACAGTGGCGTCAGGCGCGAATAACCGGGCATGGCCGCTTCCGGCAGTGCCGAACTCCAGCCCCAGCCGTGGAACAGTGTCACGTCTACGTCGGGCTCGTAGCGCAATGCATTCACCAGTTCGGCGACATAGTGGCCGATGCCGGTGCGCGGCGCCTGGAGGATGCGTGCGTTAAGGGCAATGCGCATGCTGACTCTGCGGGCCGACCGCTGAAGGGTTCACATTGCGTTCGATACGCTCGACCAGCTGCGCACTTGCTTCACGCCAACTCAGCCAGCGCCATTGTTCAAGGCCAAGGGGAGCAGGGAACACCTCGCTGCGTTCCATATCGGTGACCAGATCGGTCAGGCTCTGAGGGTCTGCCAAATCGAAGTAGGCCATGAACTCGCCGCCAATTTCGCGAAACACCGCGATATCGCTGCCCATTGCCGGCAAGCCACGCTGCATGGCCTCCACCAATGGCAAGCCAAAGCCTTCGACGAACGAGGGGAACACCAGCGCACTGGCATGGGCGTAAGCGTGTTCCAGGCTGGTGTCGCTGAGGTCGTTGAACATGAACAAGCGCTGGTTCAGTTCGGGGTGATTGCGCACACGGGCGAGCAGCGCCTCGCATTTCCAGCCGACCCGCCCGGCAATGCACAGTCGCGCCGTTGAGCCGGCAGCCCAGGCGCGTTCGAAGGCGTCGAGCAAGTACGCGTGGTTCTTGCGCGGTTCGATGGTGCTGACCATCAGCAACACCGGCTCAGGTGTGGCGAACAAAGACTTGAGGCGCGGTTCGACTGTCGCGTGGCTGTTGTGCAGATCGAGTTCGCTACCCAGGTGAAAGAAGTCGAACCAACGCTTATCGGTCTGCTCGGCACCGATGCGCCGCTGCAGTTCTTCGCGCACCTGATCCCGCACCGTGGCAGAAATCGCCATGTAGCCATCGGCCGTGCGGGTTATCCAGTCGAACCACTCGCTGAAAACCTCGACTAGACGCGTGTTGTAAAACTGTGGGTGAGTCAGCGGGATCAGGTCGTAGATCACCGCAATCACGCCGACGCCATCACGTTTGAGACGCTCGACGTGGGCAAAAAAATCCGAGTGCCAGGACGAATCCAGCAGCACCAGTTGATCGCCGGCCCGATGCTGCAACGGCACGCAGCGCTCGGGGATCTGTTTGCCCTTGAGTGCTCGTCCCAGCAGGCGCATCGGCAGGCTGAAACAGGCGAAGGCTGTGAGCCGGCAACCGACATACAGGACCCGACGAGCGAAGTGCGACTGACTGAACGGGCGCCGCCGCTCCAGGGCTCGATGGCGCAACCAGAAGGCGCTGGCCCACTGTTCGAGTTTCACCCGCAGGCCGATCAGATCGAGCTTCAGCGATTTCAGCGGGGCCAGACGCTTAACCTGATACAAGCCACCGCCGATCAGGATCACCGGCATGCATTCGACGTCTTCGGCGCTGGCGGGCAATTGTTTGATGACGTTGCGCACCACGCGTTGAATCCCCGAGTTGACCGTCGGGTGTTTGAACACATGGGTGCATTCCACCAACAGTCGCGTCATTTCGAGATCTCTCTGTCGGGCAGGGGCGCGAGGTGTTCCCCGGAACGGGTGATTTCAGTTTGCGCCTGCAGCCAGGAACAGCCGACAAAATCTTCCTGACGGTTGTTGATGACATGGAACACCAGGCCGTAATCGCGCCATTCGAAATTGCGATCGAGGTGAGAGTCCAGACGCGACAGGCTCAGCGACACCGAATAATTGCCTTTGCCCAGACCCATGACGAAGGCGAAGCGATAGGTGAAACGTTCGCCGGCGTGCAGCTCGGTCAGTGCCTTGTTCAGCCGATGGGTGTTGATCCCGTACATCATCTGACCCAAGCGATCCTTGAGGATAAAGCCCAGCACCAGCCGTTCGATGTCCTTGCGCACTTCGACCTGGACTTCGAGTACCACCGACTGGCCGACTTCGGCGGCGTCGATGCTCTGATCATTTTCATCAAGCAGGCGCACGCCGAGAATCGCCGCTTCACCGGTGCCGGACACCGTTTGCACTTCGCCGCCGGCGAGCATTTCCTGGCGCACGATCTGGCCTTCGCGTTCGGCCATCAAGGCGTTGTAATAATCGAGCACGACCTCGGGCTTGTCGTACATGGCCATGCGGCCATCCTTGAGCAGGATCGCCGAGTCGCAGATCGACTGTATCGCCGAGCGGTCGTGGGACACGATCAGCAAGGTAGTGCCGGATTTGCGGAAGCTGCGGATGCGTTCGAAGCTCTTGTGCTGGAAGTAGGCGTCACCCACCGACAACGCTTCGTCGACGATAAGAATGTCCGGGCGCCGAGCCGTGGCGACACTGAACGCCAGGCGCATCTGCATGCCACTGGAATAGGTGCGTACCGGATGGTCGATGGCCTCACCGATCTCGGCGAAGTGTTCGATATCGGGCATCAGCGCTTCGACTTCTTCAAGCTGCATGCCCAGCAGCTGGCCGGCCATGATCGCGTTCTGGCGCCCGGTAAAGTCAGGGTGAAAACCCATGCCCAGTTCCAGCAGTGCCGCCACGCGACCTTGCAGTTCGATCTTGCCGCTGGTCGGCTGGGTGGTGCCAGTGATCATCTTCAGCAAGGTGCTTTTGCCGGCCCCGTTGGCGCCGACGATGCCCACGGCTTCTCCGGGGGCGATTTCGAATTCGACGTCTTGCAGCACCCAGTGCTGGCGGTGGCGGATCGGCGAAAACGGGATCAGCCACTCGGCCAGTCGGCTCCAGCGGTTGGGGTATTGTTTGTAGGCCTTGCTCAGGCCGGTGACGCGAATATGCCCCATCAGAGTTCATCCACCATTTCGCCGACGCGCTGGCGAAACAGGCGCAGACCGATCAGACAAAACAGCACGGCCGTGACGAAAATCGGCAGCAGCGAGCTCCAGACCGGCCACTGACCGTAGAGAAACAGGTTTTGGTAACTGCTGAACAGGTTGGTCAGCGGGTTGAGTTGCAGCAGGCGCTGCACCCATTCCGGCAGGATTGTGATCGGGTAAACGATCGGCGTCAGCCAGAACCAGAACTGCAGGCAGATGCCAAATAGCTGACCGACATCGCGGAAGAACACGTTCAAGACGCCGAGCACCATGCCCAGCCCGGCGCAGAACATCATTTGCACCGCGATCAAGGGAATCAGCGCCAGCAGCGCCATGCCCGGCCAGCGTCCGGTGACCAGCAGAAAGCCCAGAAACAGCGCGATGATGATCGCGAAGTTGATCGCGGCATTGCACAGCACGATGACCGGCAGGCAGATCCGCGGGAAGCTGATTTTCTTCAGCAGGTTGGCGTTTTCCAGAAACATGTTCTGGCTGCGCAAGGTGATTTCCGAGAACAACCCCCACGCCAGCAACCCGGCGCAGAGGTAAACGCTGTAGGCCATGCTGTCGTCTACGCCCGGTAACCGGGCGCGCATGATGTGGGAAAAGATCACGGTGTAAACGACGATCATCGAAAGCGGGTTGAAGATCGGCCACAAAGCGCCGAACAGCGAATTGCGGTAACGCGCTTGGAACTCTCGCTGCACGCTACCGAGGATGAAACCCCGATAGCCATGCAACGAGCGGCACAGAGAAAGCAGCATCTAAACCGTCCTGCCGTAGTGGTCTTCGAAGCGAACGATGTCGTCCTCTCCCAGGTATTCGCCGCTTTGCACTTCGATGATCACCAGATCGATCACCCCGGGGTTTTCCAGGCGATGCTTGTGGCCGGCGGCGATGAAGGTCGATTCGTTCTTGGCCACCAGTGTCGTGCCGGTGCCATTGTTGGTGACCTTGGCCATGCCTTCGACCACCACCCAGTGTTCGTTGCGGTGGTGATGCATTTGCAGGGACAGCTTGCCACCGGGTTTGACCACGATGCGTTTGATCTTGAAACGCGGGCCTTCTTCGAGAACCGTGTAAGTCCCCCAAGGGCGGCTGACGGTGCGATGCAGTCGATAGGCTTCGTGGGATTTGTCCTTGAGTTGCTTGGCCACCCGGCGCACATCCTGCGCACGGTCGGCGTGGGCCACCAGCACGGCGTCGGCGGTGTCGACGATGATCAGGTTATCCACACCGACGGTGGCCACCAGCCGGCCCTCGCTCTGCACAAAGTTGCTGTGGCTGTCGATGAAGATCGCTTCGCCGCTGGCGCGGTTGTTGTCGGCATCGGCCGGGACCAGTGCCGCGACAGCGCCCCAGGAGCCGATATCGCTCCAGTCGAAACCGGCCGGCACGACGACGACTTTTTCCGAACGCTCCATCAACGCGTAGTCGATGGAGATGTCGGTGATCTCTGCGAACAGCGCCGGCGACAGTTCCTGTTGCAGGCAGCCGACGGTTTCGATCGGGGCGCTGGCGGCCATGCAGGCGCGGGTCTGCTCAAGCAACTCGGTCGCGTGCAGTTGCAACTCGGCAATCACCGTCGCCGTGGTGAAGCAGAACATCCCCGAATTCCACAGGAAGTTGCCGCTCTCCAGATAATGGGTGGCGGTTTGCAGATCGGGTTTCTCGACGAAGCGCTGCACTTTCGCCGCGCCTTTGGCGTCCAGCGGTGCGCCGGTTTCGATGTAGCCGAAGCCGGTTTCCGGGGCCGTCGGCAGTACGCCGAAGGTCACCAGATAACCGTCTTTGGCCAGGTTGACCGCGTGCTCGACGGCACTTTTCAGTGCGTCCTGATTAACGATCAAATGATCGGCCGGCATCACCACCATGATTGCGTCGTCGCCATGCAGCGCTTGCAACGACAGGGCGGCGGCGGCGATGGCCGGCGCGGTGTTGCGCCCGGTCGGCTCGAGCAGGAAATGCCCGCGATGGCGCGATACGTGGGCGGCGCAATAGTGATCCTTGCTCTGGAAGTAGTACTCGCGGTTGGTCACCGTGACAATGTCGCCCCAGCCGTCCAGCAGCGCGGCGGCACGCTGATAGGTTTTGCCGAGCAGCGACTGGCCGTCGGGCAGGGTCATGAACGGCTTGGGGTGGCCCTCGCGGGACACCGGCCACAAACGGGTGCCGGCACCGCCGGACAGAATCACGGGGATCAGCATGGCCTACTCCTTGGCGACGCGTTTCATGTCCGCATCCATCATCATGCGGATCAAGGTATCCAGGTCGGTTTTCGGCTTCCAGCCCAGCACACGCTGGGCCTTGGCCGGATTGCCGAGCAGTACTTCAACTTCGGCCGGGCGGAAAAACGCCGGGTCGATCTTCACGTAATCGCGGTAGTTGAGGCCGACGTGATCGAAGGCGATACGGCACATTTCGCGCACCGTGGTGGTGACGCCGGTGGCGACCACAAAATCATCAGGCTTGTCCTGTTGCAGCATCAGCCACATGGCTTCGACGTAATCGCCGGCAAATCCCCAGTCACGTTTGGCGTCGATGTTGCCCAGGGCCAGCTCCTGCTGTTTACCCTGCTTGATGCGTGCGGCGGCGTCGGTGACTTTGCGGGTGACGAATTCGATGCCGCGCAGCGGTGATTCGTGGTTGAAGAGGATGCCGCTGCTGGCGTGCAGGTTGAAGCTTTCGCGGTAGTTGACGGTGATCCAGTGGCCGTACAGCTTCGCTACGCCGTAAGGGCTGCGCGGGTAGAACGGAGTGTTCTCGTCCTGCTGCTCGGCCTGGATCAGGCCAAACATTTCGCTGGTCGAGGCCTGATAGAAGCGCGTGTGCGGGCTGAACTGGCGGATCGCTTCGAGCAGATGGGTAACGCCCAGGCCGTCGACGATGCCGGTGGTCACCGGTTGATCCCACGAGGCGGCGACAAAGCTTTGCGCGGCGAGGTTATAGACCTCGTCCGGCGCCGACTTGATGACCGCACGCTGTACCGAGCAGGCATCGGCCATGTCTCCGTCCAGATAGACGATGTCGGCTTCGACGCCCATCTCGCGCAGGCGCCAGCGCGAATCGCTGCTGCGCCGTGCGACGAGGCCGTGAACCTTGTAGCCCTTGTCGAGCAACAACTTGGCCAGATACGCGCCGTCCTGGCCGGTGATCCCTGTGATCAGTGCACTTTTTGTCATTCTTGTCGTACTCGCGTCTCCCAGTCGGACAGGATCGCCCGCAGGGATTGTTGTGTTGTGATTTGCGGCTTCCATCCTGTGGTCTGGGTCAGCCTGGCGTGGCTGCCGCAAACGCGACGCTGATCGGCGCGGCGCATGCGCGCCGGGTCCTGAACCAGTTGCATCTCGACCTCTGCCAGATCGCCGAGCTGCTCGATCAAACTGCGGATGCTCTGCTCGCGGCCTGAACAGATGTTGTAGACCTGCCCTGCGGTGCCTTTTTCCAGCAGGGCGAAATAGGCCGAGATCACATCGCCGACATCGAGAAAATCCCGTGTCACGTCGATATCGCCGACTTCCAGCTGCGGTGCTTGCAGGCCCTGTTTGATGCGATTGATCTGGCGCGCGGCACTGGCAATGACAAAGCTTTGGTTTTGTCCGCTGCCGATGTGATTGAACGGGCGCGCAACGAGTACCGGCCAGCTTTCGCTGAGGCCCCATTGCAGGCTGAGGAATTCCGCCGAGAGTTTGCTCACCGCGTACGGGTTGCGCGGGCAGGGCGCTTGTTGCTCGGTGATTGGCAGGTGGCTTTCGCTGACCTGCCCGTAGACGTCACCGGAGCTGACGTACAGGAACGTGCCGGCAAAACCCCGCGCCTTGAGCGCTTGCAAGAGGTTGAGAGTGCCGAGCAGATTGATCTCGAGCGTACGCGCCGGATCGCGGAAGGCTTCGGGGACAAAAGTCTGCCCGGCCAGATGAATGACCGCATCAGGCAGTTGCGGCCACAGGTCGATAAGGCTATGCGGATCCGTGAGGTCGTAAGGCGAAGCGGCAGGCAGCAGCTCCCACGACGAATCAGGCAACGCCAGACGCGACTGAATATGGTGTCCCACGAATCCACTGAGACCCGTGACGAACAGACGCTTTTTCAAACAGCGACCCCTTGGTCTTGAACTTGCGCCACTTTCCCACAGGCTTTGAGGGAAGGTCTGTCAGACCGGAAGAAAACCGGTTGAAAGACAGGCGAAGTCAGTTGTTGTATTTGTTTGTTGCCAATCTGTGCCAATTGCTCGGCAATTTCAACAGGCCAAACCGTGACTGGTCAGTTCTCGTTAGCGTAGTCCGATTTATTCTCGCCGGGCGGTTCACGAACCCTCAACGGATGTGTTTAGAATGCGCCTTGTCGTCAAATCCCGGGGGTTGTCACCGGGACTGCGACGCAGGGTGAAACCGACCACTAAAACAAGAACGAAGACGTACCCGATGACGAAGGACGAGTGCCGGCCCTGGCAACCCGATCCACCGCACGGCCGTCATAGCATGAAGGTGCCGGGATGGCAGCTTCATCGTGGGATGCCATGAATTTCATTCTTTACTCGGACGTCAACGACAGCTCCATCAGCCAGAGTCTCGGGCGTCCCGAATACAGTTATTACTTCGTGCTCAAGGCTTATCTCCCGGTGCTGGAAAGCCTTGGGCGGGTGCACGTGGTTTCGTCTGCGGCCGACGTTGATCCGCTGTATCGGCAACTGCTCGCCGCCGGCGAAGAAAGCCTGTTCCTGTCGTTCTCCCCGCCGCAGAAAACCCCGATCGACCTCGAATGCCCGATGGTCTGCGTGATTGCCTGGGAATATGACTCGATCCCGTCCGAGAGCTGCGACGACGATCCCCGCCAGGACTGGAGCCAGACCCTGGCACGCCATGGCCGGGTAATTACCCTGTCCACGCACACGGCGCAGGCGATCCGTAAAACCCTGGGTGAAGATTTCCCCGTGCTTGTGCTGCCCACGCCGTTGTGGGAGGGCTTTGCGCAGGTGCGGCAAGACTATCCAGCCGTCCCGGTAAACCCGGGCACGACTTTGCAGATCAAGGGATGCATCATCGACAGTCGCGCGATGGGCCTGTCCGCCGATGGCTTGATCGCGCCGATACACAGTGAGCAGGAACTGCAACTTCGCGGCCTGGCCGAGCCGGAGCCCGAAGCCGCGCCGCCCCTGACCTGGCGTCGGCGTGCATTCATCACCAAGCATTACCTGCGCGAAACCTGCCGGGCGCTGGTCGGCCCTCGCGAACACCCGCCGCTGTTTTTGCTCAAGCACAATCTGCTGTTGTGGTATCGCGAAGCCGTTTGCGATCTGGTGCCGGATGGCCTCCGCCAGCATTTGGCGAAATTGCGTACGCCAGCACCGCAGCCGCTGCCGGTGGCCACCACGGTCAGCGAAGCGCTGGACCCCGCAGGGCATCCGCAAGCGGTACTGCCTGACACCAGCGAGCAAGTGGCCATCGACGTCAGTGGCGTGGTCTACGTGAGCGTGTTCAATCCCGAGGACGGTCGCAAGAACTGGCATCACCTGATCACGGCCTTCTGCTGGGCCATGCGTGACAACGAGGACGCCACGCTGGTGCTGAAAATCACCCAGAACGATCTGGCGAGCTACTACGTCCACTTGATTACCTTGCTTTCGCAACTGTCGCCGTTCGCCTGCCGGGTCGTGGTCATGCACGGCTATTTGCAGGACGAGGAGTTCGCCCGGCTGTACGGTGCCGCGAGTTTCTACGTCAACGCATCGCGCTGCGAAGGTTTGTGTCTGCCGTTGATGGAGTTCATGTCGTGCGGCAAACCGGTGATTGCCCCGAACCACACGGCGATGCGCGACTACATCGACGAGCAGGTCGGGTTCATCGTCAAGTCCAGTCACGAGCCGACAATCTGGCCGGAAGACGTGCGGATCCTCTACCGCACCGTGCGCCATCGCCCGGACTGGAGCTCATTGAAAGCCGCTTATGAGGACAGCTATGCCATGGCCAAAAACCACCCGCAGGCTTATCTGGCCATGGCCGCTGCCGCCAATCAACGCATGCGCGATTACTGCGGGTTTACCCCGGTGCAGCAGCGCGTAAAGGCGTTTTTCGACCTGAAGGCGGACAGCGAAATCACACCGCTGATGGCCGAGGCGGGGACTGCCGCATGCTGATCATCATTCATTCGGAAACCAACAAGAGCAACATCCAGCAGAACCTCGGCCGACCCGAGTACAGCTACTACTTCGTCCTCAAGGAATTCCGCCCGGTGCTGGAGCGAATTGGCCAGGTGATCGAAGTCAGCAACCCGGACGAACTGGTTGATCGCCTGTATTTCGATTGCCTGAGCCGTGGCGAAGATTGCGTCTTTCTGTCCTTCTCGCCGCCGCATCGCACACCGATTCATTACGCCTGCCCGACCATCCCGGTGTTTGCCTGGGAGTTCAGCACCATTCCCACCGAAAGCTGGCAGGGCGAGCCTCGCCATGATTGGCGTGTGGTGCTGGAGGCGTGCGGCCGGGCGATCACCCATTCGAGCTTCACGGTCGATACCGTGCGCGATGCGATGGGCGCTGATTATCCGGTCTGCGCGATCCCCGCCCCGGTATGGGATCGCTTCGCCGCGCGCGGTGAACATCTGGATCGACGCCCGGTCGTCGAACCGGTCACCCTGAATCTGCGCGGGTTGTTGATCGACAGTCGCACCGTGGATTTACGCCCCTATGGGCCACCCGGGCGGTGCGAAGGCACGCCGATGTCCTTCGCCGGGCCGGCGCAGGATTGCTCATTGCAGCTTGACGGCGTGGTCTATTCCTCGGTGTTCAATCCCTACGATGGGCGCAAGAACTGGCAGGACATGCTCAGCGCGTTTTGCACCACGTTCCGCGATACCACCGATGCGACTCTGGTGCTGAAACTCACGCACCATGACATCGCCGATGCGTTGACCGACATGCTGCACCACCTCTACAAGAACCAGTCTTACCAATGCCGGATCGTGCTGATCCACGGCTATCTGGCGGATGTCGATTACGAACGTCTGGTGCAGGCCACCAGCTACGTGGTCAACAGTTCCTTCGGCGAAGGCCAGTGCCTGCCGTTGATGGAGTTCATGTCCTGCGGCAAACCGGCGATTGCGCCGTTGAACACTGCGATGGCTGACTACGTGAGCGGCGACAACGCATTCATCGTCGACTTCACCGAAGAGCTGACGGCCTGGCCCCACGACCCGCGAGCGGCCTACCGCACGATGCGCTACATGACCAATTGGGACTCGCTGTGTGCGGCGTATCGGGCCAGCTACGACGTGGCGAAGACGGATGAACAGCGTTATGCCGCGATGTCGGTCGAAGCGGTGCGCAGTCTTGAGCACTTCTGCAGTCAGGCCGGTGCCGAGCGGCGTTTGCAGGCGTTTCTCGAGCCGTTGTTGCAAGCGGCCGGCACCTCATCTGCGCCAGTCGCCGTCGCATGATCCGGCGCCTGCTCGCTCGATTTCGCCCGGCGCCAGCAGCGCTCCCTGTCGAAGAGTCGGCGCCTGCCGCGCCCGATACCGCGTCGCCGCTGTATGTCGGATTGCGTGACGCGGTTCTCGACGGCTGGTTTCTCGGTGACAGCGGCGAGTTGCTCAAAGGCTTTGCCATCAACGCTGACGATACGTTGCTCGACGTCGGTTGCGGTGACGGCGTAGCGACACTGTTTGCCGTGCGCCAGGGCGCGTCTGTGATCTTCACCGACAGTGAACACGACAAGGTGCGCGAACTGGCGCGGCAGGTCGACGCGCAAAGCCGCCAGTTGAATCTGGGGCTGGTCAGTAACAGCCTGCCATTGCCCCTGGCCGATGGTTGCGCGAGCAAAGTGGTGTGCATGGAAGTGCTTGAGCACGTCGACCAGCCCGAAGCATTCATGGCCGAACTGGTGCGCATGGGCCGTCCTGGCGCGCAGTACCTGCTCAGCGTGCCGGCGCCGGTCGGCGAGCATCTGCAAAAAGGCATCGCTCCGGCCAGTTACTATCAGTCGCCCAATCATGTGCAGATTTTTACCCCGGAGCGTTTCGCCGCACTGGTAGAGGACGCTGGCCTGGTGATCGAGCATCGTCAGGCCAGCGGTTTTTCTGGGTGATGGGCATGATCTTCTTCTGGGCCGGCGAACGGGCGGCCGGTCGCGAACTTTCGGGGGCCGTGCGTGACCGTATCCATGAACCGTTCACACCGATGATGGAACACTGGGCCAGGGCCTGGCAGAGCCTGCTCGATCAGCCTGATGGGCTGCTGGTCAAGCAGACGCTGGACCGGTTCATGCCCAAGAGTCAGGTGATCATCGCGCGCAAGCCACTGGATGGCGGAGGGGCACCATGAGCAGCAAGCGGATCATGGACATTGAAGTCCTGCGCGCCATTGCCGTGCTGGGCGTGCTGCTCCATCACCTGCAGGGAAGCCTGTTCACCGATCCGGTACCGTTGCTGGAGAAGATTCATGGCGTGGCGCAGTCGTGGTGGGGCGTTGATCTGTTTTTCGCGATCTCCGGATTTGTCATCGCCCGCAGCCTGATCCCGACACTGCGGGGTTGCACGACCCGGCAGGAGTATTGGCAGCAGACGCGTAATTTCTGGCTGCGCCGGGCGTTTCGCTTGTTGCCTTCGGCCTGGTTATGGCTGGCACTGATGCTGCTGGCCTGCGTGTTTCTCAATCGTTCCGGGGCGTTCGGATCGCTGTCTGCCAACCTGCAAGCGACGCTCGCAGGGGTGCTCCAGTACGCCAACTTGCGCTTTGCCGACAGCTTCTTTCATTACGAATACGGCAGCAGTTTTGTCTATTGGAGCCTGGCGCTGGAGGAGCAGTTTTATCTGCTCTTCCCGCTACTGATTCTGCTGTTTCGTCGACATCTGGTCTGGGCGCTGCTGGCGCTGGTCGCGGTGCAGATTCTGACCCTTCGCACACCGTTGCTGATGGTGGTGCGTACTGATGCCTTGGCCCTTGGCGTGCTGTTGGCAATGTGGAGCGTGCAGCCGAGTTATTTACGCTGGCAGCCGAGGTTTTTGCGCCGCCCGTGGGCAGGTTTGTCGACGTTGCTGGTGATCGCATTGCTCTTGAGCTTTATCGCCACCGACCGTTTCACCCTCGCCAACTACCGCATCGGTTCGATTGCCGTGCTCAGCGCCGTGCTGGTGTGGATCGCGTCATACAACCGCGATTACCTGATGCCCGCCGGCGCGTTGCAGCGCTCGCTGGCGTGGGTTGGCAGCCGTTCCTACGGCATTTATCTGATCCACATTCCGGCCTATCAACTGGTACGAGAACTGATCTTCCGTTTACAAAACGCCGGTTTGCCGAGCCCGGCCGGACATCCAGTCGTCACGCTGCTGCTGGCGTTCGGCCTGATCGTGCTGCTCAGCGAACTGAATTACCGCTTGATCGAAATGCCCATGCGCAACCGTGGCGCTGCACTGGTTAAACGCCTCCGCACGTCCCCAACCGCCGTCCCATCCCCTGGAGCCACCTCATGCTGAGATTGTTGAAGAAACTCACGGCGGGCACGCCTGCACCGGCACCCGCACAGCCGGTTGCGACGGTTGCCGAGAAGACCGATCCGTACATGCTCGGCCTTTACGATGCGAAGCTCAGCGGCTGGTTCAATCAGGAGACCAACGAGCTGTTCAAAGGCTTTGAGATAACCGCCGAGGACACCGTGCTCGATGTGGGCTGCGGTGACGGCGGCAACGTGAGTTTTTGCGGCATGCGTGGGGCGAAAATCATCATTGCCGACATCGATGCGGCCAAGGTCGAAGCGACACGCCAGCGCCTGAGCGACACCCCGGCGCGGGACGTTGAATGCCACGTCACGGACTGCAACCCGCTGCCGATTGCCGATGCCACGGCGACGCGCGTGGTCTCCACCGAAGTCATCGAACACGTCGACGATCCCGCGCAGTTTCTTGCAGAACTGGTGCGCGTCGGCAAACCGGGTGCCTTGTACCTGTTGAGCGTGCCGCACCCAAGCTCCGAAGATTTGCAGAAAGACATCGCCTCGCCCGAGTACTTCCAGAAGCCGAACCACATTCGCATCATCAGCGAAGAGCAGTTCAAAGCGATGGTCAGCGACGCGGGGCTGGAGATCATCAGCCACAACCAATACGGGTTTTACTGGTCGATGTGGATGTTGCTGTTCTGGGAAGCCAAGGTCGATTTCAGCAACCCCGATCACCCGTTGCTCAATCACTGGGCCGACACCTGGCAAACAGTGCTGGACTCGCCGCGTGGCGCGCAGATCAAGCAGGCGCTGGATGCGGTCGTCGCGAAAAGCCAAGTGATCATTGCCCGCAAACCCTGAAGCTTTATCGCCGGGAGCCTGCTTCCGGCGGTTTTGTGTACCCTGCATGTTTTCTTCGGCAGGGATCGGCGATTTCATGCGGTTTGGTTATGTGGTTCTGATCACGGCTTTGTGGCTCGCGGGTTGCGAGCAACACGACGCGCCGCCCCTCGACCAACAACTCTATATCTGGCAACGCCAATGGACGCCCGCCCATGAAGCGGCGTTGCGTGACAGCCACGATGACTTTTCAACGCTGCGCGTGCTGGCGCTGCAAGCCTTTCCGAAGGCGGGATGGAGCCGGGCGCGGATCGATGCGCAGCGATTGCACGCCGATGGGCGCCCAGTGATCGCGGTGATTCGTCTCGATGGCCAGCTCAAGTCGCTGGATCAGGCTCAGGTCACTTCGCAGATTCTTCAGGTGCTCGCCGATTGGCGGGCCCAAGGCCTGACGCTGAGCGGCGTCGAGATCGACCACGATGCCGGTAATGCACGGTTGCCGGCCTACGCTGAATTTCTCCAACATCTGCGCGCGGCACTACCGGCATCTCTGGCGTTGAGCATCACCGCGCTGCCGGCGTGGCTCGACAGTGCGCAACTGCCGGCGTTGCTGGCCACGGTCGACAGCAGCGTGCTGCAAGTGCACGCCGTCAGCGACCCGCGTCGGGGTCTGTTTGATCCTGATCAGGCGTTGAAGTGGGCCCGGGCCTGGTCAGGCATCACGGACAAACCGTTTTATCTGGCGCTGCCGGCGTATGGCGTGGCGCTGTTGCCGGATGACGGCGGTGCACCGCTGGTGGAAAGCGAAGTGTCGCTTGAACGGGGCGGAAAGCGCCGGGAACTGTTGGCGGACCCGCTGCAGTTGAGTCAGCTCGGCAAAGCATTGCGAAACGATCCGCCGGCGCATCTGGCCGGGCTGATCTGGTTTCGCTTGCCGCTGGCCAATGACCGCCGCGCCTGGAGCCTGACCACGTTACGCGCGGTGGCGCGTGGCGATGCGCTGAGCAGCCAGCTCGGCCTGACGTTCAGCGAGCACAACGGGCTCTACGATATCCAACTGAACAACCCTGGAAACCTCGACAGCGCCTGGCCCGCACGCCTCATGGTGAAGGCGCGGGACTGCGAAGGCGCCGATGCGCTCGCCGGTTATTCGTTGCAACAAAGTGCCGATCTGCTTACCTTCACCCGCCTGCGCGACGGCCGCTTGCCGGCGGGTGGACAACGCGCCATCGGTTGGGCACGCTGCGCAAATATTGATCAAGGAGGTTCGCATGTTGTCCCGTAACTGGCCCCGCCATCTGCTCTGCCTGAGCCTCAGCCTGCCGCTGGGCTCGGCGTTGGCCTGCGGGCCGGACTTTCCCAATCGTCTGCTCGAAGATCGCGGACAGACCCTGGCCGACCTGCCCGAGGGCAACTTCAACTTTGAGGTGAGCCGTTTGGGCAAAGCGATTGCCGGGCTGAAGAATGTCACTGCCGCGACACACAACCCCAATGACAACTACGGCGAATCGAACGAGCTGGCCGAGGCGCGGGAAAAGGCCGAGCAGGCCGGTCTGACCACCGAGCAGCTAGCGATGGTCAAACAGTTGCGTGGCTTGACCGATGCGCGTCAGGTCGAAGTGCAGGGTGCCAGTCTGCCGACGGAAATCCGTTTTTACGTGGCCGGCGCCGTGGCGTTTGCCACGGGTGACCATCAACTGGCGGTCGAGTATTTCGACAAGCTGCTGGCGCTGCCGGCCGATCAGCGGCCGTTGCGCAGCACTTGGGCGGCGTACTCTCTGGGCCGCACATGGTTTGCAATGAGCAGCGAAAGCGGTGACGCAATCGAAGCGCTGGAACGGTCGCGCGAGGCGTTTCGCCAGACTCGTCAAATGAGCATCGACGGTTTCAGTGATCCACTGGAATTGGGTGTTGCCAGTCTCGGCGAAGAGGCGCGGGCCCTGCGCACCGCCGGTGACTGGAGCGGCGCCATTGAACTCTACGAAGCGCAAAACCTGCACGGCTCGGCGGTGGGCAATACGTCGCTCAGGCAATTGATGAATGAACTGGCCGAGTTGCCCGAAGCGGAACTGGCGAAGTTGCTTGATCACAAAGCGGTGCAGAAACTGGTCACCGCTTCGTTGATCAGCCGTCTCGGCGGGTCGTTCGGCGATGAACCACCGAACCAGAAAAAGCTGCTCAAGGTCCTGCAAAACAGCACCCGTGGCAGCTTCGAAAATGCCGATCGGCTGGCCGCGGTGAATTATCAACAGGGCGATTACGCCAACGCCAAGGCCTTCCTCGAACACGCTGGCGACGGCGGCCTCGCCTGGTGGCTGCGGGCGAAGCTGGCGGTGCGCGACGGCGATAAGAATGCGGCTGTCGCCGCTTATGCCAAAGCCGCACAGGCTTTTCCGCAAAGCGAAGATTGGGGTAATCGGCGTACGCCTGACTGGGCGTTTGAAAGCGTTCAGCCGAAATGCCGTGTCGAAGGCGAAAGTGCAATTCTCGCGTTGCAACGTGGCGAATATCTGCAAGCATTCGTGCAGTTGTATCGCAGCAATGAGATCTATTGGTTTGATGCCGCGACCGTTGCTGAACGCGTGCTGACGGTCGACGAACTGAAACGGTATGTCGACGAAAATGTGCCAGCCCCGCAAGAACCCGTTCAGGAAGGGCAGGATCACTACGAGCAACAGCGCTCGGCGGAAAAACTGCGCAATTTGCTCGGTCGGCGCTTGCTGCGTGAAGGCCATTACGCGGACGCGGTCGGGTACTTCCAGGAAAGTTTGCAGAATCAGGCCAGGCTTTACGGCGAGCAACGGCTGAAAGCCGATAGCGCATGGTGGCCGACCAAACGTGCCAGTGCCTTGTACAACGCGGCGTGGACGGCGCGCGATTGGGGCATGGATATCCTCGGTTACGAGATGGCGCCGGACTACGCCACGCTTGGCGGCAACTACAGTCTGGAGTCCGTGGAATTGAAAGTCGGCCCGCTGATTTCCGAGGCCGAAGTGCAACGCCAGAAAGCCAGTCAAGCGCAGCCGGATCAGCGTTATCACTATCGCTTTGTCGCCACCGAGCTAGCCAGTCGCGCCGCCGACAATCTGCCGCACACCAGTCAGGCGTTCGCCGCCGTGCTGTGCAATGCCGCAGGCTTCAATAGCAGTCTGGAGAACCAAAGTGCGCTGTATCAGCGTTACGTGAAAGAAGGCCCATACGTGCCATGGGCGGTGGACTTCGGTAATCAATGCCCGTACCCGGACTTTGAGAATGCCGACAAACGCTACGTAACCCAAGTGACCGACGCTGTTCGCGCCAGTCTGCGACCGTACAAGTGGCCGGTGCAGATTGGCGCGATTGTGGTGGCGGTCGGTGCGGCGTTGTTGCTGATCACTCGTCGCCGCAAGGTACGCAAAAGCTAAGCCTGCTGGATGAACGTCAGGCGCACCGCGAAGCCGATCAACAGGCTGCCAAACAGCCATTGTTGAACCCGTTGCGCCGTTGGACTGTGTTGCAGCCAGCGGCCCAGCGCGGCGCCGGTCAGGGCGTAGGCGCTGTCGAACAACAGGCCGACGCCAACCAGCAGCGTGCCGAGCAGAGCAAACTGGCTCAACACGGGGGCGCCATCGGCAACGATGAACTGCGGCAGCAGCACCGAGCAGAACAACAGCGCCTTGGGGTTGAGCAGGTTGGTCAGCAAACCCCGGCGAATCGCCTCGCGCCATTGCCCGTGAGTCGTGGCAATCGCGCCAGCACCGAGATCCGGCACCAGTGAGCTGCGCAGGCATTGAATACCGATCCACAACAGGTACGCAGCGCCCGCCAGCCGTACCACTTCAAATGTCCACGGCGCAGCCTTGAACAGCGCCGCCAACCCCAACGCGGCCAGTGCCACATGACAACCCCGGGCAATCCCCAGGCCGATTGCCGTGGCCAGCGCCGCGCTGCGACCCTGGCGCGCACCGGTTTGCAACAGCAGGATCATGTCCGGGCCGGGCAGCAGAAAGACCACCGCCAATGCCAGGAAAAACAGCCAGAGACTCGCCACGCCCACACCCCTTTCGTTGTCGATTCGGTCGCTCAAGTCTAGGGCCGAAGGGTAGGGCAGGTGCTTGCGTAGTCAGCTTCTAAAGCGCTCGGATTTGGCATAACCTGCTGGTTTTTAGCGCTTCAACACTTTGGATCTGCCAAACATGAAACTGGATGCCTTTGATCGCAAGATTCTCGCGGCGCTGCAACGCAACGGACGGTTGAGCAATGTCGAGCTGGCAGATGAAATCGGTTTGTCGGCATCGCCCTGCTTGCGCCGGGTGCGCATGCTCGAGGAGGCCGGGGTGATTCGCGGCTATCAGGCCAATCTGGATCGCGATGAAGTCGGGCTGGGGCTGACGGTGTTTGTCGGGGTCAAGGTCGAGCGCCACAACGACGCACAGGCCGAGGCGTTTTACGCGGCGGTGACGGCGTTGCCGGAAGTTATTTCAGCGTTTCTGGTGTCCGGAGAATCGGATTTTCTGCTGCAAGTGGTGGTGCCGGATCTGCGTGCGTATGACCGTTTTCTCAGCGGTTGCCTGCTGAAATTGCCGGGCGTGAGTGATATCCGCAGCAACTTTGCGATTCACACGGTGAAGACGCCGGGAGCCTTGCCGCTGGGACATCTGCCTGCCTGAAAAACCAACATCGCAGCCTTCGGCAGAGAATGCGTACCCCTGTAGGAGCTGCCGAAGGCTGCGATCTTTTGATCTTCTAAACGGTTACATCTGCGTCGCCATCCCCTCGACATTCATCGCTGCCTGGCGCAACGCTTCCGAGCGTGTCGGGTGCGGGTGGCACGTCAACGCAATGTCCTCAGCCGACGCACTGAACTCCATCGCCACACAAAACTCGCCAATCATCTCGCTCACGCTCGGCCCCACCAAATGCACGCCGAGCACTTCATCGGTGCGCTCATCGGCGAGGACTTTGGCAAAACCCTCGGTCTCATGGTTGATCTTCGCCCGGCTGTTGGCGGTGAACGGAAACTTGCCGACCTTGTAGGCACGGCCCTCGGCCTTGAGCTGCTCTTCGGTTTTGCCGACGCTGGCCAGCTCCGGTCTGGTGTAGATCACGTTGGGGATCAGGTCGTAATTGACCTCGCCAGCCTTGCCGTGGATCTGCTCGACGCAGGCCATCGCCTCGTCTTCCGCCTTGTGCGCGAGCATCGGCCCGGACGTCACATCGCCGATCACCCAGACGCCAGCGGCTTCGGTGCGATGCTGTTTATTGGTGAGCATGCCGCGCTTGTCGGTGTTCAGGCCGACGTTCTCCAGCCCCAGGCCCTGGGTGTATGGTCGGCGACCGATGGCCACGAGCACGTAATCAGCTTCCAGTAACTCAGCCGTGCCACCGGCCGCTGGCTCGACGCTGAGCTGCACGCCGTTGGCCGATGAGGTGGCGCTGGTGACTTTTGAGCTCAGTTTGAAGGCGATGCCCTGTTTGCTCAGTGAGCGTTGCAGGGTTTTGCCAGCCTCGCCGTCGACGCCGGGGCAGATGCGGTCGAGGTATTCGACGACGGTGACCTGCGCGCCCAGGCGCCGCCACACCGAGCCCAATTCCAGACCAATGACGCCGGCGCCGATTACCACCAGATGTTTGGGCACTTCACTCAGGGACAGCGCCCCGGTGGAATCGAGGATGCGCTTGTTGTCGATCTCGACGCCGGGCAGGGGAGTGGGCTCGGAGCCGGTGGCAATGATGATGTCTTTGGCGGTCAGCTCGACCTTGTTGCCCTGATCGTCAGTCACGGTGACCTTGCCCGGGCCGTCAATGTGGCCCCAACCTTTGATCCAGTCGACCTTGTTCTTGCGAAACAGAAACTCGATGCCTTTGGTCAGGCCGGCCACACTCTCGTCTTTCTGCTTCATCATTTGCGCGAGGTTCAGCGTCGGTTTGACCTCGATGCCGAGGTTGGCGAATTCCGCACCCATGGCAGCGTCGTACAGCTCCGAGGCATGCAGCAGGGCTTTCGATGGCATGCAACCAACGTTCAGGCAGGTGCCGCCGAGCGTCGCCCGGCCTTCCACGCAAGCGGCCTTCAGGCCCAACTGGCCGGCGCGGATCGCCGCGTTATAACCGCCGGGACCGCCGCCCAGAATCACCACGTCATAGTTGCTCATGCGCTTGCTCCTGATGGATGAATGCGGATCGCTAAAAGTAGCTCTGGATAAAAATTACGAACGTAATATGTGCGTTTCCGGACATTTCGGTCAAGGCTTCAGGCAAGCGACAGGTTGAGCGTCTTTGAATAAGGGCAATTGTGTACGAATATTTCACGCTTTTCGTTATATCGTAACGATATGCAGGGTGAATCAATGATTTCGGGGTGATATGCAAGTTGATCTGGAGGTTGATGGCACGCGAGTGAGCGGGCTGCCGCGCTTTCAACAGGCGGCAACGCAGGCCAAGCGCTTACGCCGCTGGGCTATCGGGCTCGGTGCGTTGGCCGGGGCGGCCTGGGTATTGGCATTTTTTGTCGGGCTGTTTGCCCCGCAATCAATCTGGTTGCCGCTGCTGGTCAATCAGAGTGCGGCGTTGCTGGTGCTGGTCGCCGGGTTGCAGTCGGCGTGGTGGCTAACGCGCTGGCGCGCGCACGCGCTCAATCCCGTCGTGCTGGCTCCGCAGACGACTGTGCAAGAACAGACCGAGCCGCACGGCTGGTACGAACGGTTGCTGGACCGTCTGAGCCGGCGTAGCGCGCATGTGCTCGGCCAGATCGGTGCGGCGACGCTGTGGTTGGGCGGTTGGTCGCTGCTGGTGCTGCTGAGCATCGAACAAGTGTGGAATCTCGCCTTAACCCCGGCGGCTGTTGGCGTGTCTGCCACGGTCGGCGCGGCATCGGCGTTGTTGCTGGCGTTCGGTCTGCTGGTGCTGGAGCGCCAACTGGCCCAGGACAATCCTGCGCAATGGCCTGAAGCCGGATCACTCGCGCAAATGACGCGTGTGGCAATCATCAGTCTGGTGCTCGGCGCGCTGTGTTTATTGTTCGCCAGTGACAGCTCAGTATGGCCGGTGCGGGTGGCTGTGTTGATCGCTATCTTGCCGGGGTTGGTCGCGATCGAGCTGCTATTGCGCGCAGTTCTGTCACTGTTCAGCCCACGTCGGGAACAGCTTGAACCGACGCTGCTGGCGCGCAGTTTTATCGCCGACATGCTGCGTTGGCCGCCACAGCCGTTGCTTGTGTTGCAGCACGAATTGCACAACCGCTTCGGCATCGATCTGCGCCAGATCTGGGCGTTCAGTTACATGCGTAGAGCGTTTCTGCCGGTGTTGGCGCTGGTCGCTCTGGTTGGATGGTTGCTGACCGGTATCCACGAAATTCCGCTGCAAGGTCGTGGCATCTATGAACGTTTCGGCAAACCGGTGGAGGTCTTCGGCCCGGGTTTGCACAGCGGTTTGCCGTGGCCACTGGGGCGTGTATTGAGTGTGGAAAACGGCGTGGTGCATGAGTTGGCCACCAGCGTCGGCGAGAATTCCGCGCCGGTTTCACTCGATCCTGCTGAAGGTCCGGCGCCGCTCACGGCTAATCGCTTGTGGGATGCCAGTCACGTCAACGACAAGTCGCAAGTCATTGCCAGCAGCCGCGGCGAGCAACAGAGCTTTCAGATCGTCAACATGGACGTGCGTTTCGTCTATCGCATTGGCTTGAGTGATCAGGCCGCGCTTGCCGCCACTTACAACAGCGCCGATGTGCCGACGCTGATTCGCAGCACGGCCAGCCGAATTCTGGTGCACGACTTTGCCTCGCGCACGCTCGACGGCTTGCTCGGCGAAGACAGGGCAGGGTTGGCCGAAGAGATCGGCAAAGCGCTACAAAGCGATCTGCAAAAACTCGACAGCGGGGTGGAGATTCTTGCCACGGTGGTCGAGGCGATTCACCCGCCGGCCGGCGCCGCCAACGCTTACCACAGTGTGCAAGCAGCGCAGATCGGTGCGCAGGCATTGATCGCCCGCGAACGCGGTGCCGCCGCAGAAGCGAGTAATCAGGCGCAGTTGCAAGCCAGCCTTGCGCGCGATCAGGCCAGCGCCAATGCGCGCGAGATCAACGCCACGGCGCAGGCTGCCGATCTCAAATTCAACGCCGAGCAAAAAGCCTTTGCCAGTGCCGGCCAGGCGTTTGTGCTGGAGCAATACCTCAGCCAGCTCAGCCTCGGACTGAGCAAAGCCAAGCTGCTGATCCTCGATCATCGTCTGGGCGGCAGCAGCAATGCGCCGACCATCGACTTGCGTACGTTCACGTTGCCGGCTGACCCGACGCCCGCGCGCATCAACGCTCAACCAGGAGTTGCCCATTGAGCCAGTCGCACACTCACTCACCGCATGACCATAGCGGCCACGATCACGGCCATGGCGGGCATCACCATCATGGGCATCATCACCATCACCACGGTGCGCCGGAAGAGGCAGGGCCGTTTCCGTGGCGGCGCATGGGCTGGGCGCTGTTGCTGGTGGCGTTTGCCATCGCGGCGGCAAGCCTGGTCCAAGTGCGTTCCGGTGAAGCCACGGTCATTACCCGGTTCGGTAATCCATCGCGAGTGCTGCTCGATCCGGGTTTGAGCTGGCGCTGGCCGGCGCCGTTTGAAGCCGCGATCCCGGTCGATCTGCGGTTGCGCACGACGTCCAGCGGTTTGCAGGATGTCGGCACCCGTGACGGCTTGCGCATTATCGTCCAGGCCTATGTGGCGTGGCAGGTGCAGGGCGATGCGGATAACGTGCAGCGCTTCATGCGCGCCGTGCAGAATCAGCCGGACGAAGCGGCGCGGCAGATTCGCACGTTTGTCGGCTCGGCATTGGAAACTACCGCCAGCAGTTTTGACTTGGCGAACCTGGTGAACACCGATGCCAGTCAGGTGCACATCGCTGAATTTGAAGCGCAATTGCGTCAGCAGATCGATCAGCAATTGCTCGCCACTTATGGCGTGCGGGTGGTGCAGGTTGGCGTCGAACGTCTGACCTTGCCGTCGGTGACACTCACCGCGACGGTCGATCGTATGCGCGCCGAGCGTGAAACAATCGCCACCGAACGTACCGCTATCGGCAAACGAGAAGCGGCGCAGATACGTTCTGCCGCCGAACGTGATGCGCGGATTGTTCAGGCTGACGCGACGGTAAAAGCCGCAGAAATCGAAGCGCAATCCCGCGTCGAAGCCGCGCAAATCTACGGCCGCGCCTACGCCGGTTCGCCGCAGCTGTATAACCTGCTGCGCTCGCTGGACACCCTCGGCACCATCGTTACCCCGGATACCAAGTTGATTCTGCGTACCGATGCCGCGCCGTTCCGCGTGCTGGTCGACGGCCCGCCGAGTCTCGACAGCAAATCCGGATCGCAGCCATGAATGATGAAGTTCCACGTGGAACACATTCGTTGAACAGCCCATGGATTCAGGCCGGACGTCTGGCTTTTTTTGCCCTGTATGCGGTGACGGTGCTCGCTGCGCTGGCTTGGGCGTTCTCCAATGTGCGGCAGATCGATCCGCAGAATCGCGCGGTGGTTATGCATTTTGGTGCGCTGGATCGCATCCAGAATGCCGGGCTGTTGTTGGCCTGGCCGCAGCCGTTCGAGCAGGTGATTTTGTTGCCGGCAGCGGATCGGGTGATCGAGCGTCGAGTGGAGAACCTGTTGCGCACGGACGAGGCATTGAAGGCTGATCGGGTCGCTTCCTTCGCTACGCCGCTGAGTGATGCGCTGGCAGGCTCTGGTTATTTATTGACCGGTGATGCCGGCGTTGTGCAACTGGATGTGCGGGTTTTTTACAAGGTCACCGATCCGTATGACTTCGTGCTTCAAGGCGAACATGTCTTGCCGGCGCTCGATCGGCTGGTCACGCGTAGCGCTGTGGCACTGACAGCCGCACGGGATCTCGACACCATTTTGGTTGCTCGCCCGGAACTGATCGGCGCCGACAATCAAGCGGCAGAACGTCGTGAACGACTGCGCGGTGATTTGGTGCAGGGCATCAACAAACGTTTGGCTGAGTTGAAGGTCAGCGGGCAGGGCATCGGTATCGAAGTGGTGCGGGTCGATGTGCAATCGAGTTTGCCGGATCCGGCGGTCAGTGCTTTCAACGCGGTTTTGACCGCCAGTCAGCAGGCGGACAAAGCCGTGGCCAACGCGCGCACCGACGCCGAGAAACTTACCCAGAGCGCCAACGAACAAGCCGATCGCCTGCTTCAAGTCGCTCACGCACAAGCCGGCGAACGCTTGGCCAAAGCCTCCGCTGACACCGCCACCGTGTCGAGCCTGGCCAGCGCCACCGACCCACAGATGCTCCTGCGTCTATACCGCGAGCGCATGCCGAAGATTCTCGGTCAGGCCGGATCCGTGACCACGGTCGATCCAAAAGATGATTCCCGTCTGATCATTCAGGGAGCCAGTAAATGACTGCGTCCAACGCTGCACCGAGCCTGTTGTCCTCGGCCGAACAACGTCGTGCCGCTCGGCAACTGACCTTGGCGATGCTCGCACTGGGGCTGCTGGGTCTGGGTTTGATCTGGCGTTGGCGGGTGCCGGAACAAACCGGTGTCAGTCAGCTGTTGCTGGGTTTCGCTTCTTTATTGGTAGCTGTGCCGGTGATGCGTTCGGCGTGGTACAGCCTGCGCTATCCAAGCCTGCACGGCATCACCGATCAACTGATTGCCTTGGCCATGCTCGGTGCGTGGGCAACGGGCGATTTGCTCACTGCTGCGTTGCTGCCGATCATCATGATCTTCGGCCACGTGCTGGAAGAGCGCAGTGTCATCGGTTCGCAGGAGGCTATCCACGCGCTCGGCCAATTGACCCGCAGTCACGCGCGCAAGGTTCAGGCGGATGGCTCGATCATTGAAGTGGACAACGGCACGCTGAAATCCGGCGACACCGTCGAGGTGCGTGCCGGTGATCGCGTACCCGCGGACGGACGGGTTTTGTCGGGGCAGGCGAGCCTCGATACGGCGTCGATTACCGGAGAATCGGTGCCGGTAGAGGCGGGCGTCGGCATGACGGTGTTCGGTGGTGCGATCAATCTCGACGGGCTGTTGCGCATCGAAGTGACCCGCACTGGCGACGAATCGACCCTGGGTAAAGTCATCGCACTGATGCAGAACGCCGAGCGCTCGAAACCGCCGATCACCCGGTTGCTCGAACGCTATGCCGGCAGCTACATGGTGCTGGTGTTGCTGCTGGCAGCGGTGACCTGGTTCATCACCAACGACGCGCAAGCGATGCTCGCAGTGTTGGTCGCCGCGTGCCCTTGCGCATTGGTCCTGTCGGCGCCGGCCACGGCGATTGCCGGGGTAGCGGTGGCCGCAAGGCACGGCATTCTGATCCGCAGTTCGGCGTTTCTTGAGGAGCTGGCGGATCTGACCTCATTGGTGGTCGACAAGACCGGCACGCTGACTTACGGCACCTTGCGCTTGCAGTCGATCAACAGCCCTCGCGCAGAATCAGCAACGGTCATGGCGCTGGCCGCCAGCCTTGGTGCGGCCAGCAGTCATCCGGTCAGCCGGGCGCTGGCCGGGTTGGTCAGTCAGGAGCACGCTGTCGCGCTGAGCGAAATCCACGAGCGCCAGGGCCTCGGCGTGGTGGCCATGACCGGCCAGGGCGAAGCGGCCCTCGGGCGGCCGGAGCTGTTCGCGCAACTGGGCATCAGTACGACAACGGTTCCCGATCACGACGGCCCGATTGCCGGATTGGCGTTGAACGGCGAATTCCTGGCCTGGCTGTTGCTGGCTGACAGCGTCAAACCGGAAGCCCGATTCGCCTTGAGCGAACTCCGTGAGTTGGGTCTCGGGCGACAATTGCTGCTGACCGGCGATCGCCAAAGCGTCGCGCAGTCGCTGGCCAGGGATGTCGGTCTGCACGAGGTGCAAGCTCAGGCGCTGCCCGAGGACAAACTCAATCGTGTGCTCAAGGAAATCGACAACGGTTTCCGGCCGATGGTGGTGGGTGATGGCATCAACGACTCGCTGGCACTCAAAGCGGGCGTGGTTGGCGTCGCGATGGGGGCGGGCGGTGCAGACATCGCACTGGCGTCGGCGGACATCGTGCTGATCGGCAGTGATCTGCGCCGGCTCGGCACCTGCGTGCGGTTGAGTCGTCAGTGCCGCAGGACGTTGCAGGTCAACGTGATCATTGGTTTGGGCTGGACGCTGGCCATTGTCGTGTTCGCCGCATTCGGCTGGCTGGGCGCTGCCGGGGCAATGATTGCGGCGTTGCTGCACAACCTCAGTACGCTGCTGGTATTGGGCAATGCCGGCCGATTGCTGCGCTTTCAGGAACCGCTACTCAAGCTCAAGGAAGACATTTAAAAATATTTCTGACTCCTCTGTAACGCCGTCGGGGTTGCTCTCTCTAGTGCTGTGTCGGGACTGAACAACCTTCCAGCCGACACCCCTGACGATCACCGAGGATTAGAAAAATGACTATCAAGACTGTTGCTGCTGGTGCCGCTCTCGCTTTGGCCGCTGCCACAATGTTTGCGGGTGTTGCTACCAACGCGATGGCTGCCGATGCCAATGTTCACTGTTACGGCGTCAATGCCTGCAAAGGCCAGAACGACTGCAAAACCAAAGACCATGCTTGCAAAGGCATGGGCTCCTGCAAAGGCCAGGGTTTCAAAGCCATGACTCAAGCGGCTTGCGAAAAAGCAGGTGGCAAGGTCGGCGAATAACTGACCGGCAAGTGCCGCCGCAGTGGTTAACGCCACTGCGGCCACTTTTTTTCAGGAGTTTGCCCATGTCAGTCTCTGTTCCTTTCCTCGGCTACGGCCTGGGATTGCGTAGCGCTTACTACCAGCAGATCCTCGAACAGTCGCCGGACGTCGACTGGTTCGAAGTGGTCTCGGAAAATTTCATGGTGCAGGGCGGCAAGGCCTTGTACCACCTCGATGCCATTGCCGAGCGCTATCCGCTGGTGATGCATGGCGTGTCCTTGTCCATCGGCGGCCCGCACGCGCTCGATGTCGACTATCTCAAACAACTCAGGCAATTGGCCGAGCGGGTGCAACCCGCGTGGGTCTCCGATCATTTGTGCTGGAGCCGTGGCAACGCTCACCAATTGCACGATCTGTTGCCGTTGCCGTACACCGAAGAAAGCCTTGAATACATCGCGGGCCGGGTCGCGCAGGTTCAGGACGTGTTGCAGCGTCCGTTGGTGCTGGAGAATGTCTCCAGTTACGTGCGTGGGGCCTCGGATGATTTCAGCGAATGGGAGTTTCTCGCTGCGCTGAGTCAGCTGAGCGGCTGCGAATTGCTCCTCGACGTGAACAATGTCTATGTCAGCTCACGCAATCACGGTTTCGATCCGTGGACGTTCATCAGTAGCCTGCCCGTCGATAAAGTCCGGCAATTGCATCTGGCGGGTCACAGCGACTATGGCGATTACGTGATCGACACCCACGATCACCCAGTCGCCGATCCAGTCTGGGCGTTGTACCAACGCACCCTCGAACATTTCGGTGCGGTGGCGACTTTGCTGGAGCGTGACGATCACCTTCCTCCCCTCGAAGAGTTGCTTGATGAACTGCACAAGGCCCGAGAACTGGGAAACAAGGTCTTGGCCGGGAGACAACAATGCGCCTGAAAGAATGGCAACTGGCGTTTGAATCGTTTCTGCTGGATGGCCCGGCAACGGCAAATCCGAGCTTGGGTAACAGCCTGATCGGTGGCCCGACACTCGATGTCGGCACCGGCCTGGCGATTTATCACAACGCCTACAAGGCGCGTTTGCTGGAAGTGCTGCGCAATGATTTTCCGGCGATTGCGTATTGGATGGGCGATGAAGAGTTCGACGCACTGGCCACGACATACATCCGCCAATACCCGTCGGCGCACTACAGTTTGCGCTGGCTGGGCAAAGGTTTCGAAGGCTTTATCCGCGAGCACCTGGTTCCCCAGCAAAGTGCGCCATTGGCCGAATTGGCGGCGCTTGAATGGGCTTTCACATTGGCCTTTGATGCGCCGGAGGGTCATCCGCTGACCCTGGAAACCATGGCGGCCCTGGCGGCGGAGGAGTGGCCCGAACTGCGCGTTAAACCGACGGCTTCGTTGCAGTGGCTGGCCTGCGGTTTCAACAGCCTGTCGCTGTGGCGCTCGGTCAAGGAAGGCGGCGAATTCCCTGACAGCGTTGCGCTGGAAATCCCACAGGTGTGCCTGATCTGGCGCCACGAGCTGATCTGTAATTACCGCAGTCTCGAACCTGCCGAAGCCAATGCTTTAAACGGTCTGCTCAGCCAAGATTGGAATTTCGCCGAACTGTGCGCAGCATTAGCAGTCATCTATGGTGAGGGCGCGCCACTTCAAGCGGTTACCTGGCTGAAACAGTGGGTACAGGACGGTGTGTTGGAGCGTCTGCAGCAATAGACACGGCTAATCAAATCGATAGCCTGCTATTTTTCCAGGATGGTCTACCCTCAGATCTGACGTCTGAAACAAGGGGGATTTTCCATGCTCGCGCAACTTCCACCGGCCTTACAGAATCTGCAGCTACCGCTTCGCTTGCGACTCTGGGATGGCCACGAGTTCAATCTGGGGCCGGCGCCCAGTGTCACCATCGTGGTCAAGGACCCGCAGATGGTCAGCCAGTTCACCCATCCAAGTCTTGATGCGTTGGGCGCGGCTTTCGTCGAGGGCAAACTGGAACTGGAGGGCTCGATCAGCGAGGTCATCCGGGTCTGCGACGAACTGAGCAATGCCTTGCTCGGTGAGGATGACGACAATCAGCCCGTGCGCTCGGTCCACGACAAGGAAACCGACGCCAAAGCCATTTCCTACCACTACGACTTGTCCAACGCGTTTTATCAGCTGTGGCTGGACAGCGACATGGCGTATTCGTGTGCCTATTTCGAAACGGGCAGCGAAACCCTTGAGCAGGCGCAACAGGCCAAATTCCGTCATCTATGCCGCAAGCTGCGTTTGCAGCCTGGCGACTATCTGCTGGATGTCGGCTGCGGTTGGGGTGGCCTCGCGCGATACGCTGCTCGCGAGTTCGGCGCCAAAGTGTTCGGCATCACCCTGAGCAAGGAACAGCTGGAACTGGCGCGTGAGCGAGTCAAAGCTGAAGGCCTGGAAGACCAGGTCGAACTGCAGCTGCTCGACTATCGTGATCTGCCTCAGGATGGGCGATTCGACAAGGTGGTCAGCGTCGGTATGTTCGAGCACGTCGGCCACGCGAATCTGGCCGAGTACTGCAAAACCCTGTTCGGCGCGGTGAAGGAGGGCGGCCTGGTGATGAACCACGGCATCACCGCCAAGCACACTGATGGCCGCCCAGTGGGGCGCGGTGCCGGGGATTTCATCGAGAAATACGTGTTCCCCAATGGCGAGCTGCCACACCTGTCGATGATCTCGGCCGAGATCAGCGAAGCGGGTCTGGAGATTGTCGACGTTGAAAGCTTGCGGCTGCACTACGCGCGCACACTGGATCACTGGAGCGAGCGTCTGGAGGACAACCTCGAAGCGGCGGGTAAACTGGTGCCGGATCAGGCGCTACGCATCTGGCGTTTGTACCTCGCCGGTTGTGCCTATGCGTTCGCGCGCGGCTGGATCAATCTGCACCAGATCCTCGCAGTGAAGGCGCATGCCGATGGCAGCCATGAACTGCCGTGGACCCGCGACGACATCTATAACCCTTAGCTTCAGAGAATCGGTGAAATAAGCCGGGCGATCCGCATGCCGAGTTGTTGCAGGCGGTGGATCTCCCGGCTTTCTTCTTGGGCGATCTCGCACGATTGCTCGAAATCCTCAATGAGCATGTGTTCCACACTCGCAGCGAAGGCGCTGTCGACGGTCAGTAGCATCACCTCGAAATTCAGCCGGAACGAGCGGTTGTCCAGATTGGCGCTGCCGATGGCGCTGATCTCGCTGTCGATCAACACCACTTTCTGATGCAGAAAACCGGGTTGGTAGCGGAAAACCCGCACGCCGGCACGTACGGCCTCGAACGCATAGAGGCTGGAAGCGGCGTAAACGATGCGGTGATCGGGGCGCGACGGCAGCAGCAAACGCACATCGACACCGCGTAACACTGCCAGCCTTAACGCGGCAAATACCGCTTCGTCAGGTATGAAATAAGGGCTGGTGATCCACACCCGTTCGGTTGCCGCGTGGATCGCTTCGACGAAGAACAGCGAACAGGTTTCGTAAGCATCGGCCGGGCCGCTGGCGAGCAGTTGACAGAGCACGCCGTCGTCGGGGTACTCATCCGGCAGGATCAGCGGCGGCAGACTGCGCGCAGCCCAGAACCAGTCTTCGGCAAAGGATTCCTGCATGCACGCCACCACCGGGCCACGGACTTTTACGTGGGTGTCGCGCCACGGGGCCAGCGGCGGTTTCTCGCCCATGTACTCATCGCCGACGTTATGCCCGCCAACGAAGCCGACGACGCCGTCGACCACGACAATTTTGCGATGGTTACGGAAGTTGACCTGAAAGCGATTGAGCCAGCCACTGCGCGTGGCGAAAGCTTTGACCTCGACACCGCCATCGCGCAACGCCTGCACATAACTGTGGGGCAGGGCGTGGCTGCCGATGCGGTCGTAAAGCAAATGAATGCTCACGCCTTCGGCGGCTTTCTTCAGCAGCAGATCACGCAAGCGCTGGCCGAGCCGATCATCGTGGATGATGAAGAACTGGATCAGCACTGCTTCTTTTGCGTGGTCGATGGCTTGGAAAATCGCTTCAAAAGTTGCCGCGCCGTTTACCAGCAACTGCACTTCGTTGTTCGCCAGGCATGGCATACGCCCCAGTTTTGGCATCGCCCGTAATGACGCGTAGGCATTTGAGGCGCGGGCGGTCAGGGCTTCTTCCACCCACGGCCGCCAATTCAGTTCGGAGATGGCCTGACGCATCTGTTCGTTGGCCTGGCGCCGGGCCTTGATGTAGCCATCGAAGGTACTGCGGCCAAACACCAGATACGGAATTAGCGTGAGATAGGGAATAAAGATCAGCGACAATGCCCAGGCGATCGAGCCTTGAGCCGTGCGCACGGTGAGCACCGCATGTATCGCGGCGATCAAGCCGAGGGTGTGTATCAGGGCGATCAAGTAACCGAAAATGTGCGGTCCAAAATAATCCATGGGGCAGCCTTGCTCCGGAAGATTCAATGCTTAACAGACCATGTTCTGTCGCGAATGTCGCTATTTAATTGGCGCATGAACCGAAGCAATCGGCCGGCGTCTAACGGCCACTACTGATCAGGAGTTTTTCGATGAATGTTCGTCTGCTGGGTTTGGCGCTGGGCCTGGGTTTGGCAATGCCGATGATTGCGCAGGCGCAGATGCTGCAGCCGGGGCTGTGGGAAATGACATCGAGCAACGTCAAGGTCGATGACCAGCCGATGGATGTGCAATCGATTCTGGGCCAGCTCCAAGGCCAGATGACTCCGCAACAGCGTGCAGCGCTGGAAAAGAACGGGATCAATATTGGCGGCAAAGGCATCCGCGCCTGCCTGACACCTGAGCAAGTGGCGACCAACGACATCCCACTGGCCGACCCGCAATCGGGCTGCAAACAGCAGATCACCGAGCGCAGCGGCAATCAGTGGAAATTCCGTTTCAGTTGCCCGAAAGCTCAGGGTACTGGTGTGGCGACGTTCGTTAGCGATCGTGAGTTCACCACGGTGGCCAACGGCACGTTCAACGCGATCGGGATCAATCAGAAGGGCAGTCTGGAAACCCGCGCGGTATGGTTGGGCCAGGACTGCGGCGCCGTTAAACCCCGCGCTTGATGCGATCCCTGCAGGAGCTGCGGCACGCTGCGATCTTTTGATCTTGATTGTCAAAAACAAGATCAAAAGATCGCAGCCTCGTTTCACTCGTCAGCTCCTACAGAGTTGGGTATCTGGCGAAGATTACTCAGCGCATGAATCGCAGCGGCAACCCTCGACACCCATCATTCACGCGACTCTCGTGCCAGGCGATCTGCCCAGACACCAGCGTCGTGCTCACCCGATGCCGAAAGCTGCGCCCGGCAAACGGCGTCCATCCGCACTGCGACAGAATCGGCTGCCGTTCCACCGCCAGCGTTTGCGGTTCGACCAACACCAGATCTGCCCAATACCCCTCACGCAAATATCCCCGATCAGGAATAGCAAACAAGTCAGCCACGCGATGGCTGGTCTTCGCCACCAGCGTAGTGATGGGCAGCACGCCGTCCGCGACCAGTTCCAGCAGCGCCGGCAGCGCATGTTGCACCAACGGCAACCCCGAAGGCGCCTGAGTATAAGGCTGCTGCTTTTCTTCCCAGGTATGCGGTGCATGATCGCTACCTATAACGTCCAGCCGATTGCTGTTCAACGCCTCGCGCAGGGCATCGCGATCAGCTTGGGTTTTAATCGCCGGATTGCACTTGATCAGGTTGCCGAGGTTTGGGTAGTCACGATCATCGAACAACAAATGATGCAGACACACCTCTGTGGTGATGCGTTTTTGCGCCAGGGGGCTGTCCTCGAACAAGGCTAGTTCCCGCGCTGTGGTCAGGTGTAAAACGTGCAGGCGTGTGCCGTGACGTCGGGCCAATTCCACTGCCAGTGAAGAGGAGCGATAACACGCCTCGGCATCACGGATCAGCGGATGAGCGGCGGGAGGGATTAGATCGCCGAACACCTCCCGCAGGTTGGCCACGTTGGCGTCGATGCTCGGTGTGTGTTCGCAGTGGGCCAACAGGATCGTCGGCACTTCGGCGAACAGCCGCTCAAGGATCTGCGGATCATCCACCAGCATGTTGCCGGTCGAAGCGCCCATGAACACTTTAACGCCGGCTACCTCACACGGATTGAGCGCGGCCACCGTGTCGAGGTTGTCCCGGCTCACGCCAAAGTGAAAGCCGTAATTGGCCACCGAACTGATCGCCGCCCGACGCTTTTTATCCGCTAACGCTTCGAGGGTGAGCGTTGCCGGGTTGGTGTTGGGCATGTCCATGAAGCTGGTGATGCCACCGGCGACTGCCGCCCGCGATTCCGTGTAGAGGCTGCCCTTGGTCGGCGCGCCAGGTTCTCGGAAGTGAACCTGATCGTCGATCATTCCCGGCAGCAACCATTGGCCGTTGGCATCGATTTCTAGCGTCGCATTTTCACCTTCGATGCAGCGGGCAATTTTGACGATGCGGCCATGGCTGACCAACAGATCGGCGTCGAATACTCGTCCTTCGTTGACCAGTCTGGCGTTGCGAATCAGCACACTGCTCATGGCTCAGAACTCGTTCTGCAAGGCTTTGTAGCCGCGTACCAGATCGACGTTGGTGCGCGCCACGTCTTCGGAAAACTCCGAGGCGCTGATGCTCACCGGTGGGAATAACGAGAGGTCGGTATTGGGGCCGATACGGGTGGTGGAGGGCACGTAGAACGCGTCGGGCAGATCGCGGCCGTCGACCACCGAATTGTGCCGCACCACGCAGCCGTTACCGACTACGCAGTTGAACAGTACGCTGTTGAAACCGATGAACACCCGATCACCGACGACACATGGGCCATGCACGATCGAGCGGTGGGCGATGGAGCTGAACTCGCCGATAGTCACCGCCGCGCCGGATTTCGAGTGGATGACGACGCCGTCCTGAATGTTTGAATTGGCGCCGATGGTGATCGGTTCCATATCGCCTGAAGCATCCACTTCGTCGGCACGGATGACCGCGTACGGGCCAACGAAAACGTTTTCACCGATCACCACTTTGCCGCAGATGATCGCGGTTTTATCGACGTAAGCCGACTCGGCAATCTGCGGTAGATCACCTGAAGGATTCTTGCGGATCATGGTTGGCGCAGCGCGTCGTACAGGGTGTTGAGGTTGTACTCGAACAACCCGGTGAAGGTGCTGGCCGGGCCGCTGGCAGCGAGGGCATCCGAGTACAGCGTGCCACCAATGTGTGCGCCGCTTTCGTCGGCAATCTGCTTGAGCAAGCGCGCATCCTTGATGTTTTCCATGAACACCGCTTTGACGTTGGCCTGACGGATCTGGGTGATCAGCGCAGCGACTTCGGTCGCTGAGGGCTCACGCTCGGTGGACAGTCCTTGCGGTGCCATGAAGTCGATTCCGTACGCCTGGCCGAGATAACCAAAGGCGTCGTGGCTGGTAACGATCTTGCGATTGCCCGGCGGCAACGAACCTAGTTTCGCCTTGGCTTCGGCGAGCAGGGCGTAGATCTGCTTAAGGTAGGTTTTGCTGTTGCGCTGGTAATCGGCTGCGTTCGCCGGGTCGGCGGCGATCAACGCTTGGGTGATGTTGGCGATATACAACTCGGTATTGGCCAGGTTGTGCCAAGCGTGTGGGTCGGGAACGGTTTCGCCGTCCTCATCCAGCGAGCGCGGGATCACGCCGTGGCTGGCACTGATGACGGTGGCTTTGGTTTCGGTGCTGGTCACCAGACGATCCAGCCACGGCTCGAAACCCAGGCCGTTCTTGATGATCAATTTGGCTTTTAGCAGCGCTTTCGCATCGTCCGGTGTCGGTTCGTAGGTGTGCGCGTCGGCGTCCGGGCCGACCATGTTGGTGATCTGGATATGCTCACCGCCGACCTGATGGACCATGTCAGCGAGGATGCTGAAACTGGTGACCACCGGCAATTTTTCCGCCGCCGACAATGACATCGACAGCATCAGGCTGAACAGCACGAGTAGAGCGCGCATCGGAAAACACCTCATTGGGATGTGAGCAAGGGCGGGCGGCGCAGCAGACCGTGGACCGGTCCGAACACCACAGACAGCAGATAGCCGACGCCGGCAACCAGGACGATGGCCGGGCCGCTGGGTAGCGAGTAATAGAACGACAACAGCAAGCCGAGCCACACCGAGAGGCAGCCGAGGATCGCCGCAATACCGATCAGGCTTGGCAGATGGCGACTCCAGAATCGCGACGCGGCGGCGGGGAGCATCATCAATCCGACCACCATCAATGCGCCGATGGCCTGGAAGCCAATCACCAGGTTGAGCACCACCAGCATCAGGAACACACCATGCGCGAGGGGGCCGAGGCGGCTGACAGTTCTCAAAAAAAGCGGATCGAGGGTGTCGAGCAGCAGCGCTTTATAGATCAATGCCATGGCGATCAGACTGAATGCCGAGACCCATAACATGCCGTTGAGCGTCGGTCCGTCGACGGCCAAGGCCGAGCCGAACAGCAGGTGCAGGAGGTCGAGACGCTTGCCGGCAATCCCCAGAATCAATACGCCGCTGGCGAGGGAAATCGGATAGATCGCGGCGAGGCTGGCGTCTTCGCGCAAACCGGTTCGACGGGTAATCCACGCAGCGAGACCGGCCATACTCAGACCCGCGCCCAGCCCGCCGAGGGTGAGTGCGGGCAGACTCAGGCCGGCAAACCAGAACCCTAATGCGGCGCCGGGAAGAATGCCGTGAGCCACTGCGTCACCGATCAGGCTCATCCGCCGCAGGATCAGAAACACCCCGAGGGGGGCGGTGCTGCAAGCCAGTACCAGGCCGCCGAGGAGGGCGCGGCGCATGAAGACGAAGTCGTTGAACGGTTGCCAGAGGTGGGCGACGGTTAGCATCAGGCCACCTGTGTGTGTGGTGTTTGCAGGATCAGTTCTGCGCTCGTGCCGAACACACATTCGCGGTTTTTGATCAGTAGCGTTTTGGCAATGTTCTGGCGGACGGCGGCGAGGTCATGGCACACGACGACCAGTGTTCGTCCCTCTGCATGCCAGGCGTGAATGTGTTGCCACAACAACTGCTGACCGAATTCATCGAGCGCGGCGTGGGGTTCATCGAGCAACAACACGGGTGTGTCGGCCAGGCTTAATCGCGCGAGTAGGGCGCGTTGTAACTCGCCGCCGGACAGGGCCATAAGTGGGCGACGTTCCAGGCCGCCAAGGTGCCAGTTTTCCAATGCCGCGGTGAGTTGCTGAGCGCGCAATTGCGTCGACAGTCGGCGGCCCCAGAATCCTGCGGCCACAAGCTCTTCCAGGCTGATCGGGAATTGACGGTCCAGATGCTGTTGTTGCGGCAGGAAAGACAGACCGCTCTGCCGTGGAACACTCAACGACACTTTGCCCGCCAACGGTTTTTGCAGGCCCGCGATGACTTTCAACAGGCTGCTTTTGCCGCAGCCGTTGGCGCCAATGATCGCCGTCAGGCTGCCGGTTTCGAATTCGAGATTGAGCGGCGAGGTCAGCGGTTGGCCCGGCGCGCCCCAGCTCAAGGATTGGCAGCGGATCATGCGTGCTCCCGCTGCCAATGGCTTTCTGCGACGGCATCGTGAGCGTGCAGGCTTTCTGCATGAACGACTCGCAGATGAAATGCACAGACACCCGGTGAACGTCGCAGGGCCAGATTCAGTCGGCGAGCAGCGTCTTCACAGAACATCAGGTTCTGTCCATTGGCGAGGGCGAAGGCTTGTTCATCGGCGCGTTTGACCGCGGTTTGTACGGCGGTGCCGAGGGAGGTTTCGGCATCATTGATGATCGTGCTTAGCGGCAGCTCATCAACGAATTCGTCGAGGTGTAGATGTAATTGGGCAATGCTGCGTTGGCTGTGTGGCGTAGCAACGATGCCTTGGGTCGAACCGAGCCAGGCCAAAACATCGGCGTGTTGCAGTGGTTGGTTGGCGAAGTCGTCGATGAATTGTTGCTGGATCAACTGCCTCGCCAAGGCAGCTGAGCACGGGCATGTTGATGAGTAAGGCACGTCAATTTTGAGTTCCACGTGGAACATATCGCTTTTCAGACGGGCTGAAATCGTCACCGGATAGGCTTTCCATCCCGACAGCGGGCTGACCAATGCCGGTCTTTTCAGGAGTAAATCAGTGTGGATATTCAGGTAGGCATTGTTGGATAGCCCTTCGTGACTATCGAGGAACTCCTCAAGGACTTGGCGTAGAACCATTGGAGACAGGCTTTCCCGCTGAAGAGATTCCAGCGCCAAATAAAGCCGCGACATATGAATGCCCCGCGCATCACCGTCATCGAGGCTCACTCCCGCATCAGCTCTTGCGCTCAAGCGTTGGCCTTCCAGCAAAACAGGTAACGCAATGCCGCGCATGCCCACCCATTCGAGCGGCAAGTTTTGGCGATTGGATTGCGCGGCGATATCCGGGAGTGACAGCAAATTCATGTTCGGAACCATCGTGTTGATTAAATTCGATGTTACATTATAACAATACAAATCACGATGCCTTTTTCATGAACAGGCTTTCATATGCACAGACGCCATCTGCTTAATCTGATCCTGGCCGGCGCGGCATTCGCCTTGCCCTTTAGCGTGTCCGCTACGCAAATCCGCAATGCGCGGCTCTGGCGCTCGGATGACAAACTGCGTTTGGTTTTCGAATTGAGCGGACCGGTGCGCTACAAAACCTTCACGCTCAGCGCTCCTGAGCGACTGATCATTGACCTGAATGGCGCCAGTCTGATTGGCGATTTCAGTCAACTGTCGCTCAATGACTCTGTCATTCGGTCAATCAGATCGGGTCGGTTCGGCCAAGGTGATACGCGGATTGTTCTCGATCTGAGTGATCCAGTACTGTTGAACAGCTTTCTTCTGGCGCCTCAGGACGGCCAGGGATATCGCCTTGTCCTGGATTTAGTCAGCGCAAAACAGGCGCCTGTAGCGCCAATGGTTCCACGTGAAACACCCGAGAATAAGGTTCATCCAAAGCGCGACATCATCGTGGTTGTCGATCCTGGACATGGCGGAAAGGACCCCGGAGCAGTGGGAGCCAAAGGCGAGAGGGAGAAGGACGTAGTACTTTCCATCGCCCAGTTGCTGGCCAAGCGTCTGAAAAAAGAGAAAGGGTTCGACGTCAAACTGGTGCGTAACGATGATTTTTTCGTGCCGTTGCGCAAGCGTGTGGACATCGCTCGGCAGCACAAAGCCGACATGTTTATCTCGGTGCATGCCGATGCGGCGCCACGGCTGAGCGCTTCTGGCGCGTCGGTGTATTGCCTGTCGGAGGGTGGCGCAACGTCAGCGACGGCGCGTTTCATGGCGCAGCGAGAGAACGGCGCGGACCTGCTCGGCGCCACCAGCTTGCTCAATCTCAAAGACAAGGACCCGATGCTTGCCGGAGTGATTCTCGACATGTCGATGAATGCGACGATCGCCGCCAGTTTGCAATTGGGTAACACGGTACTCGGCAGCCTGGCGGGCATCACTACCTTGCATCAGAAACGCGTTGAGCAAGCCGGATTTGCCGTGCTGAAGTCACCCGATGTGCCTTCGATTCTGGTGGAAACCGGCTTCATTTCCAACGCTCGCGACAGTCAGCGGCTGGTCACTGCGAGGCATCAACAGGCGGTGGCGGATGGTTTGTTTGAGGGTTTGCAGCGTTACTTCGTAAAGAATCCGCCTATCGACAGCTACATCGCCTGGCAGCAACAGCAGCAAAAAGCGCAGGTCTAGCAGCCAGCAATCCGGCTGCAAGTGAACTTGGTGCTGCTGCCACCCGAGCTGGAAAAGCGATTGATGGTGGTCCAGCCTACCCGGCGGGTGTAGCCGACCCAGGCTTCACCGTCGGAGGCGATGCCGGTGAAGAACGTCAGTTGCCCGAATCGGCTGTTGGTCTGTGCCCAATAGCGATGGCCGTCCTTTTCAAAACCGCGCAAGTACAGCGTGCTGCCCACGGTGTTAACGCTGTAGGCGTTGCCATCGGCATCCACGCAGGCCAGCAGATTGGCGCTGCGCGTACACGTGGCAAGGGACGGCATCTGCGCCCACGCGTTGCCAGTCATCAGCAAGGCAAGGCTCACCAGCGAGCATTTCAGCGCATTCATCAACACATTTCCCGACTAGCAGATTGATTGCAGATTCCAGCGCTTTGTCATTTAGCGCAAGAGCAGGGCTGGCTTATTCTTGTTGTTATACTATAACATTAATTTTAGCCAAACCTGAGCTGGCCGATTTCAAGCGTTCAACTTCTGCGAGCCCATCGCCTGCGGCCAGAAAACGTCATGCGCAACCAAAAGCGTTGATCGGCTACTACCTTATGAGGATTATCCAATGTCAGCTGCGTTGCCCGTGACCGTTCTTTCAGGATTTCTCGGCGCTGGAAAAAGTACACTTTTGAATTACGTACTACGTAATCGCAAGGGTTTGCGCGTGGCAGTGATCGTCAATGATATGAGCGAGATCAACATTGATGGCAGCGAAGTTCAACGCGATGTCAGCCTGAACCGCGCTGAAGAGAAGCTCGTGGAAATGAGCAACGGTTGTATCTGCTGTACGTTACGCGAGGACTTGCTTGAGGAAGTCAGCAAGCTCGCCCATGAGGGTCGCTTCGATTATTTGTTGATCGAATCCACGGGAATCTCTGAGCCGTTGCCGGTGGCCGAGACGTTTACCTTTCGCGATGAGTCCGGCCAAAGTCTCGCTGACATCGCTCGCCTCGACACTATGGTCACTGTAGTCGACGGGGTGAACTTCCTCCTCGATTACCAGGCTGCTGAAAGCCTCGCCTCCCGGGGTGAAATCCTCGGCGAGGAAGACGAGCGCTCGATCACCGACCTGCTGGTCGAACAAGTCGAATTCGCCGACGTGTTGTTGATCAGCAAGATCGACTTGATCAGCCAGAGCGAGCGGGAGGAATTGATGGCGATCCTCAAACGCCTCAACGCTCAGGCCGAAATCATTCCGATGGTGATGGGCGAAGTTCCGTTGGAGAAGATCCTCAACACTGGCCGTTTCGACTTTGAAAAAGCTGCACAAGCACCCGGTTGGCTACAAGAATTACGTGGCGAGCACGTTGCGGAAACCGACGAATACGGTATCGCCTCTACGGCTTATCGCGCGCGCCGGCCCTTTCACCCGCAACGCTTCTTCAGCTTCATCGACCGCCCGTGGTTGAACGGTAAATTACTGCGCTCAAAAGGGTTCTTCTGGCTGGCAAGCAAACCCACGGACGCCGGTAGCTGGTCCCAGGCCGGCGGTTTGATGCGCCATGGTTTCGCCGGACGCTGGTGGCGTTTCGTGGCGAAAAACCAGTGGCCGCAGGATCAGGAAAGTACCGCAGCAATCATGGAAAACTGGACGCCGAGTGTCGGAGACTGCCGTCAGGAGCTGGTATTCATCGGTCAGAACATCGATTTCCTGCAACTTTTTGCCGAACTCGACGCCTGCCTGCTGAGTGATGATGAAATGGCGATTGGCGTCGAAGGCTGGCGATTGCTGCCCGACCCGTTCGGCCCTTGGCATGAAGAGGCCGCCTGATGCTCGCGCTCAAACTGCTGCAAAACCGCACGCGCTTGCAACACCAGGGCCCGGCGCCGAAAGCGCTGACACGCATCCTCGAGGAGGAGGTAAACCTCGCCGTCTGGCAGCGGCAATTGCCGTTGCACATTGCCGATTTCGCCAACTTGCTGCTGTCACTCAACGAACCTTTGGCGGAGTCGCTGTGTTTGGAACTGGCGGACGAAGATGATGAGCCGAACCTCAGCGGTCTGGCCGGCGGATTCCGCGATCTGGAGGGATATGAAGGGTTTATTGCCGACCTGAAGTGGCTGGTCAGCGCCTTCGCCTGTCTGCTCGGCGCGCGGCGTATCGGCTTGCGCCTGCGGGTGCTGGATAAGGCCATGTGCCCGCGCTTCCACGTCGATCATGTGCCGGTGCGGTTGATCACCACGTACGCGGGCGTTGGTAGTCAGTGGCTGAAGGAAGGCGCGATGGATCGTACGCAATTGGGCCAGGCCAACGCCGAGCCGCAGGATGCAAAGCAGATCCGGCAACTCAACAGCGGCGATGTGGCGTTGTTGAAAGGCGAAAAATGGCACGGTAATGAAGGCTTCGGGCTGATCCACCGCTCGCCGCAACCGGCAGCGGGCGAGCGACGACTGATGCTGACCCTCGATTGGCTCGGCTAAAGCCTCAAGGCTTGAGCCACGAACCCTGGCTCTGGCCTTCGCAATACGGCTTGAGATACGCCGCGTCAGTAGCGACGCCGTAATAGTGGATGTCCTGGCGATAAGGCATATTGGCGACTTGCGCGTTGCTGCACACACCAAACGCACCGCTCGGGCACTGGTCGACGTACTGCACTTCGACTTTCTGCCCGGCCAGCGATGGCTGGCAGAAACCGTCGTTGAACAGTTTCTGCGGAATGTTGCGGTTCTGCTGGCAGACTTTGACGTCGAGCCGCTCGCCCTGACTGTGCACTACGCAGGCCTGAGCCCACACTTCGCTCGACAGCAACGCCAACAACAACGACCATCCCATCCAACGCATCTTTGAATCTCCCAAGTAAGCTCCCGGCCATGTTGCAGAACATTCTCACCCATGTCATTGCTGGCCCTTTGGGTGCCGGCAAGACCAGCCTGATACGCCAGCTCATGGCGCAGCGGCCGACCGGCGAGCGCTGGGCGGTGCTGATCAACGAGTTTGGCCAGATCGGCCTCGACGCCGCGCTGCTGACTCGCGCCGCCGATGGTATCGCACTGGGTGAAGTGGCCGGGGGCTGCTTGTGTTGCGTGAATGGTGCGCCGTTTCAGATCGGCCTTGGGCGTTTACTGCGCAAGGCCAAACCGAACCGATTGTTTATCGAACCTTCCGGGCTGGGACATCCGGCGCAGTTGCTTAAACAGCTGAGCGAAGCGCCGTGGCTGGGGGTGCTGGCCGTTCAGCCGTGTGTTCTGGTGTTGGATGCTCAAGCGCTTCAAGCGGGGAAAGCGTTGCCGGCAGCGCAGCAGGAAGCGTTGCAAACCGCTGGCTTGTTGCTATTGAACAAGGCGGAAAATCTTGATGACACGGCCCGTACACAAATCGCCAGCCAGTTGCCGCCAGTCAGGTTGATCTGGACGCAACAGGCGCAACTACCTCTGAGTGAGCTGCCGGGCCTGGCCGCAAAAGCGCTCAACGGTGTGGATAATCTGGTCGTGCCCAAAGGACTCGGACAAATGCCGGCCGTCTGGAGTGATCCAACGGTGCCGATTTGTCTGAGTCAGGCGCAGGAGGGTGGCTGGAGTATTGGTTGGCGGTGGCATCCGGTTCAGACGTTCGACAAACAATGCCTTGCTGACTGGCTAACCCGCCTCAATTGGACGCGAGCCAAACTGGTTATCCACAGCCGGAATGGCTGGGTGTCTGCGAACGCCCTGGAGAATGCCGAGCTGATCTGGCAGCCCAGCGAATGGCGAAAAGATTCGCGAATCGAGCTGATCTTCGCCGATCCACAGAATATCGCTGAATTACAGGCCGGATTGGCGCAGTGCCGGATTCAGGCGAGCTGATTCAGGGCTTCCACTTGGTGTGTTCCTGCCGCCACTGACTCAGCTCGATGACTTCCGCACGAGGCCTCTGCACCTCGACCACCGGCGGCGTGTCATCGAACGGGGCCGGGTAGGGCGCCAGTTCAATCTGCGCACTGTGCGCGCCAAACTGGGTGATGGTGCCGTTGTGCCGGGTTTCACCGGTTACGGTGAATTCGAAGTTGTACACCCGCGCCAGACGTCGACGGCCGTTGGCGTCCTTGATGAAGCCGATCTTCTTCAGCGCCACGTTACCGTCGAGCAGCTCGACGCGCACGTTCAGGCAATGCTGCTTGACCCGCTCCAGCGCCCGCTCGCGCAAGCCGTGGTTGTGCCATAGCCACGCGCCGGCAGCGGCGAACAGCATCAGCACGAAGATGTTTTCGAGGGTCAGCATCAACAAGGAACTCCAAAAGATAGCGTCAGCTTAACTGCGTCGCCGGTCTGTCGTACAGGCTGTGTTTCGTCGCATACTGCGCGGCTTGAATTTCAATCGTTTTACGGAAAAACCCGAATGAAACGTACGCCTCATCTGCTCGCCATTCAGTCCCATGTGGTGTTCGGCCATGCCGGCAACAGCGCCGCGGTTTTCCCGATGCAGCGGGTCGGGGTGAATGTCTGGCCGCTCAACACCGTGCAGTTTTCCAATCACACCCAGTACGGCCAGTGGGCGGGCGAAGTGCTGCCGCCACAGCAGATCCCCGAGCTGGTCGAAGGCATCGCCGCCATTGGCGAGCTGGGCAACTGTGATGCGGTGCTGTCCGGTTACCTCGGCAGTGCGGCGCAAGGACGGGCGATTCTCAGCGGCGTCGAACGCATCAAGTCGGTCAATCCGAAGGCTTTGTATCTGTGCGATCCAGTCATGGGCCATCCCGAGAAAGGTTGCAGCGTGCCGACCGAGGTCAGCGACTTCCTGCTGGAAGAAGCGGCGGCCGTGGCGGACATCATGTGCCCGAACCAACTGGAACTGGACAGCTTCTCCGGGCGCAAACCGCAGTCGCTGTTCGATTGCCTGGCGATGGCGCGAGCCTTGTTGGCGCGCGGGCCGAAAGCGGTGCTGGTCAAGCATCTGGATTATCCGGGCAAACCGGCAGAGGGTTTCGAGATGTTGTTGGTGACGGCAGATGGCAGTTGGCACCTGCGCCGTCCGTTGCTGGCGTTTCCGCGCCAGCCGGTGGGCGTGGGCGATCTGACGTCCGGTCTGTTCCTGGCGCGCGTACTGCTCGGCGACAGTCTGGTGGCCGCGTTCGAATTCACCGCAGCGGCGGTGCATGAGGTGCTGCTGGAAACTCAGGCCTGCGCCAGTTATGAGCTGCAGCTGGTGCGAGCGCAGGATCGCATTGCGCATCCGCGGGTGAAGTTCGAAGCCACGCCGATCAGTCTTTAATCGCGTAATCGTTGAAAAAGATCGCAGCTTCCGGCAGCTCCTACAGGATTTCACATTCCCATGTAGGCGCTGCCGGAGGCTGTGATCTTTTGCTTTTGATCTCAGGCGTCGCCCTTGATCTCCTGATACCGCTTTTCCAGCTCCTGGCGGATCTGCCGGCGCTGCTGTGCCTGCATGTAACGACGCTTGTCTTCACTGTTCTGCGGTTGCAGCGGCGGCACCGCAGCAGGTTTGCGCTGATCGTCGACCGCGACCATGGTGAAGAAACAGCTGTTGGTGTGGCGCACCGAGCGTTCGCGGATGTTTTCGGTTACCACTTTGATACCGACTTCCATCGACGTATTGCCGGTGTAGTTGACCGAAGCGAGGAAGGTCACCAGTTCGCCGACATGGATCGGCTCGCGGAAAATCACCTGATCCACCGACAGGGTCACCACGTAACGGCCGGCGTAACGGCTGGCGCAGGCGTAAGCCACTTCGTCGAGGTATTTGAGCAGGGTGCCGCCGTGGACATTGCCAGAGAAGTTGGCCATGTCGGGTGTCATCAGTACCGTCATCGACAGCTGGGCGTTTCCGGGTTCCATAACGTTCTCACGGGTCAAGGCTGTTTGCTGGAAGCACCTCTGCGGGTGCCTGGTCGCTTTTCAAAAGCACCGTTATCGGGACGCCGGGCGACAGACTGTCGTCACGCCGGGATCGATCTGTTTCCTTATATTGCACCGCCTTCCAGCAGGAAGTCGCGGTGTTAACCTGCAAAAGCCCGCCCCAAGGGCAATTCCCACATAAAAATCGGATTTTTACTTAGCTCGTTCAGACCTTTCTGACGTCTGCTCGCGAGCCTCGTCATTCAAGGAGCCCACGCCATGCATGCCATCAGCTTTATTCAGGACCTGGCAGTGATCATGTTGGTCGCAGGCGTGGTGACCGTGTTGTTCCACCGTTTCAAGCAGCCGGTGGTGCTTGGCTACATCGTCGCCGGGTTCATCATTGGCCCGCACACGCCACCGTTCGGCCTGATCCACGACGAAGAAACCATCAAGACCCTCGCCGAGCTGGGGGTGATTTTCCTGATGTTCTGCCTCGGGCTGGAGTTCAGCCTGCGCAAGCTGTTCAAGGTCGGCGCCACGGCATTTATCGCGGCGTTCCTCGAAATCATCCTGATGATCTGGATCGGCTACGAAATCGGCCGCTGGTTCGACTGGAACACCATGGACTCGCTGTTCCTCGGCGCGATTCTGGCGATTTCCTCGACCACCATCATCGTCAAGGCGCTCAATGACCTGAAGATGAAGAACGAGCGCTTCGCGCAGTTGATCTTTGGCGTGCTGATCGTTGAAGACATCCTCGGCATCGGCATCATCGCGCTGCTATCAAGCATCGCGGTCAGCGGCACAGTCAGCTCCGGCGAAGTGTTTTCCACGGTCGGCAAGCTGTCGCTGTTCATGATCGTCGCACTGGTCATCGGTATTCTGCTGGTGCCGCGTCTGTTGGCTTATGTGGCCAAATTCGAAAGCAACGAAATGCTCCTGATCACCGTGCTGGGCCTGTGTTTCGGCTTCTGCCTGCTGGTGGTCAAGCTTGAGTACAGCATGGTGCTGGGTGCGTTCCTGATCGGCGCGATCATGGCCGAGTCGCGGCAACTGCTGAAAATCGAGCGGTTGATCGAGCCGGTTCGGGATCTGTTCAGTGCGATTTTCTTCGTCGCCATCGGCCTGATGCTCGACCCGCTGATCCTGCTGCAATACGCGTGGCCGATCGCGGTGATCACCGTCGCCGTGGTGCTGGGCAAGATGTTGTCCTGCGGGCTCGGTGCATTTATCGCCGGCAATGACGGACGTACCTCACTGCGGGTGGGCATGGGGCTGTCACAGATTGGCGAATTTTCCTTCATCATCGCCGCGCTGGGCATGACCTTGCAGGTCACCAGCAACTTCCTTTATCCCGTCGCAGTGGCGGTGTCGGTGATCACTACGCTGCTGACGCCATACCTGATTCGTGCGGCTGATCCCCTGTCGATCAAATTGTCGGCAGCGGTGCCCAAACGTCTCGGTCGCGTGCTTGGCATGTATGGCGAATGGCTGCGCAGCATTCAGCCGCAAGGCGAGGGCGCGATGCTGGCGTCGATTATCCGCAAGATTTTGCTGCAAGTCGGGGTCAACCTGGCGCTGGTAATCGCGATTTTCTTCAGCGGTGCGTTCTTTGCCGAACGCATCTCGGCGTGGCTGCAGGACTGGATCGCGGATCCGAGCTGGCAGAAGGCATTGATCTGGGGCGGGGCATTGTTGCTGTCGTTGCCGTTCCTGATCGCCGCCTATCGCAAGCTCAAGGCGCTGTCGATGCTGCTGGCGGAGATGGGCGTGAAGCCGGAGATGGCCGGGCGTCACACGCAGCGAGTGCGCCGGGTGATCTCCGAAGTGATCCCGATTCTCTCGCTGCTGGTGATTTTCCTGCTGTTGGCAGCCTTGTCGGCCAGTATCTTACCGACCAACAAGTTGCTGGTGCTGATCGCGGTGGTCGCGGCCGGCGTGGCGGCGCTGCTCTGGCGCTGGTTCATCCGCGTGCACACGCGGATGCAGGTGGCCCTGCTGGAAACCCTCGACAACCACAAGGAGTCGTCGGGGCATTGACCAAACGGGACGTTGGGGCGATCAGCTTTCCAGCCAGACGTCCCGCGCCCAGTGCCATACCGATTCCCAGGTTTCTTCGGCGATCAGCTCTTCTTCGGCCTGCCACAACACGACGGTGCCGTCTTCTTCGACGCAGTAGTAGTCATCGCCGTCCTGGCAGATCGGAATCAGGCTGCGGTCGACACCGGCATCCCAGGCGTTGGCGGCCACGTCCGGCAGATAGGTGTGCGATTGCGGGTCGGTGACGGTAACCGGCTCCAGGCTGCCATAGACCACATCACTGACCGTCAACAGGAATTCTCTGAAGACAAACGGGATATCGATGAACAGTTGTTCCTCGATTTCCACCAGCAGGTCTTCGTCAGGCAGCTCCAGTGGAACCGGTACGGGTTCGTTGGCTTCGCGCAGTTGTTCGATGATTTCTTCCACGTCCGGGATCCTCTTGCTTGAATGGCGCGGTTTATATGGGCCGGTTTATACAGTAGCTCGCTATAGATGCAACCGCGAAATAGAAAACCCCGGCCGAAGCCGGGGTTTTTATCACAACAAGTGAAGCGCAGGAGGGGATCAGCCGTTCTGGCGGATACCGGCGACCAGCCAAGGCTGGTTGTCGCCCTGCGGACGCTCCATGTTCCAGCTTTCGCTGAACACTTCGCCCTGGTCGAAACGCGAAGTCTTCGACACGCCGTTGAAAGTCAGGGTGGCGATGGTCTTGTCGGCGCGATCATCGACGCCATCCAGTTGTACCTGGAGGTTGTCGATGAAGGTCGACTGGAATGCATCGCCCAGATCTGCACGCTCACGCTTGAGGAACTCGAGCATTTGCGGGGTCACGAACTCGGCGATCTTGTCCATTTCGTTGGCGTCCCAGTGTTGCTGCAGGGCCTGGAAGTGGCTGCGTGCAGCTTCAAGGAAGCGCTGTTCGTTGAACCAGGCTGGCGCGTTGATCACCGGACGAGCGGCAGCGGGTGCCGCCGAACCCCCGAAAATCGAACCCATCGGCGAAGGGTTCTGCGGGACCGCTTCACGTTGCAGCGGCGCGCCGGCTGGAGCGAACTGCTCCTGTTGCTTGCGGCGACGAGCGGCAATGAAGCGGAAGATCACGAACGCGATCACAGCCATGATCAGGATGTCGAAGATCTGCATACCCTGGAAGCCGCCGCCCATGAACATGGACGCGAGCAAGCCACCGGCGGCGATACCGGCCAGAGGGCCGAGCCACTTCGAAGCGCCGCCAGCCTTGGCAGCAGCACCGGCGGCACCGGCAGCACCAGCGGTCGCCGCAGCGCCGCCCATGCCTGGAGAAGAAGGAGCCATCTGGCTGGTCTGGTGCGTCGGCGCAGCGCCGGCGCTTTTGCCACCACCAAAGCGCTTGGCATTGGCGTCGAGGCTCATCGTCAGGCCGATGCACAACGCCATGGCGATGCTAAGAAAACGTTTCATAAAGGGAATTCCCGTTTGTGGAGACACGCGCGCCATGTTGCACAGCTCAACTGTTACTGGCTAGCGAGAGAGTGTTTCGGGCTTTTGCCTGACAGGTTGCGTTCAGCTTGGAAGAGGCAAGAGGCCTTCTACCTTTTGGCTGTAGGAAAGCGCGACAGGTTCAGTGGGAAATGTACTTAGCGACGAAACGCCAGCATCACTACCCCGGCGGTGATCAAACCGATGCCGCCCCACTGGCGCAAATCAAGTTTCTCACCCAACAGAATTACGCCGAGCACCGCCACCAGCACCACGCTGAGCTTGTCCACCGGCGCGACCAGCGACGCCGGGCCGACTTTCAAGGCGCGGAAGTAGCACAGCCATGAAGCGCCGGTGCCCAGCCCGGATAACAGCAGGAACAAGTAACTCTTGGCGGAAATCGAGCCCAGTGACTGATATTGGCCTGTGGCGTACAGAATCAACGCCAGACTGACGAGCACCACGATGGTGCGCAGCAGGGTGGCGAAATCGGAATTGACGTTCTCAATGCCGACTTTGGCGAAGATCGCCGTCAGCGCGGCGAAGGTCGCCGAAAGCAGAGCCCAGAATGTCCAGGAAGAGAAGAAGCCTGAGCCCATCGACATATCCTTGATCAAGGAGCTGACAGAGCCTTGTAGGAGTGAGCCTGCTCGCGATGAGGCAGTTTCAGACAATACATATTGAATGAAAAATCGCTATCGCGAGCAGGCTCACTCCTACAGAAAGCAATCGAGCAAGGCTTCAGATCGCCTCCAGCTTCGCGTAACCCAGCATCAGCCACTTGCTGCCTTCGCTGAAGTTCACCTGCACTCGCGCCTGCGCGCCGGCACCTTCGAAGTTGAGGATCACGCCGTCGCCGAAAATCGAATGGCGCACTGCCTGGCCGAGGCTGAAACCCGTTTCTGGAATTTCGCTGCCGCTGAACAGGTTGCTGCCGCTCATCGACTGGTTGCCGCCAAACGGTCGGCTGACGCTGTTCGACAAGCGCACTTCCTGAATCAGGCCTTTCGGCACTTCACGGACGAAACGCGAAACCTTGTTATAGGTTTCACTGCCGTACAGGCGTCGGGTTTCAGCATAGGTCATCACCAGGTTCTGCATCGCCCGCGTGATGCCGACATAGGCCAGGCGTCGTTCTTCCTCAAGACGACCCGGTTCTTCCAGGCTCATCTTGTGCGGGAACAGGCCTTCTTCCATGCCGACGAGGAACACGTAGGGGAATTCCAGGCCTTTGGCGCTGTGCAGCGTCATCAGTTGAATGCTGTCTTCGTGCTCGTCGGCCTGAGTGTCGCCAGCCTCCAGCGACGCGTGGCCGAGGAACGCTGCCAATGGCGTCAGTTCTTCGTCTTCTTCGTTGTTCTCGAAGTTGCGCGCGGCGCTGACCAGTTCCTCAAGGTTTTCTACCCGCGCCTGGCCTTTCTCGCCTTTTTCCGCTTCGTGATAGGCGATCAGGCCGGACTGCTCGATGACGGTTTGCGTCATCAAGTGCAACGGCATGTCCATGCACTTGGCGGCAAGGTTCTCGATCAGCTCGATAAACGCGCCCAGCGCACCGGCGGCACGGCCGGTCAGGCCTTTATTGGCGACCAGTTGGCGCATCGCTTCCCACATCGACACATCGCTGTGACGGGCGTGGTCGCGGATCGCTTCGACGGTTTTCTCGCCGATGCCACGGGCCGGAACGTTGATCACCCGTTCCAGCGCGGCATCGTTGCCGCGACCTTCGAGCAGGCGCAGATACGCCATGGCGTTCTTGATTTCCGCGCGCTCGAAGAAGCGTTGGCCGCCATAGATGCGGTACGGAATGCGTTCGCGCAGCAAGGCTTCTTCAAGAACGCGCGATTGGGCGTTGGAGCGGTACAAAATCGCGATATCGCTACGTGCCAAGCCGGTTTTCAGCGCGCTTTCGATGGTTTCGACAACGTAGCGTGCTTCGTCGTGTTCGTTGAACGCAGCGTACAGATTGATCGCCTCGCCGTCGCCGCCATCGGTCCACAACTCTTTGCCGAGACGTCCGGTGTTGTTGGCAATCAGCGCGTTGGCAGCCTTGAGGATGCCGGCGGTGGAGCGGTAGTTCTGTTCCAGACGAATGGTCACCGAATCGGCGAAGTCGGAGGAGTACTGATGAATGTTCTCGATCTTCGCGCCGCGCCAGCCGTAAATCGATTGGTCGTCGTCGCCGACCACCATCAGGCTGTCGCCGCCCTTGCCGAGCAGGCGCAACCAGGCGTACTGCACGGCGTTGGTGTCCTGGAATTCGTCGACGAGGATGTGGCGGAAACGCTTCTGATAATGCGCCAGCAGGCCCGGATGATCGCGCCACAGGTCGAGGGCGCGCAGGAGCAGTTCGGAGAAGTCGATGACGCCGGCGCGCAGGCACGCCGCCTCGTAAGCTTCGTAAATGCTGCGCATGGTCGCCAGGTACAAGTCGCCGCTGGCTTGAATGTGTTGCGGGCGCAGACCTTCGTCTTTCTGCCCGTTGATGAACCACTGAGCCTGACGGGCCGGCCAGCGTTGCTCGTCCAGCCCCAGCTCACGGATCACCCGCTTGACCAGCCGTTGCTGATCGTCGCTGTCGAGAATCTGGAAGGTCTGGCTCAGCCCGGCTTCCTGCCAATGTGCCCGCAGCAAGCGGTGCGCCAGGCCGTGGAAGGTGCCGACCCACATGCCGGCCGGGTTGATACCCAGCAACTGCTCGATGCGATGACGCATCTCGGCAGCGGCCTTGTTGGTGAAGGTCACCGACAGAATTGAGTGAGGCGAGGCGTTTTCGACCTGGATCAACCAGGCGATACGGTGCACCAGCACTCGGGTTTTACCGGAACCGGCGCCGGCCAGGACCAACTGACGACCAACGGGGGCTGCTACGGCCTGGCGTTGGGCATCGTTGAGGGAGTTCAGCAGAAGGGAGAGATCATCGCGCATCGGGGCATTCTAGGGTGCGCCGCAGGCCCGGGCAAACCGAGCTTTGCATTAGCCGATGAAAGTCCTGCCGATGACGACCGGTCGGTCACCGGCTACAGGCGTCAGCCCGTCTCGCTTTGCGGGTTTTGCCGGTGCCACGGTCGGGAAAAGTTTCGCGCAAATTATGATCTGGAGCAGTTTGGCAACGGGATCTGCTTGTGTATGCTCCGTCCACGTTTCGGGCGCACGCCCTCCTTATAAGAACAAGAACGTTGCCCATGACCCTCAGCTCCGAACTGTCGGGCCCCTCTGTGGAACCCCGGGTTGTCCGCAAGCACTACGCAACCGAAATGGCGGTCGAGCGCACGCGCCTGCTGTATCAGGGTTCTTTATTGCCCACGCTGTTCATGTTGATCAATGGTCTGGTCTGCGCCGGTTTGCTCTGGAGCCCGCAGCGTTACTTCGTGGTCAGCGTCTGGCTGGTCTGGTTGCTTTCGCTGGTCGCCCTGCGGGTGATACAGGTGGCAGCGTTTGATTCGGCAATCCCCAATCGTCAGGCCCAACCCATCTGGCGCCGAATGTTTCTGCTCGGCTCGACCATGACCGGCCTGACGCTCGCCGGTGCCGGCATCGCATTGGTGCCCGCCGACAACTTCATGCAGCAAGCCTGGGTGTTCGGCCTGATCGGCGCGGCGACCCTGTCAGCCAGTGTCGCCTATGCGGTGAGCCTGCCGGCGTTCCTGTCCTTTACCTTGCCGTGCCTGCTGCCGGCCATCGGTTATCTGTTTTGGGGCGGCGATGAGCTGGCGCGTGGCTGGGGTTGGCTCGGGTTGATCCTGTTGGGCTCGCTGAGCGTGGTGGCGTGGCAGGTCAATCGACTAATTGATCGCGGTTTGCTGCGGCGTTTCCAGAATCAGCACCTGATCGAACATTTGCAGCAGACGCAGTCGCGCAGCGAGCAGCTCAATCAGGAGTTGGCCAAGGAAATCGAGCATCGCCGCTGCGCCGAGGGCAAGTTGCGCGAAGCGCAGGTCGAACTGGAAGACCGTGTCGCGCAACGTAGCCGAGAGCTGGACGCCGCCAACCAGGCCCTGAGCAAAAGCGAAGCCCGTCTGGCGCTGGCGTTGAAGGCCAGTGAGCTGGGGTTGTGGGACTGGAACCTGCAAACCGACGAAGTCCACCACACGCAGATTCAGGAGTTGTTCGGCCTCGCCCCGGAATACGTCACGGCGATCCTGCGTGACCTCAAGCCGCGCCTGCATCCCGAAGACGTGCCGACGCTCAAAAACGCGCTGATCGAGCATTTGAAGGGCCGCACCGAGGACTATCAGATCGAGTACCGCGTGCGTCACGGTGATGGCCACTGGGTCTGGATCGAAGACCGTGGCCGCGCCGTCGAGCGTAGCGACAGCGGGCGGGTGATTCGCATGGTCGGCACTCGCCGCGACATCAGCGCCAGTAAAAGTGTGGAAGAGCAGCAGCGGCTGGCGGCAACGGTGTTCGAAGCCGCCAGCGAAGGCATTGTGATTCTCGACCCTGACTACGCGCTGATCGCAATCAATCAGGCGTTCAGTCGAGTCACTGGCTACGACATTGACGACATGCTCGGGCGCAACGTTGTGGAGTTGCCGTGCAGCCGCGACGCGCGCCGCCATTACGTTGCGATCCGTCATGCCCTGGAGCAACACGGCAGTTGGCAGGGCGAACTGGTCGAAACCCGCAAGAACGGCGAGCTGTATCCGCAATGGCTGCAACTGAGCGCGGTGCGCGATAGTCGGGGAAATGTCAGTCATATCGTCGGCTTCTTCGCCGATCTCTCGGCGCGGCGCGAATCCGAAGAGCGCATGCGTTATCTGACCCATTACGACGAACTGACCGGGCTGGCGAATCGCTCGTTGTTCCGCGAGCGTCTGCACGAAGCGCATCAGCGGGTTCGGCAGGGCGGGCGCCGCAGTCTGGCATTGCTGCATATCAATCTGGATCGCTTCAAATTGCTCAACGACAGCCTTGGCCACGAAGTCGCTGACCAGTTGCTGCAGAAAATGGCCCGACGGCTGGTGAATGCGTTGCCAGAAGCCGACACCATTGCGCGCTTATCCGGCGATGAATTCGCGGTGCTGTTCGATGCCTACGGCAATTTGTCGAGTCTGGCGCGGGTCGCTACGCGGTTATCGACCAAGTTGCGCTTGCCGCTGACGGTGGACGGGCATGAGCTGGTGGTCAGCGCCTCGATGGGCATCAGCATGCTGCCGGACAATGCCCGTGAGATCTCCGCGCTGGTCAGCCGGTCGAACATGGCCATGCAGCATGCCAAACACTTGGGTGGCAATAACTTCCAGTTCTACACCGACAGCTTGCAGGCCAGCACCCTGGAGCGTTTGCAACTGGAAAACCAGTTGCGCAAAGCCATTGATGACCAACAGCTCAAAGTCTTTTATCAGCCGAAACTGTGCCTGCAAAGCGGCCGGTTGAATGCGGCGGAAGCGCTGGTGCGCTGGGACCATCCAACCATGGGGCGGGTGCCGCCGGGGGATTTCATCGGGCTGGCCGAGGAAACCGGATTGATCGGGCCGATTGGCGAATTCGTCCTGCGGCAGGCCTGCTGGCAGGCGTGCGAATGGCAGCGTCAGGGCCTTGAGCCGATCCGCGTTTCGGTGAACTTGTCGGTGCATCAGTTGCGTCAGGGCAAGCTGGTCAGTCTGGTGCGCCAAGTGCTGGAGGAAACCGGCCTGGCGCCGCACTACCTCGAGCTGGAGCTGACTGAAAGCCAGTTGCTCGACAGCGTCGAGCACATCATCGCGACCTTCCAGCAACTGCGCGATCTAGGCGTGAAACTGGCCATCGACGACTTTGGCACCGGCTATTCGTCGCTCAGTTACCTCAAACGCATTCCGGTGGATTACGTGAAGATCGATCAGGCGTTCATTCGTGGGCTGGGGGAGGGCAGTGAAGACGCGGCGATCACCCGCGCGATCATCGCCATGGCCCATGGACTGTCGTTGAAAGTGGTGGCGGAGGGCGTTGAACGCCAGGAGCAACTGGAGTTTTTACGCGCCGAACGCTGCGATGAAGTGCAGGGCTATCTGATCAGCCGTCCGGTGGAAGCCGCCGTTCTGGCCGGGCTTTTACGCGAACAGAGCAATCCGTATTAAGGGCTACATGCACGCCATCGCGCCTGATACGGGGGCATGGAGTTACGCATTGAGCAGGCAAAAAGCCAATTCATGTAGTATAACTACAAGCGTGCTACATCCTTGCCCATAAGAAGAGTCCAGCCCCTTGAATCTGCTGCAACACATCGCCCAATCACGTCACCTGTTACGCAAGTCGGAGCTCAAGGTCGCCGACCACGTGCTGCTTGACCCTGCGGCGGTGATGCACAGTTCCATGGCCGACCTGGCCCACAGCGTCGGCATCAGCGAACCGACCATCGTGCGCTTCTGTCGCGCCATTGGTTGCTCGGGTTTTCAGGATCTGAAACTGAAGCTGGCGCAGAGCCTGGCCGCCGGTGCCAGTTTCGGCCAGTTCGCGATCCACGAAGACGACTCGGTCGCCGATTACAGCCTGAAGATTTTCGACACCACCCTGCACACGTTGATGGAGGTTCGCGAGAAGCTTGATCCGATTGAGTTGCAGCGCGCGGTGACGCTGATGTCGCAGGCGCAGCGTGTCGAGTTCTACGGCTTTGGCGCGTCAGGCGCGGTGGCGGCGGATGCGCAGCACAAGTTCTTCCGTTTGCTGCTGACCGCAGCGGCGTATTCCGATCCGCACATGCAGGCAATGTCGGCGGTGACCTTGAAGCCGACCGATGTGGCGATCTGTATTTCGCAGTCCGGGCGTTCGAAGGATCTGTTGATCACCGCCAATCTGGTGCGCGAGAGCGGGGCTTCGCTGATTACCTTGTGCCCGAGTCAGACGCCGTTGGCTGAATTGTCGACCGTCAACCTCGCGATCGATGTGCATGAAGACACTGAAATCTATACGCCGCTGACGTCGCGTATCGCGCACCTTGTGGTGATTGATGTGTTGGCGATGGGCGTGGCGATGGCGCGCGGGCCGAGCCTGGTCAACCACCTCAAGAGCGTAAAGCGCAGCCTGCGCAGCTTGCGTCTGTCGCCTAAGGCCGCGAAAGCTCTGGATGATTAAAGCAAGGTCGTTCCGACCTTAATCGCTAGCAGGCGCGCTCCCACAGGGGATCTCCTCTGATACAAATTCTGTGTCATACCGAGATCAAATGTGGGAGCGAGCCTGCTCGCGAAGGCGTCCTCAACTAAACCAAAACCCTGCGCAAGATTCATCGCACTGTCATCCGCGAGAAGCCAAACCGTCATCCCCCACGCCTATCGTGAAACTCCCGTCATCGCCTTGGGAGACTCGAAATGGCTCAGCCCTACGAAGAACGCAACAGCGCAGCGAAAACCCGTCGTCAGCAGGAAGACCAGCGCCGCATGGAATTTCGCCGCGCCATCGAAGATCGCTTCGAACTTCGCCAGCTTCAAGCCGAAATAGGCGACTTTCCCGAGATCAATCACTGGCAGGCAGCGCCCGCAGCTTCCCGTCGAAGCGCTCAACCAGCGCGCTGATCTGCACGCGCTCGCTGCGGATAAACGCCAGGAAGGCGTGCGCCACCGGTGACAGCCGTTTGGCCTTGGCTTGCACCAGGCACCAGCTGCGCAGCAGCGGCAGTTCCTCGACCGGCAACTCGACGAGGCCGCCGGTCGCCAGCTCCAGGTTCAGGGCGTGGCGCGTCAACAGCGCCAGGCCCAGACCTGCCACCACGCATTCACGCTGAGCTTCGGCCGAGGCCACTTCCTGGGTCTGGGTGAAGTGCACGCGCTTCTCTTTGAAATACTCTTCGCAGGCCAGTCGCGTGCCCGAGCCCGGCTCGCGGATCAGCAGCGTGTACGGCTCAAGATCCTGCAAGCGCAGCGGGCCCATGTGCGCCAGCGGATGATCCGGTCGCGCCACGGCGACAATCGGATTGTTCAGAAACGGCAGGAATTCCAGGCCCATGTCCTGCGGCACCATCGACATGATCACCAGATCATCGCGGTTGTCCGATAGTCGTCGGATCACTTGGCCACGGTTGACCACGGTCAGTTGCAGATTCACTTCCGGATGCTGGCGCTTGAACGCCGCAAACAGATGCGGGACGAAGTACTTGGCGCTGGATTCCACTGCGAGCTTCAGTTGGCCCTGCAGCGAACCCTGCATATCCGACAGCTGCATATCAAGGTTTTCCAGACGCCCGAAAATGTCTCGGCTGGCACGCTGAAGGGCTTCCGCGGCTTCGGTCATGTAGAGTTTTTTGCCGACGTAATCGAATAATGGCTGCCCGATCAGCTCTTCCAGCTGGCGAATCTGCAGGCTGACCGCCGGTTGCGTCAGAGACATTTCATCTGCGGCACGGCTATAAGAGCGCAAATCACACACTTCGTTGAAAATCTGCAACTGACGTAATGTCATACGCATCAAGGACTTACGCATTTTTTATAGGCTCTGACGGCGGGCTGGTGTTTCAACTATAAGTCTTTGCTTATGCCTGACCCAATTTTTATTCATTTTTGTTAATCCCTCATGAGCGCTAGTGTGGGGTCGCGACTAAATTGAAACATTTGGTCACGCGTCGACCTGGGTCTAGCAGGTCGTGGTGCCACCGGCTCAAGGGAACCTCCAAGTGATAAAAAAGATCCTGATCGCCAACCGTGGTGAGATTGCCGTACGAATCGTGCGAGCCTGCGCCGAAATGGGCATTCGCTCGGTTGCGATTTTTTCCGACGCTGATCGCCATGCCTTGCATGTGAAGCGTGCGGATGAGGCCCACAGCATTGGTGCCGAGCCACTGGCCGGTTACCTGAACCCGCGCAAGCTGGTGAACCTGGCGGTTGAAACCGGCTGCGATGCGCTGCACCCCGGCTACGGTTTCCTCTCGGAAAACGCTGAGCTGGCAGATATCTGCGCCGAACGCGGGATCAAATTCATCGGCCCTTCGGCAGAAGTCATTCGCCGCATGGGCGACAAGACCGAAGCGCGCCGCAGCATGATCAAGGCCGGCGTACCGGTCACGCCGGGCACCGAAGGCAATGTCGCGGACATCACCGAAGCGTTGGCCGAAGGTGACCGTATCGGTTACCCGGTAATGCTCAAAGCCACCTCCGGTGGTGGTGGTCGCGGTATCCGTCGCTGCAACAGCCGCGAAGAACTCGAACAGAATTTCCCCCGGGTGATTTCCGAAGCCACCAAGGCTTTCGGTTCGGCGGAAGTGTTCCTGGAAAAATGCATCGTCAATCCCAAGCACATCGAAGCGCAGATCCTCGGCGACAGTTTCGGCAACGTCGTGCACCTGTTCGAGCGGGACTGTTCGATCCAGCGTCGTAACCAGAAGCTCATCGAAATCGCCCCGAGCCCGCAACTGACCCCGGAACAGCGTGCCTACATCGGCGACCTGTCGGTACGTGCGGCCAAGGCTGTGGGTTACGAGAACGCCGGCACCGTGGAGTTCTTGCTCGCCGAGGGCGAGGTGTACTTCATGGAGATGAACACCCGGGTGCAGGTGGAACACACCATCACCGAAGAAATCACCGGGATCGACATCGTCCGTGAACAGATTCGCATCGCTTCCGGCCTGCCGCTGTCGGTGAAGCAGGAAGACATTCAGCACCGTGGTTTCGCGTTGCAGTTTCGTATCAACGCCGAAGACCCGAAGAACAACTTCCTGCCGAGCTTCGGCAAGATCACCCGTTACTACGCCCCCGGCGGTCCGGGCGTGCGCACCGACACAGCGATCTACACAGGCTACACCATTCCGCCGTTCTACGACTCGATGTGCCTGAAACTGGTGGTCTGGGCACTGACCTGGGAAGAAGCGATGGACCGTGGCCTGCGCGCCCTCGACGACATGCGTCTGCAGGGTGTGAAAACCACCGCCGCGTACTACCAGGAAATCCTGCGCAATCCGGAATTCCGTAGTGGCCAGTTCAATACCAGCTTCGTTGAAAGCCACCCTGAACTGACCAACTACTCGATCAAGCGCAAACCCGAAGAGCTGGCCCTGGCCATCGCCGCCGCCATCGCCGCCCACGCAGGCCTATGAGGAGATACCAATGACTAAGAAGATCTTCGTTACCGATACCATCCTGCGCGACGCTCACCAATCGCTGCTCGCCACCCGCATGCGCACCGAAGACATGCTGCCGATCTGCGACAAGCTCGACAAAGTCGGCTACTGGTCGCTGGAGTGCTGGGGCGGCGCGACCTTCGACGCCTGCGTACGCTTTCTGAAAGAAGACCCGTGGGAGCGTCTGCGCCAACTGCGCGCGGCGTTGCCTAACACACGTCTGCAAATGCTTCTGCGCGGCCAGAACCTGCTGGGCTACCGCCACTACAGCGACGACGTGGTCAAAGCCTTCGTCGCCAAGGCTGCAGTCAACGGCATCGACGTGTTCCGCATCTTCGATGCGATGAACGACGTGCGTAACCTGCGCGTGGCTATCGAAGCGGTGAAAGCTGCCGGCAAACATGCTCAAGGCACCATCGCCTACACCACCAGCCCGGTGCACACCATTGACGCTTTTGTTGCGCAAGCCAAGCAAATGGAAGCCATGGGTTGCGACTCGGTGGCGATCAAGGACATGGCCGGTCTGCTGACCCCTTACGCCACCGGTGAACTGGTTCGCGCACTGAAAGCCGAGCAGTCGCTGCCGGTGTTCATCCACTCGCACGACACCGCCGGTCTGGCGACCATGTGCCAGCTCAAGGCCATCGAAAACGGCGCCGACCACATCGACACGGCGATCTCCAGTTTCGCCTCGGGCACCAGCCACCCTGGCACCGAGTCGATGGTCGCGGCCCTTAAAGGCACTGAGTACGACACCGGCCTCAATCTGGAACTGCTGCAGGAAATCGGCCTGTACTTCTACGCCGTGCGCAAGAAGTACCACCAGTTCGAAAGCGAGTTCACCGCCGTCGACACCCGAGTGCAAGTCAACCAGGTGCCGGGCGGGATGATCTCCAACCTCGCCAACCAGCTGAAAGAGCAGGGCGCTCTCAACCGCATGGCCGAAGTGTTGGCAGAAATCCCGCGGGTGCGTGAAGACCTCGGCTTCCCGCCGCTGGTGACGCCGACTTCGCAGATCGTCGGCACTCAGGCGTTCTTCAACGTGCTGGCCGGCGAGCGCTACAAGACCATCACCAACGAAGTGAAGCTTTACTTGCAGGGCGGCTATGGCAAGGCGCCGGGCGTGGTTAACGAAAAACTGCGTCGTCAGGCCATCGGCAGCGAAGAAGTCATCGACGTGCGTCCGGCCGACCTGCTCAAGCCGGAAATGACCAAACTGCGTGCCGACATCGGCGCACTGGCCAAGTCGGAAGAAGACGTTCTGACCTTCGCCATGTTCCCGGACATCGGCCGCAAGTTCCTTGAGGAGCGTGCCGCCGGCACCCTCACGCCGGAAGTGCTGTTGCCGATTCCTGAAGCGGGTGGTGTGACAAAAGCAGGCGGCGAAGGCGTACCGACCGAGTTCGTCATCGACGTTCACGGCGAGACCTATCGCGTCGACATCACCGGTGTCGGTGTGAAGGCTGAAGGCAAGCGTCACTTCTACCTGTCCATCGACGGCATGCCGGAAGAAGTGGTGTTCGAACCGCTCAACGAATTCGTCGGCGGTGGCAGCAGCAAGCGCAAACAAGCGTCGGCTCCCGGCCATGTCAGCACCACCATGCCGGGCAACATCGTTGATGTGCTGGTCAAGGAGGGCGACACCGTGAAGGCTGGCCAGGCTGTACTGATCACCGAAGCGATGAAGATGGAAACCGAAGTCCAGGCAGCCATTGCCGGCAAGGTCACCGCGATTCATGTGGCCAAGGGTGATCGGGTCAATCCGGGCGAAATTCTGATCGAAATCGAAGGCTGAGATAACGGCCGCGATCCAACGCTTTAAACCTCGGGGGGGCATGTGCTCCCCTTTTTTTTGCTTTTTTCCCTGTAGGAGCTGCCGCAGCCTGCGGCAGCTCCTACAGGGATCGGTTAGAACGCCATGCGCCATTGGCCCATTACGGCGGTGTTGCGGCTGTCAGATGCGATGTCCCCGGTGACGCCCATGCCCAGCGTGTGGTTGGCGGACAGGGCCAGATCGAGGCCGGCATCGAGTGACAGGCTGTTGCGATCCAGTTGTGCTCCGGCGATTTCGAAATCGATGCCACCGTTGAGCAATTGCTGGCGGGTGTGCTGGTCGAGTTCGCCATAGGTGTGTTTCCAGCCTGTGCTCAAGCGCGGAGTCAGTTGCATGCCGTTGTCCAGGGTGTTGGTTTTTGCCACACGCAGGCCGAAGGTGCTGTTCAAGTTGTTTTGCGATTGCCCGTGGACTTTCAACGCCGCGTGGCCACCTTTTTCGCTGTAGCTGTCGCGTTGATAGCGCTGATAACCCAGATTGGCGAAAGGTTCGAGCGTGACGTCTCCCTCGCCGAAGTTGTAACCCGCTTCGGCGAAGGCCTGTTGGGTGCTGGCGTCGTAACTGCCTTTGAGACGATCGCTGAAACCATTGAACGCCACTCGACGTTTGCTGCTGCCATCGTGGCTGGCATAGGTGGCGCCGAAACGCAGCGCCAATGGGCCGTCCTGGCGAACGGCATACGCACCGACGTGCCAGCTGTCGAGGTCGCCGTCGGAGTGTCGGGCATCCAGCTTCGTCTGCGATTTACCGCCGATGATCCCGACATGCCATTGCTCGTCGAGGCGCCAGTCAGCACCCGCAACCAGACCTTGAGTCGAGTGTTTCAGCGTGCTGTCGGTATCACGATCAATCTTGCCGCCATTGCCCAGTGCCTGCACCCAGACGCGACCGGAATCTAAACCGCCCGCCGCCTGGCGAGGTGAGTTGCCCGAGCCATGAGCGGGGCCGGTGCGGTTATCGAGTTGGCGCATGGCTGAGAGCATGCTGGTGCTCACGGGTGTGATACTACTCAGCGTGGCTTTGGCGAGGTTGGCGTTGCTGCCGGCGGCGAGTTGTTCCAGAGCGATAGCGGCTGTTTTGCTGTCGCTGGCCAGTATTGCGGCGACGGCCGTGTTGGCGGGTTTTTGCGGGGCTGAGGCTGGCGCTTCGACAGCTTCGCTGACCGGCGCAGTCACGAACTCATCCTGTATGGGTACTGAAGCTGACGTCGCAGCAGGAGCAGTCAATGAAGTGGAAGCGGTTGCTGTTGAAGCTGAATCCGAATCTGGTAGGGGAGTTGATGCCGTCAGCGGTGTCGACGGCGCGGGAGACGATGGCACCTGAGGCTCGACGATGCTGCCAGCAACCGCACGACCGCTGTCTGTAGTGGCGACGCTTTTCAGCGGTACATCATTGCGGGCGAAAGTCAGCCCAACGGATTTTTTGTTGTATTGAGGTGTGGCCGTCATAAAAGCCAGATCGTTCACGATCGTGCCGAACTCACCGTCAACCTTGGCGGCTTCGATGATTTTGTACGGACTGGTTGCTGGATACTCACCGGGAACAGCAACGACTTTCAGAGTGGCGCCACCAAGCTCGGCAGTGCCGTCGACTTTGATCGTTTGGCCACGACCTTCAGGCGTGACCTCATAGGCCAGCTCGGCTGTAGGGGACAGGCTCAGGTCGCCTTTGACCCGGGGGCTGCCATGCAATCCGTTGACTGTGAGCAGGCCGTTAACGTGCAGGTGTCTTACCGTCCCCTTACCCGCAAAACTGCCGCCCGTCTCGACATGTACATCGCCTTTGATGCTTCCCTTGTTGAAAAGCTTGCCGACGCTGATAGCACCACCCTCGATGCTGCCAAGGTTGGTCAGTGTGCCGTCGCGATCTACCAACACGCCTTCCGTGAAGTCTCCCTTGCTGCTCAGTGTCCAGTCTCCACGCAGGAGATGCAGTCCATTGAAATTATGGGTGTCTTTGATCGTTCCGCCATCAGCGGCGTTGAGTACCAGGTAGTTTTCTCCCCGTCACCGTCCAGGCGGCCACTGAAGCTGGCACCGTCTTTGAGAACGATGAAATCGTTGAGAGTAGTGCCCTGGAAAGTACTTTCGGGCGAGTCGAAGGAGATTGGAACGGTGTTTATATGAGTGGAAAAATCTTTGAGCTTTTGAAGAGCCGCTTCATATGGCGTGCTTTCCGGCAGCTCCGGGACTTCCATGATTGGAGGTGAGTCAGTCACTTGCGAAGGTAGCTGAGCGCTCGCAAGCTCTACGCCGCCAAGCGCCAGCGCAATGGCCAAAGCCAAGTGTTTTGGTTTGTATCGGTGTTGAACGGGCATCAAGTTAGGCCTCTTTTGACAGGAGACCAAACTCTATTGATGCGCCAGAAAATCCGATGTCGGCTACTTCCTGTGGCCTTGCAGGCGACGTCGGATCGTTTTGTAGAAAATCGCCACGGTGGTACGAACCGGTATTTTTACTCGGCTGCACCGATCCCTTTTCCTACAAGCAACACGGACCCCGCCGGCTATTCAAACTCAAAAACTCATCTGCCATTGCCCGATCAACCCGTGATTACGGCTGTTGCTGCCAATCTCGCCGCTGTAACCCACACCCAGGGTATGCCGCGCCGAGATCCCCACATCCAGTCCTGCTTCCAGCACCAGACTGTCCCGATCCAGTGAACTACCATCGACGCTGAATGCCGTGCCGCCGGTGACAAACGCCTGACGTGTCGAACTGCTGACATCGCCGTAGGTGTGTTTCCAGCCCGCTGCCATGCGTGGCGTCACGCTCATGCCGTTGTCCAGGCTGCTCAGGTGCGCCAGGCGCACGCCGAAGGTGCTGCTGAAGTTGTCCTGGGTCTGGCTGTCGACTTGCAGCGCGGCGGCGCCACCTTTTTCTTTGTAGCTGTCGCGGTGGTAGCGCTGGTAGCCGAGGCTGGCGAACGGTTCGGCACTGAGGCGGCCGCTGCCCAGTGCATAGCCGAGTTCGGCAAAGGCTTGCTGGCTGTCGGCGTCGTAATCACCTTTCGGGCGATCGCTGAAACCGTTGAAGGCGATCGTGCGTTTGCTCTCGCCCTGATGCCCGCTATAAGCGGCGCCGAGACGCAGGGCAATCGGGCCGTTCTGATGCAGCGCGTAGACGCCGGCGTGCCAGCTCTCGACGTTGCCATCGACACCAGTGGCGTCCAGGTCGGTTTTCGAATAACCGCCGAGCACACCGAGTCGCCATGCAGGATTCAACGACCAGTCGGCACCGAGCACGCTGCCTTTGGTGCGCTGTTCCAGGCCGCTGCTGCCGTGCTCGCCATCGAGCTTGCCGTAGCCGCCAATGCCTTGCAGCCAGAGACGACCACGTGCATTCGGATCATTCAGGTTGCGTGCTTCGGACGGTACGCCATTGGCCGCCAACACGGGCGTGTCGCGTTGATCGAGACCGACCAGCAGGCCCGGGCTGCCGCCAATTTGTTGCAGCGCCGCGAGCATGCTGCTGCCCACCTGACTGCTGGCGCCGAGGGTGGCGCTGGTCAGATTGGCGTTGCTGGCGCCGGCCAGTTGCTCGATGGCCGCACCCGCCGTGCTTTGCGTGGTGTTGAGCAAGGCGTTGTACAGTGCGTTGTTCTTGCCCATTGAGGCGAGGCTGTTGGCGGCGTTGCTGCCATTGCCGGTTGCAGCGAATTGGTTGAAGGCCACATCGTTGCGGGTGTAAGTCAGATCGACTTGAGTCGGCGTGTAGGCGAGGGTCGGCGTGAGGAATGCGTAGTCGCTGGTGACCTTGCCGAACGTACCGTTGACCTGCGCGGCTTGCAGCACAGTGTATTGGCTCTGCCACGGGTAGGTGCCACTGCCGGGATTCACCGCCAGGGTCGCACCGTTGAGGTTGGCCGTGCCGCCGACCTGTACCGGGGCGCTGCTGCCATCGGCGTTGACGCCGTAGGCGAGGGTGGATGCACTGGTCATGTTCAAGTCGTGAACGATGCTCGCACGGCCGAAGCGGGTGTCGGTGCGCAATGTGCCGTTGACGTTGAGGTTGCCGACCGATCCGCCGCCGGCATACACGCCGCCCGCGTCGACGCTCAGGTCGCCAGCGATGCCGCCCTGGTTGATCAGCGTCGCGCCGTTGCGCACCGCGCCGCCGTCGCTGAAATCGCCGCTGCCGGTCAGCGTCCACGCGCCTTGTTTGACCTCCAGCCATTCAAAGTTGCGGCTGGCGCCGAAGCTGCCGCCCGCCGCGTCGTCCATCACCACCCGATCGTAACCGCTGCCACCATCGACCACGCCGACAAAGCGGCTGCCGTTGCGCAAAGTCAGGCTGTCGTTGCCGGCGCCCAGATCCAGTGCGAGCCCATTGCTGCCGCTGATGGTGCCGGCGTTGACCACGTTGTCGGCGAACTCGCCGACGAATTTCACGCCGAAACCGTTGAGGCCTTGAATGGTGCCGAAGTTCTCCAGCGTGGTCGCTGCCAACCCGGAACCGCCGCTGCCGTCATCGACCAGAATCGCACTGTTGGCGCCGCTGATCAGCGCGCCGCTGGCGTTAAGGATGTAACCGCCACCGAGGGCGATGCCTTCGCTGCCATTGGCGAAACCGCCCTTGTCCACACCACCGGCGCCAACGCCTTGAATGGTGCCGTAGTTTTCGATGTGGGCGATCTTGTCGATGTCCACGCCATCGCCGTCACCGTTGGCTTGCAGCCCGGAATAGGCGCCGGTGATGGTGCCGTGGTTGATCACGGTGCCATCGCCGTCGGAACCGTAGCCCGAACCATTGCGCCCGGTGATCTGACCGTAGTTGACCAATGTCGCGCCGAGGTCGGTGGTGATGCCGTGACGGCCACCGGAAATCACTCCGTAGTTGGTGATCGACACACCGGTTGCGGTATCGATATCGATGCCGTCGAATTTCTCGTCGGCGTTGTGCGAGTCACCCGTGGAGATCTCGCCGTAGTTGGTAATGGTCGCGTTGGCGCCGGTCTTCATGCCGTCGCTGGCGTCGCCGCGAATCAGCCCGCCGGCACGGTTGATGATCGTGGTTTTTACGCCGTCACTGCGCAGCGCATCAAGGTCCAGCCCTTGGCCCGTGGTCGAGCGAATAATGCCGCTGTTGTCGATCAACAGGCTGCCGCTGACGAAGTTGCTGTCGATGCGCAACGCGTCGTTGGCACCGAGAATCTGCCCACCGCTGCGGTTGTAGATTGAATAGTTGCGCGCCTTGCTCTCATCACCACTGCTGTCTATGGCGCGGCCGCCGCTGGAGATGATCTTGCCGGCGTTATCGATGATCACGCCCATGCCGCTGGTTTGGTCCTTCAGGCTTACAGCCTTGCCGCTGTTGGTGATGCTGCCGGGGGCCGAAATCGTCAGCGTGTCGCTGCCGCCCAGGGTTTGTGAGGCACTGGTGGCGGTGTCGATCTGCACGGTTTTGCCGTGGGCGGCGCTGGTGGCAACCAGCAGGGCAATGGCGAGGGGCAAACGCTGAGGCGGGAAGGGCATGAGTGGACGGCCTTTTTGTTATGAGCGGGCCGTCCTGTATAGCGATGGGTTTTTACAGAATGATGTCTGTGCTGTTGCAGAACGGGTTAGCTGCGGCGTTCGTACGCCTTGCCGTAATGCCGCTCCATGCGCGCCTGAATCAACTCCAGCCCGATCGACATTACCCAGTAAATGATCGCCGCGGTCGTGAGCATTTCGATGTAGCGATAGCTGGAGCGCCCATACGACTGCGCGAGAAACATCACTTCCCAGACCCCCATCACCGAAATCAGCGACGAGTCCTTGAGCATCGAGATGAACTGGTTGGTCGTCGGCGGGATGATCGTGCGCATGGCCTGGGGCAGGGTGATGCGCCAGAAGATCACCGATTCGCGCATGCCCAGCGCCAGCGACGCTTCGCGTTGGCCATAGGGAATGCCGAGGATGCCGGCGCGGAAAATCTCACTTAAGTAAGCGCCGTAATTCAGCGAGAGGGCGATGATCCCGGCAACGATGGCACCGGGCACGATGCCCAGTTGCGGCAAGCCGAGATAGATCAGCAGGATCTGGATCAGCAGCGGCGTGCCGCGAAAAAACGACGCGTAGAAACTGGCGATGCCGAACGCCACGGCGCTTTTCGACAGGCGTGCCAGTGCGGTGACGAAACCCAGCAATGACGAGGCGACAATCGAGCACACGCACAGAAACAGCGTGAGCGCCGCGCCTTGCAGAAAGCCGTTGGGGGCCAGATGCAGGCCGACCAGGTTGGGCAGCTTGTCGAGGATGATCGAGAACTTCAGATCAAAGCTCAGGAAAAACCCGGCAAACAGGCAGAACATCGCCGCCCAGGTCAGGTACAGCCGTGTGCGAAAACCGAAGAACCGTTGCAGGCGGGATTCAGTCACTGGTGGTCGTGGAGGTGTCGGGAAAGAAGTCATTGACTGATATCGGCGCCGATCCATTTCTGCGAGAGCTTGCTCAGGGTGCCGTCCTGTTTAAGTTGCGCGAACACTTCGCGCACTTTGGCATCCCATTGCGCGTCACCCTTTTCGATGGCGACCGAGTTCGGCTCCGAGTACAGCGGCGCGCCGGCCAGTTTGAAGCGTTTGTCTTCGTTAAGGCGTGGCTGCGCGGTAACGAGGTTGGTGAGGATCGCATCCAGACGCACGCCGGCACCCAGGCCCAAATCCTGAAACGCGACGTTGTCGGTATCGTATGGGGCGATCTGCACGTCTTCGAACGGGTACTGCAATTGCGTGTCTTCGGCGCCTTCGATGACCAGATTCTTGTTCAGATAACTTTCATAACTGGAGGCGCTGGTGAGGCCGACCTTCTTGCCGCTCAGGTCATTGGCGCTGTGGATCCGCTCATCCCTGGCGTTGACCACGATCACCGCGGGCGAGGCGTAATACTCGACCGGGAAGTCGAACACTTCGGCGCGCGCCTTGCTCGGTGTCATCGAGCAAATGCAGATGTCGTAACGGCCGCTCCAGCGACCGGCGGCGATGACATCCCAGGACGGTGTTTCGAGGCGCAACTTGACCCCGAGTTTGTCCGCCACGGCTTTGGCTACATCGACGTCAAAGCCGTCGAGCTGGTTCTGATCGTTGAGAAACGAGAACGGTGGATAGCTCTCCATCAGCACGCCGACCAACTGTTTTTTCTGCTCGACTCGATCCAGCGTGGTGCCAGCAAAAGCTTGTGTGGAGGCGGCCAGAATCGTCAGGCCCAGGGCCAGTAGCGGTTGAAATTTCACAGTCGATCCCTGAGCAAAAAAGAGGTTGTTATTAACCGAATGGTGCGTATTAAATAGTTATAAGAACGACTCTGATAGTGAGTTATTTTCATAAGCTTATGAGTGAAAAGCATATGGGCGCAGGAAGCACGATTATTCTTGATGGCGGCATGGGCCGTGAGTTGCAGCGCGCCGGGGCGCCGTTTCGCCAGCCGGAATGGTCGGCGCTGGCGCTGAGCGAGGCACCGCAAGCGGTCGAGGCGGTGCACGCCGCTTACATCGCCAGCGGCGCCAACGTGATTACCAGCAACAGTTATGCGGTGGTGCCGTTCCACATTGGCGAAGAGCGTTTTGCCGCTGAAGGGCAGGCGCTGGCAGCCTTGGCCGGAGAACTGGCACGCCGTGCGGTAGACGCATCGGGAAAATCGGTACGCGTGGCCGGTTCGTTGCCTCCGCTGTTCGGCTCCTACCGTCCGGATCTGTTTGAAGCGTCCCGTGTCAGCGAGTTGTTGCAGCCATTGATTCAGGGTCTGGCACCGCACGTCGATCTGTGGCTGGCGGAAACCCAGAGCTCGATCATCGAAGCGCGGGCCATCCATGCCGGTCTGCCGCAGGATGGCAAGCCGTTCTGGTTGTCCTTCACATTGAAGGATGAAGACACTGACGAAGTACCGCGTCTGCGTTCCGGCGAGCCGGTGGCCGAAGCGGCGGCGGTGGCGGCTGAGTTGGGCGTCGAGACGCTGCTGTTCAATTGCAGTCAGCCGGAAGTGATTGGCGCAGCAATTGATGCGGCGCGCGCGACCTTCGAGCGTCTGGGAGTGAAAATTCACCTTGGCGCCTACGCCAACGCGTTCCCGCCGCAGCCCAAAGAAGCGACGGCCAATGATGGGCTTGATCCGTTGCGCGAGGATCTTGATCCGCCGGGTTACTTGCATTGGGCGGTCGATTGGCAGCAGCGCGGTGCCAGTCACCTCGGCGGTTGCTGCGGGATCGGCCCTGAGCACATTGCCGTGCTGGCGCAGAAACTGGGCTGAAAAACACGGCAAAAGATCGCAGCCTGCGGCAGCTCCTGCATAAGGCAAATGTAGGAGCTGCCGCTGGCTGCGATCTTTTGCTTTTAGAAGTGGGATGGACGTTACATTCCAGCGTGGACGGATGACTCGCTGTTGTAAGCGAGTCGTTATGCTCAGCGGCTTTTACAAAATGATGTCAAACATCCATCCGCATTACTTTGTGTTTGCCCCAAAATAGACCGTGGCATTTCTGCATTTTGTTGCAGATATTTCGGCAGGTCTCGTCAAAAAATGCACTATATTGCATCTTCGGTTTAAAAAACTTCGCCAGAATGCATTTAAATGCAGGTGCAAAGCTCATGTACGACCTGACACTACAGATATTCGCGACTGGGCGATGGCATGACGCGATGGTTCTGAGTTTCGCTGACCCCGAAAAGGGTTTCGAAAGTCGCTGCGATTTCGGTTATCAAACCACCTATCTCGTCGAAAACTTAGACGCGATAGGGTCGCCGTTCTCAAAGGCTGTGAGTGTACGGTTCCCGTTGGACTGGGATAGCCGGCGATCGAGTGTGCCTGCCTTCGTTCATGACATCGTTCCTGCCGGTGCTGCGAAACGTTTTCTTCTTGCTCGCTTAGGGCAGGAAAAACCCGCAGACATCAGCGCCGACCTCTATCTGCTGGGTCGGAGCACGCCAGCTCCCATCGGCAACATGCGAATAAAGGAATCTGCCGAGTCTATGGATGAGCGGGAGCCCATTGGGTTTCAGCGTCAGGACGTAATCCTGCGTGACAATCGTTTTCTCGAGTACGCCTATGAACTCGGTGCAGCCATTGGCGGTGCGACGGGGGCAGGGGGTGAAGCGCCTAAGCTTTTGTTGGCAGAGAACAAGGCCGGTCTCCTGTATCCCGATGCAGTCCTTGAGGATTCAGAGGTCAGTCAGCACTGGTTTGTGAAATTTGCTCGTAACAAAGGCAATCAGACCGATCAGGACATCTTGCGAAGTGAGTTCCACTACTACAGGGCCCTTCAGACATTAGACATCGAAACGGTAGCTTCACAAGGGCTGGCACTGGAAGAGGCGAGTAAACCCAGCTTGTGGATGCAGCGTTTTGATCGTCGGGTAACGGCTCAAGGTGTTGAGCGTTATGCGGTCGAATCGATTTATTCGCTGGCTAATGTGACAACGCCAGGCAGCGCGATGGACCATTTGGGCGTGATTCGTATGCTTGCCAGTCTTTGGTGTGAGGCAGGGCAAGAGGAGCAGATTCCCGATCTGGTTGCGGACTACTTGCGTCGGGATCTGATCAACAAAATTCTCGGTAACTCGGATAACCATGGCCGTAATACCGCGATCATTCGTGGCTTGAGTTCGTTTCGACTTGCGCCGATTTATGATTTGGCGCCCATGGTCATGGACGATGAAGGCGTTACCCGTTCGACTAAATGGCCGAAAGAGTTGGAAAGGGCGGGGGATGTCGATTGGCGAGGAGTTTGTCGTGCATTGGCTGATATTGCTGATCCGGATGACCCCTTGGCTGCTTTGGCCGATGGGCCGGATGCGTTCGAGCGCCTTCGTCAGGACGCACGACGCCTTGCGGCTCTTCCCGATATTTTGACCGAGAGCGGCCTGCCGGACCGAACCATGAACCATCCGGGGATTCACCTGAGAAATCTGGAGCAACGCTTGAAAGAGTGGGACCTGAAATGAGCCTGACCGTCGCCGAGCGCACGCTGCTCATCGAAAACATTCAAGAAGCATTGGCCCAGGGAACGCTTGAGATCGGCGAGGCCGTTCGCCGCCTGCGCGTAGAAGTGACGGGCCTGCATCAGACCCAGTTTGCGAAGATGTGCAAAATCTCGGTTCGAACCCTGGTGCACATCGAGCACGGCGAAGGCAATCAGACGCTGAAGTCGCTGAACGCCGTGTTTCGTCCGTTTGGGATGAAGATGGGCGTTGTGCGGATTCGGCGAGATATCAGTTAAAGATCAACAGATCGCAGCCTGCGGCAGCTCCACGGAGATCCTGTGTAGGCGCTGCCGCAGGCTGCGATCTGTTGTTTTTACATCATCAGGAACGACACTCGACCAGGCCTTTCACCTGCCCGTCAGGTGCCTGATTATCATCAGACAGCCAACGCTCAAACCCTGCCGCAATTGCCGGCCACTCTCCATCCAGAATCGAGTACCACGCGGTGTCACGGTTTTCGCCCTTGACCACCATGTGCTGGCGGAACACACCTTCGAAGCTGAAGCCCAGGCGCTCGGCGGCGTATTTGGAGCGAGCGTTGCCGTTGTTGCACTTCCACTCCAATCGACGGTAACCCAGCTCGAAAGCGTGCCTGGCCAACAGGTAAACCGCCTCGGTGCTTTTCGGCGAGCGTTGCATCGGTGCGCCGAAGGTCACGTGGCCGATCTCGATGCGGCCCTGCGCCGGGACGATCGACATCAGGCTGAGGATGCCTTGCACTTGCCCGGTGGCGCGGTCGATGACGCTGAAGAAATACGGATCGCTTTGAGCCGCGTGGTTGTTCAGCCAGTCATTGAAAACGCTGCGCTCGGGGAAAGGCCCATAAGGCAGATAGTTCCACAGTTTCGGGTCGGCACCGGGGCCTTCGAGGGCGTTGAACAGCTGATCGCCGTGGCGCGACGGGTCGAGTTTTTCCAGGCGAATGAAGCGGCCTTCAAGCAGTGTGGTGGTGGGGGCGGGGACGCCTTTCCAGTCAGCGAGTGAAGCGGTCATGAGCGCGTCTCCTTAAATGGCTTTACGAAACTGGATGAAACCCGGGCGTTCGGCGATACGCTCGTAGAGCTGGATCGCGGTGGCGTTGGTTTCGTGGGTCAGCCAGTGCACTTTGCAGCAGCCGTCAGCCTTGGCAGTGGCGTAGACGTGCTCGATCAGCAGGCGACCGACGCCGGTACCGCGGGTTTCGGGCATCACCAGCAGATCCTGCAGGTAGCAGGAGTTTTCGATACTCCAGTTCGAGCGATGGTAGATGTAATGCACCATGCCCACGGCTTTGCCGTCAGCCCAGGCGAGGGCGGCGTGAGTCGGTTCGTTCGGATCGAGGAAGCGCTGCCAGGTGCTTTGCGTGACAGCGTCCGGCAGTTCGGCGTTGTAGAAGCGCAGGTAAGCCTGCCACAGCGGCAGCCACGCGGCGTGGTCATCAGCACTGACCTGGCGAATGTCGATCTGACTCATGGTGATTTCCTTAGCGCATCAATTGGGCGAGGGTTTGATCATTGACTTCGGGGCTGGCAGCGAGGCCTTCACGCACGCCGGCAATGTCTTCGGCGCTGCGGTTCTGGCTGAGCTTGCGCTTGCCTTCGAGACGGTCGATGGGAATCGCAAAACCGACGATGGCCTTGAGCATGCCGTCGATGTAATCGGCGGGAGCGTCGTCCACTGACCACGGCTGGGCGCGGCCGGCTTCATGGCGATCAGTGAGGGTGCTGACAATGTCGAGCAGGCGTCCGCCATCGCTAAAGGTTTCGGCGTGACCATAGGCGTGCACGGCGACGTAGTTCCAGGTCGGCACGACTTTGCCGTGCTCGGCTTTGCTCGGGTAAAAACCGGGGCTGACGTAGGCATCGGGGCCGGCAAAAATCAGCATCGCTTCGGCGCCGTCGCGCAAGTCTTTCCACTGTGGATTGGCTTTGGCGAGGTGACCGTACAACGTGCCGTGGGAACCTTGTTCGCAGTGCAGCAACACCGGCACATGACTGGCTTGCAGGCCGTTTTCGCCGTGGCTCACCAAAATGGCCAAGCGAGTGGCGAGGATCAGTTCGTGCAGTTGGGACAGCTCGTCGATGGCAAAGGCGCGGGGCGTGTACATGGAGAAGTTTTCCTTGGCGAATGACTGCATCCTAGGCAGGCTATTGGTTCGTTGTAAGAGCCATTAACGATCAAATTCATAGGTCCAATGCCATGAGCGATCTGCCCCTGTCCTTGTCCTTCAACCCGGCGGGTATCGAACTTGATCGCCGACAGGGCTTGAGTCTTCAGCTTTACCAGGCCCTGCGCATGAGGGTGCTCGACGGGCGTCTGGCCAGCGGCACGCGATTGCCGGCCAGTCGTGATCTGGCGGTGGCGCTGGCGATCTCCCGGAACAGTGTGGTGCGCGCTTACGATCAGCTCTACGCCGAAGGCTTCATCGAGGGGCGGGTCGGTGATGGCACTTACGTGGCGCAATTGCCACACACGGCGTTATCGACAAAAAAGTTGTCCACAAAACTATCCACAGGGTTTTCAACAGGCTTATCCACAAGTTTATCCACAAAACACGTGGAATTAACTGTGGATTTATCCAGCAAAGTTATCCACAGAAGCGCTTTGCAACGGTTGGAAAACAATCATCTATCCCTGCCGCCGAGCGGACCACCGAGAGCTTTTCGGGTCGGCGTGCCAGCATTCGACCTGTTTCCATTCGGGGTGTGGGCCAAGTTGAATGCGGCTTTCTGGCGAAAACCGGACTTGCAGCAGTTGTGTTACGGCGCACCGGAGGGCGATGTGCGTTTGCGCGGCTTGATCGCCGCCTATTTGCGCAGTTCGCGCGGTATGCAATGCACGGCTGAACAAATAGTGATCACCAGTGGTGCCCAGCAGGGAATTAGCCTTTGTGCACAGTTGCTGGTGGAGCCGGGGGACGGGGTCGCCATCGAGAATCCCGGGTACCGTGCGGCGGCTCATGCATTCGCCATTGCCGGTGCAAGGTTGCACGGCGTGTCGGTGGACGGTGACGGCATCAATTGCGCGCAATTGAACGGGTTGACCGATTGCCGTCTGGCCTATGTGACGCCGTCTCATCAGTACCCCACTGGGGTGATCATGAGTCTGGCGCGCCGCCTGGAGTTGTTGGCGTGGGCTGAGCGCACGGAGGGCTGGATTATCGAGGACGATTACGATGGCGAGTATCGTTACAGCGGCGCACCGCTGGCACCTTTGGCCGCGCTGGATCGGCAGGGGCGGGTACTTTACGTCGGCACCTTCGGCAAAATCGCCTTTCCCGCATTGCGGCTGGGTTATCTGGTGCTGCCGGCAGGCCTGGTGAAAGCGTTCACTCAGCGCCGGGCTGTGGACATGCGCCATTCCGAAGTGAGCACCCAGGCGGTCATGGCCGAGTTCATGGCGGCCGGGCACTTTCAGCGGCATATTCGCCGCATGCGCCGCGCCGCCTTGAGCCGCCGCAACAGCTTGTTGGCTGGCTGGCCGGAAGGTGTCGCCGGTGTCGGCAGCCTGCCGAATGTGGTGGCGGGGTTGCACTTGACGGTAGCGGTCGACACGCAAGCGCGGGAGCAGCAATTGATTGAAAAGGCTGCCGGCGTCGACGTTGAAATCAATGGTTTGAGCAATTACTGGTTGCCGGACTCAAGCACCCCGCACGATCAGCGTGCAGGCCTGGTGCTGGGTTTCGCTGCGGTGCCCGAGGCCGCTATCAGCGCGGCGCTGATGCGCCTGCGGCAGGCGTGGCAGGTGGGAAAAACAACTCTTCGGCCAATTTAAGCGACATCCCGCTGCGATGAATGGCAATGAGTTCCTGATTGTTCAGGTTGTGCAGTTCGTAGGCACCGCCAAGGTGCCGCTGCTCGAGGGTTTTCATATGGCGCGCCTTTGACGCAGTGACCGGGTCTTTGGCGTTGTCATAGTGAAGGTGCGCGTACCACAACGCTGTACCGGTTCTGGCGTCGCTGACTTCATATTCATCGAGAAAGTCATTGGCCCGCCCCTTGAGCCGACGGCGGAGGCCGATTTTGGCGATTTTCACTTCTCCGATGTTTTTCAACCACTGCACGTGGGCGGCCGTCGGAGGCTGTTGCTTGATCAGGGTAATACGGGTTTTGCGTCCAGTTTTGTCGAGGGCTGTCGCGGCGCTGTCGAGTGCGTCCACCAGCTCGGAGGCCACACGATCTGCCGGCTCGTTGCTGGCGATCAAGGCTTGGTCGATCGCCTCTCTGGCGCTGCGCAAACTCACGGCGTGAATTTGATAAAGGGCTTCAGCCTCCGCCGGTATGCGTTTGGCTCGTTTGACATGGCCTTCGGTTCGTCTGTGGAACGCTGACAGGTCGTCGATCAAGGCTTGTCCGGCTGCAAGGCTGTTGTTCAGATTCGGCCTGGATTTGGTCGGAGACGGTTTCGGTGTGATGCGCTCGACCCACTCCCCGGGTGTTTTTTCGTGAAACGTGGCGATGAGTCTGCCCGAAACTTTTGCTCGCACCTCCACCAGGTCAGTGTCCTGGCCATCGGCACTTTTTCGGACTTCACCGACAAGCGTGCCTTTGTAGCGGGTCTTGATGATTTTTCTGCCGGAACCGGCCCAGGGGCGGGAAGGGCCGGGCTTCGGCCCGAGCAGAATCTGGTCGCGCAACAGGTTTCCCAGGCGGTTTACCGTGGCTTCGCTGAATTCGTTGATCCGCTTGCGCACTTGCGCCAAACGCTCGGGCTGGTAGTGCTTGGGATATTCGATGAGCAGATCGACGAAGCGCTGGTCGATGGCGGCAAATTGTTCGGCCAGATTGCTGGTGGCTTCTATCCGTTCGGCGAGGTTGTCCAGACTTTCATCAGTGCTAAGGTCCATTGAGCTCTGGATATTCAGGGCGGCATCTTCGATCACGTTTTCCAGTGCAACCCTTGCCGCAGTCGCACTGTCTGGCGGACCAGCCTTGAGACACAGTTTCTGCCCCAGGCTGATCTCGAGCATTTTCAGGTCGTTGATTTCATAACCGGGGAGTTTGGTCTGGTAACGACGCTGGGTCTCGACCCCCTCTTTGCCGAGCAGCTTCAGTTCATCGAAACGTGTGTGGGCAAACTCCAGCTTCGCAATGAACTCGGCGGACAGCCCATTCAGCTTTTCAAAGGCTGTGACGTGATCGACCGGTGTCGCCGCTTTGTTCTCGAACAGATTCATCGTCGTGTTCAGGGTACTGGCGTACTCGCCATTGCGTTCGAGAAACCAGGAGTGACACAGAAACATCTGCATGGTCAGCCGGTCGATCATGGCCGTGCGGTAGTTGGGTACCGGCTCCGCCAGATTCAGGGCCTTGAGCTTGTCGATGTGGACCGTGTATTGGCTGAGCTGCGCTTCAATGGTGTCGAGGTACTCCTTGCGTATCGCTTCGACTTTTTCCGGCAGTGCCTCAAGCAACGCAGTATGAAAGTCGGCCAGTGTGTCCTGCTTGGGTTTCATCGTCACATCGAAGGCGCTGATGTCGCTCTTTAACTGAGTCAGCTTCTGTTTTTTCCAGGCGTGCTTGCGCGATGCGGCTGCGCAGGGCGCCTCCGCGCAGACGCAGGCGCAAATCGACGACCCACTGCCCGCTCGCTGTGCGGGTCAGCAAGGGCCCTGTACGTGTGGGCACTTGATGTGAATCGATGATTTGCACATCGCCGTTGTCGTTGAATTGCACTTCGAACCAGCGTTTGCCGACGGGCGCGTACCATTTTTCCTGGTGAGCGTAGAGGTGCTGGTGCTGACCCTCGGTGGCCGCTGCGCCGAGCCCTTTGGGTTTTATGGTTTTCAGGCTGTCGAGGAGTGACTCAAGACCGGGACGTGAGCGCCCCAACGCCGCGCTCGCATTGAGCGAGGTGTCATGACCGACTGGCAGTTCGAGGCTGGTAACGTCTTGCATGCGCACGGGTTTAATGGCTTCGGGAACGACTTTTGGCGGCAACTGTTCTGCCGTTTCCGACACGGTGCCGGTCTTGCGCCGCGTTGCCTTGCCGACGGCGGCGCGGTGGGCCAGCACCATACCGAGCGCCAGCAGGATGTCCGCCAATGCCGTCCAGGCGATCTTGCCGCTCTGCTGGTTTTCGCTATCGCTGATCTCTTGCAGGTCGTCCATGATTTGCCAGATCCAGGCGGCGGTACTGACGCCACGGCCCAGAAAAGGCAGGGCGGCGTTGAACAGCATCCAGCCGCCGCGTTTTACCGTGGCCCAGCGCGCTTCGGCGTTGGAGACCGTCTGGCGATCGGCCTGAGTGAGGAGGGCGGCAACGTTGGCCTTGTGCAGCGTCTCGACGATATCGCCGGTGATTTCGCTGGTGTGCAGCTTGACCACCCCGAGCATGTCGATGGCGGCGACGGGATTGACCACGGTCTGAGGAATGACCCATACCGACGGCATCTTGGCCGGGAATACGTACTGGCTGTAATTGAAACGAACGTCATCCGGCAACCAGGCGAGCACCGATTCGCGCAACAGTCGCGAGTGCTTGATCGCATAAAGCAGATTGGTACGACTGGGGTATTGAATCAGCGGTTTTTCGAACAGCGGTCGATAGAGCAGGTAGGGACCTTTGTCGGACTGACGCGGGCCGATGACAAACATGTTGACCACGGTGTCGGCCCTTGAGCTGATGCGGTGGGCATTGAACGCCAGCGGGCTGATGATGATTTCCTGCCCGTCGACCAGGCGACCCTCGGCGCTGTCACCCAAGGCGGCCAGGAGGTAGCGATAACCTTGCTCATCAATGCCGGCCTCGTCACGGATCTTGTGTTGCAGCGCCAGCATCGGCAGTTCGATCGGCAACTGGCGGATATACAGTTTCTGCAGGGCTGCGGCCTGGACGTTATCGTCGACCAGAAGCTTTTTCAGGTACGCCGGATAGGTCTTGCCGATGTTGACGGCGGTGACCAGTTTTTCCACGTAGGCCACGGTGAGCCAGTCCGGCAAAGCGCTGCCATCCCGATAGCGTACGGTCTTGTTGCCCAGCGGCAACCCTTCGAGGTTTTGCAGGGTGAGTTCGCTTAGCGACAACGTCTGGTTGTCGCTATTGAACGGCAAGACAAACGTGCCCCAGACCTCCAGGGCGGTGATGCTGATTTCGATCTCGTCGATTTTTACCTCGCCGGCCTTGGGGTGATCGGTGCGGATCTGTCGGGTCAACGCATCGCGGGTAAAAGTGTCGAGATTGTCGACCTCGCTTTGAAACGACTTACCGGCGTTCTGGTGTTGCACCACAGTCAGGTCCAGCAGGTGCCGGCTGAAGCTGGTCTGATCGGCCGCATTAGCGTTGTCGAGCCAGGGCGGCAGCATCGGCTGGAGACGGTCGACGTGCGGTTTGAGGCGCGGCGCCGGCTCTGAGTGATCGCCGCCCGTGCCGTTTTGCGGGAAGAGGTTGTTGAGGGTCGAGCCTTGAAAGAAGTTGATTTCGCCGAGGGCGTCGGCCTCCAGAGCGATCAGTGTGCAAGCCTGTTGATCGAAAAAGTTGCCGTCCGGCTCGAACAACCGCCAGTGCAGGCCACCGGCGGCGGTGTTCTCCCGATACCGGCGCGGCAGGGCATTGCCCAGCTCCTCCATCGATTCGAAACGCCGAAAACCATTCACCAGCGAATGCGTAATGATCAGCGTGCGCTTCTCGTGGGTGCCGACCAGCACGGCGGTATCGAGAACATGCAGGTGATTACGTTTTTCACCGTCACCCTGATCCAGGTCGATCAGGCACGCGCGTGTTTTGTACTTGTCTGCGGACAGCCGCTGCTGCTTGTCGGGGTGACGGAAAACCGCGTGGGCCATGGCTCGCTGATGCACGTCCCAGTCCAGACTTTCGTCGACATTCCACAGATTGTGCAAAGCATCCGACAGTTGATACCAGCGCGGCTGTGCGAGAGACGTGTGCTGGTTCCAGTAATCAACCTGTTGTTCGCGGTACGCCACGAACAGCAGCGGCGCGAGTTCGTTGAGCAGGCTGGCGAGCGCATCGACCTCCACGGGCAACTGGATCGCTGATTCACTGCCCGGATGCTGGGTCAGAAACTGTTCATCGTCCAGATACGTGACGGTGGTACCGGACAGACCGAGCCGCACCAGCACGTCGGTCAGGGACTCGACCTGATCACCGCCGCGAACGACACGGTCATCTTTGACGATCCAGGTCGGGGTCACGACCATGGCCAGTTGCGGATCGATATCCAGATTCGGGTAAAGGATTTTCAGCTCGGGGCGCAGCGCCTGGGTGGCGACTTCCCGCAACGAGGGACCGGTCACCAGTTGCGTCAGTACATCAACGGCGCTGGGCAAGGAGATTTCGGGCATGGGCAATTCCTGCTCTGACAAGGGCGGCGCGCCAAATGGCGCCGGGTCAGGGCAAGGTAAAAGTCGCGTGCCGGCGGTGTGCGGTACATACAGCTTGCAGGCAAAAAAGACCCGCAGTTGCGGGTCTCTGGCGGCGGGCTGATTATTGGGCGCTTTCGAACCCTTCAAGCACGTTCACCGCATTGATGCCGATTTCTTCGACAGCGTAGCCACCTTCCATGACAAACAGCGTCGGTTTGCCGAGGGCGGCAATGCGTTTACCCATCGCCAGATAATCCGGGCTGTCGAGTTTGAATTGCGAGATCGGGTCGTCCTTGAAGGTATCGACACCCAGCGACACCACGATGATGTCGGCACCGTAGCGGTCGATCTCGTCGCAGGCCTGCTCCAGCGCGGCGCTCCAGGCGTCCCAGCCGGAACCGGCGGGCAGCGGGTAGTTGAAATTGCAGCCTTCACCCACACCTTCACCACGTTCATCTTCATAGCCGAGGAAGAATGGAAACTCCGCTTCCGGGTGACCGTGGATCGAGGTGAACAACACATCGTTGCGCGCGTAGAAAATCGATTGGGTGCCGTTGCCGTGGTGATAGTCGACGTCGAGGATCGCCACTTTGCCGTGGCCTTGATCGAGGAAGGCTTGAGCAGCGATGGCGGCGTTGTTGAGGTAGCAATAACCGCCCATCAAGTCGCCGGCGGCGTGGTGCCCCGGTGGACGACACAGTGCGAAAGCGCTGCGTGCGCCGCGCTGGATGGCCGCTTGGGCGGTCAATGCAACCTGCGCTGCGCTGTACGCGGCCTGCCAGGTGCCGGCGGTGATCGGTGCGCCGCCGTCGAAACTGTAATAACCGAGTTGGCCGTGCAGGCTGGTCGGTTTGATCGAGCGCAACGTGCGCGCCGGCCAGGTGTAGGGAAGCAGATCGCCGTCGGTATTGAATTCAGTCCAGCGCGCCCATGCGCCTTTGAAGAAGTCGAGATAATCGCGGCTGTGGATGCGGGCGATCGGTTCCAGACCGAAATCCTGCGGCGCCTCGACGGGCCCCAGGTTCTGCTTTTGTACGCGTTGCAGCACGTGGTCGGCGCGCGACGGCATCTCGAAGCAGGGCTTGAGCTGACCGTCGATCAATTCGCAGCGGCCATGGTGCAGGTGGTGATCGTCTGAGTAGATCGTCAGCATTTGTTGTTCTCCGCAGGGCTGATTCGGTTGTCCACAGTGTTGCGGCGCCAGCTGAATCGGAGAATGGCAGGAAAGGCCAAAAGGGGATTGATATGGCCAAAAATACTGACCGCAATTCGCCCCATCACAGACCAGGGCGCCCCTCGGTGGGGCGCCATACGGATTCAGGGACGGCTGGCGGTTTTATCCGGCGTGGCTTGATGGCGGTCAAGCGCTTCCAGCCAATCCGGCCGCTCGCGCTGCTCAAGCACCTTGCGCAACTTGCTGTAGGCATCCGCGCTGCAATCATTTCCCAGCGTCGGGTCGGCGCCTTTTTCCAGCATCAGTGTGAACAGCCCGAACATTTGCTGATGGTCGAGTTCCTTGTCGATGTTGCCTCTCGGGGCCTGGCTGGCCAGCAGATAGAGCACCGAATCCAGGCGATCACCCTTGTAGCAACGTCCGGAAGGATAGAGAAAATTCAGCTGCGCGCCGGCGTCGACCAGACGTTTTGCCGCCGGATAGTTGTTGCGGTAAATCGCTTCGTACAGCGCGGTTCGCTGTTCCTCGCTTTCCCGCAAATCGAGGTTTTGCGGGTGCTTGAACAGCCAGTTGAACACCTCTTCATCCTTGGCCGATGCTCGCTGCATCAGCAGGGTCTTGCCGCGTGCATCGGGCTCGTCGATGGCCGCCCCGGCATCGAGCAGGAACTGCGTGCGCTGAGCTTGCTGTGGATCCTTGTCGGTCTTGAGATCCTTGTTGAGTGCCTGTATCACCAGCGGTTCGCTGCCGTTGATGCCGTGGGTTTCGGCGCCACGTTCGAGCAGCAGGCGGGCGATGGCGAAGTTCGGTGCATCCAGTGCGTGCAACAAGGCACTGCGGCCGTCCTCGCCCAAGGTTTTGGCTTGCAGACCGCTGTCGAGCAACTGCCGCACGCGCGGCTCGTCCTGATTGTCGACGGCCTCGATCAATGGCCATTGGGCCTGGCACGCTTGAGGCTCGGCCTGGCTGAGGCCCAACCGTTGCACCACGCGCTCGGGCACGCTCAGGTTGCGTTGCAGGCGCAGGCCGCAATAGATCCGGTAATACTCCAGCGCCATGGCGTATTGGGTGGTGTAGGCGGGCGCTTTTTCATAGCCTCGCCAAGCCTGATCCGCGAGGTTCAAATACACCGGAATGCGTTGCGGGGCGCGACGTGCTACCTCCAGCAGCCATTGCCGGGAACCCTCATCCGGGGTCAGTTGGCTTTTCCAGAACGCAATGTCGTTGAGCTGGCCGATGAATTCTTTCTGGTCAGCACCGATGCGCCGAAAGTCCTGATTCAAAAACAGCTCATCGACTTTCTTCAGCCCCGGGCCTTTGTCGCTGGCCTGGCTCAGTTGCCGATGCAGTTCCCACAGTTGCAGGGCACCGTCGCCGGCAATATAGGGTTTTGGATCGACCTCAATGCTCAGCGGAGCGTCGGGTACTCGGTAGCGCATGGCATCCCGGGCACCTTCGACACCTTTGAGCCAGGTGTCGAGCACTGAGGCCGGGGTGTCCTGCAACGGCTGGAACGACAGCAGGTGATCGTTGCGGATCCGGCCCAGTGCCAGCAACGGCGTGCCAGGTGCGCGCCAATCGATCAGCAGGTAGCGCTTGGTTTCCCAGCCACTGCTTTTGACACAGTCGAACGTCAGCGTATCGACCACGATGCCGGGTGCGATGTCGGTGCGACTGGCCGACGAACCCAGATTCAAGTACTGGAAGTCAGTAATGCAGCTGCGAAATTCGTCGGCGGTGAGCAGCGGGATCGGCCCGAGTTTTTGCGTGCGCTCGCGGTAGTCCTGATCGCGATAGACGTTCAGGTAGAACAGACCGCGAAAGCCACTGAGCAATCCCACCAACGGCGTCGGTGTTTCGGCAGCGGCGGGCATTGGAATGATGGTTCGGGCGTACTCGGGCGTGTCGACCAGCGCTTTGGGCGGCAGCCCCCACCAGTTCAGTTCAATGGCATGGGCAGCCACGGGCAGGTTGATCAGAACAGCGAGAAGGACACGTGGTGCGCAGTAACGAAAAAGGGCCATCGAGCAAAAACACCGGCGACAGAATCAGGCCGCGTAATGTAGTGCAGTCCTCGACGCAGTGCCTGATTTATCTCAAGGCCTGAACTGACTGGGCGCGACGCCGCTCCAGCGCACAAACGCATGACGAAAACTGGCGGTCTCACTGAAACCGAGGGTTTCGGCAATGCGGTAGATCGGCAGTTGATCCTCACACAACATCTGCTTGGCTCGCTCAAAGCGCAGCTCATCGAGTAATTCCTGATAGCTGCTGCCCATGTCTTTGAGGTGCCGTCGCAGCGTGCGTGGCGAGCACTTCATCTGCTGCGCCAGACCTTCCAGCCCCGGTGCAGCATTCAGTTGCGCGCTGAGCAATTGGCGAATCCGCCCCAGCCACGCCTGGCGTCCGGTGAACTCGAGGTTCTGCTTGCGGCAACGTTCGGCCATCGCTTGGTGGGTAATGGCATCGGCCAGTGGCAGCGGTTGATCGAGCCAGTGCCGGTCGAAGGCGAACGCGTTGTCCTTGGCGCCGAAATGCAACGGGCTGTCGAAGTGTTCGGCGTAGCTGTCGCGGTAATCCGGCGCGGCATGTTCAAACCGGGTGGCCAGCAGCGGTAGCGGATGCCCAAGCAGGTCGTCGCAAATGACTTTCAGCGATACCAGGCAAAACTCGGCATTGAACGCTGCCATCGCCGGGCTCTCGCGATAATCCGCCGCGACAAACCAGATGCGCTCGCCATCGTCTTCCAGGCTCAATTCGAAAAGTGTTCCCAGCAGCGCCGGATACCGGATCGCCAGGCGCAAAGCGTCACCGAAGGTGGCACAGGTCAGCAGGGCGTAACCGAGCATGCCGTAGCAGGAAACATGCATGCGCCGGCCCAGCTCCAGGCCGATGTCATGCTTGAGTGCGACCGCGTTGGCGCAGACCTGCATCTCCTGATTGGTGGTGATTCGTGTGTCGGCACGCTGCAGATCCGCCGCACTGATGCCGCTGCCAGCAAGCAGCGCCTCGCTCGACAGACCTTCGGCCTTGAAGGTGTTGAGCACCAGGGAGACGGCGTTGAGGGTGGTGAGGTGGGAGTGGAGCATGGGAGCTTCCAGCCTTGAGAGGGCTGGAATGCAGCAATTTATATGCCGGACGAAACTCCCTTGTAGGAGTGAGCCTGCTCGCGATTACGGTCTGGCAGCCAACATCAATGTTGAATGAAAGATTGCCATCGCGATCAGGCTCACTCCTACAAGGGCGAGGCGTGTGTCAGAGGAGTTCGCCGCAGAGGTCGAGTTCGATCAGTCGGCGGACTTCAGCTGTTTCCAGCCCAGCGCCGAGCAGTCCGTGCAGCTTGCCGAACGCCGCTTCACGGGTCATGCCGCCACCGGACAACACGCCAACACCGCGCAATCGACTGCCAGCCTCGTAAACATCCAGATCGACGCCACCTTCATGGCACTGCGTGACCGCCACCACGACCACGCCGTTCTCCCGCGCGCGGCCGAGGCTGGCGATGAATTGCGGATTGTCACTCGGCCCAGTGCCGCTGCCGTAGCACTCCAGCACCAGACCCTGAATGCCACTGTCGAGCAGGCCATCGAGGACTTCGGCGCTGATGCCAGGGAACAGTGGCAACACGGCAACCTTGGCCAGTTGCTTCGGCTGGTTGTAGTTCAACGACGCAGCAATCGAAGCGGCTTTCACGCCGCCGCCCTGACGCTCCAGACGCTTGAACGGATGACGGCCGAAGCTGCGCACTTTCGCGCAACGGGTCGGCGCCAGCAGCTCACCGTGGAAGTACAGATGCACGCCCGGCGCCAGGCCTTGGCCGAGGGCTAACAGCGCGCCGCTGAGGTTTTCCCAGGCATCGCTGTCGGTGACGCCCGCCGGCAGCATCGAGCCGGTGAAACACACGCGAGCCTGCAGCCCCAGCAACTGGAAACTCATCGCGGCGGCGCTGTAGGCCAAAGTATCGGTGCCATGCAGAATCAGCACACTGTCACAGCCTTGCACATCAACAGCGTCGACCACCGCTTCGCGCAGTTGCTGCCAGTAGGCTGGGGTCATGTTGGCGCTGTCGATCAGCGGCGACATCTCACGAAAGCGCCACTGCGGCACGACCAGTTCTGGCTGACTGTGCAGGTACTCGCGCATCCGCGCTTCGAAGCCGGATGCAGGGGCCAGGCCGTTGGCGCTGGCCTGCATACCAATGGTGCCACCGGTGTAGAGCACCATGACGTGTTGGGCTGCGGGATAGGTCGACGAATTCATGGGGATTCTCCGAAAGGATACGGTCCTGTGGGAGCGAGCCTGCTCGCGAAAGCGGTGTGTCAGTCAACCTGTGTATTAACTGGCAGATTGCATTCGCGAGCAGGCTCGCTCCCACAGTTTTTTGAACTGTACCTGACGGGCGCAGGGGATGCGCCCGTCATTCACCTGTCAGCGTTGCGCTGCAGGCACGCCTTGCGGCTCGGCTTCAGTCTTGCCGGTAGCAGCAGACGGGTTGGCCGGCCAGGCGTTCAGGTCGAGGTCCAGATCAGCAAATTTGCTGGAGTCGAACACTGGCTGTTTGACGCCGGCGCGGCGCTGCCCGTCGTAGTCGCGCATTACGCGCATGCCGACCTTGAACAGCATGGCCAGGGCCACTAGGTTGACGAAGGCCAGGCAGGTCATGGTGATGTCGGCGAAGGCGAACACGGTCGAAAGATCCTGCATCGAACCCCATACCACCAGCGCCAGCACCAGGCCGCGGAAAACCATCAGCGCGGCACGGTTGCGGGTGAGGAACTGCAAGCTGTTCTCGCCCAGGTAGTAGTTGTAGAGGATGCAGGTGAAGACGAACAGCGACAGCGCGACGCTGACGAACATGCGACCCCAGTCACCGACCACGGCGGCCAGCGAGTTCTGGGTCAGGACGATGCCGTCACCTTCGAAGCCCGGCGTGTAGAAACCCGACAGCAGGATCAGCAGCGCGGTGCAGGTGCAGATCACGAAAGTGTCGAGGAACACGCTGAAAGCCTGAACCACGCCCTGGGCGCCAGGGTGCTTCACGGCGGCCACAGCGGCGACGTTCGGCGCACTGCCCAGGCCCGCTTCGTTGGCGAACACGCCACGCTTCACGCCCATGACGATGGCACTGCCGAGCAGGCCACCAAAGGCCGGGTCGAGACCGAAGGCGCTCTTGAAGATGGTTTCCAGCATGGCTGGCACGTGTTCGATCTGAGTGCCGATCACGTACAGGGTCACGCCGATATAGGCCAGGGTCTTGATCGGTACCAGCAGGTCGGACACCGAAGCGATGCGCTTGATGCCGCCGATGAAGGTGATGGCCAGCAACACCGCCAGGACGATACCGGTGTGTTGTGGGTTAAAGGCAAAGGCGTTTTGCAGCGAGTGCGTCACGGTGTAGGACTGCAGGCCAATAAAGGCGAAGCCGTAGGTGACCAGCAGCAGTACGGAGAACACCACTGCCATGCCTTTGAGTTTCAGGCCGTGCTGGATGTAGTAGGCCGGACCGCCACGGTACAGGCCATCGCCTTCGGCGCGCTTGTAGACCTGGGCCAGGGTGCACTCGAAGAAGCTGCTGGACATACCGACCAGTGCGGTCACCCACATCCAGAACACCGCACCTGGACCACCGAGGGTCACGGCGATGCCGACACCCGCGATGTTGCCTGCACCGACACGGCCGGCGAGGCTGAGCATCAGGGCCTGGAACGAGCTGAGTTGCCCGGCGCTGCCTTTCAAGCTGTCGCGGAACACCGCGAACATGTGGAAGAAGTGGCGCAGTTGTACGAAACGCGAGCGAATCGTGAAGTAGCTACCGAGCCCTACAATGAGCACGATCAGTACTTTCCCTGAGAGGAAGTCGTTAATGACTTCGAGCATGGATTTTTCCTCGCTGTTTTTTGTGTAAGCAAATACTGGGTGGTCAGAAACATCGCGTTACACCGGTTTGCGCGCGGCACAACAGGTGGGGCGAGGGTTTCGTCCCGGATCCATTTCGCGGGTTTGTTATTAGTTCGGGTTTCGCATGGGTTATGGCCTCGTTACCGACGACCGCTCACGCGAAGAGGGGCGGCACTATACCGATCAGTGACGCGCCCGTCTGCACGGTAGTGGTGCAAGCGACGAAAACGAAGCTTTGAAGCACCCGACGTTACCGGCGCCGGGCTTGTACGGGGACTGCTCCTCTATGGACTCAACCCCCGTGGCGAGGGGATTCATCCCCGTTCGGCTGCGAAGCAGTCGCAAAACCATCGCACGCGGTGTACCTGATACATCGCGATAGCAGGTATTGGGGCCGCTTCGCGACCCAACGGGGATAAATCCCCTCGCCACAAAGGCTTACCTCCACATTGTTCAGTCCCCAGACATACGGGTCTCAGGATCAAACAGTTAAAAAAAAGGGCTTGGGGACTAAATCCCCAAGCCCTCAAAAGGTGAGAGGTGTCTAGTCCCTCGACCTGGTGAGCGGTGCTACAAGTAACGTGTCGGTTCAGCCTTTAAGCGGAACCAGACGCGGAGCAATCATGTTTTCCGGGCGCAGGATGTCGGCGAGCATGGCTTCGTCGAGCAGGCCTTCTTCGCGCACCAGTTCCAGCACGCCGCGGCCGCTTTCAAGAGCGAGGCCGGCGATACGGGTGGCGTTTTTGTAGCCGATGTACGGGTTCAGTGCGGTGACCAGACCGATCGAGTGCTCGACCAGTTCACGGCAGCGCGCTTCGTTGGCGGTGATGCCGACGATGCAGTGCTCGCGCAGCATGTCCATGGCGCGTTGCAGCAGGCGGATCGAGTCGAAGATCTTGAAGGCGATCAGCGGCTCCATCACGTTCAGTTGCAGTTGGCCGCCTTCGGCTGCCATGGTCAGCGCCAAGTCGTTACCGATGACCTGGAAGGCCACCTGGTTAACGGCTTCCGGAATAACCGGGTTGACCTTGCCAGGCATGATCGAGCTGCCTGGCTGACGCGCCGGCAGGTTGATTTCATTGATGCCGGTGCGTGGGCCGCTGGACAGCAGGCGCAGGTCGTTGCAGATCTTCGACAGCTTCACCGCGGTGCGCTTGAGCATGCCGGAGAACAGTACGAAGGCGCCCATGTCGGAGGTCGCTTCGATCAGGTCGGCAGCAGGCACCAGCGGTTGACCGCTGATCAGCGCCAGACGCTGTACAGCCAGCGCTTGATAACGCGGGTCGGCGTTGATGCCGGTACCAATGGCGGTGCCGCCCAGGTTCACTTCAGTCAGCAGTTCCGGGGCCAGCGTCTTCAGACGGGCCAGGTCTTCGCCCATGGTGGTGGCGAAAGCACGGAATTCCTGACCGAGAGTCATCGGCACGGCGTCTTGCAGCTGGGTACGGCCCATCTTCAGGACGTGGTTGAATTCCTGGCCCTTGGCCGCGAATGCCTGAATCAGGCTGTCGAGGCTGGCCAGCAGCGCGTCGTGACCCAGCAGCAGACCCAGGCGGATAGCCGTTGGGTAAGCGTCGTTGGTCGACTGCGCCATGTTGACGTCGTCGTTCGGGTGCAGGTACTGGTATTCGCCTTTCTGATGACCCATTGCTTCGAGCGCAATGTTGGCGATCACTTCGTTGGCGTTCATGTTGGTGGAAGTACCGGCGCCACCTTGAATCATGTCGACCACGAACTCTTCGTGGAAATCACCGCGGATCAATCGTGCACAGGCTTCGCTGATGGCAGCGTGCTTGGCTTCGCTCAGATGACCCAACTCACGGTTGGCGTCAGCAGCGGCCTGTTTGACCATCGCCAGACCGACAACCAGTTTCGGGTAATGCGAAATCGGAACGCCGGAGAGACGGAAGTTGTTCACCGCTCGCAGGGTCTGGATGCCGTAATACGCTTGAGCCGGTACTTCGAGGGCGCCAAGCAGGTCGTTTTCTGTGCGGAAAGATGCAGCGGAGGACATGATAGAAATCATCTCGATATGGACCCGGTCTATGCCGGAACGCTGCGAATGCTAGGCTTGTGGGAAATTTTGGGCCAATGCTGTTAAGCACTGGCCTATGCACATTCGGCATAATGCCCGTGTGACGCCGCGTGCGCGGCAGACGTGTGACCTGTTTTGGTGCGTGTCCGGGAGGACGTGATGAATCTGGAAAGCAAATGGCTCGAGGACTTCAGTGCTCTGGCCGCCACCCGCAGCTTCTCGCAGGCAGCCGAACGGCGCTTCGTGACTCAGCCGGCGTTCAGTCGACGGATCCGCAGTCTGGAGGCTGCGCTGGGGCTGACATTGGTCAACCGCTCGCGCACGCCGGTCGAATTGACGGCGGCGGGGCAGTTGTTTCTGGTGACCGCGCGCACCGTGGTCGAACAGCTCGGCGAAGTATTGCGCCACCTTCATCACCTTGAAGGCGGGCAGGGTGAAGTGATGCAGGTTGCGGCCGCTCACTCGCTGGCGTTGGGCTTCTTCCCACGCTGGATCGCGCAGTTGCGTAATGAAGGGCTGAACATCGCCACGCGGCTGGTCGCGACCAACGTTGGCGATGCGGTGCATGCGTTGCGCGAAGGCGGTTGCGATTTGATGCTGGCGTTCTACGACCCGGACGCTGCCATGCAGATGGACCCGGAGATCTTCCCGTCGCTGCACCTGGGTCAGACTGAAATGCTTCCGGTGTGCGCGGCGGATGCCGATGGCAAGCCGCTGTTCGACCTTGAAGGCGACGCCAGCGTACCGTTGCTCGCTTACAGCGCCGGGGCATTTCTCGGGCGTTCGGTGAATGGCTTGCTGCGTCAGCGAGCGTTGCGCTTCACCACGATCTACGAGACCGCGATGGCCGACAGCCTCAAAAGCATGGCGCTGGAAGGGCTCGGCATCGCCTGGGTGCCGCAACTGAGCGTGCGTGCTGAACTGGCGCGCGGCGAACTCGTTGTCTGCGGCGGCCCGCAATGGCATGTGCCATTGGAGATCCGCCTCTATCGCTGCGCCTTGGTGCGCAAGGCCAACGTGCGACTGCTGTGGCGCAAGCTTGAAGGCGGCGCCGCGCAAGCTTCCTGACTTGCACAAAGATCCAATGTAGGAGTGAGCCTGCTCGCGATAGCGTCAGCACATTCAGCGATGATGTGACTGATACACCGCTATCGCGAGCAGGCTCACTCCTACAGGGGATTTGTGATGTCTCGGCGCTGACCTCCAAGTCAATAAAACCGGGCATTTGCGGCAGATGACAGATGGTCGTGCAGGGGGCTGTTTATTGCTTTCTTTGCGGTATACTGCGCGGCCTTCGGCCGGTACGTCCGGCCATTTTTCGTACAATCAAGCCACGCAACCTGCGTGGCTTGTTGTTTTATGACGCGCCTGCGGGCGCTCCAGAGAGAAGAGGCGCGACGATGAGTGCACTGGTTGGCGTGATCATGGGCTCCAAGTCCGATTGGTCCACCCTTAGCCACACCGCCGATATGCTGGAAAAGCTCGGCATCCCTTACGAGGTGAAAGTGGTCTCTGCCCACCGCACCCCGGATCTGCTGTTCCAGTACGCCGAAGAGGCCGAAAGCCGCGGCATCGAGGTGATTATCGCCGGCGCCGGTGGCGCAGCTCACTTGCCAGGCATGTGTGCGGCCAAGACCCACTTGCCGGTGCTGGGTGTGCCGGTGCAGTCGGCCATGCTCTCGGGCGTCGATTCGCTGCTGTCGATCGTGCAGATGCCAGCGGGCATTCCGGTTGCCACCCTGGCCATCGGCAAAGCCGGCGCGATCAACGCCGCGCTGCTCTCGGCGAGCATCCTCGGCGCCAAGCATCCGCAGTTCCACGCGGTACTGAAAACCTTCCGTGCCGAGCAGACAGACAGCGTCCTGGACAATCCAGACCCACGTATTGCCTGAGGTTGTTGAGATGAAGATCGGTGTAATCGGTGGCGGCCAGTTGGGCCGCATGTTGGCCTTGGCGGGCACCCCGCTGGGCATGAACTTCGCTTTCCTCGACCCTGCGCCGGACGCTTGCGCCGCGGCGTTGGGCGAACACCTGCGGGCCGATTACGGCGATCAGGATCATCTGCGCCAGTTGGCCGATGAAGTCGATCTGGTGACCTTCGAGTTCGAAAGCGTCCCGGCCGAAACCGTCGCGTTCCTCTCGCAATTCGTGCCTGTCTATCCGAGTGCCGAAGCCCTGCGCATCGCTCGTGACCGCTGGTTCGAAAAGAGCATGTTCAAGGATCTGGGCATCCCGACTCCGGCGTTCGCCGACATTCAGTCGCAAGCCGATCTGGATGCCGCCGTGGCCTCGATCGGTCTGCCGGCCGTGCTGAAAACCCGCACTCTGGGTTACGACGGCAAGGGTCAGAAAGTCCTGCGCAAGCCGGAAGACGTGGTTGGTACCTTCGCCGAACTGGGCAGCGTTGCCTGCCTGCTGGAAGGCTTCGTGCCATTCACCGGTGAAGTGTCGCTGATCGCCGTGCGTGCTCGCGATGGTGAAACGAAGTTCTACCCGTTGGTACACAACACCCACGACAGCGGTATTCTCAAGTTGTCGGTGGCCAGCACGGATCACCCGTTGCAGGCGTTGGCGGAAGACTACTCGAGCCGTGTGCTCAAGCAGTTGAACTACGTTGGCGTGATGGCGTTCGAGTTCTTTGAAGTCGACGGTGGTCTCAAGGCCAACGAAATCGCCCCGCGTGTACACAACTCCGGGCACTGGACCACCGAAGGCGCCGAGTGCAGCCAGTTCGAAAATCACCTGCGCGCCGTTGCCGGCCTGCCGCTGGGTTCGACCGCCAAGGTCGGCGAGAGCGCGATGCTTAACTTCATCGGCGTTGTTCCGCCGGTTGAAAAGGTCATCGCCATCGAAGATTGCCATCTGCACCACTACGGCAAAGCCTTCAAGGCCGGGCGCAAGGTCGGTCACGCCAACCTGCGCTGCGCCGACATGGCCACGCTGCAGGCGCAGATCATCAAGGTCGAAGCGCTGATCGCCGAGTAAAACAGTTTCATGTGGCAGCGGCGGAACCATTGCGGGGCCGCCGTTCTCTCATGGCAGGATGCGAAAGTCTGACTAGGCTTCGCATATCGACCATTAAGAGGGAAATGTCATGGGAATTATCGGAACCATCTTTATCGGCTTGATCGTCGGCCTGTTGGCTCGGTTCCTGAAACCGGGCGATGACAGCATGGGCTGGATCATGACCATCCTCCTCGGTATCGGCGGTTCGCTGGCAGCTACTTACGGCGGCCAGGCTCTGGGCATCTATCAGGCGGGTCAGGGTGCAGGCTTTATCGGCGCACTGGTCGGCGCGATCGTTTTGCTGGTGATCTACGGTCTGATCAAAAAGAACTGATCCAAAGCGACAAAGCCCTCTCTGCCAAACAGGCGGGGAGGGCTAGAATGCTCGGCGACTGATTGTCCCTTCCTTTTACCGAGCTCCTCCATGCGCCGCATTTTGTTGACTCTCCTTTTCCTCGGCAGCGGTTTGGCCCACGCTGGCGAACTGCCGGAAACCGACTGGCTCGAACTGATGCCCAAGTCGGACCAGAAGGCCCTCGAGGCCATGCCTGAAATCGACCACAACTCCCCCGAAGCCACCGGTACCTTTACCGAGAAGGGCGGGATGAAGCAGGCCAAAGGTCTGCCGGCGGTGATGTATTCGACTAAAACCGTGGCGTCGATGAACGACAAGCACATCCGTATCGGCGGTTATCCGGTGCCGCTGGAATCCGATGCCAAGGGCCGCAGCACGTTGTTCTTCCTCGTGCCGTACCCGGGCGCATGCATCCACGTGCCGCCACCGCCGCCGAATCAACTGGTGCTGGTGCGTTATCCGAAGGGCTTGAAACTGGATGACATCTACACACCGTTGTGGGTAACCGGCACGCTGAAAGTCGAAAAGGTCAGCAATGATCTGGCTGACGCGGCGTATGCGCTGGAAGCAGACAAGGTGCGGGTGGTGCAGGAATCTGATCTCTAGACCTGCACAATAAGCCCTGTGGCGAGGGGATTTATCCCCGTTGGACTGCGCAGCAGGCCCAGCTCTTGATTAAAAAGCGGGGGCCGCTTCGCGACCCAACGGGGATAAATCCCCTCACCACAATTGCCCGCTGCCACATTTCGTTCTGCGCTAGGGTTTAGAGCGGTTTGCTGCCGACACTCACACCCATTGTATGGCTCGCACCCGGCGCCAGATCCACCACGTCATCCATCACATTCGCCGTTTCGATGCACAACATGCGCTGCCAGCCATCGTTGTCCATGTCAGCCAGCGCAGCCGCGCGGTCGATCCATGGGTTCCAGATCACCGCTGTGCGCGAGCCGGTGGCCGTCAGCACAATGCGCCGTTCCCACGTCGGATCAACAATGCTCAGCTGCGGCGGAGCGTCGAGGTAGATGCGGTCGGTCTCACCGGCAAAATGCAGATCACCTTGCTGAGTGGCCGTTTTCCAGTCATCCAGCGTCTCGATGTAATTCAAACCATCCACACCGTCGACATGCACATTGCGCACATCGCTGACCGCGAAATAGGTGTGCAGCGCCTGGCTGATGCTGACGGTCTCGCTACCCCGGTTGTGGCTGGTCAGGCTGAAGTGCAGTTGATCGGCCAGATGCAGGGTCAGGGTCAGATCAACCTGATGCGGCCAGCCTGGCAAGCCACCTTCGGGGGCGGGCAGCTTGAATTCGACCTTGATGCCGTCAGCCTCTGATTCGATGCCGCCCAACGCCCAATCCATCGCCCGCACCAGACCGTGCGCGGGTGCCGGTTGCTCGCCGGTGTACATGGCCTGCACGCTCTGCGGGTTGCGTTCGAACTTGCCGAACCACGGCCAGCACACCGGCACGCCGGCGCGGATGCTTTTGCCGGTCTTGAACTCGGCCTTGTCGTTGAGCCAGATGATAGGTGGCTGGCCATCCATCTGATAACTGAGGATGTGCGCGCCTTGCTGGGCTACCAGCACTTCGGCCTGACCGTGGCGGATGCGCCAGCAATTCAGTTCATCCAGTTTCACCGCTTCAACGTTGGGCGTGTTCATGGGACAGCTCTCGATCAGTAACAAGGACAACTATCGACCGTCAGACGGCCGCGATGTTTAACGCGCGCGCGGTGGCACCGAACGGGTGCGGCCGCTGCCGTCGATGGCAACGAAGACGAACACCGCTTCGGTCACTTTACGCCACTCGCTGGACAGCGGATCGTCGCTCCACACTTCGACCATCATCTGGATCGAGCTGCGACCGATTTCCAGGGTCTGGGTATAAAAGGACAACTGCGCGCCGACGGCCACTGGCACGAGGAACGCCATGCGGTCGATGGCGACGGTCGCCACACGGCCGCCGGCCACGCGGCTGGCCATCGCGGTGCCGGCCAAATCCATTTGCGCCACCAGCCAGCCGCCGAAAATATCGCCAAAGCCGTTGGTTTCGCGCGGGAGTGCGGTGATTTGCAGGGCCAGGTCGCCTTGCGGGATCGGATCTTCTTGTTCGAGCTCTATCATGCCGGGGGTGCCTCTGACCCGTGACTCTTGTTGGTATTGCTGGTGGTAGCCGTCTTCAGGAAAAACGATTCAGCACCGAACATACTACGTTCGTCACGTTTTCCATAAGGCGCCTGAAGGGAAACTCTGCGAAACCGGCTGCTCCCGAGCAAAGGGCGGGCCAACGACGTTTTCGCACAGCAACCCCCTACAAACCGGAGCAGGTTGCGAGTATATCGGTCGGTAGACTCCACGACGACCATCCGGTTCTCATTTCGACCGTCAAATACGCGCCTCTATGTGCTTTTTCGAACAATTTGCTATGGTGCCGAACCTGCCCAAGCCACCGCCAGCGTTGTTGTGGCGGCAGATCCGACTATAAGAGAAGCCCTTGCCATGACCACAGCGCCTTCGAGCCTCGCGCAGCCCGAGCAACCCGCACGACCGTTGACCCGCAATGACTACAAGACTCTGTCGCTGTCCGCCCTCGGTGGCGCGCTGGAGTTTTACGATTTCATCATCTTCGTTTTCTTCGCCACGGTGGTCGGCAAGCTGTTCTTCCCGGCTGACATGCCCGAGTGGCTGCGCATGATGCAGACCTTCGGCATTTTTGCTGCCGGTTACCTGGCGCGGCCACTGGGCGGCATCGTCATGGCGCATTTCGGCGACCTGCTGGGACGCAAGAAGATGTTCACCCTGAGCATCTTCATGATGGCCGTGCCGACGCTGATCATGGGGCTGCTGCCGACGTATGCGCAGATCGGCCTGTGGGCGCCGATCCTTCTTCTATTGATGCGCGTGATTCAGGGCGCGGCGATTGGCGGCGAAGTGCCGGGAGCGTGGGTCTTCGTTTCCGAACACGTGCCGCAAAAGCACATGGGTTACGCCTGTGGCACGCTCACCAGTGGCCTGACCGCCGGCATCCTGCTCGGCTCGCTGGTCGCCACCGCGATCAACAGCATTTATACGCCTGCCGAAGTTTCCGATTACGCGTGGCGAATCCCGTTCCTGCTCGGCGGTGTCTTCGGTCTGTTCTCGGTGTACCTGCGCCGCTGGCTGCACGAAACCCCGGTGTTCGCCGAACTGCAACAACGCAAGGCGCTGGCTGAAGAAGTGCCGTTGCGTGCAGTACTGCGTGACCATCGTGGGGCGATTGCGATCTCGATGCTGCTGACCTGGCTGCTGTCTGCCGGGATCGTCGTGGTGATTCTGATGACCCCGACCGTGCTGCAAACGGTCTATAACTTCTCGCCGACGGTGGCGCTGCAATCGAACAGTCTGGCGATTGTGTTCCTGAGCATCGGCTGCATTATCTCCGGCGCGTTGGCAGATCGTTTTGGTGCCGGCCGTGTGTTCGTATTCGGTTGCCTGGGCTTGCTGATCAGCTCCTGGACTTTCTATCACAGCCTCGCCGCTCACCCGAATTGGCTGTTCCCGCTGTACGCGCTGACCGGTTTCCTGGTCGGCACCATCGGTGCGGTGCCGTATGTGATGGTTAAAGCGTTCCCGCCGGTGGTGCGCTTCAGTGGTTTGTCCTTCTCTTATAACGTTGCCTACGCGATTTTCGGCGGCCTGACGCCAATGGTGGTCAGCCTGCTGCTGAAAGAAAGCGCGATGGGGCCTGCCTACTACGTGGCGGTGCTGTGCACGGTGGGGATTCTGGTAGGAGCGTGGCTCTGGAAGAGGGGGCGCTGATCCGAAATCTGCTCCAGTAGTACCGGCCTCTTCGCGAGCAGGCTCGCTCACACATTGGAATGCATTTCAATTGTGCGAGCGAGCCTGTTCGCGAATGGGGCACCACGAATCATCCAGTAAAAACCGAATGCTGGCCTTTCATCCAATTGTCATATTTCAGCCATAGAGTGTTCACACGGCCTGCTGATACTTGGCCCCGACTTAACACACCCTATCTGCTAGGAGTAAGGCATGAAACTGAAGCGTTTGATGGCGGCAATGACTTTTGTCGCTGCTGGCGTTGCGACTGCCAACGCGTTCGCCGCTGTTGACCCTGCTATCCCGAGCTACACCAAGACCACTGGTGTGTCGGGCAACCTGTCCAGCGTCGGCTCCGATACTCTGGCCAACCTCATGACCCTCTGGGCTGAGAACTACAAAAAAGAATACCCGAACGTAAACATCCAGATTCAGGCCGCTGGCTCCGCCACTGCGCCACCTGCGTTGACTGAAGGCACCTCCAACCTGGGCCCGATGAGCCGCAAGATGAAGGACACCGAACTGGCTGCCTTCGAGCAGAAGTACGGCTACAAGCCAACCGCTATCCCGGTTGCCGTGGACGCCCTGGCCGTGTTCGTACACAAAGACAACCCGATCCAGCACCTGACCATGGAACAGGTTGACGCGATTTTCTCGTCGACCCGTCTGTGCGGCGCCAAAGCCGACGTGAAAACCTGGGGTGACCTGGGCGTGACCGGCGACCTGGCCAACAAGCCAGTGCAACTGTTCGGCCGTAACTCGGTATCCGGCACTTACGGCTACTTCAAAGAAGAAGCCCTGTGCAAAGGCGACTACAAGCCAAACGTCAACGAACAACCAGGCTCGGCTTCGGTCGTGCAGTCGATCAGCTCCTCGCTGAACGGCATCGGTTACTCGGGCATCGGCTACAAGACTGCCAGCGTGAAGACTGTTGCTCTGTCGAAGAAAGGCAGCACTGACTTCATCGAAGACACCGAAGAAAACGCCCTGAACGGCAAGTACCCGCTGTCGCGTTTCCTCTACGTTTACGTCAACAAAGCCCCGAACAAGCCTCTGGCTCCGCTGGAAGCTGAGTTCGTGAAACTGGTGCTGTCGAAACAGGGCCAGGAAGTTGTGGTGAAAGACGGCTACATCCCGCTGCCAGCCAAGGTTGCTGCAAAAGCACTGGCTGACCTGGGTCTGCAAGAAGGCGGCGCTGAAGTCGCAAAGAAGTAACAAATTGAGTCCGGGGTGAACCCCGCCGGACTCAAGGAAAAAGGCCGGATCTGCTAGCAGGCCGGCCTTTTCCACACCTCAAATTTTCGATCCGCTGCCAGTGCCCGCTGGCGGTGGATTTGGTGCGTCACTGCATTGTCATCTTTCTGTCATACAGGATCGCTAGGGTGTGCGCATGAATGATCTGGCCAATTCCACAATGACTACGACTTCCCCTCCCAAGCGCATTGATTTCAATACGCCTGAGCTGCAACGCAAGCGCCGCATTCGCGCGCTCAAGGATCGCTTCACCCGCTGGTACGTCCTCGTTGGCGGTCTGGCGGTGCTGGCAGCCATCACCCTGATCTTTTTCTTCCTCGCCTACGTGGTTGCGCCGCTGTTCAAGGGTGCCGACCTGACCGCGAAAGACGCCATCACCCCAGCCTGGATGCAAGACGCCGGCAAGCCGCTGATGATTTCGCTCGAAGAGCAGAATCAGGTGGCCATGCGCGTTTCCGACAAAGGCCAGGCGCTGTTCTTTGATATCGACAGTGGCGCTGAATTGAAGCGCGTCGATCTGCCGGTCCCGGCCGGCACCACCGTGACCGCCATCGGTGAAGACCAGCCAGGTCATCCGCTGGTGGCAGTGGGTCTGTCCAACGGTCAGGCGCTGGTGTTCCGTCACACTTATAAAGTCAGCTACCCCGACGGCAAGAAAACCATCACCCCGGCCATCGAATACCCGTACGGCAACACGCCGATCGCGTTGAACGAAAGCGGCGGTGCGCTGGAACACGTCAGCCTCAACGCCACCGATACCAGCCTGATTCTGGTCGGCTCGACCGGTTCGCAACTCAATGTGTTGTCGCTGACCAGCGAAGAAAACATGATGACTGGCGAAGTCACCAACGAGCAGAAGCGCATCGATCTGCCGCAGATGACCGAGCCGGTGAAAAACATCTTCGTCGACCCGCGCCAGCAATGGCTGTACGTGGTCAACGGGCGTGCTCAGGCCGACGTGTTCAGCCTGCGCGACAAGAGCCTCAACGGTCGCTACAAACTGCTGGAAAACGCTGACGCCGAAGTCACGGCCACCACGCAATTGGTCGGCGGTATCTCGCTGATCGTGGGTGATTCCAAGGGTGGCCTGGCCCAGTGGTTCATGGCCCGCGACACCGACGGCGAGCTGCGCCTGAAGCAGATCCGTACCTTCCAGATGGGCACCGCGCCGATCGTTGAAATCACTGCTGAAGAACGCCGTAAAGGCTTCCTCGCGCTGGATGCCAGCGGCAAGCTTGGCGTGTTCCACAGCACCGCGCACCGTACGCTGCTGGTTGATCAGGTAGTTGATGGCCAAGGCGTATTCGGTCTGTCGCCGCGCGCCAACCGTGTGATCGTCGAAGCCGGCGGCAAGCTGCAACCGCTGCTGCTCGACAACCCGCACCCGGAAGTATCGTGGAGCGCGCTGTGGAGCAAGGTCTGGTACGAGAACTACGACGAGCCTAAATACGTCTGGCAATCGACCGCCGCCAACACCGATTTCGAACCGAAACTGAGCCTCTCGCCACTGACCTTCGGCACCCTGAAAGCCGCGTTCTACGCGATGCTGCTGGCCGCACCGCTGGCCGTTGCCGCCGCGATCTACACCGCGTACTTCATGGCCCCAGGCATGCGCCGCAAGGTCAAACCGGTCATCGAGCTGATGGAAGCGATGCCGACGGTGATCCTCGGCTTCTTCGCCGGCCTGTTCCTCGCGCCTTATGTGGAAGGGCATTTGCCGGGCATCTTCAGCCTGCTGATGCTGCTGCCGATCGGCATTCTGGTCGCCGGTTTCACCTTCAGCCGTCTGCCTGAATCGATCCGCCTGAAAGTCCCGGACGGTTGGGAAAGTGCGCTGCTGATTCCGGTGATCCTGTTTGTGGGCTGGCTGTCGCTGTACATGAGCCCGTTCATGGAGAACTGGTTCTTCGGCGGTGACATGCGCATGTGGATCTCCCACGACCTGGGCATCACCTACGACCAGCGCAACGCCCTGGTGGTTGGTCTGGCCATGGGCTTCGCGGTGATCCCGAACATCTATTCGATTGCCGAAGACGCCGTGTTCAGCGTGCCGCGCGGTCTGACCCTCGGGTCGCTGGCCCTCGGCGCCACGCCGTGGCAGACCATGACCCGCGTGGTCATCCTCACCGCCAGCCCGGGGATCTTCTCGGCACTGATGATCGGCATGGGCCGTGCGGTCGGTGAAACCATGATCGTGCTGATGGCCACCGGTAACACCCCGGTCATGGAAATGAACCTGTTCGAAGGCCTGCGCACCCTGGCCGCCAACGTTGCGGTGGAAATGCCCGAGTCGGAAGTCGGCGGCAGCCACTACCGCGTGCTGTTCCTCTCGGCGCTGGTGCTGCTGTTGTTCACCTTCGTCATGAACACCCTGGCAGAACTGATTCGTCAGCGTCTGCGCAAGAAATACTCGTCGCTTTAAGCAAAGGTAGAAGTCTGTGAAACAGAACTCCCTGAAAGGATGGTTCAAGAGCGGCGCCCCGGGCGTCTGGATCAGCGGTGGCGCGGTGTCCATCGCGGTCATCATGACCATTGGCCTGTTGGCGGTCATCGCTGTGCGCGGTCTCGGTCACTTCTGGCCGGCAGATCTGATCCACGCCAGTTATGACGTCCCGGGCCAGGCCAATCACCTGGTCGTCGGTGAAGTGGTACAGAAGGAAGAAGTGCCGCGCGCCCGCCTGAAAAGCGCTGGTTTGCCAGTGCCGGATCAAGGCCCGGAGTTCATGACCCGCGAGCTGATCAAGGTCGGCAACCGTGACCTGAACGGCAACGACTTCACCTGGATTGTCGGCGAGTGGTTGACCAACCAGACCACGCCGCCAGAGCTGATGGCGATCGAGCGTCGCGAGTGGGGCAACTTCTACGGCTACCTGGTCAACGTCAAACAGGACGGCAAAGTCATCGCCGAGGGCGAGGCTGCGTGGCCCGAACTGCAAGCGCGGATCAACCGTGTAAACGGTCTGGCTGCTCAACTGAAGTCGCTGGAAAAAACCGATATTGGTGCGATCAACGCAGGCCTTGAACGCATCCGTCTGCACGGTCGGAAACTGGAACTGGAAGGCAAGCTCGACGCCACCGCACAAGCGGACATGGAATCCGAGCGCGCCGAGCTGAATGCGCGTTATCAGGACATCGAAGCGCGTCTGGCCGATCTGCATGCGCAGTTCAACCGCGACGCTTTGACCGCCCGTGATGCCAACGGCAAAGAAATTGAGATCGGTCTGGGCAAAGTGGTTCACGCCTACCAGCCGAACGCGATGAGCACCTTCACCAAGGTCGGTTTCTACTTCAGCAAGATTTGGGAATTCCTTTCGGACGACCCGCGTGAAGCGAACACCGAAGGCGGGATTTTCCCGGCGATCTTCGGCACCGTGATGATGACTTTGATCATGGCGATGATCGTCACCCCGTTCGGCGTGTTGGCGGCGGTGTACCTGCGTGAATACGCCAAGCAGAACACCCTGACGCGGATCATCCGCATCGCGGTGAACAACCTCGCTGGTGTTCCGGCGATCGTTTACGGCGTGTTCGGCCTGGGCTTCTTCGTTTACGTGCTCGGTGGTTCGGTCGACCGCTTGTTCTTCCCGGAAGCGCTGCCGGCACCGACCTTCGGTACGCCGGGTCTGCTCTGGGCGTCGCTGACGTTGGCATTGCTGGCGGTGCCGGTGGTGATCGTCGCGACCGAGGAAGGTCTGGCACGTATCCCGCGCACCGTTCGTGAAGGCTCGTTGGCCCTCGGTGCGACCAAGGCTGAAACCCTGTGGAAGATTGTGATCCCGATGGCCAGCCCGGCGATGATGACCGGCATGATCCTCGCCGTGGCTCGCGCCGCCGGTGAAGTGGCACCGCTGATGCTGGTGGGTGTGGTGAAACTGGCGCCGTCGCTGCCGGTGGACGGCAACTACCCGTACCTGCACCTGGATCAGAAGATCATGCACTTGGGCTTCCATATTTATGACGTCGGCTTCCAGAGCCCCAACGTCGAAGCGGCCCGCCCGCTGGTGTACGCCACGGCACTGTTGCTGGTGCTGGTAATCGCCACGTTGAACCTGTCGGCAGTGTGGATCCGTAACCACCTGCGCGAAAAATACAAAGCACTGGATAGCTGATTTCTTATGTAGGAGTGAGCCTGCTCGCGATGGCAACACCACGGTTTGATAGACAAACCGTAGCGCCTGAATCGCGAGCAGGCTCACTCCTACAAAAACCGAACCGAATTTGTCAGCACAGGGAGCCTCCCATGCAGCACGAAGCACATACCCACGGCATCAACATGTCCGCCCTGGGCCGCGACAAGCAGAGCTTGAATCTCGAGCAGGAAACCGTGGCCATCGAAGTACCGGGCCTGAGCCTGTACTACGGCGAGAAACAAGCGCTGTTCGACGTCAGCATGAACATCCCGAAACAGCGCGTGACCGCTTTCATCGGCCCGTCCGGCTGCGGTAAATCCACGCTGTTGCGCACCTTCAACCGCATGAACGACCTGGTTGACGGCTGCCGCGTTGAAGGCGCGATCAACCTGTACGGCAACAACATCTATCGCAAAGGCGAAGACGTGGCCGAGTTGCGTCGTCGCGTCGGCATGGTGTTCCAGAAGCCCAACCCGTTCCCGAAGACCATCTACGAAAACGTGGTCTACGGCCTGCGCATCCAGGGCATCAACAAGAAGCGCATCCTCGACGAAGCGGTCGAGTGGGCGTTGAAAGGCGCGGCGCTGTGGGATGAGGTTAAAGACCGTCTGCACGAATCGGCACTCGGTCTGTCCGGTGGTCAGCAGCAGCGTCTGGTGATTGCCCGCACTATCGCGGTTGAGCCGGAAGTGTTGCTGCTCGACGAACCGTGCTCGGCCCTCGACCCGATCTCGACGCTGAAAGTCGAAGAGCTGATCTACGAGCTGAAATCCAAGTTCACCATCGTCATCGTCACGCACAACATGCAGCAAGCGGCGCGGGTGTCCGACTACACGGCGTTCATGTACATGGGCAAACTGGTGGAATTCGGTGACACCGATACCCTGTTCACCAATCCGGCGAAGAAGCAGACCGAAGACTACATTACCGGTCGTTATGGCTGATTGAAGCGGCTGCGAGCGGCAAGCTTCAAGCGGCAAGTGAGAAGCGAGCGGCATGGATCACCACATAACAGCTTGCAGCTTGAAGCTTGCAGCTCTTGGTTAAACGCTTTTTCGGAGCGAATGCATGATTTCCAAAGAAGGCCTCACCCATCACATCTCCGCGCAGTTCAACGCCGAGCTTGAGGAAGTGCGCAGCCACCTCCTGGCCATGGGCGGGCTGGTCGAGAAGCAGGTCAACGACGCGGTGACCGCGCTGATCGAGGCCGACTCCGGCCTGGCTCAGCAGGTGCGCGAGATCGACGACCAGATCAACCAGATGGAACGCAACATCGACGAAGAATGCCTGCGCATTCTCGCCCGTCGTCAGCCGGCAGCGTCTGACTTGCGTCTGATTATCAGCATCTCCAAGTCGGTGATCGACCTCGAGCGCATCGGCGACGAAGCGACCAAGATCGCCCGCCGTGCGATTCAGCTCTGCGAAGAAGGTGAAGCGCCACGCGGTTACGTCGAGGTTCGCCACATCGGCGACCAGGTGCGCAACATGGTCCGCGATGCGCTCGACGCGTTTGCCCGCTTCGATGCCGATCTGGCACTGTCGGTGGCGCAGTACGACAAGATCATCGACCGCGAATACAAGACCGCGCTGCGCGAGCTGGCGACCTACATGATGGAAGACCCGCGCTCTATCTCGCGGGTCTTGAGCATCATCTGGGTGCTGCGTTCCCTGGAGCGCATCGGCGATCACGCGCGCAACATCTCCGAATTGGTCATCTACCTGGTGCGCGGCACCGACGTGCGTCATATGGGCCTCAAGCGCATGAAGGAAGAAGTTCAAGGCACAAGCGGCGAAACCGCTAATGTTCCGGGCGATGCTGACGATAAGTAAGATTGCCTGAGAAAAGCGCCCGGCCCTTTGGCCGGGCGTTTTTGTTTACGGTTATCGAACAAAGAATCGAATTGAAAAGCAGCACCCGCGAACGAAAAGTCCCGGCGTGACTGAAGATTGTTGGCAATGTGCCATCAGTAAAAGCGGTATGCTTGCCGGGATTTTTATAGGGGTGTTGGATGAGCAAGATCAGTGTGTTGGTCGTGGACGATGCTTCGTTCATTCGTGACCTGGTAAAAAAGTGCCTGCGTAATTACTTCCCGGGGATCCGCACCGAGGACGCCGTCAACGGCAAAAAAGCTCAAGCGATGCTGGCCAGAGAAGCGTTCGACCTGGTCCTGTGCGACTGGGAAATGCCGGAAATGTCCGGTCTTGAACTGCTGACCTGGTGCCGCGAGCAAGACAATCTCAAGACCATGCCGTTTGTCATGGTCACCAGCCGGGGCGACAAGGAAAACGTCGTGCAGGCGATTCAGGCCGGCGTTTCCGGTTACGTCAGCAAGCCATTCACCAACGAGCAGCTGCTGACCAAGGTCAAGCAGGCGCTGAACAAGGTCGGCAAACTCGACACCCTGATGAACAGCGCGCCGACCAAGATGAACTCGGCGTTCGGCAACGATTCCCTGAGCGCTTTGACCGGCGGTAAACCTGCCGTGGTCGGTGGTGCTCCGGCGGCCGCTGCGGTCAATCCGTTCGCCAAGCCTGCCGCTGCTGCTCCAGCACCCGCCGCTGCGCCGTCCCGTGGTCTGCTCAACAGCCCGCCAGTGCAGGCACCCGCCGCGTCGAAAGCGCCGGCCGGTGGTCGCGGTCAGGGCCAGTTGCGCCTGCCAAGCGGCAACCAGCAATGCGTGATCAAGGCGCTGAGCATCAAGGAAGCGCTGCTGGTGGTGAAACGCACCGACACGCTGCCGCAGATCCTCGACAGCGCCGTACTCGACCTGGAGCAGGGCGACAACGCCGAAATCGCCCGCCTCAATGGCTACCTGCACGCCATCGTCGCCCACGAGCAGAAAGCCGACAGCGACTGGCTGCAACTGACTTTCCGCTTCGTCGATCAGGACGCGCAGAAGCTCGACTACATCTCCCGTCTGATCGCTCGCGGCACGGCGCAGAAGCACTTCGTGCCCGGCGCGTAATTCGCGTCGCCGGAAAGTCCGTCTTCGCGAGCAGGCTCGCTCCCACATTGGAAATGCATTCCAATGTAGGAGTGAGCCTGCTCGCGAAGGGGCCATCAAAAGCACCACCGATCTCCCGCGTTGCCCAATTTGAAACATCTGTCGACTACCCTGGTCTGTCTCAGCTGCTAGGCTCTCTTCCAGGCCTTACTTAGACAGACTTTTGCCCATGCTCGCGCGCCTGCTGTTTTTCTGTGGTCTCTTCATGGCCTCCACCTCGGCTGTGGCCATGACCATTTACAAATCCACTGATGCCAACGGCGTTGTCTCCTACAGCGACCGACCGAGCAAAGGCTCGCAGGTGTTCGTCTTTCAGGATCGGATGGTCGAACGTCTGGACCGTCAGGTGTACCTCGACATCAAAAAGCAGAGGGGCACCGACGTGGTGTTCGTGCGCAACGACCTGTATGCGCCGGTCGAGGTGGCGCTGGCGTTTACCGGCATGAGCAACGTGCGTGGCGCGCCGGCGCAAACCATCCGCCGGGTGCTGCCGGCGCGCAGCAATACGCGGTTGGCGTTGCTGACGGCGGTGTCCGGTGGCAAGCCACTGGTGTACACGCCGCAGTTCCAGTATTCCCTCGGTGATCCCGCTGGCACCGCGCAGGGTTATCGCTATCCGCTGCCGTGGCGTGGCGGGCCGTTCCGCTTGAGTCAGGGTGCCAACGGCCAATACAGCCACTACGGGCCGAAGAACAAATATGCGATGGACATCGCCATGCCGGTCGGCACACCGATCATTGCTGCGCGGGCAGGGGTGGTGGTGAAAACCGAGAATTCACAGAGCGGGCGCGGCAACGATGCGTCGGGCAACTTTGTGCGGGTGCTGCACGATGACGGCACGATGGGCGTGTACCTGCACCTCAAGCAAGGTTCGGTGAGCGTACGTGAAGGGCAAAGGGTGACGGTCGGCAGTCCGTTGGCGCTGTCGGGCAACACCGGCAACAGCAGCGGCCCGCACCTGCACTTCGTGGTGCAGCGCAACAGCGGAGCGGGGCTGGTGTCGATTCCGTATCAGTTCAACCAGCCACTGGGAGCATTGCCCAACTTTGCGCTGGGCAAACAGTAAACACACGAGGGATCAGATCCGGATGGCTTTTGTGGAGAGGGGATTTATCCCCGATGGAGGGCGCAGCCGTCCCAAAACCATTGAATGCATTGTGTCAGATGCTATACGAATGCAGATTCAGGGCCGCTTCGCAGCCCATCGGGGATAAATCCCCTCACCACAGAAGCCTCCCCCAGACCACCCATCAATCCAGCATCAACACCTTCGCCAGCACAATCTTCGGCCCTTTCATCTTCTTGATGATGATCCGCAGCCCTTCGACTTCCAGCACTTCTTCCTCTTCCGGTACCCGTTTCAGGGTTTCGTAGATCAGCCCGGCGAGGGTTTCCGCTTCGATGTGGTCGAGGTCGATACCGAGCAGGCGTTCAACCTTGAACAACGGCGTGTCGCCACGCACCAGCAACTTGCCGGGCTGATAGGCAAGAATGCCGCGCTCAGCCTTGCGGTGTTCGTCCTGGATGTCGCCGACCAGCACTTCCAGCACGTCTTCCATGGTCAGGTAGCCGATGATGTTGCCGTCAGCCTCCTCGACCACGGCGAAGTGCGAGCCGCCCTTGCGGAACTGCTCCAGCAACTGCGACAGCGGCATGTGCCGCGATACGCGCTCCAGCGGACGGGTCAGTTCAGCCAGGTTGAACGACTCGGGAATGTGATCCAGCGCCGCCAATTCCAGCAGCAGATCCTTGATGTGCAGCAGGCCGACGAACTCCTGACGCTCGCTGTCGTACACCGGATAACGGCTGAACTTGTGGCGACGGAACATCGCCAGGATTTCTTTCAGCGGCGCGTTGAATTCCAGCGTGATCAGGTCTTCGCGGGAGTTGGCCCAGTCGACCACTTCCAGCTCGCCCATTTCCACCGCCGAAGCCAGTACGCGCATGCCCTGATCGCTCGGATCCTGGCCACGGCTGGAGTGCAGGATCAGTTTCAGTTCTTCGCGGCTGTAATGGTGTTCGTGGTGCGGGCCGGGTTCACCTTGGCCGGCGATACGCAGAATCGCGTTGGCGCTGGCGTTGAGCAGGTAAATCGCCGGGTACATTGCCCAGTAGAACAGGTACAGCGGCACCGCCGTCCACAGCGACAGCAACTCGGGTTTGCGAATCGCCCACGATTTTGGGGCCAACTCGCCGACGACGATGTGCAGGTACGAAATGATGAAGAACGCAGTGAAGAACGACACACCTTTGACGATTTCCGGCGATTGCACGCCGACCGCGCTGAGCAACGGCTCGAGAATATGCGCGAACGCCGGCTCACCGACCCAGCCAAGGCCGAGCGAGGCCAGGGTGATACCCAACTGACACGCCGAGAGGTACGCATCGAGCTGACTGTGTACGGTGCGCAGGATGTGCCCGCGCCAGCCGTTTTTATCAGCGATGGCCTCGACCCGGGTCGAGCGCAGTTTGACCATGGCGAACTCTGCCGCAACGAAGAAGCCGTTGAGCAAAACCAGGATCAGAGCAAAAAGGATCATGCCGAAATCGGCGAATATTGTTGCGAGGGACAAGCCAGGGGAAGGGTCCATGATGGAGTTTTGCGGGTTCCGTGTGATTCGAAAGAAGTAAAAGCCGCGCCTGAAAGGCAGGCACAAGTCAGCCAATGTAGCGGCTGACTGGGCGATTGCCTAGTGGCGCTCTACTCGGCGGCGCTGTTTATCCGCACTGGAGCGACTTGCGCCGGGGCGAAATGGCAGGTGAACGTGCTGCCGTGACCGGGCACGCTGCTGATCTCCATGCGCGCGCGATGGCGCAACAACACGTGTTTGACGATGGCCAGGCCCAGGCCGGTGCCGCCGGTGTTGGAGTTGCGGCTGGAGTCGACGCGATAGAAGCGTTCGGTCAGGCGCGGCAGGTGTTTGCTGTCGATGCCGATCCCGGAATCCTGCACGCTCAGGTGCGCACCTTGTTCGTCGCCCCACCAGCGGACGCGGATGTTGCCTTCGGCCGGGGTGTACTTCACCGCGTTGAACACCAGGTTGGAAAACGCACTGCGCAATTCCGCCTCGCTGCCCTTGAGCAGCAGGCTGGCGTCGGCTTCGAGGGTGATGCGCTGGTTTTTCGAACCGGACAGCTGCTGCGCATCGCTCTTGATCGATTGCAGCAATGTATCGACATGGATCGGCTGGTTGTCCGACGGGTAGTCGGTGGCTTCCAGCTTCGCCAGCAACAACAGATCATTGAGCAGCGTCTGCATGCGCCCGCCCTGTTGCTGCATCTGTTGCAGGGCTCGACTCCAGCGTGGGTTCACGTCTTCGACGTTGTCGAGCAGGGTTTCCAGATAACCGCAGATCACTGTCAGCGGGGTGCGCAGTTCGTGGGAAACGTTGGCGATGAAGTCTTTGCGCATTTGCTCAAGCTGATGAATGCGCGTGACGTCGCGCACCAGCATCAAGTGTTCATTGTTGCCATAGCGGGTGAGGTACAACTGAATGCGCACGCGATCATTGGTCGGCGAAGGGATTTCCAGCGGCTCGGCGTAACTTTCCTGCTCGAAGTATTCCTTGAAGCGCGGATGCCGTACCAGGTTGGTTACCGGTTGGCCGCTGTCTTGCGGGGTCTTGAGGCCGAGAAGGGTTTCGGCGGCGCGGTTCCACCATTCCAGGTTGCCGTCGCTGTCGAGCATGATCACCGCGTCTTTCAGCGCAGCGGTGGACTCCTGCACCCGGTCGATCACCGCTTGCAGGCGCCCACGCACGCGTTGGTCGCGGCGTTGCAGGTGGTAGATGCTGTCGAACACTTCGCCCCACAGGCCATAGCCGTCGGGCGGTGCTTCGTCGGGTTGGTGCTGGCGCAGCCACTCGTGCAGGCGCAGCAATTGCTTGAGCGTCCAGCCCAGATAAATACCCAGACCCGCCGCGAGGCTCCAGCCGTAATAGCCGGTGATCAGGCCGATCACCAGACACGCGGTGACCAGCAGCAGCATGTGGCGAATCAGGGTGCCATGCCAGTTTTGATTCACGGGGCGTCCTTAAACGCAGCTTCAAGTTTCAAGCCGCAAGCTGCAAGGCACAGCGGCTCGTTGTTTCTTGCCGCTTATAGCCAGAAGCGTGCAGCTGCTTTTTTACGCTTTGGTGGAAAACCGGTAACCGGTACCGCGCACGGTTTGTACCAGATTTTCGTAGGCGTCGCCGAGGGCCTTGCGCAGACGGCGGATGTGCACGTCGACGGTGCGTTCTTCAACGTAGACGTTGCCGCCCCAGACTTGATCCAGCAACTGGCCACGGGTGTAGGCGCGTTCCTGGTGGGTCATGAAGAATTGCAGCAGACGGTATTCGGTCGGGCCCATCTCGGCCGGTTTGCCGTCGATGGTCACACGGTGGCTGATCGGGTCGAGCAGCAAGCCACCGACTTCAATCGGCGCTTCGCCATCGGTCGGTCCGGCGCGGCGCAGCACAGCTTTGAGGCGGGCGACCAGTTCACGCGGGGAAAACGGTTTGGTGATGTAGTCGTCGGCGCCGACTTCCAGACCCTGGATCTTGTTGTCCTCTTCGCCCTTGGCGGTAAGCATGATGATCGGGATGTCCCCAGTCAGCTCGTCACGCTTGAGGCGGCGGGCCAGTTCGATGCCGGAAGTGCCGGGCAGCATCCAGTCGAGCAGGATCAGGTCCGGCTTGCGGTCGACGATGATGGCGTGCGCCTGCTGCGAGTTCTCCGCCTCGAGGCAGTCATAGCCGGCCATTTCCAACGCAACGGCGATCATTTCGCGAATGGGCGCTTCGTCGTCGACGATCAGAATGCTCCTGCCAACCATGCCTTAATCCTCTTGTCATTTAACTGTCTTGCGCCGCATTAGATAACGGAATTATTGCAGTCGTGTGACAGTATTTTAGTCCGGCGGCGATTGTGCAAATCCTGAACTAAGCTCTAAGTCCGAATCCTGACAACCACAAAAGAAGGTTTCCATGACTCAAATGACTGTTTCTTTCAAAGCCCTGCTGATGGCTGCGGCCCTGACTTTGCCTGGATTTGCCATGGCTGCGGATCCTGCGATGGAAAAAGACGGCATGTACACCGATCACCACGGCATGACCCTGTACACCTTCGCCAAGGACTCAGGTGGCAAGTCGATGTGCAACGACAAGTGCGCCGAAAACTGGCCACCACTCATGGCGACTGCCGGCGACAAGTCGATGGGCGACTGGACGGTAATCAAGCGCGATGACGGCAAGATGCAATGGGCCTATCAAGGTATGCCGTTGTACACCTTCAAGATGGACAAGAAGGCCGGTGACATGACCGGTGAAGGGAAAATGGACGGCGCCTGGAAAGTCGCCAAAGCCAAGTAACCGCATTGCCTTTGTAGGAGCCGAGCTTGCTCGCGAAAGCGCCGTGTCAGTCAGCCAATTCGTTAACTGACACACCGTTTTCGCGAGCAAGCTCGGCTCCTGCAAGGTTTGGTGTTTAGCGCAGCGCGTAGTCCAGCACGATCCCGACGAATATCGCCAACCCGGCCCAGTGGTTGTGCAAAAACGCCTTGAAGCAGCGCATCCGGTCGCGATCGCGGGTGTACCAGAATTCCCACGCGTAACAACCGGCAGCCACCAGCAGACCAAGGTGGAACCACACCCCCAGCTCGAACTTCGACCCCGCCAACAACAGGCAGCCCAGCGACAACGCCTGCAAGCTCAGAATGATCACCCGATCCGCCTCACCGAACAGGATCGCCGTGGATTTCACGCCGATCTTCAAGTCGTCATCGCGGTCGGTCATCGCGTAATAGGTGTCGTAACCCACCGTCCACAACAGATTGGCGATCCACAGCAGCCAGGCCGCCGCCGGCAGTTCGCCGGTCTCGGCGGTAAACGCCATCGGCATGCCCCAGGAAAACGCCGCGCCCAGCACCACTTGCGGGTAATAGGTGTAGCGCTTCATGAACGGGTAAGTGAAGGCCAGCGCCAAACCGCCCAGCGATAGCCAGATCGTTGGCGCATTGGTGCACAGCACCAGCAGGAAACTCACGCCCATCAGCAGCGCGAAGAACACCAGCGCCTCTTTCGAACTGATCTTGCCGCTCGCCAGTGGTCGTTGCGCGGTGCGTTTGACGTGACCGTCGACCTTGCGATCGGCCCAGTCGTTGATCACGCAACCACCGGCGCGGGTCAGTATCACGCCAAGGACGAAAATCACCACGTTGGCCAGCGACGGCGAGCCTTTGCCGGCAATCCACAGCGCCCACAACGTCGGCCACAGCAGCAGATAAATGCCGATCGGCTTGTCCATCCGGGTCAACTGAATGAAATCCCAGGCGCGCGGGTTCAAACGGTTCAGGGACTTGAGCAGGCTCTGATACATCAGCAATTCTCCGGATGGGCGCGGGCGGCGCTCCACAGGCTCGGCAAGAAGATTTCTGCAACCAGCACGCTCAGCGCGCCACGGTCGAACCGCGAACGGCGGCCCCACAGCTGCGGTGCTTTGGCGGCAGGCGGCAGCCATGCTTCAGGGTAGTGACACACTTCGATGGCGCGGCGTAGGAAGGCCTGATCGCAAAACAGCAGTTCGCCCAGCGAGCGGCTGCCCAGTTCATCCATGTGCAAACCGTCGCCCTGCAAAGCGGCGCGTGAGGCCACGCTGCGGGCAAACACCCAGGCCTCGTCATGCCCGCGCAAATACACTTCGCGCACCCAGCCTTCGCTGCCTTCGGCCAGGTTCAAGGCCGCGCATTCGTCGGCGCGCAGGATGTCCCAGCCCTCGAATAACGGGGTCACGCTGAAGCCATCGTTGGACAGCCGCGTCAGTCGGCGGGTCAGCGAGCCTTCGTCGAACAACCAGTTCAGGGTCAACGAATCGGGGAGGGGCGTCAGTTGGCTTTGAGTCAGCCAGAGCGGGGCCGGGCAGGCATTTGAATGTTGCACAATGAGTCATTATTGGCCGCAAATGAGGCGGCGAGCTTACCATGGCGCGTTGCGATTTTGATTGATCCGGAGCGCCATTGCGCCGAACAGGCTTGCATCTGCCGGGCTCCATCAGTACAAAACGCCCTGAGCCGGATGGCAGCGCAACACCCATCGACCCTCCGCGCCGGTAATAAGCCTGAACCCTGAGGAAGTACCTGAATGAAAAAGTGGCAATGTGTGGTCTGCGGCCTGATCTACAACGAAGCCGATGGCTGGCCGGATGACGGCATCGCGCCGGGCACCCTGTGGCAGGACGTCCCCGAAGACTGGCTGTGCCCGGACTGCGGCGTCGGCAAGATGGACTTCGAAATGATCGAAATCAACTAAGCAAAGTGAAGGAGTAAGGCATGAGCGCACCTGTCGTCATCGTTGGCACTGGGCTGGCCGGCTATAACCTGGCTCGCGAGTTTCGCAAACTCGATAGCGAAACCCCGCTGCTGTTGATTACCGCAGATGACGGCCGCTCTTACTCCAAGCCGATGCTCTCCACCGGTTTCGGCAAGAACAAGGACGCCGATGGCCTGAGCATGGCCGAACCCGGCGCAATGGCCGAGCAGTTGAAAGCCGAAGTGCGCACCCACACGCGCATCAGCGGCATCGACGCCGGCCACAAGCGCCTGTGGATCGGCGAAGAAGCCGTGCCCTACCGCGACCTTATTCTCGCCTGGGGCGCGGAAACCGTTCGCGTACCGATCGAGGGTGACGGCAGCGATCTGGTGTTCCCGATCAATGATCTCGAAGAATACGCACGTTTTCGCGCGGCAGCGGCCGGCAAACGCCGGGTATTGCTGCTCGGCGCTGGTCTGATTGGCTGCGAATTCGCCAACGACCTGATCCTAGGTGGCTATGAAGTGCAACTGGTCGCGCCGTGCGAACAAGTCATGCCGACCTTGCTCCATCCGGCCGCTGCGGCAGCGGTACAGGCAGGGCTGGAAAGCCTCGGGGCAAAATTCCACCTCGGCCCGGTGCTGACGCGCTTGCAGAAAGTCGCTGACGGCCTCGAAGCGCATCTGTCCGACGGTCAGGTCATCGCCTGCGATGTGGTGGTCTCGGCGATCGGCCTGCGTCCACGCATCGATCTGGCAGCGGCTGCCGGCGTGCAGGTCAATCGCGGCGTCGTCGTCGACCGGCATTTGAAGACGTCCCACGCCAATATCTATGCGCTGGGCGACTGTGCCGAGGTCGATGGGCTGAATCTGCTGTACGTGATGCCCCTCATGAGCTGTGCGCGAGCGCTGGCACAAACCCTGGCAGGAAACCCCACCGCCGTGAACTACGGTCCGATGCCGATCACCGTAAAAACTCCGGTGTGTCCGCTGGTAGTTTCGCCACCGCCACGGGGCAGCGAGGGCGTCTGGAGCGTCGAAGGGCAGGGTGGCGACATCAAAGCCCTGTGCCACAGCGCCGACGGTCAGTTGCTGGGTTACGCGCTGACGGGCGCGGCGGTCATGGAAAAACTTGCCCTGAACAAACAGCTTCCGGCCCTACTGGCGTAAATACCGGTCGTTCTGTCGGAATCACCCCGGTTTTGCCCCCACAAAGGTCGTAGTGAGACTGGCGCAGGCCTTGTCCGCGTGCCATTCTCACTCCCGTCTGCCGCAGAGTAGAGCCTGCGGCGCCTTGGGCGCTGTTCCAACGAGAACAGCACGGACATAACAACAAAAAACCGTCAAAGGGGCTTCACTAATGCGTAAACCAGAACTCGCCGCTGCAATCGCTGAAAAAGCAGATCTGACCAAAGAACAGGCCAACCGCGTACTCAACGCCGTTCTCGAAGAAATCACCGGCGCTCTGCACCGCAAGGACAGCGTCACGCTGGTGGGCTTCGGCACCTTCCTGCAACGCCATCGCGGTGCGCGCACCGGCAAAAACCCGCAGACCGGTGAGCCGGTGAAAATCAAGGCCAGCAACACTGTAGCGTTCAAGCCAGGCAAGTCGTTGAAAGACAGCGTCAATCCTTAATACGGCGAACTCCCTCAATCGCGGGGGCGCTGTATAAAAAAATGGGCATACCGATTGCGGTCGGATGCCCATTTTTTGTGCCTGGTGATTTATACAGACATACAGTTCGGATCTAAACGTTAGTACCTATTCGGTATTCGTTTCATTTGATAGCTATCGCCCCTCCTAAATAATGAAGACAGGCTCTATATATAGAGGCCATCAAAATGATGGCACTTTTTTAATTGTTCGTTGTCTCACTGCGTTTTGTTGAATCAATACCAAGGTCTTTAGGAATAATCCTACATCCAGTTTTTTCAAAACTTGTCATGCTCTGCGCCATTCCGCTACGGCCCTTTTTACGTGGTGAGGGGGATCTGGAACGAGCGCTCTAAATCAAGGTTTTCAGGTTGTCTCTGCGCGTGACTGATTAAAAAGAACGTGTCAGGGATTCCCTGACTGAATATAGGGAAACCTCCTACAGCAATTAAAGAACACTTCGTCTTGTTGTTTGATCGGATGCTTGCTAGTGGCCATCATTGTGATTACGATGCGCGCACTTGATAGAGCACACACTCAATTGGATGAGTCGCGTCACTGCTCTTCGATACTGTCCCGCGCCGCTGAAACTCCAATAGGCGCACGACTGTAATCCAATTAAAGGCCATGGATGTCCTACTCAAGCAAACTTTCCGCCCATTACCTCGAACTCGCGAAAGTCTCTGTTTCCAAAGAGAATTTTGCGGGCGAAGACGTACGCTTTTCGAGCGAATTCGAGGCCCTGGAAAGTGAGCTGGCCAAAGCCTCGTCGATGCACGAAAGCGGGCAGATCGACTGGCTGAAAATTCGCGAAAACAGCGAAAACCTCCTGCGCACCCAATCCAAGGATCTGCGTGTCGGCGCCTGGCTGACCTGGTCGCTGTATCAGCGTGAATCCTTCCCAGGGCTACTGGCCGGCCTCGGTCTGCTGCACCATCTGTCGGAAAACAACTGGGCCGACGTTCACCCGCTCAAACCCCGCACCCGTGCCGCCGCCATTGGCTGGCTGGTGCCGCGTCTCGAGCAGGTGATCACCGAAAACATCGCGATCAAAGAGCAGCTGCCGATGTTCCGGCAGCTCTCCGAGCACCTGTCCGGCCTCGAAGCCGCGTGTGCCGAGCATTTGGGCGACGACTCGCCGCTGTTGCTGCCGATCTCCCGTCGCCTGAAAACCATGATCCAGCGTGCGGCCGACAACCAGCCGGCCCCTGGCGTCGTCGGTGCGGCGGTGGCGCAGGTCAAGCAGGCCGCCAGCCAGTTGCTCGCCCCCGGCGCACCGATCGACAACGAAAGAGACGCGCACAAAGCCCTGCGCGCCCAGCAGGACAGCGCCCGTCCGCTGTGCGCCTGGTGGCTCAAACAGAAAGCCACCGACCTGCGCGCCCTGCGCCTGAACCGCACGTTGCTGTGGATGACCATCGACGCCGTGCCCGAACGCAACGCCGAGCAGATCACCGTGTTGCGCGGTCTGCCGCTGGAAAAACTCAAGCTCTACCAGGACCGTTTCGATCAGGGCAAATACGCCGACCTGCTGGTGGAACTGGAGGCGAGCCTGGCGAAGGCGCCGTTCTGGTTCGATGGCCAGAGGATGGTCTGGGAATGTCTCCAGAACCTCAACGCCGAGCTGGCCATGCGCGAAGTGGAAATCCACTTCGCGCTTTTGATTCAGCGCCTGCCCGGCATTGTCGAATTGCGCTTCCATGACGGCGCGCCGTTTGCCGATCCGTCTACCCGGGCGTGGATCGCCGCCAACGTCATGCCGCACCTGCAAAGCGCCAGCGCGCCGCGCAAGGTCGAAAGCGAAAACGTCGAAACCCAGCCGGCCTGGGAAAAAGCCCTCGAAGAAGTTCTGCCACTGCTGCGCAAGGAAGGCTTGAAGCCTGCCGTGCAGACGCTCAAGCAAGGCTTGCAGTCGGCCCATGGCGGCCGCGAACGGTTCTTCTGGCAGTTCGCCCTCGCGCGCCTGTGCTTCATGGCCAAGAAATACGAACTGGCCAAGAACCAGCTGGAAACCCTCGATCAGACATTACAGGACTCAGGCCTGCACGCCTGGGAGCCCGATCTTGCATTGGAAGTGCTGCACCTGCTGCACAGTTGCTGCGAGTTGTTGCCGCAGAACCATGCCGTACGTGAACGCAAGGAAGAGATTTATCGCAGGCTGTGCCACCTCGATCTCGAAGTGGTACTCGAATAGGCCCCAGGGCCACAACCGCAAGGAGAAAAGCCATGGCCAAAGAAGGCTCGGTAGCCCCCAAGGAACGCATCAACGTCACCTTCAAACCCGCCACCGGCGGTGCTCAGGAAGAGATTGAACTGCCGCTGAAGCTGCTGGCAATCGGTGACTACACCCACCGCAAGGACGAGCGCAAAATCGAAGATCGCAAGCCGATCAGCATCGACAAGATGACCTTCGACGAAGTGCTGGCCAAGCAAGAGCTGCAACTGACACTGAGCGTACCGAACCGTCTGCAGGAAGATGGCGACGCCGACGAGCTGGCTGTGCAACTGCGCGTCAATTCGATGAAGGACTTCAACCCGGCCAGCCTGGTCGAGCAAGTGCCTGAGCTGAAAAAACTGATGGAACTGCGCGATGCGCTGGTGGCCCTCAAAGGCCCGCTGGGTAACGCACCTGCGTTCCGTAAAGCGATCGAAGGCGTGCTCGCCGACGACGAATCCCGCGGTCGCGTACTCGGTGAGCTGGGCCTGAACGCCGCAGCCCCGGACGCCTGAGACTCCAGCCAAGGAAGCCAACACAATGAGCACTAGCGCAGCACAAGAGAAGAGCGCCGAAAACGGCGAGTACAGCATTCTCGACAGCATCATCGCCGAAACCCGTCTGACCCCGGACGACGAAGCCTACGACATCGCCAAGCGCGGTGTGTCGGCGTTCATCGAAGAACTGCTCAAGCCGCAGAACAACGGTGAGCCGGTCAAGAAAGCCATGGTTGACCGCATGATCGCCGAGATCGATGCCAAGCTCAGCCGTCAGATGGACGAAATCCTTCACCACCCGGACTTCCAGTCGCTGGAATCGGCATGGCGTGGTCTGCAGTTGCTGGTCGATCGCACCAACTTCCGCGAAAACATCAAGATCGAAATCCTCAACGTCTCCAAAGACGACCTGCTGGACGATTTCGAAGATTCGCCGGAAGTCATGCAGTCGGGCCTGTACAAGCACATCTACACCGCTGAATACGGCCAGTTCGGTGGACAGCCAGTTGGCGCGATCATCGCCAACTACTACATGTCCCCAAGCTCGCCGGACGTGAAATTGATGCAGTACGTGTCCAGCGTAGCCTGCATGTCCCACGCGCCGTTCATCGCCGCTGCCGGTCCGAAATTCTTCGGTCTGGAAAGCTTCACCGGCCTGCCGGATCTGAAAGATCTGAAAGACCACTTCGAAGGCCCGCAATTCGCCAAATGGCAGAGCTTCCGTACCTCGGAAGACTCCCGCTATGTTGGCCTGACCGTGCCGCGTTTCCTGCTGCGTAACCCGTACGATCCGGAAGAAAACCCGGTCAAATCGTTCGTGTACAAGGAAACCGTTGCCAATAGCCACGAGCACTACCTGTGGGGCAACACCGCTTACGCGTTCGGCACCAAGCTGACCGACAGCTTCGCCAAATTCCGCTGGTGCCCGAACATCATCGGCCCGCAGAGCGGCGGCGCGGTTGAAGACCTGCCGTTGCACCACTTCGAAAGCATGGGCGAAATCGAAACCAAGATCCCTACCGAGGTTCTGGTCAGCGACCGTCGTGAATACGAACTGGCCGAGGAAGGCTTCATCTCCCTGACCATGCGTAAAGGCTCCGACAACGCGGCGTTCTTCTCCGCAAGCTCGGTGCAGAAGCCGAAGTTCTTCGGCATCAGCGCAGAAGGCAAGGCGGCAGAGCTGAACTACAAGCTCGGCACCCAACTGCCGTACATGATGATCGTCAACCGCCTGGCTCACTACTTGAAAGTGCTGCAGCGCGAGCAACTCGGTTCGTGGAAAGAACGTACCGACCTCGAGCTGGAACTCAACAAGTGGATCCGTCAGTACGTTGCCGACCAGGAAAACCCGAGCGCCGAAGTACGTGGCCGTCGTCCGCTGCGCGCTGCGCAAATCATCGTCAGCGACGTTGAAGGCGAGCCAGGCTGGTACCGCGTGAGCTTGAACGTGCGTCCGCACTTCAAGTACATGGGTGCCGATTTCACCCTGTCGCTGGTTGGCAAGCTGGACAAAGAGTAAGAGCGACTCATGGACGGATACGGCAGCCTGTTCGAACGCCTCAACGGCGACGCGCAACTACGCAAGGGCAACAGCCTTGAGGCTTGTGCCATGGCGTCAGTGGCTGCCCATCTGGCCAAAATGCTCAGCACCCGGGCCGGCAGCGTGCAAACGCTGTCCGACTACGGGTTGCCCGATCTCAATGACATGCGCCTGAGCCTGCACGACTCCCTGAGTCAGGCCCGTCTGGCTATCGAAAACTTCATCGAAGCCTACGAGCCGCGCCTGAGCAACGTGCGTGTCATTTCCCTGCCGCGTGATCACGATCAGCTTCGCCTGTCCTTCAGTATCGAAGGCCTGCTGGAAGTTGAAGGTTTCAAGCGTCAGGTCAGTTTTTCCGCGCGCCTGGATGGCAGCGGTCAAGTGAAGGTCACCTAAGGATAACCCCGATGTCTGGCAAACCCGCAGCACGCGTATCCGACCCCACCGCTTGCCCGCTCCCCGGCCACGGTACCAACCCGATCGCCGCTGGTTCTGGCGACGTGTTCTTCGACGGCCTCGCGGCCGCCCGCGAAGGCGATGCCTCCGCGTGTGGTGGTGCGATGGTCGGCGGTTTGGCCACGACGGTGAAAATCAACGGCAAGTCTGCTGTCACGGTTGATTCCGTTGGCTCCCACGGCAACAAGGTTACGGCTGGGTCTTCGACGGTGATTATCGGGAATTCGCATTCGCCGGCGCCGTTTGTGCCGCCGTTGCCTGTGATTATTCCGGGAATATTCAATCGTGTTTTTGCCTTTAAAACTGCCAGTGGGAAAACGGTTGAAGGACTGAACTACAAAATAGTTTCGGAAAGTGGGATCGAGAAGTTTGGTACTGCAGTCGCAGGAACTTCTGCCAGTTTCTCAACTGGACAGAAACCTGAGCCCGTCTCGATCTTTGTAACATCGGAGTAAGATCTTGGAAACGATAGTTGAAATTGGTGGTGTGCCTTATACCTTTGTTACCGAAGATGGTGCTACTGCGTTAAGGCTTGATGACAAAACGACCGCCAGTAACGACACGGATCCTGGAACTTTAAATCTCCCTGAAGCGTGGTTGGTGACTCGTTCTAATGGCGTGCCTCTATTCGCTGTAAAACCAGATGTTTGTGATAAGCCTTTTCGCATCATGAGCGCTGAAAAATTATACGCTGAAAAAATTCAGTGGTTTGAGCCGCTGGCTGATTTCTACCGCGAGCGGTTGTGGGTTAACCCGAATAGCAATGTTGAGGGCTCGGAAGTTTACGACGCTTATCGACAGCATACGTGGCAATCAATTATTGACTTTGCAATCGTAGATAGGCCTTCGTTCGCTTACTATAAGAATCTTCCGGGTGATTGGAAAAAACAACCTGAAGGTGGGGCAAAATATCTTCTTTGTCTAGTTGAAGGTGATCCTTACTGGACAGATGGGCTAGGGCAAATTCCATTCGCAGTGGATACCTTTCGCAAATATTGGGAAGAAACCCGAGAAATTGATTCCGCGATTAGGAAGACGGGCCAGACTGGCTTGGATTGGGCAGATGGAACAATCGGCGGCAGCGATGATGGTAGTGAGAATGTCTACGATAACTTCATAATTATCAGGGCTTGTTTGTGGGCTTCCGAGAACTTTGAACTGGTACTAGAAAAAAGACCCCTGAGTGGTCAAAGATTTGGGATCGACGGTGCAACAGTTGCAAGTACCGTGTACAAGCCAGCCTCTAATGTGCGGCTAAAAACGTCAATTGATGCAGGCCTGTTGGCAAAATACAAAACATGGGAAGCATGATTGTGAAAGTTATCATTGGTGCCGCTATTTATCTGCTTGTTGGTTTTTTGTATTTCTACGTGCACGATGTTGGTGTTGTTTATTACAAGTTGCATGTGGGCTTTACAGATAGGGGGCAGCAATAGGTGGTGTTGCAGAGCTGGTTTTTTATTTTTTTATATTTGTAAATTTTATAATTTTCTTTATTCCAAGGGTTTTATTCAAGCTGCTAGGGATAGCAGTAATGCTGAGTGTTGTGTTGTTTTATTTCTTGCCAGACAACCCGGTGCGAGCATTTGCCTACGGTGGCCTCACTACCAGTATGAGCTTCTTGGCGTTTGTGCTGCGCTTGAATTTTGAGCGGTGGCACTCCCGAAGCTTTATTTAAGCCGGCGCTCTACAGGATATTTTTTTGATGAGTTCCACTACCAGGCAGGTAACCCGTGTCCTTTAACCACTACTACCAAAGCGAACTCACCGCTCTGCGCCAACTCGGTCGCCGTTTCGCCGAGCGTAGTCCGGCGCTGGCCCCGTATCTGGGGCAGGCCGGGCGGGATCCGGACGTGGAGCGGTTGCTCGAAGGCTTTGCGTTTCTGACCGGGCGCTTGCGCCAGAAGCTCGATGACGAGCTGCCGGAACTCAGCCATTCGCTGATGCAACTGCTGTGGCCGAACTACATGCGCCCGCTGCCGGCGTTCAGCATCTTGCAGTTCGACCCGCTGAAGCGCTCCGGGCCGGCGCTGAAAGTCGAGCGTGATACCCCTATCGAAAGCGTGCCGATCGAAGACGTGCGTTGCCGCTTCCGCACCTGCTACCCGACCGAAGTGTTGCCACTGGATCTGGCCGCGCTGAATTACTCGGTGAAGGGCGACGGTTCGCTGCTCAGCCTGCGTCTGGAAATGAGCGCCGATGGTCACCTCGGTGAACTGGAACTGAGCAAACTGCGCTTGCACTTCGCCGGTGAGCGATATATCAGCCAGATGCTTTACCTGAGCCTGCTGCGCAACCTTGAAGGCATCGAACTGATCCCGCTCGACGGCGCCGGCAAGCCCATTGATGGCGTCAGCGGCAAGCCGATGGCGTTCAAGATTCCGGGTGACCGGGTCAAACCAGTGGGCTTTGCCGAAGAAGAAGCGTTGATCCCGTATCCGCTGAACACCTTCCGTGGCTATCGCTACCTGCAGGAATACTTCGCCTTCCAGGACAAGTTCCTGTTCGTCGACGTCAACGGTCTGGACATTCTCAAGGCGCTGCCCGAAGACACGCTCAAGCAGATGCGCGGCCTCGAATTGCGTTTCGACATTCGCAAGAGCGGCATCATGCGCATGCGCCCGACGCTGGATAACGTGAAGCTGTTCTGCACGCCAATTGCCAACCTGTTTGCGCACGACGCACTGCCGATTCGCCTCGATGGCAAACAGGACGAATACCTGCTGCTACCGGCGGAATACGACCTGGAAAACTGCGGCGTGTTCTCGGTGGAAACGGTGACCGGCTGGAAGCCCGGCGGCCTTGGCTATCAGGAGTACGTGCCGTTCGAATCCTTTGAGCACGACCCGAGTTTCGACGTGCCCAACAGCCGTCCGCACTACAGCATTCGCCAGCGTTCGTCGCTGTTGCACGACGGTCTCGACACCTACCTGAGCTTCGGCATTCGCCACACCGAGGCCCACGAAACCCTGTCGATCGAGCTGATGTGCACCAACCAGAACCTGCCGCGCAAGCTCAAGCTCGGCGACATCTGCATGGCTTGCGAAGAGACGCCGGAGTTCTTGAGTTTCCGCAACATCACCCCGGCGACCTCGAGTTTTGCGCCACCGCTGAACCGTGACTTCCTGTGGAAGCTGATCAGCAACATGTCGCTTAACTATCTGTCGCTGGCCGACGTCAATGCGTTGAAGGTGATTCTCGAAACCTACGACTTGCCGCGCTACTACGACCAGCACGCGGAAAAGGTCAGCAAGCGCCTGCTCGGCGGCCTCAAGCACATCAAGCATCACCACGTCGATCGGTTGCACCGTGGCCTGCCGGTACGCGGTTTGCGCACCGAGCTGACCATCGACCCGGAAGGGTACATCGGCGAGGGCGACCTGTTCGTCTTCGCTTCGGTTCTTAACGAGTTTTTCGCGCTTTACGCCAGTCTCAATTCATTCCATGAATTGCGCGTAAAAAGCACACAGGGAGAGGTGTACCAATGGACACCACGTATGGGCCTTCAGCCCCTGCTTTAAGCGGGCTGACCAAGGTAATACGCGAGTACTCGCTGTTTCAGGCCGTGCTGCTGGTGATTGACCGGCTGCGCGAAGCACACCCGCACCTGAGCGAAGACGATCTGTACGATCAGGTCGAGTTCCAGGCCAACCCGAGCCTGGGCTTTCCGCGCAGCGACGTCGATCGCGTGGAGTTTTTCGAAGAGCACGGGCAGATGCGCGCGCGCATGCGTTTCAACCTGATCGGCCTGGTGGGCTCGGGTTCGCCGTTGCCGGCGTTCTACGGCGAACAGGCCCTGGGCGACAGCGAGGACGGCAACCCGACGCGCAATTTCCTCGACCTGTTCCACCATCGCCTGCAACGGCTGATGCTGCCGATCTGGCGCAAGTACCGCTATCGCGCGAGCTTCCAGAGTGGCGCGCTCGACCCGTTCTCGTCGCAGCTGTTTGCGCTGATCGGCCTGGGCGGCGACGAGATCCGCAAGGCCAAGGAACTCAACTGGAAGCGCCTGTTGCCGTACCTCGGTCTGCTCAGCTTGCGCGCGCACTCGGCGGCGTTGATCGAAGCCGTGCTGCGGTACTACTTCAAGCACGAAGACCTGGTCATCGAGCAGTGCATCGAGCGTCGCGTGGAAATTCTCGAAGAACAGCGCAATCGTTTGGGCCGCGACAACAGCGTGCTCGGCGAAGACCTCGTGCTCGGTGAGCACGTGCGCGACCGCAGCGGCAAATTCCGCATTCACATCACCCAGCTCGACTGGCAGCGATTCCATGAATTCCTGCCGATCGGTTTTGGTTACCAGCCGCTCTGCGCGCTGGTGCGGTTCACCCTGCGTGACCCGCTTGATTACGACATCCGCCTGGTCTTGCGCCAGGAAGAAATCCGCGAACTGCGCATCGGTGAGCAGAACGCCTGTCGCCTCGGCTGGACCAGTTGGCTGGGCCGCGAAAAAGCGGACGGCGTGGTGACCCTGGGCAGCAAAATTCATTAAGGACGTGAGCCATGATCAACGTAGACCTGCAACAACTCATCCAGGCGCTGGACGCCGAAACCCGTCGTGATCTGGAGCGTTCGGCCGAGCGTTGCGTCGCCCGTGGCGGCAGCAAGATCCTCGTCGAAGACCTGATGCTCGGCCTGCTCGAGCGTCCTAACGGCTTGCTCGCACGCGCGTTGCAGGATGCTGATGTCGACGCCGGTGAACTGAGCGCCGCACTGCAGTCGCGAGTTGAACACAGCGCATCGCGCAATCCGGTGTTTGCTCCGGAACTGGTGCAATGGCTGCAAGACGCCTTGCTGGTGGCCAACCTCGAACTGGGCCAGACCCAGGTCGAAGACGCCGCGCTGATTCTCGCGCTGCTGCGCAACCCGATGCGCTACGCCGGCAGCCGTTATCAGCCGCTGCTCGCCAAGCTGAACATCGATCGCCTGAAAGAGTTTGCCCTGTCGCAAAAAGAGCAACCGGCGGCCAATGGCAAACCGGCCGCGCAGGGCGAATCGCTGTTGCAGCGCTTCACCCACAACCTGACCCAACAGGCCCGCGACGGCAAACTCGACCCGGTGCTGTGCCGTGACGGCGCGATCCGTCAGATGGTCGACATCCTCGCCCGTCGCCGCAAGAACAACCCGATCGTGGTCGGTGAAGCCGGTGTCGGTAAGACCGCCATCGTTGAAGGCCTCGCTTCGCGCATCGCTGCCGGTGAAGTGCCGCAGGTGCTTAAAGGCGTCGAGTTGCTGTCGCTGGACATGGGCCTGTTGCAGGCCGGCGCGAGCGTCAAAGGTGAGTTCGAGCGTCGCCTCAAAGGTGTGATCGACGAAGTCAAAGCCTCGCCGAAACCGATCATTCTGTTCATCGACGAAGCCCACACCCTGATCGGCGCGGGTGGCAATGCCGGCGGTTCCGATGCGGCCAACCTGCTGAAACCGGCACTGGCGCGCGGCGAACTGCGCACCATCGCCGCGACCACGTGGGCCGAATACAAGAAATACTTCGAGAAAGACCCGGCCCTGGCCCGTCGTTTCCAACCGGTGCAGTTGCACGAACCGACCGTCAGCGAAGCGGTGACCATCCTCCGTGGCCTGGCCCAGGTTTACGAGAAGAGCCACGGTATCTACCTGCGCGATGACGCGGTGGTCTCGGCGGCGGAACTGTCGGCCCGTTATCTGGCCGGTCGCCAACTGCCGGACAAAGCCGTTGATGTGCTCGACACCGCTTGCGCCCGCGTACGCATCAGCCTCGCCGCGGCCCCGGAAAGCCTCGAACGCCTGCGTGGCGAATTGGCTGAAGGTGGCCGTCAGCGTCAGGCCCTGCGCCGCGACGCCGAAGCTGGCTTGCTGATCGACCACGAAGCACTCGATGCGCTGGAAGCGCGTCTCGACGAAGCCGAAGATGAGATGGTCGCACTGGAAACCCAGTGGACCGAACAGAAAGCCTTGGCCGAGCGCCTGCTGGAACTGCGTCAGCAACTGGCCAAGGCTCGTGAGGCTGCGGCTGTCGAGCCGACCGTCAGCGTTGAAGAAGACGCCGAAGGCACCGTGATCGAAAATCTCACAGCCGACGTTGAAGAAGGCCAAAGCGTTGAAGCGCTGGAAGCCGAACTGAACAAGACTCACGCCGAGCTGACTGCCGCACAGGTCAAGGAGCGTCTGGTCAGCTTTGAAGTCTGCCCGCGTCTGGTCGCCGAAGTGATCAGCGCCTGGACCGGTGTGCCACTGGCGCAACTGGCCCGTGAGCACAACGCCAAGGTCGCCAGTTTCGCCACCGACCTGCGCACGCGCATCCGTGGTCAGGAGCAAGCCGTACACGCACTGGACCGCTCGATGCGCGCCACCGCTGCCGGCCTCAACAAACCTGATGCACCGGTCGGTGTGTTCCTGCTGGTCGGCCCGAGCGGCGTCGGTAAAACCGAAACCGCGCTGGCGCTCGCTGACCTGCTGTACGGCGGCGATCGTTTCATCACCACCATCAACATGTCCGAGTTCCAGGAGAAGCACACTGTTTCGCGCCTGATCGGCGCGCCACCGGGCTACGTCGGTTATGGCGAGGGCGGCATGCTCACCGAAGCCGTGCGGCAGAAACCGTACTCGGTGGTGCTGCTCGATGAGGTCGAGAAGGCTGACCCGGACGTGCTCAACCTGTTTTACCAAATCTTCGACAAAGGCGTGGCCAACGACGGCGAAGGTCGCGAGATCGATTTCCGCAACACGTTGATCCTGATGACCTCGAACCTCGGCAGCGACCGTATCAGCGACCTCTGCGAAAACGGTGCACGGCCAACCGCCGAAGTGCTCGAGGAAACCATTCGCCCGGTGCTCAGCAAACACTTCAAACCGGCGCTGCTGGCGCGGATGAAAGTGGTGCCGTACTACCCGGTTGGCGGCCCGGTATTGCGCGAGCTGATCGAGATCAAACTCGGTCGTCTCGGCGAGCGTCTCAATCGTCGTCAGCTGGATTTCACTTGGTGCCAGAACCTCGTCGATCACTTGTCCGAGCGTTGCACGCAAAGCGAAAGCGGTGCGCGCCTGATCGATCACTTGCTTGATCAGCACGTGCTGCCGCTGGTAGCGGATCGTCTGCTCGACGCGATGGCCACCGGTGAAAGCCTCAAGCGTGTGCATGCCACGCTCGACGGCGAAGCCAGCGTGACGTGCGAGTTCGCCTGAGGTGGGCGTGATGTTCACTCAAGTGCCGCAGCCGCTGGTCTATGCCGAAGCGTTGCTGGCGCAGTTCGCCAGTCTGTCGCGTGCGGCAGACGGCGCTGCGCTCTTGGGTGACTTCGTGCGTGGGCTGGCCGAGTTGAGCGGCTGCGAATTGACGCAGTTGTACCTGCTCGACGCTACCCACACTTGCCTGGGGATGAACGCCGAGTACCTCGACGGCGCGCTGCAACCGCGCGAAGCGGCAAGCCTGCCGGCGGATTACAACGGTGAGCAACTGTTGCAATTCGCCCTGTGCCAGAACCGCGTGGTGTGCCTCGACGACCTCGGCGGCAGCCTGCACGAAACCAGTTTCCTGCCGGTCGCAACGCAGGCCTGGCAATCGTTGCTGTGTGTGCCGCTGGTCAATCAGCACAAGGCAGTTGAAGGCTTGCTGCTGTGTGCCAGCCATCGCCGCGTCGACCTGCAAGGCTTCGCCCATTCCCTCGGCCAGCTCGGCTCGTTCGTGTTGGGTCAGTTGCACTTGCTGCAACGTCTGCGTCAGCCAGTGGATGTGGTCGCGCCGATGTCGCGCAGTGTGGCCAACGTCAGCGGTTATGGCCTGATCGGCAAAAGTGCGGCGATGCGCCAGACCTACTCGCTGATCAGCAAGGTCTTGCACAGCCCGTACACCGTGCTGTTGCGCGGCGAAACCGGCACCGGCAAGGAAGTTGTGGCGCGAGCGATTCACGACTGCGGCCCGCGACGTTCCCAAGCGTTTATCGTGCAGAACTGCGCGGCGTTCCCGGAAAACCTGCTGGAAAGCGAACTGTTCGGCTACCGCAAAGGTGCCTTCACCGGCGCCGATCGCGACCGTGCCGGGCTGTTCGACGCGGCCAATGGCGGCACGCTGTTGCTCGATGAAATCGGCGACATGCCGCTGTCGTTGCAGGCCAAGTTGCTGCGCGTGTTGCAGGAAGGCGAGATCCGTCCGTTGGGCTCCAACGACACGCACAAGATCGATGTGCGCATCATCGCCGCGACGCACCGTGATCTGTCGGTGCTGGTCAGCGAAGGCAAATTCCGCGAGGACTTGTATTACCGCCTCGCGCAATTCCCGATCGAACTGCCGGCGCTGCGTCATCGCGAAAGCGACATTCTCGAACTGGCGCGGCATTTCGCCGACAAGGCCTGCTCGTTCTTGCAGCGCGACCCGGTGCGCTGGTCGGAAGCGGCACTGGAGCATCTGTCTGGCTACAACTTCCCCGGCAACGTTCGCGAGCTCAAAGGCCTGGTCGAACGCGCGGTGCTGTTGTGCGAGGGCGGCGAGTTGCTGGACGAGCATTTCTCCCTGCGCATGGAACCGATGCCCGACGACCACAGCGGCCTGAACCTGCGCGAACGCCTGGAAAAAGTCGAACGCAGTCTGCTGCTCGATTGCCTGCGCAAGAACGACGGCAACCAGACCCTCGCCGCCCGCGAACTGGGCCTGCCACGTCGCACGCTGCTGTATCGCCTCGGTCGCCTGAATATCAATTTGGGTGACTTCGATGGTTGAGTTACAGCAGTTCGTCGAACTCAAAACATACCCTGTGGCGAGGGGATTTATCCCCGTCCGGCTGCGCAGCAGTCGCAGTCCGGTAAATACGGTTTCACTCAGAGACCGCGCTGGCAGGTTTTGGGGGCGCTGCGCACCCCAGCGGGGCGGTGCGACGTTTCGCCAAGTCCCCTCGCCACAGGAGATCGTGGCACCTCCTTGGATTGGCTCTGAGCCTTGGTTTAGAGCCTCCCAAGCCAATGAATTCGCTAATAATGGCGCCGCCCGCAAGGGTCGGCGCCTTGTGCTTTGTCTACCCCTGGAGACTCTCTGATGTCTGTTCGTCACTGGCACGCTGTTCTGCTGACCCTTGTCGTTCTTTGCGGCCTAGGCGGCTGTAGCGGCAATTACAAATTCAACGACAACGACTATCGCCCGTTGGGTGATCCGCAAGCGGTCAATCGCGGCAAGTGACCGCAAGGAGCATCAAACATGGAATTGGTTTTCGAAATGCTGAACACCAAGCAGTTCGTGCCCACCGAGTTGTGCCAGAAGACCTTCAAACAGGCCGGCGGCGTGATCGGGCGGGGCGAGGACTGCGACTGGATCATCCCTGACCGCAAGCGTCACCTGTCCAATCACCACGCGATTGTGAGCTTCCGTGACGGTGTGTTTTTCCTCACCGATGCCAGTAGCAACGGCGTGCAGGACGGCGACAGCGGCGCGCGCCTGCACAAGGGTGAGCCGGTGCGCATCGAGCACGGCAGCACCTATGTGCTCGGCGACTTCGAGATCCGTGCGCGGCTGGTCCGTGACCCGGCGGCGTTCGACGGTGAAGCCGGGCGCCCGCGCGCGGCCGGCAGCATCATTCCGGACGATGCGTTCCTCGATCTCGACCCGCTGAAATCCCTCGAACAGCAAGAGCGCGTGTACTCGGAATTCGAGGAAATGCTCGCGCCGAACACCGACCCGGAGGACTCCCGTCAGCGCGCCGACTATGCGCGCATCGACATGGAAAGCCTGATGGTGCCGGAGCTGATCGCCGCGCCCGCCGAACCTGAGCCAGCGCCGGCGCCAAAAGCCGTAGAGCGCCAGAGCGAAGGTTTCTGGGAGCAATTCGGTGCCGCGCTCGGTGTCGACGTCAAAGGTCTCAGCCACGACGAGCGTGAAGCCCTGGCGCTGAACGCTGCGCGCTTGCTACGTCAGAGCGTCGGCGGTTTGCAGCAGAGTCTGCGTACTCGTTCGGAGCTTAAAAACGAACTGCGTCTGGCCCAGACCACCGTGCAAGGCAGCAACAAGAATCCGCTGAAATTTGCCGTTGATCCGAGCGAAGCGCTGCAGATTCTGTTGCAACCAAGCAAGCCTGGCCATCTGCCGGCCGAGCAAGCCATCTCCCGCGCGTTCCGCGATTTGCAGGCGCATCAGGTGGCGTTGCTGACCGCCAGCCGCGCCGCCGTGCGCGGCACGCTGGAGCACTTCTCTCCGGAGCAACTGACCCTGCGTTTCGAGCGCGACAACAAGCCGTTGATTGCAACGTCGGGCGGGCGCTGGAGAGCGTTCGGTCGTTATCACCAGGCGCTGCGTCAGGACGATGACTGGAGCGAACGCCTGTTGGCCCGCGACTTCGCCCAGGCCTACGAAGAACAGATCCGCCTGATCTCCACCCTCCACACCGACCACCAAGGATGATGCGCATGTCTCGCCGCTCGACCGCTTTTTTCAAGACGCTGACTGCGCTCACCGTGCTGGTGCTGCTCGCCGGTTGCTCGTCGCTGTCGCCGTACTCGAAAGTGACCAAGATCAATCTGAAACTGACCGGTAGCGATCAGTTGAACCCGGATCTCAATGGTCGGCCGTCGCCGATCGTCGTGCGCCTGTTCGAACTCAAGCACCCGGTGACCTTCGAGAACGCTGACTTCTTCAGCCTCTACGAGCGCGCCAAGGAATCCCTCAACCCGGATCTGGTGGCCAGCGAAGAAATCGAACTGCGCCCGGGTGAAACCGTGGAAATGAAGCTCAGCGTGGAGGAGGGCAGCCGCTACGTCGGCATCCTCGCCGCCTACCGTGACCTGCCGGAAACCAAATGGCGCTACACGGTGCAGATCACTCCGCTGGAAGTCACCGACGCGGATCTGACGCTGGATCAGGCCGGGATCCGCAACACCCATGAAGTGCTCGCCAAGGCGGATGACTGACCATGAATACCCATAAAGTCATTTGGCAGGAAGGCATGCTGCTGCGTCCGCAGCACTTCCAGCACAACGATCGCTACTACGATCACCAGATGAAAACCCGCACCCAGTTGCTGGGGGGTTACACCTGGGGTTTCCTCAATCTGGAGATCGACCTGCAGTTTCTCAACATGGGCAAACTGGTGATCAGTGCTGCCTCGGGGATCTTGCCGGACGGCAGCCTGTTCGAACTCGGCGGCAACACCGAGCCGCTGGCGCTGGACGTGCCGCCGAATACCGGCAACACGCCGATCTACCTGGCGCTGCCGCTGGTCACCGGTAATCACATCGAGTCGCGCCGTCCGGAGCAGTCCGACGTTCTCGCGCGCTACACCGCGTACGACGCCGAAGTGGCCGACTCCAACGCCGGCGACGATTCCGCCAGCCAGGTCAGCTGTGGTCGCCCGGACTTCAAACTGCTGCTCGGCGAGCAGCAGAGCGATCAGGCCTACGTGAAGCTGAAGATCTGCGACGTGCTCGACACCACGCCCGACGGCGTGATCAGCCTCGACCCGGACTTCGTGCCGACCTACATTCAGGCCCACGCCTCCAGCTACCTGCTGTCGTGCCTGAAAGAAGTCATCAGCATGCTCAACCATCGTGGCGACACGATTGCCGAGCGGATTCGCTCCAACGGCAAGGTCGGCGGTGCGGAAGTCGGCGACTTCATGATGCTGCAACTGATCAACCGTACCGAACTGCTGCTGCGCCACTACCTGGGGCTGGAGCAGGTTCATCCGGAAGAGTTGTACCGCACGCTGCTGACCATGCTCGGCGATCTGGCGACTTTCTCAGGCGACAGCAAACGCCCGCGTCTGGACAGCCGCTACTCGCACGCCGATCAGGGCGCAAGCTTCCGCAAACTGATGGACGCAATTCGTCAGGTACTGTCGATGGTGCTCGAACAGCACGCCATCGAGCTGATCCTGCAAGCGCGTCAGTACGGCATCATCGTGTCGCCGTTGCACGACCACAAACTGCTTGGCACGGCATCGTTCGTGCTGGCGGCCAGTGCCAACTGCGACTCCGAAGAACTGCGCCACCGCTTGCCGGCGCACCTCAAGGTCGGCCCGGTGGAGCGCATCCGCCAACTGGTCAACCTGCACCTGCCGGGGATCAAGGTCAAACCGTTGCCGGTGGCCCCGCGGCAGATCGCGTTCCACTCGAACAAAACCTATTTCATCCTCGAACTCAGTTCCGAAGACCTGGCACAACTCGAGCGCTCCGGCGGCTTCGCGTTCCATGTGTCCGGCGAATTTGCCGAGCTTGAACTGAAATTCTGGGCCATCAGGAACTGACCGACATGATCAAGGACATGGAACACAATCAGGACGACAAAACCGTCCTGCTCGACCGTCAGGGCCATGGCCCGGCGTCGAGTCCGCTGACCGACTTCGCCGCGCCGCCGCGGTTCGAACAACTCGAAGAACGGATGATCTACGCCGCGCGTCTGCGCCCGGCCGAAGCGTTCAACATCAGCCTCAATTCGCTGGTGGCCGCTTCCTCCGAACTGCTCTCGGAAGTGGTGCGCCTCAAGCACAGCGAAACCCGCGAAGATCTCTACGCGCTCAACGAGCGCCTGACCGCCGGGCTCAAGCTGTTTGAAGTGCGCGCCCTGCACAACGGCGCCGAGAGCAGCCAGGTGATGGCCGCGCGTTACGTGCTCTGCACCGTGGTCGACGAAGCTGTCGTGACCACGCCGTGGGGCAACGAAAGCGAATGGTCGCAGATGAGCCTTTTGAGCAGCTTCCACAACGAAACCTTCGGTGGCGAGAAGTTCTTCCAGTTGCTCGATCGGCTGTCGAAGAACCCGGTCAAGCACCTGCCGATGCTCGAACTGATGTACCTGTGCCTGTCCCTCGGTTTCGAGGGCAAGTACCGCGTCCAGGCACGCGGCATGCTCGAACTTGAAGGCATCCGCGACGCCTTGTACCGGCAGATCCGTCAGTTGCGTGGCGACGTGCCGCGCGAGTTGTCGCCGCATTGGGAAGGCTTGAACGATCAGCGCCGCAACCTGGTGCGCATCGTGCCGGCGTGGATGGTGGTGTTGTTCACCTTCGTCTGCCTGGTGGTGATGTATTCAGGCTTCGCCTGGGTCTTGGGCGAGCAGCGCGACACCGTTCTGCAACCATATCAGCCGCTTGATCCGGCCGCGGTCCAGCCGCAGTCGCAGCCGTAAACAGGGACGTGTGATGAAAAAGTTTTTCAAGAAAGTCGGCGCCTTCCTGCGCCAGACCTGGGTCTGGACCCTGCTGCTGGTGCTGTTCGTGGCGCTGCTGGTGTGGTTCGTCGGCCCGTTGTTGGCGGTTGATGATTACAAGTTCTGGGAAGGTTCGACCTCCCGTCTGTTGACCATCAGCGTGCTGTTCCTGATCTGGGGCCTGACCATGGTCTTCGTCAGCTGGCGCTCGGGCATTCGCAAGAAAGCCGAAGAAGAGTCCGAAGACGGTCAGGATCGCATCCGCCGCGAAGAGCAGATCGACGAAGAACAGAAAGAGTTGAAGGCGCGCTTCAAAGACGCGCTGAAAACCCTGAAGACTTCGAGCCTGTATCGCGGCCGCAGCGAACGCTGGCGCAGCGACTTGCCGTGGTACCTGTTGATCGGCCCACAGGCCTCGGGCAAGACCAGCCTGCTGGACTTTTCCGGTCTGGAATTCCCGATCAACAAGATCGACCGCAAACTGACCCGCGACACCCTCGGCACCCGTCATTGCGACTGGTACTTCGCCGATCACGGTGTGCTGATCGACACCGCCGGCCGTTACCTGACGCAGCCTGACGCCGAAGTCGACGGCAGCGCCTGGACCACCTTGCTGGAGCTGTTGCGCAAGCGTCGTCGTGGCCGTCCGTTGAACGGCGTGCTGGTGACCATTCCGGTGGAAACCCTGCTCGGCGGCAGCGAACAAGATATCGACACCCTGGCGCGCCAGGTGCGTGCTCGCCTGCAAGACGTGCATCAGAAACTGCACGTCGACGTGCCGGTGTACCTGGTGCTGAGCAAGGCTGACAAGCTGCTTGGTTTCGACGAGTTCTTCGATCAACTGACCCGCGAAGAAAGCGATCAGGTGCTGGGTACCAGTTTCCGCAAGGATCAGGTCGGTACCGACGTGACCGTGCTGCGCAACGAGTTCGAAGAACTGCTGCGTCGCCTCAACAGCCAAGTGATCATGCGCATGCACTCCGAGCGCGACACGCAGCGCCGTGGCCGCATCCTCGACTTCCCGCATCAACTGGGGCAGATCGGCGAGCGCATGTGCCTGTTCGTCGACATGGCGTTCACCGGCAACCGTTATCAGCGTGCTACGCAACTGCGCGGTTTCTACCTGACCAGCGCACCGCACCTGACGCAAGAGATGGATTCGACCACCGCCGGCATCGGCGCCAGCCTCGGCCTGAACGCCGGTGTGTTGCCGACCCTGCGCAGCGGCCGTTCGCGATTCATTCATCACCTGCTCAGCCGAGTGATTTTCCCTGAAGCCGATCTGGCCGGTCTCGACAAGCGCGAGCGCAGCCGCATCCATTGGGGTCAACGTGCGTTATACGTCGGCGCACTGGCGGCATTGGCACTGTTCGGCATGCTTTGGGCTGGCGGTTTCTCGGCCAACTACGAGCGTCTGGAAAACCTGCGCAACCTGGCGCAGAACTGGACACAGCAGCGCTCGGCCTTGTCGCCGCGCGATGATGCGATGGGTGTGCTGAAAACCCTCGACACCAGCTACGCCGCGACCCAGGCCTTCCCGAAAAAAGGTGACGTCTCGTACCTTGAACGTGGCGGTCTGTATCAGGGTGAAACGGTTAATCCGGTGGTGAAAGAGGCTTACGAGCGCGAGCTTGAAAAGCAGCTGCTGCCACGCGTCGCGACCATGCTCGAAGGGCAGATTCGCGCCAACATGAAGGACCGCGAAAAGCTGCTCAACAGCCTGCGCGCGTACCTGATGCTGAACATGAAAGACCGTCGTGACGCCGCATGGCTGAAGGACTGGGTCGCCACTGACTGGTCGCAGCGCTACACCGGCAACACCGCGGTGCAGAACGGTCTGAACACCCACCTCGAACGCCTGCTGAAGCTGCCGTTTATCTACCCGCTGAACGACCAGTTGGTCACGCAGGCGCGTCAGGTATTGCGCAGCGAATCGCTGGCCACCGTGGTTTACCGCATGCTCCGCGAGCAGGCGCGCAACCTGCCGGAATACCGTTTCAGCCAACACCTCGGCCCGCAAGGCGCGCTGTTTATCGGCACCGAATATGTGATCCCGGGCTTCTACACGCAGACCGGTTATCAGCAGTACTTCTCGGTGCAGGGTTCGGCGCTGGTCACCGACATCCTGCGTGACAACTGGGTGCTGGGCGAAGGTGCGGGCATCAGCGACATGGACTTGCGTCGCCTGATGGTCGAACTGGAGCAGCTGTATTTCCGCGACTACGCCAACTACTGGAGCGAAGCCGTTGGCCAGGTAGCCTTGCCGCCGATCAGCGACGCCGGTGAAGGCGCCGAGCAACTGGCGGGCCTGACTTCGGCCAACTCGCCGGTGCTCGCATTGCTCACTGAAGTGCGTGAAAACACCCGCTTCCCTGCAGCTGCCGATCCGGTCGATGAAGCCGGTGATGCCGCCGATGCACTGGCGGGGCAAAAGGGCAAACTGGGTAAAGTCGGCAAACTGGCGTCTGCCGTGGCGGATAAGGCTTCGGCCCTGAACGTCGCCAAGAGCCTGCCGGACACCGCGAAGAAGTCGCTGCAACGTCGCTTCGAACCGCTGCATCGTTTGCTCGATGACAACAACGGTCCGGGCGCCGACCTGACGCCTGCCTTCACCGCGCTCAACGACCTGCAACTGCAACTGTCCGGTCTGGCCCGTTCCAGCACGCCGGAACAAGCCGCGTTCGAACTGGCGAAAACCCGCATGAGCGGCCAGCGTGATGCGCTGACCAACCTGCGCACCGCTTCCGGTCGCCTGCCGCGTCCACTGAGCGTGTGGTTCAACGTGCTGGCCGAAGACTCCTGGCGTCTGGTGCTCAACGATGCTTACCAATACCTCAACGGCCGTTATCAGAACGAGCTGTACAGCGTGTATGGCAAGACCATCAGCAAGCGTTATCCATTCAGCGCCAGCAGCACCAGCGACGTGGCGATCAGCGACTTCCGCGAGTTCTTCAAGGCGCAAGGCACCGTTGACCGCTTCTTCGACAGCTACATGCGTCCGTTCGTCAGCGGCGATCCGGGCAACTACCGCATGCGCAGCATCGACGGTCACAGCCTGCCGGTGTCCAAGGTCTACCTCGATCAGATGGCGGCGGCACTGACGATTCGTCAGAGCTTCTTCTCGATCAACCCGGCCGAACCGACCGTGCAGTTCAAACTGGAGCCGTACACCCTCGACCCGGCCGTCAGCCGTTCCGAGTTCAAGTTCGGCGACAAGACCATGGAATACCGTCACGGCCCGATCCTGCCAATGTCGTTCAAGTGGCCGACCGATGCTGAAGACGGTCGCACCAGCCTGGTCATGGACAAAATGGCCGGCCGCCCGATCGGTATCGAGAAGAACTCCGGCCCATGGTCGCTGTTCCGTCTGTTCGACCTGATGCAGACCGAGTATCTGACCGGTCGCGACGTGCTGGTGCTGAAAGCTGACGTAGGCGGCCTGCGTGCCAACTACCTGCTGACCAGCCAGCGCACGCCGAACCCGTTCGACATGGGCGTGCTGCGCACCTTCCGTATGCCGGTGCAGCTCTGATGCTGGTGGCCAGTCCCTGGCGCAGCGCGGCGCGTACTGACCCGGGCAAGGTGCGGGCGCGCAACGAAGATGCCTTCCTCGACCATCCGCAGCAGGGGCTGTGGGTGGTCGCGGACGGCATGGGCGGTCATCAGGGTGGCGACGTCGCCAGCCAGTTGATCGTCGCCAGCCTGGCTGAACTGCCGGCACACGACGAGTTCGACGAACGCCTCAAAGCCATTCGCCAGTGCCTGCACTGGCTGAACCGGCGCCTGGGGCAGGAGTTGACCGTCACTGCCGGCCGTCACGACAGCATCATGGGCAGCACCGTCGTGGCGCTGCTGGTGGAAGGCAATCGCGCGGCCTGCATCTGGGCCGGCGACAGCCGCTGCTACCTGTGGCGCGGCCAGCGTCTGTATCAACTGTCCAAAGACCATTCGCTGCAACAGCAACTGATCGACGAGCAACAGATGAGCGTCGAACAAGCGGCAGCGCACCCGTCGGCTCAGGCGTTGACCCGAGCCGTCGGCGCCGCCGAACAACTGACCCTGGATGTCCTAGAACTCGAGGTCTATCCGGGCGATGCGTTTTTGCTCTGCAGCGATGGTTTGTATCAAGGCCTGAGCAGCGATGCCCTCGGCAACGCCCTCAGCCTCAGCGCGCCGCACGTGGCGCTGGAACGTTTGTTCGACGGTGCCCTGCGGGGCGCCGCTCGGGACAATTTGACCGCCGTGGTAATCCGCCAATGAGTGAAATCGAATCGCCAATCGATGACTTGCTGATGAGCGAAGAACAGGCCAACAACCTGACCTACTTCGCCTTCGCCAAAGCCCATAACGCGGAACCCGCGCTGGCCCCCACCAAGGCCAGCATCGGCGCGTTGCCGGACGTGCTGGCCGGCCGTTATCGCCTCGAGCGCCTGCTCGGGGCCGGCGGCATGGGCGCTGTATACCGGGCGAGGGATCTGCTGCACGAACAGTTCGGCGATCCCGACCCTTACATCGCGCTGAAAATCCTCAGCGAAGAATTTGCCGAATCGCCGGACGCCAGTGCCTTGCTCTACAGTGAGTTCGCCCTGACCCGACGCCTGCGCCACGACAACGTTGTGCGCGCACACACCTTTGAAGTCGACACCGATTGCCAGCGGGCCTTCATCACCATGGAATACATGCGTGGCCTGACCCTGGACAAATTGCTCTGCGAGCGGCCCCTCGGCCTGCCGTGGAAAGAACTGCGCGACATCGTCCTGCCGCTGCTCGACACGCTGGCCTACGCCCACCGTCGCGGCGTGCTGCACGGTGACATGAAACCGAGCAACGTCATGCTCAGCGAGGAAGGCTTGCGCCTCTTCGACTTCGGTCTCGGCCAGGCAGAAGAGGGCACGTTGCCCGGCCTGCCACACCTGAGCCGCGAGCGCTTCAACGCCTGGACCCCGGGCTACGCCGCCCCCGAACTGCTTGAGGGCCAACCCTTGTCGGCCAGCGCAGACGTGTACGGCGTGGCCTGCGTGATCTACGAACTGGCGGGCGGCAAACACCCGTTCCGCCGCTTGCCCTCGACCCAGGCCCGCGACGAGCACCTGGAGCGCGAGCTGCAAGCCCCGCAGAACTTACCGAAACACTGTTGGCCAGCGCTGCAAACCGCGCTGAGCTTCGATGCGGCAGAACGCACCATCACTGCCGAACAACTGCGTGACGCCTTGGGCGCCACTTCATCCTGGCTGCAACGTCTGCGGTTTCGGGCGTAACGGATGACATTCGAACAGGGAGCACACAATGTTCAACTCAGCTAACGAGACCCACTTCAGCCTCAAGGTCGAAGACTACGTGGGCGACCTGCAAGTGCTGGCGTTCACCGGCACCGAAGGCATCAGCCAGCCGTTTCGTTTCGACCTCGAACTGGTCAGCGAAAACCCCGATCTGGACCTGGAAAAGCTCCTGCACAAGCAGGCCTTCCTCGCCTTCGATCCACAAGGTTCGGGCATTCACGGCCAGATCTACCGCGTCGCCCAAGGCGATGCCGGCAAGCGCCTGACCCGCTACAAAGTGTCGCTGGTGCCGCAACTGCAATACTTGCATCACCGCACCAACCAGCGCATCTACCAGCAGATGTCGGCGCCGAAAATCATCGCACTGATCCTCGAAGAGCACGGCATCAAGGGCAACGCCTACAACTTTCAGTTGAGCCAGCCGTGCCCGGATCGCGACTACTGCGTGCAGTACGACGAAACCGACCTGCACTTCGTCCAGCGCCTGTGCGAAGAGGAAGGCATTCACTACCACTTCCAGCACACCCCGAAAGGCCACCTGCTGGTATTCGGCGACGACCAGACCGTGTTCCCCAAACTCGGCCAGCCGACCGCCTACATTCAGGGCAGCGGCATGGTGGCTGATGAACCAGTGATCAAAGGCTTCCGCCTGCGCCTGGAAACCCGCACCAGCCGCGTCACCCGCCGCGATTACGACTTTGAAAAGCCGCGTCTGCAAATGGAAGCGGCCTACAAACCTGACGCCGCTCCCGATAGCCAAAGCACCGAACCGGATCTGGAAGACTACGACTACCCCGGCCGCTTCATCGACCGCGCGCGCGGCAAATTCCTCAGCCAACGCGCCCTCGAACGCCACCGCGCCGACTACCGTCAGGCCGAAGGTCGCGGCGACCAGACCCGTCTGGTCAGCGGCCACTTCCTGGAAATGTCCGACCACCCGCGCAGCGAGTGGAACGACCTGTGGCTGCTCACCGAAATCTTCCACGAAGGCAAACAACCCCAAGTCCTCGAAGAAGGCGTGACCAGCGACACCACCGACAACAAGGACGACTTCCATCAGGGCTACCGCAACACCTTCCTCGCCACCCCGTGGGAAGTGTTCTACCGCCCGGCCCTCGAACATCCGAAACCCCGCGTGCTCGGCAGCCAGACCGCCCACGTCACCGGCCCCGCCGGTGAAGAAATCCACTGCGACCAATACGGCCGCATCAAAGTCCAGTTCCACTGGGACCGCGAAGGCCAGGCCGACGACAAAACCAGCTGCTGGCTACGCGTCTCCAGCTCCTGGGCCGGCGACCGCTACGGCGCCATCAGCATTCCGCGCATCGGCATGGAAGTCCTCGTCACCTTCCTCGAAGGCGACCCCGACCAACCCCTCGTCACCGGCTGCCTGTATCACAAGGAAAACCCGGTGCCGTACGCCTTGCCAGCGAACAAAACCCGCAGCGTGTTCAAAACCCTCAGCTCACCGGGTGGCGGCGGCTACAACGAACTGCGCATCGAAGACAAAAAAGGCGCCGAGCAGATCTACATCCACGCCCAGCGCGACTGGGATGAAAACATCGAGCACGACCAGAAGATTCGGGTCGGCAACGAACGCCACGACACCGTCGAGAAGAACACCTACACGGAGCTCAAGGCCGAAGAACACCGCACCACGGTTTCCGACCGCAAGGTTGAAACGCGAGTCGATGATTACCTGACAGTTGGACAGAACCAGCACATCAAGCTGGGGACTGCGCAACTGACCAGCGCCGGGAAAGAGATTCACCTCAAGGCTGGGGACAAGATCGTTATTGAAGCCGGGACTGAGCTGACCATTCTTGGCGGTGGCAGCTTTATCAAGCTCGATGGCGGCGGCGTGACGGTGGTTGGGCCGGTGGTGAAGATTAATGCTGGCGGGGCGCCTGGGAATGGGACCGGGATCGGGATTAAACCGCCGGTGCTGCCGGGGGCGGCGGATAAGGATAAGGCGGGGAGTTTGATGGATCAGGCGTTGGCGAATTCGCCTGAAGAACAGGTCAAACGCAAGCCGAAACGAATGCTCAATTTTTCCGGGTAAGACATCGACGGCAATCCAAGCCACCAGGGATCAGAATTCAGGTAATTGGTAATGACAGAGACAACCAAGAAAGTAGAAAAATGGTCGTATCCCCTGAAAGTAGGGGCAGCAGCAGCGACGGATCCGCATCAGTTTTATAAGGCTTTAGCCAATGCCAAAGATGGGTTCTATCCATTGGGGGCCAATGGCCTTTGGCATGGTGGTGTTCATTTCGATGAAGCCTCGGGTTTGGTAACTGACTTGGCGGAAGTTAAATGCATCGCTGACGGTGAAGTAGTCGCTTATCGCATTGACAGCACGTACCCGAAATCCGCTTATGGTACGGCTGAGGCTGAGTTTTCGACCGGTTTTGTATTGGTTAAACACCGATTGGAAGCGCCGGTGCAACCAGCACCCCCAGCTCCTGCTGGATCGCCCGCTTCACCGCCAGCGGCTGGTCCAAGCCTGAATTTTTTCAGTCTTTACATGCATTTGTTGCAGTGGAAGAACTACGAAGAAACTCCAGCATTGTCGCGACCACCCTTTTGGGGTGGGGGCACGTTGCAAGTCAAATCGACGGCTGACGACGAAATCCTCGGTTTGCGTGTACGTCAGGAACCGCGTGGTAAGCCAGGGTACGCAACCGTGTTAACGGTTTTGAGCCGCGGTACGGTCGTCGAGACGGGTGAAGAAGAAAACGGCTGGCTTAAGGTGGTCAGCGTCATGCCCGCTAACACCGACCTCCAGCCCGGCGCAGGCTGGGTATTCAAGAGAGAAATGACAGCGGGATCGACACCCAACACTTACGTCATTGGTACCGCTGCAAAAGACCCGATGAATCCACCTCAGAAAGGTCTCGTTGTTCGTGCTACTGCGAGCCAGTCAGGCGCTGCAAAAGCCATTTTGCCCCACGGCACGCAAGTCAGGATCGGGAGCGACGGGACGCGTGGCAAATACCAGAAACTGTTGGAAATTGTCAGCGGGAATGCTGTTCCACCGTTGGCTCCTGCTGAGGTGCTCGGTTATGTCTGGGAGGGGCAACTTGAAACCAAAAGTGAGCCTGCCGAAAAGGACGCTGTGCATATCCTGACAACTCCATTCCCGATTACGGCGGGGAGTCTGATCGGCCATGTGGGGAAATATCAAAACCATTCGGATTCGGCCCCGAAGAATTTATTGCACGTCGAGGTGTTTAGCTGCGAAGACGTAAAGGCATTTACCGGACTGAGTAAAGAAAAAGCTGCGGGGTTGCCTGCGGCTGGAAAAACGCTCGTAAAAATTCCACAAGACAGCGTGTTGGTCACTCACACGCAAGGAATGAGCGCAACAAATCCACCTAAGGTGACCGATCCCCACAAAAAAGTTGGATATGACTTCTTTGTTCCAGTCGGAGTGTTGGACGCGCTACCAGCGGAAAAAAGATAAAAGTTCCTGTTGTTATGGGGGAACCACCACCTACACGCTTTGGTGGCGTCTGGATGGATTGCTTGGTGATGCAGAGGGGAATGAAATTAGCGGGTGGTTTGCAGAGCCGGATACTGCGTTGTCACGCCATTCTCCTTTTGAATGGGAAGGTTTCAGCTTTATAGATGAGGCTGGGAGTAACGTGGATCATTTGGCCGCGTTTCTTCATGCACAGGAAGGCCTTAGTGAGGAAGAGCAAGCTAACTACCAGCCTAATATCGGTAATGCCGAAGAAGGTTCTACAAAGCAAAAGCTTTACAAAATTCTAGACAGAAACGGTGATAAAAAGCTCACGCCTTCGGAAATAAAAGAGGCTTTGAGTAAGCCATGGTTCGCACAGCCGATTTCTCAGATGGTTACACGCTATGAAAACGAGTGGCAATTCAAACAAGAAAAATGGGATTCTCTGGATGAATTGATGGGCCATAGTGAATCAGAGCCACATAATGAATGGATTGAAGAAAAGGCAAGAATTAAAAAGTTGAGCTGGTGGGACAAGCTTGTCGGGCAACATGGAATTACCAGTGATACTAATGTTCGGCATTTTCATCCGATTGCGCTTATTGGGAGTTTTACTGCTCCACGTGATCTTATTACCTTGGAAATGCTTCGGGCTGCTAATCCAGCAGGAGAGGAGGCGCATCACGCCAATATTTTACCCTATCTCAATAAATATGCTTTGGCGTATAAGCTTGAACAACCAAAGGCTATTGCGCATTTTCTGTCTCAAGTTGGTCATGAAAGTCAACTCAGAGTTGTCGAAGAAGGTTTGAAGTTTAGCGCGCGGCAAATGAAAAAACTTATGGGTGCAGATACCATAATAAAGTGAATGGCTATAATGAGCAGACGGATAGCTGTGATTTTGGTGTGTTGAGAAGCAAGCTTTGGACAGAGACAAGTCATTACGCGCTGAATGCTGAAAATCTTGCCAGTTACGTCTACGCCGATCGAATGGGTAATGGCAATGAGGCTAGTCGAGATGGCTATCGATACCGCGGCCGCGGGATGTTGCAGGTGACGGGAAAATCGGAATATCAACGGTTTACTAACGTACATAATCAACGCAACCCCTCGGATATTCAGGATTTTGTGGCAAACCCGGATCTTCTGGTATCGTCGACCGAATACGGTGTTGAGTCTGCGTTCGTATTCTGGTTCACGAAAACTGGTCAGGGAGGCACTAAGTTGTGCGAAGTCGCCAAGACAGGCAGTGTCGCCGACGTAACTCAAATGGTGAATGGTGGCCAAAACGGATACGCGGACAGGAACACTAGATTTCAAGCACTTGCTGCACTCATGAACATTAATTAAGAGGTCATTGGCTATGCTCCGTTTTTTCATGTTTGCTTTTGTTTTTCTTCTAGCAAATTCCAGCAGTGCGCAGGATGCGGATTATTTGCAGGGGCAGTTAATACAGGGTCCGTTTAAAACTGACGTCGTAAGCGGAGGCGCATTATCGTTCCTGCAGACGACTAGCGAGGAGTTCCCTGTTTCTCTGGTGCTGGATGTTGTTGGAGTCGACAATAAAAAAAATAGAAGTCTTGTCGATAAATACGATGTGGCTGGCTCAGATCCAAAAATTGAGTCGATTTTCTTTTATCCGGTAAAGGGTAAGAAAAATGTGCTTGTTTTGGTTTCTTGGGAAATCACGAGCAGGGGAATTGGAACGTACGGAAGCCTTTATCAAGTTTATGGGTATGAAAAGAGTGCGGACAATAAGCTGGTTGTTAATAAGCTTATCAGGTTTGATAAAAACTTGAGTGGGATGGAAGGGTATCAAGAAGGAGAGGAGCAACATTTCCCTTATGTTAATGCCGGTTTGATCAAGTCCTATATTAATAAAATCAACGCTGCTAAATAGTGATGGCTAGCAATTTTTTGTGTGTCATGGGGGATCGCCATGCCTTATCACTTGCGGGTAGATGCGGCTTGTCCCCGGATTCACGGTTTTGAGCCTCCCCGAGCAATGCATCACCTGATTCACCAAACGCAAAACCTGAATGACTCAAAGATTGTGGTGAAATGGGGACAGACCACGTTTTAGTAATGATCCGAAAAACGTGGTCTGTTCCCACTTTCCCCTGAGAAGTGCGTTGCCAAGTTAAATAACTGACCGAAGAATAGTTTAACGGGGGACGGATTTACTTGAATCCGTCCCCTTCTTATCTTTACGTCTTCGCTTCCTGCCTTGCCGCAATTAACTCCTCCAGATGATCCAGCGCACGCTCCACCATGAGCTGTGCGCCATCGGCGATTCTGCTCAGGGACAACGCTACGGAGCGGTTTGAGCCTTCGACGTCGTCCGCTAGTTTGGCGGCGATGGCGCTGATGGACAGCATGTCTTCGGAGGCGTTAGCCAGGAGGGCTTCCGGGTCAATGCCGGTGGAGATGGTAAAGAGCCTGCCTTTGCGGCGTTTGGACGGTTTGTCGTTGGTGGGTGGGAAGTAATGGGCGAAGGCGCGGTCGGCGGCTTCTTTGTCGAGCATTTCTGTGTCGAGGGATTGCTCGGCGGGGTTGCCAGTGTTGTCTGGCGGGTTGGGCGTTACTTTGAACATGGATACATCCCGATATGAGTATTTAAAGGGACTGACACCCGTTCGCTTGCATTCGAATGAAGGTGGCAGCTGTACGCAGGTGTGCAAGACCGGGCATATCGGACCCGGCAGACCCCAAAGGACCTCCCGCGCACAGCCGCCATAAAGCGTCATAACGAGCACTTGAAAGCTCGAACCTCTGACTAGGCGTTTGTGCGGCGATATGTACCGGACTTGCACGTCCGTGTCACCGTTTTTTGCGGTGACAAATCAAGGTTAGCGGTGAATGCAAGGGGTGGATAGTTCATGGATGGCTCGGCGTCTTGCGGGAAATGTCCGACGAACATGACATCCGTTTAGCCGCAGATCGAAAAATCGTGACTTCTGTTTAAGTGATCGCGACACAAAGAGGATCGGTCTGACAACAAAGGGCTTATCTGCGTAAATCAGTGGCTACCGATCACGGTTTTTTTGCCGAGGAAAGTCGGAAGTAAAAAAGCAGTGAAGCCGATCTCTCATAAGGAAATGAACGTGAAAAAAGTACTTTTTCTGCTATCCAGCCTCTTCCCGCTGGTAGCCCACAGCGCAGTCAGCAGCGAATCCTTTTGCTTCGAACTCTCCGAATCCAGCCCGGTAAAGTTTGAGTTCCGTACCTTTTACGACGCGTCCAGCAAATGGTCTGGTGGCTTCGTCAGGTACGCCAAGTACAACGACCCCATCTCCATTGTGTTGACGGATTCCGAGGAGGAGATGCTCGGTCCCGACGCCCCTTGGCAGAGAGCCACAACGTGGTCTGAAGTCGTCAATGGCAAGGTTGCGGGAACCTACGATTTCGTGACTCAAGGGACGCAGATCGTCTCGATGAAGTACACGAAAAAGTCCAACGGAAAGGTTTACCACTTCTTGAATAACCCCAACATCGACTCCTCCCAGGAGTCCGGATGCAAGTGGGAGTAGGGGCGAGCACATGCAATTCAAAACTCTAGCGGTATCACTGCTTGGCCTGCTGTGGGCGATCCCGGCACTGGCTGAAACCACTAAGTTCAGCCCAGTCACAGGTGTCGAAGCGACGCTGGTTATTGAGGGCGCCACACTGAATGTCTCGGTTAAAGGCGAAACGCCCAGCGAGCCCCGGACCATAGATTTTGAAGCCATAAACGAACTCAAGGTACAGATCGGGGACTTCAATTTCGACGGTGCCAAAGATTTCGCGATCTGGCAGCTGGATGACGGCATGGGCACTTACGACTACTTCAGAGTTTTCGTTTACCAAGCCAAAACCAGCACCTTCAAAGAGTTGCAGCCGGATTGCGGCGATGGCTTCGTCAATCTGCGCGCCGACAAAAAACGCAAAGTGTTGCTCAGCACTTACTGGGAAATGAACAGACCGAAGCAGTGCGTCACCCGATTCACCCAACGCAAAACCTGAATGACTCAAGGATGAACAAAGTGAAACGCTTAATCTTAATGCTGTTGGCCTCGCTGTTGCTGCCAGTTTCGGCAGCCTATGCGCAGGATGACTGCAGCAACGTCACCTCAAGCATGGAAATGGTGCCCTGCTCTGAGGCGGCGAAGAAGGCTGCCGATGCGCAGTTGAACGTTAGCTACAAGCAGCTGATGGCGCGGCTTGAATCTGACTATCGAACAGATCCGGCGTTGGGCGCGGAGTACGCGGCGAAGGTTAAAGAGTCGCAGCGTGCGTGGTTGAAATTGCGCGACGCGAACTGTCCGTTGGAGGCGTTCGAGATCGAGGTGGGTAAGCCTGCTTACGTGGCGGTCGGCAACTTGTGCATCGCCAGAATGAGTCGCGAGCGCTCGGCGTATCTGGACGAGATCGTCCCTGCTCTTGCGTCCGACAAGAGTACTTCGACGGCGCCGACCAGCGACGCATGCCCGTCGGAGGAGTTCGCGCCTTTCCTGACGGCGTTTTCCGCCAACAGCGAATCGCAACGCCGTCTCACGGCGTTGACGGTCAAGTCGCTGGTGTTGAAACCGGTAGCGGGAAAGGATCGAAGTACTTTTGAGCCTTCGACCTCGGGTGTCAGTGGAGCTACCTTCACCTATCCACTGATGGCTGCAATCACACCCGGCAAGACACCTGGAGTCGAGATCGAAGAGGTCGACGACAGTCACGTCAACGTGGTGGATAAGCGAGCGGGAAACAGCAATGTGAAAATCTTTAACTTCTCTCGGCAGGCCTGTTGGGTGCTGGAGGGAATTGAGGATTGGTCGATCAGCGAAAAGGATCTCGTCGCAACGGAAACCTCTGGAAGGAGTCGCGCCGAGAACTTCTGTTATCAACGTGCCGAAGCGTTAGGTGGATTGGGATTTCTTGAGCAATACCCGCTTACGGTGGAGTTGATTGAAGCGTCCCTGGAAAACTATTTATGTGCTGCAGAGTCGGGTGATGCACAGGCGAGCTTGTCGGCAGCAAGCCTGAGTCTTTCGCAAATGGCGTCGCAGTTGGAAACCCCTAGAGTTGAGGCATTGTTCAAAGCAGCCTCGAAAATACCGAGTGGTGCGTTGGGCTATGCCACGTTTTTTTGTTTAGGCAATTCCACCGACTACAGCGGTCCTTGCCTCCATCCCGCGGAGGCAGAAAAACAGGTTATTCGTGCTGTTTCCATGGGTTCCACAGAGGCGATGATTTATTTGGCTTCTTCTTTCGAAAGTGGCGATTTGGGAACGAAGGATATGTCCCGAGCCTTAGCCTGTTATCAAATGGCGGCTGACAAAGGTATTCAGTCGAGCATCGACAGCGTGAAACGATTGGGATCGCAAGGCGCGGAATCGATCAAGGCCAGTCACTGTATTTGAAATGCCAGGTCATGTTTGATGCGTTTTCGCAGGCGTTAAGTCTGAATCCGTTCGGTAAAACGTTTAGTTTTTGAGCGTCTGACGACTGCGATTTTCCTTTAAACTCCCCACCCCCAAGGTATGCGCTCAGGACACGGAATGCCAGCCCCCTCGACCTCGCTTCGCCCCGCGCTAGTGCTGTGGCTATACGCCGCCGCGATCGTGCATATTCTCGCCGGTCTGACCCTGACCTGGGCCGGTCACTCCGGTTTACTCGACGGCTATTTGCACACCCTCGAACGCGCATTCTGGGGCGCTGAAGCGGTGCCCGCGGCCGGCCACGAACAGCAGGTCTGGTGGCTCGCGCTGTTTGGCGCGACGCTGCAAAGCTATTCGCTGTACATGCTCGCGCTGGTGCACATCGGCAATCGTTCGAAAGCGCCGAGTGTGTGGGGCTGGTTGATCGCTGGTGTCCTGTTGTGGGCGCCGCAGGACATGTGGCTGTCAGCGCAACAACAGGTCTGGTCGCACCTGTGGCTCGACGGTTTTGCGCTGCTGATGCTGTTGCCGCCGCTGGTCTGGCTGTATCGCCATGACTGCCGGAAATCCCCTCGAGTAAAACCTCAGAGTACGTCCAATCCGTTTGCGGGCAGCGCCTACAAGCGCGTGCTGATCACCGGTGGCACAGGGTTTATCGGCGAGGCGGTGGTCAATCAATTAATCGACACCGGCCACACCGTGAGTGTGCTGGCACGTGATCCATTGAAAGCAGCCAATCTGTTCGAAGGCCGCGTCCGCTGCGTGCAATCCCTGAGCGAACTCAGCCACGACGAGACCTTCGACGTGGTGATCAACCTGGCCGGCGCGCCGGTCGCCGGGCCTCGCTGGAGCCCCAAGCGCCAGGCGCAACTGATCGCCAGTCGGGTCAACACTACCGAAGCGCTGATGACCTGGCTGAAAAACGCTCGGCAAAAACCGGCGCTGTGGATTCAAGCCTCGGCCATCGGTTTCTACGGCGTGCGCGATGCCAGCGAAAGCCTCGATGAACAGGCGAGCAAGGGCGACGGTTTCATGGCCGAACTCTGCGCGCGCTGGGAAGCCGCCGCGCAACCGGCCACGCAGTTTGGTGTGCGTCAGGTGGTGCTGCGCCTCGGCGTGGTGTTCGGTCCGGGTGGTGCGCTGTTGCCGTTGCTGATTCCGTTTCGCCTGGGCTTCGGCGGGCGCATGGGCGATGGTCAGCAGATCATGAGCTGGGTGCACCGCGACGATGTGATTCAGGTGATCGCTCGATCCTTCCACGATGAAAATCTGCGCGGCACTTACAACATGGTCGCGCCGGAAACGGTCAGTCAGGCAGCGTTCGCCGAGAACGTCGGCAAGGTCCTCAAGCGTCCGGTGTGGTTCCACATTCCTGCTGCGCCAGTGCGGGCGCTGGCGGGGGAGATGGCGCAGTTGTTCTTCGACGGTCAGCGTGTGGTGCCTCAGCGTCTGAGCGAGGCGGGCTACACGTTCCGCTATCCGACCCTCGACGCCGCGCTGCGCGATCTGGCCTGAGGATCGCCCATGAGCAAGCCCCTGATGTACCTGCTGGCCGGCAACGGCGGCGCCGCCGATTGGTGGGACGACGCGCTGCCGCACTTTCAGCGCTACGACGTGGTGCCGCTGGAGTTGCCGGGCTTCGGCGCCAACCCGCAGCCGCCCTGCGAGGATCTCGCGGACTACGCGCAGACCTTGCTGGCGATGACGCAGCAGGGCAGCGCGATCATGGCGGTCGGGGTCAATGCGTTGCTGGTGCTGCATGCACTGCAACGTCGGCCTGGGCACTTTTCGCGCAGCGTTTTGCTGGCGCCGGTCGGTGCGTTTTTGTGGCAGCGGCGGTTGCCGGCGCTGATGTCGCCGCTGCCAATCCGCAAGACCATTCACTGGCTGCTGTCGAACAAACCGACGCTGTTCGCGCGCAAGTTTTCCAATCAGACCTGGACGCCCGCGCAGTACCAACGCATGGGCGCCGGTTATGCGCGTTGCCGGGCATTTGTGCCGCATTGGGACTTGGTCCGCGCTGACACCGCGCTGCCGTTGCTGGAGTGGATCACCGATCCGGTCGAGCTGGTCTGGGGCGATCAGGACAACGTGTTGGGTATTGAGCAAGCAGCGGCGTGGTCGGCGATTCTCGCCCGCGCTGATCTGACCATCAGCCTCAAACCCGGTTGGGGTCATTACCCGTGGATCGACTCGCCCGCTGAATTTGCCGCGTGGCTGGAGTCCGGCGAACGTGGTTTTGTCGCGCACACCAAGGGTGGCCGTTTGCGCCTCGCTGAACTGGCCCGGCAACCGGTGCCGGCCGCGCTGAACCTCAACGATTGCGATGATCCGCGCCTGTCAGCGTTCCTCGCCGCACAACCCGACGTGACCTGGGCGGTGCGCTCCTCCAGTTATGGCGAGGATCAGGCCGACTCGGCGAATGCCGGTTTGAGCACCACTTACCTGCGCGAGCCGCGCGCCAACGTGCCGAAGCGCATCGCCGAATTGACCGCCGAAGGCGTCGAGGAAGTGGTGGTGCAGCGCTTTATCACGCCGCAGGTTTCCGGCATCGCGTTTGTCCGGCATCTGTCGGTTGAACTGGAATGGGTGGAAGGTCATCTGGAGTCGTTGGCCGATGGTCACGTCAGCCCTTCGCGCGCCACTCTGTCGCGGGTTGGCGAGGCCTGGCGCAGCGGTGCATTTACCGCCACGCACGGTTTGACCGAAGCGCTGCTGTGGCAGTTTCTGCAAGACGTGCTGCGCGTTTTCCACTACGTGCCCGGCGACGTCGAATGGGCCTGGGACGGTGCGCAACTGTGGCTGCTGCAATACCGGCCGATCAGCGACTACGGCTGGCGCCGCCACCTGACCGCCGCCAACATCGCCGAGATTCTGCCGCGGCAACCGAGCGTGCTGGTGGAGTACGCCCAGCGCCGCGCGGCAGCGAGTATCCCGGCGATCATGGCGCGTTGGGATGCGCGAGTGTTGCAGGACAACGAACCGTTCACTGCGGTGTTCGGCGGCGCGTCCTACATCAACAATGACCTGTTTCTCGCCCGGCTCGCCGACTGGGGCATCAGCGCCATCAACTACGCCGGTGAAGTCGGCGGCGCGACCCCGCACTTGCCGTGGCAACCGCTAAAGCTGCTGCGTTCGCTGCCGCTGTTCCTGTGCATGCAACGCATCGCTCGCGGGCATCTGCTGAGCCTTGAGCGCGGCTTGCAACGCTTCGATAAAGAGCTAGCCGAACTCGTCGCCCAAAACGCTGACGGCCAGCAACTGGCGGACTGGTTCACCCGGTTTTACGTGTTCGTCGTGCAAGGCAATCTGTGCATCGCCACGGCGCTGGCCAGCAGTGGCGGCGATTGGCTGGGGCGCCCGCCGACCGCTTACGACAATCTTGAAAACAGCCCGCATCGACTGCCCTGGGAAACCGATCCGGCGACCCCGCGCCCGGCGCCGAGCGAGCTGCCGTTGCAGGCCTTTCCGCAGTGGTCGAGCCTGATCCGCCTCGCGCATTCGACCGGCCTGCCGGGCCTGCGCGGCTACTACCTGCAAGTGCGCGAGTGGTACCGCGACAACCTGATGCGCATCTTCTTCCGCCTGCACCACGCCATGCCGCTGGCCGACCGCGAACACTGGTTCGCACCGCACCCGGACGTGCGGACGCGTGATGGCAGCTTCTGGCAGGACGGCCGTGAAGGCGCCGAGCAAGCGACCGGATTCATGATTTATCCGGGGCAGGTGCAGGGCATTCTGGGCGAGGATATTTTGCTCGAAGACACCCTCGATCCGGGGCGTCATGCGCACTATCAAGCGGCGCGGGCGGTGATTGCGCGGATGGGCGGGCGCTTGTCCCACGGTTCGACGTTGTTGCGGGAATTGCGCAAGCCGTCGGCGGTGATGCCGCAGGTTGATCAGGCGTGGTTGGGCTGTGAGGTGTTGTATCGGGATGGGGAGTTGAGTCTGGTCAATCCGGGCAATCAGAAATAAGCCTGCAGCCGTTGTTTTTTCAGGTCTTCCATTAAGGAGTTACAGCGTGAAAGGATTTTTGGTTCTACTCGGCAGCTTGCTGCTGGCGGTCTCTTCCATGGCTTTCGCCGCCGACCCGGATTTCAAGGATTACACCGTCACCCCGGTCTTCACCGGCACTCACCCTGCGCTGGTGCCGCAGGAAAACAGCAACCCGGTGATTGACAGTGCGCGAGCGAAGGCCCTGAAAGGCAAGGTCAACTTCGCCGGCCACTACATCATCAACCCACTGGGTTGTGGCGGCGGTGCCATCTGCGCCGAAGTGCTCGATGCACAAACCGGAAAAGTGGTCGGGGGCCTGCCGAATGCCTACGACGGCAGCACGTTCGCCATGGCGTACCAACCCGACAGCCGCTTGATCTTCATCACCGGCATCACCCTCGACGGCGAAGAAGACGCCCAGGGGAATTCGCTGGAGAGCGTCAACCGGGATCGTTACTACGAGTTTGTGAACAACGAATTTCGGCTGCTGACCATGGCCGACACGGAATCGCCGCCGCTTGAATAAGGATGATGGGATGAACCGTTTTTTCATTCGGTACGTGCTGAGCGCGCTGCTGCTTTTGCCTTTCGCCCTGCCGGCGAGTGCCAGTGAAGGCAGTTGCTATGGCTACCTCACCGAGATGGTCAGGAGCAGCGATTTCCCGTTTCAGTATGTCGGCAAGGACAAGGTCAATCTGCTGATTGATGAGGACAATGGAGACATGGTCCGTGCTCAGCTGTTCTTCGACACCGATGGCACCGGCACCATCGGCTGGATCAAATACACCCCGGCGACACGCGTATTGCTCAACACCTCGGCCGAACTGGACGAGCCGGTGACGTTGTCCTTCGACGCCAGGTTCGCCGATGGCTACGCAAAATGCCTGACGGAAAAACAGGCAGGATAACGGCGAAAGGGAATTCTCGATGAATCAGTTTTATCTCGCGGGCAGCCTCGCGTTGCTGCTCTGCGCGCCTGCGTATGCAGCGCCGGCGGATGCCTACACCCAGCGCGACGTGATGCAGTGCGGTGGGGTTGAAGTGGTCTTGGTGTCGTCGTGTCGATCGGTGACGGTGGATGACGCGGAAACCCACCTCATCGCGGTTTGTTCTGACCAGACCATCAATATCGGCGGCAAAGTGCTGCGGCGTGACATCGGTAAAGTTCTGCAACGTACCTCCGACGGTGCGAAGACGAAGATGTTGAACAACGTGGTGGTGGCAATGGATTGCGTGACAGGCAGCAAGGGCAGCCTTGTTTCAATCGGTGGCTACGGCGGTTGCGGTGCCTGCCCGGAGTGGCACGGGTATTACTCGACCGCCGGGCGACTGGAGCAATACAGCTTCGACAATACCCAGCGCTCGTTTGGTTCGAAGGGTTCCTGGGAGGAGCTGATTGAGGCGTATGGCGTTACCAAAAGGCAGTTGCAATCGCCAAGCTCGGCGGTGAAAAGGATTGAATATGGCCAGCGTTAAGTGGGTGTTGCTTGGCAGTCTGTTGGTCACCGCCAGTGCCTTTGCCGAGGATCCACCAGTAGTAGGCGTGAACGGAAATACTGTGACGTTTCGGGCGACGAAATGGACGTTGCCCGGTGTGGATTCGACGACTGCATGGTTCACCGCCAATGGCAAAACCTTCCCAGTCTTCAGCGCCGACGTTGGCGCCGATGGACACTCCGATTGGCTCAGCCCTGACAAGAAAACCTTGTTGCTCGACCCGGTCGTCTTCGGCATGTTGTCGGATGAGAATCAAGAAGAAAAACTGGTGTCGCAACAGCATTGCGATGTGATTTCGATGGAGACCGGTTGCGTGCTGGCTGAGCGCTCTCCTCGTTTTTGTCTCGGCAAATGGGTGGGTAATCAGTGGTTTTCGGAAGATGGCGAAGTCCTCACGCCCACCCTGGAAACGCAGTCCCCAAAGGACTGGTTGAAATACATCTCGACGATTAAAACTGCGCAGTCCCGCGCTAACTCCATCGAAGGCAGCCTGGACTTTTTAAGTCCCGAATCCTACATGGCGTGCCATCCCCCGGCGCAAAACGTTCAGGCCTACAACGACCTGGGTTTTTACTTGGCCGAGGGCGGTAGAGATGAGCTGGCGCTGAAGTTTTATCGCGGTGTTGAGGCGGTCGGCAAACGCACAGTGTTGATGCTGAACATCGCGGATTCACTGTGGCGATTGAACAAGAAAGACGAAGCACAGCGTTATTACCGCGAGTACGGCGAAGCGATGACTGCTGCTGGCAAGGCACAGAAAATTCCGCAACGAGTCGCTGAGCGATCCGAACTTCAGGGAATGAAAAATTGAACAGGTTGGTGCGCTTTATCGCGTTGTCCTTTGGACTGCTGTTCGCTTCAACCGCGTTCGCTGAGAATAATTGCAAAGTCATTACCGTGAGCTGGCAATACCTTGAATGCATTGAAGCCGAAGGTAAGGCGGCCGACGCGAAACTGAATGCCAGTTACAAAAAGCTGATGGCGCGCTTCGCGTCAGAGCGAGCAGAAGACCCAGCAGAAGCTGAGGCTTTCATGGCGATAGCCAAAGATTCACAACGTGCCTGGCTCAAGTTGCGCGACACAACGTGCCTGCTGGAAGCCACGGATATCGACCCTGATGCGGTAATGCATTCCACATTAATCAATAGCTGCATCGCCAGAATGAGCCTGGAACGTGCGGTGTATCTGGACGGGATCGTGGCGGACGGTTCGGGGATGTGGTTGATATGAACAAGGTCTCCAGATCCGGCGCGAAGCGTTACCAAGACGTAGTCGCGCGCTATCTCTACTCGTTCGACAATCCTTGCCTGACTGTTCAGATCCTCGCGCCCGACGGCAACTGGAGAGTGCTGTCGTCCAGGCAGTTTTGCAGTTTCGATGGCAAGACGTTCTGGAGCGACTATGCCGACGCGGGTTTCAAGGATCATGCGTTTGCCGAGGATGGGTTACACGTAACGCTCCGCCTGACCGAGCGGAGTGCGCCCGGGGAGAAGCGGCTGGCCTGTGTGATTCCGATTCAGAACGAGCAAATCAAAGAGCTGAAATGTGGCGCACCTGAGACGGCATGAAGATTAACCACGGAAGGAAAACAAAATTGGGCAGGCTTCCAGGTTTTGTTTGTGCACTTGGGCTTACGGCTGGTGTGTCGACTCAACTGGCACTGGCGAGCGATCCGCAGACCATCGGTGAGTTACATCCGCCGGTGGTGGCGTCGTTGGGCAATCAAAAGATCACGGTGTTCTTTCTGAAGAACAACCTGAAGAAGCAGACGACGGAGGTTCATGTTCCTGCCGCCGAAATCTTCTACTCAGCTATGAACGCAACCATACCGACGCTGAATTATGTGTGGAAGGTGGAGGGCGATCAGATTGCATCGGTGTTTTTCCATGAGCGCAAATCGCCGGGGCGGGCAGGGAAGTCCATGTACGTGCTGACGGAAACGCGGGTGTCGAATCGAAGTTTCGAGGGCGCGTCCTACTCGGTTCTGGAACTGCCACTCATCAAGGACGGCAATCAGTTGTCTTTGAATTATTTCCGTGGGGATCCACCGGAACCTGAGTTTCAGAACTGTCGCGACGGGCTGGATCTGGAGGAAAGTAAGGAAGTGGTGTGCGCTTACAAAGACGCGGCAAGTGTGAAAAAGCGCTTGTCTGTACTTGATGGGCAGGCTGCTGAACAGCCTCAGCCGAAGCCGGTCACGGTCAGCGCTAACGCAACTGCCAGGGCGTGTCCTTCGCCCGACTTCTCATTTTTCCTCGCAGCCTTTTCCGAACACGCGGATGTGCAAAAAGCCTTTGTCCAGCAGCCTCTGCAGATGGTCACAACGGTAGCGGGCGATCCCGAGCCGGAGCTGCAAAAGAGCAGCCTCAGCGGTGATGAACTCAAGTTTCCAATCATTCCGGATCTGGCAAAGCGAGAGGGCCAGGGCCTGACGTTGACCGTCAAGGAAGAGCGGGGCAACAAAGCGACCGCAATCCTGCAGAAACCGGATACCGACTATGTCTTCGAGTATCGGTTTGAGCGTGGGCAGTGTTGGCAGTTGAAAGAAGTGATGGATTACTCGCTTTAGAACGCAGGGCACAGGGTTCAGAGGCGAAATGCCTTCTGTTCAATCAGACCCGTAAATCATGACAGGAAGGCAAGTTGAAAAGATTAGGTTTGGTCGCGCTGTTGCTGTGTTCTTTCTCTGTGGCAGCGGGGCCGATGTTTCCGTCGCTCAAGTCGTGTAGGGACGTCGGCAGCGACTGTGCGCTGGCGCTGAAAGACGATTTCTTGGTGGACGCAAAGTCCGGGCAACGTCTCTCCGAAAGGCCGGTATCGGCGGGCGCGATGAGTGTTTTCTGGCTGTATCGAGATGGCGAGCGTTACATCCTGGAGGAAGAAAACTCCTCACAGGCGAAGTCGCGTCGTTGGCTGGTTTTTACCTACGACAGCGGCAAAGTGGTACTCGACGGCGCCTATATCTTCTCGATAGACATTGATATGAACACCGGGCCTTACTGGCATGGCTACGATTGCCGAGGTGATGCCAAGCCGTTCACCGTGCCAACGAAAGATTCGTTCAATGAAGTCGCCTTGGAGGAGTTGTGCGGGGAGGCCGAAGGCTGGGTCGTCTCGGGCCGGGATGCCGAAGTGCCGGTGTCTGCCAAGGGGCTGGCCGTCAGTGTTCCCGTTTACCACGCCCGCAATCGTGAGGGCTCAGCGACGTACCTGTTTACTGAAAGCGATGTTCCGGATCTTTCCAAGTTGGTGTGTTTGTCCAATTGTGCCGATGTCGCTCAAACACCAGAACGCGTTTCGCAAGAAACAGCGCTATTGAAGGGCGGGCAGGATGGAACGTTGTGTTCGGACGACGAAGACATTTATTTCAGTTGCCCGTTACAGGGCGGCAAGACGGTTTCCATTTGTGCGCGCGGAAACAGCAAACCCACGGCCGGTTCTGTTCAGTACCGATATGGTATTCCGGGAAAAATAGAGATGGTCTATCCGAAGACGGTTTTGCCGCCCAAGGGCAAAATCTTCGTTGTTGATGCGTCGGAAGGCAGCGTGAACCTGAACATCATCAAGTTCAAAAGCGGTGCCTACACCTACTTCGTTAGTCAGGCATTCGTGAGTTATCTGAAGGTGCTCAAAGAGGACAAAGTTGTGTTCCGCCAGTCTTGCAATGCCGGTGGCAACGCTTACGTCCACCGATTGGCGGACTTCGGGTTGGAAGCACGCGCAAAAAGCGCAGAGGACTTTCGCTAGTCGCTTTGGCTTAGGATCAGAAAAGGGGACTTACCGTCCCCTTTTTTCATCCAAACCTCTGGCTACGGCTTGATCGCCGCGCGCCGTATTTCGATGTGGTCGAGCGTGCCTTCCACCATCAGTCTCACTCCGTCCGCCATTCTGCTCAGGGCCAGCGCTACCGAGCGGCGTGAGCCGTGGAGGTCGTCGGCGAGGTCGGAGGCGATGACGCTGATGGACAAGAGGTCTTCGGAGGCGTTGGCCATGAGTGCTTCGGCGTCGGTGCCGGGGGAGAGGCTGAAGAGCCCGGTTTCGCGTTTGGGTTGCGGTTCGAGGGGCGGTTTGAAATGGTGGTCGAGGGCGCGCTCGGCGGCTTCGTGGAATTTCTTTGATTCCAGCGATTCGTAGGGCGAGATATCCGGGGTTTCGGGGGGATTGGGTGTTGGTTTGATCATTTGGTCTTACTCCAGTTTCAGGAGCCGACACCGTTTCGCTCGCACTTCGAAAGTGGTGGCAGCTGTGCATAGGTGTGCAAGACCGGTGGAGTCACCCGGCAGACCCGAAGGCCTCCCATACACAGCAGCCATAACGATCCGCGAGCATAGGAAAACGCTCGGCGAATTGCCATAACCAATGTGGACTCCCACCGAACTTGCACGTCCGAGTCACCGATTTTGCGGTGACACACAAAGCCTATCCACATCGCACCTGCTCGCCTAGTTCATGGACAGCCCCGCGGTTTGCAGGAAATTTCCCATAGATGTGCGGGGCGGAAGATCAAAAGATCGCAGCCTTCGGCAGCTCCTACATGAATGTGATTCTTAAGGTGTAGGAATGGTCGGTGGCTGGACTTTGTATCGTGACTTGGTGGTCATCGTGCGGGAAATGGTCTGCATCCTCTTCCAACAGTGGCGGATAGTGGCGTTATTGTGCGAATCCCTTACACTGCCCCGCCGTTCATTTTCCTTTTGAGGCTGTGCGCATGAAATTTCGTTTTCTCCTGTGGATGCTGGGTCTGTTGATGGGTAAGGCCAGTCGGAAAAATCCTGCGTTCCAGCAGCAGTTGGGCGACAAGGATCTGGTGTTTCAGCTACAGACCCTGGACGGCAAGGTGGCGCGGCATTTCGTGGTCAAGGATCAACGCATCACCAGCAAGGCCGGCGTGGTCGCGGAGCCGGCGTTTGCGATTGCCTTCAAAGATGCGGAGTATGGTTTTGCCACGATGCAGGCGAAGAACAAGCAATTGGCGTTCATGCAGGGGATTCAGGACAAGTCGATCCAGATCAAGGGCAACCCGGCGCTGGTGATCTGGTTTCAAGGGCTGACCAAGTATCTGAAACCGCGCAAGGCCAAGCCGAAGGCTTGAGAAGTAGAAGGACCTGAGTAGAAGAACTGTTGTGGCGAGGGGATTTAGCGAAACGTCGCACCGCCCCGCTGGGCTGCGAAGCGGCCCCAAAACCTGAGACCTCGGTTTTTCTGAAACACATTGTTGGCTGGGTTTGCGACTGCTACGCAGCCGAACGGTGCGGTGCGACGTTTCGCTAAATCCCTTCACAACAGGTTTTTTTGTGAGTCAGGTAAATCGGGGGGAATTCATCGCGGGCAAGCCTTGCTCCTACAGGAGTGTGGCTTGCCCGCGATGCATTCAGGCCTGGCTGAACTGTGAGGCCAGCTCACGCAGCAGGACTTCGGCTTCGAGGACTTTGCTGACGACGTCGTTGGCTTTTTCGCGGCTCAGGCCGACGCGTTCGAGCAGGGCGTCGGGGATGTCTTCATCCGGCCCCGAGCCAATCCCGCGACCGCGCAGCAGGCGCACGGCCAGGCAGACGAGATTCGGGTATTCGGCGTAGGCGCCGTCGTAGCTTGGGTCGTGCTGGAAGCGCAGGGCGGTGGCCAGCTCGTCCGGCATGTCCCAGTAGCGCATCAGCCACGAGCCGATCTGTTCACGGCTGATACCGAGCAGGTGTTGCTCGATGTAGCTGTGGCACAGGTGCGGGTTGACCTCCAGGTGGCGGCAGATCAGCGAGAAGTGCGGCGGAAAGACGTGGGCCAGCAGCAGATAACCGAAGTTGTGCAGCAGACCGGCGAGGTAGGTCAGGCCGGCTTCCGGGCGCTGGGCGCGCGGCATGGCGCGGGTCAGGCCCTCGATGACAGCGGCGGTGTAGATCGACTGCTGCCAGTACGGCGTGGTGTGTTGCGGGTGATCTTTGGGCAGGCTCAGCGTCTTGCCGAGGGCCAGGCCCAGCGCCAGGTTGATCACCAGATCGAAGCCGAGCACGCGGACGATGGCGTCTTCCACCGAACGGATCTTGCCCGGCGATGCGTAGTACGGCGACGCCGCCCAGCTCACCACTTGTGCGGCCAGCGCCGGGTCGGTTTCGACCACGCCGGTGATGTCGTCGATGGTGGCATTAGGGTCAACGCGCAGCTTGATGATTTTTTGCGCGGTTTCGGCCAGCGGTGGAATCTCGATGGTCGCTTCCAGGCGCTGCTGGATGCGTCGCGCGGTGAACGCTTGCACGGCCTGGGTGATTTCCTCGCGGTCATCGTCCGGGCGGTCGAGGTTGGGGCGAATGCTGCTCAGGGCTTCGCCGAAGTTGGCGGCGCTGGCCTTGGTCAGCATGGTCTTGAAGTCTTCGCTGGCGATTTCCAGCAGCAGGCCCGGCTCACCGGAGTTGATCAGCAGCTTCGGTTCGCGCAGCAGGCTTTCTTCGTACAGGCACGGCGAACTGGTCAGCGCCGGCAGGCCCGGCAGTAGGCTCAGGCTGTGTTTGCCGAGCATCTTTTCCAGACGCTCGGTGGACACCGCAGTCAAACGCCGGCCAGTCAATTCGGCGAGGCGATTGAGGTCGAGCAATTGGCTCTGTGGAAACAGCACCATCAGCGCGCCCACGGCGTCGTCGAGCAATACGGCTTGTACCTTGCGCGAGGCATTGAGGCCGTGATGGTCGAGCACTTCTTCGTAGGCGATACCCAGCTTGCCGAGCAACAGCCGAATTACCGACGGCGCGTGCAAGGGTTCGGGGGCGAGAGCTGCGTCAGTCATGGTGTGTATCCGTTTTTGAAACAATGGCAGGAGTATAACCAGCTCTGTCGGAACGAGCTGTCAGAAACTGCGACGGTGCTCACACTTGGCCATATTGCTGCCCGTGCCGCAGCCAGCGGTCGAGCAAGGGGCTGACGTGGGTCGGCCAGCGTTCCAGCAAGGCTTGCGCGGCGTCGCGTACGGCGGGCAACAAGTCGGCATCGCGCATCAGGTCGGCGACTTTGAATTGCAGCAGGCCGGTCTGGCGGGTGCCGAGCATTTCGCCGGGGCCGCGCAGTTCGAGGTCCTTTTCGGCAATGACGAAACCGTCGTTGGTCTCGCGCATGATGCCCAGGCGCTGACGACCGATCTGCGACAGCGGCGGATGGTAGAGCAGCACGCAATGGCTGGCGGCGCTGCCCCGACCGACGCGGCCGCGCAACTGGTGCAGTTGCGCGAGCCCCAGGCGCTCGGGGTTTTCGATGATCATCAGGCTGGCGTTGGGCACGTCGACGCCGACTTCGATCACCGTGGTGGCGACCAGCAGTTGCAGGTTGCCGGCCTTGAACTCGGCCATCACGGCGGCTTTCTCGACGGGTTTCATGCGCCCGTGAATCAGCCCGACTTTCAACTCGCCGAGGGCGAGGGTGAGGTCTTCAAACGTGGTTTCTGCAGCCTGGCAAGTCAGCTCTTCCGATTCTTCAATCAGCGTGCACACCCAATAGGCCTGACGCCCTTCGGCGCAAGCGCCGCGTACCCGCTCGATGACTTCGACGCGGCGCGTGTCGGTGACCAGCACGGTGTTGACCGGCGTTCGACCGGGCGGTAATTCGTCGAGGATCGAGGTGTCGAGGTCGGCGTAGGCGCTCATCGCCAGGGTGCGTGGAATCGGCGTGGCGGTCATGATCAGTTGATGCGGACACATGCGCCCGCCAACACCTTTCTGCCGCAACGCGAGACGTTGCTGCACGCCGAAACGGTGTTGTTCGTCGATGATCACCAGTGCGAGATTCTTGAACTGCACTTCGTCCTGAAACAGCGCGTGAGTGCCGACCACCATCGGCGTACCGCTGGCGATCTGCTCTAACGCCGCGACACGATTCTTGCCCTTGAGCTTGCCGGCCAGCCACGCCACTTCAATGCCCAGCGGTTCGAGCCAGCGCTTGAAGGTGATGAAGTGTTGTTCGGCGAGAATCTCGGTCGGCGCCATCAGCGCGACCTGATAGCCAGCCTCCAGCGCTTGCAGCGCGGCGAGGGCGGCGACCACGGTTTTACCGGCGCCCACGTCGCCCTGAATCAGCCGCAGCATGGGTTCATGCTGGCTGAGGTCGTAGGCTATTTCGTTGCCGACGCGCTGTTGCGCGCCAGTCGGGCTGAAACCGAGATTGGCGAGATATTTCGGTGGCAGCTTTTTCGCTTTCGGCATCGCTGGCGCGCGCAGCGAACGCATGCTTTCGCGCAAACGCTGTTGCGACAGTTGATGGGTCAGCAGCTCTTCGAAAGCGAGGCGATGTTGCGCCCAGTGATGGCCGAGGGCGAGTTCATCGACGTCGGCATCGGCGGGCGGGTTGTGCAGGTAGCGGATTGCATCGGCCAGTGGCGCCAGTTGATAGTCGCGGGCGAGCTCGGTCGGCAACCAGTCGGGCAGGGTGTCGGGCTTGAGCATCGTCAGCGTTTGCATGCACAACTGGCGCAGGCGCGCTTGGGTCAGGCCTTCGGTGAGCGGGTAAACCGGCGTCAGGGTTTCATCCACTGGCGGCGGCTCGTCGCCGGTGATGGCGCGATATTCCGGGTGGTAGATTTCCAGTCCTGACGCGCCGGGCCGCGCTTCGCCGTAGCAGCGAATCCGCGTGCCGCGCTTGAGGCCTTCTTTTTGCGCGTTGCTGAAATGGTAGAAGCGCAGGCTGAGGCCGCCGGTGCCGTCCTGCAAACGCACGACGAGGCTGCGACGGCGGCCCATGACCACATCGGCGCCGCTGACGGTGCCTTCGACCACGGCATCCTGTCCCGGTCGCAAATGGCCGATCGGCACCACGCGGGTGCGATCCTGATAACGCAGCGGCAGGTGAAACAGCACGTCCTGGAGGTTCTCCAGACCGACCTTGGCCAATTTCTCGGCCATGGCTTCACCGACACCCTTGAGTGCCGTCACCGACACTTGCGACAGCTCAGTCATGACGCTCGCTTAACCGGCCGTAACCGGTGCCGCTGGCTTGGCCACCGAACACAGGCGAATGGAGTCGGCGAGGATCTCGATGGCTTTCGGCCGTGGGAAACTCGCGCGCCAGGCAATGGCCACGGTGCGAAACGGTACCGGTGGCGACAAAGGGCGCACTTCGATCACGCCCGGGGCGTAGTGGTGGCTGTCGACTGCCGACAGCGGCAGGATCGAAATACCCAGCCCCGACGCGACCATGTGGCGAATGGTTTCCAGCGAGCTGGATTCGACCGTGGTGTGCTTGGCGCCGTCGTTGCCTTTGGTCAGGGTCGGGCAGGCTTCCAGCACCTGATCGCGGAAGCAGTGACCTTCGCCGAGCAGCAGCAGGCTCTTGTCGTTGAGCAGGCCGGCGTCGATGGTTTCCTTTTGCGTCCACGGGTGTTGAGCCGGCATCAAGACGTAGAACGGCTCGTCGTAGAGTTGCAGGGTCAGCACGTCGGCTTCGTTGAACGGCAGGGCGATGATGATCGCGTCGAGCTCGCCGTTGCGCAGTTTGTCGCGCAGCACGTGGGTAAAGTTTTCTTCGATGTACAACGGCATCTGCGGGGCGACCCGGTGCAGTTGTGGAATCAGGTGCGGGAACAGGTACGGGCCGACCGTGTAGATCGCGCCGACTTTCAGCGGCGCGGTCAGCTGGTTCTTGCCGGCCTGGGCCAGTTCGCGGATGCCCTGAGCCTGCTCCAGCACTTTCTGCGCCTGGGCGACGATACCTTCGCCAACCGGAGTCAGGCGCACGGCGCTCTTGCTGCGCTCGAAAATCAGCACACCGAGTTCGTCTTCAAGCTTTTTCACGCCCACCGACAGGGTCGGCTGGCTGACGTGGCAACGCTCGGCGGCGTGGCCGAAATGCTGCTCTTGGGCGAGGGTAACGATGTAGCGTAATTCTGTGAGAGTCATAGCAAGCGTCCATGAAGATGCGGGCCAAGCATACCGGCTGCAATCGATAGACGCACGTTATCAGACTGAGTGCGGAATGCGACACCGGGCAATGTAGGTTTGCAGTGCGCAGATACGCAAAAGGCACCTTTCGGTGCCTTTATCTCGATCTAACCGTCGCCACATAACCCCTGTGGGAGCGAGCCTGCTCGCGAAAGCGGTGGGTCAGACAAACATGAGCTGACTGACACGACTTCTTCGCGAGCAGGCTCGCTCCCACAGGTATTGCGGTGTTGCTTAGCGGCGGCGTTCGAGGGAGTACACAAACGGCGCAACAATTTCGATCGAGCCATTGGTCAACATGTCGGCCGGTGGCTTGGGCAGCGGTTGCGCGCGGCGGATCATTTCCAGGGTAGCCCGGTCCAGATCGGCGTTGCCGGAGCGGCCCACCAGTTCGAACGACAACACATTACCTTCAGCATCGACCACGAAGCGCAGACGGTTCAAGCCTTCTTTGCCCCGTGCCTGAGCACTGGCCGGGTACTTTTTGTACTTGGCCAAATGCGCGAGCAGGGTGCCTTGCCAACTGGCTTTGGCTGCCATCTGGGCAGGCGACGGGCCTGGCGCAGGCTGGGCGGATTTCTCCGTCGGTGCTTGAGTCGGTTGGGTGTCGGCCGGTTTCTCCTCGGAAGGTTTCTCCTTCGGCGGATCAGGCTGCTTCTTCTCGACCGGCTTCGGCGGTTTAGGCTTTGGCTTCGGTTTTGGTTTGGGCACCGCAATTTCAGCTTTCGGTGCTTCGGCCAGTTTCGGGATCGGCAACTCTTCAACCGGAGCCGGTGGCTGCGGCGGTGTGACGACTTTCGGCGGAGCAGGCGGTGGCGGGGCCGGAACCGGGGCCAGCTCGACCATCATTGCCTGCGGTGGCAATTCGATGGGCGGGCGAGCGGTCCAGTTCAGCGCCAGCGCGATGGCCAGCGCATGAACGCCCAGCACCACGGCCAGGCTACCGCTGTAACGCGTCAACTTATGGCGCGTTGTGATCATTTTTTGGCTGCCGTCTCAAGTCCGACCAGACCGACCTTCAGGTAACCGGCGGCGCGCAGTTTATCCATCACGCTCATCAGGTCGCCGTAATCCACGCCCTTGTCGGCCTGGAAGAAGATGGTGGTGTCTTTCTTGCCCTGAGTCTTGGCGTCGAGGAAGGCGCCGAGGGTTTCCGGCTTCACTTCGTCTTCGCCGATGTACAGGCGTTGATCAGCCTTGACGCTGAGGAACACCGGTTTCTCTGGCCGCGGCGCCGGTTTGGCGGTCGAGGCAGGCAGGTCGACCTTGATGTCCACGGTGGCCAATGGAGCCGCCACCATGAAGATGATCAACAGCACCAACATCACGTCGATGAACGGAGTGACGTTGATTTCGTGGTTCTCGGCCAGATCGTCGTCTGCGCCTTCTTTCAAATGCAGGCCCATGGCCGATTACCCCACTTTGACCATGTGCGGCTGCGAGCTGCGCTCAGGCTGGTGGTCCAGATCACGGCTGACCAGCAGCAGCACTTCGGCCGATGCATCGGAAACCTGTGCCTTGTAACCGGCGATGGAGCGGGCGAACACGTTGTAGATCACCACGGCTGGAATCGCAGCAACCAGACCCAGTGCGGTGGCCAGCAGCGCTTCAGCGATACCCGGTGCTACCACGGCAAGGTTGGTGGTCTGGGTTTTGGCGATACCGATGAAGGAGTTCATGATGCCCCACACGGTACCGAACAGACCGACGAACGGTGCGGTGGAGCCGATGGTGGCAAGTACGCCGGTGCCGCTGCTCATGTTGCGACCGCAAGCTGCCACGAGGCGCTCGAGACGGAAGCTGACGCGTTCCTTGATGCCTTCCTTCTCGCGGCTGTTGACCGACAGACGCATCTCTTCGAGCGCGTCGTGCACCAGCAGGTTGGCGAGGGTGCCTTCCTTGCCCGCCGTTGCGCTGGCTTCTTTAAGGGTGGTGGCTTTTTTCAGGGCAGCGATTTCGCCACGCAGACGACGCTTGGCACCCATCAGCTCGAAGCCTTTGGCGATCCAGATGGTCCAGGTGATGATGGAAGCGATGGCCAGACCGATCATCACGATTTTCACGATGATGTCGGCGTTCTGGTACATGCCCCAAGGCGACAGGTCGTGGGCCATGCCCAGGCTGTTGTCGGCTTCGAGAACTTCCGGCACGTCAGCAGCATCTACAGCTTGTACCGGATCGGTAGCGGCCGGGGCGGCTGGTGCGGCAGCAGGTATGCTCTGCTCAGTGGCTGCTGGTGTCGCGGGCGCTTGTGCATCGGCGAAAGCGGCAGTCGGTGCCAGCATCAGGCTGAGCAGCAGAGCTGCCACCGCGCTCCAGGCGCGAGGTCGAGTGGTTGGCGAAGCGGGGATTTGATTACGTGTCATGCTGGCCGGACCTGAGATAGAAAAACGTTGATGCTCTTCCAGGCCTCGTAAGGCCGAGAACAAAAGTGGCAGGCATTATTGCAAGTAATTCTTGTTAACAAAAGTAATAGAGTATCTTTTTTTCCTTGATTGCTAGCCGCTCGTCCTTTGCCGGCGCTAGTCTATGCCTTTGCGATGGGAGTTTTTTGATGTCTGCGCCTTCTGTTTTGATTGCCGGTTGTGGTGATGTCGGCAGTCGTCTGGCCACGCAATTGTTGGCGGCTGGCTGGGAAGTTCACGGTCTGCGCCGGGACGTTTCGAAGCTGCCTGACGGGGTGATCGGCGTTGCCGGCGACCTGTTCAACGAAGACTGTCCGGCGACCTGGCCGGTGGGGGCGGTGGATTACCTGGTGTACTGCGCGGCTGCCACCGATCACGATGAGGCCGGTTATCGCGCGGCTTACGTGCAGGGTTTGCAGAATGTGCTGAGCTGGCTGGAAGACTACGGGCAGGTGCCGGAGCGGCTGATCTTCGTGTCCAGCAGCAGTGTGTATGGACAACAGGACGGCGGATGGGTGGATGAGACTTCCGAGACCGTCGCTACAGGTTACTCAGGTCGTTTGATGCTCGAAGCCGAACAAGTGGCGATTAATAGCGGCATTCCGGCCAGCGTTTTGCGCCTGACCGGCATCTATGGCCCGGGCCGCGAGTGGCTGCTGACTCAAGTGCGTCGCGGTTATCGAGTGGCGGTCGATCCGCCGCTGTATGGCAATCGCATACACGCTGATGACGCGGCGGGGTTGTTGGCGTTTCTGCTCGAAGCGGACCGTCGTGGCGTGAAGCTGGATCAGTTCTACATCGGCGTCGACGATGCTCCGGCACCGCTGGCCGAAGTGGTGGCCTGGTTGCGTGAGTATCTGGGCGTGACCGAGTGGGCTGATGATGCCAGCGTGCGTCGCACAGGCAGCAAGCGTTGCAGCAATGCGCGGGCGAAAGCATTGGGCTGGGAGCCGAAGTACCCAAGCTACCGTGAAGGCTACGCCGCGATCCTAGAAGGTAAATGCTGACGCCCTGACACCCCAAAAACTACTGTGGGAGCGAGCCTGCTCGCGAATCGGTGTGTCAGACAACATTGCTTTGTCTGACACACCGCTTTCGCGAGCAGGCTCGCTCCCACATTTGATCTTCAGTGGTTTCAGAGGCGAGTTACTGCTTCTCCAGCAACCACTTGCGCTCGCCCGGCGTGTACTGCGGCATCTCATCTGCCAGCGCCGTGTTCACGGCCTGGAAAATCTCCAGTTCCTTGCCCTTGCGCGCAAAGATGTAGGCATTGCCCTGGCCGTTGAGCTGCAACCACATGTTGTCGTTGGTGCTGCTCATCGACGCGCAATCGCCCGCCAGGCACAAGGCATAACGGTCGGCGCCAGGCAGGCCGGACACTTGGCCGTCAGCCTGGAACTGCACGGTGCCGCCTTCACCCTGGCCACTGGCGATTGTCCAGTTGCCGCCCATGTAGGCGGAATACAGGGCACGTTCGAAACTGGCACCTATCGGCGCGCCTTCCGGCACGGGAATCTGTGCGCGGTCGAAGTGCTGTTCGGGTTCGTTATCGCTGGCGGCCTGCTGCAGTTGGCTGCCATCACGTTTCAGCTCACTGGCGGAGCTGCCATAGAAGTCGACTTTCCAGGTGCCGGATTGTTCGCCCAGCAGCCGTCCTTCGACGTTCTCAAAACCGTTGGTGTAGCGGGCCTGACTGGCCTTGGTGTTGACGTCCCACTCCAGGTTCGGGCCGTAAGCCTGAAGCGCTTCGCGCAGGGGGCCGCCCTTGGCTGCGGCATCGATCGCCACCTGATTGATCCAGGTGCCGCTGATGTCACGGTCGGCAGGGTTGCTGGCGCAGCCGCCGAGGAAAATGGCGAGCAGCGGGAGAGCTAGCGCTTTGCGCATGGTGGAATCCTTTCAAAACCTTGTCTTGCTGAGCAGTCGGCGCGGCATTTGAAGGCCGCGCCGCGCGCATCACTCGATGACCAGAATGGCATCCATTTCAACCTGCGAACCCTTTGGCAGGGCAGCTACGCCGATGGCGGCGCGAGCCGGGTACGGCTGGTCGAAGTACTTGCCCATGATCTCGTTGACCTTGGCGAAGTGGCTCAGGTCGGTGAGGAAGATGTTCAGTTTGACGATGTCCTTGAACGAACCGCCGGCAGCTTCGGCCACGGCTTTAAGGTTCTCGAACACTTGAACGGTCTGGGCTTCGAAGCCTTCAACCAGTTCCATGGTTTTTGGGTCCAGAGGAATCTGGCCCGACATGTAGACGGTGTTGCCAGCCTTGATTGCCTGGGAGTAGGTGCCGATGGCAGCCGGGGCCTTGTCGCTGGTGATAACAGTCTTGGTCATGTATGACTCCTTGTTAGGTGTGAGTTATGCGCGCATGCGGGTAATGCGGATTACCCCGGTCAAGGCGCGCAGCTTCTTGATCACGCGGGCCAGGTGCACACGGTCGTGGACGCTGACCACCAGTTGCACGACGCTGATGCGACCATCGCGTTCGTCCATGCTGATTTTCTCGATATTGCCGTCGGCCGCGTTGACGCTGCTGGCCAGCAGAGCGATCAGGCCGCGCTGGTGTTCCAGTTCGACGCGCAGCTCGACGTTGAATTCGCCGGTGACATCCTTGGCCCACGAGAGCTGGATGCATTTTTCCGGGTTGTGCCTGATTTCGCTGATGTTGCGGCAGTTGTCCAGGTGCACGACCATGCCTTTGCCCGCCGACAGGTGCCCGACAATCGGGTCGCCCGGAATCGGCGTGCAGCACTTGGCGTAGCTGAGCACCAAGCCTTCGGTGCCGCGAATCGCCAGCGGGCCTTCCGGGCTCGGCAACTGTTCGCCTTCGCCGAGCAGGCGGCGGGCGACCACATAGGCCATCCGGTTGCCCAGGCCGATGTCTTCGAGCAGGTCTTCAATCAGTTCGAGGCGGTATTCAGTGAGCATCGCCTTTACGCGTTCGGCCGGGATTTTCTCCAGCGAACTGTCGAAACCGTTGAGCACCTTGTTCAGCAGGCGTTCGCCGAGGCTGATCGATTCGGAGCGGCGTTGCAGCTTCAGCGCATGACGGATGTGCGTGCGCGCCTTGCCGGTGACGACGAAATTCAGCCACGCCGGGTTTGGCCGTGCGCCCGGAGCACTGACGATCTCGACCGTGGAGCCGCTTTGCAGCGGTTCGGACAGCGGCGCGAGACGCCGGTTGATCCGGCAGGCAATGCAGCTGTTGCCGACGTCGGTGTGTACCGCGTAGGCAAAGTCGACCGCCGTGGAGCCTTTCGGCAGCTCCATGATCCGGCCTTTGGGCGTGAACACGTAAACCTCGTCCGGGAACAGGTCGATCTTCACGCTCTCGATGAATTCCAGCGAGTTGCCGGCACGTTGCTGCATTTCCAGCACACCCTTGACCCACTGGCGGGCGCGGGCATGGGTGCCTTTCGGCTGCTCGTCACCGCTGGATTTGTACAGCCAATGGGCGGCGATGCCGTTGTTGGCCATCTCTTCCATTTCGCGGGTGCGGATCTGGATTTCGATCGGTACGCCATGCATGCCGAACAGCGTGGTATGCAGAGACTGATAGCCGTTGGCCTTGGGGATCGCGATGTAATCCTTGAAGCGCCCTGGCAACGGTTTGTACAAATTATGTACAGCGCCTAGCACGCGGTAGCAGGTATCGACCTTGTCGACGATGATCCGGAACGCGTAGACGTCCATGATCTCGTTGAAGGCCCGACGCTTGCCGCGCATTTTCTTGTAGATGCCGTAAAGGTGTTTCTGGCGACCGCTGACTTCGCCCTGTATGCCGTCGATCGCGAGGCAATGACCAAGGGATTCTTCGATCTTGTTGACGATTTCCTTGCGATTGCCCCGGGCGCGCTTGACCGCCTGGTAGATCCGCGCGGAACGCATCGGGTGCATGGCCTTGAAGCCGAGGTCTTCGAATTCGATGCGAATGGCGTGCATGCCCAGCCGGTTGGCGATGGGTGCATAGATTTCGAGGGTTTCCTTGGCGATGCGCCGGCGCTTTTCGCCGGACAGCACTTCCAGCGTGCGCATGTTGTGCAGGCGGTCGGCGAGCTTGACCAGGATCACGCGAATGTCGCGGGCCATGGCCATGGCCATTTTCTGGAAGTTTTCAGCCTGGGCTTCGGCCTTGGTCTCGAAATTCATCTGAGTCAGTTTGCTGACCCCGTCGACCAGTTCGGCCACGGTTTCACCGAACTGCGCTTGCAGCGCTTCTTTGGCGATACCGGTGTCTTCGATCACGTCATGCAGCATCGCCGCCATCAGGCTTTGATGGTCCATGTGCATGTCGGCAAGAATATTGGCCACGGCAAGAGGATGCGTGACGTACGCCTCGCCGCTGCGACGGCGCTGACCGTCATGGGCTTGTTCGGCGTAGAAATACGCTCGGCGGACCAGGTTGACCTGGTCGTTGCCGAGGTAGGTCGATAAGCGATCGGCGAGGGCGTCTATGCTCGGCATGATGATTCCTGCCGTAGGCTGTGATCCCGCGCCGTGCTACGTCGACCAGGCATAGGCTTAGACGGCCTCGTTGGACTCGTCCTCGAACGCTGCGAACAGCGGTTCGTCTTCGACGATTTCAGCGTTGGCGATGAACTCGTAGCTCATCAGGCCTTCAGCGATTTCACGCAGCGCTACAACGGTAGGCTTGTCGTTTTCCCACTGAACCAGTGGCTCTTTGCCGCCGGTGGCCAGTTGACGGGCACGTTTGGTAGAGAGCATGACCAGCTCAAAACGGTTTTCCACGTGGTTCAGGCAGTCTTCAACGGTTACGCGGGCCATGGTATTCCTCGGAGCGAATGCAATATGCGCGCTGCCCGGTTGGGCGAGCGGACTCAACAGTTTAAAAAATCACCAGCGATTAGGGAAGCGCTGATTTTTTGACCAAGCCCTTCAACGCGCTGCAAGTGCCAATGTAAAGCGCTTGCAGGCATTTTGGGAAGTGCTGATTAACCGAGCAATTCGGCCAGCAATTTGCCATGAAGCTGTTGCTGACGCTTCTGAATGAGCTGATTGGCACGGAAAATCGCCTTCAGATCGTCCAGCGCATGGGCGAAATCGTCGTTGATGATCAGGTAGTCGTACTCGACGTAGTGGCTCATCTCGCTGACCGCTTCACGCATCCGGCCATCAATGATTTCGTCGCTGTCCTGGCCACGGTTGGTCAGGCGCTGGTGCAGCGCTTGCAGCGATGGCGGCAGGATAAAGATCGAACGCGCCTGCGGCATCAGCTTGCGTACCTGCTCGGCGCCTTGCCAGTCGATTTCCAGAATCAGGTCATGGCCTTCGTCCAGGGTCTGCTGCAAGTGGCTCTGCGAAGTGCCGTAGAGGTTACCGAAGACTTCGGCGCGCTCAAGGAAATCGCCGTGCTCGATCATCTTCACGAACTCGTTGCGCTCGACAAAGTGATAGTTCACGCCGTTTTCTTCACCCGGACGCATGGCCCGCGTGGTGTGGGAGACCGACACGCGGATCTCCGGGTTGGCGTCGGTCAAAGCCTTGACCAGGCTGCTCTTGCCTGCGCCCGAAGGGGCGGAAATGATGTACAGGGTGCCGGTGCTGTGGGTCATGTCTGTTGCCTTACTCAATATTCTGCACTTGTTCGCGCATCTGCTCGATCAACACCTTAAGGTTGACCGCCGCCTGGGTGCTGCGCGGGTCGAAGGCCTTGGAGCCCAGTGTGTTGGCTTCGCGGTTGAGCTCCTGCATCAGGAAGTCCAGGCGACGCCCGGCTGCACCGCCGGACTTGAGCACCCGGCGAACTTCGATGATGTGAGTGCTCAGGCGATCCAGTTCTTCAGCCACGTCGCTCTTTTGCGCGAGGATGACCATTTCCTGTTCCAGACGCTGCGGATCCAGCTCGGCCTTCATGTCGGCAAAGCGGTCGAGGACTTTCTGGCGCTGAGTGGCGAGCATTTGCGGCACCAGTTCGCGCAAGGTCACGACGTCTTCTTCGATGGACGTCAGGCGCTCGTTGATCAGGCGTGCCAGCTCCGCGCCTTCGCGCTCGCGGCCGGCCTTCAACTCTTTCAGGCCCTGATTGAACAGGGCCAGCGCGTCGGCATTCAGTGCTTGCGGGTCGCTGGCATCGGCGACCAGTACGCCGGGCCAGGCCAGCACTTCCAGTGGATTCAGCGCTGCCGGGTTTTTGATCAGGCCGGCGATGGTTTCGGCGGCAGCGACCAGTTGCGCGGCGCGCTCGCGATCGACTTGCAGGGGTTTGCCGGTGCTTTCTTCAGTGAAACGCAGGGTGCATTCCAGTTTGCCCCGCGACAGCCCCTGACGCAGCGCTTCGCGCACTGCGCCTTCGAGATCGCGAAAGGACTCCGGCAGGCGCAGATGCGGCTCCAGATAGCGGCTGTTGACCGAGCGCAGTTCCCAGCTCAGGGTGCCCTGTGCGCCGGCTTTCTCGACGCGGGCGAAGGCAGTCATGCTGTGCACCATGGTGGTACCTCGCAATGCAGATCGGCGCGAAACTTGGGTTCCGCAGGCGCGATATGAATGAATTTAAGCCGACTGGCAGCAAAGGCGCAGGATTGTAGCGCAGTGCGGCGAATGCGCCCAAACACACGGTGTGACAAAGGGCTGCAGCCCGTCGGTAATGCGTGTTTCAAGGCCTTCGATCGTCGGCCCGAATTTTTAACAAGTGCCCAGTCGCAGTGCAGCGCTCTATAATGCTCGGCAGTTTTCCGTCCTCAGTACAGGTATCTCCTATGAAACGTCCAAGTGGTCGCGCTGCCGATCAGCTCCGCTCGATCCGCATTACCCGCAACTACACCAAACACGCCGAAGGATCGGTGCTGGTCGAATTCGGTGATACCAAAGTCATCTGCACCGTCAGCGTCGAAAACGGCGTGCCGCGTTTCCTCAAGGGTCAGGGCCAGGGTTGGTTGACCGCCGAGTACGGCATGCTGCCGCGCGCCACTGGCGAGCGTAACCAGCGTGAAGCGAGCCGTGGCAAGCAGGGCGGCCGCACGCTGGAAATCCAGCGTCTGATCGGCCGCTCCCTGCGCGCGGCGCTGGACATGTCCAAGCTGGGCGACGTCACCCTGTACGTCGACTGCGACGTGATCCAGGCTGACGGCGGCACCCGCACGGCGTCCATCACTGGCGCCATGGTTGCACTGGTCGATGCGCTGAAAGTGATCAAGAAGCGCGGCGGCCTGAAAGGCGGCGACCCGCTCAAGCAAATGATCGGCGCGGTATCGGTCGGCATGTATCAGGGTGAGCCGGTACTGGATCTGGATTATCTGGAAGACTCCGCCGCCGAGACCGACCTCAACGTGGTGATGACCAGCACCGGTGGTTTCATCGAAGTGCAGGGCACCGCTGAAGGCGCGCCGTTCCAGCCGGAAGACCTCAACGCCATGCTGGAACTGGCCAAGAAAGGCATGAACGAGATCTTCGAATTGCAGAGCGCCGCACTGGCTGACTGAGCACATTGATAACCGCAAGGAGAATGCGATGAGTGACCAGCAAGAGCTACTGCCCAAGCCGAGCCAGGAGGTTCGTCAATGGGCGATGTTTTGTCACTTGTCGGCCTTGCTGGGAGTCTGGATTCCGTTCGGCAATTTGATCGGGCCGTTGATCCTCTGGCAGATGAAGCGTGAAAAGGATCCGTTTATCGATGCCCAAGGCAAAGAGGCGCTGAATTTTCAGATCACCGTGGCGATTGCCTCATTGGTCTGCTTCCTGCTGATGGTGCTGATCGTTGGTTTCTTCATGATCGGCATTGTGGCCATTGGCGCACTGGTGTTGACGATCATTGCCGGGGTCAAGGCCAACGAAGGTTATCCGTACCGGTATCCGTTTACCTGGCGGTTGATCAAATAACGGTCGGCGCAAACTCCCCCGTGGGAACTGTTGTAATTCGTAGCGCTTAAAAATAAATGCCCTGACTAGTCAGGGCATTTGTATTTTTGCAACTGGATTAATTTCCTTGGTGCGTAGGATTAGTCTATTTGCGATGACTGGACGCATAAGCTGTTACATCAATTTCGTGTTTACACTTTTAGTCACAACTGCGGCGCCATAGTGCTGTCCGCGATCTTGGCAATTGGACTTCGTGGTTGTTAAAGTCGTCGCACGTTATATTCCTGTTGAAATATTTCGATATATTCAGACCATCGAAGGTTCTTGAATTTCACAGCAATCAGTGTTGAGACGATCAGCCGGTTCATGGGGCGTGGTTAGGTAAAACGTGCGCCTCTGAATTTATAGCCAAGAATAATCCCAATGATTCAGCTTGATTTTTATGGAACGCTTGTAGCTGCCTCCTTAGTGCTTCTGCTGGGACGCGGACTTGTTACACGTGTCGGATGTTTGCGTAATTACAATATCCCCGAGCCCGTCGCAGGCGGTTTAGTGGTTGCTCTGGTTTTATTGGTGTTGCGCACTTTCGATATTGAGATTCGATTCGACACTTCCCTGCAGATGCCGTTGATGTTGGCATTTTTTGCCACCATCGGATTGAGTGCAGACTTTGCCAGCCTGAAGAAGGGTGGCCGGGTCGTCGGTATATTTCTATTGGCGGTCACCGGGCTTCTGGTCGTTCAGAACGCCATGGGCATCGGCCTGGCGACAATGCTCGGGCTGGATCCGTTGATGGGCTTGCTGACGGGCTCGATCACCTTGGCGGGCGGCCACGGTACGGGTGCTGCGTGGGGAACGGTGTTCAGCGAGAAATACGGCCTGGCGTCTGCTTCCGAACTGGCGATCGCCTCTGCGACATTCGGCCTGGTGCTGGGTGGCTTGATTGGTGGCCCGGTGGCTCGCCTGCTGATCAAGCGCGTTCAAGTGCCGGGCTGCAATCCACAGGAAACGCCACGGTTGCCAAAGGGGTTTGAGCAGCCGAACAAAGAGCGCTCGATTACGCCGTTTTCGTTTATCGAGACCCTGGCCTTGATCGCAGTCAGCCTGCTGGGCGGCAACCTCTTGAATGGCCTGCTGCAAGGAACGGCGTTTGAGTTGCCGACGTTTGTCTGCGTGCTGTTCGTCGGGGTCGTTCTGCGTAACGGGTTGTCAGCGCTGGGCTTGTATCAGGTGTTCGAGCGCGAAGTTTCTGTGCTGGGAAATGTCAGCCTGTCGCTGTTCCTCGCAATTGCCTTGATGTCGCTCAAATTGTGGGATCTGGCCGCTCTGGCGTTGCCGATCTTCATCATTCTGGCTGTACAAGCCTTGGTCATGGCGCTCTTTGCGATCTTCGTGACGTTCAGAATGATGGGTAGCAACTACGATGCGGCGGTATTGGCAGCAGGCCACTGCGGTTTCGGGCTGGGCGCGACGCCAACGGCCATCGCCAACATGCAGGCGGTGACTCAGCGCTACGGGCCTTCGCAGATTGCGTTTCTAGTGGTGCCGATGGTGGGCGCGTTCTTCATCGACATCATTAACGTGATCGTTATCAAGCTGTACCTGGCACTGCCGTTTTTCGCTGCCGTCTGATCCACGGCTCATGTCCGGCAGATCGTTGATCTGCTTTAGCGTGGGTTAGCGCATAAAAAATGCCCGTATCTCGCGATACGGGCATTTTTTATGTCTACGAATCGACGCTTAGATGGTCAGCGTCCAGTCGTAGTCGACGATCAGCGGCGCGTGCTGCGAGAACCGTGGCTGACGTGGCAGGCGTGCGCTGCGCACAAAGCGGCGCAGACCCGGCGTCAGGATCTGGTAGTCGAAGCGCCAGCCGAGATTGAGCATCTCGGCCTGTTCGTTGTCCGGCCACCAACTGTACTGATCGCCTTCACGGCTGACTTCGCGCAGGGCATCGACATAGCCCATGTTGCCGACAATCTCGTCCATCCAGGCGCGTTCTGGCGCCAGGAAGCCCGGGGATTGCTGGCTGTCGCGCCAGTTCTTGATGTCGAGCTTCTGCTGCGCGACGTACAGCGAGCCACAATAAATGTACTCGCGACGTTTACGCCGCTGTTTGTCCAGATACTTGCCGAAGTCGTCCATGAGCTTGAACTTCTGATTCAAGTCCTCATCGCCGTTCATCCCCGAAGGGAGCAGCAAGGTGGCAATACTGACTTTGTCGAAATCTGCTTGCAGGTAGCGCCCGTAGCGGTCGGCCGTCTCGAAACCGAGACCGCTGATGACAGCCTTCGGTTGCAACCGCGAATACAAAGCCACGCCACCTTGGGCAGGGACTTCAGCATCGCAGGCATAAAGGAAGTAGCCATCCAGTTGGAAGGCTGGGTCATCCAGTTCAAAGGCGGAGGCACGGGTGTCCTGCAGGCAGATGACGTCGGCATTCTGAGCTTGCAGCCAACTGAGCAAACCGCGCTCGACTGCCGCCTGAATACCATTGACGTTCACACTGATGATCCGCATAAATGGCCCCAAAAATCGCGTGCGTGTATGATACACGGCGTCAAGCTAATTAGCTAAATCCGTGGTATTTGGGGTTTTTTTCATGCAAGCGTATCAGCGCGATTTCATTCGTTTTGCCATCGATCGCGGCGTTTTGCGCTTCGGTGAGTTCACCCTGAAGTCCGGGCGCACCAGTCCCTACTTCTTCAACGCCGGCCTGTTCAACTCGGGCTCGGCCCTGGCGCAGTTGGGGCGTTTCTACGCCGCAGCCATCGCTGAAAGCGGCATTTCCTTCGACGTCCTGTTCGGCCCGGCCTATAAAGGCATCCCGTTGGCGGCAACTACCGCCGTGGCATTGGCCGAGCACCACGACCGTGACCTGCCATGGTGCTTCAACCGTAAAGAAGCCAAGGCACACGGCGAAGGCGGCAGCCTGGTCGGCGCACCACTGACCGGTGATGTACTGATCATCGACGACGTAATCACCGCCGGCACCGCCATCCGCGAAGTGATGCAGATCATCGCTTCCCAGGATGGCGCGAAGGCCGCCGGTGTGCTGATCGCCCTGAACCGTCAGGAGCGCGGCAATGGTGAGTTGTCGGCGATCCAGGAAGTCGAGCGTGATTTCGGCATTCCGGTGATCAGCATTGTTTCGCTGAATCAGGTGCTGGAATTCCTCGCGGACGATCCACAGCTCAAGCAGCACTTGCCGGCCGTGGAAGCGTACCGCGCTCAATTCGGCGTCTGATACGACATCATTCTGTAGGAGCTGGCGCAGGCTGCGATCTTTTGACTTCGGCTTATAAAAACCAGATCAAAAAATCGCAGCCTTCGGCAGCTCCTACGGGGATTGCAGGCAAAAGACCCCGCTCAGTCAGGCTGAGCGGGGTCTTTTATGTGCGCTTCCGGTTAAGGACGCTTGCGATTGCTGATCAGCGTGCCCACACCGGTATCAGTGAAGATTTCCAGCAGGATCGCATTCGGCACACGACCGTCGATGATCAGCGAGCTGCCCACGCCGCCCTGAACCGCTTCGAGCGCGCAACGGATCTTCGGCAGCATGCCGCCGTAGATGGTGCCGTCGGCGATCAGATCGTCGACCTGCTGGGTGCTCAGGCCGGTCAATACGGTGCCCGACTTGTCCATCAGGCCGGCGATGTTGGTCAGCAGCATCAACTTCTCTGCTTTCAGCGCTTCGGCAACTTTACCGGCGACCAGGTCGGCGTTGATGTTGTACGACTCGCCGTTCTCACCCACGCCAATCGGCGCGATGACCGGGATGAAGTTGCCTTTGACCAGCAGGTTGAGCAGTTCGGTGTTGATCCCGACCACTTCGCCGACCTGACCGATGTCGATGATTTCCGGCTGGGTCATCTCCGGCGTCTGACGGGTGACAGTGAGCTTCTTCGCGCGGATCAGCCCGGCGTCTTTACCGGTCAGACCGATGGCGCTACCGCCGTGACGGTTGATCAGGTTGACGATGCTTTTGTTGACCTGACCGCCCAAGACCATTTCCACCACGTCCATGGTCGCGGCGTCGGTGACGCGCATGCCATCAACGAAGTGGCTTTCGATCGACAGGCGCTTGAGCAGATCACCGATCTGCGGGCCGCCACCGTGAACCACGACCGGGTTGATGCCCACGGCTTTCATCAGCACGATGTCGCGCGCAAAGCCGGTTTTCAGCTCCTCGCTTTCCATCGCGTTGCCGCCGTATTTGATCACCAGGGTCTTGCCGACATAACGTCGGATGTAAGGCAACGCTTCGGACAGGACCTGGGCGGTATGGGCGGCGGCTTCGCGTTCGAGGGTCATTCAGGGCTCCGGGTGGATCAAAACGGTAGTTGGAGATCAGGTGCAACGCGTTTCAGTTGGGCGTGGAACACATCCTTGATGCGCTGCAATTCAGCCTCGTCATCGGCCTCGAAGCGCAGCACCAGCACCGGCGTGGTGTTGGACGCGCGCACCAGGCCCCAGCCTTTGGCGTAGTCGACTCGCACGCCGTCGATGGTGGTCAGGTCAGCGCCTGCGCCCCACTGTGCGTCGTGCAGTGCATCAATGATGCTGAATTTGCTCTCTTCGGTCACATGGATATTGATTTCCGGCGTAGAAATATCGTTCGGGAAGGTCGCAAACAGCTCCTCCGCCGTGGATTTTTCCTTGCTGAGGATCTCCAGCAGCCGGGCGGCGCTATAGATACCGTCGTCGAAACCGAACCAGCGCTCCTTGAAGAAGATGTGCCCGCTCATTTCACCGGCCAATAGCGCGCCGGATTGTTTCATTTTCTTTTTGATCAACGAATGACCAGTCTTCCACATTAGCGGCCGACCGCCATATTCCTTGATCAGCGGTACCAGGCGACGGGTGCATTTGACGTCGAAGATGATTTCCGCGTCCGGGTTGCGCGCCACCACGTCACGGGCGAACAGCATCAGCAGGCGATCCGGGTAGACGATGCTGCCAGTGTTGGTTACCACGCCGACGCGGTCGCCGTCGCCGTCGAACGCCAGACCGATGTCGGCGTTGGTTTCCTTGACCTTGGCGATCAGGTCGACGAGGTTCTCAGGCTTGCCCGGGTCCGGGTGATGGTTAGGAAAATTGCCGTCGACTTCGCAGAACAGCGGGATGACTTCGCAGTTCAGCGCTTCGATCAGTTGCGGGGCGATCACCCCGGCCGCGCCGTTGCCGCAGTCGACCACGACCTTCATGCGCCGGGCCAGTTTGATGTCCTGGACGATTTCGGTGTTGTAGCGGTCGAGGATCTCGACTTGGGTAACGCTGCCGTTGCCGCTGCTCAGGTTGTTGGTCTTGAGGCGTTCGTGCAGGGCCTGGATCTGTTCGTTGGCGAGGGTGTCGCCGGCGATGACGATCTTGAAACCGTTGTAGTTCGACGGGTTGTGGCTACCGGTGAGCATCACCCCGGATTTACCGGCCAGCACGTTGGCGGCGTAGTACAGCGCCGGCGTTGGCACCAAGCCAACGTCGCTGACGTGGCAGCCGCTTTCGGCGATACCGCGAATCAATTCTGCGACCAGCTCCGGGCCGGACAAGCGACCGTCACGACCGACGGACACATTCGGCTCGCCTTGCGCCAGGCTCTGCGAACCGATGGCGCGGCCGATCCAGTAAGCGGTTTCGGCATTGAGGAATTCCGGCACGGTGCCGCGAATGTCATAGGCGCGGAAAATGCTGTCGGGCAGCGTCGGGGCGATCTTGGCTGGGGTGCTCATCTACGGAAATGCTCCATCTCGAAAGTGGCGGGACAGACCGACGAATCGTTCGACGGCAGGCTCAAACTGAAGGGTATGACGGCGTTTTCCACAGAGAGTTCGTGGTGTGAAAGGGCCATGACGCCTCGGCTGGCGTGGCTTTCGGCCGGCAAAACCTTGATTTACGGTGTTAAAACCTGCCGCACAAATTGCACAAATTTCTCTCCTGTAGGAGCTGCCGCAGGCTGCGATCTTTTGATTTTGTTTTTAAAGAATCAAGATCAAAAGATCGCAGCCTGCGGCAGCTCCTACATGGGTTATTTGGTGCCGGTATGGCCAAACCCGCCGGTGCCGCGTTCGGTTTCGACGAACTCTTCAACCATTTCGAAGTGTGCCTGCACCACCGGTACCAGCACCAGTTGCGCCAGACGTTCGCCGACGGTCATGGTGAAATCGGACTGGCCACGGTTCCAGCACGACACCATCAGCGGGCCCTGGTAATCGGAGTCGATCAGGCCAACGAGGTTGCCCAGCACGATGCCGTGTTTATGGCCCATGCCCGAGCGCGGCAGGATCAGCGCGGCGAGGTTCGGGTCGCCGATGTAAACCGACAGACCGGTCGGGATCAGCACGGTTTCACCCGGTTTGATCACGATGTCCTGATCCAGCATGGCGCGCAGGTCGAGGCCGGCGGAGCCTGGCGTGGCGTATTGCGGCAGCGGGAAATCGGTGCCGATGCGTGGGTCGAGGATCTTGGCTTGCAAAGCGTGCATGTAAATTAAACCTGGTTCAGACGTTCGGCGATAAAAGTGACCAGTTGGCGAGCGATCTTGCTCTTGCTGGTCTGGGCGAAAACCGTGGCGTGCAGCGCACGGTCAATCACGCTGCAGGCGTTTTCTTCGCTGTTGAAACCGATGCTCGGGTTGGCGACGTCATTGGCGACGATCAAATCGAGATTCTTGTCCTTCAGCTTGCGCGCAGCGTAGTCGAGCAGGTGTTCGGTCTCGGCGGCGAAGCCAACACTGAACGGACGGTCGGGACGGGTCGCAATGGTGGCCAGGATGTCCGGGTTACGCACCATTTGCAGGACGAAACCGTCGCCGCTCGTAGGATCTTTCTTGAGTTTTTGCGGGGCGACGACTTCCGGGCGGTAGTCCGCAACTGCTGCCGAGGAAATGAACACGTCGCAGGGGATCGCGGCTTCACACGCGGCGAGCATGTCGCGAGCGCTGACCACGTCGATGCGGGTGACACGATCCGGGGTCGGCAGGTGCACCGGGCCGCTGATCAGGGTCACACGGGCGCCGGCTTCCACCGCAGCTTCGGCGAGGGCGAAGCCCATTTTGCCGGAGCTGTGGTTGGTGATGTAGCGCACCGGGTCGATATTTTCCTGAGTCGGGCCGGCAGTGATCACCACGTGTTTGCCGGTCAGTGCCTGACGCTGGAAGCAGTCCGCCGCGCATTGCGCCAGATCGGTAGCTTCCATCATGCGGCCCATGCCGACGTCGCCACAGGCCTGGCTGCCAGAGGCCGGGCCGAAGGTCTTCAGGCCACGGCTTTCCAGGAGTTGCAGGTTGGCCTGGGTCGCCGGGTCGCGCCACATCGCCTGATTCATCGCCGGCGCGACGGCCACGACGGCGTCGGTGGCCAGTACCAGCGTGGTCAGCAGATCGTTGGCGATGCCTTGCGCCAGGCGGGCGATCAGGTCGGCGGTGGCCGGGGCGATCAGCACCAGATCGGCCCACTTCGCCAGCTCGATGTGGCCCATTGCTGCTTCGGCAGCCGGGTCGAGCAGGTCGAGGTGAACCGGGTGCCCGGACAGCGCCTGCATGGTCAGCGGGGTGATGAATTCGGCGCCGCCGTGGGTCATGACCACGCGCACTTCAGCGCCCTGATCGATCAGGCGACGAACCAGATCGGCGCTCTTGTAGGCCGCGATGCCGCCGCCGACGCCCAGAACGATGCGTTTCCGATACAGCCGCTGCATAGGTCTGCCTTTCATTTCGTGGGTGACATACGTGGCGAAACCCCCTCCCCAGGGTGAATCCGCCCGCAAAAAAGATGGGCTAAGATATCACAGCGACCGCTACGGAACAGCGGCGCCCACAGACAGGGAAGTGCTATGAGTATTCGCGATTGGCCTGCGGCGGAACGGCCGCGGGAAAGGTTGTTGGAACACGGTGCAGCGAGCCTTTCGGACGCTGAGTTATTGGCCATATTTCTGCGTACCGGATTGCCCGGATTAAGTGCTGTGGATCTGGCGCGCAACCTGCTGACTCAATTTGGCAGCCTGCGTTTGCTGCTTGAGGCCGATCAGGACGCATTCAGCAAACAATTGGGTCTCGGGCCGGCGAAGTTTGCGCAACTGCAAGCGGCTCAGGAAATGAACAGGCGGCATCTGGCTGAGAAATCACGGCAGAAACCGGCCCTGGAAAACCCTCAGGTCGTTCGCGATTATCTGAAGTCGATGCTGCGTCACGAGCCGCATGAGGTGTTTGGTTGTCTGTTTCTTGACTCCAAACATCAGGTCCTGAATTTCGAGATACTTTTTCGTGGCTCGATCGACAACACCAGCGTGCATCCCCGCGAGGTAGTTAAGCGATGTTTGGCCAATAACGCGGCGGCGTTGATCCTGTGCCACAACCATCCATCGGGGAACACCGATCCGAGCCAGGCTGATCGATTGCTGACCAAGCGCCTGCAAAAGGCGCTGGAGCTGATTGATGTGCGGGTGCTGGATCACTTCATCATCGGTGACGGCGAGCCGCTGTCGATGGCGGAATGTGGCTGGATGTAACTCTCAAAGACAAACACTAAACCCTTGTGGGAGCGAGCCTGCTCGCGAAGGCGTTATGTCAGCCAGCATGGTTTTTACTGACAGACCGCTTTCGCGAGCAGGCTCGCTCCCACATTGGGCAATGTGCTGGACAGGTTATTTGAGGTTGACCCTGGAGTAGTCCTGGCGGCCGAATGGGCTCACGGAGTAACCCTGCACGTCCTTGCGGGTCAGTGCGTACGCGGTCGGGTGCGCCAGCGGCAGCCACAGCGCCTGCTGCTGAATCTGCGCCTGTGCCTGCTCGTAGAGCTTGGTGCGTACGCCTTGTTCGCTGGTGGTCTTGCCGGCGCTGATCAGCTTGTCCAGATCGGCGTTGCAGTAGCGCGCGAAGTTGGTGCCGGACTTGACTGCCGCGCAGGAAAACTGCGGCGTGAGGAAGTTGTCCGGGTCGCCGTTGTCACCGGCCCAGCCCATGAACAGCAGATCATGCTCGCCCGCCTTGGCGCGACGAATCAGTTCGCCCCACTCGATCACGCGGATCTCCGCCTGAATGCCGATTTCTGCCAGATCCGACTGCAACATCTGTGCGCCGAGGCTTGGGTTCGGGTTGAGCAAGCTGCCCGATGGGCGTGTCCAGATGGTGGTCTGGAAACCGTCCTTCAGTCCGGCCTTGGCCATTAGCGCTTTGGCTTTCGCCACGTCGTGCGGGTAGCCCGGCAGGTTTTTCGCGTAGCTCCAGGTGTTCGGCGGGTAAACGCCGTTGGCGGGTTCGGCAGTGTCTTCGAACACAGCCTTGATGTAGTTGGCCTTGTCGAACGCAAGGTTGATCGCCTGACGCACTTCCGGCTTGTCCAGCGGCGGATGCTGGCTGTTGATGCCGACGAAAGCGGTCATGAATGCGTCAGTCTTTTCGACTTTTAATGTCGGCTCTTTCTGCGCAGCCTGTACGTCCAGTGGTTTTGGTGACAGGGCGATCTGGCACTCGTTACGCCGCAGCTTTTGCAGGCGCACGTTGGCGTCCGGGGTAATGGCGAAGATCAGCGGATCCACCGATGGCTTGCCGCCGAAGTAATCCGGGTTGGCCTTGTAGCGAATTGCTGCGTCTTTCTGGAAACGAGTGAAGACGAACGGGCCAGTGCCGATCGGCTGGCTGTTGAGCTTTTCCGTCGCGCCGGCCTTCATCAGTTTATCGGCATATTCGGCAGAGTAGATCGAGGCGAAACCCATGCTCAGCGTCGCCAGGAAGGTTGAGTCCGGGTGATCAAGGGTAAACCGCACGGTCAGCGGATCGAGTGCGTCGATCTTCTTGATCAGTGCCGGCAACTGCATCGATTGCGCGTGGGGGAAGCCGCTCTGGGCCACTTTGTGCCACGGATTCGCCGGGTCGAGCATGCGGTCGAAGCTGAATTTGACGTCTTCAGCGCTTAGCTCACGGCTCGGCTTGAAGTAGTCGGTTGTATGAAACTTCACCTGTGGATGCAGCTTGAACACGTAAGTCAGGCCGTCGGTGCTGACTTCCCAGCTGTCTGCCAGACTCGGCACCACTTTGCCGCTGGCGGTATCGAAGTCCACCAGGCGGTTCATCAGCACGTCGGCCGAGGCATTGGTGGTGGTCAGCGAGTTGTATTGCACCACGTCGAACCCTTCAGGGCTGGCCTCGGTGCACACGCTCAGCGCGGCGGCCTGGGCCAATGGGCTCAGCAGGAGCGGGGCGAGCAACAGGGGTAGGGCAGCGAGGCGCATGGTCGGTTTCCTTTTACAGATCGAAGGCCCATCTGCAAGTGCAGTCTGGAAAAGGCCTACCCTAGAGGGCTGGATTACAAATGACTATCCCCTTTTTGCATTTTCGGGGCACAGTGATGGCGGTTTTTCAGACCGCGGCGCGCCGCAAAAAGTCTGTAACCGCCGCGCAGGTGATTTTCTGCGACGAGTGGTAAAAACCGGTGCCAGCCTTTATCCAAAGCGTTCGCAGGTCGAAAAAGCGCTTTTTTGTGGATTGATTGCACACGGAAAGTTGTTGCACCCCGGTCTTTCTGGTATAAAGCAGCGCTCTTTTCTAGGGGCCCGGTTCCTTCACTGTAGGTGTAGCCGGTAAGACCTCTAAAGAAACGCGGCGCCTGGCGCCAAATGACTGAGAGATTAAGCGGCCAACCCATGCCGGGTTGGGCATGTGGTTTTAGAGGGCTGAGGCATGTCGAGAGTATGTCAAGTTACCGGTAAGGGTCCGGTGACTGGGAATAACATTTCCCACGCAAACAACAAAACCCGTCGTCGTTTCCTGCCGAACCTGCAGCATCACCGCTTCTGGGTTGAAGAAGAGAAACGTTTTGTGCGTCTGCGCGTATCTGCCAAAGGCATGCGTATCATCGACAAGCGTGGCATCACTGTCGTGCTCGCCGAACTTCGCCGCGATGGCAAGATTTAAGGGAGCTAATCATGCGTGAATTGATTCGTTTGATCTCGAGCGCCGGTACTGGTCACTTCTACACTACCGACAAGAACAAGCGTACTACCCCGGACAAAATCGAGATCAAGAAATATGATCCGGTTGTTCGCAAGCACGTGATCTACAAGGAAGGCAAAATCAAGTAATTGATTTTTCCCGACTTACGAAAAAGGCCCGTATCGTGAGATGCGGGCCTTTTTTGTTGCCTGGAGTTTTGTGCTGACTGTTGCGACGCTTTCGCGAGCAGGCTCGCTCCCACAATGGAATGCGGTCGAATGTGGGAGCGAGCCTGCTCGCGAAGGGGCCGGTAATATCAGCGAAAGACTCAGGCCTTCTGTTCGAAAATCACATAGATCTTGCGGCACGCCTCCAGCACTTCCCAAGTGCCACGAAACCCCGCCGGAATCACAAAACGGTCGCCAACACGCAAGGTCTTGGCATTACCGTCGCTATCACGCAGCACCGACACGCCCTGCAAAATCTCGCAGTACTCATGCTCGGTGTAATTCACCGTCCACTGCCCAACCGCACCTTCCCACACGCCGACGCCCATTTGCCCACAAGGGCTGTCGTATTGATGGAACACGGCTTGCTCAGGATCGCCCTTGAGCACTTTGGCCGGGTCCGGGCGATAGCGTTCGGCTTCGCTGCTGGTGAGGCTGATGTCGACGACGTTCTGGATGTTCATTGTTGTTATCCCCCGTGAATACGGCGCGATTGTCTGGAAAGGGCCAAAGTCTATGTTGATTAAAATCAACACCGCAAGGCCGTACGGCCCCCTTATGTCAAATATATTGAAACAAGCCCGGTGCCTGGTTTAGGGTGGCGGGTGCCTCTGGCCGAAAAAACCGGCTGGCCGGGCAGAATTTCTGAGGACGCTGGCGAAGATCGCGCGGCGCTCGTATTCAACAAGCGGAGGACACTCGAAATGACCACCCTGACTCGTGCCGACTGGGAACAACGCGCCCGCGACCTGAAAATCGAAGGCCGCGCCTACCTCAACGGCGAATACACCGACGCTGTCTCCGGCGAAACCTTTGAGTGCATCAGCCCGGTCGATGGCCGTCTGCTCGGCAAGATTGCCAGCTGTGACGCCGCCGACGCCCAGCGCGCTGTAGAAAATGCGCGGGCCACTTTCAATTCCGGCGTGTGGTCGCGCCTGGCACCGACCAAACGCAAAGCCACCATGATCCGTTTTGCCGGCCTGCTGAAACAGCATGCCGAAGAACTGGCCCTGCTCGAAACCCTCGACATGGGCAAGCCGATCAGCGATTCGCTGTACATCGACGTTCCGGGCGCGGCACAAGCGTTGAGCTGGAGTGGTGAAGCGATCGACAAGATCTACGACGAAGTCGCTGCCACGCCGCACGATCAACTGGGTCTGGTAACCCGCGAGCCGGTCGGTGTGGTTGGCGCCATCGTGCCGTGGAACTTCCCGCTGATGATGGCCTGCTGGAAACTCGGCCCGGCGCTGTCGACCGGTAACTCGGTGATCCTCAAGCCGTCGGAAAAATCGCCACTGACCGCCATTCGCATCGCTGCGCTGGCCGTTGAAGCCGGCATTCCGAAAGGCGTGCTCAACGTGCTGCCGGGCTACGGCCACACCGTCGGCAAGGCCTTGGCCCTGCACAACGATGTCGACACTTTGGTGTTCACCGGTTCGACCAAGATCGCCAAGCAACTGATGATCTACTCCGGCGAATCGAACATGAAACGCGTCTGGCTCGAAGCCGGGGGCAAGAGCCCGAACATCGTGTTTGCCGATGCGCCGGACCTGCAAGCCGCTGCCGAATCCGCTGCCAGCGCCATCGCTTTCAACCAGGGCGAAGTCTGCACCGCCGGTTCGCGTCTGCTGGTCGAGCGTTCGATCAAGGACACATTCCTGCCGATGGTGATCGAAGCACTGAAAACCTGGAAGCCGGGCAACCCGCTGGATCCGGCGACCAACGTCGGTGCGCTGGTCGATACGCAACAGATGAACACCGTGCTGTCGTACATCGAATCCGGGCATACCGATGGCGCCAAACTGGTGGCTGGCGGCAAGCGCATCCTTCAGGAAACCGGCGGCACTTATGTTGAGCCAACGATTTTCGACGGCGTGAGCAACGCGATGAAGATCGCTCAGGAAGAGATCTTCGGGCCGGTGCTGTCGGTTATCGCTTTCGACACGGCCGAAGAAGCCATCCAGATCGCCAACGACACGCCGTACGGCCTGGCGGCGGCGGTATGGACGCAGGACATTTCCAAAGCACACCTGACCGCCAAAGCACTGCGCGCCGGCAGTGTGTGGGTCAACCAGTACGATGGCGGCGACATGACCGCACCGTTCGGTGGCTTCAAGCAATCGGGCAACGGCCGCGACAAGTCGCTGCACGCGTTCGACAAATACACCGAGCTGAAAGCGACGTGGATCAAGCTGTAAGCCGCTAAAGGGAGCCTGCCTGGTCAGGTTCCTCAATGACAATGTGATCCCTGTGGGAGCGAGCTTTTGTGGCGAGGGGATTTATCCCCGTTCGGCTGCGAAGCAGTCGCAAAATCATTGCACGCGGTGTACCTGATGCATCGCGGTTGCAGGTTTTGGGGCCGCTACGCGACCCAACGGGGATAAATCCCCTCGCCACAAAAGCGCGCTCCCACAGTGGTTTTGTGGTGCACATAAAAATAATCCACAGGAGCGTGGAACATGCGTTGGGCGACGTATTTCGCCGTGTTGGCGTCTGTCTTGAGTGTCGGCCTGGCCCTGGGGGTCAGCATGCCGCTGGTGTCGTTGCGCCTGGAAGGTTGGGGTTACGGCGCTTTCGCCATCGGCGTAATGGCGGCGATGCCGGCGATTGGCGTGTTGTTGGGCGCAAAGATCTCCAGTCATTTGGCGGCGCGTTTCGGCACGGCGAATCTGATGCGTCTGTGCCTGTGGGCGGGGGCACTGTCGATTGGTCTGTTGGCGTTGTTGCCAAGCTATCCGATCTGGCTGGCGCTGCGCCTGATGATCGGCGTGATCCTGACCATCGTGTTCATCCTCGGCGAAAGCTGGATCAATCAACTGGTGGTCGAGCATTGGCGCGGCCGGCTGGTGGCGTTGTATGGCAGCAGTTATGCGTTGAGCCAACTGTCGGGGCCGCTGCTGCTGGGTGCGCTGGGCACCGAGCATGATTACGGTTTCTGGGTTGGCGTCGGCCTGCTGCTGGTTTCGCCGTTGCTGTTGCTGCGCCGTAGCGGTGCGCCGAGCAGTGAAGCGAGCAGTGTGACGTTCCGTGACCTCTGGGGGTTTGCCCGCGAACTGCCGGCGATTGCCTGGGCGGTGTCGTTGTTCGCGGCGTTCGAGGCGATGATCCTGACGCTGCTGCCGGTGTATTGCCTGCAACAGGGCTTCACCGCTGACATCGCCTTGGCGATGGTCAGTACCGTGGTGGTGGGCGATGCGCTGCTGCAACTGCCGATTGGTGCGTTGGCCGATTACCTGTCGCGACGGACGCTGTTTGCCGGGTGCGCGGTGGTGCTGATGCTGTCGAGTCTGGCGATTCCGTTGTTGCTCGATACGCTGCTGATCTGGCCGTTGTGGGTGTTGTTCGGTGCCAGTGCCGGCGGGCTGTTTACGCTCTCGCTGATTCTGATTGGCGAGCGTTACCGCGACGATGCGCTGGTACGGGCGAATGCCCATATCGCGCAGCTTTGGGGTGTGGGCTGTCTGGTTGGGCCATTGGCGGCAGGGGCAGGTAGCCAGTGGATCAACGGGCATGCGTTGCCGCTGTTGATGGCGATCGGGGCGTTTGGGTTGGTGCTGCTGCTATTGCGCCAAGGTGCGTTTGGCCCAGTCACCGAACCTGCCTGACCCGAACCTGAAGCGCTGATGACCTGTGGCGAGGGGATTTATCCCCGTTGGGCTGCGAAGCAGCCCCAAAACCTGCGATTACGCTGCATCAGATACACGGCGTGCGATGGTTTTTACGACTGCTACGCAGCCGAGCGGGGATAAATTCCCTCGCCACGAAAGCCCTCTAAAGCAGAGATCCTTGTGTGATTACAGCATGCGTTCCAGGCCCACGGTGGTGCTGAACCACGCATTGAACCGTCGCCACCAGCTCCCCGGTTCCTTGGTCAGCGTGTGCATCTGGCCGTTGTCCTCGGTCACCCAGACGATTTTTCCATCCTGCAGTTTCGCTTCGTAGCTGAGCGCTGGCGCCATGCCTTGCAGGGCCAGTTCGCGCACGTGTTCGGCGAGCTCCGGGCTGTCCACCAGAACGCCCACCTCGGTGTTCCACAACACTGAGCGAGGGTCGAAATTGAACGAGCCGATAAACGCTTTCTGCCGATCGAAGATCATCGCTTTGCTGTGCAGGCTTGAGTCCGAGCCGCGAAACGACTTGCTGTAAAACACGTGCGGCCCGCTGCCATAGTTATCCCCAGGCTGGCGGCGCAGTTCGTACAGTTTCACTCCGTGCTCCAGCAGCGCCTTGCGATACGGCGCGTAACCGCCGTGTACCGCCGGCACATCAGTGGCCTCCAGCGAATTGGTCAGCAGGCTCACGGATACGCCGGCATCGGCGCGGCCGGTGAGGTAAACCAGCCCCGGCTGGCCCGGCACGAAGTACGCAGAGATCATGATCAGTTCTTTGCTGACGCCTCGCAGCTCCGGCGCCAGCTGCGTAGTCAGCAGCAGTTGCGGATCCGGTTCGCCATCGGACAGAACCTTGCTCGGCGCATCCCACAGCGCCTGGTTCCACGCCCAGATCAGCTCTTTGCGCCAGATGTCCATGCGCGGTTCAGTGGTGAAGGTCATCAACTGTTGGTACAGCGCGTGGTTCTGTTTGCGGGTTTCCTCCAGCGATTCCTCCAGCCGCGTGCGGGTGTTCTGCAAGTCCTTGGCCGTCGGTTTGCTGGAGAGAAATTCATCGATCGGCTTGCTCAGCGCACTGTTCCAATACTGATCAAAGCTGTGCCCGAGCTGCTCGGCCACCGGCCCCATGCTGAGCATGTCGATGTCGGTGAAATTCAGGTTCGGCTCGGCATCGAAATACTCATCGCCCAGATTGCGCCCGCCGACGATGGCCGCGCTGTTGTCGGCCAGCCACAGCTTGTTGTGCATGCGCCGGTGTTGCAGCGACAGGTTGAACAGGCGCCCGGCCGCGCGGGTCACGCCGGTGCTGCGGCCCAGGTGCAGCGGGTTGAACAGGCGAATCTGGATCTGCGGATGCGCCGCCAGCGTGGCGATGATCTGGTCGAGGCCATCACTGGTGGTGTCGTCGAGCAGGATGCGGACGCGCACGCCCCGGTCGGCGGCCTTGAGCACTTCGTCGACCAGCATGCGCGTGCTGATGCCGTCGTGGACGATGTAGTACTGCAAGTCGAGGCTGACCTGCGCGTGGCGGATCAGCTCGGCGCGGGCGGTGAAGGACTCGGTGCTGTTGGACAGCAGGCGGAAACCGGAGCGGCCCTGATGCGGCGCGGCCTGGGCCTGGATCGAACGGCCGAAGGCCGAGCTGCTGGCGGGCAAGGCCTGGCTGGGTTCACGTTGCACATCGACACTGGCGCAGCCGCTCACGAGCGCGGCAAGCATCAGCAAAGCGGGCAGGGGCTGTCTGAAGCTCACGTAGGATCGTTCCGAAGGGCGGCAAGGGTCGGCATATGGACGCTGGGCTCTCAAAAAAGTCAGTCGGCTTCGGCGAGCAGTTTGATCGCCGCCGCGCCGACCTTGCGCACCGCCTCTTCGATCTGCGGGGTCGGCTTGGCGGCGTAGTTCATGCGCAGGCAATTGCGGTACTTGCCCGAGGCGGAAAAGATGCTGCCGACGGCAATCTGGACGCCTTGATCATGCAGCGCACGATTGAGCTTCAGCGTGTCGAAACCCTCCGGCAATTCGACCCACAACATGAAGCTGCCCTGCGGACGGCTGGCGCGAGTACCGGCCGGGAAATAGCGGGTGACCCAGTCGATCATCAGGTCGCGATTACGCTGGTATTGCGTGCGCATCCGCCGCAAGTGCGGTTCGAAGTGGCCGGACTTGAGAAACTCTGCGATGGCTATTTGTGGCTGTGGAGCGGTGGAGCCAGTGCTGATGTATTTCATGTGCAGCACCCGTTCCAGATAGCGGCCCGGCGCGACCCAGCCAATGCGCAAGCCCGGCGCCAACGTCTTGGAAAACGAACTGCACAACAGCACGCGGCCATCCTCATCGAAGGATTTGATCGTGCGCGGCCGCGGGTAGGTGTAGGCCAGTTCGCCATACACGTCGTCTTCGATGATTGCCACGTCGAAGCGCTGGGCCAGGTTGAGCAGGGCGCGTTTGCGCGACTCCGGCATGATGTAGCCGAGCGGATTGTTGCAGTTGGGGGTGAGTTGGATGACTTTGATCGGCCACTGCTCCAACGCCAGTTCCAGCGCTTCGAGGCTGATGCCGGTGAGCGGGTCGGTGGGGATTTCCAAGGCCTTCATGCCCAGGCCCTTGAGCGTCTGCATGGCGCCGTGAAAGCTTGGCGAATCCACCGCGACGATGTCGCCCGGCTCGCAGATCGCGTGGATGCTGGTGGACAGCGCTTCGTGGCAACCGGTGGTGACGACGAGGTCGCTGGCGCTCAACTGACAGCCGGAATCGAGCATCAATCGGGCGATCTGCTCGCGCAGTTCGAGGGTGCCGTGAATGTTGTCGTAATACAGACCGGGCATGTCCTGGCGGCGACTGATGCGCGCCAGTCCACGCAGCAGTGGTTTCATCGTTGGCGAACTGACGTCGGGCATGCCTCGGCCCAGTTGCACGACGTCCTTGCGCGGCACCGCGCGAATCAATTCCAGCACTTGATCCCACTGCGAAATTTCCACTGGCCGCTGCGCCGGGCGGCCGATGGCGGGCAGTTCCGGAAGCTCGCGGCCCACCGGCACGAAGTAGCCGGATTTGGGTTTCGGTGTGGCGAGGCCGCTGTCTTCAAGCATGCGATAGGCCTGCTGCACCGTGCTCAGGCTGACCCCATGTTCTACGCTCAAGGCGCGCACCGATGGCAGGCGATCGCCAGGACGGTAGAAGCCTTGTTCGATGCGCGTGCCGAGCAACTCGGCGAGGTTCACATAAAGGGTCATGGCACTGCCTCGGTGAAGGAAACTCGATAAACCAGTACAGATGCGGCACAAATCGGCAATTCAGTCTCAGGAACGGCAAATCTGTATGGATTTAATACAGTTGCTTTGAATCTGTAACGGTTTTGTCGACCCGCGCATCATGGAATCTCTGGCTACCCAAGTAAACAGGAGCAACAAAAATGAACGGCTTGAGCGATGTGCGGCTGACGTTACACAGTCAGGAACTGGCGGCAGGGCAGAAGGACAGTGCATGGAATACCGCCATGCGCAACGCGCCTTCCGGCCTTGGTCGCTGGGGCCTGCTCTGGCACCGTTTGCACACGCGCAAGGCGTTGCTCGGCTTGACGCCGGAGCAACTCAAGGATGTCGGGCTGACCCGGGAGCAGGCGCAGGAGGAGGGCTTGAAGCCGTTCTGGCGGATCTGAAATCTTCAGTGATCTTGAGGACCCTTCGCGAGCAGGCTCGCTCCCACAGGGAAATGCATTCCAAGTGTGGGAGCGAGCCTGCTCGCGAAGGAGTCAGCCAAGGCGCCACATATCTGTCAGACCAGCTCTTTGAGGCGATGCCACAACATCCCCAACGCCAGCAACGGCGAACGCAAATGCTTGCCACCCGGGAAGGTGATGTGCGGCACTCTGGCAAACAGATCAAAGCCACCGCTGTGCTGCCCACTGATCGCCTCAGCGAGCAACTTGCCCGCCAGGTGCGTGGCATTCACGCCGTGACCGGAATAGGCCTGGGCGTAATACACGTTCGGCTGATCCACCAGACGGCCGATCTGCGGCAAACGGTTCGCGCCGATGCCGATCATCCCGCCCCACTGGTAATCGACTTTCACCCCGGCCAATTGCGGAAACACTTCGAGCATTTTCGGCTGCATGTACGCGCCGATGTCCTTGGGGTCGCGCCCCGAGTAATGACAAGCACCGCCGAACAGCAAACGACGATCCGCCGAGAGCCGGTAGTAATCCAGCGCCACGCGCTGGTCACAGACCGCCATGTTTTGCGGCAACAGCCTGTGCGCCTGTTCTTCGGATAGCGGTTCGGTGGCGATGATGTAACTACCGGCCGGCAGGACTTTGCCGCTGAGTTGCGAATTGAGGTCATTCAGATAAGCGTTGCAACCGAGCACCAGCGTCTTCGCCCGCACCGAACCTTGTGCTGTGTGCACTTTCACTTCGCGGCCGTAGTCGATACGCGTCACCGCCGAATGCTCGTACAGTTTCACTCCCAGTTGGTGCGCCGCGGCCGCTTCACCCAAGGCCAGATTCAACGGATGCAGATGCCCGGAACCCATGTCGATCAAGCCGCCAACGTAGCGTGTGGAACCGACCACGGTGTGCATTTCATGGGCTTGCAGCAGGCGGGTTTCATGGCGATAACCGAGGCTGCGCAATTCCTCGGCGTCTGCGGCAAAACCGTCGAGGTCGGCGGGTTTGTTGGCGAGGTCGCAGTAACCCCAGGTCAGGTCGCAGGCGATTTGAAAACGTTCGACGCGCTGACGGACGATTTCCACCGCTTCCAGGCCCATCAATTTCATCTCGCGCACACCGTCGGCGCCGATGACGTTGGCGAACTGATCGAGACCATGACCGACGCCGCGAATCAATTGCCCGCCGTTGCGGCCGCTGGCGCCCCAGCCGATCTTGTGCGCTTCCAGCAAGACCACGCTGAGGCCGCGTTCGGCCAGTTCCAGCGCGGTGTTCAACCCGGAAAAGCCGCCACCGACCACACAGACGTCGGCCACTGCTTCACCTTCCAATACAGGATGATCCGGCTGCGGCAGGCTGCTGGCGGCGTAGTAGGAGGCAACGTGGGGTTGGCTCGCGGTGGTATGGGCGCGGGCATTCATGGGCATCATCCAACGGCTGTGGTGTCGAGAAAATTTGACGGAGCATAAGCCGCGCGCCCGAACGTGGGCAACACTGGTCGGCCTGCGGTGTCTGGATCACGGCTTTTGCGGCACAATTGCCGCCTATTTCACCTTGGTTACCGCTTCGATGAGCTGCAACAGCCAGAAAATTCGCGCCTTGCGCCAGCAGATCCCCTCGTTCGAGTGCGTGCCCGGCTGCCACGATTGCTGCGGCCCGGTGACCACTTCGCCGGAAGAAATGGCCCGCCTGCCGCGCAAGACCCGCGCCGAGCAGGATGCGGCGATGGAGGAGCTGAACTGTGTGCACCTGGGGCCGAATGGCTGCACGGTGTATGAGGAGCGGCCGTTGATTTGCCGGTTGTTTGGCACGACCAAAACCTTGCCTTGCCCGAATGAACGGCGGCCGGTGGAGCTGATTCATCCACGGGTGGAGAAGCAGATTTTCGAATACATGGCAGCGAATCGGCAGGTGCTGGTTTAGCGGGTTCACTCCTGACCGAATCGAGGCCATCGCGAGCAGGCTCACTCCTACAGGGGGAGTGCATTCCAACTGTAGGAGTGAGCCTGCTCGCGATAGGGCCAGGTCAGGCCCGGCAAAACTCAGTCCGGAATCGGCAGGTTCAAGCTCTCTTTCACTTCTTCCATCACGATATAGCTCTTCGACTCTCGCACATGCGGCAGCTTCAGCAGAATGTCGCCCAGCAACTTGCGGTACGAGGCCATCTCGGAAATCCGCGCCTTCACCAGATAGTCGAAATCCCCTGACACCAGATGGCACTCCAGCACGTGCGGCAATTTCAGCACCGCGCGGCGGAACTCTTCGAACGTGTCGCCGGATTTGTAGTCGAGGCTGATCTCGACGAACACCAGCAAGCTACCCTTCAAATGCTGCGGATTCAGCCGGGCGTTGTAGCCCATGATGATCCCTTCGCGCTCCAGCCGGCGCACCCGCTCAGTGCACGGTGTGGTGGAGAGGCCGACCTTTTCACCGAGTTCGGTAAAGGAAATCCGCCCGTCCGCCTGCAGGATCCGCAAGATGTTGCGGTCGATCTTGTCCAGCTCACGTTTGGTCTGAGTGTTGGTACGCATAGGGGATGCGCCTCCGTGAAAAGGGTTTTTGCCGAGAATTGTCGCCAAATATAGGCGCTTATATAGTGAAAAGCACTGGCATTTATTTTTTACACTGCGCGCATCATTGCTCTGACAACAGACGTACGCGGCACGCCGCGAGAGGGATAAAAAATGCGCGTTATGGTCTTGGGTAGCGGCGTCATCGGTACCGCCAGTGCTTACTATCTGGCCCGTGCCGGGTTTGAAGTGGTGGTGGTCGACCGGCAGCCAGCCGCGGCCATGGAGACCAGTTTCGCCAACGCCGGCCAGGTCTCGCCGGGCTATGCCTCGCCGTGGGCCGCGCCGGGCGTGCCGCTCAAGGCCATCAAGTGGCTGCTGCAACGCCACGCCCCTCTCGCGATCAAGGCCACCGCCGACATCGATCAATACCTGTGGATGGCGCAGATGCTGCGCAATTGCACTGCCAACCGTTACGCGGTAAACAAGGAGCGCATGGTGCGTCTGTCCGAGTACAGCCGCGACTGCCTCGACGAATTGCGCGCCGAAACCGGCATCGCCTACGAAGGCCGCAGCCTGGGCACCACGCAACTGTTCCGCACCCAGGCTCAGCTGGACGGCGCCGCCAAAGACATCGCCGTGCTGAAAGAGTCCGGCGTGCCGTTTGAAGTGCTCGACCGCGCCGGCATTGCTCGCGTTGAACCTGCGCTGGCGGGTGTGACTGACATCCTCGCCGGTGCCCTGCGCCTGCCGAACGATCAGACTGGCGATTGCCAGATGTTCACCACACGCCTCGCCGAAATGGCGGTGAAACTCGGTGTGGAATTCCGCTTCGGTCAGGACATCCAGAAACTCGACTACGCCGGTGATCGCATCAACGGCGTGTGGATCGACGGCAAACTGGAAACCGCCGACCGCTACGTATTGGCGCTTGGCAGCTACTCGCCGCAACTGCTCAAGCCGCTGGGCATCAAGGCCCCGGTGTATCCGCTCAAGGGTTACTCGCTGACCGTGCCGATCACCAACCCGGCCATGGCCCCGACTTCGACTATTCTCGACGAGACCTACAAGGTCGCGATCACCCGTTTCGACAATCGCATCCGCGTTGGCGGCATGGCCGAAATCGCCGGTTTTGACCTGTCGCTGAACCCGCGTCGGCGCGAAACCCTGGAGATGATCGTCAACGACCTTTATCCTCAGGGCGGCAATCTGGCCGAAGCAAGCTTCTGGACCGGCCTGCGTCCGACCACCCCGGACGGCACGCCGATCGTTGGCGCCACGCCGTTCAAGAATCTGTTCCTCAACACCGGTCACGGCACGCTCGGCTGGACCATGGCGTGCGGTTCCGGTCGTCTGTTGGCCGACTTGATGGCGAAGAAAAAACCACAGATCAGCGCCGAAGGCCTCGATATTTCCCGTTACGGCAACAAAATTCAGGAGTCCGCAAAACATGGCAATCCAGCGCCAGCTCACCAATGAGCGCATGAGTCAGATCGTCAGCCACAACGGCACCGTGTATCTGGCCGGGCAGGTCGGTGACGACTTCGACGCCGGGATTGAACAGCAGACCCGCGAAGTCCTCGGCAATATCGAGCGCTTGCTGGATCTGGCCGGGACTGACAAACAGCATTTGCTGTCGGCGACGATTTACCTGAACGATATCGAAGCGCACTTCGCCGGGATGAACTCGGTGTGGGACCAGTGGCTGCCAAAGGGTGCCGCCCCGGCCCGCGCCACCGTCGAAGCGAAAATGGCCAAGCCGAGCATTCTGGTAGAAATCTCTATCGTCGCCGCGCTGCCGTAACCCGTTGTAAAGATCCCTCTCCCGGCGCTATTGGCGGTTCACGTCGTCAGTCGGCGCCGGTTTTTATTCCCATGACCGCCAAGAAGTCTGCTGCCATGCGTCCTGCCCGTGCCCTGATCGACCTTCAAGCCCTGCGTCACAACTACCGAATTGCCCGCGAAGTCACCGGCGCCAAGGCGCTTGCGGTGATCAAGGCCGATGCTTACGGCCATGGCGCGGTGCGTTGCGCGCAGGCGCTGGAAGCCGAGGCTGATGGTTTTGCCGTCGCCTGCATCGAAGAAGCTTTGGAGCTGCGCGCTGCGGGCATTCGTGCTCCGGTGTTGTTGCTGGAAGGGATTTTCGAGGCCGATGAGCTGGCGCTGATCGTCGAGCATGATTTCTGGTGCGTGGTGCATTCGCTGTGGCAACTCGAAGCGATCGAGCAGGCTGCGCTGAGTAAACCGATCACCGTTTGGTTGAAGCTCGATTCGGGCATGCACCGCGTTGGGCTGCATCCGAAGGATTATGCGGCGGCTTATCAACGTCTGCTGGCCAGCGGCAAAGTGGCGAAAATCGTCTTGATGAGCCACTTCGCCCGCGCCGATGAGCTGCACGCGCAGAGCAGCACCGAGCAAGTTGCGGTGTTTGAAGCGGCGCGTCAGGGCCTGGCGGCGGAAGTCAGCCTGCGCAACTCGCCAGCCGTGCTCGGTTGGCCGCAGATTCACAGCGATTGGGTGCGCCCGGGCATCATGCTCTACGGCGCCACGCCGTTCGAAGAAGCCAACGCCGTGGCCGAGCGCCTGCAACCGGTGATGACGCTGGAATCGAAAGTCATCTGCGTGCGTGAACTGCCCGCCGGCGAACCGATCGGTTATGGCGCCAAATTCATCACCGACAAGCCGATGCGTATCGGCGTGGTCGCCATGGGTTACGCCGACGGCTACCCGCGTCAGGCGCCAACCGGCACGCCAGTTTTGGTGGCAGGTAAACGCAGCCGCATTCTCGGTCGCGTGTCGATGGACATGCTCTGCATCGATCTGACGGATGTGCCGGAAGCCGACCTCGGTTCGACCGTCGAGTTGTGGGGCAAAAACATCCTCGCCAGCGAAGTGGCGAAGTGGGCCGACACCATCCCGTACCAGATCTTCTGCAATCTGCGTCGGGTGCCAAGGCCCTATTCCGAGGGTTAAGGTCGCCGGGGAGCCCAAGTGTTGTAAATACTGAACGCTGTCGCCATGATAACGCTCAATATTCTTACAACATCAGGAGGCTCGCGCCTTGGACGTCGGTGAACGACTGCAATCGATCCGCAAGCTCAAAGGGCTTTCCCAGCGTGAACTCGCCAAACGTGCGGGCGTCACCAACAGCACCATTTCGATGATCGAAAAGAACAGCGTCAGTCCTTCGATCAGTTCGCTGAGGAAGGTACTGGGCGGGATTCCCATGTCCATGGTCGAGTTCTTTTCCGAAGAGATTCTGCAGGAAATCCCGACCCAGATCGTCTACAAGGCCAACGAGCTGATCGACATTTCCGACGGCGCCGTGACCATGAAACTGGTCGGCCGTGCGCATCCCAGCCGCGCCATCGCATTCCTCAACGAAATCTACCCACCGGGCGCCGATACGGGCGAAGAAATGCTCACCCATGAAGGCGAGGAGACCGGAATTCTGGTGGAAGGTCGTCTGGAACTGGTAGTGGGTCTTGAAACTTTTATTCTCGAAGCCGGCGACAGCTACTACTTTGAAAGTACCAAGCCGCATCGTTTTCGCAATCCGTTCGACTTGCCTGCGCGACTAATCAGCGCAGCAACGCCGGCAAATTTTTAAAATAGAGGCGCCAAGCCATGACGGCGAAGGCATCCGAAGAGTTTTTTCACTGCGCGGTATAACCCCTTCGACTATGGGGTTGTTTCAGTGTGGCGGGCTACCCGCTATACTTCCGCCCGCCTGCGAACCGTGGCCGCAGGCGTGAATAGCCACCATTGAGGGTGAACGCGTGAACCTAATTATGAAAATGCTGGCCGCACCAGCAACCGTACTGGCCCTCTGGGCTGTCAGCGCTCAAGCTGCGACCAATGACGACATTGCCAAACGCCTTGAACCTGTCGGCCAGGTGTGTGTTCAAGGGCAGGAATGCAAGGGGATGGAAGTGGCTGCAACTGCCGGCGGCGGTGGCGGTGCGAAAACCCCGGACGAAGTGATTGCCAAACATTGCAACGCTTGCCACGGTACCGGCCTGTTGGGTGCGCCGAAAATCGGTGACGCAGCAGCCTGGAAAGACCGCGCCGATCATCAGGGCGGCCTCGACGGTTTGCTGGCAAAAGCCATTACCGGCCTGAACGCCATGCCGCCAAAAGGCACCTGCGCCGATTGCTCGGATGACGAGCTCAAGGGTGCAATCCAGAAGATGTCCGGCCTGAAATAAGCCGCACTTCTGACGCAAAAAACCGTCTTCGGACGGTTTTTTTGTGTCCGCGATTCATTGCGTGGGCTGTTCATTGCAGCAAACTCAAGGCAAGCTCGGTCTACCTCTATTCACGGAACGGGCGGGAGGCTTCAGATGGTGCAGTTGTGTTCGATCGAACAGGCAGTGGACGACGTACTGGCGAGGTTGCCAGCGCACATCCACATGGGCATGCCGCTGGGCCTGGGCAAACCCAATCACTTCGTCAACGCGCTGTACCGGCGCATCAAGGGACTGCCCGAGCGCCAACTGACGATCTACACCGCACTGTGCCTGGGCCGTCCGAGCTTGGGCGATGGTTTGCAGAAACGCTTCATCGAACCCTTCGTCGAACGCGTCTTCGGTGACTATCCGGAGTTCGATTTTCTCGCCGATCTGCGCGGCGACAGCCTGCCCGCCAACATCCGCATCGAACAGTTCTTCATGCAGCCCGGCAGCCTGCTCAACAGCCCGCCGGCCCAGCAGGATTACGTCAGCAGCAACTACAGCCATGCCGCCCGCGACATCAACGCCGCCGGCCTGAATCTGGTGGCGCAACTGCTCGCCAGCAGCAGCGAACACCCGGATCGCCTGAGCCTGAGCTGCAACCCGGACATCACCCTCGACCTGTTGCCGATGATCGCCAAACGTCGCGAAGCCGGGGAGACCATTGTGCTGGTCGGTCAGGTTCATACCGATCTGCCGTACATGCCCGGCGATGCCGAAGTCGACATCGACACCTTCGACCTGCTGATCGACGCGAAGGACAGCAGCACGCTGTTTTCCACGCCGAACATGCCGGTCGGGTTTCAGGATCATTTCATCGGTCTGCACGCGAGTACGCTGGTGCGCGACGGCGGCACGTTGCAGATCGGCATCGGCTCGATGGGCGATGCGCTCACCGCCGCACTGCTCGCGCGCCAGGCTGACAACGCGGGTTACCAAGCGTTGCTCAGTGACATCAACCTCAGCCAATGGGCGCAGTTGATCGACCGCGAGGGCGGCACCGGGCCATTCGCCAAAGGCCTTTACGGTTGCAGCGAAATGTTCGTCAACGGTTTGCTGGTGCTGGCGGATGCCGGGATTATTCGGCGCAAGGTCTACCCCGACGTGCCGACGCAGGAGCAAGCCAACGCCGGCACCCTCGACGAAGCGGCGCAGACTGACGGCATCTCGGTGCACGGCGGATTCTTCCTCGGCCCGCGCAGTTTCTACGAGCGCTTGCGCGAGCTGCCGTTGAGCAAGCGCCTCGAATTCAACATGACCCGCATCAGCTACATCAACGAGTTGTATGGTCAGGAAGAACTCAAGCGCTTGCAGCGTCTCGATGCGCGGTTCATCAACACTGTGTTCACCATGACCTTGCTGGGCGCCGGCGTGGCCGATCAACTGGAAGACGGAAGGGTGCTCAGTGGTGTCGGCGGGCAGTACAACTTCGTTGCGCAGGGACATGCATTGCACGATGCGCGCTCGATTCTGATCCTGCGCAGTTGGCGTGAATCCGGCGGGGACGTCAGCTCCAACATCGTCTGGGAATACGGCCACTGCACGATCCCACGGCATCTGCGGGATATCGTGGTCACCGAATATGGCATCGCCGATCTGCGCGGCAAGACGGACGCTGCGGTCATTGAGGCGTTGCTCAATGTCAGCGACTCACGCTTTCAGTCAGGGCTGATCGAGCAGGCGCAGAAGGTTGGCAAACTGCCAAAGGATTTCCGTATCGATCCACGCTTCGCCGACAACACACCGCAGCGTTTGCAGGCGATTGCCGCGCGGCATCCGAACCTATTTCCGGAGTATCCGCTGGGCTGTGATTTCACCGCGATCGAACGGGATTTGCTGCGGGCGCTGAACTGGCTGAAGAGCAAGTTCAAGCTCACCGAGATTCTCGAACTTGGCAAAGCAGCCCTCGACGCCCCCGAGGCATCCCTATACCCGGAACACCTCGAACGCATGCAACTCACAAACCCGGAAGGCCTTAAAGAAGACCTGTTCCAACGCCTGCTCCTCACGGGCCTAAAAGCCACCGCGCAATAACTGCGCACCCCAAAACCAACTGTGGGAGCGAGCCTGCTCGCGAAAGCGGTGGATCAATCAACACAAGATGTCGACTGATCCAAAGCATTCGCGAGCAGGCTCGCTCCCACAGGGGTATGCGGTGTGGCTTTATTCGATGAAGGTGACAACGCCGCCCGCCAGCGACTTCACGCGAGCCAGCGATTCAACGCGATAGCCCTGCGAGTCCAGTTCGGCGCGGCCGCCCTGGAACGATTTCTCGATGACGATGCCCAGACCGGCAACGGTGGCGCCGGCCTGCTTGATGATCGAGATCAGCGCCTGCGATGCCTTGCCGTTGGCCAGGAAGTCGTCAATGACCAACACGCGGTCACTGCTGGTCAGGTGGCGCGGGGAGATGGCGACGGTGCTTTCGGTCTGCTTGGTGAACGAGTAAACGGTCGCCGACAGCAGGTTTTCAGTCAGGGTCAGGGACTGGTGCTTACGGGCGAAGATCACCGGCACACCGAGGTTCAGACCGGTCATGATCGCCGGGGCGATGCCCGAGGCTTCGATGGTGACGATCTTGGTGATGCCCGAATCCTTGAACAGCGTGGCGAATTCGTCGCCGATCAGCTTCATCAGGGCCGGGTCGATCTGGTGGTTCAGAAAGGCGTCGACTTTCAGGACCTGATCGGAAAGCACGATGCCTTCTTCGCGGATTTTCTTGTGCAGTGCTTCCATGAAGCTGTCCTCTGTTGGCGCTATGTGCGCCCTAAGGTTTTAAAAAAAGTGGTCAATTCTAGCGCTTTAACATCGCGCGTATATCAGCCAATGCGTTATTGCCGCGCACGGCTTTGACTTCGGTCGGTGTGTCGTCGTTGCCTTCCCACGCCAGATCGTCCGGCGGCAGCTCATCGAGGAAGCGGCTGGGCGCGCAATCGATGATCTCGCCGTACTGCTTGCGCTTGGCGGCGAAGGTGAAGGCCAGCGTCTGACGGGCGCGGGTGATGCCCACGTAGGCCAGGCGACGTTCTTCTTCGATGGTGTCGGCTTCGATGCTGGAGCGGTGCGGGAGGATTTCCTCTTCCATGCCCATGATGAACACGTACGGGAATTCCAGACCCTTGGACGCATGCAGCGTCATCATCTGCACGCCTTCGGCGCCGTCTTCCTCTTCCTGCTGACGTTCCAGCATGTCGCGCAGGACCAGTTTGCCGATGGCGTCCTCGACGGTCATTTCGCCTTCTTCGTCCTTTTCGAGGGTGTTTTTCAACGCCTCGATCAGGAACCAGACGTTGCTCATCCGGTAATCGGCAGCCTTGTCGCTGGAGCTGTTGGTGCGCAGCCAGTTCTCGTAGTCGATGTCCATGACCATGCTGCGCAGCGCCGAGATCGGGTCTTCGCCGGCGCACTGCTCGCGGACCTTGTCCATGAAGCGCTTGAAGCGCGACAGGCGATCGGTGAAGCGGCTGTCCAGATGCTCGCCCAGGCCGATTTCATCGGTGGCGGCGTACATCGAAATCTTCCGTTCGGTGGCGTAGTTGCCGAGTTTTTCCAACGTGGTCGAGCCGATTTCACGGCGCGGCACGTTTATCACCCGCAGGAAGGCGTTGTCGTCGTCCGGGTTCACGATCAGGCGGAAGTAGGCCATCAGGTCTTTTACTTCCTGACGGCCGAAGAAGCTGTTGCCGCCGCTCAGGCGGTACGGCACCTGGTGGTGCTGCAACTTCAGCTCGATCAGCTTGGCCTGATAGTTACCGCGATAAAGAATCGCGAAGTCGCTGTACGGGCGGTCGGTGCGCAAGTGCAGGCTGAGGATTTCCATGGCCACGCGCTCGGCTTCGGCGTCCTCGTTGCGGCAGCGGATCACGCGGATCTCGTCGCCGTGGCCCATTTCACTCCACAACTGCTTCTCGAATTCGTGCGGATTGTTCGAGATCAGCACGTTGGCGCAACGCAGAATGCGGCTGGTGGAGCGGTAGTTCTGCTCCAGCATCACCACTTTCAGGGACGGATAGTCGTCCTTGAGCAGCATCAGGTTTTCCGGCCGCGCACCGCGCCAGGCGTAGATCGACTGGTCGTCGTCGCCTACCACGGTAAATTGGTTGCGCTTGCCGATGAGCATTTTTACCAGCAGATATTGGCTGGCGTTGGTGTCCTGGTATTCGTCGACCAGCAGGTAGCGAACCTTGTTCTGCCACTTCTCCAGAATGTCGGCGTGCTCTTCGAAGAGTTTTACCGGCAGCAGGATCAGGTCGTCGAAGTCCACCGCGTTAAACGCTTTGAGCGTGCGCTGGTAGTGGGTGTAGACGATGGCGGCAGTCTGTTCCTTGGGGTTGCGCGCGTTCTCCAGCGCCTGCGGCGGCAGGATCAGGTCGTTTTTCCAGGCGCCGATCATGTTCTTGATCTCGTCGACGCCGTCTTCGCCCGCGTACTCCTTCTGCATGATGTCGGTCATCAAGGACTTCACGTCGGTCTCGTCGAAAATCGAGAAGCCGGGTTTGTAACCCAACCGCGCGTGTTCCTTGCGAATGATGTTCAGACCGAGGTTGTGGAAGGTGCAGACCGTCAGGCCACGCCCCTCGCCGGCCCGCAGCAGGGTGCCGACCCGCTCTTTCATCTCGCGCGCGGCCTTGTTGGTAAAGGTCATGGCGACGATGTACTGGGCGCGGATGCCGCAGTTCTGGATCAGGTGCGCGATTTTGCGCGTGATCACGCTGGTCTTGCCGGAGCCAGCACCGGCGAGCACCAATAGAGGGCCGCCGACGTAGTTCACGGCTTCTTGCTGCCGGGGATTGAGTCGGGACATATGAAAATTCGGGAGTCGTTGACGAAATGGGCCGGCATTTTAACAGGCTCAGAGAATTGTGCTGCTCTGTCCGACTTGTGACGCACCACGCGATTCAAATTTGCCGGTTTTGTTACTTTCACGCAGGATGCGCGGAGATTTTGCGGCTAATGTTCTCATTCGTGACACAAAATAACGTTTTGATAACCGTTGTCATTTGGTCATTGAACTGCGCAACGGCATAATGCCCCGCCCACATCATTGCAGAGTCTAGGGAGCTAGCTTGTCTACGCCTGTCGAACCCTTGCGTTTGCTGCTACTGGCCGAAGAGCCAGCGTGGACAGCGTTATTGCGCGAGTGTCTGGCTCCGATGGGGAGCGCGGCGGTGCTGATCAGTGCGCCGAGTTGGGACTCGGTCAGCAGTCTGTTCGAAGACAACCGCCATGCGGTGCTGTTGACCCTTCCCGCATTGCAACCGGCCCCGGGCCGTTGCAGCCTGCCGACCGTATTGCTGCTGGACCACGAGCCGGCGACCGCGCCTGTTGGGGTCAGCGACTGGCTGGTGTTCGACGCCCTCGACGCCGGCATGCTGCGGCGTTGCCTGCGCCATGTGCGTGAGCGCGGCGTACTCGAAAACACCTTGCAACGCCTCGCCGAACAGGATCCGCTGACCGGTATCGCCAACCGTCAGGGTTTTCAGACCTTGCTCACGGCGCGGCTGGCGGAAAACGACGGCCGTGGCCTGGCGCTCGGCCATCTCGATCTCGACAACTTCCGCCACGCCAACGACGCTCTCGGTCATCAGGCCGGCGACCGCTTGATCCTGCAAGTCGTCGCGCGGCTGAAAAGCCAGCTTGAGGCCGGTGATCAACTGGCACGGCTGGGCAGCGACGAATTCGCGCTGTTGATCGACACCCGCCGTGCACCGCAACGCGCCGAATGGATGGCCGAGCGCATCACCGAAGCCTTGTCCGAACCCTACTGGGTCGATGGCGAAAGCCTGTTGATCGGCTCCAGCCTCGGCATCGCCCATGCCCGCGCGCAGGGTGGCGCCGATCCGCTGATGTGGCACGCGCACATCGCCATGCAGCAGGCCAAGAGCACCCAGGGCTGCACCTTTCACATCTTCAACGAACGGATCAACCGCAACGCGCGAAGCATGGCCGACCTCGAAAGTGAGCTGCGCCGGGCCTTGCGTCGCGATGAACTGGAACTGCATTACCAGCCTCGGCTTAATCTTGAGGACGGCCAGATTGTCGGCCTCGAGGCCTTGGTGCGCTGGCGCCACGGCGAGCGCGGTCTGCTGCCGCCAAGTGAATTCGTGCCACTGGCCGAGCAGAGTGGTTTGATCGTGCCGCTGGGTTATTGGGTCATTTCCCGGGCACTGCGTGACATGCAGGCTTTGCGAGAGCGCGGCCTGCCGGCGCTGCACATGGCGATCAACCTGTCGTTTCGTCAGTTTCAGGACAGTCAGTTATTGCCGACGCTGAGCCGGTTGATCGCCGAACGCGGTGTCGAAGCACAGTGGCTGGAGTTCGAGCTGACTGAAACCGCAGTGATGCGGCGCAGCGATCTGGTCAAACAGACCATGGACGCCCTTGGACGCCTCGGCGTGCGCTTCTCGCTGGATGACTTCGGTACCGGTTTCTCGTCGTTTGTGCACCTCAACAGCCTGCCGATCACTTTGCTGAAGATCGACAAGAGCTTCGTCGGTGGCATGGAACAGCGCGAAGAAAACCGCAAACTGGTGCACGCGATGATCAACCTCGCGCACAACCTGCATCTGGAAGTCGTGGCTGAAGGGGTGGAAACCCCGGAACAGCTGGAATTGCTGCGCGGCTTTGGTTGCGATCAGGTACAGGGTTATCTGATCAGCCGGCCGTTGCCGCTGGCGGAACTGGTTGAATACCTGACCTTCGGCTCAAGCCAACAGCCCGCCCTCGAAATCGTGAGCTGACCACTAGAGCAAATTTGAAACAGCATTGTGGCGAGGGGATTCAGCGAAACGTCGCACCGCCCCGTTCGGCTGCGAAGCAGTCGCGAAACCGTCGCACCGGGTGTAACTGATACACCGCGACATCAGATTTTGGGGCGGCTTCGCCACCCAACGGGGATAAATCCCCTCGCCACGAGATTCCCTTTTATTGGGGGGATTTCAGTCGGTCTGAGGAACTGTGAATGGCCTGGATGACGCCGGCTCACGCCGAATCATCCGCTTCATCTTCCACTCGAACGCCAGCGTCAAACTCACCGCCGCACACGCCAGGCCCAGCGCCAATCCCCACCAGACCCCCGTCGGCCCCCAGTTCAAATGGAACGCCATCCACCACGCCGCCGGCGCGCCGATCAGCCAGTAGCAAGCGAGCCCGACCAGGAACGTGGTTTTCGCGTCCTTGAGCCCACGGATACAGCCCATGGCAATCGTCTGCGTGCCGTCGAACAGCTCGAACCACGCCGCCACCGCCAACAGGCTCACCGCCAGACGAATGACCTCGGCAAACGCCGGATCGTTGTGATCGAGGAACAACCCGACCAACTGATTCGGCAAAAACCAGAAGACCATCGCAAAGCCAAGCATCACCACCGCACCAAAAACGATCCCGACGCGACCGGACATCCGTGCATCCAGCAATTGCCCAGCGCCGTAATGCTGGCCGATGCGCATGGTGATCGCATACGACATACCGGCGGGCACCATGAATGCCACCGAAACGATCTGCAGGGCAATCTGGTGCGCGCCCATCTGTGTGCTGCCCATCGTGCCCATGCACAACGCAGCGAAGGCGAACAAGCCGACTTCCACCGCATAGGTGCCACCAATCGGCAGGCCGAGGCGCCAGAGTTCTTTGAGGTATTGCCGATCGGGCCGCGACAGGCCGGCACGCAACGGATACGCGTCATAGGCCGGATGCCGGCGAATATGCCAGGCCAGTGCCAGCGCCATGCAGTTGGCGACAATCGCGGTGACCAGGCCAATGCCCATCAGACCGAGTTTTGGCAGGCCGAACATGCCAGTGATCAGCGCGTAATTGAGCAGGAAGTTGGCCACGGTGCCGGCGAGACTGATGACCATCACCGGCGTCGCCCGACCGATTGCGCTGGTGAAGCCGCGCAGGGCCATGAAGCTCAGATAGCCGGGCAGGGCGAACGGCAGCGCAATCAGAAACTGCCCGGCAGCGATGACATTGGTTTCAGTCTGGCCGAACAGCAGCAATACGGGTTTCAGATTCCACAGCAGCAATCCGGCGCCCAGCGCCATCAGCCACGCCAGCCACAACCCGGCCTGGGTCAGCCGCGCCGCGCCGATGATGTCGCCGGCGCCCTTGCGGATCGCCACCAAGGTGCCGACGGCCGCGATCACGCCGATGCAGAAAATCGATACGAACGAATAGCTCGCAGCCCCCAGCCCACCGCCGGCCAGCGCTTCGGGGCTGATGCGCGCCATCATCAGGGTGTCGGTCAGCACCATCAACATGTGCGCTAACTGCGAGGCGATCAACGGCCCCGACAGCCGCAGGATGGCCCAGAGTTCGGTACGCACAGGATGCTGCATGGTCATCACCACTCAATTTTCAGAGGGAACAGGAGACCGTCGATTCTCGGCGCTCGGAAGGCTTTGCACAAAGGGATAAAAAGGATGGGTGGCATGATTAAAACTCATCCTGAACGGATTCTGCTAAGTTGGCCGCATCCCGCTACAGGAGCTTTGTGCATGTCCCGTCGACTTCCTCCGTTGTATGCCCTGCGCGCATTTGAAGCCGCGGCGCGGCACAGCTCGTTCACCCGTGCCGCCGAAGAACTGTCGATCACCCAGAGTGCAGTCAGTCGGCACATTCGTACGCTTGAGGATCACTTTGCCTGTCGGCTGTTTCATCGCAGTGGACGCAACTTGCAACTGACCGAAGCGGCGCGCCTGCTGCTGCCCGGTATCCGCGAAGGCTTCACCGCCCTTGAACGCGCTTGCAACACTTTGCGTGCTGAAGACGACATCCTGCGCATGAAAGCGCCATCGACCCTGACCATGCGCTGGCTGCTGGCGCGCCTTAGTCGCTTCCGTCATTTGCAGCCGGGCAACGAAGTACAACTGACCAGTGCCTGGATGGACGTGGATTCGGTGGACTTCAACGATGAGCCTTTCGATTGTGCCGTGCTGTTGAGTGACGGCCATTTTCCGCCGGACTGGGAGGGCAGCCTGCTTTTTCCCGAAGAGCTGATCCCGGTGGGCGCGCCGAACCTGCTGAATGATCAACCGTGGGATGTTGCGCGACTGGCCAGCGCCGAATTGTTGCACCCGACCCCGGATCGCCGCGATTGGCGCAGCTGGCTGGAGCACATGGGGTTGTCCGATCAGGTCTCGCTCAAGGGCGGTCAGGTGTTCGATACGTTGGAATTGGGGATGATCGCGGCAGCTCGCGGTTACGGCGTGTCGATGGGCGATCTGCTGATGGTGGCCGAAGATGTCGCTCAAGGAAGATTGAGCCTGCCGTGGCCGACGGTGGTCGCCAGTGGATTGAATTATTACCTGGTGTGGCCAAAAACCCGTCCGGGAGGTGAACGTTTGCGCCGCCTTAGCGACTTTCTCCAGGGCGAAGTCCGCGCCATGGAGCTGCCGGCAGTCAAACGCTTGAGCTGAAACGTTCGAGCCGCCACAATGCCGGCCTTCTGCCATAACCCTGCTGAGTGCTCAAGTATTCGGGTTTTCCGCCGACTACGAGCAAGTGGAACCGTCGTGCCGGTATCCACGAGCCACCCCCACTATTAGAAAATTATCCGAGCTGCGATCAAGGAGGATCGAAAAGTTCGGCCAGGAGCTGTCCATGTCTCAACCTCGCGCTCGGATCGCCTCGCAGCTGGGCCTCGCGCTCGCCGTGATACTGGCGATTGTCATCAGCGGCAGTACGGTGTTCGCCTTGCGTTCGCTGGATACCGCCAACCTCGCCACCCGTGAAGAGCATCTGGCCAGCGAAGCACGTCTGCTGGCCGACCAACTGAGCACTTTCCACGGCACGCTGCGTGAAAGCACCCAGCGCCTGAGCGGGTTGTTCGAGAAGCGCTTCAGCGCCGGTCTGAGCATTCATCCCGATGAGCCAGTGACGGTGGCTGGAACCCAGACCCCGGGCCTGCACTTGGGCAGCGAAGTGTTGAACAACAACTTCAAGGAAGTCGACGAGTTCAAGCAGATGACGGCGGGCGTCGCCACGCTGTTCGTGCGCAGCGGCGAAGACTTTGTGCGGGTCAGCACCTCCCTGACCAAACAAGACGGCACCCGCGCCATCGGCACCTTGCTTGATCACGCGCACCCGGCTTACGCGAAGTTGATGGCGGGGCAGGGTTATGTCGGCCGCGCCTTGTTGTTTGATCGCTCTTACATGACTCAGTACACGCCAGTGCGCGACGGCAGCGGCAAGGTGATTGCGGTGCTGTTCGTCGGTTTCGATTACACCGACGCGCAGAACATTCAGTTCGACAACCTCAAGCGTTTCCGCATCGGTCAGAGCGGTTCGCTGGCGTTGCTGGATGAGCAGAACAAATGGCTGGTTCCGCCAGCGGGCGTGCAGGCGCTGGATCAAGCCGTACCGGTGATCAATGGTCTGGTGAAGACGCCGGGCAAAGGCGAGTTCTGGAGCGACAAGTCGGAGGACTTCTACAGCATCGCCGTGCCGTTCGATGGCGGGCCGTGGTCGGTCGTGGCGAGCATGCCGAAGTCGGAAATTCGTGCCGTGACCTGGAGCGTCGGTACGCAACTGGCCATTGGCAGCCTGTTGGCGATGTTGTTGGCGGTGGGTTCGGTGGTGTGGCTGCTGCGCAGCAAACTCGCGCCGCTGAGCGATCTGGTACGTCAGGCCGAAGCCTTGGGCGCCGGTGATCTGAGCGTGCGCCTGAACGTGTCGAGCAATGACGAGATCGGGCAACTGTCCCGCGCGTTCAACCAGATGAGCCAAGCGTTGTCGACCATGGTCGAGCACATCCGCCGCTCTTCGGAAGAGGTCAACAGCCGCGCACAAGCCTTGTCTGGCCTGTCCGGCGGCGCGTACGAAGGCATGGAGCAGCAGTCTGGCGAAATCACCAGCATGGCCGGTGCGGTTGAAGAGTTCAGCGCCACCTCGCTGAACATTGCCGACAACATGGGCGCCACCCAGCGTCTGGCCCAGGAAAATGCTCAGCAAACACAAATTGGTCGCAGCTCGATGGAAGAAGCTTCGTCGTCGCTGGAGCAAATTGCTGGCGCCCTGAACAGCACCGCCACGGTGATCAACACCCTTGGCCAGCGTTCTCAGGAAATCGGCGGCATCGTTGGCGTGATTACCTCGATTGCCGAACAGACCAACCTGCTCGCGCTTAACGCTGCGATTGAAGCCGCGCGTGCCGGTGAGCAAGGTCGCGGCTTTGCCGTGGTGGCGGATGAAGTGCGCAGTCTGGCTTCGCGTACTCGTCAGGCGACCGATGAAATTTCCAGCATGATCCACAGCATCCAGCAGGAGACCGGCAACGCGATCAGCACCATGGAGCAGGGCAATGTGCTGATGCAGGAAGGCTTGTCGCGTAACGCTAATGTTGCGTCGGCGCTGGCGCGCATTGATGAGCAGAGCCGTTCGGCGGGGCAGCAGTTTGCGGCGATTACCACGGCGACTCAGGAGCAGAGCAGCACCGCGACGTTGCTGAGCAGTAATTTGCAGAGCATTGCGTTGGCCAACAGCGAGCAGCGTGAAGTGGTTTCCAACCTGGCCGTGACCGCCAAGGAACTGGAAGGTCTGGCGGCCGAACTGCGTCAGGAGGTTGACCGGTTCCGTTAAGGCGCCGGTGCCTTATTGATACACCGAGAGGTCCTCACTGGAGTCGACCTCTCCCCATTCGCCGGTGTAGGCGACAGCTTCAATTGGCACCCGACCGGCATCGATGACGCGTTGCAGAGTGTTGGTCATGTGCATGCTGTCGCGTTGCTGCGGCGACAGTTCGGCACGCAGTCGCACGACTTCCGCCCAGCCTTCGGGAGTGAAGCGCAAAAGCCCCATGTACTGACCCTGAACGTCATCCACCGATTGTGGCTTGTTGCCGATTTCCGCCAGCGTGTGCGTGGCGGCCAGGCGAAAGGTTTCGGCATCCAGCAATGGGTCGCCGAAACGCTCGGTCCACAGCTGCAACCAGTTGGGGTCGTAGGTTACGGCCAACGCCGCGTCGCTGTTGATCAACGACTGCACGGCCACAGGGCTGTAGAAAATATCCGAATAGCTGACGATGCACGGCTGACCCTGAAGCCAGGACTCGGCGCAGGCCAGTGACGAAACCATATTGGTCTCGGCCCAGCGCGGGTTGTGAAACTCGCTCAGACCACGCTCTGCCAGCAGCTCGCGCTTGTAACCGGTCACCACCGCGATGTCGCTGATACCCGCTGCCCGCAATGACTCCAACTGCCATTCCAGCAGTGGTTTACCGCGCAACTCGACCAGACATTTTGGGCGTTCATCGGTGAGGCTTTTCATGCGGCTGCCACGTCCGGCAGCCAGAATAATGGCTTTCACTACAGGTCTATCCCGTGAATGCTTCATTGGAGTCGGTTTCGCCAAACAGGCGCTGCAGACGCTGAAGGTCGTGCACCGCGAAATCGCTTTCACGCTCCGGGTGCCACATCCAGCCCTGCCACGGTAGTTGCAGGTGGCGGATCGCTTCGATTTCGCCGTCCTCGCTGCGCGCCAGCACCTCGAACCCGAGCGGGCAATCGGCGAGGGCGAAGGTGTGATAGCTATTGACCTCGGCGACGATCTGCCCGGATAGCTGATGCCGGGTGCGTACATGGCCGGTGACCGGTTTCAACGAGACACCCGACCAGTGCGCAAGCATTTGCATGCCCCGGCAAATCCCCAACAATGGCAGATGGCGCGCATGGGCGTGGTCCAACAGCCTGCTTTCAGTGAGGTCGCGAGCCGGGCACTGACCGATGTCGTTGCCGCCCGACAGCACGATGGCCTGTGGGTTAACCGCTGCCAGCCAACGATCGAGGTCGTCGGGTGATTGCCAGCCGTTTGGCACTGGCACAGGGATAAAGCCTGCCGCCTGCACAACCGCGATCAGGCGCTGATCCAGCGCGTCACGGCTTTCGCCGCGTTCTGGATGCATGTCGACACGTTGGCTGATCGCGACCACTTTCATGACATCAACTCCACTCGGCGACCCGGACAATCGAGGTGCAGAAAGTCTGCCGTCGACCAGCGACGGTAGAGCACTTCGCCGGCGCCAATCACTGCTGGCAAGCCAAGCTCACCGGCACGGATCGCCATGTGCGAATTGGCCCCGCCCCACGCAGTGATCAGCCCGGCAATCGGGTAGGCGAACAGCCAGTCAAACCCCGGATCGGCGTTGGGAATGCAAACAATCGCCCCGGCGAGTTTTTCCCGGTCATCACACAGCACCACCGGCGCGGTCACGCGTTTTTGCGTAATGAAATTGGGCGCAGTTTCCGGCCACTCGAAACACCAGACATCTTCTGGGCAGGTGATCACCGGCGGCAGCGACATCTTGAGTGTTTCGGCGTAACGCGCCTTGCCTTGTTCGATGCTGCGCAACAGCAGCTCTTTCGGGTCCGCCGCTGCTACGTGCAGCTCCTGGAAAGCGCTGATGTCGCAATAAGCCAGATCCTCGCGACCAATGCCGTACTGCGCACCGACCTGAGCGATCAAGGCCAAAGCATCGGAGAGGTTACGCGTGAAGTGAAACTTGGCCAGCTCGCGCAACTCGATGCCGTTCTGCAGGAAGTCCAGCAGCCCCACCGGATCAGGCTGCAGGCCATGGATTTCGAGCTGTTTGACGATTTCGCGCATCTGCGGCAGCGTCAGGGAAAACGGTCGTAGCGGCTCCGGCGCAGCGGGGCTTTGCGTCCAGTCGAAATACAGCTCTGGCGCCTCGTCATAACGCGGCGAGAGGATGTCGTAAGTGCCCGGTCGCAAATGCCCGTAACGGGCGAGGAACGTGGTTTTGTCGAGGGTCGCGCGATCACGGGCCAACTGCCCGCTGACGGTGGAAACCCCGGCCATGAACGCATCGTAATCCGCCTGCGAAAACACGCCGACGCTGACCAGCGATCGAAGCATCTGCACGGCAACAAACCCGGCGCGGGCCAGGCCGGCGAAGGGCAGGGTGCCATAACGCTTGGCATCCTCCAGCAGCCAGTAGATGCGTTCGAGCGGGTCGGCATTGGAGGCCAGTAACTCTTCGCGACGGGCGTTGAGTACCTCAAGCTTATTGGCATCGCTGCGCCACAAACCGTCCTTGGGGTGCACGATGCGGTTGGTCAGCTTGCGCAGACTGGTGCTGATGGCGTCCAGTTCATGCTCAAGAAAACCGGCACTGCGCAAACGTTCCAGTTGCTGCGACAAGTCGAGGGTGTAGCAGGAGAAAACGATCTCGAACTCTACCTTGTCGTGCAGCGTCGGTTCCGCCAGCAAGCGATCAATGTAGTAATCCACCAGGCGACCGGCCAGCCCTTCATCAAGGTCGGCCGGAATGAACGAGTTGAACGACAGGCGCACATCGATATACGGCAGACCGAAAAAATGCGGCATCAGCGGGAAGCTGCGCAAGTTACGGTAGCCATAGTTGTGGCGCTGGTAAGCCCAGATCGAGTCAGTGACCAGATCCCGATACAACGAAAGCGCCAACGGTTTGGGCCGGATACCGATGATCTCGGCCGGGTTCCAGTCGGGCATCACGCCGTACACGGTGCGCTGACCGATCAGAAATGGATGCGCACGCATGCCCCGTTCGACTTTGCTCTGAATGCTTTGCAGACGGGCGAACTGGGTGGCCGCGGACTCAGGCACCGCCGGCAGAATCAATGGCCGGGCTTGCAGCAGCCAGAGTGTCTCGCCTTCAGCATCGCGGGTGACCGCGAACTCGCAGTCGACCGGTCGATCACCAAACAGGCTGAGCAATTCCTCGAGCAAGGCCACCACCGGTGCGAGCGACGCGGGCGCTGCCACTGCACTGTGCGCCGCCTGCTGCCAGAGCCGGCCACCCATGCCGCCAGTGACGGCGGCGGTGTCATCGCCCTCTGACCAATTCACCACACGATACGGTGCGCAGGTGTTGGGGTCGTGAGAGAAGGCCACGCCGGAGCGCAGCACATTGCCGAGCATGGGTTGAATCAGAATCTCGTCAGTCAGGTGCACATCGCCGTAACTGGCGATGACCTGTTCGATCGCCGAGACCAGTCCAGCCTCATCGACATTCGGCACCGACAGGAAGGCGCCGGCGAACGACGCCTGCGCACTGTCCTCGCGCCCGCAACTGGAGCGTACGATCCACGGAGCGGCTGGCAGCCGACGCTGGATATCCTCAACGCAGGCGCGCTGATCCAGTTGCCAGTCCGCCACAGTGAACGCCAGCAACGGCGCAATGTGCGCCGAGGCGAGCCGCCCTTGCAGGCTGGTCAGGGTGCCGGCCTTGGTTGAGAAATGCAGGGCCATCAGCGGTTATCTCAGTTGAGCAACCCAGATGTTGGTCGAGTACGGGATCTGGATCGACGGCGTCTGCAGGCTTTTCAGGTAGTCGTCGATGGCCGCGATCACTTCATGGAAGCTGGCGCCAGCCTGACGTTCCAGCGTGGCGTGCGAGCGCCAGGCTTCGAGGCATTCTTCGATCGACTGCTCGTGAATCACACGGGCATCCAGATGCACGACCGGGCCGAACAATTCGCTGGCGTCGATCACGGCGGTCTGGTCTTCACGACGGGTGCCGTAGCCATAACCGGCTACGCGCTCTTTGATGATGGCTTCGATGCGCGCCTGGATCGGGTCTTCCAGATTGCGGTGGTTCCACATGCAGGCAAACCAGCCGCGTGGCTTGAGAATGCGCGCGGTTTCCTTGAGCGCCTGCTGACGGTCGCAAACATTGAAGGAGCTGCCGAAAGTGACCATGTCGAACGCATGCGCCGCTTGACCGGTGGCTTCACCGGTGCCTTCGTGCCATTTGACATTGGCCAACTCGGCGGTGCGCTTTATGCCGTTGGCGCGCATCGCATCGTTGGGTTCTACCGCTGTGACATCCAGGCCGCGGGCGGCCAGCATCAGCGTCAAGTGCGCAACACCCGCGCCGACGTCGCAGAACTTGTCGCCTTGCTCGGCACCGGCAATCGACAGCATGGCGTCGATTGCCGCGTCGGCGTAGTCAGGGCGCTTCAAATAGGCATCGGCCAGGGTGGTGTAGTCCCATTCGGTTTTCATAGTCAGTTCCTTCCAAGAATTTTAGGGAGCAAATCATCGGCCAGACGCTGGCTGGAGCGTTCGTGATCGAACTCAACCAGGCAGTCCGCCGCCAGCGGTTCATCAATGTCCAGGTCGAGCCCGGCAACGTTATGCAGTTCGCCCGCATCGAAACGGCGATAGATGTCCTTGGGGTCGCGGCGACGCAACTCCTCGACGGGCACCTTCAGATAAATCTCGAAATAATTGGGTAGATGGGCGCGGTTCCACTCGTGAACCTCGCGAAACAGCGAGATCGTGGCGATCACCACGGTTTGTCCCTGCGCAGCGATCATTTTGCACAGGCGAGCGTATTGCAGGGCGAGCGCGAGGCGACCCTCGCGGCCGTGGTTTTGCGTGCTGCTGGCGGCGGCGCCAAATACCTCGCGCAATTCATCGCCATCGAGCATTACGACCGAGCGTCCTTCAGCACGCATTCTGGTAACGAACTCACCGGCAAGCGTTGATTTGCCCGCTCCTGAAAGGCCCGTAATCCAGATTACCTGTCCACCAGCATCACGTTTCATAGTGTTCTGACTTGTGTTCGATTGGAATGTATTGGCAGGCTGTTCCCTCGCATGAGGTCAGGCCTGCTTTTTTAAGGTTTGTCGCGCTCGCTAATGTCTCCGAAAGAGTCAATCGAGAGCGGGCAATACTTCGACTCGTGCCGGTATTCAATCAAATCGTGGAACACTTCCTGAGGCAGGGGCAAGTCGCTGTACTGTGCCTGGTAGAACTTGTTGTATATGTAATAACTGTCTTCTGGTGTCAGCAGGCTGAACCCTAACGCCATGTCTCTGAGCTCATTACTGCTTCTGGCGATTGGCAACAAGTTGTCCATTTGATTCAGCCAGGTGTTGACGGAGAGATTGTTCTCGTCAGTAAACGGCACGTAATAAATCGGCAGTTTGCAGGTGTTGAGCATGAACGACACACCACCGGTGGATGCGTCGGTAATGACGGTGTCGCATTGTGCATAGAAAACCGTGCTGCTGGTGCCTGCCTTGTCGATGGTTATCCAGTCATAGGCAGACAGCTCTTTGCACAGAGCCTGTACGGTCGGATGGGAAAGTTCGGCCATGTACGGACGCAAGATGAACGTCGCGTGGGGAATTTGCGATTTGACTGCATTGATGACGGCCTGCAGGTTCTCATACAGCGTCGCCCCGTTCGGGCAGATACCCAGTTGAGTCGGCAGAAGCCCTACGACATAGTCGTCCGAGGTTTTTGTCGATGGCGGTGGTGACTCGAAATTACCGGGAATCTTCACCGGCAACGTGGCCACCGGGCTGGTGCTGCGCATGTCCGAACGCAACGCCAGTCCATCGACCAACATTGTTTTCAGGGCCTTTCTGTCGCGACGGTATGCCTGCATTCCGGCCGTAATCAAATCAAAGCCTGACCGGGAAGAAGCGATGATCACATCCCAGTAAGAGGTCAACTCGGCGTAGTAATACTTGTCTTTGGTCGGCATCCCGACATTGCCGTGACTGATGAAAATGCCAAAATTCGAGTTATCCAGCAGGCGTCCGGCATAGGCATCATTTGAAATGATAACCTGCGATTTCAAGCTTGCAATGAACTCATTGCCAATCTGCTCTACCGGGAAATCAAGGACGGCTTCGACTTCCTCTCTGCTCAAGCCGGTACGATCAGTGTTAATTACGATACAGTTATATTTTTCTCGAAGCGATTTAAGCGCTGGAATCAGATACTCGAGATATGTTTTGCCACCGTCCGCCACGTTGCTGAGCAAGTAAACATTTTTCATGATGAGGTTTTGCTTTCAAAGTTTATTTAAATAAGAACAATGCCAGACGGAGTCATAACGCCGGACAGGCCTTTTTAGTTGTCTGAATTTAAATTAATGAATTGAATAGCTTTGATAAACATTAGAAATCTTGTCCATGATGTCCCGCCTCCATTTCCACGCTGAATAATGCTCTATGTCTTGACGATAGACGGATAATTAGCAAAAAGAGCGCCGCCGTTATATCACATCTCGGCCAATGGCCATCAGCGCTCGGACGTTTATTTTTCAGGATCGTCCGTTTACGAGCAGCGCCGATGTTCATTGTGTTGCCGGCCGGTACTGCAAAGCCTCCGCCAGGTGTTCGCGCGTGATGTCTTTTTCCTGGCTCAGATCGGCCAACGTCCTGGCGACCTTGAGCAACCGGTGCGCCGAGCGCAGTGACAGGGTCAGCCGTTCACAGGCTGATTCCAGCCAGGTCTCATCGGCTGTGGATAACTTGCAGTGCCGCTTCAGGCCCGGCAGATCTAGAAACGCATTGGCGCAACCTTGACGCTTTTGCTGGCGCTCCCGAGCCTCGGCCACCAACGCTGCAGCGCTGGCGCTGTCCTCACCTGGCTTTACTGCTGGGTTCAACGCCGTCGCCTCCCGCGCCACTGTGAGGTGCAAATCGATCCGGTCCAGTAGCGGGCCTGACAGTTTGTTGCGATAGCGTTGGACCATATCCGGTGTGCAGGAGCACTTGCCGCTTGGCTCGCCAAGATATCCACAGGGGCAGGGGTTCATCGCCGCCACTAACTGAAACCTTGCGGGAAAACGCACGCGATCCTTGGCGCGGGCGATCACGATGAAGCCAGACTCCAAAGGCTCACGAAGCACTTCCAGCACCTTGCGATCGAATTCCGGCAACTCATCGAGAAACAGCACGCCGTGGTGGGCGAGGGTGATCTCGCCGGGTTGCGGTTTCGAGCTGCCGCCGACCAGTGCCGGCCCGGATGCGGAATGGTGCGGTTGACGGAATGGCCGCTGCGGCCAATGAGTCAGCGGCGCGCCGCTGGCGACGGATTGAATCGCCGCCACTTCCAGCGCTTCGCATTCGGACAGAGGTGGCAGCAGTCCCGGCAACCGGCTGGCCAGCAATGTTTTACCGGTACCCGGCGGCCCGCTGAACAGCAAGTTATGCGCGCCCGCAGCAGCAATCAGCAACGCCCGTTTCGCCGCCACTTGCCCCTGCACTTCATTCAAGTCGGGATAAGGCTTGCTGGCATGCATCAACCCGTCTGACACATACGGCTCAACCGGCGTATGCCCATTGAAATGCGCCACTGCCTCCAGCAAATGATCCACCGCAAAGACCTTCAACCCCGAAGCCAGACACGCCTCCTCGGCATTCGCCCGCGGCACTACCAGCGCCCGACCCGCCTTGCGCGCCGCCAATGCTGCCGGCAACACGCCACGCACCGCTCGTACCGCGCCGGACAACGCCAACTCACCCAGACATTCCACATCATCGAGCGTCAGACACGGCACCTGCACACTCGCCGACAGAATCCCCAGAGCAATCGCCAGATCAAACCTCCCGCCATCCTTGGGCAGATCCGCCGGCGCCAGATTCAAAGTGATCCGCCGCGCCGGAAACTGCAGCCCGGAATTGATGATCGCGCTGCGCACCCGATCCTTGCTCTCCTTCACCGCCGCCTCGGGCAGCCCGACCATGGTCAACGACGGCAGACCGTTGGCCAAATGGACTTCGACGGTGACAGCGGGAGCATCCACGCCAATCTGGGCGCGGCTGTGGACGATGGAGAGGGACATGGTCGTTCCTTGAGCTGAATCGGGGGCCGCTTCCTGCGGGTTTTTGAAGGGTAGTCTGGGGAGAGGGAGTTGGTCGGACAGTTTTAAGGGCGAACTTTCACTGGATGTTGCCGGAGGCACTAATCCTCAGGCATAAAAAAACCGCCTGTCAGGCGGTTATTTTGGCGGTACTCAGGTTCCACCACCGGCGAGCCAACCATCGGGCTCCATTTCCTTGCCATAGGTCGCGGCCACTTTCAGAAAATGCCGCTGACTGGCTGAAACTCTGTCCGGCAATCCGAGTGCCTCGGTACCCGGTTTGGACACCCGTGCCGGTTGGGTTTTCTGCTTCTTCTGCTTCATAAACACCTCACGTGCCGGGATGCTTGATTCGATCTTATTGGTCGTCCAATGGAAAGACAAGGCGACCGGTTGTATCAAAATAAAATCCCAGCGTTTGATAGTAAGGGATGGCGCCTGAGTCTGGCTCTTGTACTTCGATTTGCGTGCACCCCAGCTTCCGGGCGTAGAACTCTGTTGTCAGCAATGCCATCGGAGCGATCCAGCCCCGCAAGGTATTCGTCTTGCAGGTGTGTCCCTGCAAAAGGACGATTTTCATGCAGATCGTGCTTCTTCGCGGTGTTGCGTAGCACAGTCCGCACAGTTCTTCTTCGTACCACAACGCCAAGTCCAGCCCTTTTGCATCTTTGGTCTTCCAGTCCAAAACAGCGTCCCAAGGATACCCAGCGGGGCCGGTCCACTGGTGGAATGCGTTGATTGCTACTGGAGTAATCGGATCGATCCTGAGTGATAGAGCATCAACTCCAGCCGCCAGGGCTCCTGGGTCCATGGACATTGCTTGATGTGCGAGTTTGCGCGATTCAGATTTGAGTGTCTGATTTCGAAGCTCGGTACCTTTGCCTTTTCTTCGCATCGTCTTGTTCTGTCGGGATCAATATGCAGACGATATCGAAGGCATTGATGCTTACGTAATCAGACGTAGGGGACGGTCCTCGTAGGACTGTGCTTGCGTTAGTGAAGGACGTTGGAGATGGCCAGTTCAGGATGTGAGGGGGCGGAGAGGCAATACTTGATGTCGGCATGGATGAGGGTTTTACGCTGCTCTCGATCGTAAATGAGCTTTGACTCCTGAGCGGTACTGACGGATCATCCCGTTCGAGGACTGCAACTGCGCATTCGTCGGGACTGGGCACCAGTAAAAGCTCCCCCGCATTTTTGGCAGCAGAGAAAGCTGGTTTCTCTGAAGTAGTGACGACGGGCTAGCCTGTCGGATTCTGAACCCAAGGCCGTAAGGCCCGGAGCTAAAGAATCGCTGCGACTACTCCTCAAAAAATACTTAAAAGGCGTCCATCGGACGCCTTTTTTATTTCTGACTCAGGATCTTCTACCGGCCAGCGGGCCGCTTGGCTCAAGCGCTGGCCCACATGTAACAGCAACTTCAATAAATCGCCGTTGGTTGGCTGACATATCCCCAGCCAACCGGAGTGCTTCGAGATGTAGTTCAACAATCTGAAGAAGCTTTGCCTTTCGCTTTTTTGGGCTCATACGCACCTCGTGCGATTGGGTTGTTGATTTCGATGTTATTGACCGTCCACAGAAATGACAAGCCGGTTGGTGTGGTCGAATTCGAACCCCAGTTTTCGGTAGTAAAAAACAACATTCGGATCAGGATCCTGAATCTCGATTTCTTTGCATCCTAGCGCTCGCGCATAGTGATCTGCGACAAGCAGAGCAATCGGCGCGATCCTGCCGCGAAGCGGGTGCGCACTGTCCGGATGCCCTTCCAACAGAATAATCTTTAAGCAGATAGAGCTTGCGCGCGGGGTCGCATAGCACATGCCGCAAAGAATCTGTTTGTACCATATCGCCAAATCCAGACCTTTCGCATCTTTACTTTTCCAGTCTGCAACGTCATTCCAAGGGAAAATTGTTGGCCCCTCCCAGAGAAAGTATTGCGTTATCGCTGCTGGGGTAATTGGCTCAAACTTGACCGCTGCTGCATCAATATTCGGGATTCTCGGGGCAATGTTCTTGAGAAAGAATTTGTGGGCGATCTTTCGCGAGTTTGATCTGAATGTCTGGTTACGAAGATCCGTTGCTTTGCCTTTTCTTCTCATTGTTTTCATCTGTTTGGATCTGGTCGCAGAAGATAGCCAGCAGAGAGGGGGCAGCGAAATCAGACGTGGGGGACGCGTTTTGTAGGACGTTACTTCTGTGAGAGGGGGATTTCGGAGTAGGGGGCTGGAGAAAATGAAGACATAAAAAAGGTCATTTCAGTGGCATCACTGAAATGACCTTTGGTGAGGTTGCAGCGCAAAAATTCAGATCAATTGCAGAGCCTTTCTCCACCATGAGTTCACAGCCGTACGGTTTACCTGTTCTCGCTCCGTCACCATGTGTGGCACATCCTGCAACCGTATCCACGGCTGATTATTCCAGTGCAACAAACTCAACGTCATGTCCGGCCAACTGAGCAGGCTCAGGTGTGGACGTTCGCTTGTGCTGGGACGTTGGGCGTCGCGCAGGGTGGGGATGACTTGGTGGGTGAGCCATTCGCGCAGGGCTCGGTATTCGGGGCAGTAGTGGTAGACGAGGAGGGCGTAGATGCCGGATTCGCTGATCAGCAGGGTGTTTTCGATCTGGTTGTGGATCAAGGTTTTGCGGGTTTGGTATTGGTCGGGGTCGAGTTTTCGCAGCATGCGTTCGTTGAGATAAATGTGTAGCAGGCGACTCAGGTCTCGGGCGCAGAACCAGGGTTGGTTCTGGATGAGGAGGGCGTGGAGGGGGAGTTTGTGGCGGGTGAAGATGTAAGGCTTTAAATAGGTTTCTTCCATGGTGCAGTTCTCGAATTCGAATGAAGAAAACTGCCTCTGATCGTCGCCAAACGATTGGGTGGCAGTTGTACGCGGGTTGGCGAACCGGAGCAAAAGGAACCCGGCAGACCCGAAGGTCTCCCACGCACAACCGCCATGAAACGATGTGGCGGTAAATGTAGCCGCCATCATGGTTGTCGTGCGCCTTAAGCTGTCCAGGTCGCCAAACCCAGTGCTGAACATTCAGCATCGGATGAGCTTAAAAACCTGGGCTTTTCGGCGCAATCGGACGGCGATGGTGCAGGTTGTAGGACGTTGCCGGGATGGTTGAAGGGCTGGAGATCAAAAGATCGCAGCCTTCGGCAGCTCCTACAGGGGGCGCGGATTATTCAGCGGGCGGTGTCAGCTTGGCTTCCATCTCGGCGACTTTGGCTTCGAGGCTTTCGAGGCGAGCGCGAGTGCGGGCCAGAACAACCATCTGACTATCAAATTCTTCACGGCTGACCAGATCCAGTTTGCTGAACGCACTCTGCAGCAGAATCTTGAACTGGCTTTCGATTTCGGCTTTCGGCAGCGGCGTTTCGCCGTTGAACAGGCGGGAGGCGGTGCCGCTCAGGGCGTCGAGGAAGTCTTTGGGCGCGAGCATGGTGGATGTCCTGGAAACAATGGCCGGTAGTGTATCACGCAGTGTCTATAGTCATTTGCAACGGCCGCGATGCACGCTTTTCGCGCAGGCGGACGGACGGCGATGCACCGTTGTTGTGCGTATCCGTCAAGGCTTTTGCGCGGCAGTGCCAGCGACAGTGGCCAATGGATTGAAATCACAGGTTTTTGGCGAGATGGCAAGGTTTCTGCTTAGTCACCTTCGACCCATGCACTGATGCAGTCGCTGTGACGAATGCAGTGCGGCAGACGAAGCGGGGAGTTTCGTCAGCAGCGGTTAGCTGGCGTCAGTCGGGCAGGTAAGGCCGACGATGCGTTACAAAGCCAGGCACTGCGCTTAGACTTGAGTCGGGTTTGTTTTCCTGGGGCAAGTCCACCAATTCGGGAGAGAGTTTCATGAAGCTAGTCACTGCCATCATCAAGCCGTTCAAGTTGGACGACGTGCGCGAGTCGCTGTCCGAAATCGGCGTGCAGGGCATTACCGTTACTGAAGTCAAAGGCTTCGGCCGGCAGAAGGGTCACACCGAGCTGTATCGCGGCGCGGAATATGTGGTCGATTTTCTGCCCAAGGTGAAAATCGACGTGGCCATCGACGACAAGGATCTGGATCGGGTTATCGAGGCGATAACCAAGGCGGCCAACACCGGCAAGATCGGTGACGGCAAGATCTTCGTGGTCAATCTGGAACAGGCGATTCGCATCCGTACCGGCGAAACCGATACCGACGCGATTTAAAAGCCGCCACAAACCCCAACGCCCCAGGAGAAAACAATATGACTCTGCGTAAATTCGCAGGGCTAGGAGCCCTGTTGTCCATCGTAATGCCCAGCCTTGCAATGGCGGCAGACGAAGTGGCGGCCCCAGTCCTCAACTCCGGCGACACTGCCTGGATGCTCACCTCGACGGCACTCGTGCTGTTCATGACCATCCCGGGCCTGGCGCTGTTCTACGGCGGCATGGTTCGCTCGAAAAACATTCTTTCCGTGATGATGCAGTGCTTCGCCATTACCGGTCTGATCAGCGTCCTGTGGGTCATTTATGGCTACAGCATCGCGTTCGACACCACCGGCATGGAGCAGGGCGTCGTCAACTTCAACTCCTTTGTCGGCGGCTTCGGCAAGGCGTTCCTCGCGGGCATCACGCCAGCCAGCCTGACCGGGCCTGCTGCGTTGTTCCCTGAGGCGGTGTTCGTCACCTTCCAGATGACCTTCGCGATCATCACTCCGGCGCTGATCGTCGGTGCGTTCGCCGAGCGGATGAAATTCTCCGCGATGCTGATCTTCATGGGCATCTGGTTCACCCTCGTTTACGCGCCGATTGCGCACATGGTCTGGTCCGGTAACGGTGGCCTGCTGTGGGACTGGGGTGTGCTCGACTTCGCGGGCGGCACCGTGGTGCACATCAACGCCGGTGTGGCCGGTCTGATTTGCTGCCTGGTACTGGGTAAGCGCAAAGGCTTCCCGACCACGCCGATGGCTCCGCACAATCTGGGTTACACCCTGATGGGCGCGGCGATGCTGTGGGTTGGCTGGTTTGGCTTCAACGCCGGTTCCGCTGCGGCGGCCAACGGCACTGCCGGCATGGCGATGCTGGTTACTCAGATTGCTACCGCCGCGGCGGCGCTGGGCTGGATGTTTGCCGAGTGGATCACTCACGGCAAACCTAGCGCACTGGGCATCGCCTCGGGTGTGGTGGCCGGTCTGGTTGCAATCACTCCGGCTGCCGGCACCGTGGGCCCGATGGGCGCACTGGTGATCGGTCTGGCGGCGGGCGTGGTGTGCTTCTTCTGCGCTACCACCCTGAAACGCAAACTCGGATATGACGACTCCCTGGACGCGTTTGGCGTACACGGTATCGGCGGTATTCTCGGCGCGGTTCTCACCGGTGTGTTCGCTGCTCCGTCGCTGGGTGGCTTCGGCACCGTGACCGACATCGCCGCTCAAGTATGGATTCAGTGCAAAGGTGTCGGCTTCACGGTGATCTACACCGCGATCGTCACCTTCATCATCCTCAAGGTGCTGGACGCCGTGATGGGTCTGCGTGTGACCGAGGAAGAAGAGTCGGTTGGCCTCGATCTGGCACAACACAACGAACGCGGCTACAACCTGTAAGTACGCGCACTGAAAAAAATTGCCCGGTTCGCCGGGCATTTTTTTGTCCGGGATTTGTCATTGAAGGACAAGCTGAAAGGATTTTTCGTACGCCTTTAGTCGTGTTTACGACGGCGGTTTTTCACCGGCCAATGGCTTACATCATTGAGCGAATATTAGGGCCTTTGTTTTTTCCCAGAGCGCGCTAGAATGCGCCCCGAACGTGCGGAGAACTGTATGTGGCAACAGACTCTGATTACCCTGCGGGCACGGCCCCGGGGCTTTCATCTGGTAACGGACGAGTTGATCAACGGCCTGCCTGAACTCAGGGAGTGCCGGGTCGGTCTGTTGCATTTGTGGCTGCAGCATACCTCGGCGTCGTTGACCATCAACGAGAACGCCGATCCGGCGGTCCGTCGCGACTTCGAACGATTTTTCAATCGTCTGATCCCACAAGGAACAGATGGCTATGAGCATAACGACGAAGGCCTGGACGACCTCCCGGCGCACTTCAAGGCCAGCGTGCTGGGTTGCCAGATCAGTCTGCCGGTTTCGGCAGGTCGTTTGGCACTGGGCACCTGGCAGGGCGTTTATCTGGGCGAGCACCGTGATCATGGCGGTGCCCGAAAAGTCCTCGCCACCTTGCACGGTGAAGGGGCATAACCGCTGGTCAGCAGCGGTTAACGATTTTTTAACGGCGACTTTCGACAGTTGCCAAAGCTGGTCTATAACTAATCTGCTTTTCGCAAGTCATGAGGTAGAACATGAGCGACGATGATCTGGAAAACGACGACCTCGAAGTAGGCGACGAAGACGAGGCCGAGGAAGGCCTGGAAGCGGCAGCGGAAGACGTTGCTGATGACGATGGCGGCGACGATACGCCGGCCCCGGCTGCCAAAGGCAAAGCCAAGGCTGCGGTGTCGGTAGACGAGTTGCCGAGCATTGAAGCCAAGAACAAGGAACGCGACGCCCTGGCCAAGGCCATGGAAGAGTTCTTGTCGCGCGGCGGAAAAGTGCAGGAAGTGGAGGCCAATGTGGTCGCCGATCCGCCCAAGAAGCCGGACAACAAGTACGGTAGCCGCCCTATCTGAGGCGTGCCGCTTGCTTGCTGAAAAAGCCCGCCGTCGCTGCGGGCTTTTTCATGGGTGAAATAACAGGGACGCCCTGTAAGAGAGGCTTGTGTGGCGAGGGGATTTATCCCCGATCGGCTGCGAAGCAGTCGTAAAGTCAGCTTGCGCGGATTGTCAGGAAAGCACGATGCGCTGCATTTGGGGCTGCTTCGCAGCCCATCGGGGATAAATCCCCTCGCCACATGGTTTCCACAGGGATTGTGTCAGGCCCTGGCATTCCAGCGTGCGAGCACTGCTGGCAAGTCGCTCAGGCTGCGGATTTCGGCATCCGGCAAACGCTCGGCTTCCCAGACTTTGCCCCCCGGGTTGAACCAGATCGCGCGCAACCCGGCCTGCTGGGCGCCGGCAATGTCATCACCCGGATGATCGCCAATGTGCACGGCGGTTTCGGCGGTGGCGCCACCGCGTTGCAACGCTTCGTGAAACAGTCGCGCATCCGGTTTGGCGATGCCGATATCTTCCGCGCACAGGGCAAACTTGAAGTAATCCGCCAACCCCAACCGGCGCACGTCGGCGTTGCCATTGGTGACCACACCGAGCGAGTAATGATTGGCGAGAATCTCCAGCACCGGCTCGACTTCAGGGAATACCTCGATCTGATGTCGCGCATGCAAGAACACTTCAAAGCTCTTGTCGGCCAACTTCGACGCCTCGCCGTGGGCGTACCCGGCCTCCTCCAGCGCATGAAACAACACCCGCCGACGCAACGCGCTGATGCGGTGCTTGAGCCCCGGCTCGCTGGCCAGCACTCGTTCGCGGATCGCCCACAAATGCTCCACCGGCACCGCGCCCAGATTCGGCGCATGTTCGCTCAGCCATTCGCGCAATACCGCTTCGGCGCTGATGATCACCGGGGCGGTGTCCCACAAGGTGTCGTCGAGGTCGAAGGTGATCAACTGGATGCTCATGAATCGTCGCCTTTCATGCGTTTGGCCCGTGGGTGGGCGCTGTCGTAGACCGCCGCCAGGTGCTGGAAGTCCAGGTGGGTGTAGATCTGCGTGGTCTTGATGTCCGAGTGGCCGAGCAGTTCCTGCACCGCGCGTAGATCCTGCGAAGACTCCAGCAAGTGGCTGGCGAAGGAATGCCGCAGCATGTGCGGGTGCAGGTTCTGCCCCAGTTCGCGCTCGCCGGTCAGTTTGACCCTCACCTGAATTGCCCGTGGGCCGAGGCGCCGGCCTTGCTGGCTGACGAACACGGCGTCATCTGCCGGGTTGGTCATCGCCCGCAATGGCAGCCATTGCTCAAGGGCTTCGCGAGCCTTTTTGCCGACTGGCAGCAGGCGGGTTTTGCTGCCCTTGCCGAGAACCTGAACCATGCCATCGGCGAGGTCGAGCTGATCGAGATTGAGTCCGGTCAGTTCCGACAAGCGCAGGCCTGAGGAATAGAACAGTTCAAGAATCGCCTGATCACGCCGCGCGAGAAAATCATCCTCCACCGCGCCTTCGAGCAGTTGCAGTGCGCGGTCGGTGTCGAGGGTTTTCGGCAGGCGGCGCTCGCCTTTCGGCGGTGCCAGCCCCGTCGCCGGATCGTGGTCGCAAAGACCTTCACGATTCAGATAGTGGTAGAGCCCGCGCACTGCCGAGAGCAAGCGGGCGAGGCTACGCGAGGACTGGCCTTGCGCATGCAATCGAGCGATCAGGCTGCGCAGGCGCTGAATATCCAGCGCGGCCCAGCTGCCAATGTTCTGCTTGATGCACCAGCCAAGGACTTTATCGAGGTCGCGGCGATAGGCCGACAGTGTGTGCGGCGACACCTGCCGCTCACTGCGCAGGTGTTCGCAGTAAGCGTCCAGTTGTCGTTCCATGCTCAGCGAACCGAGCGCAGGGAGCTGTTGACCCGTGGCAGCACGCGGCCCATGACTTCGGCGATGTAGCTCAAGAACAGCGTGCCGACCGAACTCTTGTAATGCTGCGGGTCACGGCTGGCGATGGCCAGAATTCCGTGGATACCTTGATGGCTGACAGCGACCACGGCGGTGGAGCCGATCTGCAGGCGCTGTTCTTCACCGAAGAGAAAGTCCAGCTCGTGCTCACGCAGTGTGCCGCTGACGCTTTTGCCTTCGGTGAGCAAACCGCCGATGGCGACCTGGGCGTCGGCGTGGGTGACCCAGCGACCGACCGGGGCCGGGTTGTCGCCCAGCAGGATCAGGCTGACAAAAGGCACCTGAAAGTCTTGGCGCAAGCTGTCCTCGACGCTGATCACCACGTCTTCCAGACTGGTGGCGTCCATCAGGGCCAGAATCAAACGGCGGGTCTTGTCGAACAGGCGATCGTTGTCGCGGGCGACATCCATCAGCTGCGAGAGGCGATGACGCATCTCGATGTTGCGGTCGCGCAGAATGGTCATCTGCCGCTCGACCAGCGACACGGTGTCGCCGCGTCGATGGGGAATGCGCATCGCCGGCAGCAGTTCTTCGTGCTCGACGAAGAAGTCCGGATGAGCCTCGAGGTATGCGGCAACCGCTGCCGCCTCCAGGCTCTCGGACGCTGATTCGTCGGACTGTCGGGCGGGTACCTGAGGCTTATCGGTCATGGTTTTTGCTCACTCAAAGACGCACTTGTCCTTCGTATACACGCACTGCCGGACCGGTCATCAGCACCGGTTGGCCAGGGCCTGCCCATTCAATGGACAGGCGCCCGCCGGGCAAGTCGATCAACAGCGGCGAATCCATCCACCCCTGACTGATGGCGGCGACAGCCGCCGCACACGCGCCAGTGCCGCAGGCCTGGGTTTCCCCGGCGCCACGTTCCCACACGCGCAGTTGCGCACGGTGGCGGTCGATGACCTGGAGAAAACCGACGTTCACTCGCGCGGGGAAGCGCGGGTGGTGTTCGATTTTCGGCCCCAACTCATGCACCGGTGCGTTGTTGATGTCCTGCACGCGCAACACGGCGTGGGGATTGCCCATCGACACGGCGGCCAGTTCGACCGTGGTGCCGTCGACTTCCAGCTGATAGCTGGTGGCCTGCGCTGGCGCTTCGAACGGAATGTCCGCCGGCACCAGGCGTGGAGCGCCCATGTTCACACCGATCTGGCCGTCGTTACGCACGTCCAGTTCAATGATGCCGCCCTTGGTTTCGACGCGAATCTGCCGTTTCGCGGTCAGACGCTTGTCGAGCACGAAGCGCGCAAAGCAGCGCGCACCGTTGCCGCACTGCTCAACTTCCGAGCCATCAGAGTTGAAGATCCGATAACGGAAATCCACGTCCGGGTTGCTTGGCGCCTCGACGATCAGCAACTGGTCGAAACCGATGCCGGTGTGGCGGTCGCCCCATTGCTTGGCGTGCTTTGGCTGAATATGCGCGTGCTGGCTGACCAGGTCGAGAACCATGAAGTCATTGCCCAAGCCGTGCATTTTAGTAAAACGCAGCAGCATGAGTTACTCCGGCAGCAGGCTTTCGCCGGCAAACAGCTCAGCCACGGTCTCGCGGCGGCGCACTTCAAAAACCTTGTCACCGTCTACCAGCACTTCAGCGGCACGGCCGCGGGTGTTGTAGTTGGAACTCATCACAAAACCGTAGGCACCGGCCGAATGCACGGCCAGCAGATCGCCTTCGGCCAGGGCCAATTCGCGGTCCTTGGCGAGGAAGTCACCGGTTTCGCAGATCGGGCCGACGATGTCGTATTTGCGTGCAGCGCTGTCGCGCGGCTTGACCGCGGTAACGTCCATCCACGCCTGATACAGCGCCGGGCGGATCAGGTCGTTCATCGCTGCGTCGACGATGGCGAAGTCTTTGTGTTCGGTGTGCTTGAGGTACTCGACCTGGGTCAGCAGCACGCCGGCGTTGGCAACGATGAAACGGCCCGGCTCGAACACCAGCGCCAGATCACGACCGTTGAGACGCTCGCGCACAGCCTTGATGTAGTCGGCAGCCAATGGCGGCTCTTCATCGCGGTAGCGAACACCCAAACCACCACCGAGATCGATGTGGCGCAGGTGAATGCCGCAATCGCCGAGACGGTCGACCAGATCCAGCAAGCGGTCGAGGGCATCGAGGAAAGGTGGCAGCGTGGTCAGTTGCGAACCGATGTGGCAATCGACGCCAACCACTTCCAGGTTCGGCAGATGTGCGGCGCGCACGTACACATCTTCGGCGTCGGCGATGGCGATGCCGAACTTGTTCTCTTTGAGACCGGTGGAGATGTACGGATGGGTGCCGGCATCGACGTCGGGGTTTACCCGCAGCGAAACCGGTGCGCGAACGCCCAGTTCGGCGGCCACCACTTGCAGACGTTCCAGCTCGTCGGTGGATTCGACGTTGAAGCAGTGCACGCCGACTTCCAGCGCGCGACGCATGTCGTCACGGGTCTTGCCGACGCCGGAGAAGACGATCTTGTCGGGGCTGCCGCCAGCGGCGAGTACGCGTTCCAGTTCGCCACGGGAAACGATGTCGAAACCGGCGCCGAGACGGGCCAGGACATTCAATACGCCGAGGTTGGAGTTGGCTTTGACCGCGAAGCACACCAGGTGCGGCATGCCGGCCAATGCATCGGCGTAAGCCAGATACTGGGCTTCGATGTGCGCGCGCGAGTAAACGTAGGTAGGCGTGCCGAAGCGGTCGGCGATGGCGGACAGCGCCACACCTTCCGCGAACAGTTCCCCGCCACGGTAGTTAAAAGCGTCCATGGCGATCCCTTATTGGTAAACGTCGTGCTTGTGTGCCTTGGAGGCAGGTTGTTGTTGCGACGATTTGGCTTGCTCGGCCGGGTCCTGGTCGTCATCGGGCAGGTACAGCGGGCCTTTTTGACCGCAGGCCGAAACGAGGCAGGCAACCGCGACGAGCGCAGCAAGGGAAGAGATCAGGCGCTTCATGGCGAAATCCTTGAAAATGCGTTAATTGCGCCGGAGTATACCGGCCACCCGGCAGCTTGCCTATGCGATGGCCCTCCCGTCCGGCGGGGCTCCCGAGAAGCGCATGATTCCCTGTGGGAGCGAGCCTGCTCGCGAATGCGGTGTGTCAGCCAGCAATAATGTTGAATGTGCCGGCCATTCGCGAGCAGGCTCGCTCCCACAGGGTTCGGCGTTGTATGGGCCAATGGGTGCTTGGTCGTTATTCTTTGCAATCAGCGGGGCGCGTCCGTATCTTTCGGCGCTTGAGCCTGATCAGACATTTTTTGAGGTTGCCGCAATGAGTTTGTCCGAAGCCCGTTTCCACGATCTGGTCGATGAAACCCAGGAAAAACTGGAAGACATCTTTGATGAAAGTGACCTGGATATCGATCTGGAAAGTTCGGCCGGTGTGCTGACTGTCAAGTTCGAAAACGGCTCGCAGCTGATCTTCAGCCGTCAGGAGCCGCTGCGTCAGCTGTGGCTGGCGGCGGTATCCGGTGGGTTCCACTTTGACTACGACGAAGAAAGCGAACGCTGGATGTGCGACAAGAGCGAAGAGCAACTGGGCGAAATGCTCGAGCGCATCGTCAAGCAGCAGGCCGGCGCCGAATTCGATTTCGAAGGTCTGTGATTCCGTGACTGACACCGCTCCTGTCCGGCCACCCAAGCCGCTATACAGCAACATCAGCCCGGCGGTGCCATCACCGTGCAGCGGCGTGTGCCGGCTGGATGAGCAGAAGGTTTGCCTGGGCTGCTTCCGGCATGTCGAAGACATTCGTGAATGGCGTTCGGCAGACGATCAGCGCCGTAGGGTGATTGTTACTCAAGCCGCTGCTCGCAGATCCTTGGCCTGACTCAACCCTGTGGTGAGGGGATTTATCCCCGACAGACTGCGCAGCAGTCTCAAAAAGCTTGGGGCCGCTGCGCGACCCATCGGGGATAAATCCCCTCACCACAAAGTCTCCCTCAGGATTGAGTTGGGCTGATCGGGTGGGTGGCTTGTATATTTTTTGAGCTGTGATAGTGTCCGAACACGCCTCAACCCATCGAGGCCTGGTGAAAACCCCGCCTTTTTGGCGGGGTTTTGCTTTTTTTGTGTGCAGAAGAAAGGAGTCTGCCCGGATCATGACCGCACCTTCCATCACTCTTACCCGTCTGGACGTGCAACGTCTGGAGCGCCTGATCGACAGCCTGGATGACACGCTGCCGGGCGTGATCGCGCTGCAAACCGAACTGGATCGCGCCGATACACTGGTCGCCCACGATGAAGTGCCCGCCGATGTCGTGACCATGAATTCCCGTGTGCATTGCCGCGAAGAAGGCAGTGGCAAGGACTATCACCTGACGTTGGTCTATCCGAAAAACGCCAATGCCGACGAAGGCAAGATCTCGATCCTCGCGCCGGTAGGCAGCGCACTGCTGGGCCTGAAAGTCGGTCAACACATTGACTGGCCGGCACCCGGTGGCAAGACCCTCAAGCTGACTTTGCTCGAAGTCGAATCGCAGCCCGCCAACGGTGGCGCATTCCCCGAGTAACCCCGCTTCAGACCTGTTCGAGCGCCTCGTTCAGGGCGCGCTCCAGGTCGGCCTTGTAGCGCAGATATAAATTGCTTGAACTCTGACCATCACCGAGCAGGCCCGACAGGTCCAGGTCGGTGATGTAACAGCGATAGCGCTCGGATTCGCGGCGCTGCTCGACGATCTCCCGGGCGACCACACTGAACAGTTGGTCGCCATGCTCCAACTCACTGAATTCCCGCTGATTGCAATACAAGGTGACTTGCACTTCCCCTGGTGCGGCTTTGCCGACAATCGCCTGCACGTCGTAGAACGGTTTGTTCACTGGCGTCTGCGGCGCTGGTCGCGCTTCGACCCGCCGCGCGCGTCCCGGGCCCGAAGGCAATAACTGGTAATACAAAATCTCAGGCCCGACCTCGGGGCTGGCATCCATCGGCAGCACCGCTTCACGGCGGAACTGGATCGATTGCAGAAAACGTTGCAGGGGTATCAGCAAGCTCTGTTCGTCGTGGTAAGGCAAATGTTGCTGCCACAGCGCGTTGAACTCATCCAGCACGTACAACTCGGCCTGCTGCTCGGTGATCCGGTAGAACACCTGAACACATTCCGGCTGGCCCATCGGCAGGATCAGTGCGAGGTCGTGCTCTTCCAGCGCCATCGGATCCAGGTGCAGCGGGCTGTAGCGCGGCTGTTCTTCGCCGAGGTAATCGAGCAGCGCGGGCAGGGTGGCGAGGGCAACATGGTTGACCTGGCCCGGCACCAACTCCAGCACGTGATAGTGCTGCTGCACCTGAATCAGGTAGCGGTGGTTCAAATCACTGAGCAACAGGTTCTGCGCGGTGTCGACGATTTCTTCCACGCGGCGGGCAATGAACTGTGCGCGGTTATGGCAGAAGCAGCGCACCTTCAGCGACGGTTGCGACGGCCCGCGTGGCAAATTGTTGAGGTAGTCGCGCAGGCAGTCGAGCAAGGCGTGGGGCCCGTCGAAGCGGTTGACCAGCACTTCGTTCCAGCTATTGAGCGTGACCTGATCGAGGGTCAGCACGAGGTTTTCACGCACGCCGGCGTAACTCAGCGAGTCGGTGCGTTCGGTAGTCATCAGGATGTTCAGGTCGCGGTGATGCTTGAGCGGATCGACGCCGACATTGACCAGCATCAGCACCTCACTCGGCACCGCCGCGCGCAGCAAAGGCTCTTCGGCGACGGTGGGCAAGGGCAGGGCGATGCACTGTTGCAGGCTCCCTAGAAGGTTGAACAGTTCAAACTCGCTCAGGTCGCTGGTGCCGGGGTGCAGGGCCAGGCGGGTGCTGCTGTCGATCACGCCGTTGCGATGACTCCAGGTCAGCAGCTCCAGCAACTCGCGGCTGCGCTTGATCGGTGCAAAGTGTTCCCACTCCAGCGCGGTAAGGCTGCCGTTGTACAGGCCCCACTGGGTTTGCCCCGGTTCCTTCTTGTTGCGCGATTGCACCAGGGTCAGGGTGTCTTCGGCCAGATCCGGGGCGATGCCGGGATTGATGAACTCGACCTTGTCGGCCTTGCGCTCGAACGCGGCATAAAGCCGGCGACCGAGGACGTTGAGGTCGCGTTTGTTGATCAGGCTGACGGTTTGTTCGGTGCGGGCGAACTGGGTCAGGAAGCGATAGCTGTAATTCAGCTCATTGACCAGCGCGCGACGTTCGGCGCTGACCTGACGAACTTTCCACTGGCTGCGGCTATCGAGCAACGCCAGTTGCCGCTGATCCCAATGCCATTCACTGGCCAGACGTTCGAGCAGCGAGCGCTGCCAGCTCTGGGTGCGGCTGTTGCCGGTGAGCTTGCGGTTTACCTTCAGATACAGGGCGCGCCGCACCAGCTCCAGACGCTCCGGCTCGTTACGCGCAACGAGGTATTCCTCAATGCGTCGATACACGACCATGTACGGATCCAGTTCATCGAGATCCAGTTGATTGGCAAACACGGCTTTTTTGAAGCGCAGGCTCAGGCACTGCACCTTCGGATGCTCGCTGGCGTAGACCTCGGTCAGCAACAGTTTGAGCACTGACTTGTACGGCGACTCGATGCCTTTGAACAGCTGCCACAACCCGGCACCGATGAATTCCCCCGGCGGAATCGTCGCCAGGTGGCCGAGATCGAGGGTTTCGTCAGCGCGGATAAAGCGCTTCGACAGCAGGGTGTGGGTGTAACCGTCGTAGGCGGTTTCTTCGTAAACCGGCACCAGCCACCAGATCGGCGTGCGCCCGGCCAGCCAGATCGCCGTGCGATAAAACTCGTCGAGCAGCAGATAGTGCTGGGTGCTGCCGCAGTTTTCCGAGCTGAGCTGGTTGTCGCGTTCACCTTTGACGAAGCGCACCGGGTCGATCAGGAAGAAATGCGCCTCGGCACCCTGGCTCGCGGCCCAGACTTCGAGTAACTGGCATTTTTTGCTCAGCTCGGCGAGTTCGCTCTCGCTCAGATCCGGCGCGTGGCAGACCCACACGTCCATGTCGCTTTGATCGGCCTGGGCCAGCGTGCCGAGGCTGCCCATCAGGAACAGACCGTGAATCGGACGCGGCGGGTTGCTGCCGTGGCGCGGCTTATAAGAGAACGAACGCGTCAGGCGCTGGGCTTCGGCGAGCACAGTGGTGTCGGGATCGTAATTCGACAGACCGGCCGGCGTACTGCCCGAGACGTAACCCGGCAGCAGCGGATGATTGACGTGGAAGAACAGCGGCAACAGCGTCAGCACGCTCTGTTGGCGGGGCGATAAACCTTCGAGGGCGCGGCCGAGGCGGCCTTCATTGAGTTTTAGAAATCGCGCGCGCAGCTGGCTGAGAACCTTGCGGTCAATTCCCTCGTCCAGGTCGGGGCGGATTTCGTGGGTGCGCGTCATGTCAGCTCAAACCGGCTCGCGGGCTCGGACGTAGAGGGTCTCGGAATGTGAGGCAGTTTAGCCTCTGCACAGCGGGACTTTTAAGCTGAATTTGTTTTTTGACGTCAGATTTCTATCGCGGACAACCGGGCAGGCCCGCGGAAATCCCGTGGCAGGAGTTCCCGTGGGCAAAGTCGGGGGGAATCAGGCGGTTTCTTGCTCTCTCAGAATCGTCAGCACGGTTTGCACATTTTGCGCGGCATCACGACCGAGGCTGGTCAGATAACCACCGTCTGGCTGGTCGGTCAGGTCTTTTTCAAAGAGGCGTTTGGCGGCAGAAATATGTTTCGGGGCAGCGGTCTGATGAATTTTCAAACCTTCCTGGGAACTGTCCAGGGGAAAGAGTGCGAGGACTTCCAGTTCGGCAACCAGCTCAGGGGTAAGCGACATAAGGACTCCAGACTTTCTAGGAATTAGACGACAGCGCCCCTAAGGTGAACCCGCTGGTGCGGCATGTCCAGTGCTTCAGATCAGGGATTTTGTCTTGAGGCGGATTCCAGTGTAGTCCGGCTCCGTGAGATGGCTGGCCGGATACGTAACAAACCTTGTGGGAGCGAGCCTGCTCGCGAATACGGTGTGTCATTGAGCGTGTTTTTGCTGATGCACCGCATTCGCGAGCAGGCTCGCTCCCACAGGGGATTGTGTTGTTACGGCTTTTCGGGCGGCAGCTCTGGCAATGCGCGCAGGGCCGCTTCGTACCACTCGGTATTGAATGGACGGTCTTCTTCGAGCATCGCATCAATCTCATAAGCCAGCACGTGGGCCATCAGATTGAGGATCTCTTCACGCTCAGTACCCACCAACGTCAGCTTGTTGAATATCGCTTTGGCCGCTGGCGGGTTGTCGCTTTCGATCTGGTTCTCGATGGCTTCGATCAACGTAGCCTCGGTGAACTCTTCTTCGTCGTTGTCATTGTCGATGTCTGTCGGCTCGCTCATGGCAGGCTCCTCAAGGAAAGGCGCCAGTTTACCCGCATTCAGCGGCGTGATGCTGCTGGCGGGAAACGCCCGGGCGATCTATAAACAGGCACTGCCCACCCCGCACGGCCCGGAGGCTATGTGATGCTCAAGCTCTACGGATTCTCAGTCAGCAACTACTACAACATGGTCAAACTGGCACTGCTGGAAAAAGGCCTGCCGTTCGAAGAGGTCACGTTCTACCCGACGTCGACCCCGGAATCACTGGCCATCAGCCCGCGCGGCAAAGTGCCGGTGCTGGGCGTGGACGCCGGTTTTATCAACGAAACCGCGATCATCCTCGAGTACCTCGAACAGACCCAGCAAGGCACGCCACTGCTGCCGAGCGATCCGTTCGAGCGGGCGCAGGTGCTGGCAATCGCCAAGGAAATCGAGTTGTACATCGAACTGCCGGGCCGCGCTTGTTATGGCGAGGCATTCTTCGGCATGACCCTGCCGGACGCGATCAAGGAGAAGACTAAAACCGAGCTGCTGCTGGGTTTTGCTGCACTGGGCCGCCACGGCAGATTCGCCCCGTACGTGGCGGGCGACAGCCTGACCATTGCCGATTTGTACTTCCTCTACAGCGTGCCGCTGGCCTGTGCGGTCGGGCAGAAGCTGTTCGGGATTGATTTGCTGGCAGAGATGCCGCAGGCGAAGGCGCTGCTGGAGCGACTTGAACAGAATCCGCATGTGCAGAAAGTTGCAGCGGACAAGGAAGCAGCGATGCCGGCGTTTTTGGCGATGATCGCTGCTAAGAAGTGAGTTTTGTAGTGAGTTGAACGCAGCTATCGCGAGCAGGCTCACTCCTGCAGGGGAACGAATTCCAATGTAGGAGTGAGCCTGCTCGCGATGCTTTTGGCTTTTGCTGTTAGCGGCTGGCGATCAGCGCCTGACCGCGAACCACAGCTGCCTTGACCTGCGCCGGCGCAGTGCCGCCGATATGGTCACGGGCATTCACCGAGCCTTCCAGGGTCAGCACGGCGAACACGTCCTGTTCGATCTGATTGCTGAACTGACGCAGTTCTTCCAGGCTCATCTCGGCCAGATCCTTGCCCGTGTCCACGCCGTACTTCACCGCGTGGCCAACGATTTCGTGGCAGTCACGGAACGGCAGGCCGCGGCGCACCAGATAATCCGCCAGGTCGGTCGCGGTGGAGAAACCACGCAGCGCCGCTTCACGCATGATCGCGTGTTTCGGTTTGATCGCCGGGATCATGTCGGCAAAGGCGCGTAGCGAGTCGCGCAGGGTGTCGGCGGCATCGAACAGCGGCTCTTTGTCTTCCTGGTTGTCCTTGTTGTAGGCCAAAGGCTGGCCTTTCATCAAGGTCAGCAGGCCCATCAGCGCACCGAACACACGGCCGGTCTTGCCGCGCACCAGTTCAGGTACGTCGGGGTTTTTCTTTTGCGGCATGATCGAGCTGCCGGTGCAGAAACGGTCCGGCAGATCGATGAACTGGAACTGCGCGCTGGTCCATAGCACCAGCTCTTCGGAGAAACGCGACAGGTGCATCATCGCGATGCTCGCGGCCGAGCAGAATTCGATGGCGAAGTCGCGATCGGAAACGTTGTCCAGCGAGTTGCCGCCCACTGCGTCGAAATTCAACAGCTGTGCGGTGAATTCGCGGTCGATCGGGTAGGTAGTGCCGGCCAGCGCGGCGCTGCCCAATGGCATGCGGTTGGTGCGCTTGCGGCAGTCGACCAGACGCTCGTAGTCGCGGCTGAGCATTTCGAACCAGGCCAGCATGTGGTGCCCGAAGGTCACTGGCTGTGCGGTCTGCAAGTGGGTGAAGCCGGGCATGATGCTGCCGGCTTCGCGTTCGGCTTGCTCGAGCAGGCCTTTTTGCAGGCGGGTGATTTCGGCGAGGATCAGGTCGATCTCGTCACGCAGCCACAGGCGGATGTCGGTGGCGACCTGGTCGTTACGGCTGCGGCCAGTGTGGAGTTTTTTGCCGGTCACGCCGATGCGATCGGTCAGGCGCGCTTCGATGTTCATGTGCACGTCTTCGAGGTCGATGCGCCAGTCGAACTGACCGGCCTCGATTTCGCCCTGAATGGTCTTCAGGCCATCAATGATGCTGTCGCGCTCGGCATCGGTCAGCACGCCAACCTTGGCCAGCATGGTGGCGTGGGCGATCGAACCCATGATGTCGTGGCGATACAGGCGCTGGTCGAAAGTGACGGAGGCGGTGAAGCGGGCGACGAAGGCGTCGACGGGTTCACTGAAGCGGCCGCCCCAGGACTGATTGGTCTTGTCAGTGCTCATGAATTCGCTCGTATCGGCTTGAAGAAAAAAGGCGTGAAACGCTGGCGCGGATAATAACAGGGTTGCCCAGACTGTCGCTGACACTGGTCGATACGTTTTTTTCTCATCTCGTCATCCATAGTCGGCGCTGGCCCCGGGGGATTTGCGCAAGGATATTTTTCGATTGAGCAATATCGGCCCGGCGAGCGTCTACAGTTGGACATAAGGGTCGGCGCGACTGCGGATCGCGCAAAGGTCTGGCCGCCGACTATAAGAAGAGGGGTGGGTGTATTGTCTTTTGACAAACCTCGTGAAAAACGCAGGAAACAGCGGGCTTTGAGCGGTACGACCCGGACACTGGCAAATATTGCTGGCCGACGTACGGCACTTTTTGGCGCTCGGGCTAGTCTTAGCGTGGATCGCGGTGACGGACGTCACTTCACCTGTCTACGCTATCCTTGTGCGAGACTCACGCAGGAATCCAGCGCAATATGAATGTCCTGATCGTTGATGACGAACCACTGGCTCGCGAGCGCCTCAGCCGAATGGTGAGCGAGCTCGAGGGTTATACAGTCCTGGAGCCCAGCGCCACGAATGGCGAAGAGGCGTTGGCACTGATCGACAGCCACAAGCCGGATATCGTGCTGCTCGATATCCGCATGCCGGGCCTGGACGGCCTGCAGGTTGCTGCCCGTCTGTGCGAACGCGAAACACCGCCGGCGGTGGTGTTTTGCACCAGTCCCGATGAATTTGCCGTGGAAGCCCTGCAGGCCAGCGCCGTGGGCTATGTGGTGAAACCCGTGCGAACCGAACATCTGCATGAAGCCCTGAAACGGGCTGAACGTCCCAACCGGGCGCAACTTTCGGCCCTGACCCGTCCTGCTGCCGAAAGCGGCACCGGCCCTCGCAGCCACATCAGCGCACGCACCCGCAAAGGCATCGAACTGATCCCGTTGGATCAGGTGGTCTATTTCATTGCCGACCACAAGTATGTGACCTTGCGCCATGAAGCCGGCGAAGTGCTGCTGGACGAGCCGCTCAAGGCCCTCGAAGACGAATTCGGTGAGCGCTTCGTGCGCATCCACCGCAACGCGCTGGTCGCTCGCGATCGTATCGAACGTTTGCAACGGACCCCGCTGGGCCATTTCCAGCTGTTCCTCAAAGGCCTCAACGGTGACGCGCTGATCGTCAGCCGTCGGCATGTGGCCGGTGTACGCAAGATGATGCAGGGCTTGTAACCCGGTTACTCCGGGTGGCACCAACGACTTTTTACCGGGCATTGCAGGCCAGGGAGGCCACTTCGTTTCTGATTCAAGTCAAAGTGGATTTGGCTGAGCTGTTATTATCCGCCGTATCTATTCAGTACGGATTGATCCATGTCCTCTCGCGAAATCCGCATCGCCACCCGTAAAAGTGCGCTGGCCCTCTGGCAGGCCGAATACGTCAAAGCCCGTCTGGAAGAGGCCCATCCCGGCCTGCTGGTGACGCTGGTGCCCATGGTCAGTCGCGGCGACAAGCTGCTCGATTCGCCACTGTCGAAGATCGGTGGCAAGGGCCTGTTCGTCAAAGAACTGGAAACCGCGCTGCTGGAAAACGCAGCCGACATCGCCGTCCACTCGATGAAAGACGTACCGATGGACTTCCCTGAAGGCCTCGGTCTGTTCTGCATCTGCGAGCGCGAAGACCCGCGCGATGCTTTCGTCTCCAATACCTACGCCAGCCTTGAGTCGTTGCCTGCCGGCAGCATCGTTGGCACTTCGAGCCTGCGGCGTCAGGCGCAATTGCTGACCCGTCGCCCTGATCTGCAAATCCGCTTCCTGCGCGGTAACGTCAATACTCGCCTGGCCAAGCTCGATGCCGGCGAGTACGACGCGATCATCCTCGCGGCGGCCGGTCTGATCCGTCTAGGTTTCGAAGATCGCATCACCTCGGCCATCAGTGTCGATGACAGTCTGCCAGCCGGTGGCCAGGGTGCAGTCGGCATCGAATGCCGCAGCGTCGACACTGAAATCCATGCCTTGCTGGCGCCGCTGCATCACGCCGATACCTCTTCTCGCGTCACCGCTGAACGTGCCCTCAACAAACATTTGAATGGCGGCTGCCAAGTGCCGATCGCCTGCTACGCCGTGCTTGAAGGCGAGCAGTTGTGGTTGCGTGGTCTGGTCGGCGAGCCGAGCGGTGGCAAGCTGCTCAGTGCGCAAGCCCGTGCACCGCGAGCCGATGCCGAAGCGTTAGGTGTGAGAGTCGCAGAAGACCTGCTCAGCCAGGGCGCGGACGACATTCTCAAGGCTGTCTACGGTGAGGCAGGTCACGAGTGACCGGTTGGCGCCTGCTGCTGACGCGCCCTGCGGATGACTGTGCGGCGCTGGCCGAGACGTTGGCCGGTCAGGGTGTTTTCAGCAGTTGCCTGCCGCTTCTGGAAATTGCACCACTGCCTGTCTCTGACAAAATGCGCCAGACGATTGCGCAGCTGGGCGGTTGTAGCGCGTTGATCGTGGTGAGCAAACCGGCGGCGCGCCTCGCGCTGGATCTGCTCGATGCCTGTGCGCCGTCCTCACTGGCGATGCCGTGGTTCACCGTCGGTGCGGCGACGGCGCAGATTCTGCTGGAGCGCGGCCTGGACGTGCACTGCCCGGCGGAAGGCGATGACAGCGAAGCCTTGCTGCAGTTGCCGCGCCTGCGTGCGGCGGTGGCCCAGCCCGGTTCGCGGGTGTTGATCCTGCGCGGCGAAGGCGGTCGCGAGCTGCTCGCCGAGCGTCTGCGTGCGCTTGGTGCTAGTGTCGAGTATCTGGAATTGTATCGACGGGAGCTGCCAGCCTATGCGTCGGACGAACTGCAGCAGCGCATCGAAGCGGAACGCTTGAACGGGCTGGTGGTCAGCAGTGGACAGGGTTTTGAGCACCTGCGTCAGTTGGCCGGTGATGCCTGGCCTGCGCTGGCGCAGTTGCCGTTGTTTGTACCAAGCCCGAGGGTCGCCGAGCTGGCACGTGCCGCCGGGGCTCAAACAGTTGTGGATTGCCGCGGCGCGAGTGCCGCGGCTTTGCTGACGGCGTTACGGGAGCATCCCGTGGCCGTTCTCTAATGCAAAGGATGGATACGTGAGCGAAACAGCCTTGCCTAAAGATGACGTGCAACCTGTGTTGGAAAAGCAGGTTGAAACTCCACCACCGGCCAAAGAGCCGCGCCGAGGCAATGGACTGGCCATCGTCGCCCTGTTGCTCGGTGCTGCCGGGGTTGCGATCGGTGGCTGGGGTGTCTGGCAGGTGCGCCACCTGCAAAGCAACACTCAACAGCAGTTGGGTCAGGTGCAGGCGCTGAACGATCAGGCGCAGAGCCTGAAGCTCAACGATCAGCGTCTGACCGAGCGCCTCGCGCAGTTGCCGGGTGCCGACGAACTTGCCGAACGCCAGCGTCTGGTCACGCAACTTCAGGGCGATCAGCAACGCCTCAATCAACGTCTGGAAACAGTGCTTGGCGCCAGCCGCAAAGATTGGCGACTGGCCGAGGCCGAGCACTTGTTGCGCCTGGCCAGCCTGCGCCTCTCGGCGTTGCAGGACATCAGCAGCGCTCAAGCGCTGGTGCAGGGCGCTGACGAAATCCTTCGCGAGCAGAACGATCCAGGGTCCTTCGCCGCCCGCGAGCAAGTGGCGAAAACGCTGGTGGCGTTGCGCAGCACTGCGCAGCCGGATCGCACTGGCTTGTTCCTGCGCCTCGGTGCTTTGCGGGATCAGGTCATCGATCTCACCGAGTTGGCCCCGGAATACAAGGATCGCGGCGAATCGCTGCTCGGCCTGACTGCCGACGGTGACGGCGCCAGTCGCTGGGCGCAGTGGTGGGATCAAATCTCGCGTTACATCCGTATCGATTTCAACGCTGACAAGAACGTGCGACCACTGCTGGCCGGACAAAGTCTGAGTCAGGTGCGCCTGGCCCTGAGCCTCGCGTTGGAGCAGGCGCAATGGGCCGCTCTCAATGGGCAGGCGCCGGTGTATACCCAGGCTTTGGCCGAGGCGCGTGACGTCCTCAAGGGCAACTTCAATCCGGACAATGCGCAGAGCAAAGTGATGCTGGAACAGATGGCGGAGCTGAGCAAAGAGCCTGTCACGGTCAATACTCCGGATCTGGCCGGCACTCTCAGTGCAGTGCAGGCGTATCTGGAACGGCGCAACGTCAACGCCGAAGAATCGGTGAAGCCCTTCGCCAAACCTGCCGCCAACACCGCGCAGGAGGCCACCCCATGAAACGCCTGTATGTGATTGTGTTCCTGGTGATTGCTGTGACGGCGGCGCTGGGGCTGGCCATTGCTCAGCATTCCGGTTACGTGCTGGTTGCCTACAAGAGCTTTCGCTATGAGTCGAGTCTGTGGGCGACCCTGGCAGTCATCGCCGTGCTGTGGCTGCTGATCTGGGGCATCAAGGCGTTGGTTGAATTGGTGATGACCTCCAGCGGCGTGGTCAATCCATGGTCGCGACGCAACCGCAGCCGTCGCGTGCAAGTGGCGATCGAGCACGGTCAACTGGACTTGGCCGAAGGTCGTTGGGCCAGCGCGCAACGTCATCTTCATCGCGCCGCTGAAGCCGAGCGCCAACCACTGCTGTATTACCTCGGCGCTGCTCGTGCTGCTAATGAACAAGGTCACTACGAGGAATGCGATCAGTTGCTTGAACGTGCCCTGGAGCGGCAGCCGCAGGCCGAGCTGGCGATTGCCTTGAGCCATGCGCAGTTGCAGACCGATCGTGGCGACACCGACGGGGCACTGGTCACGCTGCAAGCGATGCATGAACGCCATCCGCACAATGCGCAGACATTGCGTCAGTTGCAGCGTCTGTATCAGCAGCGGGGTGAATGGTCGTCGGTGATTCGTCTGCTGCCGGAGCTGCGCAAGGATAAAGTCCTGCCCAAGGCCGAACTGGCTGAACTGGAACGGCGCGCCTGGGGCGAGAACCTGTCGCTGGCGGCGCAGCGCGAAGAGGACGGCACGGTTGGCCTGCAATCGCTGAATCGAGCCTGGCAACAGCTGACATCGGCGCAACGCCAGGAGCCGCCGCTGGTGCTGGCGTACGCCGAACAACTGCGTCAGCTCGGCGCTCAGGTTGAAGCCGAAGAAGTGTTGCGCACCGCTATAAAGCGCAACTACGACAGCCATCTGGCGCGTCTGTACGGTCTGGTGCGCGGCAGCGATCCGGCGCGTCAGCTGCAAACCGCGGAAGGCTGGCTCAAAGAGCATCCGGCCGATCCGAGCCTGCTGTTGACCCTGGGCCGCTTGTGTCTGCAAACCAGCCTGTGGGGCAAGGCGCGGGATTATCTGGAAAGCAGCCTGCGTGTGCAGCGCAATCCTGAAACCTGTGCAGAGCTGGCGCGTTTATTGGCGCAGTTGGGTGACACCGAACGCAGTAACCAGTTGTTCCAGGAGGGCCTCGGTCTTTTGGATGAGCGTCTTCTGGCGGCACCCTTGCCAGTGCCTGCTCGCGCCTGAAATCACGGGGGAGTTGGCTTCCCCCGTACACCTTCTGCGACTGAATAATTACCCGCCAATTGGCCTCAAAGGCAAAATCCTACGTCTTGCTTCACCTTTTCCTCTCCACTCTGTCGGGATTTCCCTACACCTTTGCTGAAGTGTCGCCAGCCCCTTGCCTTGAAAGGCTGACGCGCTTTCCTCTACCGTAACTGCCTGTCTCTACTGTTACGGAAAAGCCATGTCGTTGGCCTGCTCACGCTCCTTGTTTTTCATGGCTTTCACTGCGGGGGCCGTTGCCCTGGGAGCTTCTTATTACCTTGAATATGCGGTTGGCCTGGTGCCGTGCAGTCTGTGTCTGGTGCAGCGATTGTTCATGACGCTGCTGACAGCCTGTTGCGGGCTGGCGGCAGTGCATGGCCCCAAGCGTGGCGGCTTGTGGCTTTACTGGCTGCTCGCGCTGGGCGCGAGTCTGGGTGGCACCACCGCAGCCTGGCGGCAAGTATTGATCCAGAGTGATCCGGTGTTGCAATTGATCAAATGCACCCCGGATCCGCAGACGCTGTTCAGCGGCTTGCCCTGGATCTGTGCGTTGCAAAAGATGTTTGAAGGTGGTGCCGATTGCGCTGAAATATCCTGGACGCTGTTTGACTTGAGCATCCCGGAATGGAGTCTGCTGTTCTTTGTCGCGGTGTCGACGCTGGCGTTTTTTCAACTCATGCGGCTGGTCTGGAATGCTCTGCAGCGACCGCTCAGCGGCGAAGCGTCGCACCGAGGGCTGGTCAGGGATTAAACACTTGTATGAACTTTATCTCCTGCGTACCTTGAAGCCATAGGCGTGCGGGCATAATCTGGCCCGCACGTGTCATTGGATTTATGTTGCTCGATGACGCTCTGCCCGGCCGCCCTCCAAGCGATAAACCAGAAGAGAGGCGCGGGTGTAGAGCAGCATGACCCACAAGGGAAGAGAGATCGCCATGCTCGAAAGTTGTCAGAATGCTCAGGAACGTTGGGGTGGAGTTCATCTGCTGATCGACCGCTGGTTGCAGGAGCGTGAAGAGCTGATTGGCGCCTACGACAAACTCGGTGACCAGCCTCAAACGTTGTCCGAGAGCCGCAAGCCCTTGCAGGAATTCTGCGGTGTCCTGGTCGATTACGTGTCGGCTGGGCACTTCGAAATCTACGAACAGCTGACGGGCGAAGCCAAGGCGTTCAACGACAAGCGGGGTCTCGAGCTTGCCGAAACGCTCTACCCGCGCATCGACGTCATCACCGAGAAACTGCTCGCGTTCAACGATCTGTGCGATGAAGGCAAGTGCGTTGTCGAGAAGTTCAAGGAACTCGGCGGTCTGCTCCACGAGCGCTTTGAGCTTGAAGATTGCCTGATCGAAGTGCTGCATACAGCACACAAGGAAGAAGATCCGGTTCAGGCCTGATCCAGGTCCCGATCAAAAAAACGGTGCGCCCAAAGCGCACCGTTTTTTATTGCCTGCTCAACTCGTCGCGCCGCGCAATTCCACTTCAAACACCAGCGGTGTGAACGGTGCGATCAAGTCACCGGCACCATCTGCGCCGTACGCTTGATCCGATGGAATCACCAGTCGCCATTTCGCACCTACCGGCATGTTCTGCAACGCGGTGCGCCAGCCAGCGATCACGCTGTCGAGGTTGAACCACTGCGGCTGAGTGTTCTGATCGAACACGGTGCCGTCCGGCAACCGCCCGATATATAGCACCTGCACTTTTCCATCGGGGCCCGCCTTGGTACCAGTGCCTGGCGTCAACTCGGTCAGCAGGATGCCGTCGGCCAATTCCTTCACACCCGGTTTGGCTTTTTCTGCGGTGAGAAAACGTTGTTCGTTTTCCATCGCAGCATCGCTCGAGGGTTGTGAGGAATGCTCGGCATTCTGCGATTCGTGATCGGCCAGAATCTGCTCGATGCGTGCTTCGCTGAGCGCCAGCGGCTTGCCTTGATAGGCCTGCTGCAAGCCTTCGATCAACGCCTGAATCTGTAGCTGCGGGACTTCCTGACGCAGCCGTTCGCCGAGGCTGGCGCCGAGGCTGTAAGCAAGATCGTGAGCGTCATTCGCGGTGGTTTTGTCGTCGGCCTGGGCCGCCGAAAAAACCATGCAGAGGGATAAAAAAAGGTAGCGCGACATGGGCACTCTCCAACCTGAGATGCGGTGGATTATGCCAGCGCAAACGTCTGCAACGGTGAACTGCTTTTGTCTTGTTGAAGAACATTTTCACTTCGGTGCAACGCAACGGAATTGATACTGTCAAGATGACCTAGCGGCGGTAGCAGCAGAGGTCTAGTATGAGCCGCACTCACGTCAGCCAGGAGGTAAACCATGTCGGCCACCAAGAAGCCTGTAAATACTCCGTTGCACTTACTCCAACAACTCTCGGGCAGCTTGCTCGAGCATTTGGAAAACGCTTGCTCGCAAGCCTTGGCTGATGCTGAAAAATTGCTCGCCAAACTGGAAAAGCAACGCGGCAAGGCGCAAGAAAAACTGCACAAATCCCGCACCAAATTGCAGGACGCAGCTGCCGCCGGTAAAGCCAAGGCGCAGACCAAAGCCAAAGGCGCAGTGAAAGAACTCGAAGACCTGCTCGATGCCCTGAAGGATCGTCAGTCCGATACCCGCAGCTACATTCTGCAACTCAAGCGCGATGCCCAGGAAAGCCTGAAACTGGCCCAGGGTGTTGGCCGCGTTCAAGAAGCTGTGGGCAAAGTATTGTCGACTCGCTCGGCTAAACCAGCGGCGGCACCGGCGAAGAAAGCAGCAGCCAAACCGGCAGCAGCCAAGGCTCCGGCAAAAGCAAAAACTGCGGCGGCCAAACCAGCTGCAAAAGCTGCTACTAAAACTGCGGCCAAGCCAGCTGTAAAAGCGCCGGTGAAAGCGGCTGCAAAACCTGCAGCGAAAAAACCCGCTGCAGCGAGCGCTGCAAAACCAGCGGCTAAAACCACTGCGGCAAAACCTGCTGCCGCCAAGCCAGCTGCCAAAGCTGCCGCTGCAAAACCGGTTGCCAAACCGGCCGCTAAACCCGCTGCCAAAGCTGCAGCAAAACCAGCAGCAAAACCTGCTGCTAAAACTGCCGCTGCCAAACCGGCTGCCAAACCAGCTGCAGCCAAACCCGTTGCAAAAGCTGCGGCAAAACCCGCCGCCAAGCCGGCCGCCAAACCGGCAGCCAAGCCAGCCGCCACTGCTAAACCAGCGACTGCTGCCGCCAAGCCTGCTGCTGCAAAAACAGCCGCCAAGCCTGCTGCAAAACCTGCCGTGAAAAAGCCAGCCTCTGCCAAACCAGCTGCCGCCAAACCGGCCATTGCACCAGCCGCCAAGCCTGCCGCAGCGGCAACTTCGGCTGCTCCAGCGGCACCTGCTCCAGCCGCTACTGCCTCGACACCTTCGACTGCGCCAACGCCAGCCGCTGCGTCGAGCGTCAGCAACAATCCAACCAGCGCCTCCTAAGTGCCGGTTACCGCGACGCGCAGCACTTGCAGCGCGTCGCGGTTCGGGCTGGTGGCCGCTCCCGCCAGGCTTTCCAGCCAGGTGTTTGAACCTGCGACGTTTCGCGTCCACTCCTGCGCCATACCTTCAAGCCGTGACAGCAATGCTCGCTCAGCCTCAAGCTCGAGTGATTTGAGCTGCTCGCGCATACCCTTCAGCACCGGATCTTCAGCTGCCAGGGTTTTCCATTGCGTGCGCAAGGCCCGCAGCGGCTGCACGACCTCCACATCCCAAGGCCCCACCAGCATTGCCAGTTGCCGCGCGCGTTGTTCGTCGTAGGCCACACCGCGTTGTTCCAGCCATAGACCGCACAGCAGCAGGCAGACATTGGCGCCCGCCGTCTGCAATTGCAGGCAAGCGTGTTCCACACCCGGTCGGGCGTAGGTGGCAAGGGAAAAGCTCCACAGGTCAGAGGACATCGTGCTACTCGCGCCAGTTGTGAGCGAAGCTGGTAGACTCCGCCGCCATTATGATCCGACTTCAGAACCTGACTTTACAGCGTGGCCCGCAACGTCTGCTAGAAGACGCCGAGCTGACCCTGCACGCCGGCCACAAAGCCGGCCTCATCGGTGCCAACGGCGCCGGCAAATCGAGCCTGTTCGCCTTGATTCGGGGTGAATTGCACCCGGACTCGGGTGACTGCTACTTGCCGGCCGACTGGCGCATCGCCCATATGCGCCAGGAGATCGAGACGCTCGAACGTCTGGCGGTCGACTATGTGCTCGATGGCGACCTGCGTCTACGCGAGGTGCAACGTGACCTCGCTGCCGCCGAGGCTGCCCATGACGGTGCCGCGCAGGCCCGCCTGCACGCCGAACTCGACAGCGCCGACGGCTACACCGCCGATGCGCGCGCGCGCAAATTGCTCGCCGGTCTCGGTTTCACCAATGAACAGATGGATCGTCAGGTCGGTGATTTTTCCGGCGGCTGGCGGATGCGTCTGAATCTGGCGCAGGCCTTGATGTGCCCGTCGGACTTGTTGTTGCTCGACGAACCGACCAACCACTTGGATCTCGACGCGATCATCTGGCTCGAAGAGTGGCTGAAAAGCTACCCGGGCACCTTGCTGTTGATTTCCCACGACCGCGATTTCCTCGACGAAGTCGTCGACCACGTGGCGCATGTCGATCAGCGCAAAATCACCTTGTATCGCGGCGGCTACACCGCGTTCGAACGCGCCCGTGCCGAGCGTCTGGCCCAGCAGCAACAGGCCTACGAGAAGCAGCAGGCGCAACGTGCGCACATGGAAAGCTACATCGCCCGCTTCAAGGCCCAGGCGACCAAGGCCCGTCAGGCGCAGAGCCGGATCAAAGCGCTGGAGCGGATGGAAGAGTTGTCGGCGGCCCACGTCGATTCGCCGTTCGATTTTGTCTTCCGCGAATCAACCAAGATCTCCAGCCCGCTGATCGACCTGTCCGACGCGCGTCTGGGCTACGGCGATAAAACCATCCTCGAGAAGGTCAAGCTGCAACTGACCCCGGGTGCGCGGATCGGTCTGCTCGGCCCGAACGGTGCGGGTAAGTCGACGCTGATCAAGAACCTTGCCGGCGAGCTATCACCGATCGCCGGGCGCCTGACCCGTGGCGAGAACACCGTGGTCGGCTACTTCGCTCAGCATCAGCTCGATTCGCTGGACTCCAAGGCCAGCCCGTTGTTGCACATGCAGCGACTGGCGCCGACCGAGCGCGAGCAGACCTTGCGTGACTTCCTCGGCGGTTTCGACTTCCGTGGCGCGCGGATCGACGAGCCGGTGCTGAATTTCTCCGGTGGCGAAAAGGCTCGTCTGGCCCTGGCGTTGATCGCCTGGGAACGTCCGAACCTGCTGCTGCTCGACGAACCGACCAACCACCTCGACCTGGAAATGCGCCTGGCACTGACCATGGCGTTGCAGGAATTCAGCGGCGCGGTATTGGTGGTGTCTCACGATCGGCACTTGCTCAAGAGCACCACCGACAACTTCTACCTGGTTGCCGATGGCAAGGTCGAAGAGTTCGATGGCGACCTCGAAGATTACGCGCGTTGGCTGGTGGAATACCGTCAGCGCAATGCGCCGGTCAGCAACACCCCGGTCAACCCGGACAAGACCGACAAGAAGGCTCAGCGTCAGGCTGCCGCTGCACTGCGCCAGCAACTGGCGCCGCACAAGCGTGAAGCCGACAAGCTCGAAGCCGAGCTGGGCAAGCTTCACGAGAAGCTCGCCAAGGTCGATGCCAGCCTCGGCGACAGTGACATCTACGAGCCGGCGCGCAAGCACGAATTGCGTGATCTGCTGGCCGAACAAGCCAAGCTGAAAGTGCGCGAAGCCGAGCTTGAAGAGGCGTGGATGGAAGCGCTGGAAACCCTGGAAAGCATGCAAGCGGAGCTGGAGGCGCTGTCCTGATGGAAGCGTTCCAGCTGCCGTTGCCAGCCGTGTGGATCGAGCCGATCTGGCTCGGCGTGCAGATTCTGCTGATCCTGCTGGCCGGTTACATTGCCCAGCGCTTTGTCGCCAAATGCCTGACCCGGTTGGGCGAACGCTATCCGTTCCCGCCGCAGTTGCTGATGCCACTGCGTGGCGTGCTGCGCTGGCTGATCATGGGCAGCGCGGTGATCTTTGTACTGGAACGCCTCGGCGTGTCGGCCACGGTGTTGTGGACCGCGTTGTCCGGTTTTGTTGCCGTGGCGGCGGTGGCGTTCTTCGCGATGTGGAGTGTGCTGTCGAATCTGTTGTGCGCGATTCTGATCTTCACCGTTGGGCCGTTTCGATTGGGCGATATCGTCGAGCTGGTGGACACCACGGACAAGCCCGGTGTGAAAGGGCGGGTGGTGGCGATCAATCTGCTCTACACCACGTTGATCGAGGCCGAGGAATTGGGCACCGGTAGCGCGATGGTGCAGGTGCCGAACAGTCTGTTCTTCCAGCGCTCGGTGCGGCGTTGGCGCGGGACGGATGTGTTTCCTTCGAGCGGCTTCGAAAAGTAAGTCTTGAAGCAAGATCAAAAGATCGCAGCCTGCGGCAACTCCTACAGGGTAAACGTCAATCCTGTGCAGGAGTTGCCGCAGGCTGCGATCTTTTGCTTTTAGGCCCAAACCGCATTAGCTTGGACGTCTGTGACGATTCAGAGTCGAGGTGTGCGATGGAGCTTCAAACATGGCTGGCGTTTTTCGCCGCCTGCTGGGTGATCAGTCTTTCTCCGGGCGCTGGCGCCATTGCGTCGATGTCCAGCGGTCTGCAATACGGTTTCTGGCGTGGCTACTGGAACGCCCTCGGCCTGCAAATCGGCCTGGCGGTGCAGATTGCGATTGTCGGCGCCGGCGTTGGCGCGATCCTGACTGCTTCGGCTACCGCGTTCCATGCAATCAAATGGTTCGGTGTCGCTTACCTGGTTTATCTGGCGATCAAGCAGTGGCGTGCGCTGCCTATGGACATGAGCGATGACGCGGCGGTGCGGCCGATCGGCAAGCCGCTGGCATTGGTGTTCCGTGGTTTTCTGGTGAACATCAGCAACCCCAAGGCACTGGTGTTCATGCTGGCGGTACTGCCGCAGTTCATCAATCCACATGCACCGCTGCTGATCCAGTACGTGGTGATCGGCGCGACCATGATCTGCGTCGACCTGATTGTGATGGCGGGATACACCGGCCTGGCGTCGAAAGTGCTGCGCTTGTTGCGCACACCGACGCAGCAGAAGCGGATGAACCGCACGTTTGCCGGGCTGTTCATTGGCGCTGCGGCGTTTATGGCGACGTTGCGCAAAGCAGCGGTCTAAAGCTTTCGGGCAGAAAAAAGGCGACCTCATGAGGTCGCCTTTTTTTGTGCCTTTCTGGCGAGTGAGCTTTTGTGGCGAGGGGATTTATCCCCGTTGGGCTGCGAAGCGGCCCCTTCTTTCAAGATCAAGAGGGCCCGCTGCGCGAGCCAACGGGGATAAATCCCCTCGCCACAGGAAGCCCGCATCCAAGATCAGCGCAAGATCATTGGCGCCGTATCGCGCGGCAGATTGTTGCGCTGTGGCGCTTCACGCGGCTGTTCATAACCGCCACCACCGAGCTGCATGCTCAGTTGCCCGGCCACGTCCTCACCCAATGCCTTTGACACATCGCGAACCACCCGTGGGCGGTTCAGCGAGATTTTGATGTCGCGATGGTTCACCAGTTTGGTGTCCTGCGCTTCACCCATCGCCGTGAAGGCCGAAGTGATCTCGAAGGTCTTGGTGTTGATCAGGCTGAAATCTGCCACCAGCGTCAGGCCCAGCACCGCCGAATAGCTGTCGGTATTCGCCAGCTCGTTGATGTCCTGGGTGAAGTCGATGTCCGACACCGTGCCGAACAGAACATAGTCGGCACCCTTGAAGTTGCCGGCCTTGATCCGCTTGATCACATCGTAGATGTCACCCTTGGACGACGCGGTGTACGGCGTGCCCTGCACCAGTTGGAACATGCCGGTACGCAGAATTTCACCCTTGATGTCGCCGGTGAATTTACGCAGCTCGGTCTGCTCGATGTAGCTGGTGGTGGCTTCGATCTCGTTGTAACTCGAAGAACCGCTGGAGCTGTAGTAACCCTCGCGATGATTGCTCTGGGCCGAAACGATGTGGATGTATTGCTCCACACGTTCCTGGTACGCCAGATCCGTCACCGCGACTTTCGGGGCCGCTTGCACGCTGAACGCGCAAGCCAGGGCCATCATGCCAATCCATGCGCGCATCGATTAACGCTCCGTGGTTTTGCGGATCTCTTTTTCGTCCATCCACTCGGCCAGACCGCTTTCCACGTCGATCAATTGCAGGCTGAATTTGTAGAAGACGTCCTTGTAATCGCTGCTGCGCTTGACGATCGAACTGATCGAACCTTCGATGCGGTACTTGGCAGCCACCATGTTGCCGGTCTTGGCCACGGTGCTCTTCTTGTACAGACCGCTCTGGTTCTGCAGCTTCAACTGGTCAACCTGGCTTTGCATCGCGTTGTTGTCGCTGGCGAAACGGGCAACACCGGTTTTCATCAGCTGGGTCTTGATGCTGGTGGTGATTTCGCGGGTATCGATGTACTCGCTGGTCTTGTTCTTCACGTCGTAGACCTGAACCACAGGACGGTTCTGCAGAATGCCGGATTGCGCCAGCGAGCGGGTCATCGACTCGGCGATCATTTGCAGGTCGGTCGAACCGAATTCGTTGGTTACGGTTTCAACCGCTTTGGTGTCGCCGTAGCTGATGTTCTTGCTGCCCAGGGTCGGCGAAGTATTGGCGCAACCGGAGGCCAGCAGGGCGATGACAGCGATGCAGGAAAAGCGTGCAAACATGGCAATGTTCTCTAAATCAGGAATAGGGGGGCGGGCTTAGGGCGTCTTGAGTTCCAGACGGAAGTCCACGGCTTTCGGCGTCGGGGCGATGCCCTGGATGAAGCTGGTCTGTGCGCCGTACATCATCTGGCTTTTCCAGACTTCTTCTTCGGCGATCGGGAAGCCTTCCGGGCCGAGCCAGGCGAAGCGGTAGTAGAACGTCTTGTTGCTGTTGAGGGTGTTGCTCAACTGCACGTTGACGGTCATGAAACCGTTTTCGCGAGCGACGCGCATGGCGCCGACGACGATGTGCTTTTGCGGGCCCATGGCCACGACTTTGCTCGCGGCGCTGCCCGGCTCAGGTGGTGGCGGGGTGGCGCAGCCGCTCGCCAGCAAGGCGAGGGCAGCGACGGCGATGAGTTTGAAGCGCATGCAAAGACTCCGTTCTTAAGGTTGTTTGAGGCTGGCGACGTTGGTCGCGCCGGCGCTCGGGACTACGTGTGCGGCGAGGCCGCCGGCGAATACCTGATTGCCCACTGCGCGCAGGCTGATCACCTGATAACGCTGATCGACGGTGACCTTGACCACCGAACCGCCCACGGCGCTCGGCAGGGTAACCTGATGCTCGCCCTTTTTCAGGCGCAGACGCACCACTTGGGTGTAGTCCGGCAGGGTACGCCACGTGCGGGTATCGGCACCTTCGAGCACAGCTGAAGAGATACCGACGGCCAAGCCAGCCAGTGGGTTGGTTTCGTTGATCTTCTTCTGCGCGACACCTTTGGTAATCGCGCGCACGGTGGTGCGTACGATGATCCCCGGCATGTCATCACGCAGGGCGCGACGCGACATCGCGGTGGTGCTGTTGAGGGCCGTCAGATCCACTTGCTGACCGTCGACACCAATTTGCGCAAACGTTGCGGTGGAAGTGTCCGGTTTGATGATCGGGAACGACAGCGGGGTGATCACCAGGTTGTTGGAGATTGGCAGTGGCAGTGGCACGCGGATCGAATCACGGGCCGGTGCCAGGCCGCTTTGCACCACGATCAGGATGTCGCTGTCGTCGGATTTGACCGGCTTGTCGAGGTTGACCAGCGCCTGTTCCAGCAGCGGCGTGTTCGGGCGCAGTTCGGCCGCTTTGCGGTAACCCGGCGCCGCCAGGTCTTTTTCACCCAGGGCTTCGTAGACGAAACCGGCCAGGTAATGGCTGAAGGCACTCTGGTAGCTGTTCTTCAGGCCGACCACTTCCGGCGCGTCGAGGCTGGCGACCGGGTAGCCTTGCAGATCCTTGTACTGAGTCTTGATGCCTTCTTTCTCGGCCTCTTCTTCGCTCTTGAGGTATTCCTTGTCACGCAGGTCGGCGATCACGGCTTCACGCTCGTGAGTCTTTTTGATCGCAGTGCGCGCGCCGTCGAAGTCGTTGACCGCCAGCAGGTTCAGGGCCATCTGCGTGGTCAGCATGACTTTTTCGTAGTCGTAGCCTTCGTAGCGACGCACCTTGTCGTTGACGATGAAGCTGCCGAACTGAGCGAGGTATTTACCGGTGTCGAGCTTGACCGAATCTTCCCACTGACCGACCACCTGATCGGCGCTGGTCCAGGCACTCTGGCTACCCGACAGGTCGCCCTTGGCACGCAGCAATTCACCTTTCTCGAAGTAATAGAGCAGGTCTTTGTCCGGGCCGCTGTTGTTCTTTTCCAGCAGGGTCAGGGCGGCGTCGACGTGGCCGCTGGCCAGTTGCTGGTTGGTCTGGGCCAGTTCGGAGTCGTAGTTGCGAAAAGCGGAACAACCGGACAGCAGAGTGACAGCGCTGAGCGCGATCAAGGTGGGAGCGCGGAATGCCATGGGGGTACTTCTTCCCTGGAGTAAATACAGCCGCGGATGCTGGTCGGGCTGGTATGACCCATCGACAGTGGCGCTGGCCTCCTGCCAATTCCTCATATCCTGAGGAGCTTTAATGCCGTTTCGCAATAGCGAGGGCGCGGCATTATAAGCGGGAGGTGATGGCTATGTAATAGCTTTTTAATTGCACTGGTTAGTTAGATGCCATTACTTATTTCGAGCTTGTTACTTTCTCTGGCAAAGGCGTCGCAGGTGCAACGAAAGCCGACCCCACGTAATAGGTCTGATCCCGGAACACGCGCAGATTGAGTATTTGATGATCCTTATCGACGCGCAAGGTAAGGGGATGGCCCGGGGGTAAATGGGGACGTCGACCGTGTGCAGCCCCTTTTTCAGACGCAAACGAGTGACGAGCGTCTTGTCGGGCAGGGCGCGCCAGGTGCGCGTGTCGGCCTCCTCGAGAGGATCCTTCTGTGTTACCACCAATGAGGCCTTGGCTGGATTGCGATCGTTTTCCTGTGCTTGGCCGATGGCGGCCAGATTGGCGCGGAACATGGCGCGCGAGATGATTTGCGGCATGTCATCACGCAGTGTTCGCATGGCCATGTCGGTCACGCTGTTGATGACCGTCAGCGGCTGTTTATGGCCATCAATGTTCAGGTGATTGAAGGTGGGGGTGACAGCGTCCGCAATCATCACCGGGAAGGATATCGGCGCAATGATCACCAGGTTTTCATTCAGTCGCACCGGAATCGGCACTTGCACCGAACTGCGAGCCGGTGCCAGCCCGCTTTGCACAATGATCAGAACGTCACTTTCATCGGCCTTCGCTGCAGGCTTGTCGAGATTACGCAGCGCTTTCTGGAGAAACGGCATGTCCGGGCGCAATTCGATGGCCTGGCGATAACCCGGCGCAGCGAGGTCACGCTCACCCAGGGCTTCGTAGGTGAAACCGGCCAGATAGTGGCTGAACGCACTCTGATAGCCGTTCTTCAGTTCGACCACTTGCGGCGCATCGAGTATGGCCACCGGATAACCTTCCAGATCTTTGTAACGCAGGGTTATGCCCTGGGTCTTGGCCTGTGCCTCCGCCTCTTCGTATTGCACTTCGCGCTGGCGGGCAATCAGGACTTCGCGTTCATGGGTCTTCTTGATATCTGCGCGGGCACCGTCGAAATCATTGACGGATAACTGGTTGAGGGCCATTTGCGTGGTCAGCATGACCTTTTCATAGTCATAGCCTTCGTAGCGCAGCAGTTTGTCGTTGACGAGCATGGTGCCCATTTCATTACCGAACCGCGTCAGCAACTTCATGGCACCGGAAGGATTGGCCTCTTCGCGCTGGAAAATCATGCGATCGGCGGTGCGCCAGTCTTCTTGGCTTTCGGGCAATGCACTGCCGGCGCTGAGAATGGCGCCTCTTTCCAGGTAATAAAGCAGATCCTTGTCTTCCCACGGGTTATGCCTTTCCATCAACGCCAGCGCACCGTAGAGATTGCCTTGGGTCATCTGATCGGTAGTCTGCTGCATCTCCAGATCGTAATTGCGAAAAGCGGCGCAGCCACTCAGATGCACGAGGACACTGAACAGCAGAAAAGTCGGCAGGCAAAGGCGCATGGAGGCGGGTTCTTCCTTGAACGGCAAGGGCGGGCAGATGGCGCATTATAGGGGCGGTTTGCGGATGTCGGTGCACCATGGATTGCGCTAGGCTTGCGTGCTCACCGATCAATTGAATCCCGGTATTTCAATGAATCAACTGCTGGCCATGCGTGCGTTTCGTTGCATCGTCGAGTGTCACGGTTTCAGCGCCGCCGCCGAGCGACTCGACACCACGCACTCGACCATTTCCCGGCAGCTGCAGCAACTGGAAGCCGAACTCGGCACACGGCTGATCAATCGCAATACCCGACGCTTCAGCCTGACCACGGCGGGACAGCAGTATTACACCGCCTGCGTGGACATTCTTGATCGACTGGACCAAGCCGCCATCGCAGTCGGGCAGGCCCATGAAAGCCCCAGCGGCGTCCTGCGTATCAGCGCGCCGATGGTGATCGGCACGCTGGAGCTGGCGAACTGGCTCCCGGCATTTCAACAACGTTATCCCGAGATTGAAGTCGATCTGTCCTGCGAAGACCGCTTTGTCGACCTGATCGCCGAAGGCTTTGATGTCGCGCTGCGTATCTGCGGGCCGCTGGCGGACTCGTCATTGGTGGCGCGATTGCTGACGGTCTCGGACATGTTGCTGGTGGCGTCGCCTGCGTATGTGGCCCGGCATGGCCTGGTGCGTCAGGTGCGGGAGTTGGCCGAGCATCAACTGTTGGCATTTACCGGCGGCAGCGACTGGTCGTTGACCGATGCGCGCGGAGCGATCACGGCGGTCAGGGCACAAGGTCACTTCAGGGCGGACTCGATCAGTTCGCTGCATGCAGCCGCGCTGGCGGGTGTCGGCATCGCCTCATTCACCCGGGCCACGGTGCAGGACGACCTGCTGAGCGGGCGGCTGGTGCAGATACTGCCCAACTGCACCCTCGGCCAGCGGCATTATTACGCGCTGTATCCGCATGCCCGACATGTCGCGCTGAAGGTCAAAGTGTTGGTTGATTTCATGGCCGAGCATTACCGGAACCTGACGGCGTCTACGCGTTAAACACCGCGAAACGCCGACAAAGCTTGAGAGAAACGTCGTCGGAGTGAACAATATGTAACTCTGTATTTCCCCTTGAGAACCCTTCATGACTGCCTCGTCCCGATTTCTGGCCTGGCTGGTGTTTCCGCTGTGCGCCCTGAGCAGCTTCAATCTGCTGGCCGACACAGTGGAAGGCGCGCCGCAAGCGCTGCACCTGCTCGATTACATCAGCGCCGATTACCCGCCGACGGTCGAGGCGGGAAAAATTCTCGATGACGCCGAATACCGCGAGCAGCTGGAATTCACTCAGGCGTTGCAGAGCCTGATCAGCGCGCTGCCGGCCAAGCCGGAAAAGGCCGCGCTGGAGCAGGGCGTCGATGCGCTGCACAGTGCGATCACGGCGAGGCAGGACGGTGCGGACGTCGCCCGTCAGGCGCGGCAACTGGGGGCGAAACTGGCCGTGGCCTATGAAGTCAGCCAGGCACCGATCATCACCCCGGACCCTGCACGTGGCGCGCCGCTGTATGCGCAAAATTGCTCGGTGTGCCACGGCGACAGCGGCGTCGGTGACGGCCCGGCAGCGCTCGGCATGGCGCCTGCGCCAGCCAATCTGCGGGAAGCTGCGCGGATGGATCACCTGAGCCTGTATGCGATCTACAGTACCCTCGGTCAAGGCGTCGAAGGCACCGACATGCCGGCGTTCGCCGATCAGCTCGACGATCGTCAGCGCTGGGATCTGGCCACCTACATCGCCGGCTTCAGCGCCGATGCGGCGGCCGCCAAGTCCGAGAAAACCTACAACATCGCCGACCTGGCGCGTCAGACCCCGGCCGAAGTACAGGCCGCCGAGGGCGCTCCAGCGGCGGCGACGTTCCGTGCGCAACGGGCGCAGCCGCCGCAGGTCAAACGTGGCCCGGCGCAGTTGCTCGACTACACCGCCGCGACGCTGGACAAGAGCCTGGCGGCGTACCGAGCCGGTGAGCACGATCAGGCCTATGACCTGTCGGTAGCGGCGTATCTGGAAGGTTTCGAGCTGGTCGAAAGTTCGCTGGATAACGTCGACGCCAACGTGCGCAAAGACACCGAAAAAGCGCTGATGGCTTATCGGCAATCGTTGCAGGACGGTTTGCCGGTCGAGCAGGCCGAGCAGCGCCTGGACGCGGCCAAGGCCAAGCTGAAGGAATCCGCCGGTCTGCTGGGCAGCGATGGCTTGAGCTGGTCTTTGAGTTACATCTCCGGGTTGCTGATTCTGCTGCGCGAAGGGCTGGAAGCGATTCTGGTGCTGGCGGCGATCCTCGCGTTCCTGCGCAATACCGGCCAGCAATCGGCGGTGCGCAGCGTCAACGTTGGTTGGGGGCTGGCACTGCTGGCTGGCCTCGGCACTTGGGCGCTGGCGGCGTATGTGATCGATGTCAGCGGTTCGCAGCGTGAATTGCTTGAAGGTGCAACGGCGTTGTTCGCCAGCGTGATGGTGCTGTGGCTCGGCGTGTGGATGCACGACCGTCGCCACGCGGCGGCCTGGCAGGATTACATCAAGAGCAGCCTGGTCGGTGGCGGCGGGCGCTTCGGCTTTGCGATCCTGGCGTTTTTCTCGGTGTATCGCGAACTGTTCGAAGTGATTCTGTTCTACGAAACCCTGTGGTTGCAGGCAGGGCCAGCCGGGCATGACGCGGTGCTGGCAGGCGGGGCGACGGCGCTGGTGCTGCTGGTCGGTCTGGCGTGGGTGATCCTGCGAGGCTCGGCGAAACTGCCGCTGACGTTGTTCTTCAGCATCAACGCCGCGCTGCTCTGCGCGTTGTCGGTGGTGTTTGCCGGGCATGGCGTGAAGGCGCTGCAGGAAGCCGGGATCTTCGGCACGCGGCCGGTGGCGTTCTTTGAATTTGACTGGCTGGGGATTCATGCCGACGCGTATTCGTTGACGGCGCAGGCGGTGGCGATCTTGGCGATTGTTGTGTTGTATGGGCGCAGTTGGGTGGCTGAGAAACGGCGAGTAACGGCCTGACAGCATTCGCTGCGCTCACATTCGCGGGCAAGCCTTGCTCCTACAATGAACGTTGTGGGAGCGTGGCTTGCCCGCGATGCTTTTTGGAATGAGGAAACGATGATGCGTGTATGGATCGATGCCGACGCCTGCCCTCGGCAAGCGAAAGATCTGGTGGTGAAGTTCGCCCTCAAGCGCCAGTTCGAGGTGGTGCTGGTGGCCGGGCAACCGCAGACCAAGCCGGGGCTGGCCATCGTCAAACTGATCGTGGTGCCGAGCGGGCCGGATGCGGCGGACGATTATCTGGTCGAGCACGCGGTGCCCGGTGAGCTGGTGATCTGCAGCGATATCCCGCTGGCGGATCGGCTGGTGAAGAAGGGCGTGGCGGCGCTGGATCCGCGCGGCAAAGAGTTTGATGCGCAGAACATGGGCGAGCGCTTGGCCGTGCGTAATCTCTTCACCGACCTGCGTGAGCAAGGTCAGATGAGCGGCGGCCCGGCGCCGTTCGGCGATCGCGAGAAGCAGGCGTTTGCCAATGCGCTGGACCGGATCCTCACCCGCCTGACCCGCAAACCCTGATTCAACCGGATCCCTGTGGCGAGGGGATTTATCCCCGTTGGCTTGCGCAGCAGGCCCCGCTCTTGAATTAAAACAGCGGGGCCGCTTCGCGCCCCAACGGGGCGGTGCGACGTTTCGCTAAATCCCCTCGCCACAAAGGATTTCAGCAGTTTCGGTCAGGCGTCGTTTTCGTGGGTCAGTTCGAGCACGCGGTCGACCAGTTTGTTGATGCCGGACGCCGCTTCACTGATGTTCTGCGCCAGCATGTAAGCCGGGGTGGTCACCAGTTTGCGTGCCTTGTCTTCGATGATGTCGCTGACGGCGCAATCTTCGTGGGTCGCGCCCATCTTGTTCATGGCGGTGGCGGTGTCGGCATCATTGCCGATGGTGCAGGTCACGCCCGGGCCGTAGATTTTTGCCGCAAGTGCCGGCGAGATGCACATCAGGCCGACCGGTTTTCCTGCTTCGGCAAACGCCTCGGCCAACGCCAGGACTTCAGGCTGAACGGAGCAGCCCGCGCCTTCGACGGCAAAGTTGGAAAGGTTCTTCGCCGCACCAAAACCACCGGGCACGATCAGCGCATCGAAGTCGTCGACGTCGGCCTCGCGGATGTCCTTGATGTTGCCACGGGCAATGCGCGCCGATTCCACCAGCACGTTGCGCGACTCGGGCATTTCTTCACCGGTCAGGTGATTGATCACATGCAATTGCGCGATGTTCGGGGCAAAGCACTGCACCTGCGCGCCGCGTTGATCGAGGCGCAGCAGGGTGATGACGCTCTCATGGATCTCGGCGCCGTCGTACACGCCACTGCCGGACAGGATCACTGCAACTTTTTTGCTCATGGGTTTCTCTCCAGATTCATGGCGCTAAATGTCCACTAAATTGTCGCGCGTTGCCATAGGGTTAACGGGCGGCTACGCCTAGGATCTGTCCTTCAAGACTTCACTCAGGACGCGTCATGGACTTCATTCTGTATGCGGTGCCGTTCTTTCTGGTGTTGATTGCGCTGGAACTGCTCGCCGACCGTTGGCGCGGGGTCAGCAACTATCGCCTGGCCGATGCGGTGAACAGCATCAGCACCGGCGTGCTGTCGACCACCACCGGGTTGCTGACCAAAGGCGTAGGGCTGATCACGTACGCGTTTGCCCTGGAGCATCTGGCGGTGATCCGGCTGCCCGCAGACAGCGTCTGGGTCTGGGTATTGGCCTTCGTCCTCTACGATTTCTGCTACTACTGGCTGCACCGCATGGGCCATGAGCGCAACATCCTCTGGGCTGCGCATTCGGTGCATCACCAGAGCGAGGAGTACAACCTCTCCACCGCGTTGCGCCAGACCAGTACCGGGTTTCTGCTGGGCTGGGTTTTCTACCTGCCGATGGCGGTGCTCGGAGTGCCGCTGCTGGTGTTTGTCAGCGTCGCGGCGCTGAACCTGCTTTATCAATTCTGGGTTCACACCAAACACATTCCCAAGCTCGGCTGGTACGAGTGGTTTTTTGTCACGCCGTCCAATCATCGGGCTCACCATGCACAGAACGCTCTCTACATGGATCGCAACTACGGCGGGGTGTTCATTTTTTGGGATCGGCTGTTCGGCACGTTCCAGGAGGAAGATGACAACGAACCGGTGATTTTCGGCGTGACCACAGCGCTGGCGAGCTGGAATCCGCTGTGGGCCAATGTGCAGTTTTATGCGCAGCTGTGGGACGACGCCCGGCGGGCCGAGAGCAAGTGGGACAAGTGGCGGATCTGGTTCATGCGCACCGGTTGGCGTCCGGCCGATGTCGCGGCCAGGTACCCGATGAACAAGCCGGATCTGGCTCAATTTCGCAAATTCGACGTGCCGCTTGAACGGCGTCAGCAGGGATACGTGGCGTTGCAGTTTTGCGTGTATATCGCGCTGGGCAGTTATCTGATGAATCTCGAGCGTAGCCTGCCGACGGCCGCATTGGTGCTCGGCTGGGGCGCGGTGGCGTTCGGGGTGTTTGCGTTGGGCGTAGCCCTGGAGAATCGCCCGTGGGCGCTGAAGGTGGAGCTATTGCGGCTGGCATCGAATGTGCCGCTGGTGTCGCTGGCGCCGGTCGTTGGGCTATGGCCGGCCAGCCCGCTGATGTGGGCTGGCTTGCTCGGTTACAGCCTGCTCAGTGGCATCGGGCTGTATGTGTGCCGCCAACGAATTACTCGGTTGGCGGTTTAGGCTCGTCGGCTTTGGCCTGTTCGGCTTGATGCAACTGCGCAGCTTTTGCTGCTTGCTCGTCGGCGTAGACCTGCTTCGCCAGACGCGCATTCTTGAAGCGGCGGCGCAGCCACAGGCCAACACCCAGCACCAGCAAGGCACCGAGAACCCACAGCTCGTATTTCTTGATGCTGCCGAGCATGCCTTCCAGTACCGCACCGAAGTGGTACGCCGCAGCGGCCAGTGCCGTCGCCCAGATCGCCGCACCGATGCCGTTGAGCAACAGATAGCGTCCCGGTGGATAGCCGGACAGGCCGATCGCCACCGGCATCACCGTGCGCAAGCCATAAACGAAGCGGAAGCTCAGGACCCAGATGTCCGGATGCTTGCGAATGTGTTCCAGCGCGCGGTCGCCCATCATCTGCCAGCGCGGTTTGCGCGCCAGCAACTTGCGCCCGTGCTTGCGGCCGAGGAAGTACCACAGCTGATCGCCGGCATAACTGCCGAAGAACGCCACGACCACCACCATATTGATGTCCATGTATCCACGGAACGCGAGGAAGCCCGCGAGCACCAGAATGGTTTCGCCTTCGAAAAACGTGCCGAGGAACAAGGCAAAGTAGCCAAAGTCATGCAGAAATTGTTGGAGCATTGTCTGGGTGCTGGCGAAATGAACGCGCAGCCTAACCCTTCGGACACATTCATGAAAGTGTCGAAATGTGTCTCGACGTGAACAATTCCTACACTGAGAATGGAATGCGGCTACGTGTCACGGGTCTCACGCAACTGTCATCTGTTAGTCATAATGGCCGTCTATAACTGTCACGCTCGCCCGTTTGCGCGGGCTCAGGAGTCCGCCGTGAGCTTTACCCCTGCCAACCGTTTGTTCCCAGCCACTCGCCTGCGGCGCAATCGTCGTGACGATTTTTCGCGTCGGCTGGTGCGGGAAAATGTGCTGACGGTCGATGACTTGATCCTGCCGGTGTTCGTGCTCGACGGTGAAAACCGCCGCGAAGCCGTGGCGTCGATGCCGGGCGTAGAGCGCTTGACCATCGACCTGCTGCTTGAAGAAGCGGCGAAATGGGTCGAACTGGGTATTCCGGCGCTGGCGCTGTTTCCGGTGACGCCTCCTGAACTCAAATCCCTCGACGCTGCCGAAGCCTGGAATCCCGAAGGCATTGCCCAGCGCGCGACCCGCGCCCTGCGTGAGCGCTTCCCGGAACTGGGGGTGATCACCGACGTCGCCCTCGACCCGTTCACCACTCATGGTCAGGACGGTATTCTCGACGAAGAAGGCTACGTGCAGAACGACATCACCGTCGACGCACTGGTGCGCCAGGCCCTGTCCCACGCCGAAGCCGGCGCGCAGGTGGTTGCACCGTCGGACATGATGGACGGTCGCATTCAAGCCATCCGTGAAGCGCTGGAAATCGCCGGTCACGTCAACGTGCGGATCATGGCCTACTCGGCCAAGTACGCCAGCGCCTATTACGGCCCGTTCCGCGATGCTGTGGGTTCGGCGTCGAATCTTGGCAAAGCGAACAAGGCTTCTTACCAGATGGACCCGGCCAACAGCGACGAAGCGCTGCACGAAGTCGGTGCGGACTTGTCTGAAGGCGCGGACATGGTCATGGTCAAGCCGGGCATGCCATACCTGGACATTCTTTTCCGGGTAAAAGATGCCTTCAAAGTGCCGACCTTCGTCTATCAGGTTAGCGGCGAATACGCCATGCACATGGCGGCGATCCAGAATGGCTGGTTGAGCGAGGCGGTGATTCTTGAATCACTGACCGCCTTTAAACGTGCCGGCGCTGATGGCATCCTGACTTACTTTGCTGTCCGTGCCGCTCAATTGTTACGAGAGCAGAAATAGCCCTCCCAGGAACATTCAATGAATACCGAAGGACTCACTGAAGTTGCAGTAAAAGAAGCTCAGCCGGTGGTGGAGCAAATCACCGAAACCCCGCCGGAGCTGGAGCCTGCGCCACCCGCGCCGGTGGCCGAAACCGCTGCGGCGGTGCCGGCGATTGCCATTCCGGGCCTGGATGACAGCAGCCTGTATATCCACCGCGAGCTCTCGCAACTGCAATTCAACATCCGCGTGCTGGAACAGGCGCTGGACGAGTCCTATCCGTTGCTGGAGCGGCTGAAGTTCCTGCTGATCTTCTCCAGCAACCTCGATGAATTCTTCGAAATCCGTGTTGCCGGCCTGAAAAAGCAGATCACCTTCGCCCGTGAACAGGCCGGTGCCGATGGCTTGCAGCCGCATCAAGCGTTGGCGCGAATCAGCGAGCTGGTGCACGGTCACGTTGATCGTCAATACGCGATCCTCAACGACATACTGCTGCCGGAGCTGGAAAAGCATCAGGTGCGCTTCATCCGTCGCCGTAACTGGACGACCAAGCTCAAGACCTGGGTGCGCCGCTATTTCCGCGACGAGATCGCGCCGATCATCACCCCGATCGGCCTCGACCCGACGCACCCGTTCCCGTTGCTGGTGAACAAGAGCCTGAACTTCATCGTTGAACTCGAAGGCATCGACGCCTTTGGTCGCGATTCCGGTCTGGCGATTATTCCGGCGCCGCGTCTGCTGCCACGAATCATCAAGGTGCCGGAAGAGGTTGGCGGCGCTGGCGACAACTACGTGTTCCTCTCGTCGATGATTCACGCGCACGCCGATGACCTGTTCCAGGGCATGAAGGTAAAAGGCTGCTACCAGTTCCGTCTGACCCGAAACGCCGACCTCGCGCTCGATTCCGAAGACGTCGAAGACCTGGCCCGCGCGCTGCGTGGCGAGTTGTTCTCGCGTCGTTACGGTGATGCGGTACGTTTGGAAGTCGCCGACACCTGCCCGAAACATTTGTCGGACTACCTGCTCAAGCAGTTCAACCTGAGCGAGACCGAGCTGTATCAGGTCAACGGCCCGGTCAACCTGACGCGACTGTTCAGCATCACCGGTCTGGACAGCCATCCGGAGCTGCAATACACGCCGTTCACCCCGCAGATTCCGAAACTGCTGCAAAACAGCGAGAACATTTTCAGCGTGGTCAGCAAACAGGACATCCTGCTGCTGCACCCGTTCGAGTCGTTCACGCCAGTGGTCGACCTGCTGCGCCAGGCGGCGAAAGACCCGCATGTCCTGGCCGTGCGCCAGACGCTTTACCGCTCCGGCGCCAACTCGGAAATCGTCGATGCGCTGGTCGATGCCGCGCGTAACGGCAAGGAAGTGACCGCGGTCATCGAGCTGCGCGCGCGCTTCGACGAAGAGTCCAACCTGCAACTGGCCAGCCGTCTGCAAGCGGCCGGTGCGGTGGTGATCTACGGCGTGGTCGGCTTCAAGACCCACGCCAAGATGATGCTCATTTTGCGTCGCGAGGCCGGAGAGATCGTGCGTTACGCGCACCTCGGCACCGGTAACTACCACGCCGGCAACGCCAAGCTCTATACCGACTACAGCCTGCTGACCTCCGACGATGCCTTGTGCGAAGACGTCGGCAAACTGTTCAGCCAGTTGATCGGCATGGGCAAGACGCTGCGAATGAAGAAGCTGTTGCACGCGCCGTTTACCCTGAAGAAGGGCATGCTCGACATGATTGCCCGCGAGACCCAGTTCGCCGTTGAAGGCAAACCGGCGCACATCATCGCCAAGTTCAACTCGCTGACCGATCCGAAGATCATCCGCGCGCTGTACAAGGCCAGCCAGTCCGGCGTGCGCATCGATCTGGTGGTACGCGGCATGTGCTGCCTGCGTCCGGGGATTGCCGGGGTTTCGCACAACATCCATGTGCGTTCGATCATTGGCCGCTTCCTTGAGCACACGCGGGTGTTCTACTTCCTCAACGGCGGCGAGGAGCAGATGTTCCTCTCCAGCGCCGACTGGATGGAGCGCAACCTCGACAAGCGTGTGGAGACTTGCTTCCCGGTGGAAGGCAAAAAGCTGCTGACCCGCGTGAAGAAAGAGCTGGAGCTGTACCTGACCGACAACACCCACAGCTGGAGCCTGCAGTCGGATGGCCGTTACATCCGCAACACGCCAACCGGCAACCAGAACCCGCGCAGCGCGCAGGCGACGCTGCTGGAACGCTTGGGCAGCCCGATTTTGCCGGTAAGCAGCTGACCTTCAGCCCAATAAAAAAGGCGATCCCACGGGATCGCCTTTTTTGTACCTGTCATGCACACAACCTGTGGCGAGGGGATTTATCCCCGTTGGACTGCGCAGCAGGCCCCGCTTTTGATCAAGAAAGGGGCCGCTTCGCGCTCCGACGGGGATAAATCCCCTCGCCACAAAATCCCCAGTAAACAATGTCTCAGTGGACAGTGAGGACAATCCCCACCCGCGTCAGCCAATCGGCCTCGAGGCCAAAATCCGCCTGAGTCAGCTGATTCTCATCCAGCCAGTTCTCCGGGAATTCCACGTCAAGGTTATTACCCTTGGCGTGCAATGCCACCTGCGGCATCGTCTGTGTACCGCGAATGTGGTGGAACAGGATCGCAAAGCGTAGCAGCACACAGAGGCGGATCAGCTTGTCGCCGTCGTCGCCGAAATCGGCAAACTTGTCCTTGGGAATATTGCGGCGATGGCCGCGCACCAGCAGGGCGAGCATTTGCTGGTCTTCGCGAGAGAAGCCGGCAAGGTCCGAGTGCTCGATCAGATAAGCACCGTGCTTGTGGTAGTGATAGTGAGCGATATCAAGCCCGACTTCGTGCACTTTCGCCGCCCAGCCAAGAAGTTCGCGCCAGATGCCGTCATCCAGTTCCCAGTCCACTGCTACTTGATCGAAGGCGTGCAGGGCTTTGCGCTCAACCCGTGCCGCTTGTTCCAGATCAACGTGATAGCGCTCCATCAGCGAGGTCAGGGTGCGTTCGCGCACGTCTTCGTGATGGTGACGGCCGAGCAGGTCGTAGAGCACGCCTTCACGCAGCGCGCCGTCACAGTGATCCATGCGTTGCAGTTCGAGGGCGTCGAAAATCGCTTCGAGAATCGCCAGGCCCGCCGGGAAGATTGTCCGGCGATCAGGCTTGATGCCTTCGAAATCGATCTTGTCGACGTCGCCAAGCTTGAACAGGCGACGCTTGAGCCACGCCAGACCTTCGGCGTTCACTTCGCCAGTGCCGTGCCCGCCTGCCTTCAGTGCCAGGCCGATGGCGCGGATGGTGCCTGAGGAGCCGATGGCTTCATCCCAGGTCAGGCGATGCAGGGCGTGCTCAATGCTCATGATCTCCAGCCGCGCCGCGGTGTACGCCTGGGCGTAGCGGGCCGGGGTGATCTTGCCATCCTTGAAATAGCGCTGAGTGAAGCTGACACAGCCCATTTGCAGGCTTTCGCGCAATAAAGGCTCGAAACGCTGGCCGATGATGAATTCGGTACTGCCGCCGCCGATGTCGGCCACCAGACGCTTGCCCGGGGTGTCGGCGAGGGTGTGGGACACACCGAGGTAGATCAGGCGCGCTTCTTCACGACCGGAAATGACTTCCACCGGGTGGCCGAGGATTTCTTCGGCGCGGTGGATGAACTCGAGGCGGTTGCGCGCTTCACGCAAGGCGTTGGTGCCAACGATGCGCACGGCGCCGAGCGGCATGCCGTTGATCAGTTGGGCAAAGCGCTTGAGGCAATCGAGGCCGCGTTGCATCGATTCTTCGTTGAGCTTGCGCTCATCGTCGATGCCGGCAGCCAACTGAACCTTCTCGCCGAGCCGCTCGAGAATGCGGATTTCGCCGTTCTGGGCCTTGGCCACGACCATGTGAAAGCTGTTGGAGCCCAGGTCGATTGCGGCGATCAGGGACAGATTCTTGGCTTGGGATTGCGGCATGGTCAGGGGGTCTCGGTCGATAACCCCGACATCGTGCCACGATCAAACGCTGGCGCCAACGCGCATGGTTCAAACCCTTGATTCAGCGCATAAAGTCTGTGACCGCTGCGCGGTCAATCGCGGGCAAGCTCACTCCTACAGGTGACCGCATTCCAATGTAGGAGTGAGCCTGCTCGCGATGAGGACCTAAAAGCCCCTGTATTTCCTTCAGGCTGTCGCTTCAACGGTGCCAATAAAGTTCGCCAGCTCAGCCGTCTGCGGATTGGCAAACAACACCTTCGGATCCCCCACCTCATGCACCTTGCCATGGTGCATGAACACCAATTTATCGCCGACCTCACGGGCAAAGCGCATTTCGTGGGTGACCATGATCAGTGTCATGCCTTCCTTGGCCAGTTGCCGCACCACGCTGAGCACTTCGTTGACCAGTTCCGGGTCGAGCGCCGAGGTGATCTCGTCGCACAGCAGCACCTTTGGCGACATCGCCAACGCGCGCGCAATCGCTACCCGTTGCTGTTGGCCGCCGGACAACCGATCCGGGAAGGCGTCAAATTTTTCCCCCAGGCCGACCCGTTCGAGCATCTCGCGCGCCAGTTCCGCTGCCTTGGCTTTCGGCACTTTCTGCACCACTTGCGGTGCAAGCATGACGTTTTCGCCAACGGTCAGGTGCGGGAACAAGTTGAACTGCTGAAAGACCATGCCGACTTTCTGCCGCAGGCTGCGCAGGTCGGCGCGGGCGGCGTCGAGATACTCGCCGTCGACTTCAATCACGCCGTCGTTGATCGACTCCAGGCCATTAAGCGTGCGCAGCAAGGTCGATTTGCCCGAGCCGCTGCGGCCGATGATCGCCACCACCTGGCCTTCCTCGACGGTCAGGTCGATGCCTTTGAGCACATGGTGATCGCCGTAGTATTTATGCAGGGCGGAAATTCTAAGCAGAGGCATGCAGTCTCCTTTCCAGGTAGCGCGCACTGAGGGACAAGGGGTAGCAGAGCAGGAAGTAGCCGAGGGCGACGAGGCCATAGACCATGAACGGTTCAAACGTGGCATTGGCGAGCATGCCGCCAGTCTTGGTCAGCTCGGTGAAACCGATGATCGAGGTCACCGCGGTGCCTTTGACCACTTGCACCGAGAAGCCCACGGTCGGCGCCACGGCAATGCGCAGCGCTTGCGGCAGGATCACGTAGCGCAGTTGTTCCAGCGGATTCAGCGCCAGACTCGCCGAGGCTTCCCACTGGCCATTCGGAATCGACTCCACGCAACCGCGCCAGATCTCCGCCAGATATGCACTGGTGAACAAGGTCAGGGCAATCGCTGCGGCCATCCACGGTGATATTTCGATCCCGGCCAGCGCCACGCCGAAGAACACCAGAAACAGCTGCATTAACAGTGGCGTGCCCTGAAACAGTTCGATCCAGGTGCGGGCGATATTGCTCGACACGGCGTTTTTCGAGATGCGCATGATCAGGATCAGCAGCCCGACGAGCCCGCCGCCAATAAACGCCACCAGCGACAACGCCAGTGTCCATTGCAGGCCGACGAGCAGGTTGCGCAGGATGTCCCAGAAGGTGAAATCGCTCATACGCGGCTCCCGCTTCGGCTGATGTAGCGACGGCCGATCCAGTTCAGCAGTTGGCGGATCAGCAGCGCCATGCACAGGTAGATCAGCGTGGTCAGCGCATAGGTTTCAAAGGCGCGGAAGTTGCGCGACTGAATAAAATTGGCGGCAAAGCTCAACTCTTCGGTAGCGATCTGCGAACACACCGCCGAACCGAGCATGACGATGATGATCTGGCTGCTCAGCGCCGGCCAGACCTTGCCCAGCGCCGGCAGCAGCACCACGTGGCGGAACGCCTCGAAACGCGTCATCGCCAGTGCCGCCGCCGCTTCCAGTTGCCCGCGCGGGATCGCCTGAATGCCGGCGCGGATAATCTCGGTCGAGTACGCGCCGAGGTTGATCACCATCGCCAGCACCGCCGCTTGCCACTCGGAAATCTGCAGGCCAAGCGAGGGCAGACCGAAGAAGATGAAGAACAGTTGCACCAGAAACGGCGTATTGCGGATCAACTCGACGTAGACGCCGAAGATCGTCGAGAACGGGCGGATCTCCCAAGCCCGTACCAGCGCTCCGACAATACCCACGCCCACCCCAAGCAGCGCGCCGATGGCCGTCAGTTCAAGGGTGAACAGTGCTCCGCGCAGCAGCAGGTCGGTGTTTTCCAGCACCGGCATGAAATCAAACTGATAAGCCATGAAGGTCTCCCGCGCAGTCGATCAGAGATCGGCCGGCAGCGGCTCTTTCAGCCAGGTCTGCGAGTTCTTTTCCAAAGCGCCGTCAGCTTTGGCGGTGGTCAGGATGTCGTTGACCTTGGCCAGCAGCGCTGCTTCGTTCTTGTTCACGCCAACGTAGACCGGCGAATCCTTGAGCTTCACTTTCAGCGCCGGCACACGTTTCGGGTTCTTTTCGCTGATTGCGACCATCACCACGTTGCCGCTGGCGATCAGGTCGACCTGCCCGGCGAGATAAGCGGCGATGGTCGAGTTGTTGTCTTCGAAACGCTTGATGGTCACGCCTTCCGGGGCGACTTTGCTCAGCTCGATGTCTTCGATGGCGCCACGGGTGACGCTGATGGTTTTGCCCTTGAGGTCGTCGAGGCTGGCGATCGCCGCGTCTGGCGGGCCGAACACGGCGAGGTAAAACGGTGCGTAGGCGCGGGAGAAGTCGATGACTTTCTCGCGCTCCGGGTTTTTGCCGAGGCTGGAAATCACCAGGTCGACTTTGCCGGTGGTCAGAAACGGAATGCGGTTGGTGCTGTTGACCGGGGTCAGTTCGAGTTTGACCTTGAGCTGATCGGCCAGCAGTTTTGCCGTGTCGATGTCCAGGCCACGGGGTTTCATGTCCGGGCCGACCGAGCCGAACGGCGGGAAGTCCTGGGGTACGGCGACTTTCAGCGTGCCGCGTTTGACCACGTCGTCGAGACCGTCGGCATGAGCGGGGGCCTGGCACAGCAGCAGGCCGGCAAACAGGGAAGCGAGGAGGGCGCTGTAACGCTGGGTCATGGACAATCTCCGGATCGGCGGGAAGTGAATGCTGCGATCGGACAGAGCACGGGCCGTGCCAATACGCTGCTTTTGCCCCGGAAAGCCCCAGTTTCAGCGGACTTGTTCGGTCTTACTGGTCTGAACAGTCAGGTTGTTTTTCGCACTGCCATGGCGCACCGGGCGGATTCACCGAACCCCGCTGGGGCACGACTTGCCGGACTCGGCGAATAGCTTTACAACTAGCCGCACATTGGCCTGACGCGTCTGAACAACCATGAATTCGATTTCCCGTGCGGTCCCCGAAGTGGCACTGCAAGCGATCCGCAAACTGATCACCGAACAGGGTTTCGGCGCGGGCGATGCCTTGCCGTCGCAGCGCGATCTGGCCTTGCAGTTGGGCGTCAGCCGGGCTTCATTGCGTGAAGCACTGTCGTCGCTGAGCGCGTTGGGTGTGGTCAGCATTCAGCCGGGCAAGGGTGTTTTCGTGCAGTCACCGGTGGAGTTGTCGCGCGGTGAGAACGCTCCGGGCTGGTCCTTCGCGGCGCAGGCGTCACCGCTGGATATCTTTCAATTGCGCTACGCGCTGGAAGGCTTTGCCGCCGGGCTGGCGGCAATGACCCTGAGCACGTTCGATCTGGATGCACTGGAGGACAATGTCGCGGCAATGCGCGAGCAATTGCGCAATGCAGACTTCGAAGCGGCGGCGAAGCTGGACTTCGAATTCCACCGGCGAATCCTGCTGGCCAGCGGCAATCAGGCGATGCTGAGCATCCTCACCAACAGCGCCGAGATGTTTCTGGAGAGTCAGAAACTACCGTTCATCCGTGCCGAACGCGCCATGGAAACCTGGCAGGAACACCGCAAGATCCTCCGCGCGCTCGCACGCCGGTCCTCCGGGGCCGCGCAAAAAGCCATGCAGGAACACGTGCGCAACGCTGCCCTTCGTACTGGAATCGCCTTTACCGCCCCCGCCACGGCGTGACTTGAGCTATACCCAAACTCATGGGGCACCATAGCAAGACTCAATCATCTGCGGCTTCCTGAACAGGGGAAGGGCGGCTATGATGGGCCACGTTTTTTTGCTTACAACCTGGAGAATTCCATGAGCAGCGATCTTATCAAACACGTTAGCGACGCTAGCTTCGAAGCCGACGTACTCAAGGCCGAAGGCGCTGTCCTGGTCGATTACTGGGCTGAATGGTGCGGTCCTTGCAAAATGATCGCTCCGGTTCTGGACGAGATTGCCGAGACTTACAAAGGCAAGCTGACCGTTGCCAAACTGAACATCGACGAAAATCAGGAAACCCCGGCCAAGCACGGCGTGCGTGGTATCCCGACGCTGATGCTGTTCAAAAACGGCAACGTTGAAGCGACCAAGGTCGGCGCTCTGTCGAAGTCGCAACTGGCCGCTTTCCTCGACGCCAACATCTAAGCGTCGCTGTAAAGAGCCGGAAAAAAAGCCCCGCAAATAGCGGGGCTTTTTGCGTATTCAGGGCTAGACGCTCCGAAACTCAGGTGGTACATTCGGCCCCGCACTGGTTTCTCCAATGCCCCCTGCTAGCCGTCGCCGACGCACTCCTTTTCGAATAAGACGCGATCCTGTCGCCTTCTCTGCGGCGCGGCCTCATTAAGCCAAAAGCTTAATTTCCCCCCCTCCATAAATGATTACGTCATTCCTATATGAATCTGACTGAACTCAAGCAAAAGCCGATTACCGAACTGCTCGAATTGGCCGAACAGATGGGCATAGAAAATATGGCCCGTTCGCGCAAGCAGGACGTGATTTTCTCCCTGCTGAAAAAGCACGCGAAAAGCGGCGAGGAAATCTCCGGTGATGGCGTGCTGGAGATTCTCCAGGACGGCTTCGGCTTCCTGCGCTCCGCTGACGCTTCCTACCTGGCCGGCCCGGACGATATCTACGTCTCGCCAAGCCAGATCCGCCGTTTCAACTTGCGCACCGGTGACACCATCGTTGGCAAGATCCGCCCTCCGAAGGAAGGCGAGCGGTATTTCGCCCTGCTCAAGGTCGACACGATCAACTTCGATCGTCCCGAGAACGCGAAAAACAAGATTCTTTTCGAGAACCTGACCCCGCTGTTCCCGACCGTGCGCATGAAGATGGAAGCCGGTAACGGTTCCACCGAAGACTTGACCGGTCGCGTGATCGACCTGTGCGCCCCGATCGGCAAAGGCCAGCGTGGTCTGATCGTGGCACCGCCGAAAGCCGGTAAAACGATCATGCTGCAAAACATCGCAGCGAACATCGCCCGTAACAACCCTGAAGTTCACCTGATCGTGCTGCTGATCGACGAGCGTCCGGAAGAAGTAACCGAAATGCAGCGCACCGTGCGCGGCGAAGTGGTTGCCTCGACTTTCGACGAGCCGCCGACCCGTCACGTACAGGTTGCCGAAATGGTGATCGAGAAGGCCAAGCGCCTGGTCGAACACAAGAAAGACGTGGTGATCCTGCTCGACTCCATCACCCGTCTGGCCCGTGCCTACAACACCGTGATCCCGAGCTCCGGCAAGGTATTGACCGGTGGTGTCGATGCTCACGCCCTGGAGAAGCCAAAGCGTTTCTTCGGTGCTGCGCGTAACATCGAAGAAGGCGGCTCGCTGACCATTATCGCCACCGCGCTGGTTGAAACCGGCTCGAAAATGGACGAAGTGATCTACGAAGAGTTCAAGGGTACCGGCAACATGGAGCTGCCTCTGGATCGCAAGATCGCCGAGAAGCGCGTGTTCCCTGCGATCAACATCAACCGCTCCGGCACCCGCCGTGAAGAGTTGCTGACCGCTGACGACGAACTGCAGCGCATGTGGATTCTGCGCAAGCTGCTGCACCCGATGGACGAAGTGGCTGCCATCGAGTTCCTGGTCGACAAGCTGAAAACGACCAAGACCAACGACGAGTTCTTCCTGTCGATGAAACGCAAGTAATACACACGCTGTAAAAAAGAACGCTCCCGAAAGGGGCGTTTTTTTGCGTGCGCACTGCATAACTTTCGATACGCGCTAGTGTCCTTGTTTGGATCGGTTTGTACCTACAAGGACAAGAAAGGTTATGCACACGTTTGGCAATCGCCGTGATATCGACGGATTACGGGCATTGGCGGTTTTACCCGTCGTACTGTTTCATTTCGGATTCAGTACATTCAGCGGCGGCTTTGTCGGCGTTGACGTGTTCTTCGTCATTTCCGGTTTCCTGATCACCGGTATTCTGTTTCGGGAAATCAGCGCGCAACGTTTCAGCTTCATTGATTTCTGGGCCCGTCGGGCACGTCGCATCATCCCGGCACTGACAGTGGTCATGGTAGTCACGCTGGCGTTGGGCTGGTTGTTGCTGACAGCCAAGGACTATTCCGAACTGGGACGAACGGTGCGCTATCAGTCGCTGTTCATCTCCAACATTCTGTTCATGCGCGAAGACGGCTACTTCCAGCCGGCTTCGGACCTGAAACCGCTGCTGCACACCTGGTCGCTGGCGGTGGAAGAGCAGTACTACATTTTCTTCCCGTTGCTGATGGCCGTGCTGGTCCGTTATGTCCGTCATTGGCGCTGGATGCTGTTTGCGGTACTGCTGGTGTCGTTCGGCTTGAACATTCATTACATCGAACACAAGCCGGAATTCACCTTCTTCTCGCTGCCAACCCGAGCCTGGGAGCTGTTGTGCGGCGCAATGCTCGCGGTGACGCCGGCGCCGAAACAGCCCATGCGCCCTTGGCTGTACCAGGTTGTCGGCCTCGCCGGGCTGACAGCGGTGCTGGTCGCGGTGTTCACTTTTGACAAGTCCACCGTATTCCCCGGCTGGGCGGCCCTGCTGCCGGTGTTGGGGACGACGGCGCTGATCTGGTCGGGTGCACAAGGTGCGAGCTGGACGGCGCGACTGTTGAGTCTGCGCGTGCTGGTCTGGGTCGGTTTGCTCTCTTACTCGCTGTACCTGTGGCACTGGCCGGTCTATGTCTACGCCAATGCCATTTCGATCGACGGCATTCAGCCTGTGGAGGCCATCGGCTGGATCGCTCTGGCGTTGAGCCTTGCGTGGCTGAGCCTGCGCTATGTCGAGTTGCCGTTCCGGGAAAAGCGCCTGCTGGCTTCGCGCAATGCAGTGTTGGCTGGTGCGGTGGCGACCATCGCCGTGTTGGTGGCGACAGGGTCGGCGATCCGTTCGGCCGATGGTGTACCTCAGCGTCTGACCGGCAAGGCACTGGAATACGCACAGTCCCGTGAATGGCGGGCCGGGCAGATGAAATGCATGTTGGTCACCCAGGACAAGTCCCTGGACAAGGCCTGTCTGGTCGGTGGCAATGAAGATGTCCCGGCCACTCAACTGATCTGGGGCGACAGCCACACCGCCGCGTTGCTCCCGGCCATCGAGAGCAATGCGCGTCGCGAAGGGCGCCCGGTCTGGCTGTACAGCATGAGCGCCTGTCCGCCGATTCTCAGTGATGATCCGCGCCAGCGCTGCAAGGATTTCAACGAGCAGACCATGGAGCGCGTGCGCAGCCTGGGGATCAAGGATGTGGTGCTGGCGTCCAACTGGAGTCTGTACATGTATGGCCGCGAAGACGGCGACAAAAAGGTTCTGCTCAATCCCCATGACGATACTGCCCAGGCCGAACAGCGCATGGCTGTGGCGCTCAAGGCGCGAGTGGCAGCGCTGAGGCAAGCGGGTGTGCAAGTCTGGCTGTTCAAGGAAGTGCCGTTGCAACGCAAAGGCATCATCAATCGCCTGACCAGCCTTGCGCGGATCGGGCGCTCGGCCGAAGGTCTTGGCCGTCCCCTTGAGGAGCATCTGGCGCGGCAGCGCTTTATCAGCGTTTTGTTCGAGTCCATGAGCGCTGCCGATCCTGGCGTTCATGTGATTGATCCGACACCGATGATGTGCGCGGGCGAGGTCTGCAGTATCGAGGTCAACGGTCATTCGCAGTACCGGGACGAAGATCACTTGTCGGACGCCGGCAGCGCCCGACTGAGCCCGCTGTTTGCGCCGTTGCTGCTGGGTGTGAGCCACAATTGAGCGATGCCGGGCGCTGACGGGCTGCTGTTTGCCCGTCAGAGCAGGTAGGATGTACGCCTATTTTGAGGGTGCCATCGTCAATGAAATTCAAGGATCTTCGGGATTTCGTGCAGCAGCTTGAGCAGCGCGGAGAGTTGAAACGCATCCAGATTCCCGTCTCGCCGGTGCTGGAGATGACTGAGGTGTGCGACCGCACGCTGCGGGCCAAGGGCCCGGCGTTGCTGTTCGAGAAGCCGACAGGCTACGACATCCCGGTGCTCGGCAACCTGTTCGGCACCCCCGAGCGGGTGGCCATGGGCATGGGCGCCGAGTCGGTCAGCGAGCTGCGCGAGATCGGCAAGCTGCTGGCCTTTCTCAAGGAGCCGGAGCCGCCGAAGGGCTTGAAGGACGCGTGGTCGAAGCTGCCGATCTTCCGCAAGATCATCTCGATGGCGCCGAAAGTCGTCAAAGACGCGGTGTGCCAGGAAGTGGTCATCGAAGGCGACGACGTCGACCTGGCGATGCTGCCGGTGCAGACCTGCTGGCCCGGCGACGTTGGGCCGCTGATCACCTGGGGCCTGACCGTCACCAAAGGCCCGAACAAGGAGCGCCAGAACCTTGGCATCTACCGTCAGCAAGTGATCGGCCGTAACAAGGTGATCATGCGCTGGCTGAGCCACCGTGGCGGCGCGCTCGACTTCCGCGAATGGTGCGAGAAACATCCGGGCCAGCCGTTCCCGGTGTCCGTGGCTCTGGGTGCCGATCCGGCGACCATTCTTGGCGCCGTGACGCCGGTGCCGGACAGTCTCTCCGAATACGCTTTTGCCGGTCTGCTGCGCGGTAACCGAACGGAACTGGTCAAGTGCCGTGGCAACGACCTGCAAGTGCCGGCCACCGCCGAGATCATCCTTGAAGGCGTGATCCATCCGGGCGAAATGGCCGACGAAGGCCCGTACGGCGACCACACCGGTTACTACAACGAAGTCGACAGCTTCCCGGTGTTCACCGTCGAGCGCATCACCCACCGGATCAAGCCGATCTACCACAGCACCTACACCGGCCGTCCGCCGGATGAGCCGGCGATTCTCGGCGTGGCGCTGAACGAAGTGTTCGTGCCGATCCTGCAGAAGCAGTTCCCGGAGATCACCGATTTCTACCTGCCGCCGGAAGGTTGCTCGTACCGCATGGCCATCGTGACCATGAAGAAATCGTATCCGGGGCACGCCAAGCGCGTGATGCTCGGTGTCTGGTCGTTTTTGCGACAGTTCATGTACACCAAATTCGTTATCGTCACCGACGACGATATCAACGCCCGGGACTGGAATGATGTGATCTGGGCGATCACCACGCGCATGGACCCCAAGCGCGACACGGTGATGATCGATAACACGCCGATCGACTATCTCGATTTCGCCTCGCCGATTTCTGGCCTGGGTTCGAAGATGGGCCTCGATGCCACCCACAAGTGGCCGGGCGAAACCACTCGCGAGTGGGGCCGTGTGATTGTCAAGGACGACGCCGTTACCCAACGGATCGATGCCATCTGGAATCAATTAGGAATAGATTGATGCGTGTAACCCTTCAGCCCTCCGGAGCAGTGCTTGAGATACGGCCCGGTGAGCGGATTCTCGACGGTGCGCGGCGGTTGGGCTATGAATGCCCGCAAAGCTGCCGCAATGGTAATTGTCACGTGTGCGCGGCGCTGCTGGTGGAAGGCCGGGTCGAGCAGGACGGCAAGGTGCACGACCACGGCGAGTTCTACACTTGCATAGCCGAGCCGCTGGAAGACTGCATCCTGCTGTGGGATGGCGTGCTCGCGCTGGGAGAACTGCCGGTGCGCAGCCTGTCGTGTCAGGTCATCGAATGCCGCGACGTCGGCGGCGATACCTGGCGTGTGCGTTTGCGCGCACCCGCCGGCAAGCCGCCGCGTTATCACGCCGGGCAATATTTGATGATCGAGCGCGAGAACGGCGAGAAATCGGCGTTCTCCATGGCCTCGGCTCCGCATGGCGGGCGCGATCTGGAAATCCATGTGCTGGCGCGCGAAGCCAGTGCACTGAGCCTGCTCGAACAGCTGCAACGCAACCCGATGGTGCGCGTTCAGTTGCCGTTCGGTGACACGCATCTGGCGGAATTGCCCGACGGGCCGCTGGTGCTGGTCGCTGCTGGTACCGGCATGGGCCAGATTCACGCACTGATCGAACATTGCCGCGCCAACGGCTTCAAACACCCGGTGCATCTGTACTGGGGCGTGCGTCGTCCGGAAGATTTCTATGAGATCGAACATTGGGACGAATGGCTGAAGCTGCCCAATCTGTTCCTGCACAAAGTCGTCAGCGATCAGTGCGGCTGGGAAGGGCGCTGCGGCATGCTGCACGAGGCGGTCTGCGAAGACTTCCCGGATCTGAAACCGCTGCACGTCTACGCCAGCGGTTCGCCGGCCATGGTCTACGGCACACTCGACGCTTTGGTCGAGGCCGGGATGGACGCTCACCAGATGCGTGCCGACGTGTTTGCGTACGCGCCTCGCTCTTGAGCCTCGCTCTTAAGCTGCGCTGCTGATTCGTTATAACTCTCTATATAGCCGATCGGTATTTATCTAATTGGATAAATACCGCTAGGTTATATATCAATCAGGCAATCGATTAATAACTGTGCCATGGCACTTAAATTGCCTTAAAACATATGTGCCTTATTGTTACAGCGGTGCGTTCTATTAAGTAATTCTTCACCCGCGGGGAGCTGAACGCTATTCGCCATGAGTGCCATTGAAAACGCTTTTCTGAACCTGGCTTACCCTCCGCGGCTCGATCTTGGGCCGCAGCTGACGCACGAACAACTTCTCGCTTCCATGCAATCGACCATGGCGCGCCACAAGGGCGGGCCGGTGTGGCTGTTCGCCTACGGTTCGCTGATCTGGCGGCCGGAATGCACGGCGGTGGAAAGGGTGCGCGGCCGCGTGCATGGCTACCATCGCGGCTTGTACCTGTGGTCGCACGAGCATCGCGGTACGCCGGAAATGCCCGGTCTGGTGTTTGGTCTGGATCGTGGCGGTTCGTGCAGCGGCTTCGCTTATCGCCTGCCGGAAGACAATCTCGACGCGGCGCTGTACGCATTGTGGAAGCGCGAAATGCCAGTGCCATCCTATCGGCCACACTGGCTCAACTGCCGGCTCGAAGATGGCAGTCAGGTGCAGGCGTTGGGGTTTGTATTGGAGCGACACCTGCCCAGCTATGCCGGCAACTTGCCGGATCACGTGCTGAGTCAGGTGTTTGAAAGCGCTTGCGGGCGTTACGGTACCACTCGCGATTATGTCGAGCAGACCGCACACGCCCTGCGCAGCCACGCCATGCCAGACCGAAATCTGGAGGCGCGGCTCAAGCGCTGTCAATCACAGTCCGATCACGCGACTGCTTCACGGCTCTGACTGGCGACTTGCTTGTGCCACAGGGTCGGGGCCAGGAAGGCCATCGACAGCAGGCAAGCGCCCACCAGCAGCACGAACCCGCCGTCCCAGCCGAAGTGGTCAACGGTGTAGCCCATCGCCGCACTCGCCGCGACCGAACCGCCCAGATAACCAAACAGACCGGTGAAACCGGCCGCCGTGCCAGCGGCTTTTTTCGGTGCCAGTTCCAGCGCCTGCAGACCGATCAGCATCACCGGGCCGTAGATCAGGAAGCCGATCGAGAACAGCGCGATCATGTCGACGGTCGGGTTGCCAGCCGGGTTCAGCCAGTACACCAGCGTCGCCACAGTCACCAGCGCCATGAACACCATGCCGGTCAGGCCGCGGTTGCCACGGAAGATCTTGTCCGACATCCAGCCGCACAGCAGCGTGCCCGGAATACCCGCCCACTCGTAAAAGAAGTAAGCCCAGGAAGTTTTATCGACGGTGAAACCCTTGGCTTCTTTCAGATAGGTCGGTGCCCAGTCCAGCACGCCATAGCGCAGCAGGTAGACAAAGACGTTGGCCATGGCGATGTACCAGAGCATTTTGTTGCGCAGCACGTATTTGACGAAGATTTCTTTCGCGCTGAATTCGTCTTCGTGGCTGGCGTCGTAGCCTTCCGGGTAATCGTTCTTGTACTTCTCGATTGGCGGCAGGCCAACCGATTGCGGGGTGTCGCGCATGGTGATGAAGGCAAACACCGCCACGCCCAGCGCTACCGCTGCCGGTACGTAGAACGCCGCGTGCCAGTCGTTGAACAGGCCCATGCCGAGCAGGAACAGCGGGCCGATCAGGCCGCCACCGACGTTATGCGCCACGTTCCATACCGAGACCACGCCGCCACGTTCTTTCTGCGACCACCAGTGCACCATCGTCCGGCCACTTGGCGGCCAGCCCATGCCCTGAGCCCAGCCGTTGATGAACAGCAGAATGAACATCATGGTCACGCTGGACGTTGCCCACGGTGCGAAACCGAAAACGAACATCACCCCGGCCGACACCAACAGGCCGAAAGGCAGGAAGAAGCGCGGGTTTGAACGGTCGGACACCAGGCCCATGAGGAACTTCGACAAGCCATAGGCGATGGCAATCGCCGACATCGCCAGACCCAGATCACCGCGGCTGTAGCCTTCGTCGATCAAGTACGGCATGGCCAGCGAGAAGTTTTTGCGCAGCAGGTAATAACCCGCGTAACCAAAGAAAATACCGGCGAAGATCTGCCAGCGCAGGCGTCGGTAAGTGCTGTCTATTTTTTCTTCAGGCAATGGAGCCTGATGTGCGGCAGGTCGAAAGAAAGCAAACATTCAAGAGCTCCAAATTTCTTGTTTTGACTGCGGATGCGAATGTTACAGTTTCGTTACCGAAAATAGCACCGGTTCGCATCGCCAAAACAGCGGAAAATGTTGGAAGTCGCATGTTCTTTTACGAACCTGTCGCTCAGCTGTAAGAACAGGGCGTTTTTGTCGCCGTCACAGGGTTGTGTCATAGACTCGCCAGCAGTCACCCACTGATCGCGCAGAGAACAATGATGGCCCCGATGATTCGCAGGTTATGGCCCAGATTGCTGATGGTGGTCGCCGTCATCGCCTCTGTTCTCGCGCTGAGTTTCGCTCAGGGCGCTGCGGCGCCGGGGTTGCGCAATGCCACGGTGCTGATCGTCCGTCATGCGGAAAAACCGGCATTAGGCCCGCAACTCAATGCTCGGGGTGAAGCGCGCGCCGCCGCTTACGCTGACTACTTCACTTCATTGCAGCTGGAGGGTGAGGCCCTGACACCGCAACGCCTGATCGCCACCGCCGACAGCGCGCAAAGCATCCGCCCGCGCCAGACCTTGATCCCCTTGGCGCAACGCCTGCAACTGCCGATCGAACAACCCTTCGCCAACAACGACGTCGACAAACTGGTCAGCCTGCTGCGCAAGGACAATCAGGCGAAAACCGTGCTGATCGCCTGGCACCACGGCCACATCAATAAACTCATCGGCGCGTTCGGCGGCAATGGCCCGGCATTGATCGGCCAGCCGAAATGGCCGGTGGATGTATATGACTGGCTGATCGTTTTGCGTTTCGACGACAAGGGGCAACTGGTTGAGTCCCGAAGCGAGAAGGTGCAGGAGCAGCTGATGCCGGGCGACATTGCTGACCCTAGCGGAGGCTAACAGTCCGTCAGAAAAGTTACCCGAGACACTTTGCCCGGTGTTTTTGCCCTTTTATGCTTGGGGTTTAGGAAATGTCCTGCGTCCAACGGAGAAGCTGCGCCATTCATTGATCAGTCATTGTTCCGTAACCTTTGTGCTGTTGCCGGGAAGGGCGAATCACTAAGGAAGGGGCGGGATCATGCGCTGGTTTTTTGTTTGGCTTTTGTTGGCGTTCGGAGGTTCTGCTCTGGCCTCAGAGATGTTTTTGATACCGGAAAACAATCCCAAACCTGTTTATCCCCGAATGCTGCAACGTGCGGGCATCACGGGGGAGGTGAGGGTCAGTTTTATCGCCAGGGCGGATGGCTCGGTCGGTGAGATCAAGATTCGGGAAAGCACTCACCCTGACTTGTCCGAAGCGGTTCGAGTCGCGATAGCGCAGTGGCGGTTCAAACCCTGGGTGGTTGAAGGGGAGAAACCTGAAGAGCAGGAAATCGTCGCACCCATGATCTTTCGCCTCGAAGACCAGCCGCTTCATATCAACCAATGGCTGAAAACAGTTAAATGCCGGGCGGTTAACGAAAACCTTGGGAATATGAGTGAGTTCGATTGGGTTGACTCGAACATTTTTGCGTATACGCGAGCTTATCTTTCAAATTCACTCACCCGGCATCAATTGTCGGATGAACAGCGTCTGGCGATGATTGCGAAGATGAACAAACGGGTTTCGATGATTGTAAGAGGTTGTCGAGAGAGCCCAACGCGCAAGTTTATGAGTCTGCTGCCTGTGGAGATTCGGGAGTTGCTTTGAGTTGAGGCCTGAGCAATAAACGGAAAGCCAGAATTACCGGACAGGCAACTCTGGCCTTCGTCGAGAGTTTCTCAGCGCACCTGCACCACAACCTTACCGACAGCCTTGCGCTGGCCAAGATCATTGATCGCCTGCGCCGCATTGCTCAGCGGATAAACCTGCGACACAAGCGGTTTCAACTTGCCCTCGGCAAACCAGCCGAACAATTGCTGAAAGTTCGCCGCGTTGTCCTGCGGCTGGCGTTGGGCGAAGGAGCCCCAGAACACGCCAAGTACCGCCGCCCCTTTGAGCAGGGCGAGGTTGACCGGCAGCTCAGGGATGCGCCCGCTGGCGAAGCCGACAACGAGCAAGCGGCCGTTCCAGGCGATGGCGCGGATGGCCTGGTCGAACAGATCGCCACCGACCGGATCGTAAATCACGTCGGCGCCCTGGCCGTCGGTGAGGCGCTTGATTTCATCCTTGAGGCTGGCTTCGCTGTAGTTGATCAACTCGTCGGCGCCGGCAGCCTTGGCCACCGCGAGTTTCTCGGCACTGCTGGCGGCGGCGATGACGCGGGCGCCCATGGCTTTGCCGATTTCCACAGCAGCGAGGCCGACACCGCCGGACGCACCGAGCACCAGCAGGGTTTCGCCCGGTTGCAGTTGGGCGCGTTGCTTGAGCGCGTGCATCGAGGTGCCGTAGGTCATGCTGAAAGCGGCGGCGGTGTTGAAGTCCATTGATGGCGGAATCGGCAGGACGTTATAGCCCGGCACGGCGACCTGTTCGGCGAAACTGCCCCAGCCGGTCAGGGCCATGACCCGATCGCCGACCTTGAGATGACTGACCTTTTCGCCGACTTCGCGAACCACCCCCGCGGCCTCACCGCCCGGGGAGAACGGGAAGGGCGGTTTGAACTGGTACTTGCCCTCGATGATCAGCGTGTCCGGAAAGTTGACCCCGGCGGCGTGCACGTCCAGCAGGATTTCGTTCTTTTTCGCGACAGGGCTGGCGACGTCTTCCAGCACCAGCGATTCGGCAGGGCCGAAGGCTTTGCACAGCACGGCTTTCATCAGGGCTATTCCTTTGGGAGTGATGGCCGATAAGTGTAGGTGTGTCAGTCAACGGGTCAACGAGCATGCCCGACCCTGATAGTCAGCCATAAGCTTGTGCTTGCGCGGCGGGTCGTTATGCTAGGCCGCAAACCGGATAAGGAGCGAATTGTGAAAGCGTGGATCATGTTGTTGCTGGCCCTGTCTCTGCCTGTGGCAGCGCTGGCCGAAGAGGCCAAAGAAGGCGAAGCGCCGAAGGTCAGCTATATCACCTTGAGCCCGCCGTTTGTGGGCAACTATGGGCTGGACGGCACGCCGAAGCTCAAGGTCTACAAGGCTGACGTGGCTTTGCGCGTGACCGGCGACGAGGCGAGCAAGCTGGTCAAGGCCAACGAACCGCTGATTCGTAATCAACTGGTGGCGTTGTTTACCCAGCAGTCGACCGAGGCGATGAGCAGCATCGAGGGTAAAGAGAAGCTGCGTCAGGAAGCGCTGAAGCAAACTCAGCAAGTCATGAATGACGAGACCGGCAAGCCGGTGGTTGAGGATCTGTTGTTCAACAACCTGATCATTCAGTAAGACTTCTGCTGTCCGGGCGGGCCCCTTCGCGAGCAGGCTCGCTCCCACATGTTTCTCTGGTGTTCACAAAATCTGTGGTCACTGAAAATCCCTGTGGGAGCGAGCCTGCTCGCGAAGGCATTTTGTCAGGCGAAGGATTATTCAGGGTTTCAGGGCGATAACCGCAGCCCACTGCTCCGCTGTCACCGGCATCACCGACAACCGTGATCCCTTCTGCACCAACGGCATCTCGGCCAACGCCGTCTGCTGTTTCAGATAATCCAGCTTCAACACCCGCGCAAACGTCTCGACGTGTTCAACGTCAATTGCGCTCCAGGCGTTTTTCTCCGGCGTGGCCTTTGGGTCGTAGTAATGACTCTCCGGCTCCAGTGCGGTGGGATCCGGGTACGCCGCTTCGATTATTTTGCCAATCCCGGCAATCCCGGGCTCCGGGCAGCTGGAATGGTAGAAAAAGAATTCATCGCCCACCGCCATCGCCCGCAGGAAATTGCGCGCCTGATAGTTGCGAACCCCGTCCCAGCGCGCTTTGCCAAGCTTTTCCAGACCTTTGATCGAGAGTTCATCGGGTTCGGATTTCATTAGCCAATAGGCCATGGTTTTTGCTCCTGAGACGGTCATTGGGCAGGTTGTCGGGCAATTTTATGACAAACCGACGGTCGGTTGACGTCAGCGTTTGCGCAGCGGTTCACGTTGCCGCAAAATGCCGGCCTTTAAAGCTTGACGCTGCTGCACGGCCTACGAACGGAAACCGCTGCTGTCATCGTGTTGATGTGCCTTTGGGGGGCAATCGATGAAACGCAAACCGGATTTACTATGGACTTTGGTAATTTTGTTTGGCCTGGGCGTCGTGACCACCGGTTACGCGCAGAGTCTGTGGACAACCAAAGCTGACGCTCCAATCGAAGTCGCGCAACAGGTTCAACAGTCGACCGCGTTCAAGCGCTGAAACTGCACACCCGACGCCGCTGATCTGCGGCGTCCTATCCCGCGAAATACCACGCCTTGTCGCTGACCGTGCCTTGTAACGGCACATCCCAACTTGCCTGCGCCAAGCGTTCGACCTTCTGACATTCATGGGCCAGCCCCAGCAACGTCGGCTTGCGCCAGCTTTTGCGCCGGGCCAGATACGCCAGGCTGCGATCATAAAAACCGCCGCCCATCCCCAGTCGCCCACCGACATCGTCAAACCCAACCAAAGGCAACAACACCAGATCCAGCGCCCAGACCTTGCGTTGCTGCGCCAGATTGGCCCGCGGCTCGAGGATGCGGAAGCGATTGGGTTTGAGTTGTTCGCCGGGACGAATCCGCTGAAAGACCATTTTGGTTCTTGGCCAGGCGCTGAGCACCGGCAGGTACGTCGCCTTGCCCCGACGCTGCGCTTCACGCAGCAGCAGGCGCGGATCGATTTCACCGTCGGTGGGTAAATACAGGGAGATATGTTTAGCCCGGCGAAAGTGCGGGTCTTGCGCCAGTTGCCGGTACAGGCCTTTGGCCGCTTGGCGTTGTTCGCTCTTGGTCAGCGAACGGCGCGCCTTGCGCAGCAGGCGGCGAAGTTGCGGGCGGGGCAGCAGCGCGGGTTCGGTCATGGTTCGGCTTCGGCAGGTGGGACGAAAACGTACGCATAAAAAATCCGATGTCGGATTAACCGACATCGGATTCGAATCAGGCTCCCCGGATGAACCGCTGTCAACTTAGCCCTTGAACCCGAAAGTTCAAGGTGGAAGATGCAGTAGACTTTAAGGCTTTCCGTCTAGCGGACATGCACACCAGCCCAACGTGCAACTTCCAGGGTAGTGCGAATCGGCTCAGGGACATCGTCAACTGGCAAGCACCCCAGGGAGTGCCGCGAGTATACCGCAAGCGGCCAGTCGAATCAGCCCTTGGTAGTGTTCTGATCGTCGGCGAGTACCAGATCGACACGATCGAGCAAGTCGCGCACCTGTTCACGGGTCGAGCCGCTGGCCTGAATGTCCGGGCGCTCTTCTTTGTGCAAGAGGTCGTGAGTGATGTTCAGCGCGGCCATCACGGCAATGCGATCGGCGCCGATGACTTTGCCGCTGCTGCGGATCTCGCGCATCTTGCCATCCAGGTAGCGTGCGGCACTGACCAGATTGCTGCGTTCTTCCTGCGGGCAAATGATCGAATATTCTTTGTCGAGGATTTGCACGGTAACGCTATTGCTTGAACTCATGAGTCTTGCTCCAGGGCCTTGAGGCGCGAAATCATCGATTCGACCTTACGCCGGGCGATTTCGTTTTTTTCAATGAGGTGCGCGCGTTCCTCGCGCCAGGTCTTTTCCTGAGCTAGTAAGAGTGCATTTTGACTCTTTAGTTGCTCGACTCGGCCAATCAGCAGTTCGAGTCTGGCCATCAGCGCTTGCAGGTCGTTGTCTTCCATTGTGTTCACTGTCTGATGGGTTAGCTGGCGGACAGCCTTTAATAGTCTTGGCGAGTCTGTCGATGTAGGATACAAGGCCTTCATTCTAGACATAGCGCCGTCTGGCGCCTAGCTGCCCATGACCATTGCGAATTCCCCGTACCAAGCCTTTGCCACCCTGCTGACCTCCAGCGGCCACAACGTCTCGCCTGCCGAACTGCATGGCGTGCTGCTCGGACGCAGTTGCGCCGGTGCCGGCTTCGATAACGAAGGCTGGCTGATCGACGCCGCCGAACTGCTCGAAGGCGACATTCAGGACAACGTCCGCAACGCCCTGATCGGCCTGCAAGAGATGGTCAAAGGCGAGCTGACCGGCGACGACGTCACCGTTGTTCTGCTGCTGCCGACCGATGACGCGCCGCTGGCTGACCGCGCCGCTGCATTGGGCGAGTGGTGCCAGGGCTTCCTCAGCGGCTTTGGCCTGAACTGCCGCGACAGCAGCATGCTCAGCACCGAAGCCACCGAAGTGCTGCAGGATCTGGCCGCCATTTCCCAGGTGCAAGACGCCCTGGAAGAATCCGAAGACGGCGAGTCCGACTACATGGAAGTCATGGAGTACCTGCGCGTCGCGCCGCTGCTGCTGTTCTCGGAAACCAAGAAAGCCGACGTGCCGCCAGCCGCCAAGCCGTCGCTGCATTAATCGCGTGCCAGGGAAAGCCATCTGCCCATGACCCATATCCCCAAAGCGGAATACAGCCGTCGCCGCAAGGCCCTGATGGCGCAGATGGAACCCAACAGCATCGCGATCCTGCCCGCCGCCGCAGTTGCCATCCGCAACCGCGACGTCGAGCACGTCTACCGTCAGGACAGCGACTTCCAGTACCTCAGTGGTTTCCCCGAGCCGCAAGCCGTCATCGTCCTGATGCCCGGCCGCGAGCACGGCGAATACCTGCTGTTCTGCCGTGAACGCAATGCCGAACGCGAATTGTGGGACGGTCTGCGCGCAGGGCAGGAAGGCGCGATCCGCGACTTCGGCGCCGATGACGCTTTTCCGATCACCGACATCGACGACATCCTCCCAGGCCTCATCGAAGGCCGTGACCGGGTGTATTCGGCGATGGGCAGCAACCCCGAATTCGACCGCCATCTGATGGACTGGATCAATGTGATCCGCTCTAAAGCGCACCTTGGCGCCCAGCCACCGAACGAATTCGTTGCGCTGGATCATCTGCTGCACGACATGCGCCTGTATAAATCGGCGGCAGAAGTGAAGGTGATGCGCGAAGCCGCCCGGATCTCGGCGCAAGCCCATATTCGTGCGATGCAGGCCAGTCGGGCGGGGCTTCACGAATACAGCCTCGAAGCCGAGCTGGATTACGAGTTTCGCAAGGGCGGAGCGAAAATGCCGGCCTATGGCTCGATTGTCGCCGCCGGGCGCAACAGCTGCATCCTGCATTACCAGCAGAATGACGCGTTGCTCAAGGACGGCGATCTGGTGCTGATCGACGCCGGTTGCGAGATCGATTGCTACGCCAGCGACATCACCCGCACCTGGCCGGTCAACGGCAAGTTCTCCGCTGAACAGAAAGCGATCTACGAATTGGTCTTGGCCTCGCAGGAAGCCGCATTCGCTGAAATCGCTCCGAACAAGCACTGGAATCAGGCGCACGAAGCCACGGTGCGAGTAATCACCACAGGGTTGGTGAAACTCGGGCTGCTGCAAGGCGAGGTCGACGAGTTGATCGCCAGCGAAGCCTATAAGGCGTTTTACATGCACCGCGCCGGTCACTGGCTGGGCATGGATGTACACGACGTCGGCGAATACAAAGTCGGCGGCGAATGGCGCGTTCTAGAGGTCGGCATGGCGCTGACCGTGGAGCCGGGCATCTACATTGCACCGGACAATCAGACCGTCGCGAAGAAATGGCGCGGCATTGGCGTGCGCATCGAGGACGACGTAGTGGTGACCAAAACCGGCTGTGAAATCCTCACCAACGGCGTACCGAAAACCGTCGCCGACATCGAAGCGCTGATGGCGCAAGCAAGGACACACGCGGCATGAGTCGAGTCAATCTGGCAATCATCGGTGGCGGTCTGGTCGGCGCCAGTCTGGCGTTGGCCTTGCAGGCCGGGGCCAAGGCGCGCGGCTGGAAGATCGTCCTGATCGAGCCATTTGCCCCCGGCGACAGTTGGCAGCCGAGCTACGACGCACGTTCGTCGGCGCTGTCCTTTGGTTCGCGACAGATTTATCAACGGCTGGGCGTGTGGCAGGAAATCTCCCGTCGCGCCGAGCCGATCAAACAGATCCACGTCTCCGACCGTGGCCGCTTCTCCACCGCGCGTTTGTCGGCGATGGAAGAGGGTGTGCCGGCGCTCGGTTATGTAGTGGAAAACGCCTGGCTCGGCCAGTGCCTGTGGCAGCACATCGATAAAGACGTGATCAGTTGGCGCTGCCCGGCGGAAGTCACGCGCATGGAGCCGCTGCCTGACGGCTATCGCCTGACCCTTAACGATGAAACCACGCTTGAATGCGACCTGGCAGTGCTCGCCGATGGCGGTCGCTCGGGTTTGCGCGAGCAATTGGGCATCAACGTGCGCAAGCGTCCGTACAACCAGAGCGCGCTGATCGCCAACATCACGCCGAGCGAAGCGCACAACGGCGTGGCTTTCGAGCGTTTCACCGACGAAGGCCCGATGGCGCTGCTGCCGCTGCCGGAAAACCGCTGCGCCCTAGTCTGGACCCGTTTGGGCATGGACGCGCAGCGTCTGGCCGATCTGAGCGAACGTGATTTCCTCAGCGAATTGCAGGGCGTGTTCGGTTATCGCCTTGGCACGCTGAAACAGGTCGGCGCACGGCATTTGTATCCGCTGACGCTGGTCGAAGCCGAAGAGCAGGTGCGCTCGCACCTGGCCGTGCTCGGCAACGCGGCGCACAGCCTGCACCCGATTGCCGGCCAGGGTTTCAACCTGTCCCTGCGCGATGCCGATGCCCTCGCGGCCGCGTTGCTTGCCAGCGACAAACCGCTGGGCGATTTCGCCACGTTGCAGGCTTATCGTGAACGTCAGCGTCTCGATCAGGACCTCACCGTCGGGTTCTCCGATCAGGTCACGCGCCTGTTCGGCAGCACGCAGCCGCTGGTTTCGCTGGGTCGTAACATCGGCTTGCTCGGCCTCGATCTGTTGCCGCCGGCCAAGCGCTGGTTTGCGCGTCAGGCGATGGGTTTGGGAACGCGTCCGGATGCTTAAGTGGCTGACCCGAAAATTCGGCAAGGCGCGACTGATGCGCTGGGTCATGACGTGCTACCCGCCATACCTGGGCGCTGGTGTGCGGGTCAGACACATCAGCGATGACTTCCGCGACATTCAGGTGTCGATGGGCCTCGGCTGGTACAACCGCAACTACGTCGGCACACAGTTCGGCGGCAGCCTGTATTCGATGGTCGATCCGTTTTTCATGCTGATGCTCATGGAAAACCTCGGTTCGCGGTACATCGTCTGGGACAAGGCTGCCGACATCGATTTCATTGCGCCGGGCAAAGGTCAGGTGTTCGCCCGCTTCACCATCGACGACACCTTGCTCGACGAGGTTCGCCGGCAGACTGCCAGTGGCGAGAAATACCTGCCGCAGTTGCAGGTCGATATTCATGACGGCGCCGGCAACCTTGTCGCGCGGGTCGGTAAAACCCTTTACGTGCGGCTCAAGCCGCAAGCGAGACAGGCTTAAAGCATGGAAATGCGCGCAGATCTGCTGATTGTCGGAGCTGGAATGGTCGGCAGTGCCCTGGCGCTGGCGTTGCAGGACAGCGGGCTGGAAGTCCTGCTGCTCGACGGCAGCCCGCTGAGCGTCAAACCGTTCGATGCTCAAGCGCCATTTGAGCCGCGTGTCAGTGCGCTGTCGGCGGCCAGCCAACGAATTCTCGAACGCCTCGGCGTGTGGGACGGCATCGCTCAGCGGCGCAGCAGTCCGTACACCGACATGCACGTCTGGGACGGCAGCGGCACCGGGCAGATTCACTTCTCGGCGAGCAGTGTGCACGCCGAGGTACTCGGCCATATCGTCGAGAACCGCGTGGTGCAGGACGCCTTGCTCGATCGCTTGCACGACTGCGATCTGGGCATGCTGGCCAATGCGCGGCTGGAACAGATGCGCCGCTCCGGCGACGACTGGCTGCTGACCCTGGCCGATGGACGGCAATTGCGCGCGCCATTGGTGATTGCCGCTGACGGCGCCAATTCGGCAGTACGTCGCCTGACCGGCGTAGCCACCCGCGAATGGGATTATCTGCACCACGCCATTGTCACCAGCGTGCGCAGCAGCAAACCGCACCAGATGACCGCGTGGCAGCGTTTTACCGATCACGGGCCATTGGCATTCCTGCCGCTGGAGCGTGACGGTCAGCAGGATTGGTGCTCGATTGTCTGGTCGACCACGCCGAGCGAGGCCGAGCGTTTGATGGCGCTGGATGAAGCGGAATTCTGCGCTGAACTGGAGCGCGCCTTTGAGGGGCGTCTCGGCGACGTGATCAGCGCTGATCCGCGACTGTGCGTGCCGCTGCGTCAACGCCATGCCAAGCGTTATGTGGCTGAAGGGTTGGCCCTGATTGGCGACGCGGCGCACACCATTCACCCGTTGGCGGGGCAGGGGGTGAACCTTGGCTTCCTCGATGCAGCGGTGCTGGCCGAAGTGCTATTGCAAGCGGCGGAACGTGGTGAGCGTTTGGCGGATGTGAAAGTGCTGAGCCGTTACGAGCGTCGGCGCATGCCGCACAATCTGGCGCTGATGGCGGCGATGGAAGGGTTTGAGCGGTTGTTCCAGGCTGATCCGTTGCCGGTAAGGTGGTTGCGTAATGCCGGGTTGAAGCTGGTGGAGCAGATGCCCGAGGCCAAGGCGCTGTTCGTGCGGGAGGCGCTGGGGTTGACGGGTGATCTTCCGGCGCTCGCCAAGGCCTGAAATCAATATTGAGGCTGATGGCCTCTTCGCGAGCAGGCTCGCTCCCACAATTGACATGCATTCCAATGTGGGAGCGAGCCTGCTCGCGAAGGCGTCAGCCCAGTCACCGCATCTTTCAACCTGTGCAACATCTGGTAACTCCTTCAAAAAGAGTTCGATTGAGGTGGTAAATGTGAGTCCTTATCATTTGGCCCACATTTTCCGACCGAGAGACCACTCCCATGTTGGCACCCAAGCGTCTTCTGACTGCACTGGCCTTGACCCTGATCGGCAGCACCACGGCCCAGGCCGCTGATGAGGTGGTGGTTTACTCGTCGCGCATCGATGAACTGATCAAACCGGTGTTCGATGCCTACACCGCCAAGACCGGGGTGAAGATCAAGTTCATCACCGACAAGGAAGCGCCGCTGATGCAGCGCATCAAGGCCGAAGGTGAAAACGCCACCGCCGACCTGCTGCTGACCGTCGATGCCGGCAACCTCTGGCAGGCCGAACAGATGGGCATCCTGCAGCCGTTCACCTCGAAGACCATCGACACCAACATTCCCGCCCAATACCGCTCGTCGACCCATGCCTGGACCGGCCTGAGCCTGCGCGCGCGAACCATCGCCTATTCCACTGATCGGGTGAAACCGGGTGAGTTGACCACCTACGAAGCGTTGGCCGACAAGAATTGGGAAGGGCGCCTGTGCCTGCGTACGGCGAAGAAGGTCTACAACCAGTCGCTGACGGCGACCATGATCGAAGTCCACGGTGCCGAGAAAACCGAGAAAATCCTCAAAGGCTGGGTCAACAACCTGTCGACCGATGTGTTCTCCGATGACGTCGCGGTGCTCGAAGCGATCAACGCTGGTCAGTGCGACGTCGGCATCGTCAACACCTACTACTACGGTCGCCTGCACAAGCAGAAGCCCGATCTGCCGGTGAAACTGTTCTGGCCGAATCAGGCTGATCGCGGCGTGCACGTCAACCTGTCGGGTATCGGCCTGACCAAACATGCGCCACACCCGGAAGCGGCCAAGGCTTTGGTTGAGTGGATGACCACGGCTGAGGCGCAAAAGATCTTTGCTGACGTGAACCAGGAATTCCCGGCCAATCCGGCCGTGGCGCCTTCGGAAGAAGTGGCGGCGTGGGGCAAGTTCGTGGCGGATACCTTGCCGGTGGAAGTGGCGGGCAAGCGTCAGGCCGAGGCGATCCGGATGATGGATCGCGCGGGCTGGAACTGAGTCTGCTGTTGTAAAGATCAAAAGATCGCAGCCTTCGGCAGCTCCTACATGAGATCACCTGTAGGAGCTGCCGGAGGCTGCGATCTTTTGCTTTTTCCCTAAACTCCACGATTTTCCCGCGAGACCTTCGAAGTGGCCCACCCCGCCCAACGCCGCTGGTACCCCATCGTCTTCGCCATCGCCGCGTTGGTGCTGTTGCCCCTGAGTGTTCTGCTGCTCTCATGGCAGACCATCGATCAGCAGATCTGGTCGCACCTGTGGGAAACCCAGATGCCACGCCTGCTGGGCAACACCCTGACGCTGGTGCTCGGCGTCGGTGTCGGCGTGACGCTGCTGGGCGTAAGCCTCGCCTGGCTTACGAGCCTCTGTGAATTCCCCGGTCGGCGCTGGCTCGACTGGGCGCTGATGCTGCCGTTCGCCATCCCGGCTTATGTGCTGGCCTTCGTTTTCGTCGGCCTGCTGGATTTCGCCGGCCCCGTGCAAACCCTGTTGCGCGAATGGTTTGGCACAGGTCTGCGTCTGCCGCGTGTGCGCTCCACCGGCGGGGTGATTATCGTGCTGGTGCTGGTCTTCTATCCCTACGTTTACCTGCTGGCGCGTACTGCGTTTCTTGCTCAGGGCAAAGGTCTGATGGAGGCCGCGCGGGTGCTTGGGCAATCGCCGTGGCAAGCGTTCTGGCGCGTGGCATTGCCGATGGCGCGCCCGGCCATCGGTGCCGGCGTGGCGTTGGCGCTGATGGAAACCCTCGCCGATTTTGGTGCGGTGTCGGTGTTCAACTTCGACACCTTCACCACAGCGATCTACAAAACCTGGTACGGCTTCTTCAGCCTGCCCAGCGCGGCGCAACTGGCCAGCCTGTTACTGCTGGTGGTGATGCTGGTGCTCTACGGCGAACGTCGCGCCCGCGGCGCAAACCGCGCAAGCAACGAGCGGCCACGGGTCAAAGCCCTGTACCACTTGCGCGGGCTCAAGGCGTTCGCGGCGATGAGCTGGTGCGGCCTGGTCTTCGCCTGCGCGTTCGTCATTCCGATGCTGCAATTGATCGTCTGGTTCTGGCAGCGTGGGCGCTTCGATCTGGACGAGCGTTACGCCGGGCTGATCCTGCATACCCTCTATTTAGGTGGCATGGCCGCATTGATTACCGTCAGCGTCGCTTTGTTGCTGGTCTTCGCTCGCCGGTTGGCGCCAACGCAGGCGATCAACTCCGGGGTCGGTCTGGCCAATCTTGGTTATGCGTTGCCGGGGTCGGTGCTGGCGGTGTCGATCATGCTGGCTTTCAGTTATCTGGATCGCGAGCTGGTCATTCCGCTCTCGGGCTGGCTCGGTGGCGCGGGCAAACCGTTGCTGCTCGGCAGTCTGGCGGCGTTGCTGATGGCCTATCTGGTGCGCTTCATTGCCGTGGCGTATGGCCCGCTGGAAAGCAGCCTGGCGCGTATACGGCCGTCTTTGCCCGAAGCGGCACGTAGCCTGGGTGTCAGTGGGCCGCGACTGTTTTTCAAAGTGTATCTGCCGCTGTTGCTGCCCGGCACCTTGAGCGCGGCGTTGCTGGTGTTCGTCGATGTGCTCAAGGAAATGCCCGCGACCCTGCTGATGCGCCCGTTTGGCTGGGACACGCTGGCGGTGCGGATCTTTGAAATGACCAGCGAAGGGGAATGGGCGCGCGCGTCGTTGCCGGCACTGACCCTGGTTTTGGTGGGTCTGTTGCCGGTCATTGGCCTGATCCGCCGCTCGGCGCACCGAAACACTTAGTCGTCAGTCCTGAATCATGCGGCTACAATGCGCGGCATTCGGTGCGGATCGTCTGACAGACCCGTTCGCTGGAATCGGCTGAGAGCCTTGTATTTCAAGGCTTTCACTCCGTACAGCGGCTGTCCGCACCTTCGCCACGCCCGGAAGGAGAAACCCATGGGACAGCGTACGCCTCTGTATGACCTGCATCTCGCCCTCGGCGCGAAGATGGTCGATTTTGGCGGTTGGGACATGCCACTGCATTACGGCTCGCAGGTCGAGGAGCACCACGAAGTGCGCCGCGATTGCGGGGTGTTCGATGTATCCCACATGACCGTGATCGATGTTGACGGCCCACAGGCCAAAGCCTGGCTCCAGCACTTGCTGGCCAATGACGTCGAGCGCCTGCACCGCCCCGGCCGAGCGTTGTACAGCACCATGCTCAACGAGCGCGGCGGCATCGTCGACGACATGATCGTCTACCGCCTCGACGACGGCTATCGTCTGGTGGTCAACGCCTCTACCCGCGATCAGGATCTGGCCTGGATGAACGCGCAGCTCGGCGATTTCGACGTGCAATTGCACGAGCGCTCAGAGCTGGCGATGCTGGCCATTCAGGGCCCGCAGGCCCGGCACAGGATTGCCGAACTGGTGACCCAGTCCCGCGCCACGCTGATCCAGCAGCTCAAACCTTTCGAAGCCTACGTCGACGGCGACTGGTTCATTGCCCGTACCGGCTACACCGGCGAAGACGGTCTGGAAATCGCCCTGCCGGCCGATCAGGCCCCGGCGTTCTTCAATGAACTGGTGGGGGCCGGTATTTCCCCGATCGGCCTCGGTGCCCGCGACACCTTGCGCGTCGAGGCCGGGATGAACCTCTACGGTCAGGACATTCATCAAGACGTTTCGCCGCTCGCCTCGAACATGGCCTGGAGCATTGCCTGGGAACCCGCCGCCCGCCAGTTCATCGGCCGCGCTGCGCTGGAGGCGGAAAAAGCCGCTGGCGTTGCGCACAAACTGGTCGGTCTGGTGCTGGAAGAACGCGGTGTTTTGCGCGCTCATCAAGTGGTTCGTATCGCCGATGTTGGCGAAGGGGAGATCACCAGTGGTAGTTTCTCTCCTACGCTGAGCAAATCGATTGCCCTGGCGCGTGTTCCGATGGCAACCGCCGACCGCGCCGAAGTGGAAATCCGTGGCAAGTGGTACCCGGTACGGGTGGTCAAACCGACCTTCGTACGCCATGGCAAAACTTTGATCTAACCTTTTTTGGCGGGCATGACCGCTGACCCAATTCCTGAGGACACCGAAGATGAGCAATATCCCCGCTGAACTGCGTTTTGCCGAAAGTCATGAATGGGCGCGTCTGGAAGCTGACGGCACCGTCACTGTGGGCATCAGCGATCACGCGCAAGAAGCGCTGGGTGATGTGGTGTTCGTCGAGTTGACCGAAGTCGGCAAGGTATTCGCCGCCGAAGATCAGGCCGGTGTGGTCGAGTCGGTGAAAGCCGCTTCCGACATCTATTCGCCGATCAGCGGTGAAGTGATTGCAGTCAACGAAGAACTCAGCGGCTCGCCAGAGCTGCTGAACTCTGACCCTTACGGTGCGTGGATCTTCAAGCTCAAGCCAAGCGACAAGGCTGAGCTGGACAAGCTGCTCGACGCCGCTGCCTACAAAGCCGCCATCGGCGAATAACCCTGTGGCGAGGGGATTTATCCCCGATGGGGGCGAAGCCGCCCCCAAATGCTGCTTCGCGGATTATCCAGCAGACCCAACGCGGTGGAATACGACGGCTACGCCGCCGATCGGGGATAAATCCCCTCGCCACAGTTGGGTGTGCCTGCCTGTCAGGCTTCGCGCAATACGGTTTTTACTGCGGCCACTGAACGCTCGACGTCGTCCTTGTTCATGCTGGTAAACATCGGCAGCGAGACGATCAGCCGTCCGACACGCTCCGCCACTGGCAACATCCCTTCTTTGCAACCGCGCTCGCGATACAAACTCAGCAAGTGAATCGGCGGGTAGTGATAGCCGATGCCGACACCATGCGCCTGCATCTGCTCCATGAACGTCGCCCGCGCCGGTAAGCCATCCCCACGTTCTGGCAATACCAGCTGAAACAGGTGCCAGTTGCTGTTATCGAAATCCGCCGGCGGCAGTTGCGCGCCATAAACCGCTTCGAAGTCATCGCAAAAACATTTGAAGTAATGCCGAGCCAGTTCACGGCGATGAGCGGTCAGCGCTTCAATGTGAGCGAATTGCCCGAGGCCGATGGTGGCCGCAACATCCGTCATGTTGAACTTGCCGCCCAACACATCAACGTCCAGACCGTCGAAGCCATTACGCGTCACGCCCTGCAAGCGGTACTTCTCGGCCAGCCGTGCTTCTTCAGGTGTGTTCAGCACCAGGCATCCGCCTTCGGAGCAGGTGACATTCTTGTTCGCCTGAAAACTGAACGACACGAAGTCGCCCGTGGCGCCGATGCGCTGGCCGTTCCAGCTCGATCCCAGGGCCTGAGCGGCGTCTTCGACAATGCGCAGATTGTGTTTGCGGGCAATGGCGTAGAGACGATCCATGTCCACCGGCAAACCGGCGAGATACACCGGAATCAGCGCTTTGGTGCGTGGTGTAATCGCCGCTTCCAGTTGATCCAGATCGATGTTGCGGGTCACCGGGTCGATGTCGGCAAACACTGGCGTGGCGCCGACTTCAAGGATCACATTGGCCGTGGCCACCCAGGAAATCGGCGTGGTGATGACCTCGTCGCCGGGGCCGATGCCGGCGATGCGCAAGGCGATTTCCATGGTGCAAGTGCCGGAATTGAACGTGCGCACAGGGCGCCCGCCGAAGTACTCCGACAGCTGCGCTTCAAAGGCCTGAACCTTTGGCCCACTGGTAATCCAGCCGGAGCGCAGCACGTCGCCAACGGCGGCAATCGTCGCTTCATCGATAACGGGTTTGGAGAAAGGCAGAAAGGGCAGTTGGCTCATGGGGCTTCGATCATCCGAGGGTTGGATGCCTGAGGCAGGCGTCACAGCATGGCCCGGAACACCCTCGGCCGCCAAGCCGTGCGCGTCGTTATCGGCTGCTATGCTGGTTTGACCGTGTTGCATTGACGCCGAGCGCCAGCCAAGAGAGAGCCCGTCATGTCCCAGTTGCCGTCCCTGAGCCAGTTACGCGATCCCGAGGCCTTCCTGCGCCGCCACCTCGGCCCCGACGCCGCCGAGCAGCAGGCGATGCTCGACAGCCTTGGCCTCGGCAGTCGGGTCGAACTCATCGAGCAAACCGTGCCGCCGGGTATCCGCTTCAATCGCGCACTGGATCTGCCGCCAGCACTGGACGAGCCAGCGGCGCTGGCCAAACTGCGTGGGTATGCCGAGCAGAATCAGCTTTGGACCAGCCTGATCGGTATGGGCTACTACGCCACCCTGACGCCGACGGTGATCTTGCGCAATGTGCTGGAAAATCCCGGCTGGTACACCGCCTATACGCCCTATCAACCGGAGATCGCCCAGGGGCGGCTCGAAGCGCTGCTGAATTTCCAGCAATTGACCATCGACCTCACCGGCCTGGAGCTGGCCAACGCTTCGTTGCTCGACGAAGCCACTGCGGCTGCCGAGGCCATGGCGCTGGCCAAGCGTGTAGCGAAGTCGAAGAGCAATCTGTTTTTTGTCGACGAGAACTGCCATCCGCAAACCATTTCGGTGGTGCAAACCCGTGCTGAAGGTTTCGGTTTCGAGCTGATCGTCGACGCTGTGGATAACTTGAAACAGCACCAGGTGTTCGGCGCGCTGCTGCAATACCCCGATACCCACGGCGAAATCCGTGATTTGCGGCCGCTGATCGACCATTTGCATGCGCAACAGGCGCTGGCTTGCGTCGCCACGGATTTGTTGAGTTTGCTGTTGCTGACGCCACCGGGCGAGTTGGGCGCCGATGTGGTGTTCGGTTCGTCCCAGCGCTTCGGCGTGCCGATGGGGTATGGCGGCCCGCATGCAGCGTTTTTTGCCAGCCGCGAAGAATACAAACGGGCGATTCCCGGCAGAATCATCGGCGTGTCGAAAGACGCCCGCGGCAACGTCGCGTTGCGCATGGCCCTGCAAACCCGCGAGCAACATATCCGCCGCGAGAAGGCCAATTCGAACATCTGCACGGCGCAAGTGCTGTTGGCCAACATTGCCAGTTTCTACGCGGTGTACCACGGCCCGGAAGGTCTGAAACGGATCGCCCAGCGCGTGCATCGGTTGACCTGCATTCTGGCGGCGGGTCTTGAGCGTCGCGGGATCAAACGGCTCAACGCACAGTTTTTCGACACGCTGACACTCGACGTTGGCGGCGTGCAAACCGCGATCATCGAAAGCGCCCAGAGTGCGCAGATCAATCTGAGAATTCTCGGCCGTGGCCGCGTCGGTCTGAGCCTCGACGAAACCTGTGATGAAAACACCGTCGCGCGGCTGTTCGATGTGCTGCTAGGTGCCGATCATGGAATGAACGTCGCGGAACTTGATGCTGAAGTGCTGGCTTCAGGCATTCCCGACGACTTGCAGCGCAACACGCCTTATCTGCGGCATCCGGTGTTCAACGCCCATCACAGCGAAACCGAGATGCTGCGTTACCTCAAGCAACTGGAGAACAAGGATCTGGCGCTCAACCAGTCGATGATTCCGCTGGGCTCCTGCACCATGAAACTCAACGCCACCAGCGAGATGATCCCGATCACCTGGCCGCAATTCGCCAACCTGCATCCGTTTGTGCCTCGCGAGCAGGCCATTGGTTACACGCTGATGATCGAGGAGCTGGAGCGTTGGTTGTGCGCGATCACCGGGTTCGATGCGATCTGCATGCAACCCAACTCCGGCGCTCAGGGCGAGTACGCCGGGCTGCTGGCGATCCGCAAATATCATGAGAGCCGTCAGCAGGGCGCGCGCGATATCTGCCTGATTCCCTCCTCGGCCCACGGCACCAACCCGGCCTCGGCACAGATGGCCGGGATGCGCGTGGTGATCGTGGAATGCGACGAGGCCGGCAACGTCGATCTGGAGGACTTGAAGAAGAAAGCCATCGAAGCGGGGGATAAATTGTCGTGCCTGATGGCGACCTATCCGTCGACTCACGGTGTGTACGAGGAGGGCATCAGCGAGATTTGCGAGGTTATCCACCAGCATGGCGGTCAGGTGTACATGGACGGCGCCAACCTCAATGCGCAAGTCGGGCTGGCGCGGCCGGCAGACATTGGCGCCGATGTCTCGCACATGAATTTGCACAAGACCTTCTGCATTCCCCATGGCGGTGGCGGGCCGGGCATGGGGCCGATTGGCATTCGCGCGCACCTTGCGCCGTTCGTCGCCAATCACCCGGTGGTGCCGATTGACGGGCCGCTCGCGCAGAACGGCGCGGTCAGCGCGGCGCCGTGGGGAAGTGCGAGTATTCTGCCGATCAGCTGGATGTACATCGCCATGATGGGCCCGCAATTGGCCGATGCGAGTGAGGTGGCGATTCTCGCGGCGAATTATCTGGCGCAGCATTTATCCGGCGCGTTTGCGGTGCTGTACACCGGGCGCAATGGGCGGGTGGCGCATGAATGCATTCTTGATCTGCGACCATTGAAAGCGCAGACCGGGATCAGCGAGGAAGACGTCGCCAAGCGGCTGATGGATTACGGCTTTCACGCGCCGACCATGTCATTTCCAGTGCCGGGGACGTTGATGGTCGAACCGACCGAGAGTGAGTCCAAGGCGGAACTGGACCGTTTCATCGGCGCGATGCTGAGCATCCGCGCAGAAATCACCGAGGTGCAGAATGGCAACTGGCCGGCGGAAGACAACCCGCTGAAACGAGCGCCGCATACCCTCGCGGATGTCACCGGGGTGTGGGAGCGGCCGTACAGCATCGAGCAAGGCATTACCCCGGATGCGCACACCAAGGCACACAAATATTGGCCGGCGGTGAATCGGGTGGATAACGTCTATGGCGATCGCAATCTGTTTTGCGCGTGCGTCCCGGTGGACGATTACCGCTGATCTTCAGGTTCCACAGAACCCTTGTAGGAGTGAGCCTGCTCGCGATAGCGGTCGATAAGTCACCGCAGATATTGCCTGACACACCGCTATCGCGAGCAGGCTCACTCCTACAAGGGAGCGCGGTGCGATCAAAAAACGAACAAAAAAATGCCGCTCATTTGAGCGGCATTTTCTGTTGGCGCAAGGCTTACTCGGAAGCCACGGCGTTCTTCGCCAGAATCGCATTGGCCAATTCCATATCGGTCGCCTGCAAGCCCGGGTTATCGGCGCGCACTTTCTGCATCGCCGCTTCCAGATACGGCCCACGAATGCCGCCGTCACTGGCGACGAAGCTGCCGGCATCGTCCTGCGCGGCGACGATCAGCTTGTGATCCTTGAAGGTCAGGTAAGTCGAGCCGGTGGTTGCACCGGACGAAATGACGTTACGCCAAAAGCTGTCGGCCATCGCTGAGCCAACAGGAAGGGACAGCAAGGCCAGGGTGGCGACAGCAAGTTTGAGACGCATGATTAGGTGACTCCTGGGGGTTAACTATGGCGTTGGATCGTCATTTTCCCGATCCGGTTCCGTGCCGGGCTATTCGGCGTGTTCCACTAGCAAAACCGCGCCCTGCTGCCCGGTCACGCGCACGCGTTCGCCGAGCGCTGTGTCCGGCCCGCGAGCGATCCACACGCCATCGGCCACCTTGATCTTGCCGCGACCGTCGACAATCGCCTCACTGACCACGAACACTTTGCCGATCAATTCCTGACCGCGCAGGTTCAGCAGTGGTTGATCGCTGCTGCGCACTGCCGTGCGCTGACGGCGCCACCAATACAGCGCCGTGAGAATTGAAAACACGGCAAACAGCAGCAGTTGAATCTCCCACGGCAGGGTTGGCAACACGAACGTAGTGACGCCCACAGCGGCCGCTGCCATGCCGATCCACAACAGGTAGCCGCCCGCCCCGAACACTTCGAGGATCAGCAACATGGTGCCCAGCCCCAGCCAACTCCAGAAGGTGAACAGTTCGGTTGGCATGACTCAGGCCTTCTTGCCGTCGAAGGTCGCCTTGACGATTTCGCCGATCCCGCCCACGGCGCCGATCATCGAACTGGCTTCCAGCGGCATCAGGATCACTTTGCTGTTGTTGGCCGACGCCAGTTTGCCCAGCGCGTCGATGTATTTCTGTGCAACGAAATAGTTGACCGCCTGAACGTTACCGCCAGCGATGGCCTCGGACACCACTTTGGTCGCCTGAGCTTCGGCTTCGGCCTGACGCTCACGGGCTTCCGACTCGAGGAATGCGGCCTGACGACTACCTTCGGCTTCGAGAATCTGTGCCTGCTTCTTGCCCTCGGCGGTGAGGATCGCCGAGGCGCGCAGGCCTTCGGCTTCGAGGATTTGCGCGCGTTTGATCCGCTCGGCTTTCATCTGCCCGGACATCGCCGCCATCAGATCGGCAGGCGGGCTGATGTCCTTGATTTCGATCCGGGTGATCTTGATGCCCCACGGCGCGGTGGCTTCGTCGACGGTGCGCAGCAGACGTTCGTTGATGTTGTCACGCTGGCTGAGCATCGCATCGAGTTCCATCGAGCCGAGCACGGTGCGGATGTTGGTTTGCAGCAGATTACGAATGGCGTGCTCAAGGTTGTTCACCTCGTACGCTGCCTGGGCGGTGTTCACTACCTGGAAAAAGCACACCGCATCGATCTGCACCGTAGCGTTGTCGGCGGTGATGACTTCCTGCGGCGGGATATCCAGCACGCTTTCCATCACGTTGATCTTGCGCCCGATCCGGTCCATCACCGGAATGATGATGTTCAGCCCAGGCTTGAGGGTGTTGGTGTAGCGACCGAAGCGCTCGACCGTCCACTCGAACCCTTGCGGCACGACTTTGAAGCCCATGAACAGGATGGCGACGGCCAGGGCCACAAACAGTAAAAGTACACTTCCGGTCTGCATAACGATTCCTTGTTGGATAGATCAGTGGTGCAAGTGTAACGGCGTGGCCCGGGGTTAAGAACTGATTGATGGCAATTTGCTCATTTCTGCTCGCTCTGCGGCGTCACTCGCAGCACCTCCTCAACCGTCGTCAGCCCCGCTGCGACTTTCTGCGCGCCGGACAGGCGCAGGCTGCGCATACCTTCCTTGAAAGCCTGACGACGGATCGCCGTGAGGTCGGTGTCGGGGGTGATGAATGCCTTGAGGCTGTCGCTCAGTTGCATGATTTCGTACACCCCGGCGCGACCGTGATAACCGGTGTCGCGGCATTCCACGCAACCGATGGCCCGTTGCGCATTGCCCGGCAATGGCGCTTGCCAGGGGCGGGTCAGGGTTTGCCAATCTTCTTCCTCCAGCGCCAGCGGTACTTTGCAGTGCGGGCACAAGGTGCGCACCAGACGCTGGGCCATGACCCCGAGCACGGTGGCTTTGATCAGGTAATGCGGCACGCCGAGTTCGAGCAGGCGACTGATCGCACTGGGGGCGTCGTTGGTGTGCAGGGTCGACAACACCAGATGCCCGGTGAGCGCCGCCTGAATGGCCATTTCGGCGGTTTCGAGGTCACGGATCTCGCCAATCATGATGATGTCCGGGTCTTGTCGCATCAGTGCGCGCACCCCGGCGGCAAAGCTCAGGTCGATGTTGTGCTGGACCTGCATCTGATTGAACGCCGGTTCGACCATTTCGATCGGGTCTTCGATGGTGCAGAGGTTGACCTCCGGCGTCGCCAGTTTTTTCAGCGTGGTGTACAGCGTGGTGGTCTTGCCCGAACCAGTCGGCCCGGTGACCAGAATGATCCCGTTGGGCTGGCGGGTCATGTCTTGCCAGCGCCGCAGGTCGTCGGCGCTGAAGCCCAGTTGATCGAAATCCTTGAGCAACACTTCCGGGTCAAAAATCCGCATGACCATTTTTTCGCCGAACGCAGTAGGCAGCGTTGAAAGACGCAACTCGACCTCACCGCCGTCCGGGGTCTTGGTCTTGACCCGGCCATCCTGGGGTTTGCGTTTTTCGGCGACGTTCATCCGCCCGAGGCTTTTCAGGCGGCTGACAATCGCCATGGTCACCTGCGGCGGGAATTGATAGACGTTGTGCAGCACGCCGTCGATGCGAAAGCGCACGGTGCCTTGCTCACGCCGAGGTTCGATGTGGATATCGCTGGCGCGCTGCTGGAAGGCGTACTGGAAGAGCCAATCGACGATGTTGACGATGTGCGCGTCGTTGGCGTCCGGCTCCTGATCGCTGGCGCCGAGGTTGAGCAACTGTTCGAAGTTGCCGAGGTTGCCGCTCTGGGTGTCGGCATTGCTGGCGCCGCTGACCGATTTCGCCAGTCGAAAGAACTCGACGCTGAAGCGCTGGATGTCCGCCGGGTTGGCCACCACCCGTTTGATCGGCAGCTTCAAGACGTGAGTCAGATCGGCTTCCCATCCCGTGACATAGGGCTGGGCGCTGGCCACGGTGACCGCATCGCGGTCGACCGCCACGGCGAGAATCTTGTGCCGTTGGGCAAAGGCGTAGGACATCAACGGAGTGATGGCGGCAACGTTGATCTTTAGCGGATCGATGCGCAAATACGCCTGGCCGGCCTGCTGCGCCAGCCACAGAGTCAGGCTTTCCAGGTCGAGGTGTTTGCCTGGGCGACTGAGGTCGTCGAGTTGCTGGCTGGCGATAAATTCCAGCGGATGCATCTGACCGTGGGCGGCGTGGCGGCGCCGGGCATTCAGCGCCTGTTCCGCCGCGTCCTGACCGATAAAGCCTTGGGCGACCAGTTCTCGCAACACATCGTTGAGTTCCAGCCAGCGGTCCTGAGTGACGAGTTGAACGGACATGCGGGCTTCCTTTTAAGCGACATTGCGCAAAAGGATAGTCGTGGGCGGGCAGACCGTTGGGCCACTACCCGACGAAGCCGTTGCCGGATTTGTCAGCCGGCCGCTTGCGCTGGCGCGGCCCAGGCGCTGTCGGCATTTTGCAGATTCACCGAGCAGACGCTGATCAGGTTACGAAGTTTTTCCGCGATCACTTGCGCGCGGTGCCAGCTCAAGCCGCCCATGACCAAGTCGATCGACAGCAGATCGTCCAGCCGTTGCACGTTGACCTGTTCGGGCGTGAGGAACTGCAGCGCGAACAGGTTGAGCACCCGCACCAGCAAGTCCGGCTCGGCCTCGGCAAGAATCTGATACTGCGCCAGGCAGTGGGCATTGCTGACGTTCCAGACATCGGCGCGGGTTGGCGCGCTGTTCACGGCTTCGAGATGCGGCATAAGAAGTCTCCAAAATCACTGGAGGAATTTTTACATTCGATGCGGGGTATTTCTTGGCTATGATCGGCGTTATTGGCGGTTGATCGAATGGATTGATTCGCAAGGTGTTTGATTAGAGGTTTTTTTATGCACAGTGAACTGGACAGCTACGACCGCAGGATTCTCGCCCTGCTGCAAGAGGACGCTTCGCTGTCGAGCGCGCAGATCGCCGAACAGGTCGGCCTGTCGCAATCGCCTTGCTGGCGGCGGATTCAGCGGATGAAGGAGGAGGGCATCATTCGCGGGCAAGTGACCTTGCTTGATCGCAAGAAGATTGGCCTGAATACGCAAATCTTTGCCGAGATCAAACTCAATGCGCACGGGCGCTCGAACTTCACAGAGTTCACCGAGGCGATTCGCGGGTTCCCGGAAGTGCTGGAGTGTTATGTGCTGATGGGCGCGGTGGATTTTCTGTTGCGCATTGTCGCGGCGGACATCGAGGCGTATGAGCGGTTCTTCTTCGAGAAACTCTCGCTGGTGCCGGGGATACAGGAAGTGAACTCGATTGTGGCGCTGTCGGAGATCAAATCCACCACCAGCCTCCCGGTTTAGTGCGGCTGGCCTTTGTGGCGAGGGGATTTATCCCCGTTGGGCTGCGAAGCAGCCCCAGCTCTTCAATAAAAGCAGGGCCGCTGCGCGCCCCAACGGGGATAAATCCCCTCGCCACAGGGTAATTACATGCGCAGCAGCATTTTCCAGGCACGGTTCTGGTAAACCGCAATTGCCTGCTGCTTGCGCGCATCGAGCAGTTCGTCAGTGATCGTCGGCTCGTTGGCCAACTGTGCCAACTTGTTCAGCTCGCCGTACAGACGATCCATTTCCGGGATCTCCAGCACGTTACGCGCGTGGTGCAGCCAGACCTGAATGCGCTCGATACGCGGCAGTTGTTCAGCCAGATCTTCTGGCTGCTGCTGATAACGCTGCAATTGCAGGGCAGTCGCTTCTTCGCCCAATGTGCGCGGCAACCAGCTGTGCAATTGCGCGCCACCCTGACGGTTGCCCCGCACGTTACGGTCAGCGGTCCATGTGCGGGCCAGCAACCAGCGCGACGTGGTCAGCGAGAACAGGCCCCAGCGCGGGTCTTCGAGTTCTTCGAGGAATTGCTCCGGCGCGGCTTTGCGTACGTCTTCGTCTTCGATACCGGCCTGCACCAGCGGGCGCCAGTCTTCCAGCAAGGCATCGAGGGCCACGCGCAGGTCGTGCGTCGCCTGACGCGGTGCAGCCTGGCCGAGGCTGCTGAGCAGGGCGCGCATTTCCGCGAGGTTTTCAACCCAGTCGAGCAACAGGCGCCAGTGGCCGTTGAAACGGTATTGCTCAGCCAGACGCTGGCTGCTGCCAAGCAAGTGCCAGCTCAGCGCAGCGAAAGCGTCGTCGAGTTGAGTTTCCGGGGTCAGCTCAGGCGCTGGCAGGCTCAGCGAGTAGCTGTTGGCGTCGTACAGACGATAGCCGCGCTCAGCCTTGCTGATGTCGCACGGCATCAGCGCCAGGGTTTCGGCCAGTTCAGCGGCCAGCTCCAGCAGCGCGGCAGGCTCGCCCTCGCGCAGTTCCAGTTCCAGCTCGCAGATTTCTTCTTTCTGTTTGCCGACCACTACATGACCCAGGTCCAGCGCTGCTTCGATGACCACTTTGGTCTTGCCACGGCCCCAGGCGATTTCGGCGCGCTCGCGAACGAAATCGGTGGTGAAGATCGGCTTGAGGGTTTTCTTGTCCAGCTCGGCCAGCGACTCGGGCCAGCATTCGCCGTCGAGTTTCTTTACGTCGAGCTTGGCTTTCGGCAACTTCCAGTCGTATTCATTACGTTCGGACAGCCCGGCGACGCTCTGGCCACGGGTCTTGAGGGTCTGAATCACCTCGTCGCCATCCTTGCGCAGGCGCAGGGCAACTTTGGCCTGGGCCAGATCGCGCTCGGGCGTGTCGAAGTACTGATTCATCAACTCACGGCGTTCCCAGCCACTTTTGTTGCGTTTTTTCAGTAACGGGTGCTCGCGCAGAGCGGCGAGGGTTTCGCGGCTGACGCGGAGTTTGATTTCGGTTTCTTTCTGCATGGCCGGAAAATCCAGGATCGGGAGCGCAGCCGGGGGAATGTGTGGCTGCCAAGGCCGTGCAGTGTACAGGACTGATTCGTCCTACGCCCTGCGGCGGTTTATTCCTGACGCCGGATGGCTCTATGATGGACTTCAAATCGGGAGTGGGAGTCAGCGATGCCTTTGCCGTCCATGCAAGACCAGTTCGTCGCGCTGATTGCCGCGCCGTCGGTCAGCTGTACCCAACCGAGCCTGGATCAGTCCAACCGGGCGGTGATCGATTTGCTCGCAGGCTGGCTCGGCGATCTGGGCTTCAGTTGCGACATCCAGCAGGTCAGCCCCGGCAAATTCAACCTGCTCGCCAGCTTTGGCAGCGGCCCCGGCGGGCTGGTGCTGGCCGGGCACAGCGACACGGTGCCGTACGACGATGCGTTATGGCAGACCGATCCGCTGAAACTCACCGAAGTCGATGGGCGCTGGGTCGGGCTGGGCAGTTGTGACATGAAGGGTTTTTTTGCCCTGATCATCGAGGCTGTGTTGCCGCTGCTCGATCAGCCCTTCAAGCAACCGCTGCTGATTCTTGCCACGTGCGATGAAGAAAGCTCGATGTCCGGCGCCCGGGCGCTGGCCGAGGCCGGGCGTCCGTTGGGTCGCGCGGCGGTGATTGGCGAGCCGACCGGGCTCAAGCCGATCCGCATGCACAAAGGCATCATGATGGAGCGCATCGACATCCTCGGGCAGAGCGGCCACTCGTCGGATCCGCGCCTGGGCCATAGCGCCCTCGAAGCAATGCACGATGCCATTGGCGAACTTCGCGGTCTGCGCCTGTTATGGCAGCGTGAGTTCAACAACCCGCAATTCAGCGTGCCGCAACCGACGATGAACTTCGGTTGCATCCATGGCGGCGACAACCCCAACCGCATCTGCGGTCAGTGTTCGCTGGAGTTCGACCTGCGGCCATTGCCGGGCATGGCCCCGAAAGTCCTCCGCGCGGAAATCCTGCGCAAGCTCAACCCGGTTGCCGAACGGCATCAGGTGAAGATCGATTACAAACCGTTGTTCCCGGAAGTGCCACCGTTCGAGCAGTCCGAAGACGCCGAACTGGTACGGATAGCGGAAAAACTCACCGGCCACATGGCTGAAGCGGTAGCGTTCGGCACTGAAGCGCCTTATCTTCAGCGCCTTGGCTGCGAAACCATTGTCCTCGGCCCCGGCGACATTGCCTGTGCGCACCAGCCCGGCGAGTACCTTGAAATGTCACGTTTGCAGCCTACCGTGCATCTATTACGGCAACTGATTGAACATTACTGTCTGAGCCCGGACAAAACATGATGTCCCCCTGTGGGAGCGAGCCTGCTCGCGAAAGCGTCATTTCAGATGCCTAATGTCGACTGATACACCGTTTTCGCGAGCAGGCTCGCTCCCACAGGGGGTATGTGGCTTATCCGATCAAACGCTGTAAATTGCCAGCATTCCAACCCGTATTCATGAGGAGAGCGCGCGTGTCGCCAAGCCTGTTCCGACGATAACCATCAGCCCGCTGTGCGTTTTTCGTTTCGCCCTTTTTTCGGCTGCTATTTATTACAGGCCCAGGTTCATGCCCGAATACGTTAATTGGCTTCGTCACGCGTCCCCTTACATCAATGCCCACCGCGATTGCACCTTCGTCGTCATGCTGCCCGGCGACGGCGTGGAGCATCCGAATTTCGGCAACATCGTCCACGACCTCGTCTTGCTGCACAGCCTCGGCGTGCGCCTGGTGCTGGTGCACGGTTCGCGCCCGCAGATTGAAACCCGCCTCGCCGCTCGCGGCCTGACCCCGCATTACCATCACGGCATGCGCATCACCGATGCGGCAACGCTGGAGTGTGTGATCGACGCGGTCGGCCAGTTGCGCATCGCCATCGAGGCACGGCTGTCGATGGACATGGCCTCGTCGCCGATGCAGGGCTCGCGCCTGCGCGTGGCCAGCGGCAATCTGGTCACGGCGCGGCCAATCGGCGTGCTCGAAGGCGTTGATTACCATCACACCGGCGAAGTACGCCGGGTCGACCGCAAAGGCATCAATCGTCTGCTCGATGAGCGTTCGATCGTTTTGCTGTCGCCGCTGGGCTACTCGCCGACCGGGGAAATCTTCAACCTCGCTTGCGAAGACGTCGCCACCCGCGCCGCTATCGACCTGGGCGCCGACAAGCTACTGCTGTTCGGCGCCGACCTCGGTCTGATCGACGAGAACGGCAAACTGGTGCGTGAATTGCGTCCGCAACAAGTGCCGGCGCATTTGCAGCGTCTGGGCAGCAGCAACTATCAAGCGGAGTTGCTGGATGCAGCGGCTGAAGCCTGCCGTGGCGGTGTGGCGCGCAGCCACATCGTCAGCTACGCCGAAGACGGCGCGCTGCTGACCGAGCTGTTCACCCGTGACGGTGGCGGTACGCTGGTGGCACAAGAGCAATTCGAACTGGTACGCGAGGCGGCGATTGAAGATGTCGGCGGCTTGCTCGACTTGATCAGCCCGCTGGAAGAGCAGGGGATTCTGGTGCGGCGTTCGCGCGAAGTGCTGGAGCGCGAGATCGAGCAGTTCAGCGTGGTCGAGCGCGAAGGCATGATCATCGCCTGTGCGGCGCTGTACCAGATTGCCGATTCGGATGCCGGTGAGCTGGCGTGCCTGGCGGTGAATCCGGAGTATCGCCATGGTGGTCGCGGTGATGAACTGCTGGAACGCATCGAGACCCGCGCCCGCGCGCAGGGCTTGAAGACGCTATTCGTCCTCACCACCCGCACTGCGCACTGGTTCCGCGAACGTGGATTCGAGCCGAGCAGCGTCGAGCGTATGCCGGCGGCGCGGGCGTCGCTGTACAACTATCAGCGCAACTCGAAAATCTTCGAAAAGACCCTCTGAAGACAGGTGAGGCGCTTTTGTGGCGAGGGGATTTATCCCCGATGATGGGGCGCGCAGCGGCCCCGCTTTTGGGACTGCTGCGCGCCCCATCGGGGATAAATCCCCTCGCCACAGGTTTCATTCAGCCAGTGATGGATTTCGCAATTATTCGGTGATGAATTTCGCGCTGACGTACGGCGAGTAATCCGGCAGCACCGTTTCAACCTTGCCTTGCTCCTTCAAAAACTTCGCCGTCTCGCCAATTGCCTTCGCTGTGCCGCCGTCCAGCAGCGCAGTGGTCTGCTGTGCCTTGGCATCCGGGAACGCTGAGCCTGCGAGTAATTCCGGCACGTCGGCGGCATTGGCACCGGTCAGTTTGGCGATTTTCTGCACAGGCTCGGAGTCTGCCGTCCAGCTGTCTTTATGGCTGGCGTAATCGGCAAACGCGTCTAGAGTGACCTTGGCAAATTTGGCTACAACGTCAGGATGCTTCTCGGCGAAGTCTTTACGGGCGACCCAGACTTCAAAGGTGGGCGCACCCCACTGACCGACCTGCGCAGCGTCCGTAAGGGTCTTGCCGGTCTTGCGGATTTCGCCCAGAGCCGGCGACCAGACAAATGCCCCATCAATATCACCGCGCTTCCACGCAGCGGCGATTTCCGCGGGTTGCAGGTTCACCACTTTGACTTTCGAGGTGTCCAGGCCCCAGTGCTTGAGCGCACCGAGCAGGCTGTAGTGGGAGGTAGAAACGAAGGGTGTGGCGATGGTCTTGCCGACCAGGTCCTGCGGTGTATTGATACCGCTGCCGTTGCGCACGACCAGTGCTTCGGCGGCATTAATCTGCGCCGAGACAATGAACGCGACGATCGGCAGATTGCGCGAAGCGGCGGCCGCCAGCGGACTGGAGCCGAGGTTGCCGATCTGCACGTCACCGGATGCAATGGCTGTCACAACTTCCGGGCCACTATTGAAGCGGCGCCAGTCGATTTTCTCGCCGATGGTTTTCTCATAGACGCCATCGGCCTGCGGGACTTTGCTTGGGTCAATGCCGGTTTGATAACCGACCGTGAGGTTGGCGGCGTGGGCAGAAAAAGAAATAAGTGCTGATACACAAACTGTAACAAATTGACTAGATAGTGCGCGTTTGGCCATCATGGCGTCGCCTTTTCGATAGGGTTTGACGATTCGGGGTTACGCCAAAGCTAATCGATATAAAAAAAGGCTAACAAATACCATTTAGGAATGAGCTTAGTCGCCGATACGCTGTAATCCGGCGAAGCTGGCCAAACAATGGCCATATTCCGAAATGATATGAAAAAGAATGAATAAATTCTTTTTGGGTTTATCAGGAAATCTTTACTCTGCACGGACCAAATCACTGCGATTAGACCTTGGTCGTAGACACACAAGGTTACGATTGACTTGTCAGTCACGAACTGGCGCTAATCGCGCATCTCGGATCCAGGGCAACAGACCCAGGGCCAGAAACACAAAAATTAGAAACGAGAGGAGCTTTACATGAACAAGTCCACCTTGGCCCTGGCTGTGGCCGTAGGGGTTATGGCGCAGCAGGCAGGCGCCGCCGGTTTCATCGAAGACAGCAAGGCCACCTTGGGCCTGCGTAACTTCTACATCAACACCGACAACCGCGACAGCGCTGCCAAAACCGCTTCGGGCGTGCAGAGCAAGAACGAAGAATGGGGCCAAGGCTTCGATCTGCGCTTCATCTCCGGTTACACCCAAGGCACCGTCGGCTTCGGTATCGACGCGATCGGCCTGCTGGGCGTCAAGCTGGATTCGGGCGGCGGCACCAACGGTGCTACCTCGACTTCCTACGGCGGCACTGTGTTCCCGAGCAAGTCCAACGGCGAAGCTGTTGATAACTTCTCGAGCCTGGGTCTGACTGCCAAGGCCAAGATCTCCCAGACCGAACTGAAGCTGGGTACTCTGCAGCCGAAGAACCCGGTCATCGTCACCAACGACGGTCGTCTGCTGCCACAAACCTGGCAGGGTGGCCAGATCACTTCCGGCGAGATCAAGGACCTGACTCTGGTCGGTGGTCAAGTCGAGCACGTGAAAGGTCGTAACTCGAGCAACGAAGAGCAGCTGTCGATCGGCGGTGCCAACGCTCGCGTCGCCAACAGCAACAAGTTCATCTACGCCGGTGGTGACTACAAGATCACCAAAGACCTGACTGCCCAGTACTACTACGGCAACCTGGAAGACTTCTACAAGCAGCACTTCCTGGGTCTGGTTCACAACTGGGCAATCGGCCCGGGCGTATTGAAGTCCGACCTGCGCTACTTCAACAGCTCGGATGATGGTGCCAACTCCAACACTCCGGCCTATTACAGCAACGGTAACTACACCGGTCAGGCTAGCGGTAAAGGCAAGGTCGACAACAACCTGTACAGCGGCTTGTTCCTGTACACCGTTGCAGGTCACACCTTCGGTGGCGGCTACCAGGTTTCCAACGGTAGCAGCGACTTCCCTTGGCTGAACCAGGGTGACGGTTCGTCCAACGGCACCATCACTGACATGCAGATCCAGAAGTTCGGCCGTGCCGGCGAGCGTACCTGGCAAGCACGCTACTCGTATGACTTCGCCAAAGTCGGCCTTCCAGGCCTGACCGCCGGTATGGTTTACCTGCGTGGCGACAACATCGACACCGTTTCCGGTACTCGTCCATTCGCAGAGAACGGCAACGGCCGCTCCGAGTGGGAACGCGACCTGACTATCGGTTACGTGATTCCAGAAGGCCCGGCGAAAAACCTCGGCTTCATGTGGAAAAACGCTACCTGGCGCAACGACATCCCAGGTCAACGTGACCAGGATGAAAACCGCCTGATCGTCAGCTACTCGATCCCGCTGCTGTAATAGCGCGCTCCTGCACCTGATGTAAAAAAGCCCCGTCCGGCATCGCGCCGGACGGGGCTTTGCGTTTCCGAGTCAGACTCACCCCCGTAAGTCCTCCCCGAATTTCCCTCTTTGCAGCAACTCAAGGCCTTCTCGAACCTTGCGGCCGATGTTCGTCGCGATGGCGGCGAGCGTCCAGTGAACAGATGTTTAATATTCCTTTGAGATCTAAATATCTCATTATTTATTCTTTTTCATGACGCTAAATCCCAAGCTACAGTTGAGGTCTCCAACAACTCATCAGGAGCAGCACCATGAGCCTCAGACTCGGCGACATCGCCCCCGACTTCGAACAGGATTCCAGCGCCGGCAAGATTCGTTTCCACGAGTGGCTGGGCGATAGCTGGGGCGTGCTGTTTTCCCACCCGGCGGACTTCACCCCGGTGTGCACCACCGAACTGGGCTTCACCGCCAAGCTCAAGGACGAGTTCAGCAAGCGCGGCGTCAAAGCCATCGCGCTGTCGGTCGACCCGGTGGACTCGCACCACAAATGGATAGAAGACATCAACGAAACCCAGAACACCCTCGTCAACTTCCCGATCCTGGCCGATGCCGATCGCAAGGTCTCGGATCTGTACGATCTGATCCACCCCAATGCCAACGACACGCTGACCGTGCGTTCGCTGTTCGTGATTGATCCGAACAAGAAGATTCGCCTGACCATTACTTATCCAGCGAGCACCGGACGCAACTTCCACGAGATTCTGCGGGTGATCGATTCGCTGCAACTCACCGATAACTACAAAGTGGCCACGCCGGCCAACTGGCAGGACGGTGACGAGGTGGTGATCGTGCCGTCACTCAAGGACGAGGAAGAGATCAAGAAGCGCTTTCCGAAGGGCTATCGCGCCGTGAAGCCATACCTGCGCCTGACGCCGCAGCCGAACAAGTAAAGTTTCTCGGTGTAGCCACCACCGCCATCGCGAGCAGGCTCACTCCTACATTTGAAATGCATTGCCCTGTAGGAGTGAGCCTGCTCGCGATGGCATTAGTCCAGTCACTACAGAACCACTAAGCAGGGGATTTCGGGCCGTTTCGACGGCCTTTTTTTCGTCCGGAAAAACGCGATTCGTATATCTCTTAATCGTATAACCAAATGAATAAATATGATTTATAGATATATAAATCAGCTGGTAAGGTCACTCCCATCGAAGCGAGATCGCAACCCGCGAATCGCCTGTAACGCTAAAGGAATTGTCTCAATGCTGGTCGTCTCACTCGGTGGCAGTCCCAGCCTGCGCTCCCGTTCCGGGGTGCTGCTGGAGCGCTCGCAACGCTGGTTGCAGGAGCAAGGGGTGGAAGTGGTGAGTTATCAGGTACGGGATTTCCCGGCCGAAGATTTGCTCCATGCCCGCTTCGACAGCCCTAAGGTGCTCGACCTGCTGCAACAGATCGAAAACGCCGACGGCCTGCTGATCGCCACGCCGGTGTACAAGGCTTCGTTTTCCGGAGCGTTGAAGACCCTGCTGGATCTGCTACCCGAGCGCGCCCTGAACCACAAAATTGTTTTGCCTATGGCCACCGGCGGCAGCATCGCCCACATGCTGGTGGTCGATTACGCGCTCAAGCCCGTGCTGTCGGCATTGAAGGCCCAGGAAATGCTCCAGGGGATTTTCGCCGAGGACAGCCAGATCGCTTACGGCGAAGGCAGTGCTCAGGCGCAACTGGCACCGGCGCTGGAGCAGCGTCTGCATGAAGCGCTCGACCAGTTTGTCGGCGCCATGGCGCGCCGGCCGAAACCGCTGGAACCGGGCCTGTTGAACGAACGTTTGTTGAGTGCTCGCTGGAGCATTTAAGCCTCACCGAAATTTGAAGTACTCGCCTTACTCGCCCGCCAACGGGCAAGCAGGTGCAGCCAAAACCCAACAGCAAAAAGGAGAGCGCTATGCGCACTGTATTTTTGCGTCGTGGTCTGGTCGCTCTGTTTGCTGCGGCTGTCACCTTCGGCGCCATCACTCAAGCTCAAGCCGAGACATTGCGGATCGGTTATCAGAAATACGGCACGCTGGTGCTGCTCAAAGCCAAGGGCACCCTGGAAAAACGTCTGGCCGCCCAAGGCGTCGACGTGCAATGGACTGAATTCCCCGGCGGCCCGCAATTGCTCGAAGGCCTCAACGTCGGTTCGATCGATTTCGGCGTGACCGGCGAAACCCCGCCCGTGTTTGCCCAGGCTGCTGGCGCTGATTTGCTCTACGTCGCCTACGAGCCGCCGGCGCCGAACAGCGAAGCGATCCTTGTACCGAAAGACTCGCCGATCAAATCGGTGGCCGATCTCAAAGGCAAGAAAGTCGTGCTGAACAAAGGCTCCAACGTTCACTACCTGCTGGTACGTGCACTGGAAGACGCCGGCCTCAAATACACCGACATTCAAACCGTCTTCCTGCCGCCGGCCGATGCCCGCGCCGCGTTCGAGCGTGGCAGCGTCGACGCCTGGGTTATCTGGGATCCGTACCAGGCCGCCGCCGAGAAACAACTGCAAGCGCACACCCTGCGCGATGGTAAAGGCATCGTCGACAACCACCAGTTCTATCTCGCGACCAAGCCTTACGCACAGAAAAATCCCGAGGTGATCAAGGCCCTCGTCGAGGAAGTGCGCGCGGTCGGCGAGTGGTCGAAAGCCAACCCTCAAGAGGTCACCGAGCAGGTCGCGCCACTGCTCGGCCTGCCGGCAGACATCACCCTGACGTCGGTGAAGCGCCAGGGCTACGGCGCGCTGTTCCTGACCCCGGAAGTGGTCGCCGCGCAACAGAAAATCGCTGACACGTTCTTCCAGCTCAAGCTGATTCCCAAGCCGCTGAGCATCAAGGATGTGATCTGGACACCACCGGCCGCTGTGGCCCAAAGCTCGGCCACCCAAGCCCAGTAACTCGAATCCCCAAGGAGACCACTCCATGAGCCTCAATATCTTCTGGTTCCTGCCTACCCACGGTGACGGCCATTACCTTGGCACCGCCGAAGGCGCTCGCGCCGTCGACCACGGTTATCTGCAACAGGTCGCGCAAGCGGCGGATCGTCTGGGCTTCGGCGGTGTGCTGATTCCTACCGGCCGCTCCTGCGAAGACTCGTGGCTGGTGGCGGCGTCGCTGATCCCGGTGACCCAGCGTCTGAAATTCCTCGTCGCCCTGCGTCCCGGGATCATTTCCCCGACAGTAGCAGCGCGCCAGGCCGCGACGCTGGATCGCCTGTCCGGTGGTCGTGCGCTGTTCAATCTGGTGACTGGCGGTGACCCGGAAGAATTGGCCGGCGACGGACTGTTTCTCAGCCACGAAGAGCGCTATCAGGCCTCGGTGGAATTCACGCGGATCTGGCGTCGTGTGCTGGAAGGCGAAACCGTTGACTACGACGGCCAGCACATCAGCGTGAAGGGCGCCAAATTGCTCTATCCGCCGATCCAGCAACCGCGTCCGCCGCTGTACTTCGGTGGCTCGTCGGAAGCGGCGCAGGACTTGGCCGCCGAACAAGTGGAAATGGTCCTGACCTGGGGCGAGCCGCCTGCAGCGGTTGCCGAGAAGATCGCACAGGTTCGCGCCAAAGCCGCCAAGCTCGGCCGCACCGTACGCTTCGGCATTCGTCTGCATGTGATCGTCCGCGAAACCAACGCCGAAGCGTGGCAAGCCGCAGATCGGCTGATCTCGCATCTGGACGACGAGACCATCGCTCGTGCTCAAGCTTCGCTGGCGCGCTTTGATTCGGTTGGCCAGCAGCGCATGGCGGCACTGCACGGTGGCAGCCGCGACAACCTCGAAGTCAGTCCGAATCTGTGGGCCGGTGTTGGCCTGGTGCGCGGCGGTGCCGGTACAGCGCTGGTCGGCGATGGTCCAACAGTGGCGGCTCGCGTGAAGGAATACGCAGACCTGGGCATCGACACCTTCATCTTCTCCGGTTATCCACACCTCGAAGAGTCGTATCGCGTCGCTGAACTGTTGTTCCCGCACCTCGACATCGAGCGTCCGGAACTGCCGAAAAGCGCCGGTTACGTCAGCCCGTTCGGCGAGATGGTCGCCAACGACATTCTTCCCAAAGCCGCGTCGCAGAGCTGAGGCGCGCCATGAAGAAAATCATCCACAGCCTTGCGCCCTGGGCGTTGCCGGTGTTGTTGCTGGCGGTGTGGCAGTTGTCGGTGTCGGCCGGTTGGTTGTCGACGCGGATTCTGCCGGCACCGGTGGCGGTGATCGAGGCGGGTGTCAGTCTGGTGCGCAGCGGCGAAATCTGGACGCACCTGGCAATCAGCGGCTGGCGCGCGGCCCTTGGCTTCACCATCGGCGGCAGCATCGGTCTGGTGCTGGGTTTCATCACCGGCTTGTCGAAATGGGGCGAACGCCTGCTCGACAGTTCGGTGCAGATGATCCGCAACGTGCCGCACCTGGCGCTGATTCCGCTGGTGATCCTGTGGTTCGGCATCGACGAGTCGGCAAAGATTTTCCTGGTGGCGTTGGGCACGTTGTTCCCGATCTACCTCAACACGTATCACGGCATCCGCAACGTCGATCCGGCGCTGGTGGAGATGGCACGCAGTTATGGCCTTTCCGGTTTCAGCCTGTTCTGGCAGGTGATTCTGCCGGGCGCGCTGCCTTCGATTCTGGTCGGCGTGCGCTTCGCTCTGGGCTTTATGTGGCTGACGCTGATCGTCGCCGAAACCATTTCGGCCAGTTCCGGCATCGGCTATCTGGCGATGAACGCCCGCGAGTTTTTGCAGACCGACGTGGTGGTGCTGGCGATCCTGCTTTACGCGGTGCTGGGCAAACTCGCCGACCTCGCAGCCCGTGGACTTGAACGTGTGTGGTTACGCTGGCATCCGGCTTATCAGGTTGCCAAGGGAGGTGCGGCATGACCGCTCAACAACCTCCACGCCTGCTGCGCGGGATTCCGCTGGCGGTGCGCAACCTGCAGAAAACCTTCGGCGCACGGCAAGTGCTGCGCGACATCGATCTGCACATTCCGGCGGGGCAATTCGTCGCCGTAGTGGGGCGCAGTGGCTGCGGCAAAAGCACTTTGCTGCGCTTGCTCGCCGGCCTCGATCAACCGACTGGCGGCGACTTGCTGGCCGGCGCAGCACCGCTCAGCGATGCGCGGGAAGACACCCGGCTGATGTTTCAGGAAGCACGCTTGTTGCCGTGGAAAAAGATCATCGACAACGTCGGCCTCGGCCTGAAAGGCGACTGGCGGCCGAAAGCGCTCGATGCGCTGGAAGCTGTCGGTCTGGCCGATCGCGCCAACGAATGGCCAGCCGCTTTGTCCGGCGGGCAGAAGCAGCGTGTTGCGCTGGCTCGGGCGCTGATTCATCAGCCGCGGCTGCTGTTGCTCGACGAACCGCTCGGCGCACTGGACGCGCTGACCCGCATTGAAATGCAGCAACTGATCGAGCGTCTCTGGCAGCAGCACGGCTTTACCGTGTTGCTGGTGACCCACGACGTCAGCGAAGCGGTGGCGATTGCCGACCGCGTGATTCTGATCGAGGACGGCGAAGTCGGCCTCGATCTGCATGTGGAACTGCCGCGGCCGCGAGTGCGTGGCTCGCACCGATTGGCAGCGCTGGAAACCGAAGTGCTTAACCGTGTTCTCTCCCTGCCCGGCGAACCGCCGGAGCCGGAACCCGTTTCACCACTGCCTACGCAACTGCGTTGGGCTCAATAACTCAAGTTCTATCAACGACAGGAATCAATGCCATGACTATCAAAGCCATCAACGTCCGCAACCAGTTCAAAGGCTCGATCAAGGAAATCGTCCTCGGCGACGTGCTGTCGGAAATCGACGTGCAGACCGCCTCCGGCATCGTCACTTCGGTGATCACCACCCGTTCGGTCAAGGAACTGGAACTGGTGGTGGGCAGTGAAGTGATCGCTTTTGTGAAATCCACCGAGGTGTCGATCGCCAAGTTGTAATCGATGCGCAACACACGCCCCGGACGGCTTGAGCCCTCCGGGGTTTTTTTTGTCTGGGTCTGGCAAATGAGATCGAGGCTGACGGGCGTGGTTTGGAGGCCCTGAGCATATCTGCTATGTTCCGGCTTTTGCCAAGGCACATACAGGAAGATTATGACCACGAAGCAGGATGCCGCAGGGCATTCGCCCGCTCACCGCGAGTACCGGGAATTTACTCGCGAGCAATGGTCTGCCTTGCGGGAAGAGGCGGCGCAGAGCCTTTCGGCCACGCAAATGAATGCGCTGATCAGCCCCACGCAGCCCATCACCCGCGAGGAGGTGGAAATAATCCTTCTGCCGCTGTCGCGCCTGTTGAATCTGTACGCAGAGTCAGCGCAATCGGCAGGTCTGGTGCAAAGTGAGTTTCTTGGCGAACCGGCCCGCAAGCCACCGTACGTTATCGGTATCTCCGGCAGTGTCGCGGTGGGTAAAAGCAGCTTTGCCCGAGTATTGTCGGCACTTCTGGCGTCCTGGCCGGGCTCGCCGAATGTGCAGTTGGTGACCACCGACTCCTTTCTGTTTCCGCTGGCGACGCTTGAGCAGAACAATATTCTGCACCGCAAAGGCTTCCCCGAGTCGTACGATCGGGCGCGCCTTCTCGACTTTTTGCACACCGTGCGCAACGAAGGAGCGCCAGTACAGATCCCGGTGTATTCGCACGTTCGCTACGACATTCTGGTCGACGAGACGCAGACCGTGCAGGCGCCGGATATCATCGTTCTGGAAGGCCTGAATGTCCTGCAGGAGGACAAACTCGACAGCCTCAACGTCCTCGATTTCGTCGACTTTTCCATCTATGTCGACGCGGCACCAGAGGACATCAAGCGTTGGTACCTTGAGCGTTTCGTTTATTTGAAGAACACCGCTTTCCAGTCTGGCGAATCGTACTTCAACAAGTACAAATCGCTGTCGGACGATGAGGCACTGGCCATGGCCTCGGCCACGTGGGATCGGGTCAATCTGAAGAACCTCGTTGAAAACATCCTGCCAACCCGTGACCGGGCGAGTCTGATCCTCAACAAATCGGCCGATCACTCCATCGATAAAATCCTGCTGCGGGCGATCTGAATCATCAGTCGGTGATGGCGCGCTTGGGCAGGTAGGGCGGCAGATACAGGCCGATGTAGGCATCGAATACGCGCATGCCTTCCTCGGCCATGCGCGGGGTGATCTGTCCGTGTTGCTGCACCGAGCGTGCGTAGACGCGGTCGCCCAACTCCATCGCCAAGGCAAACACATCGACATCGGTCGGCAGCCTTGGCAGTTCGAAATGATGGTCGAACAATTTGTGCATGAGGTCGCCGAGTTCGATGTCGTGCTGGCGGTCGGCTTGCGTCACTTCGGTGAGCCCGTGCTGGGCGAGGATCAACTGGCGCGCGGCGGCGTCTTCGTCGTAGATCTCCAGCATGCGCTGTTCCACCAGACGCGACAGATCCCGCCAGTCACGCAAGCTTTCATGATCGATCGGCGCTTGCAGGCAGGCGCGGAAGGCTGCGTGCACATCGGCGGTCAGCGCTTCGAGCAATGCCGGCACGCTGGCGAAGAAGTGGTACACGGAGGAGGGCGGGATCTGCGCGCGCTCGGCGACGCTGTAGATCGACAGGCTGGCCACACCCTCGGCGGCCAGCAATGTACGCGCTGCGTCGAGTATCGAATCGATTCGCGCCTGGCTGCGGGCACGGGGTTTGCGAACGGGGGCGGGACGCGTCATGAAAGTCTCCTGCGGGGCAGCGGGCATTGTACGAGCCGGGTTCGATGTTGTCTGCCAGTACCCTGTGGCGAGGGGATTTATCCCCGGTGGGCAGCGAAGCGGCCCCAAACCATTCAGCTTGGTGTATCAGGAATAATCGGTTTTCAGGGTTTACGGCTGCTGTGCAGCCGATCGGGGATAAATCCCCTCGCCACAGAGGCCATAAAAAAAACGCCGCTGGCTGAATCAGCCGACGGCGTTTTTTTGCAGCTACATCCGCTTAAACGGTATGCAGATACCAGTTGTACTCAAGGTCGGAGATGGAGTGTTCGAACTCCTCCAGCTCGCTTTCCTTGCAGGCGACGAAGATATCGATGTATTTCGGATCGATGTACTTGGCCATCACCTCGCTGTCGTCCAGCTCACGCAAGGCATCGCGCAAGTTGTTCGGCAGGCTCTGCTCGTTCTGCTCGTAGCTGTTGCCTTCGACGGGCGCGCCCGGCTCGATCTTGTTGGTCAGGCCGTGGTGCACGCCTGCAAGAACAGAAGCCATCAACAGATACGGGTTGGCATCGGCACCGGCTACACGATGCTCGATACGCACGGCATCGGAAGAGCCGGTGGGTACGCGAATCGCCACGGTGCGGTTGTCCAAGCCCCAGCACGGCGAGTTCGGCACGTAGAACTGGGCGCCGAAACGACGGTAGGAGTTGACGTTCGGGCAGAGGAAAGCCATCTGCGCGGGCAGGGTCTCGAGCACACCGCCGATCGCGTGACGCAGCGCGGCGTTCTGCTCGGGATCCTCGCTGGCAAAAATGTTTTTGCCTTCTTTATCCAGAATCGAAATGTGTACGTGCAGACCATTACCTGCCTGGCCCGGGTACGGCTTGGCCATGAAGGTGGTGTCCATTTCATGGTCGTAGGCGATGTTCTTGATCAGACGCTTGAGCAGTACCGCGTAGTCGCACGCCTTGATCGGGTCGGCGACGTGGTGCAGGTTCACTTCGAACTGCGCCGGGGCACTTTCCTTGACGATGGCGTCGGCCGGGATGCCTTGCTCTTTGGCACCTTCCAGAATGTCCTGGAGGCAGTCGACGTATTCGTCGAGGTCGTCGATCAGGTAGACCTGCGTCGAGTGCGGACGTTTGCCGGAGATCGGCGAGCGTGGAGGCTGCGGACGGCCGTTCACGTTTTCCTGGTCGATCAGGTAGAACTCGAGTTCGAATGCGGCGCAGATGGTCAAACCCAGCTCGTCAAACTTTGCAACAACTTGACGGAGCACTTCGCGCGGATCGGCGAAGAAAGGGTCGCCTTCGAGTTCGTGCATGGTCATCAACAGTTGCGCGGTAGGGCGCTTCTGCCATGGCTCGTTGCACAGGGTATCGGGGATTGGATAGCAGATACGATCGGCGTCGCCGATGTCCAGGCCCAGGCCGGTGCTTTCCACCGTCGAACCATTGATATCCAGAGCAAATAGAGAGGCCGGCAGGTTGATGCCTTTCTCGTAAACCTTGTGGAGGCTGGTGCGTTCGATGCGCTTGCCGCGCACCACACCATTCATATCCGCAATCAGAAGGTCAACGTACAGAACCTCAGGATGTTCCTTAAGGAACGCGTTCGCTTCGTTAAGCTGAACGGCACGCGGGGGTACCGACATGATGCAACACCTTTGTTGTTAAAAATATCAATCATTGATCTTTTCTGGTTTCAGTCAACCCGAACGGCCTGCCGAAGTCAAGCGAGGCCTTTTTTGCCCTAAAAAAGCGCCGCGAGGGCATTTATGGGGCACTTTGAGGCGCTTTTCAGTCATTGAGACGCTTGCCACCCGCAGGCTTGAGCAGGCCGTGTTGTATTTTTTACGGGGGTGTTGTGTAAAAAAATGAACAAGGCTAAGCTCCGATCAAACCCATAACAGCAATAATACCGGGGTGCTTCATGTCTCGCCTGCCGTTAATCGGCATCACCGACTGCTCGCAACAGTCCGGTCTGCATGCTTATCACATCAGTGGCGACAAATCCGTCCGTAGCGCAGCCAGCATGGCGCGCAGCCTGTCGACGACATTCTCGTCAGCGGCAGCCAGAACGGCAGCGTCCGATATTCTGGACGTATGGCAAAGCATTCTGTTTATGGCGTTCCCTTCCAATATAGATCTCTTTCGATCCCAAAACCTGAGCCGCTCACCGAGCCGTGCTCATGATTCTGCACGCATTGGAAATATCGAGTGTGCACAGCAAATGCAACGCCAGCGTAAAGGGCAGGTAAGCTCCTCTTTCATTGTCTATGCGCGGTGCCTGGCGTAAGCCCGCACTGCGCACAAGCAAGCCCCCTTCAACGCGACGCGCAAGCGTCAAACTTTGCCTGACATTGCGTCAGGAGACTCAGCCCAGAGGCATTTATGAGTAACAACCTCGACCAGCTCACCGATTGGTTGAAAGACCACAAGATCACAGAAGTCGAATGCATGATCGCCGACTTGACCGGTATCACCCGGGGCAAGATTTCGCCGACCAACAAGTTCATCGCCGAAAAAGGCATGCGCCTGCCAGAGAGCGTGCTGTTGCAGACCGTGACCGGCGACTATGTCGAAGACGACATCTATTACGAGCTGCTCGACCCGGCCGACATCGACATGATCTGCCGCCCCGACCAGAACGCTGTGTACATGGTGCCGTGGGCCATCGAGCCGACCGCGCAGGTGATCCACGACACCTACGACAAGCAAGGCAACCCGATCGAGCTGTCGCCGCGCAACGTCCTCAAGAAAGTCCTCAAGCTCTATGCCGACAAGGGCTGGCAGCCGATCGTGGCGCCAGAGATGGAGTTCTATCTGACCAAGCGCAGTGACGATCCCGACTATCCGTTGCAGCCGCCAATCGGCCGCTCGGGCCGTCCGGAAATCGGTCGTCAGTCGTTCTCTATCGAAGCGGCGAACGAATTCGACCCGCTGTTCGAAGACGTCTACGACTGGTGCGAATTGCAGGAGCTGGACCTCGACACGCTGATCCATGAAGACGGCACGGCGCAGATGGAAATCAACTTCCGTCACGGTGACGCCCTGTCGCTGGCCGACCAGATCCTGGTGTTCAAACGCACCATGCGTGAAGCCGCGCTGAAGCACGACGTGGCCGCGACCTTTATGGCCAAGCCGATGACCGGCGAGCCGGGCAGTGCCATGCACTTGCACCAGAGCATCATTGATATCGAAACCGGCAAGAACGTCTTCTCCAATGAAGACGGGACCATGAGCCAGCTGTTCCTGCACCACATCGGCGGTTTGCAGAAGCTGATCCCTGAGCTGTTGCCGTTGTTCGCCCCGAACGTCAACTCGTTCCGCCGCTTCCTGCCAGACACCTCGGCGCCGGTGAACGTGGAGTGGGGCGAAGAAAACCGCACCGTGGGCCTGCGCGTACCGGATGCCGGCCCGCAGAACCGTCGGGTGGAAAACCGCCTGCCGGGCGCCGACGCCAACCCTTACCTGGCGATTGCCGCGAGCCTGCTCTGCGGTTACATCGGCATGGTCGAGGGCCTCAACCCGAGCGCACCTGTGGTTGGCCGTGGTTACGAGCGCCGCAACCTGCGCCTGCCGTTGACCATCGAAGACGCACTGGAGCGTATGGAAAACAGCACCACCGTCGAGAAATACCTCGGCAAGACTTTCATCACAGGCTACGTCGCGGTCAAGCGGGCCGAGCATGAAAACTTCAAGCGCGTGATCAGTTCGTGGGAGCGTGAGTACCTGCTCTTCGCCGTCTGATACGCCGGGCGCGGCCTCACAAGCCGCGCCTTCACCGATAACAAGGAGAATTGGCATGACCAGCAACAACCCGCAAACCCGCGAGTGGCAAGCGCTCAGCAATGATCACCACCTGGCGCCGTTCAGCGATTTCAAGCAGCTGAAAGAGAAAGGCCCGCGGATCATCACTAACGCCAAGGGCGTTTACCTGTGGGACAGCGAAGGCAACAAGATCCTCGACGGCATGGCCGGTCTGTGGTGCGTGGCCATCGGTTACGGTCGTGATGAACTGGCTGACGCTGCCGCCAAACAGATGCGCGAACTGCCTTACTACAACCTGTTCTTCCAGACCGCGCACCCGCCGGCACTGGAACTGGCCAAGGCCATCGCCGACGTTGCGCCAGAAGGCATGAACCATGTGTTCTTCACCGGTTCCGGCTCCGAAGGCAACGACACTATGCTGCGCATGGTTCGCCACTACTGGGCGATCAAGGGCCAGCCGAACAAGAAAGTCATCATCAGTCGCAAGAACGGTTATCACGGTTCGACCGTGGCCGGCGCGAGCCTCGGTGGCATGACTTATATGCACGAACAGGGCGACTTGCCGATTCCCGGCATCGTCCACATCGCTCAGCCGTACTGGTTTGCCGAAGGCGGCGACATGTCGCCGGAAGAGTTCGGCATCTGGGCGGCCAATCAGTTGGAAGAGAAGATTCTCGAAGTCGGCGTGGATAACGTTGGTGCCTTTATTGCCGAGCCGATTCAGGGTGCCGGCGGCGTGATTATTCCGCCAGACACCTACTGGCCGCGCATCAAGGAAATCCTCGCCAAGTACGACATCCTTTTCGTCGCCGATGAAGTGATCTGCGGTTTCGGCCGTACCGGTGAGTGGTTCGGTAGCGATTTCTACGACCTTGCGCCCGACATGATGACCATCGCCAAAGGCCTGACCTCCGGCTATATCCCGATGGGTGGCCTGATCGTCCGTGACTCGGTGGTGGCAGTGCTCAACGAAGGTGGCGATTTCAACCACGGCTTCACCTACTCCGGTCACCCGGTGGCGGCAGCGGTCGGTCTGGAAAACATCCGCATTCTGCGCGACGAGAAAATTATCGAGAACGCGCACAACGAAACGGCACCGTATTTGCAGAAACGTCTGCGGGAACTGAACGATCACCCGTTGGTGGGTGAAGTTCGCGGGGTCGGTCTGCTGGGCGCAATCGAGCTGGTGCAGGACAAGGCCAATCGCAAGCGTTACGAAGGCAAGGGCGTCGGCATGATCTGCCGCCAGTTCTGCTTCGACAACGGCCTGATCATGCGCGCTGTGGGCGACACCATGATCATCGCGCCGCCGCTGGTTATCAGCAAAGCGGAGATCGATGAGCTGGTTACAAAGGCACGCAAATGCCTCGACCTGACCCTCAGTGCGTTACAGGGCTAGGTGCTAGGCTCTGAGCGGGGGAGCTGCGGCGCTCTCGCTCAAAGCTGTCAGAAAGGCTGGTCTTTTCTTGAAAGACCGCCTCGGATCTTGCCAGACTAGCCGCGGTTCCAGTTGTCCGGGTTCGGCCGCTGAACAATGTGGTTCAAAAAAGAAAAATTTGGAGCATGACGCATGAAGGCATTAGGTAAAAAGCTTGCTGGCAAGACTCTTCTCGCCCTGTCCGTCGCGGGGATGATGGCGGGTGCGGTTCACGCGGACGACAAAGTGCTGCACGTCTACAACTGGTCCGACTACATCGCTCCGGACACCATCGCCAACTTCGAGAAAGAGTCCGGGATCAAAGTCGTCTATGACGTCTTCGACAGCAACGAGACCCTGGAAGCCAAGCTGCTGGCAGGCAAGTCCGGCTACGACGTGGTCGTGCCGTCCAACAACTTCCTCGCCAAGCAGATCAAGGCTGGCGTTTACCAGGAGCTGGATCAGTCCAAGCTGCCTAACTGGAAGAACCTGAACCAGGATCTGCTCAAGGCCGTTTCGGTCAGCGACCCAGGTAACAAACACGCCTTCCCGTACATGTGGGGCTCGATCGGCATTGGTTACAACGCCGAGAAGGTCAAGGCTGCGCTGGGCGTCGACACCATCGATTCGTGGGACGTGCTACTCAAGCCTGAAAACATCGCCAAGCTCAAGGGCTGCGGTGTGAGCTTCCTCGATTCGCCGACCGAAATGCTCCCGGTCGCGCTGCACTACCTGGGCCTGCCAACCGACAGCCAGAAGAAAGAAGACATCAAGAAAGCCGAGGAACTGTTCCTCAAGATTCGTCCTTCGATCACCTACTTCCACTCCTCCAAGTACATCTCGGACCTGGCCAACGGCAACATCTGCGTAGCCGTCGGCTACTCGGGTGACGTGCAGCAAGCCAAGTCCCGTGCCGCCGAGGCCGGTGACAAGGTCAAAGTCAGCTACGCCATTCCGAAAGAAGGTGCCGGCAGTTTCTTCGACATGGTCGCCATCCCTAAAGATGCCGAAAACGTTGAAGGCGCCTACAAGTTCATGACCTTCCTGCAGAAGCCTGAAGTCATGGCCGGCATCACCAACGCCGTACGTTTCCCGAACGGTAACGCCGCTGCAACGCCACTGGTGGAAAAAGACATCACCAGCGATCCAGGCATCTACCCGCCAGCCGACGTGCAGGCCAAGTTGTATGCCATCGCCGATCTGCCAGCGGCAACCCAACGCGAAATGACCCGCAGCTGGACCCGAATCAAATCCGGTAAATAAACCGGTTTGAAGCAACAACCGTTGGCCGTCGTCGCCGTGACGACGGCCAGCGGGACAATTAAATGACAGAAAGTTTTGCTGGAACGGTTTTTCGAGGGTAAGTTGCGCGCCGGTTTTGTTGCCGGGCAGCCATGGCTGTCATGCAGCGCGGGGCAACTTGGGCCCAACTAATTTAGAGGACCTCCACTTGCCTATTTTTTCTTCTTTGCGCAAAGCCCTGCTGGCCACTGCCGGCCTGACGATTGCTGTCGGAGCCCAGGCCGCCGGTACGGTGCATATTTATAACTGGTCGGACTACATCGGCGAGACGACCCTGGCTGACTTCCAGAAAGCCACCGGGATCAAACCGGTCTACGACGTCTTCGACTCCAACGAAACCCTGGAAGGCAAGCTGCTGGCCGGGCGTACCGGTTACGACGTGGTCGTGCCGTCGAACCACTTCCTCGGCAAGCAGATCAAGGCGGGCGCGTTCCAGAAGCTCGACAAGTCGCAACTGCCGAACTATTCCAATCTCGACCCGGCGCTGCTCAAGCGTCTGGAGCAGAACGATCCGGGCAACCTGTACGCCGTGCCGTACCTGTGGGGCACCAACGGCATCGGCTACAACGTCGATAAAGTGAAGGCTGTGCTCGGTGTCGACAAGATCGATTCGTGGGGCGTGCTGTTCGAGCCGGAGAACATCAAGAAGCTGCAAAGCTGCGGCGTGGCGTTCCTCGATTCGGCGGATGAAATGATGCCGACGGTGCTGAACTATCTGGGCCTGAATGCCAACAGCACCAATCCCAAGGATTACGAAAAAGCCACCGCCAAGTTGCTCGCCGTGCGCCCATTCGTAACCTACTTCCACTCCTCGAAATACATCGGCGACCTGGCTAACGGCGACATCTGCGTGGCCATCGGTTTCTCTGGCGATATTTTCCAGGCCAAGCACCGCGCCGAAGAAGCCAAGAAGGGCGTGAACATCGCCTACGCAGTGCCGAAAGAGGGCGGCGCCTTGTGGTTCGACATGCTGGCGATTCCCAAGGATTCGTCGAACGTGAAAGAAGCCCACGCCTTCATCAACTATTTGCTGAAACCTGAGGTGATTGCCCAGGTCAGTGACTACGTCGGTTATGCCAACCCGAATCCCGGGTCGGACAAACTGATGGAGCAATCCATCCGCACCGATGAGTCGGTTTATCCACCGCAGGCCGTAATCGACAAGGCTTATGTGTCGACCGAGTTGCCACCGAACATTCAGCGTCTGATGACCCGCAGCTGGACCAAGGTCAAGTCGGGCATGTAAGGCACAAACTATCCTGGGTTCGTCTGTATTGGGCGAACTGCACTCTTTTTTTCTGGGAGTTTCGTAAATGGCAGTTGCCTCCGGCGCCTATAAGAAAGCCCTCGAGGGCGACCAGACACCGAAGCAGGTGTTGGTCAAAATCGACCGGGTCACGAAGAAGTTCGACGAGACGATTGCCGTGGACGACGTGTCCCTGGAAATCAAAAAGGGCGAGATCTTCGCTCTGCTCGGCGGTTCGGGATCGGGCAAATCCACTCTGCTGCGGATGCTGGCAGGGTTCGAACGGCCCACGGAGGGGCGCATTTTTCTCGACGGCGTCGACATCACCGACATGCCGCCGTACGAACGTCCGATCAACATGATGTTCCAGTCGTACGCCTTGTTTCCGCACATGACCGTGGCGCAGAACATCGCCTTCGGCCTCAAGCAGGACAAGATCCCGGCCGCTGAAGTCGATGCCCGCGTGGCCGAGATGCTCAAACTGGTGCAGATGAGCCAGTACGCCAAGCGCAAGCCGCACCAACTGTCTGGCGGTCAGCGTCAGCGTGTGGCGCTGGCGCGTTCGCTGGCCAAACGGCCGAAGCTGTTGCTGCTCGACGAACCGATGGGCGCACTGGACAAGAAACTGCGTTCGCAAATGCAGCTGGAACTGGTGGAAATCATCGAGCGCGTGGGTGTGACCTGCGTGATGGTGACGCACGACCAGGAAGAGGCCATGACCATGGCCGAGCGCATCGCGATCATGCACCTGGGCTGGATCGCCCAGATCGGCAGCCCGATCGACATCTACGAGACCCCGACCAGCCGTCTGGTCTGCGAATTCATCGGCAACGTGAACATCTTCGAAGGCGAAGTGATCGACGACGCCGAAGGCCATGCGACCATCACTTGCAAAGACCTCGATCGGCAGATCTACGTCGGCCACGGCATCAGTACTTCGGTGCAGGACAAGTCGGTCACCTACGCGATTCGCCCGGAGAAGCTGCTGGTCACCGCCGATCAACCGACCTGCGAATACAACTGGTCGAGCGGCAAGGTGCATGACATCGCCTACCTCGGCGGGCACTCGGTGTTCTACGTCGAACTGCCGAGCGGCAAGCTGGTGCAGTCGTTCGTCGCCAATGCGGAGCGTCGCGGCGCGCGGCCGACCTGGGGCGATCAGGTTTACGTGTGGTGGGAAGACGACAGCGGCGTGGTACTTCGCTCATGAACATGCGCAAATTCAAACGCCGCCTCAATCGAATAATCCCCAGTGGCCGGCAATTGGTCATCGGGGTCCCTTTCATCTGGCTGTTCCTGTTCTTCATGCTGCCGTTCTTCATCGTTCTGAAGATCAGCTTCGCCGAAGCCGACGTGGCCATTCCGCCGTACACCGAGATCTACACGTACGCCGAGCAGAAGCTGCAACTGCTGCTGAACCTGGGCAACTACGCGATGCTCGGCGACGACGAGTTGTACATCGCCGCTTACCTCGGCTCGCTGAAAATGGCGTTTTTCAGCACGCTGTTGTGTCTGTTGATTGGCTACCCGATGGCCTATGCCATCGCCACCGCCCGTAAAGAGATGCAAACGGTGCTGGTGCTGCTGATCATGATGCCGACCTGGACCGCGATCCTGATCCGCGTTTACGCGTGGATGGGCATCCTCAGCAACAACGGTCTGCTCAACGGTTTCCTGATGAGCATGGGCTTTATCGACGAGCCGCTGCAGATCCTCAACACTAACCTTGCGGTGTACATCGGCGTCGTTTACTCGTACCTGCCGTTCATGATCCTGCCTCTGTACGCCAACCTGGTGAAGCACGATCACAGCTTGCTGGAAGCCGCTTCCGACCTCGGTTCGAGCACCTTCAACAGCTTCTGGAAAATCACCATTCCGCTGTCCAAGAACGGGATCATTGCCGGCTGCATGCTGGTATTCATCCCGGTGGTCGGCGAGTTCGTGATCCCGGAACTGCTCGGCGGTCCGGAAACCCTGATGATCGGTAAAGTGCTCTGGCAAGAGTTCTTCAACAACCGTGACTGGCCGGTGGCGTCCGCGCTGGCGGTGGTGATGCTGGCGATCCTGATTGTGCCGATCATTCTGTTCAACCGCAGTCAGGCCAAGGAAATGGAGGGTAAAGAATGAAGCGCTTCCGTTTCTCCAGCCTGATGCTGGTTCTGGGTCTGTTGTTCATCTACCTGCCGATGCTGATCCTGGTGATCTACTCGTTCAACGCCTCGAAACTGGTGACGGTGTGGGGCGGCTGGTCGATCAAGTGGTACGTCGGCCTGCTCGACAACACGCAACTGATGGGCTCGGTGTTGCGCTCGCTGGAAATCGCCTGCTACACCGCGGTTGCCGCGGTGGCGCTGGGTACGCTGGCAGCGTTTGTACTGACGCGCATCACCCGCTTCAAGGGCCGCACGCTGTTCGGTGGCCTGGTGACGGCGCCGTTGGTGATGCCGGAAGTGATCACCGGTCTGTCGCTGTTGCTGCTGTTCGTGGCCATGGCGCAGATGATCGGCTGGCCGCAGGAGCGTGGCATTGTCACCATCTGGATCGCCCACACGACGTTCTGTGCGGCGTATGTGGCGGTGGTGGTGTCGGCGCGTCTGCGTGAGCTGGATCTGTCGATCGAAGAAGCAGCGATGGATCTGGGGGCGCGGCCGTGGAAGGTGTTCTTCCTGATCACCATCCCGATGATCGCGCCATCGCTGGCGGCGGGCGGCATGATGTCGTTCGCGCTGTCGCTGGATGACTTGGTACTGGCGAGCTTCGTGTCTGGCCCGGGTTCGACGACCCTGCCGATGGAAGTGTTCTCGGCGGTGCGCCTGGGCGTGAAGCCTGAGATCAACGCCGTGGCCAGTCTGATTCTGCTGGCGGTATCGATCGTGACCTTCATGGTCTGGTTCTTCAGCCGCCGTGCCGAAGAAGCGCGCAAGAAAGCCATCCAGCAAGCCATCGAAGAAAGCGCTGCCGACTCGTGGAAACAACCGGACGTGCGTCGCGCACCGGCGCCGGAAGCGGCGTAAGCCAATCGGGTTGGTCTCAGTATCGAGGCCAACCCGAATCCAATGCTGGAATGGGTTTCTGTGGTGAGGGGATTTATCCCCGTTGGACTGCGTAGCAGGCCCCTTCTGTTTAGATCAAGAGAGGGGTCGCTTCGCAACCCAACGGGGATAAATCCCCTCGCCACAGGACCTATTCCACAGTTGGATTTAGGCAGTCCAGGGGGATTGGCGGATGACCTCGACGAAGTTCATCGGCTTGAATTCCGGCTCCTGATCCTTCAGCACATCGGTCTTCACGTTGCCGAATGTGGTCTGCGGACGGTGGCGCAAGCCGTCGGCAAACGCGCAGATGATGCACTCCTTGAAACCTTCCCCACGCGGGTGCGCATGCACCACCGCTTCACGCTGTACGCTGCTGAACGCCGCGTAATCCATGCCCAGCACGTCCATCTCGACACCGGCAGTCACCAGCGCCACAGTCGGACGCAAATGCTTCGGCACGCCCGGCGTGGTGTGCAGGGCAATCGACAGCCACACCTGTTCGATGTCGTCATCGCTCAACCCGTAAGGCTTGAGAAACGCTGCTGCCGCATTGGCGCCGTCGACTTCAAAACGCTCGTCAGCGCTGCGATGACCTTCAACCAGACCGAGGTCATGGAACATTGCTCCGACGTAGAGCAGTTCAGGATCGTAGGCCAGTTGCTGGCGCTCACCGCTTAGCGCGCCGAACAAAAATACCCGGCGTGAGTGGTGATAGAGCAGATCGGATTCGATGTCGCGAATGTACTCGGTGGTGGCCCGGGCGAGGGCGCTGTCAGGGATTTTGATGCCGGCAATGGTCGTGCTCATGGGAGGTTTCCTCACTGAAACGCCGTCGTGGCGCTGATGGGCAAAGTCTGTTCCTGGCGCTGAAAGCGAACAATCGACGCATGGCTGCGATCCTTGCCAATCCACCTGCAAATCGTGCCAACTCAACAGTAGGAGAGATATCGCGATACTCATTGTGGTGAGGGGATTTATCCCCGTTGGGTTGCGCAGCAGCCCCAGGATCTCAGGCGTTTCAGATAGATCGAGTTCACCGGTCTTACGACTGCTTCGCAACCCAACGGGGATAAATCCCCTCGCCACTGGGTTACAGGGGACTTCAAAACATGAATAAAACCGTCGCCATCGTGGTGTTTGCTGGCGTGCAGTCGCTCGACGTCACCGGCCCCATGGATGTGTTCGCCGAAGCCAATCGTTTTCTTGCGCCCGAGGATCACTATCGGCTGGAGGTGATCGGTATCGGGCACGGCGCGATAGCCTGTTCCAACGGCTTGATCCTCAACGCCCATCGTCATTTCAGCGAAGCCATCGAGGCCTACGACCTGTTGCTGGTAGCCGGCGGGCCGCAACTGCCGTTCATGGATTTCGGTGCAGTCTTCGACACCTGGCTGCGCGAAGCCTGCGCCCGGGCGCAGCGTTTCGGCTCGATCTGCAACGGCGCGTTCATGCTGGCGCGCGCCGGGTTGCTGGAAGGGCGCACCGTCACCACGCACTGGAACGATGCCGAGGCGTTGGCGCAGTTATGCCCGTCGACACAGGTCGAAGCCGATCGCTTGTACGTCGAGGACGGCACGCTCTACACCTCGGCCGGGGTGACGGCGGGGATCGATCTGTCGTTGTACCTGCTGGCGCGTGATTACGGTGCCGAGGTGGCGTTGAGCGTGGCCAAACGGCTGGTGGTATTCACCCAGCGCTCAGGCGGGCAATCGCAGTTCAGTCCGTTCCTGACGCCGCATGCGGAGCCGACTTCGGCGGTGGCGATGGTGCAGTTGTATGTGCTGGCGAATCTGACCGGCGATCTGACCATTGCCGATCTGGCCAATGCGGCGAACATGAGTGCACGGAATTTCTCCCGGGTGTTTGCCAGGGAAGCCAAGGTGACGCCGGCGGAGTTCGTTGAACGGGCGCGCGTGGATGCAGCGCGGGTGATGCTGGAAAGCACCACGGCACCGCTGAAGACTGTGGCGTATCAGTGCGGGTTTCGTGACGCGCAGCATATGCGCAGTGTGTTCAACCGCCGCTTGGGCGTGACACCGCAACAGTTCCGGCTGAATTTTGCGGTTCTGCTCTGAGATTTAAGGTGTTGCTGATGGCTCTTTCGCGAGCAGGCTCGCTCCCACAGGGGAATGCATTGCAAATGTGGGAGCGAGCCTGCTCGCGAAGGCGTCAGCCCGGAAAACCAAAAACTACTGCGCAGCCCGCGCCGGCAACAGCTTCAACGTGCTCCGGGTATTCGCCGTCACCTCTTCTTCGCTGAAATGCGCCTGCACATACATCCCGTCGACATACGCTTCGGCCTGGTCGTCATAGTGACTGTCAAACGGCACGCCACTCTGCCCAACCGGATTGATCGTCAGACCATGCGCCGGGTCGGCGAAATCCACCAGCCGCCGCGTCGACGGCCCGTAAGTCACCGGCCACGGCGCCGGGCCGATCCGCGCGGAAAGATTATTCGGCACCTCATGACTGCCCGGCGCTGCGAACGGCCCGACGTTGAAAATCCGCTCCAGCGGCTTCTGCTGCCCCAGCGGATGCCCGTGCGTCAGCGTATGCGCCGCGCCCCATTTCCAGCCAGCCACATCGTCGCCAAGCGTCAGCTTCAAATGCGCCATGCTCGCCGCCCATGCAGTGCGCACGACATCGGCGCGGGTCTCCTTGACCGGTGTGTTGCGGTTGTCCCACCACGGTGAATCAGCGGTCGCCGCCAGGCGTGGCAGCGCCGCATCAATCACCCGCGTCGACAGCAGCGTGTCGAAAAAGTCGTTGCCCAGCTCATCCCGCATCGCTGCGTCGGCGAGGTCGTAGAGGAACTGGTTGAACACCGTGGCACTCACCGAATCCAGCGGATAATCGCCTTGCCACTGCGCCAGTTGCTCGACCAGTTTCAGTTGTGCCGGATCGCTCACCACTGCACGCAATACCGGCAGCAACGGCGCCAGCAAGCGCGGACCGTAACCGGTGGCGGTGCCGAGCTGCAGTTTCTGATTGGCCTCGTTTGTCCACTCGATGTTCTTGTCGCTGAGCTGACGATTGAGTTGTTGGCCACGGTCGGCGAGGTTGTAGTAACCGGGAATCGCCATGCCGGTGGGCGACAACGGCTGGAAGTTGGCCGAGACGATGTAGCCGCGTGCCGGATTCTCTTCTTGCGGGTTGGCGCTGAACGGGTAGAAACCATCCTTGTCGGCCTGGTTGGTACTGCCGTCGAGAATGAATTCCGGCCTGACCCCGGCCGGGCGCTTGGGCAGCAACGCCGAAGCCCACCAGGCGATATCGCCCTTGGCGTTGGCATAGACCAGGTTCAGCCCCGGCGCCTGCACTTTCGCCGCAGCGGCGCGGGCCTTGGCCAGTGTGTCCGCGCGGTTGAGTTGATAGAAACCTTCGAGGATCGGGTTGGGTGTTTCAAGAAACGCCCACCACATTGCAATTGGTGTTTTCCCGGCAGCACTCCCCAGCGCATCGTTGACGATCGGGCCGTGCGGCGACTGACGCAGGGTGAGGGTCACCGGCGTCTGGCCCTTCACATTGATCTGCTGTTCGGTGCTGACCATGTCCGTCCACTGACCGCGATACCAGACCTGATTCGGGTTGTCCGGGTTGACCTTCTCGGCGATCAGATCGAGATCGTCGTTCTGGAACATGGTCAGGCTCCAGCCGAAATCGAGGTTGTGCCCCAGAAACGCAAACGGCACCAACGCCTGATGATGGCCGTACAACTCAAAACCCGGCGCCGACAGCTGCGCCTCGTACCACACCGACGGCACCGAAAAGCGAATATGCGGATCGCCCGCCAGCAACGGTTTGCCGCTTTGGCTACGGCTGCCGGCAATCACCCAGGCGTTGCTGCCTTCGAACTGCGGCAGGCCGTTGTCGATCAGTGCCTGTTCACTGAGGCGGGCGAGGGCGTTGAGGTCTTGCCAGTCGGCGGCAGCCAGTGCAGGCGTTTGTTTGGCGTGACCGTTGGCCAGAACGCCTTTGGGCTGCCAGTCGAGGTCGAAGACGTTGAGGTAATCGGTGCCGAGCTGATCGCGCACATACGTCAGCAACGGTTCGGTGCGAAACGCGGCAGCAAAACTGTAAGCCATGTAGCCGGCGACGCTGATGCTGTCTTCTGCCGTGAACGGCCGTTTGGGGATGCCCAGCACGTCGAACTCGATGGGCGCGGCGTGCGAGTCCTGATATTGGTTGATGCCGTCCAGATAGGCTTGCAGGGCCTTCCACGCCGGCGACTGCTTATCGAGGCTGGCGACGTAACTGGCGGCGCGCTCGCGTATGCGCAGGCTGCGGAACAGTTTGTCGGTGTCGAGCAGTTTCGGCCCGAGCACTTCGGCCAGCTCGCCACGGGCGAGGCGGCGCATGGCTTCCATCTGGAACAGACGATCCTGGGCATGCACATAGCCAAGGGCGCGGTAGAGGTCGGTCTCGTTCTCGGCACGGATGTGCGGTACTCCGCGCTCGTCGTAGCGCACGGTCACCGACCCTTGCAGGTTGCGTAGTTCGACCTGGCCCTGGCGTGTCGGTTGTTTGCTGTAGACGTACCAGCCCCCGGCGCAGAGCAGAACAACGATGAGCAAGGCAAGAACGGTGAACACGCGCTTCATGGTGACTCCTTGTGCATGCGGGATTGCCGCCCATCGGGCTGCAAACAATTAGCACAGACCTTCCGTGCCGTGCAGCGCTGTCCTTGAAAAGTCCGGAATGCCTTACTTCGCCTCCACGGGCCACGGGCAATAACAACCGACGGCCAGCGTGTGCGTGACGTCGACCGGGCGATCATCAGTCAGAGCGTTGAGAATCGGTTCGATGAAGCTGTTGCTGGAGTTGCAGGTCAGGCCTTCGCTGTAGGGGCCGAAGTAGGCCAGTTTGCCGTTGCGATCCCAGATCGCCACGGCCGGGCTCGCGGGCACCTGTTCGGAGCCAGGCAAAACGGCGATGGTTTTCAGACGGCTGAGGGTGGCGGGCAACTGGCCGTGGCTGCCGGTTCTCTGCACGGCAAAAAACTCGACGCCCTTGGCGCTGAACTGCTCGACCATTTCGGTCAGGTGTTGTTGATTGCCGACATTGCACGGGCAGGCCGGGTCCCAGAAATGCACCAGACGAATCGGCCCGGGGCCGGCGAGGTCATCGGGCAGGCGCAGCGGATCGCCGGAAAACACCGCGGTGTGTTCGCTGAACGCCCGCAGGTAGCGGCCCTGAAACCAGTCGTACGCCGCCCACAGCACCCCGGCGCAGATGAGCGCAAGCAGGCTGGCAAACAGTGCGGTGCGGTAGGGCGAACGCATGGTTTTCGATCCTCGAAGGCCGGCTAGCTTGCCATGCTTGCCGCGACAGATGAATATCGCAGGCCGATAAAGTCTGTTTACCGCTCTGGAATTGCCTCATGCCTGCTACTTTCGACCCCGATCAATTACGCGCCAGCCTCAAGCCATTGGCCGAGTGGCAGCCGTTGTCGGACGAGGCCAAAGCCTATCAGCGCTTCTACCAGACTGATTTTCCCGAGCGCGATGTGTGGCGCGGCATGGGCCGTTTCGAGGTCGATGGCTATGAACTGGTCAGCCATTGCTGGTGGCCGGAGAAGGTCAAGGCGACGCTGTTTCTGCTGCACGGTTATTACGATCACACCGGGCTCTATCGCCATGTGATCGAGTGGGCGCTGGATCAGGACTTCGCCGTGATTGCCTGCGACTTGCCCGGGCATGGTCTGTCGAGCGGGCCGCGCGCGAGCATTCGCGATTTCTCCGAGTATCAGGATGTCCTGCAGGCGTTGTTCGCCGAAGCGCAGTCGATCTCGTTGCCGCAGCCGTGGCACTTGTGCGGACAAAGCACTGGCGGAGCGATTGTGGTCGATCACGTGCTCAACCATGGCGAAGGCAGCCCGGCGCAAGGTCAGTTGATTCTGATGGCACCGCTGGTGCGGCCTCGTGCGTGGGGCTGGTCGCAGTTGAGTTATTACCTGCTCAGGCCTTTCGTCAGAGGGGTTGCGCGGCGCTTCAGCGAGAACTCCAACGACCCGGATTTCCTGCCGTTTCTTCAGGCTGATCCGTTGCAGCCACGCCGCTTGCCGACGAAATGGGTCGGTGCGTTGTCGCGCTGGATCATTCGCGTCGAGCACGCGAAAAAAAGTCCGCGACGGCCGCTGATCATTCAGGGGCAGGCGGACATGACGGTCGACTGGCAGCACAATTTGCAGGTGTTGAAGTGGAAGTTCGATCGGCCGCAGATCTTGCTGCTGGCGGAGGCACGGCATCATCTGGCGAATGAAACGGTGGAGATGCGCGAGGAGTATTTCGAGTTCTTGAGCAAGCGGATCAAGGGCCGCAATCTCTAGCGTCTGTGAGGACCTCTTCGCGAGCAGGCTCGCTCCTGCATTTGGAATGCGTACCCCTGTGGGAGCGAGCCTGCTCGCGAAGGCGGCCGATCAGGCGCTAAAGATCACTGCCCGACCGCCAGGCCTGCGCGAATCGCTGCCAGCGCCGCCTGGTAATACGCCTTGCCCTCAGTCGACTCGGCAAACGTCGAAAACTCCTCCAGCTCTTCATCCGACAGGTCGCGATACACGTAGAGCAGCGTGTTGTTCAGGTCTGCGCCAATCTGATCCATCAAGCGCTGACGCTGGCCGTTCAGCATGCCTTGCGCCTGACCGCCACCGAGCAGGCCGGGAATCATCGAACTCAAACTGTCTGCCGCGACACCGGCAATCGCCAGGCTCACTTCAGCGCCAGCCTCGCGCGCCGGCAAAGCCTGGGCGAGGTGGCCGATGATCAGCAGGCGGCTGTCGCTGACCTGCATCTTCGGCAGGCCCTTGGCATTCTTCGCCAATTGATCACGGCGGGTTGCGAGCAATTCGGCCGCAACGATTTTCTTGCCCAGTGGCGATTGAAAGAAGGACAGGGCCGGTTTCGGATCGGCGAGGTGCTGGCGCAGTTGCGCTTCGGCGCGTTGATCCATGGCCTGTGGAGCAAAGCGCTGGTTGCTGTTGTTCACCAGCGCTTGAAACACGGCGGGCGGCAGGCTGTTCTGATAGCGCTGCTGCGCGGCACTCAGGGCGTCATTGAAATGCGCACGTTGATCTGGCCAGCCGGCGACCTTGTACAACTGATCGTGGCCGTCCGCCCAAGCGGGCAAAACACAAAGCATCAACAGTGAAAAAAGCAAACGGCGCATAGGGACTCCTGTCAGCAGCGGACTATTCTCCGTGCGGTGCCGGTACTTGTCGAGAATTCGTAGCAAGCCGCCGCGTGGCTCTGTCGGATTTCTTGCCGCCGACATACTATGCGCGCCATGCAAATATCCTCTGAACACCCACTGCTGTTACGCATCGTCGACGACCTGGCCGAGCACGGCTGGTCGCAGCAGAACATTTTCCTGCCCGCGGGTTTGACCCGTGAGCTGGCGGCCGAGTGCCGTAAACGTGAGGCCGAGGGTGAGCTGGCGCCGGCGGCGGTTGGCCGTGGGCCGTTTTCAGAGATTCGTGAGGGTATTCGCGGCGACCACATTCAGTGGATCGATCCGGGCCAGGCCGATTCCAGCGACCGCTATCTGAATTTGATGGACAGCCTGCGCGAGGCACTCAACCGTGGTTTGTTCCTCGGCCTTGAAGACTTCGAATGCCATTTCGCCCTGTATCCGCCGGGTGCGTTTTATCGCAGGCATGTCGACCGTTTTCGCGACGATGACAAGCGCATGGTGTCGGTGGTGGTCTACCTCAATGACGCCTGGCTGCCGGAGGATGGCGGTCAGTTGCGCATGTACCTGAACGATGAGCGCGTGCATGACGTGCAGCCTACCGGCGGTTGTCTGGTGGTGTTTCTTTCCGGCGAAGTGCCGCACGAAGTACTGCCGGCCAATCGTGAGCGCTTGTCGCTGACCGGCTGGTTCCGCCGTCGCGGCAACGAGCCGTTCTGATCATGGAAAAGATTCTGGTCAGCCGCTGCCTGTTGGGTCACCGCGTGCGCTACGACGGTGGCGCCAGTGGACCATATGACGTGTTGGAACAGTGGATTGCCGAAGGGCGCGTGGTGCCGTTGTGCCCGGAGGTCGCGGGGGGATTGCCAACGCCGCGTGCGGCCGCAGAGATTCCGGGCGGGCAGGGTGGTGAAGTGCTTGATGGCGTTGCTGCGGTGATGACCACCGAGGGCGAGGATGTCAGCGCACAGTTTCTGGAGGGTGCTCGGCAGGCGCTGGCGTTGGTGCAGAAACACGGCATCCGCGTGGCGGTGCTGAAAGCCAACAGCCCATCGTGCGGCAATCTGCTCACGTATGACGGCACGTTCAGTGGAGTGAAAGTCTCCGGCGAAGGCGTGACGGCTGCGTTGCTCAAGCGCCATGGGGTGCAGGTTTTCAGCGAACTCGAACTCCCGCAAGCCGCATTGGCCCTGACACAGCTCGATTAAAAGCAAATCGCATATCCCATGTAGGAGTGAGCCTGCTCGCGATAGCGGTGTGTCAGTTAACAATTATGTCGACTGACCTGACGCCATCGCGAGCAGGCTCACTCCTACAGGGTTTTGTGTTCACTCGGGTTTGGGGAACCATTTCTCGGTCAGCGCTGCCAGGCGCCCGTCGGCTTTGATCCGCTGCATGGCGCTCGCAAGGCTGGCCTGAAACGCCGGATTACCTTTCTGAAACGGTATCGCCATCTCCACCGGCGGGCTCGACTTTGGCTTGGCGTCAGTCAACGCCTGCACCAGCACCATCGGCCGTGGTTGCTCATCCTTTTTCGCCAGCAGTTGTGCATCGACCTTGCCGTAAGGCTCACTGAAGTCGAAACGATCCTTGAGTTCAGGTGTCAGTGCTATGTGGTTGAGCGCGACGTCGTACTTGCCGCTTTCAACGCCCTGGAGCAGATCGCCTTCATCGGTGACGATGAAATCGGCGCGCACATCCAGCTCAGAGGCTATCAATTGCCCAAGCTCGACCTCGAACCCCGTGAGTTGGTCGCCGTCGTCCTTGTAATTGAAGGGCGGTGTATTAGCCTCAAGGGCTATGCGCAGCTCGCCACGGTCGTTGACGTCATCAATCAGTTCGGCATGAGCCAAAGGGCTCAAAAGGGGTAGCAGGCAGATCAGGCCAGGCAGAAAACGCATGGTCACTCCTTTGAAATCATTATTGCGACGCTCTGAGTCAGGCGCGCTTTGCTATGGTTGTCGAGTGCCTTCGACAACGAATGGTCATGAAGTTGTCATGACCGTGCGGATTTTACGGAAAAACTGGAGAAGAGAATGAAAACGTTTATGTCACGTGCAGCATTGGCTGGCCTGTTGATGGGTGTTTCGGTGCTGGCCAGTGCAGCGACTCCGGCCCCTAAAGGCGCGGAAGTGTTCATCGTTTCTCCCGAGGACGGGGCGACTGTTTCTCAGGAATTCAAAGTCAAGTTCGGCACCAAGGACGTGGCGCTGGCGCCAGCGGGTGATGTCACCAAAAACACCGGTCACCATCACCTGCTGATCGACGTCGACAAGCTGCCAGCCGCCGGCGCGCCGATTCCGAATGACCCAAACCACATGCACTTCGGCAAGGCGCAGACCGAAGCGACGATCAAACTGGCACCGGGCAAGCACACCCTGCAGCTGGAGCTGGGTGACAGCGGCCACATGCCGTTCGATCCGCCAATCGTCTCGAAGAAAATCACCGTCAACGTCGAATAAGCTTTTCGCCGTGCATGAAAAAGGGAGCCCGAAGGCTCCCTTTTTTGTCGCTGACGTTTGATCAGAACAGAACACGGCTACGGATAGTGCCGTTGATGTGCTGCAGCTTCTCTTGCGCCAGGTCCGAGTACTCGGCGTCGACGTCGATCACCACGTAGCCAACCTTCTCGTTTGTCTGCAGGAACTGACCGGAGATGTTGATGCCGTTTTCGGCGAAGACCTTGTTGATCTCGCTCATCACACCCGGGATGTTCTCGTGGATGTGCAGCAGGCGGTGCTTGCCAGGGTGAGCCGGCAGGGCCACTTCCGGGAAGTTCACCGACGAAACGGAGGTACCGTTGTCGCTGTACTTGACCAGTTTCTCTGCGACTTCCAGACCGATGTTGGCTTGCGCTTCAGCGGTCGAGCCACCGATGTGCGGGGTCAGGATCACGTTGTCGAGGCCACGCAGCGGGCTTTCGAACTCTTCGTCGTTGGAGCGTGGCTCCACCGGGAACACGTCGATGGCCGCGCCGATCAGGTGCTTGTCCTTGATCGCGTCCGCCAGGGCGTCCAGCTCGACCACGGTGCCGCGTGCTGCGTTGATCAGGATGCCGCCCTTCTTGATGGCGCGGATTTCCTTCTCGCCGATCATCCACTGGGTCGCAGCGGTTTCCGGAACGTGCAGGGTGACGATGTCGGACATGCCCAGCAGGTCGTGCAGGTTGCCGACCTGAGTGGCGTTGCCCAGCGGCAGCTTGGTCACGGTGTCGTAGAAGAACACCTGCATGCCCAGACCTTCGGCCAGAACCGACAGCTGAGTACCGATCGAGCCGTAGCCGACGATGCCCAGCTTCTTGCCACGGATCTCGAAGGAGTTGGCCGCAGACTTGATCCAGCCGCCACGGTGGCAGGAAGCGTTTTTCTCAGGGATGCCGCGCAGCAGCAGGATCGCCTCGGCCAGCACCAGCTCGGCAACGGAGCGGGTATTGGAGTACGGCGCGTTGAACACGGCGATGCCGCGCTCGCGGGCAGCACTCAGGTCAACTTGGTTGGTGCCGATGCAGAAACAGCCGACCGCTACCAGCTTCTTCGCGTGATCGAAGATCTCTTCGGTCAATTGGGTGCGCGAACGAATGCCGATGAAGTGAGCGTCAGCGATCTTTTCCTTCAACTGGGCTTCCGGCAAGGAACCTGTCAGGTATTCGATGCTGGTATAGCCCGCCGCCTTGAGGACGTCGACAGCCGATTGGTGGACGCCTTCGAGAAGAAGGAACTTGATCTTGCTCTTATCGAGAGAAGTCTTGCTCATCTGCGTAAACCTGTATCCCGGAGAAAAATGGCAGGGAGGGGCGCAGCCTGGAGCTGACCCAAACGGCAGGAAAGCCGTTACCGCAGATCAGGCCTTGGGCACTGTCCTGCGGGGTCGATATGCTAGCATAGCCGCCCCGCTAAACACTCATTCCTGCGACGTGAAGCGTTCTCAGGATGACCATGAATTGTTCGAGAGTTCTGTCGATGACCAATCCTGCCCTGATTGATGAACTGAAGACCCTGGTCGAGCCTGGCAAGGTCCTGACCGACGCCGACTCCCTGAATGCGTACGGCAAGGATTGGACCAAGCACTTCGCCCCGGCGCCCAGCGCCATTGTGTTTCCCAAGACCATCGAGCAGGTGCAGGCCGTTGTCCGTTGGGCCAACACGCACAAGGTCGCGCTGGTGCCATCAGGCGGGCGCACCGGCCTTTCCGCCGCTGCGGTGGCCGCGAATGGCGAAGTGGTCGTGTCGTTCGACTACATGAATCAGATTCTCGGCGTGAACCTCACTGACCGCACCGCCGTTTGTCAGCCGGGCGTGGTCACCGAGCATTTGCAGAACGTCGCCGAAGAAAAAGGCTTGTACTACCCGGTAGACTTCGCTTCGGCGGGTTCCAGCCAGATTGGCGGCAATATCGGCACCAATGCCGGCGGGATCAAGGTGATTCGCTACGGCATGACCCGCAATTGGGTCGCCGGCATGAAAGTTGTCACCGGCAAGGGCGACGTGCTTGAACTGAACAAAGACCTGATCAAGAACGCCACCGGTTACGACCTGCGTCAGCTGTTCATTGGTGCTGAAGGCACCCTCGGTTTCGTCGTCGAAGCGACCATGCGCCTCGATCGTGCGCCGAAAAACCTCACCGCGATGGTCCTCGGCACCGCCGATTTCGATTCGATCATGCCGGTGCTGCACGCTTTCCAGGGCAAGCTTGACCTGACGGCGTTCGAATTCTTCTCCGACAAAGCCCTGGCCAAAGTCATGGGTCGCGGCGACGTACCGGCGCCGTTCGAAACCGACTGCCCGTTCTACGCATTGCTGGAATTTGAAGCGACCACCGAAGAAGTGGCCAACAGCGCGCTGGAAACCTTCGAACACTGCGTCGAACAGGGCTGGGTGCTGGACGGCGTCATGAGCCAGAGCGAAACCCAGTTGCAGAACCTGTGGAAACTGCGCGAATACATTTCCGAGACCATCTCGCACTGGACCCCGTACAAGAACGACATCTCGGTCACCGTCTCGAAAGTGCCAGCGTTCCTGAAGGAAATCGACGCGATCGTCGGCGAACACTATCCGGATTTCGAAATAGTCTGGTTCGGCCACATCGGCGACGGCAACCTGCACCTGAACATCCTCAAACCGGATAACCTCAGCAAGGACGAGTTCTTCGCCAAGTGCGCGACCGTCAACAAGTGGGTGTTCGAAACCGTCGAGAAGTACAACGGTTCGATCTCCGCTGAGCACGGCGTGGGCATGACCAAGCGCGATTACTTGACCTACAGCCGCTCGCCGGTTGAGATCGAGTACATGAAAGCGGTCAAAGCGGTGTTCGACCCGAACGGCATCATGAATCCGGGCAAGATCTTCGCGGTTTGATCTGTAATCTTTGATGAATCAATGAAGGCAGGAGTCGGTAAATGAGCTATCAGCACCAGTACGTCGACGGCACGCGCATCCACTTCCCGATCGGGAAAGTCGTATGCATTGGCCGCAATTACGCCGAACACGCCAAAGAACTGGACAACCCGGTGCCTACCGAGCCGTTGCTGTTCATCAAGCCGGGCAGTTGCGTGGTTGAGCTGGAAGGCGGTTTCGCCATTCCGACCGAGCGCGGTTCGGTGCACTACGAAGCGGAAATCGCGGTGTTGATCGGTAAGCCATTGTCGACCAAACCGAGTCGCGAAGAAGTGCTCGACGCGATCTCCGGTTTCGCCCCGGCGCTGGATCTGACCCTGCGCGACAAGCAGGCCGAGCTGAAAGCCAAGGGCCTGCCGTGGGAAATCGCCAAGTCGTTCGATGGCGCGGCGGTGATTGCACCCTTCGTGGTCGGCAGCACCTTTGCTGATCTGACCGACATCGGCATTCGCCTGACCATCAACGGTGAAGTCCGTCAGGACGGCAACAGCAGCGCGATGCTCAACCCGATCGTGCCGATGATCCAGCACATGGCTGGCTGCTTCTCGTTGCAGGCTGGCGACGTGATTCTCACTGGCACGCCGGTCGGTGTCGGCCCGCTGAATGTTGGCGATGACATCGTTCTGGAACTGGTCGGCGCCAGCAGCTTCAACAGCAGCGTTCGCTAACCCGCCATTCCTGTCATGTGAGCTTTGTGGTGAGGGGATTTATCCCCGTTGGACTGCGCAGCAGGCCCAAGATTTTTGGGGCCGCTTCGCGACCCAACGGGGATAAATCCCCTCACCACAGAAGTAAGTCTCGGCATTCATCGATGTGATCGCTTCTGCAAAGGTGCAGGGTAATCCCGCCATTTGCCGTTTTTTTCACATTCTGTCTGGATAATTTCCGCAATTCTGGCGTCTGAGCCGGCCTCTTTGTGCTATTACCCATAGCCTGAATTTTCGGAACGCGTCCTTCGATGTCATCTCAAACTCAGCTCAAAACCACCCGTCGCTCGCGTTTCTTCATGCGCTGGTACCTCTGGTTGTTGTTGGCGGTCGCTGCCGTTTATGGCTTGGCGTTCGCCATGCATTGGGATGATCGGGCATTGCTTTGGGTGCATGAGCGCTTTGAAAGCCAGGCCGAGCAGAAAGAAAGCATCTGGCTGCCGGATTACCGCGCGGTGATTGACGCGAAACTGCTGCCGGGCATGGAAAAAGACGAAGCCTCCGACCTTTCCTACAACCCGCAGACCAAAACCCTGTTCTCGGTGATGGGCAAGAACCCGTTCCTGGTCGAGCTGACCTTGCAGGGTGATGTGCTGCGCAAGATGCCGTTGGTGGGTTGGGTCAATCCGGAAGGGCTGACCGTGATGGAAAACGGTCTGATGGCGATTGTCGATGAGCGCGAGCATATTCTGACCATCGTCAAGGTCGATGCCGATACCCGCCAATTGAACATCGCTGATTTCCCGAAATACGATCTCGGCCCTTCGGCCAATCAGAACAAGGCCTTTGAGGCGATCACCTGGGATCCGCGCAATCAGCAACTGCTGCTGGGCGAGGAGCGGCCGCCGGCGCTGTTCACCTGGAAAAGTGATGGCAGCCAGGTCTTGAAGGGTGAAAAGCAGAAGCTCGTCAGCGACGAACTGGATATCCGCAATCTCTCGGCGCTGGCAATCGACCCGCGCACCGGCCACACGTTGGTGTTGTCCGCTGATTCGCATTTGTTGCTGGAATTGGACGAGAAGGGCGAACAAGTCAGCTTCATGACCCTGCTGAGCGGTTTCAACGGCCTGAAAAAGACCATCCCCCGCGCCGAAGGCGTGACCATGGACGAGGCGGGCACGCTGTACATGGTCAGCGAGCCGAACCTGTTCTACCGCTTCGAAAAACAGAAATGATGTTCCTGAGCTGCCACATGGTTCTCTTGTGGTCGCGGGCAAGTGGCCATTAAGCTTCAGTTCAGACAGGCGTGATATTTCATCCGCCTGTTTTGATTCAGAGCCCGCCCGAATGCGTCGACTTGCCCGTCCCAAACCTCTGGTTGTCCTCCTCTCAGTGATTGCCCTGATCGCGTTGATTGCGATCGGCCAATACATGCGCCTGTTCGAACGTGCCTGGTTCAACCTGCATGCGCTGTGGCAACCGCAGAGCAGCGAATCCATTGGGCTGGATAAATATCGCGTGGCAATTGAGGCACGGGTCATCGACGGTCTGGACGACGATGTTTCAGCGCTGACCTTCGATCCGGTGCGCAAAAGCCTGTTCACTGTGACCAACAAGAATGCCGAGCTGGTCGAGCTGTCGCTGGAGGGCAAGATCCTGCGGCGTATTGCGCTGATCGGTTTCGGCGACCCTGAGGCGGTGGAGTTCATCAGCGCTGACACCTACGTGATCACCGACGAGCGTCAGCAGCGTCTGATCAAGATTCATCTGGAAGCAGACACGACCTTTCTCGATGCGGCCGACGCCGAGCAGATGACCCTCGGCGTGCACATGAGCGGTAACAAGGGTTTCGAGGGCTTGGCTTACGATTCCGTGGGCAAGCGCTTGTTTGTGGCGAAAGAGCGCGATCCGATGCTGATTTATGAGGTGCACGGTTTTCCACACTTCAACCCGGAAAAGTCCTACGCCGTGCATGTGATCAACGATCCCAAGCGCGATGCCGGGATGTTTGTCAGGGATTTATCCAGCCTGCAATACGACGAGCGCAGCGGCCATTTGCTGGCGCTGTCGGATGAGTCGCGGTTGATTCTGGAGCTGGATGTCGACGGGCGCCCGTTGAGCACGATGTCGATCAGCGGCGGCCGTCAGGGTTTGCAGAAAACCGTGCCGCAAGCGGAAGGGATTGCGATGGATGACGACGGCACGTTGTATCTGGTGAGCGAGCCGAACCTGTTTTACGTCTTCAAAAAACCAGCACAGCCTCGACCAGCACCATAAAACACTGTGGGAGCTGGCCCTGTGGTGAGGGGATTTATCCCCGATGGGCTGCGAAGCGGCCGCAAAAAAGGGTCTGCTGCGCAGTCCATCGGGGATAAATCCCCTCGCCACAAAGGCTCACTCCTACAGGGGGTATTTCGTCTGCCCACAATTGTGTGGGTGACTGGGCCTACTCAGCCTTCAGGGTTTTCACGCCTTCGCTGGTACCCAGCAACAACAAGTCCGCCGGACGCGCCGCGAACAAGCCGTTGGTGACCACGCCGACGATTGCATTGATCTGCGCTTCCAGTTCGACCGGGTTGGTGATCTGCATATTGAACACGTCGAGGATGATGTTGCCGTTGTCGGTCAGCACGCCTTCGCGGTAGACCGGGTCGCCGCCCAGTTTCACCAGTTCGCGAGCGACGTGGCTGCGAGCCATCGGGATCACTTCGACCGGCAGCGGGAACTCACCAAGCACCGGCACCAGTTTGCTGGCGTCGGCGATGCAGATGAAAGTCTTGGCCACGGCCGCGACGATCTTCTCGCGGGTCAGCGCAGCGCCGCCGCCCTTGATCAGATTCAGGTGCGAATCGCTTTCGTCGGCGCCATCGACGTAGAACTCGAGGTCGCTGACCGTGTTCAACTCGTACACCGGAATCCCGTGGCCTTTCAGGCGCGCGGCGGTGGCTTCGGAACTGGCGACCGCGCCATCGAACGCGCCCTTGTGCTGGGCCAGGGCGTCGATGAAGCAGTTGGCGGTGGAGCCGGTGCCGACCCCGACGATGCTCTTGTCGTCGAGTTTGGGAAGGATGAAGTCGACGGCGGCCTGAGCCACTGCCTGTTTGAGTTGATCCTGGGTCATGCGGGCTCCGGAAGCGGGCAAGGGGAGAACGGAAAGGCCGGCATTATATCCCCATGCCCGGCGAAAACTCCTGTGGCGAGGGGATTTATCCCCGTTCGGCGGCGCAGCCGTCGTAAAACCAGAGAACGCGGTATTCGCGAAAGAGTGGCGGGGAGCGCTTCGCACTCCAACGGGGATAAATCCCTTCGCCACAATGGTGCTCGCTCAAGAATGGATTTCCAGACCGTAAAACCACCTGTTTAGTGTGGTCGCCCGGGCAAAAGCCGGGTTAGACTCCTTGGCCCTGCCCAACCCGCTCAGTGATGCTTTCCGATGCTCGAACAGTACGTCAAAAAGATCCTCACCTCGCGCGTTTATGACGTTGCCGTAGAAACCCCGCTGCAGAACGCTCGCCAGCTCTCCGAGCGGCTGGGCAACGACATTTGGCTCAAGCGCGAAGACTTGCAGCCGGTGTTCTCGTTCAAGATTCGCGGCGCCTACAACAAACTCACTCAACTGACTGACGAAGAGCGCGCCCGTGGCGTGGTCACTGCGTCGGCGGGCAACCATGCGCAGGGTCTGGCCCTGGCGGCGAAAGTGCTGGGTGTGAAAGCCACCATCGTCATGCCCAAAACCACTCCCGAGATCAAAGTCGAAGGCGTGCGTTCGCGCGGCGGCAAAGTGGTGCTGCACGGCGACTCGTTCCCGGAAGCTTTGGCCTACTCGCTGAAACTGGTTGATGAAAAAGGCTACGTCTACATTCACCCGTACGATGATCCGCACACCATTGCCGGGCAGGGCACCGTGGCAATGGAGATTCTGCGTCAGCACCCGCAGCCACTGGACGCGATTTTCGTCCCGGTCGGCGGCGGCGGCTTGATCGCCGGCATCGCCGCGTACGTGAAATACCTGCGTCCGGACATCAAAGTCATCGGCGTTGAGCCGGACGACTCCAACTGCCTGCAAGCGGCGATGGCGGCGGGCGAGCGCGTGGTGCTGCCGACTGTGGGCATCTTCGCCGACGGCGTGGCGGTGGCGCAGATTGGCCAGCACACCTTCGATATCTGCAAAGATTATGTCGATGAAGTGATCACCGTCAGCACCGACGAGATCTGCGCGGCAATCAAGGATATCTACGACGATACCCGCTCGATCACCGAACCTGCCGGCGCCTTGGGCGTTGCCGGGATCAAGAAGTACGTCGAACTGCGCGGCGTCAGCGGCCAGACGTTCGTCGCCATCGACTCCGGCGCCAACGTCAATTTCGATCGCTTGCGTCACGTTGCCGAGCGCGCCGAGCTGGGTGAAGGCCGCGAAGCGATCATCGCCGTGACCATTCCCGAGAAGGCCGGCAGCTTCAAGGCTTTCTGTGAAGCCATCGGCAAACGCCAGATCACCGAATTCAACTACCGCTACAACACCGGCAGCGAAGCGCACATCTTCGTCGGCGTGCAGACTCACCCGGAAAACGATCCGCGCAGTGCGTTGCTGGCGAGCCTCACCGAGCAGGGTTTCCCGGTGCTTGATCTGACCGACAACGAACTGGCTAAGCTGCACATTCGCCACATGGTCGGTGGGCATGCCGCGCATGTCATCGATGAAGTGGTGTTTCGCTTCGAGTTCCCGGAGCGTCCGGGTGCGCTGTTCAACTTCCTTAACAAGCTCGGTGGGCGCTGGAACATCTCGATGTTCCACTACCGCAACCACGGTGCGGCGGATGGTCGTGTGGTCGCGGGCCTGCAGGTACCGCACGACGAGCGTCATCTGGTGCCGGCGGCGCTGGAAGAAATCGGCTACCCGTATTGGGATGAGAGTGAGAACCCGGCCTATCAGCTGTTTTTGGGCTGAGCGGCTACGCTGATGGGCACGTCCCAAGGAAGACAAAGTATGGAAACCCTGACCACCCTGAAAGTCCTGCATGTCGCCGCGACAGTCGTGTTGCTGGTCTGTGGTATCGGCCTCGCGTACCTGGCCTGGCGCAAGCGCAGCGAGGGAGCGGCGAGCACGTTACGTCGCCCGTGGATTTTCGTCTGGTGCCTGATGTTGCTGTGCATGTTCAGCATGCCCTTCAGCGGCTGGTGGCTGGTGCACCTGGTTGGCTGGCCGTTGGGGCAGACCTGGATGCTGTTTTCCAGCGTGATCTACGCCGTGGCGACGCTCAGCACATTATGGTTGCTGGCGCGCCTGAACCGCGTGCGGATCGGCCAGGCCGGTCATTGGAAATTCACCCTGATTCTGGCAATCATCAGCGCCATCGGATTTCTCGCGATTGCCGGATTGATGGGCGCAAAACCGGTTTAAGCCACAAGGATTGTGATGAAAATTCTCTTGGTGGGCGGCACCGGGTTTGTCGGCCGCCACCTTCTGCGTGCGCTGTGCAACGCAGGCCATTTCGTCATTGCTACCAGTCGCGAACCGCAAGTGCCGGGATGGCCAAGTGTCGAATGGCGCCAGCTCGACCTCGGTGTGCTGGCGGTTGATCCCGCACATTTTGCTTTGCCTGACGGTATCGACTTGCTGATCAATGCCGCCGGCTTGTTGAGCGTGGATGAGCAAGCGTTGAGCCTGATCCAGGATCGTGGCGCTCGGGCATTGTTCGATCTGGCCGCACGCCAGAGCGTTCGGGTTCTGCAGATTTCAGCGCTGGGTGCAGCGGCACAATCCGATGTGCCGTTTCTGGCGAGCAAAGGCCAGGCTGACGACTATCTGCTGAAGCTGGACACCGTCGCGGTGGTGCTGCGCCCTTCGCTGGTGCTCGGCGCCGGCGGGACGAGCAGTCTCTGGCTCGCGGGGCTTTCGCCCTGGCCATTGATTCCCTTGCTGGATCTCAAGGCCCGCTCGCAACCCATCCATATCGATGATGTGGTAGGCGCGGTACTGGCGCTGTTGCGGCAATGGCCGGCGCATTCGCGGGTTTTGCCGTGTGTCGGGCCTGAGCCGATGACGCTGGCTCAGGTCATTGATTGTTTGCGCCGGGCGCAGGGTTGGACGCCGGGGCGATACGTACAGATACCGAAACTGTTGCTGCGCACGGGCAGTTGGCTGGGAGAGCGTTTCGGCTGGCGAGCATTGAATCGGCAGAGCGTGAAACTGGCGCAGCGTGACAACCTCGCTGATCCCGATGTGCTGACTTCCAATTGCGGCTATCAAGCCGCTGCGCTGCACACTCGCCTGCAAGATTGGCCGAGTGTTTCCCAGAGTGCTCAACGCGCGTTGCGCCCGTTGATGCTGGTGGTAATGGCGCTGATCTGGCTGGGTACTGCTGCGGTGTGCCTGGGCCCCGGTTACCCATGGGGCCTGCGGATCATGGCCGAAGCCGGCGTGCATGGCTTGTGGGCACAGTGCGCGGTGATCGCTGGTGCCATGATCGATGGGGTGTTGGGTGTCGCCATGTTGTTCAGCCGTTGGCGCCGGCAAGCGTTGCGACTGCAATTGGGGTTGATGCTCGCCTACACCGTCTTCATAAGTTTCGTGCTGCCCCACTATTGGGCTGATCCTTACGCGGCCGTCGGCAAAAATCTGGTGCTGATGGTGGCTACTTTATGGCTTCTGTGGACTGAACCTCGCCGATGAGCGCTTATCTGCTGCTGAAAACCCTGCATATTCTGTCGTCGACGATTCTCTTCGGGCTGGGTGCCGGTTCGGCTTATTACGCGCTCAGGGCGTGGCGTTCGGGCAAGGTCGAAGTGATTGCCGTGACCTTCAAGCATCTGGTGTTTGCCGACTGGGCGTTCACTGCCACGACGGCCGTGTTTCAGCCGTTGAGTGGCCTGGGGTTGATGCACATGGCCGGTTGGCCGCTGCAGCAGACGTGGCTGATGTGGAGCATTGGCCTGTATGTCCTGGCCGGGGTTTGCTGGTTGCCGGTGGTCTGGTTGCAGATCCGCGTGCACCGGATGGCCGATCAGGCGCTGTTGCAGGGAACGCCGATGCCTTTAAAAGCCTCGACCTACATGCGCTGGTGGTTTGCCTTGGGATGGCCGGCATTTCTGGCGTTTATGGGGATTTTCTACTTGATGGTGGCAAAGCCTGCGTGAGGCTGTGCCCACAGCCATGTCGAAAGCGCTGTGGGCAAGCGGATATCAGTCGCGCAGGCTGATGACTGGCCATCTACGCTTCTCGGCCTCGGCGCGCAGATTCGGATCCGGATCGACAGCGACGGGATTCGCCACCTGCTCAAGCAGCGGCAAGTCATTCATCGAATCGCTATAGAAATAGCTGTCGTCCAACGAATACCCGGTCTCTTTCAGCCAACGGTTCAGGCGCGTTACCTTGCCTTCCCGGAAGCACGGAACATCGGTGCTGCGCCCGGTGTAACGGCCATCGACCATTTCACATTCAGTGGCGATCAAGGTTTCAACGCCCAGACGCACCGCAATCGGTGCGGTAACGAAGCGGTTGGTCGCGGTGATGATCACCAGTTTGTCGCCAGCGTCGCGGTGCTTTTTCAGCAGTTCCAGCGCCTGCGGCAGCATGATCGGTTCGATGCAGTCGCGCATGTAATCGTTGTGCCATTGATCGAGCACGGCCATTTCGGTGCGGCCGAGGATTTCCAGGCAGAAGTTCAGGTACGCGGCGTTATCCAGTTTGCCGGCCAGGTAATCCTGATAGAACTCGTCGTTACGCGCTTTGTACGCAATCGGGTCGAGGAAACCGCGTTCACACAGATAGTCGCCCCAGGCGTGATCGCTGTCGCCGCCCAGAAGGGTGTTGTCCAAATCGAATAGAGCCAGGCGCATTGCAGTTACCCGCTGATAAGTCTGTAAAAAGGCGACAAGAATACGGTCTTTTCACAAGAGTGCACATAAGGTAGGAAGCTTCGTTGCCGCCTTATCAACCTTTGTGGAACAATGCGGCGACATGCGTTTGCGAGGTTGTTGCCGTGATCGACCCCGATGGTTTCCGCCCCAATGTCGGGATCATTCTGACGAATGACGCCGGCCAGGTGCTATGGGCTCGCCGTATCAATCAAGATGCCTGGCAGTTTCCGCAAGGGGGAATCAACCCTGAGGAGACGCCGGAAGACGCCTTGTACCGCGAGCTGAACGAAGAAGTTGGCCTGGAACGTGAAGATGTTGAAATACTGGCCTGTACTCGGGGCTGGTTGCGCTATCGTTTGCCGCAACGTCTGGTGCGTACCCACAGCCAACCGCTGTGCATCGGCCAGAAACAGAAATGGTTTCTCCTGCGCCTGATCTCCAACGAGCAGCGGGTGCGGATGGATTTGACCGGTAAACCGGAGTTCGATGGCTGGCGCTGGGTCAGCTATTGGTATCCGTTGGGCCAGGTGGTGACATTCAAGCGCGAGGTGTATCGCCGCGCCCTCAAAGAGCTTGCCCCGCGCCTTTTAGCGCGCGACTGACGACGGAGTTCGACCCCGAGCCATGCTCAATACGCTGCGCAAGATCGTCCAGGAAGTTAACTCCGCCAAGGATCTCAAGGCGGCGTTGGGGATTATTGTGTTGCGCGTCAAAGAGGCCATGGGCAGCCAGGTCTGCTCGGTCTACCTGCTTGATCCCGAGACCAACCGCTTCGTCCTGATGGCCACCGAGGGCTTGAACAAGCGCTCGATCGGCAAGGTCAGCATGGCACCCAACGAAGGTCTGGTGGGTCTGGTCGGCACGCGTGAAGAACCCCTGAACCTCGAAAACGCTGCGGATCACCCGCGCTACCGCTACTTCGCCGAAACCGGTGAAGAGCGTTATGCCTCGTTCCTCGGTGCCCCGATCATTCACCACCGCCGCGTTGTTGGCGTGTTGGTCATCCAGCAAAAAGAACGCCGCCAGTTCGATGAAGGTGAAGAAGCCTTCCTCGTGACCATGAGCGCGCAGCTCGCCGGGGTCATCGCCCACGCCGAGGCCACCGGTTCGATCCGTGGTCTGGGCCGTCAGGGCAAGGGTATTCAGGAAGCCAAGTTCGTCGGCGTGCCGGGTTCACCGGGGGCGGCGGTCGGTACCGCCGTGGTCATGCTGCCGCCGGCCGATCTCGACGTGGTGCCGGACAAGACCATCACCGACATCGACGCTGAGCTGGCGCTGTTCAAGACCGCCATTGAAGGCGTGCGCGCCGACATGCGCGCCTTGTCGGCCAAACTCGCGACCCAGCTGCGCCCGGAAGAGCGTGCGTTGTTCGATGTGTACCTGATGATGCTCGACGATGCCTCGCTGGGCAGCGAAATCACCACGGTGATCAAGACCGGCCAGTGGGCTCAGGGCGCCCTGCGTCAGGTGGTCACCGAACACGTCAACCGTTTCGAACTGATGGACGACGCCTACCTGCGTGAGCGCGCCTCGGACGTCAAAGACCTTGGTCGCCGTCTGCTCGCCTACTTGCAGGAAGAGCGCCAGCAGAACCTGGTCTACCCGGAAAAAACCATTCTGGTCAGCGAAGAACTGACGCCGGCCATGCTCGGCGAGGTGCCGGAAGGCACGCTGGTCGGTCTGGTCTCGGTACTCGGTTCGGGTAACTCGCACGTGGCGATTCTGGCCCGAGCCATGGGCATTCCGACGGTGATGGGTCTGGTCGACCTGCCGTACGCCAAGGTCGACGGTATCGAAATGATCGTCGACGGCACACGCGGCGAGGTCTACACCAACCCGAGCGAAGTGCTGCGCAAGCAGTTCGCCGAAGTCGTCGAAGAAGAGAAACAACTGGCACTGGGCCTCGACACCCTGCGCGACCTGCCGTGCGTGACCCTTGATGGCCACCGCATGCCGCTGTGGGTCAACACCGGGTTGCTCGCCGACGTGGCGCGGGCGCAGAAGCGTGGCGCCGAAGGTGTCGGCCTGTACCGCACCGAAGTGCCGTTCATGATCAACCAGCGCTTCCCGAGCGAGAAGGAACAACTGGCGATCTACCGCGAACAGCTCGCCGCGTTCCACCCGCAACCGGTAACCATGCGCAGTCTGGATATCGGCGGTGACAAGTCGCTGTCGTACTTCCCGATCAAGGAGGACAACCCGTTCCTCGGCTGGCGCGGTATTCGCGTGACCCTCGACCACCCGGAAATCTTCCTGGTGCAGACCCGCGCGATGCTCAAGGCCAGCGAAGGCCTGAACAACCTGCGGATTCTGCTGCCGATGATCTCCGGCACTCACGAACTCGAAGAAGCCTTGCACCTGATCCACCGGGCGTGGGGCGAAGTGCGCGACGAAGGCACTGACGTGCCGATGCCGCCGATCGGCGTGATGATCGAGATTCCGGCAGCGGTCTACCAGACCAAGGAATTGGCGCGGATGGTCGACTTCCTGTCCGTCGGTTCCAACGACTTGACCCAATATCTGCTGGCGGTCGACCGCAACAACCCGCGTGTGGCCGACCTCTACGACTACTTGCATCCAGCGGTGCTGCAAGCCCTGCAAACCGTGGTTCGCGATGCCCATGCCGAAGGCAAACCGGTGAGTATCTGCGGCGAAATGGCCGGTGATCCGTCGGCAGCGGTGCTGTTGATGGCAATGGGTTTTGACAGCCTGTCGATGAACGCCACCAACTTGCCGAAGGTGAAGTGGATGTTGCGGCAGGTCAATCTGAGCAAGGCCAAGGAGTTGCTGGCGGAGTTGATGACCATCGATAACCCGCAAGTTATCCACAGCTCGCTGCAATTGGCGCTCAAGAACCTCGGGTTGTCGAAGATCAATCCGCCGGCGGTCGTCAAAGCCCTCTAACACCCTGAGGGCCCTGTGGCGAGGGAGCTTGCTCCCGCTGGAGTGCGGAGCGCTCCCAATTCGGTCAATGAGGTTCTTCAGAGAAATCGCATTGGCTGAATTGCGGCTGCTTCGCAACCGAGCGAGAGCAAGCTCCCTCGCCACAATGGTTGCTCGCTTTCAGGTATTGATCTCAACCTCACCCAAATGCCCGCCATACGGCCCAAAACTCCGCTCCACCATCCGCCGCGTGCCGTCCGCCTGGACGATCAACGCGGTACTCGCCCGCGTGCCGTAACTCTGGCTGGCAATAAACACACTCGACAGCAGTGATTCCGTCGCCAGCCCGACCCCGGTGTCCGGCAACTCGGCAAACGGCGCGGTCTGCGCATCGCTCAACAACGCCAACAATCGCGCAGGCTGCGGATCATCCAGCACTGCGCGCAACGCCGCTCTGGCCTTGAGCAGCTTCGGCCACGGCGTGTCCAGTCCCGCGTTGGATAACCCGTAAACCCCAGGCTCAAGCATCACCGGCTCCGACATCCGCGCATTGAAGTGCCACATTTCATGGCTATTGCCGAGCAGCAGGTTGAATCCGGCGTATTCCGGTGCGCGGGCGACCACGTCGCTCAAATAATCATCAATCGACAGATTACCGGCGAGGAACCGCGCCACCAGTTCACCCCGCGACTTGCGCGCTGGCGGCTGGTGCGGGTCGCGAATATTGGTCAGTGCGGCGAAGCGGCCGTTGGCACCGATCCCCAGCCAGGTACCGCCCGCCTCAAGGTCGCGGCCGGCGTGCACATCCGGCGCTTCAGGCCATTGCGCCAGCGGCAGGCTGGGGCGTGCGTAGAACTCGTCACGGTTGGCCGCGACGATCAGCGGCTGGGCATGGCCCGGGCGCCAGGCAAAAACGATCAGGCACATAAGGTTGTCCTTGTGTGTTTTTTGCCCACTCTACGCATCCGGCGCCCGTGCATCCATCGCCAGTGGAGCAGAAGGCCGCGCATCCGTTACCATGCCGCTCCGGTTTTGGGATGCGTCTGGGAGAAGGACATGGAATTTCTGCTCTATCTGGCGCTCGGCGCCTGCGCTGGCGTGTTGGCCGGGCTGTTCGGTGTCGGTGGTGGGATCATCATCGTTCCGGTGCTGGTGTTCAGTTTCACCTTGCAGGGCTTTGATCAGTCGATTCTCACGCATCTGGCGGTCGGTACGTCGCTGGCGACGATCATCTTCACCTCGGTCAACGCCGTGCGTGAACATCACCGTCGCGGCGCGGTGCGCTGGCCGATTTTCATGTGGATGACCGTCGGTATTCTGCTCGGTGCCGGTTTTGGTGCGCTGACCGCTGAAGCGATTTCCGGGCCCAATCTGCAAAAAGTCATCGGTGTGTTCGCCCTGGTGATCGCTGTGCAACTGGCGCTGGAGGTAAAACCCAAGGCCAGCCGAACGGTGCCGGGTAAACTCGGTCTGACCGTGGCCGGCAGTGTGATTGGCTGGGCCTCGGCGATTTTCGGCATTGGTGGCGGCTCGTTGACCGTGCCGTTTCTGACCTGGCGCAGCGTGCCGATGCAGCAAGCCGTGGCGACGTCGTCGGCCTGTGGCCTGCCGATCGCTTTGGCCAGTGCATCAAGTTTCATGATTCTGGGCTGGCACGATCCATTGTTGCCGCCGCATAGTCTCGGTTTTGTCTATTTGCCTGCGTTGTTGGGCATCGCCCTGACCAGCATGGTGTTCGCCCGTCTCGGCGCGCGCCTGGCGCACAAGTTGTCGCCGCGCTTGCTGAAAAGGCTGTTCGCCGCTTTGCTGTTCTGCGTGGGTGTGAGCTTTCTGCTTTAGCCGCGCCGCAATCCTGGCTTAATCCTGAGGTGGCAGCGTCGCCCGGGAATTTTGGTTTCAACTCTAACGAGGAGTCGCAATGCTGCCTTACCCGCAGATCGACCCGGTGGCACTGTCCATCGGTCCGCTGAAAATCCATTGGTACGGCCTGATGTACCTGATCGGCATCGGCGGTGCGTGGCTGCTGGCGTCGCGCCGGCTCAACCGCTTCGACCCGACCTGGAGCAAGGAGAAACTCTCCGATCTGATCTTCTGGCTGTCGATGGGCGTGATCGTCGGCGGACGTCTGGGCTACGTGCTGTTCTACGATCTGAGCGCCTACCTCGCCAACCCGACGCTGATTTTCGAAGTGTGGAAGGGCGGCATGTCGTTCCACGGCGGCTTTATCGGCGTAATGCTGGCTGCATTGTGGTTCGGCAAGCGCAACGGCAAGTCGTTCTTCCAGTTGATGGACTTCGTCGCACCGATGGTGCCGATCGGCCTGGGAGCCGGGCGCATCGGTAACTTCATCAATGCCGAATTGTGGGGCAAGGCGACCGACGTGCCATGGGCCATGGTCTTCCCGCCATTCAGCGATCCGGCGCAACTGCCGCGTCACCCGTCGCAGCTGTATCAGTTCGCGCTCGAAGGCGTGGCGCTGTTCCTGATCCTGTGGATTTTCTCGCGCAAGCCGCGTCCGACCATGGCCGTTTCCGGCATGTTCGCACTGTTCTATGGCATCTTCCGTTTCATCGTCGAGTTCGTCCGCGTGCCGGATGCGCAGCTCGGTTACTTGGCGTGGAACTGGCTGACCATGGGCCAGGTGCTCTGTGTGCCGATGATCATCGGCGGGCTGTTCCTGATCTGGCTGGCCTATCGTCGCGCGCCGGCAGCACCGCTCGCTCCAACGGCTTAAACTACGAACCCCGCCGCGCGACGGCGGGGCTCAAAGGACACAGGTAACTCATGAAGCAATATCTCGAACTGGTCTCGCACGTCATTCAGAACGGCAGCAAACAGGCCAACCGCACCGGCATCAACACCATCAGCTTTCCGGGGGCGATGCTGCGTTTCGATCTGCAGGAAGGTTTTCCGGCGATCACCACGCGCAAAATGGCCTTCAAATCGGCCATCGGCGAGATGTGCGGCTTTCTCCGTGGCGTCAACAACGCCGCTGAATTCCGCGCGCTGGGCTGCAAGGTCTGGGACCAGAACGCCAACGAAAACGCGCAGTGGCTGGCCAACCCGTTCCGCCAGGGTGACGACGACCTCGGCGAAATCTACGGTGTGCAATGGCGCAAATGGCCGGCGTACAAGCAGATCCCGCTGAGCAACACGGCAGCCATCGAGCAAACCTTGAGCAATGGCTACAAGCAGATCGCTCAAGGCGAAGAAGACGGCCAGGCTTACGTGGTGCTGTACAAAGCCATCGATCAGGTGCGTCAGTGCGTCGACACGATCATCAACGATCCGGGTAGCCGCCGCATTCTGTTCCACGGCTGGAACGTCGCACAGCTGGACGAAATGGCCCTGCCGCCGTGCCATCTGCTGTATCAATTCCACCCGAATGTCGAGACCAAAGAGATTTCTCTGACCCTCTACATCCGCTCCAACGACCTGGGTCTGGGCACACCGTTCAACCTCACCGAAGGCGCCGCGCTGCTGAGCCTGATCGGTCGCCTGACCGGTTACACGCCGCGCTGGTTCACCTATTTCATCGGTGATGCACACGTCTACGAGAACCATTTGGACATGCTCAACGAACAGCTCAAGCGCGAGCCGTTTGCCATGCCGAAACTGAGAATCTCCGACCGCGTACCGGAATTTGCCAAGACCGGCGTGTACCAGCCGGAATGGCTGGAACTGGTCGAACCGAGCGACTTCTCCCTCGAAGGTTACGAGCACCATGCGCCAATGACCGCGCCAATGGCGGTCTAAGCCGTTGCACAAATCCCCTGTGGGAGCGAGCCTGCTCGCGAAAGCGTTACATCAGGCAAAGCAGTGTCGCCTGACACTACGCATTCGCGAGCAGGCTCGCTCCCACATTTGGTTTTGCGTGAGTCTTAATGGCCGTGGCTGCGGCCTACGTGGGAGTGTTCGACTTCGGTTGCGACGACTCCGCCGCTGACTTCCAGCCGCTGCAAAATTCCGCATTGATCGGCCCCGGGCCCTTCGCCACAGCGTTGGCGCAGGTCGAGCAACTGTGTCTGCAACGCCAGTAACCCGTCAATCCGCGCCTTCACGTGCTGGATGTGCTCGTCGATCAGCGTGTTCACGCTTGCACACTGATCCTGTGGGCTGTCACGCATGGCCAGCAGGCTGCGAATTTCTTCGAGGGTCATGTCGAGGGTGCGGCAGTTGCGGATGAAGGTCAGGCGCTCGGCGTGGGCCTGGGTGTAGACGCGGTAATTGCCGTCGCTGCGGGCTGGCTCCGGCAGCAGGTTTTCGCGCTCGTAGTAGCGGATGGTTTCCACGGCGCAATCGGTCAGTTTGGCCAGTTCTCCGATCTTCATGACGGCAATCTCCAAAAGGGTGCTTGACCCTATAGTGGCTACAGGGTCTTTACTTGGCAACAGGCACCTTCATGGACGCGACCAATGAGCGATTCCCAGCACACCCACAAGCCCGGCGACGGGCACGATCACAGTCATAAATTGCAGCCTGTGCATAAGCATTCCCATGTCGGCGATTCCTGCTGCGGGTCGAAAGTTGCAGCACCGGCACCGGTACATTCGCACGAAGATTCCTGCTGCTCGTCGCAAGCCGCCGCGCCTGCGCTGGTGCAACTGAGCGAGAAAACCAGCGCCGATGCGCGGTTGAGCAGTTTCCGCATCGAGGCGATGGACTGCCCGACCGAGCAGACGCTGATCCAGAACAAACTCGGCAAACTCGCCGGCGTTGAACAACTGGAATTCAACCTGATCAATCGCGTCCTCGGCGTAACCCACACGCTGCCGGGCACGGAGCCCATCACCGAGGCGATCAAATCCTTGGGCATGCACGCCGAGCCGTTGGAGGCGGGCGTCGACGCGCCAGCACCTGCGCCTGTGAAAAAACACTGGTGGCCGCTGGCACTGTCCGGCATCGGTGCGCTTGCTGCCGAAGTCATCCACTTCACCAACGCTGCGCCAACCTGGGTGGTGGCAATCATCGCGCTGGTGTCGATCCTCAGCGGTGGCCTGACCACTTATAAAAAGGGCTGGATTGCCCTGAAGAACCGCAACCTCAACATCAACGCGCTGATGAGTATTGCCGTGACCGGTGCAATCCTCATCGGTCAGTGGCCAGAAGCGGCGATGGTGATGTTTCTGTTCACCGTGGCTGAATTGATTGAAGCGCGTTCGCTGGACCGTGCGCGTAACGCCATCGGCGGCCTGATGCAGATGACGCCCGAGCAGGCCACCGTACAGCAGGCTGATGGAAGTTGGCTCGAACAGGACGTGAAAACCGTCCAGTTGGGCGCGCGCGTTCGGGTCAAACCCGGCGAACGTATTGCGCTCGACGGCGAAGTGGTCAGCGGCAGTTCGACCATCGATCAGGCGCCGATCACTGGCGAGAGTCTGCCGGTAGAGAAAACCGTCGGCGACAAAGTCTTCGCGGGCACCATCAACCAGGCCGGTTCGCTGGAATACGCGGTCACCGCTGCGGCGAACAACTCGACGTTGGCGCGCATCATTCACGCCGTCGAGCAGGCTCAAGGTGCGCGGGCACCGACCCAGCGCTTCGTCGATCAGTTCTCGAAAATCTACACGCCCGTGGTGTTTGTGTTTGCCTTGGCCGTGGCGATCATCCCGCCGCTGTTTATGGGCGCCGTGTGGTTCGACTGGATCTACCGCGCGCTGGTGTTGCTGGTGGTTGCGTGCCCATGTGCGCTGGTGATTTCCACCCCGGTGACCATCGTCAGCGGCCTAGCCGCAGCGGCGCGCAAAGGCATTCTGGTCAAGGGCGGCGTGTACCTGGAGGGCGGTTTCAAGCTCGATTATCTGGCGCTGGATAAAACCGGGACGATCACCCACGGCAAACCGGTGCAGACCGATTATCTGTCCCTCGACCCGACCGCTGAAGCGACGGCCCCGGCGATTGCCGCAGCGCTGGCCGGGCGTTCCGATCACCCGGTCTCGCTGGCCATCGCCAACGCCGCTGTGGATAAAAACTTCGCAGCGCTGATTGTGGATAACTTCGAAGCGCTGGGCGGGCGCGGTGTGAAAGGTGACATCAACGGCCAGACCTATCACTTGGGCAACCATCGGCTGGTCGAAGAACTGGGTCTGTGCTCGCCACAACTCGAAGAAAAGCTGTTTGCGCTGGAAAAGCAGGGCAAATCCGTGGTGTTGCTGCTCGACAAGTCCGGCCCACTGGCGCTGTTCGCTGTGGCCGACACCGTCAAGGAGACCAGCCGTGAAGCGATCCGTCAGCTGCATGCACTGGGCGTGAAAACCCTGATGCTCACTGGCGACAACGTCCACACCGCGCAAGCGATTGCGGCGCAGGTCGGTATTGATCAGGCCAGGGGCGACTTACTGCCGACTGACAAACTTCAGGCCATTGAAGAACTGTACAAACAGGGCCATCGGGTCGGCATGGTCGGCGACGGCATCAACGATGCGCCGGCGCTGGCCCGCGCCGAGATCGGTTTTGCCATGGCCGCTGCGGGCACCGACACGGCGATCGAAACCGCCGATGTCGCGCTGATGGACGATGATCTGCGCAAGATCCCGGCTTTCATCAGCCTGTCGCGCAACACCGCCAGTATCCTGAAACAGAACATTGCGTTGGCGCTGGTGATCAAGGCTATCTTTCTTGCGGTAACCTTCGCCGGGCTCGCCACCATGTGGATGGCGGTGTTCGCTGACATGGGCGTGAGCCTGTTGGTGGTGTTCAACGGTTTACGCCTGCTGCGTAAATAGAAGAAGAGGAACGGTTGTGCTGAGTGCCGAGCTAAAGGCGTTTTACATGGTTGCTCGCCTGGGCAGCATCACGCTGGCGGCGAAAAAGCTCGGCCTCAGCCAACCGACCGTGACCACGCAGATCCGCAATCTGGAAAGTCAGTATTCGGTGGAGTTGTTCTACCGGGGCGGCCGGCGCTTGAGCGTCAGCGACGAAGGCGCGCGATTGCTGCCGATGGTCAAGGCGCTGTTGCAGCAGGAGGCCGATATCGAGTTTTTCCTGCGCAACAGCGGCCAGGTGCAGGGCACGTTGCGCATCGCCGCCACCGCGCCGTATTACATCCTTGATCTGGTGAAGACCTTTCGTGAGCGTCTGCCGCAGGTCGAGGTCTCGGTGGAAATCGGCAATTCACAGCAGGTGCTTGAGGCGTTGGAGGACTACCGGGTGGATGTTGCGGCGTCTTCGCAGTTGCTCGAGGATGCGCGGCTGATTCGCCGGGTGCTGGGCACTGATCCGCTGGTGCTGGCGGTGCATCGCAATCATCCGTTGGCGGCGCAGGAGCATGTGGCGCTCAGTGCGTTGGCCGGGCATACGTTGTTGATGCGCGAGTCGGGCTCGACCACGCGGCGGCTGACGGAAGAATTGCTGGCGACTGCCGGAGTGAGTTACGGGCCGTTGTTGGAGATTGGCAGCCGTGAGTCGATCCGTGAGGCGGTGCTGCGCAATATCGGCATCAGCATCATTGCGCGGCAGGAAGTGCCGCATGATCCGCAGTTACGCGTGTTGACGATCGAGAATGCACCGCAGATTCCGGAATATCTGTATTGCCTCAAGGAGCGCAAGAACGCGCGGCTGCCGGCGGCGTTTCTTGGCTTGGCCCAGGAAATGTCTCCTGCCTGAGTTCTTCGATGTGCGAGCTGGCCTCTTCGCGAGCAGGCTCGCTCCCACATTGGAATGCGTTCCCCTGTAGGAGTGAGCCTGCTCGCGATGAGGTCAGTGCAAGCAACATTTCATCTGAACCAAAATCCCCGAATACCACTATCGGCCGTTTTTGCCTCGTTGCCACATGACGGACGCATTACAACTCTAGGATTGGCCCCATCTGCTTGATGAGGTCTGTCCATGAATCCTGCCATCGCAACTGCCCTGACCAACCCCGGTGCGCCGATGAAAGTGCGCGGCGTGCAGAAACGCTTCGGCGCGTTCACCGCTCTGGATAACGTCTCCCTCGACGTCGCCGCCGGTGAACTGGTGTGCCTGCTCGGCCCGTCGGGCTGCGGCAAGACCACGCTGCTGCGCTGCATCGCCGGCCTGGAAAAGCAGGACAGCGGCGAGTTGTACCTCGGCGATCGCGACGTCTCGCACCTCGCCCCGCAAGCCCGCGACTACGGGATTCTGTTCCAGTCCTACGCGCTGTTCCCCAATCTCACCGTCGAAGCGAACATTGCCTACGGCCTCGCCGGCAGCGGTCGCGACGAGGTGCGCCGCCGCGTCGGGCAGATGCTCGAGCTGGTCGGCCTCACCGGCAGTGAGAAAAAGTATCCCGGCCAATTGTCCGGCGGCCAACAGCAACGCGTCGCTTTGGCCCGCGCCCTGGCACCTGCACCGTCGCTGCTGCTGCTCGACGAACCGATGTCGGCCCTCGACGCCCGCGTTCGCGAGCATCTGTGCACCGAACTGCGCCAACTGCAACGCAACCTCGGCATCACCACCCTGATGGTCACGCACAATCAGGACGAGGCCATGCTGATGGCCGACCGCATCGCCGTGATGAACAACGGCCGCGTCGAGCAGTACGCCACCCCGCAGGAAATCTACAACCGCCCGGCCACGCCTTTCGTGGCCGAGTTTGTCGGCCAGGGCAACTGGCTGCCGTTCCAGCGCAGCAGCGACAGTCATGCGCAGGTTGGCGGGATGAGCCTGCGCCTGAGCGACGGCAGCGTCCAGCGTGCTTCGGGCCGTCTGTTCTGCCGTCCGGAAGCGATCAACGTCAATCCGCCGGTGCACGAAGAAAACCTGTTCCCGGCCAAGGTTCGTGAAATCACTTTCCTCGGCAACCGTTGCCGCATGAGCTTCGAACTCGATCAACTGCCGGGCCACGCACTGCTCGCCGAGCTCGCGCCGGAAGCCATGCCACGCCTCGGTGCTCAACAAATCATGGTCGCCTTGCCGCCGCGCAGCTTGCAGGTGTTTGCCTGATGAACAGCAATCTCGCGCTGCCGCTACCGCACAAGCAGGTGCGACAGGCTTCGAAAGCCGAGATCGGCGACCGCATTTTCGTCGTTGGCGGCAAACTCCTGCTGCTGGTATTGCTTGGCGTTGCGGTGCTGTTGCCGTTGCTGGCGATCTTCTGGCGCGGCTTCAGCAGTGAAGCCGGGCAGGGCGGTGGCTGGGTTGCGGCGAAGGAACTGGTGACCAGCGAGAATTTCCACTGGCTGCTCGGCAACAGCCTTAAGGTTTCCCTCAGTGTCGCGGCCATCGTCGTGCCGCTGGCCTATCTGTTTGCCTACGCGCTGCAACGCACAATGATTCCGGCCAAGGGCATCTGGCGCGGAATTTCCCTGCTGCCGTTGATGGCGCCGTCGATGCTGCCGGGTATTGCGCTGGTCTATCTGTTCGGCAACCAAGGCATGTTGCGCGGGCTGCTCTCGGACAATATCTACGGCTTCTGGGGGATTGTGCTGGGCGAGGTGATTTACACCTTCCCGCATGCGTTGATGATTTTGCTGTCGGCGTTGTCGCTGGCGGACGCACGCCTTTTCGATGCCGCGTCGAGCATGGGCGCCAGTCCGGCCAAGGCCTTTCGCAGCATCACCTGGCCGGCGACGCGCCAAGCGGTTTTTGCCGCGTTCTGTCTGGTGTTCACCCTGACCATCACCGATTTCGGTGTGCCGGTGGTGGTCGGTGGCGACTATCAAGTGCTGGCGCTCGAAGCCTACAAAGCCGTAGTCGGTCAGCAGCAGTTCGGTCGTGGCGCGTTGATCGGCATGGTGCTGTTGCTGCCGGCGCTGTTCAGCTTTGGCGTCGATGCCTGGCTGCGTCGCCGTCATGGTGATTCCATGAGCGGTCGTGCCCAGGTGTTCAAACCGGCGCCGTCGAAGCTGCGCGATGGCTGCTATCTGGCGATTGTCTTGTTGATCAGCGCCGCGTTGATTCTGGTGTTCGGCATGGCGGTGTTTTCGTCGCTGGTGAAGTTCTGGCCGTACAACCTGTCGCTGTCGCTCAACCATTACCAGTTCAACGAAACCGCCGGCGGTGGCTGGCTGGCCTACAGCAACAGCTTGAAGATGGCCTTGGGCACAGCGCTGATCGGCAGCGTGCTGATCTTCACCGGTGCTTACCTGATGGAGAAAACCCGCGGCCAGCGCGGCCTGAACTTGGCGTTGCGCATGCTCAGTTTTGTGCCGATGGCGGTGCCGGGGCTGGTGCTCGGTCTCGGTTACGTCTTCTTCTTCAATCTCACGGGTAACCCGCTGCACGTGCTCTACGGGACGATGACGCTGCTGATCGTCTGCACCATTGCGCACTATCTGACCACCGCACAAATGACCGCGACCACTGCGCTGCGCCAACTCGATGCCGAGTTCGAAGCCGCTGCGCTGTCGCTGAAGGCGCCGCTGTATCGGCACTACCTGCGCGTCACCGTGCCGATCTGTCTGCCGGCGCTGCTCGACATCGTGCGCTACCTGTTCGTCTCGGCGATGACCACCGTTTCCGCTGCGATCTTCCTCTACAGCCCCGACACCATCCTCGCGGCGGTAGCGGTGCTGAACATGGATGACGCCGGCAACGTCGGCGGCGCGGCGGCGATGTCGACTCTGATTCTGTTCACCTCGGCGGGCGTGTCCCTGCTGCTGGCGTGGGCTTCGCGCGGCTTGCTGCGCCGTTCTCAAGCCTGGCGGCAAACCGCGCCCGGTCACTGATTAGCACCTTCAACTCAAAAGACAGGAAAACGATCATGTTCAAGCCTATGGCTCTGGCCGCTGCTGTGCTCGCTACTTTCAGCCTGAATGCCTTTGCGGCAAAAACCGAGTTGACGGTGTACACCGCCCTCGAAGCCGAGCAATTGACCGCTTACAAAGCCGCGTTCGAAAAGGCCAACCCGGACGTCGAGATCAAGTGGGTGCGTGACTCCACCGGGATCATCACCGCCAAACTGTTGGCCGAAAAGGCCCGTCCACAGGCTGACGCGGTGTGGGGCCTCGCGGCTTCGAGCCTGGCGATCCTCGATCAGCAAGGCATGCTGCAAAGCTATGCGCCGAAGGACCTCGGCAAGATCGGCGCGAACTACCGCGACGCCGCAAATCCGCCAGCGTGGGTCGGCATGGACGTCTGGGCCGCGACCATTTGCTTCAACACCGTCGAAGCCGAGAAGCAGGGCCTGAGCAAACCGGTGAGCTGGCAGGATCTGACCAAGCCTGAGTACAAAGGCAAGATCGTCATGCCCAATCCGGCATCGTCCGGCACCGGTTTCCTCGACGTCAGCGCCTGGCTGCAAACCTTCGGCGAGAAGCAGGGTTGGGCGTACATGGACGGTCTGCACCAGAACATCGGTCAGTACGTTCACTCCGGTTCCAAGCCTTGCAAGTTAGCGGCGGCGGGCGAGTTTCCGATCGGGATTTCCTTTGAGTACCCAGCGGTGCAGTTGAAGCGTCAGGGCGCGCCGCTGGACATCATCCTGCCGAAGGAAGGTCTGGGCTGGGAGATCGAAGCGACGGCGGTGATCAAAGGCACGCCGCATGAAGACGCGGCGAAGAAACTGGCTGACTTCTCGGCGAGTGCCGAGGCGATGGATCTGTACAAGGAGAACTTCGCCGTGCTCGCGCAGCCGGGTATTGCCAAGCCGCAAACCGAATTGCCGGCGGATTACGAGCAGCGTCTGATCAAGAACGACTTTGCCTGGGCTTCGAAAAATCGCGACGAAATCCTCACCGAGTGGCGCAAGCGCTATGACGGCAAGTCCGAGAAAGTCGTCGCCAATTAACATTTTTATCGGCTGACAGGGCCCCTTCGCGAGCAGGCTCGCTCCCACAGGGGAACGCATTCCAATTGTGGGAGCGAGCCTGCTCGCGAATGCGGTCTCTCATTCAGAGCACCTCTAAATGACACACCACAAAGACCTGCTCATCGTAGGTGCCGGCATCCTCGGCCTGTCCCACGCTTACGCCGCCGCCAAGCGCGGCCTCAAGGTCACTGTTTTCGAACGCACCGCTACGCCCCTCGGCGCCTCGGTGCGCAACTTCGGCCAAGCGCTGGTCACCGGCCAACCACCCGGCCCGATGCTCGAACTGGCCAAGGCCAGCCGCGACATCTGGGGCGATTGGGCGCAACTCGCCGGGCTGAAAATCAAACGCAACGGCTCGTACCTGTTCGCCCGCACCGAAGCCGAAGAACATCTGCTCGAAGCCTTCTGCGCCGGCCGCGCCGTCGAGCACGGTTACCACGTCGACTTGCTGCGCGGCGCGGCACTGCGCGACGTGTACAACGGCCAGTTCAGCCATCATCGCGCCGCACTTCACGGCGTCGACGATCAACAGTTGTATTCGCGCGAAGCAATTCCGGCGTTGATCGACTACCTGCGCCGCGACCTCGGCGTCGAGTTTCATTTCTCGACGCTGGTGCGTGACGTCGAGCCGGGGCACCTGCACAGCACCGCCGGCAGCTTCACCGCCAGGCAGATCATCGTCTGCTCGGGCCACGACTATCAGACCTTGCTGGCCGAGCCAATCGCCGCGCTCGATCCGCACATCTGCCGGTTGCAAATGCTCCGCGCCAAACCGCAAGCCGAGCTGAATCTGCAACACGCCTTGCTCACCGGCCTGAGTTGCGTGCACTACGGCGCCTTCGCCGATCTGCCGGAAGCGGCGGCGGTGCAGGCGCAGATCCTGCGCGAACAGCCACATCTGCACGACAACGGCATTCACCTGCTGATCAGCCCGACACCTTACGGCGAGTTGATCATTGGCGACTCGCACCATTACGGCAGCGACCCATCGCCATTCAACGCTGAGCAAGTGGATAACTGGATGCTTGAGCTGGCCGAACAGACACTGGGCTGCAAGGTGCAGGTGGTCGAGCGCTGGCAGGGCGTCTATGGTTCTCGGGGCCCGGGGCCGTTTTCGTTCCTGCGCCCGGCTCCTGGGCTGAGTGTTGCGTTGATGCACACGGGCGTCGGCATGAGCGTCGGCCCGGCGATGGCCGAGCGCAACATTGCGCAGTTGCTGGAGGAAGTGTGATGGCAGGTCACGAGCAAACCGTCGCCAAGGTATTCGGGCTGTATGAACGCTTCGGCACTCGCGATTACATTGGCGAACCGGTGTCGCAGATCGAGCATATGTCTCAAGCGGCCGAGCTGGCGATGGCCGAAGGTTTTGATGACGAAGTGGTGCTGGCGGCGTTCTTTCATGACATCGGCCATTTGTGTGCCGAAGGCGCGGAGAACATGGGCGGCTATGGCGTGGTCAGCCATGAACGTTTGGGCGCGAATTATCTGCGTGAGGCCGGTTTCAGCGAGCGCATGGCGCGGCTGGTGGAATATCACGTTGAGGCCAAGCGCTATCTGACGCTGCGTGAGCCGGGGTATTTCGAGCGGTTGAGTGAGGCGAGTCGCCGGACGCTGGAATATCAGGGCGGGGTGATGACCGAGGCCGAGGCGGATGAATTCGAGCGCGATCCGTTGTGTGCCGTCAGTTTGCGCATGCGGCAGTGGGATGAGCTGGCAAAGGAGAGGGCGGTGCCGGTGATTGATATGGCAGTGCTGAAAGAGAAAGCGGCGCGATTGTTTGCTGCCTAAGTTTTTGAACCGAGTTGCTGCAATCGCTAGCAGGCTAGCTCCCACAGGGGATTTGTGTTGTGACCACGATCCAGTGTGGGAGCGAGCCTGCTCGCGAAGAGGCCGGCTCAGGCGCTACAAATCTTCAGCCAAAGACTCAATCTGCTCCTGCCGCTCCGCCTGATTCAACTTCGGATGCGGATTCAGTGATGACCACTGCGGATGCGCCCGCGCCTTGTTCAGCGCTTCCGGCAGTTTGCCCTCGCGCCAGGTCTTGTCTTGTGGCGTGGCAACCTGAACGGCGTCCATCGCTGCATGTCCCCGGGCGTTCAACGCCTGCACCAACTGCCGCTGACGCAATGCCAACAGGCGCAGAACGCTGTCGTCGACGGTAAGCTCACGCTGCCCTTTGATCTTGCCGAGCAACCGGCTGCCATAACTGCGCGCCGTTTGCAGAGCACCCCCGGCAATCGCACCCGCCAACGCCGCGGCGCCGAGGGTAATCCCGCCGACCAGCAGGTCCACGCCTGCCCCGGCCGCCGCGCCGGCAGCAATTCCGCCGCCCACGCGCACACCGAGTTGCTTCAGGGTTTCCGGGTTGAACAAGTCATCGCCCCAACGCCCATCCAGCAACGGCAAATCACTCGCTGCGGCATCTTGCGGGCGAAATCCGTAGAGCTTGAGCAACGCCTCGACGCATGTCTGCTCACGTTGGCGCACCGCTTTGCGCAGTTCGCTGATGGCTTGCTGTTCCTGTTCGGCTTCACTGACCACACTGCGTCGACACGCGGCGCAGTCAATCAGCAGTTCGGCGATCAGTCGCGCCGCACTTTGCTGACGGGCGAGGCGCTGGGCTTGCTGATCAGCGATCAACCGCTCCAGCTGCGGACGTGCATTTTCCAGCAGCAGCGCGAGGCTTTCGTACAGCCGCCGCTCGCCATCTTCCGGCGGCGCCACGCTGTCGAAGCGCACCAGCGCATGCAGGCCAAGCCGCGCCAGCGCCTCGCGCCAATCGGGTTCGCGATGGTTGGCGCTGCTGACAAAATTCAGCACCGGCAGCAGCGGTTTTCCGCAACTGGCCAGCACTTCAAGTTCGTCGCGGTACTTGGCCAGCACCGGCTCGCGGGCATCGATCACATACAGCCCGGCGTCGGAGGCGAGCAGTTGTCGCAGCACTTTGGCTTCCTGCTCGAAACGCTGACGCGCCTCGCTGCCGTCGAGAAACCGCGCCAGCCGCGCCGGGCCATCGAGGCGCTCGCCGGGGCGTTCCAGGCGCTCGAGAAAATCCAGCAGGGCGATGGCGTCTTCCAGCCCCGGCGTGTCGTAGAGGTCGAGCAACGGCTCGCCGTCCACCGACAACCGCGCACCTTCGACATGCCGCGTGGTGCTTGGGCGATGGGAGACTTCGCCGAAGCCGACATCGCGGGTCAGCGTGCGCAGCAGCGAGGTCTTGCCGACGTTGGTGTGGCCGACCACCGCGAGTTTCAGCGGCGCTTTCCAGGCATCAGTCATGACCCGTCTCCAGCCAGTTCAACGGTGCGCAATCGGCGAACGGTAATTCAAGCTGTTGCAACGCGATGTGCCAGTCGCCGAGGCGCTCGGCGTCCAGCGCTTCGCCGGGTGGCGCTTGCAGCAGCCAGACGCGGGTTTCGCCCGCACTACGCGCCAGTTCGGCGATCAAGGCGAGGCTGCCGCGATCCGGCGAGCGTCGTGGGTCACAGGCGATGGCCAGACGTGCCGGCGGGAAACGGCTCAGTTGTTCGAGGAGTTTATGGCGCGATTCGCGGCTGTCGAGGATGCCGGCGTTGCTGACGTTTTTCGGCAACGCGGGCGGCCATGGACGTTGCTCGTCGAGTTCGATGGCGACCAGCAACGCACCTTCGCAGGCGAGTTCGCCAACGCCGCTTTCGACGCGATGCATCTGCGCCGGCTCCGGATCGTTGACGCCGAGGCGCTCGCTGGTCGGCATCAGGCGTTCGCGCAATTGCGCGTAGCCGGGCAGGTTCAAGTCCAGCCGCAGCGCGGCTTTGCCGCTGTTCCAACGCCAGAAACACAACAGCGCCAGCAGCAGGCGCGGCAGTACGCCGTACACCACCAACACGCCGACCAGCCAGGTCGCCCAGGCCTGACGGGCGCTTTCGATATCGAGTGCGCCGTCGCCGCTGGCGCGGATCATCTCCACGGTTGGCACGTTGAAACCCAGCAGCGACGGCAGATAGCCGAGCGCGTGGGTGACGTGGATAAAGGTGTCGGCGCTGAGAATCGTGGTTTCCCAGACGAAGCCGTAGCGCCGGGTCGCCATCAGCATCAGCAGCAGAATCAATGCGCACAGCATTGCCATTAGCCACAAACCGTTGACCAGCGTACCGAGCGCCCAACGGTTGAGTTTCTTGCGTTGCAGCATCAGCAGGAGGGCGGGCGCCAGTTGTGCGGCTTTGGCGTCGCGGGCGAGTTTCTCGCTGAGCCACAGCCATAACCGGCCGAGGGTAGCGCCGTGTTCGCCGGCGAAGATCAATCCCAGCACCCAGCTCAACAACAGAATCAGGTTCAGCCCGAGCAAGCTGCCCAAGGCCCAGAACACGTTGACCGGCGTTTGCCCCAATGCGGCGAAGGCCAGCCCGGCACCGCTCAACAGCGCGAAGATCATCAGCAACACCAGCGCCAGACGCGCGCCTTGCAGCCAGTGTTTGAGGGCGGCCGCCAGCCCGTCACGCTCGGCCAGCCACAACGCGCGGCGCTGAATACGGCTCGGCAGATCGCCGCCGGCCGCGCGGGCCAGTCGATTGGCTTCCAGGTCATCCAGGGGGCCGGCGTGTTCTTCGCGTAGACGCACGGTCTCGGTGAGCCAGAGGTTTTGCAGTGGAGTCAGTTCAGTCACGCGGCATCCCGTCGCTTAATTGAGCCGTGAGCATAACCGCTGTGGCGCTTATCGGGGTAAGCGGCGCTCTGGTATCCTCGCCGGCATGACTAAATCACTCCCCCTCAGCCTGATCGCAGCCCTCGGTGAAAACCGCGTGATCGGCGTCGACAACAGCATGCCCTGGCACTTGCCTGGGGACTTCAAATACTTCAAGGCCACCACGCTCGGCAAGCCGATCATCATGGGTCGCAAGACCTGGGATTCGCTCGGTCGACCGTTGCCGGGGCGCTTGAACATCGTGGTCAGCCGTCAGGCCGATCTGGCGCTCGAAGGTGCCGAGGTTTATCCGTCGCTCGAGGCCGCGGTGGTTCGCGCCGAGGAATGGGCGAAAGAGCAGGGCGTCGATGAGCTGATGCTGATTGGCGGCGCGCAGTTGTATGCGCAAGGGCTGGCTGATGCGGATCGGTTGTATTTGACCCGTGTAGCGCTGAGCCCGGAAGGCGATGCGTGGTTTCCGGAGTTCGATTTGCAGCAGTGGAAACTGGTGTCGAACGTGCCGAATCCAGCGGAAGGCGATAAACCCGCGTACAACTTCGAAGTCTGGGAAAAAGCCTAAAAGCATCGCGAGCAGGCTCACTCCTACAGGGGGAACGCATTCCAATTGTAGGAGTGAGCCTGCTGGCGATAGCGGTCTGTCAGGCCTGAGCAAGCTCCGCATGCTCATCCGCATCCAGCAGCGCTTTATCGGTCTGCTGCATCACCTGGCTGGTGATCGCGCCGGCTGTGATCGAACCGCTCACGTTCAACGCCGTACGACCCATGTCGATCAGCGGCTCCACCGAAATCAGCAACGCCACCAGTGACACCGGCAAGCCCATCGCCGGCAGCACGATCAGCGCCGCGAACGTTGCACCGCCACCCACGCCCGCCACACCGGCCGAACTCAGCGTGACAATCGCCACCAGCGTCGCGATCCACAGCGGATCCAGCGGATTGATGCCAACAGTCGGCGCAACCATCACCGCCAACATCGCCGGGTACAGACCTGCGCAACCGTTCTGGCCGATGGTCGCACCGAACGACGCGGCAAAACTGGCCACCGACTGTGGAATGCCCAGACGACGCGTCTGCGCTTCAATGCTCAGCGGAATGCTCGCCGCGCTGGAGCGGCTGGTGAACGCGAACGTCAGCACCGGCCAGATCTTGCGGAAGAAACGCAACGGGTTGATCCCGGCCGCCGACACCAGCAAGCCGTGCACCACGAACATCAGGCCGAGGCCCAGGTACGACACCACGACGAAACTGCCGAGTTTGATGATGTCTTGCAGGTTGGAGCCGGCGACCACTTTGGTCATCAGCGCCAGCACACCGTACGGGGTCAGTTTCATCACCAGACGCACCAGACGCATCACCCAGGCTTGCAGGGTGTCGATGGCGTTGATCACTTTCTGACCTTTCTCGACGTCGTCCTTGAGCAGTTGCAGCGCGGCAACCCCGAGGAACGCAGCGAAAATCACCACGCTGATGATCGAGGTCGGCTTGGCCCGCGCCAGATCAGCGAACGGGTTCTGCGGGATGAACGACAGCAGCAGTTGCGGAATATTCAGATCGGCGACCTTGCCGGCATAGTCAGTCTGAATGGTTTGCAGACGGGCCATTTCCTGAGTGCCGGCGACCAGGCCTTCAGCGGTGAGGCCGAACAGATTGGTCAGACCGATGCCGATCAGCGCCGCAATCGCGGTGGTGAACAGCAGCGTGCCGATGGTCAGGAAGCTGATCTTGCCCAGCGACGAAGCGTTGTGCAGACGCGCCACGGCGCTGAGGATCGAGGCGAACACCAGCGGGATGACGATCATTTGCAGCAACTGCACGTAACCGTTGCCGACCAGATCGAACCAGCCGATCGAGGCTTTCAGCACCGGGTTGCCGGCGCCGTAGACGGTGTGCAGGGCCACGCCGAACGCCACGCCCAACACCAGCGCGAGCAGGACTTTTTTCGCCAGACTCCACGAGGTGTGGCGGGTTTGCGCGAGGCCGAAGAGCAGGGCGAGGAACACCAGCAGATTGAGGATCAGCGGCAGATTCATGAAAACTCCGATAAGACTTGTGCCAGTCACATGCTTGGGCGACTGCGAACCGGCAAGCCTAACAGTTTGATTTGCATTGATTTAATACCGAAATCGCAGGGCGTCCGTCGTTTTTGGAATAAGCGCGTGTCGCTCTCGGCAATGCATTTGGCGCAATGGGGACGCGGACGGTCGCTGACAGACGAGGACTGTCACACTTATTTGTTAGCGTCGATCTCTTTGAATCAGGGAGAAGGGCTTATGAAGTTCGCACCGAAATTTCTGGCTGTCGCGCTGGCTGTGGGCTTGGGCCTGGCGGGTCAGGCGTTCGCCACTGACCTCAAGCATTGGCCGGCCGATCAGGCCAAAGCGCTGGACGCGATGATCGCCGCCAACGCCAACAAGGGTAACTACGCGGTGTTCGACATGGACAACACCAGTTACCGCTACGACCTCGAAGAGTCCTTGTTGCCGTTCATGGAAAACAAAGGCCTGATCACCCGCGACAAGCTCGACCCTTCCCTGAAACTGATGCCGTTCAAGGACACCGCCGACCACAAGGAAAGCCTGTTCAGCTACTACTACCGTCTCTGCGAAGTCGACGACATGGTCTGCTACCCGTGGGTGGCGCAGGTGTTCTCCGGCTTCACCCTCAAGGAGCTCAAAGGCTACGTCGATGAGCTGATGGCCTCGGGCAAACCGGTGCCGGCCACCTATTACGAAGGCGATGTGGTCAAGACCCTCGACGTGCAGCCGCCAAAAATCTTCACCGGCCAGGTTGAGCTGTACAACAAGCTGATGGAGAACGGCATCGAGGTCTATGTGATGACCGCCGCTTCTGAAGAGCTGGTGCGTATGGTCGCTGCTGATCCGAAGTACGGCTACAACGTCAAACCGCAGAACGTGATCGGTGTGACCACGCTGCTGAAAAACCGTGAAACCAATGAATTGACCACCGCGCGTAAGCAGATCACTGCTGGCAAATACGACGAGAAGGCCAACCTCGGTCTAGAGCTGACGCCTTACCTGTGGACGCCGGCGACGTGGATGGCCGGCAAGCACGCGGCGATCCTGACCTACATCGATGAGTGGAAAAAGCCAGTATTGGTCGGTGGCGATACCCCGACCAGCGACGGTTACATGCTGTTCCACGATGTTGATGTGGCCAAGGGCGGTATCCACCTGTGGATCAACCGCAAGGACAAGTACATGACGCAATTGAACGGCATGATGGCCAAACATGCAGCGGCGCAGGCCAAGGAAGGGTTGCCGGTGACGGCGGACAAGAACTGGGTGATCGTCAAGCCTGAAGAAATTCAGTAAGACCGAGTCGCTCCCATCGCGAGCAGGCTCACTCCTACAGGGGAACGCATTCCAATTGTAGGAGTGAGCCTGCTCGCGATGGGGTCCTCATGCTCACCAATAATTTCAGCCAAGCAAAAAAATGCCCCGCACTTGGCGGGGCATTTTTATTCGGCGGCTAAAACTTACAGCCCGTCGAGCATTGCCTTGTTGCGCACAGCACCTTTGTCGGCGCTGGTCGCCAGCAGGGCGTAGGCCTTCAGCGCGGTGGTCACTTTGCGTGGACGAATCTCGACTGGTTTCCAGCCTTTCTTGTCCTGCTCGGCGCGGCGTGCAGCCAGTTCTTCGTCGCTGACCAACAGGTTGATCGAACGGTTCGGAATGTCGATCAGCACTTTGTCGCCGTCCTGCACCAGACCGATCGCGCCGCCGGCCGCAGCTTCTGGCGAAGCGTGACCGATGGACAGACCCGACGTACCGCCGGAGAAACGACCGTCGGTGAGCAAGGCGCATGCTTTGCCCAGACCTTTGGATTTGAGGTACGACGTCGGGTAGAGCATTTCCTGCATGCCCGGGCCGCCTTTCGGGCCTTCGTAGCGAATGATGACGATGTCGCCAGCCTTCACTTCGTCGGCGAGGATGCCGCGCACGGCGCTGTCCTGGCTTTCGAAGATTTTCGCGTTGCCTTCGAAGACGTGGATCGATTCGTCGACACCGGCGGTTTTCACCACGCAGCCGTCGAGGGCGATGTTGCCGTACAGCACAGCCAAACCACCTTCTTGCGAATAGGCGTGTTCGACGCTGCGGATGCAGCCGTTTTCACGGTCGTCATCAAGGGTTTCCCAGCGGGTCGACTGGCTGAACGCCGTCTGCGTCGGGATACCGGCAGGGCCGGCCTTGAAGAAGTGGTGCACGGCTTCATCGGTAGTCTGGGTGATGTCCCACTTGGCGATGGCTTCTTCCATGCTGCGGCTGTGCACGGTCGGCAGGTCGGTGTGCAGCAGACCGCCACGGGCCAGCGAACCGAGGATGCTGAAGATGCCGCCAGCGCGGTGCACGTCTTCCATGTGGTACTTCTGGATGTTCGGCGCGACTTTGCACAGCTGTGGAACGCTGCGCGAAAGACGGTCGATGTCGCGCAGGTCGAAATCGATCTCGGCTTCCTGGGCGGCAGCGAGCAAGTGCAGGATGGTGTTGGTCGAACCGCCCATGGCGATGTCGAGCGTCATCGCGTTCTCGAACGCTTTGAAGTTGGCGATGTTGCGTGGCAGCACCGATTCGTCGTTCTCGCCGTAGTAACGCTTGCACAGCTCGACGATGGTGCGGCCAGCCTGCAGGAACAACTGCTCGCGATCGCTGTGGGTAGCGAGGGTCGAACCGTTGCCCGGCAATGCCAGACCCAGTGCTTCGGTCAGGCAGTTCATCGAGTTGGCGGTGAACATGCCGGAGCACGAACCGCAGGTCGGGCAGGCGCTGCGCTCGTACTCGGCGACTTTCTCGTCAGAAGCGCTTTCGTCGGCGGCGATCACCATGGCATCGACGAGGTCGAGGCCGTGGGAGGCGAGTTTGGTCTTGCCGGCTTCCATCGGGCCGCCGGAAACGAAGATCACCGGAATGTTCAGGCGCAAGGCAGCCATCAGCATGCCCGGGGTGATCTTGTCGCAGTTGGAGATGCAGACAATGGCGTCGGCGCAGTGGGCGTTGACCATGTACTCGACGGAGTCGGCGATGATCTCGCGGCTCGGCAGCGAATAGAGCATGCCGTCGTGGCCCATGGCGATGCCGTCATCCACGGCGATGGTGTTGAATTCTTTCGCTACGCCACCGGCGCGTTCGATTTCGCGAGCAACCAGCTGACCCAGGTCTTTCAAGTGCACGTGCCCGGGCACGAACTGGGTGAACGAGTTGGCAATGGCGATGATCGGCTTTTTGAAGTCGTCATCTTTCATCCCGGTGGCGCGCCACAGTGCGCGGGCGCCGGCCATGTTGCGGCCGTGGGTGGATGTTTTCGAACGGTAATCTGGCATGGAACACTCCGGGCGGCTAATCAGGTACTAAAGGGGAGTGAGCTTCTATGAACGTCTGGAACACTCAGAAATGGCCGTGTGTCCGGAAGTTGCCGATGACGTTGCGGGATCGCCGCTGGTCTCAGCCTGAGCTCATAAACCCGCCGGGGGATGAATGGCGATGAATCAGGCGATTCTACACCGCTGGCGTCTGGAGGGAATGGCGCAAAGTGTTGTTGCAGCACCGACGGTGTGTGTGGAATGACGACCGGCAGGCTAATCACCACCCACGGCGTTGGCTTCGAGGATTCTGGCGCGAAGACTGATGTGCCTGTTGAGCGCCAACGCCACGGTGCTCAGCAGAATAAAGCTGTAGCCCAATGTCAATTGCAGGTTGGCCGGGCTCAAACTGATCAGCGCGCTGATAAGGCCACCGCAAATGAAGATGAGGGTGCTGCCTGCCGAGGCCGAGGTGCCGGCAATCTCGGGGAACACGTTCATGGCCTTTGACGTGGCAGCCGGGCGGGCAATGGTGGTACCGGCGGTGCAGATCAGCATCGGGATCAGCACGGTGGCCGGTGCCAGCGCAAAGTTCGCGGACAGGTACAGCATCGTCAGACCCGACAGCAGAATCAGGCTCAGGCCGACGATGATTTGCTGGCCGGGGCGGACCCGTCGACTCAGCAGTGTGGCGACGATGCCGCCCACCACATAGGCGGCACCGTAGATCAGCAGAATCAGTGAGAAGTCATAGGGCGCCATTTGCAGTTGATCCATGAAGATCAGCGGCGAAATCACGATGAAGGAGAAGTGGCAGGCAAAGGCAAATGCCGACACCAGCCAATAGCTGACGAATTCGAAATCTCCCAGCACCCGCCGGTACGACTGAATGAAACCCAGGCGCACGCCGCTGTGAGCAGGGCGACTGTTGTTCAGGAACAGCCAGGCTTTGATCAGCACGACGGCAGCCAGCACGGCGAACACCCAGAAGCTGCCGCGCCAGCCGAGGGTGGCCTGCAGGAAGGTGCCGGCCAGGGGCGACACCGAAATGAAGATCCCCGTGGCGGTCACCATCAGAATGCGCAGACGGTCACGCTGCTCGCCTTCGAACAGATCCTGCACCAAGGCCTGTGACAACACGAAACAGCCGCAGCCCAGGGCCTGCACCACGCGGAATATCAGGAACAACGTGTAATCACTGGTGGCCACGCAGCCGAGCGCGCCGATCATCGAGACCGCCATGCCTGCCAGCAGCAAACCCTTGCGGCCGATCACGTCTGACAGCGGGCCTATCAATACTTGAGCAAAGGCGATGCCCACCGCAAACAGGCTGATCGACAGCGCGATGTCCGCCGGGGAGGTACGGAAGTGTCCGGCCAGCGCCGGAAAAGAAGGCAGCAGGACATCCAGCGGAAACACGCCCAGCAGCACCATCGCCATGAGCAAGCTGACAGCTGCGCGTCGTTGTCGGGTGGTCACCACAGATTTTCCATCATCCATCGATCAATCCTGCCTTGGCAAAAAGTTTCTGGTTGTTGGGGAGTGCGAAGAATCCGGCTTTTTCCAGTGCGTCGAGCGTAGCCATTGCTCCCGTTTTGGCGCGCTGACGGCCGGCGTGTGCATTGACCAAACCGTCGAGAATTTCCCTGATGGCACTGTCGGCAATACCCGCACCACGCAAACTCTGTTGTAGCCAGCGTTCATCGACTTCGAAAAAAATCCTGATGACTTCCAGCAGGATTTTTGCCGCAAACGAGCGTTGACGGCTGTTCAGGGTCAGCCACAGGTAATGGAACACTTCGGAGAAATACCGGCTATGGCGAGCCTCATCAGCGAGGTGGTCGCGCAGCATGTCATTGACGCTGGAGACCAGACTGTCGCGACAGACCTCAAGCAGCTCGCGGGCAATAATGGTTTCCGAGACAAAACCAAGCAGAAACCAGGCCAGCGGGCGGTTGCTTTCTGGCGTTCGGGCGATCACTGCGTTCAGTCGAGTGATCCGTAATGGCATTACCGGGCGTTCGGCAATGCCGTGCAGGCTGGCAATCTGTTCGGCGAGCCGATTGGAGAACAGCGCGTGGTAACCCTCGTCGGTGTACAGCTGCAGGGCAGCGTTTTTCATTCGGGACGGGACGAAGGCGGGCAGTTCGCCATGGACAATGATTTCCACAGCCCGGTTGACGATGCGATGTTCGAGCAGCGTGGTGTAGTCGAGAAAGTGCACCAGATGATTGGCCGCCAGCCTGTGCGTAACATCGAGGCCCGCGGCCTGAACGGCAGGGTGCGCCAGGTACGGCAGGAATGCCGGAGGAAACCAGTGGCGGGTTTGCAGCTGTTGCTGCAGGTCATCCGGCAATTGGTAGTCATGTTGGCTGGTGCGCACCGAAGCGCGGTTGTCCCAGTCGTTGAGGGTGAACTTGAGCGGCCAGGATACAGGTGCTTCGAGTTGATCCGGGGTCAGCGCGCTCATGCTTGCGTTTCCTGCAGCAGGGTCTGCATTTCCTGACACATCGCCTGACCGTCGCTGGCGCCGCAACCGACAAAGAACAGCGGCTGCTCGGCGCTGCCGGTGATGCCCAGCAGGTTCTCGACCTGATGATCGCCAAACGCGCCGGTCAGCCAGGTATTGAGACCCAGCGCTGTGGCTATCAACTGGAACGATTGCGAAAGGTGGCCCGCTTCGACGAAGGCCATGCGATAGGCCCGCGAATGTTCGTATTTCCACCAGAGCTTGTCGAAGCGCGCAGTGATGAACAGCCCCAGCGGCAGGTTATTGATGAAGTGTTGGCCGCCGAGCAGGTTGCCCAGCGCCGATTCGGGCAAAGGGTTGATCAGGCTCAGGGCATGCTCTGCCGAGTGATAGGCATAAATGCCGGGCTCCAGGCCGCGGACATTCTGTGCCAGAACAAAACCTTCACACGCATTCAGTCCTCCGCCCGAAGGGCTGCTGCGACGGGCGTGGAGACCATTGGCGATGCTGTCGTCGCGGTCGTTTTCGCGCTCGTGAAGAAAGCCGAGGGACAAGTAAAGCAGGGTGGCGACGTCATTCAGCGTGATCGCTTCACCGGTATAGGAACGACAGGTCTTGCGCTGACGCAGCGCGCTGCCGAGGCTGTCATCGGCCAACTCGCAAGGCGCGGGCAGCACGATGCGCTCGCTCGCATCCGGCGCTGGACGCTCGTTTTCGGGTGCCGGTTTGCTCAGCACTTCATTGCAGTGGCTCAGGTATTGTCGGGACCATTCGTGGATATTCTGTGGTGTCTGTTCGCACGGGATATTCTGAGTGCCGATGTGATAAATCTTCGACAGTTCATCCCAACCCCATTCAGGGTTGTCTATTTTTGAAACGGTTAGTATTCCTGCGCTTAACAGTTGTGTGTCTATTATGTTGCCGTGATCGAATATGTTCGGATTGTCGATAAGTTTGGCAAGTCGGCAGGCGTAATTAAGATCGAGTTCATGTTGAACGTGGTCTTTGTAGTTCCAGACTATTTGTCCGGGCGTGCGCGGTAATATGAATAGGTACGGATTGATGTGCATGTTCAATACTTCACTCTGGAAGGGTCGGGTGGACGCTGGGTTGCCGGCACTCCCCAGCGTCCTGACTTACTTAACGGGCTTTAGGGGCAACCAGAAAAGCCAGGTTTGCGATTTTGTTAGCTTCCAGGGTAATTGCTTTCATAGTATGAACTCCTTGTTCATTGGGATTGAATGCCACCTCGTGGTGACAACTTAATCATAGTTACTAATTAATTATTGGCAAGTGGATATTAAGTAGGAAGATTCCGTAAATTTGTCGGATCGATCTTTAGCTGGAGTTGGACTTTGTAGGGTAAGTTTCAATAATTAAAAGACGTAAGGAAATGTCCTGCACGTTATTAGGAAGGCCGTGTAGGAAGTTTTGATGGTTGAAGCAGAAAGTGCGCCCTGGCTGGCATGGGCTGGCGTAAAGCAAACGGGGAGCCTGCTGGCTCCCCGTCATCCGCATTGATCAGCTGTTAGGCAACAGACGGCAGGTGATGCTCTTGATGTAGCGGGTCTCGGCGATGGCCGGGTGCACCGGATGGTCCGGGCCCTGACCCCCACGCTCCAGCAACTGGATGTTGCGATCCAGGTGGCGGGCGCTGGTCAGGAGGATGTTCTGCAGATCGTCTTCCGGCAGGTGCATCGAGCACGACGCGCTGACCAGGATGCCGTCCTTGTTGAGCAGGCGCATGGCTTGCTCGTTCAGGCGACGGTAGGCGCCTTCGCCGTTCTTCATGTCTTTCTTGCGTTTGATGAACGCTGGCGGATCGGCCACGATCACGTCGAAGCGTTCTTCGCTGGCTTTCAGCTCTTTCAGGGCTTCGAAAACGTCGCCTTCGATGCAAGTCATCTTGTCGGCGAAGCCGTTCAGCGCAGCGTTGCGCTCAACGCCGTCGAGGGCGAAAGCCGAGGCGTCGACGCAGAACACTTCGCTGGCGCCGAATGCGGCAGCCTGCACGCCCCAGCCACCGATGTAGCTATAAAGGTCGAGCACGCGTTTGCCTTTGGCATAAGGCGCCAGGCGTGCGCGGTTCATGCGGTGGTCGTAGAACCAGCCGGTTTTCTGACCCTGGATGACCGGTGCTTCGAACTTCACGCCGTTCTCTTCCAGCGCGACCCACTCAGGCACCAGGCCGAACACGGTTTCGACGTAGCGGTTGAGGCCTTCGGCGTCACGGGCGGCGGAGTCGTTCTTGAACAGAATGCCGCTTGGCTTGAGCACTTGGGTCAGCGCGGCGATCACGTCGTCTTTGTGCGCTTCCATGGTCGCCGAAGCGATTTGCACGACGAGGATGTCGCCGAAACGGTCGACAACCAAGCCTGGAAGCAAGTCGGAATCACCGTAGACCAGGCGATAGAACGGCTTGTCGAACAGGCGCTCGCGCAGCGACAAAGCGACGTTCAGACGGTGCACCAGCAGCGACTTGTCCAGCGACAGCTTGATGTCGCGCGACAGCAGACGGGCGCAGATCAGGTTGTTCGGGCTCATCGCGACGATGCCCAGCGGCTTGCCACCGGCGGCTTCGAGGATGGCTTGATCGCCGGCATTGAAGCCGTGCAGTGGCGTGGCGGCTACATCGATTTCGTTGCTGTAGACCCACAGGTGACCGGCGCGCAGGCGACGGTCGGCGTTGGCTTTGAGGCGCAAGCTAGGCAGGGACATGACGTCGCTCCGGAAAAAAGAGCGGGAGTATAGCGCGTCGGGCCGGCTGATTGGCCGGCAAATGGACATGTGGTGCGTTCCCAATGTGGGGGGATTTATCTGTGGCGAGGGGATTTATCCCCGTTGGACGACGCAGCCGTCCCAAGGCCATCTGACACGGTATGTCTGATACACCGCGCTGTCAGGTTTTGCGACTGCTGCGCAGCCGAACGGGGATAAATCCCCTCGCCACAAGGGCAATTCAATCAGACAGCGCTTCGATCAACTCTTTGCTGAACGCCGGAATATCATCCGGCTGGCGGCTGCTGATCAAATGTCCGTCCTTGACCACCTCCTGATCGACCCAGTTGGCACCGGCATTGACCAGGTCGTCCTTGAGCGTCTTGTAGCTGGTCATGGTTTTACCATTGACCAGCCCTGCCGAAATCAACAGCCAACCACCATGACAAATCACTGCAATCGGTTTTCCGGCAGAGGTGCCCGTCTTGACCAGATGCTGGGCGTCCTGATCGATACGAATGGTGTCGGAGTTCTGCACGCCGCCCGGCAGCACGATCGCGTCGTACTGCTCGCTACTGGCAGCCTGGAAGGTCTGGTCAACTTTAAAGTCGTCCGCCGGCTTGTCATGGTTCCAGCCTTTGACCGTGCCTTCCTCGGCCGAGAGGATGTCGACCTGAGCACCGGCCTGTTCCAATGCCTGCTTGGGACCTGTCAATTCAACCTGTTCGAAACCATCGGTTACCAAAAAAGCGACGCGCTTGCCGTTGAGGGAAGTGGCCATCGATAAGCTCCTGAGTCTGTGGGGATTTGTTGCCGCGCCGGACAGAAATTGTCCGTTGGGCCTTACAAACTCCGAAGCCTGAGCTTGAATGAAAGTTCCTCCAATATGCCCATCGGTGTGTCGCCCTGCGGTTTCAACGGTTAGAATCGCCGCCTGTCCCAGAGTGTGTACTTATGTCCCAAGAGCTGACCACCGAACAGATTCAACAATCGCTGCAAGGCATCAGTGTGCCCGCGCAGCCGCAGATCATGGTGGATCTGCAAATGGAGCAGTACATGCCTGACCCGGATCTGGAGGTGATCGCCAAACTGATCGCTCAGGATCCCGGCCTGTCCGGTTCGCTGCTGAAAATCGTCAACTCGCCGTATTACGGCCTGAGCAACAAGATCACCTCGATTCAGCGCGCGGTGAACCTGTTGGGCAGCCGTTCGATCATCAACCTGATCAACGCACAGTCGATCAAGGGCGAGATGAACGACGACACTATCGTCACGCTCAACCGTTTCTGGGACACCGCCCAGGACGTGGCGATGACTTGCCTGACCCTGGCCAAGCGTGTCGGCACCCAGGCCGGCGATGAGGCGTATGCCTTGGGCCTGTTCCACGATTGCGGCGTGCCGTTGATGCTGCAACGGTTCCCCAATTACATGTCGGTGCTGGAAAAGGCTTACGCCAACGCCAGCCCGGAATGCCGCGTGGTCGACACCGAAAACCGTGAGTTCAACACCAACCATGCCGTGGTTGGTTATTACACCGCCAAATCCTGGCGTCTGCCGGAGCACGTCAGCGCCGCCATCGCCAATCACCACAATGCCCTGGCGATCTTCAGCGATGAATCGTCGCGCAACAGCCAACTGAAAAATCTGTTGGCGCTGCTGAAAATGGCCGAGCACATCTGTGCCTCGTATCGTGTGCTCGGTAATCAGACCGAAGACTTCGAATGGAACGCGGTCGGGCCGCTGGTACTCGATTACGTAGGTCTGTCGGATTACGATTTCGAAACGCTCAAACAAACGATCCGCGACCTCGGCGCGCATTGATTCGAGAACACCATGCCTGAATTGCCGGAAGTCGAAACCACCCGCCGCGGCATTGCCCCGCATCTGGAAGGCCAGCGCGTCAGCCGGGTGATCGTGCGTGATCGGCGGCTGCGCTGGCCGATCCCGGAGGACCTCGATGTGCGCCTGTCCGGGCAGCGTATCGTGCTGGTCGAGCGCCGCGCCAAGTATCTGTTGATCAATGCTGAAGTGGGTACGTTGATCAGCCATTTGGGCATGTCGGGTAATTTGCGTCTGGTCGAGGTCGGATTGCCGGCACTCAAGCATGAGCATGTCGATATCGAGCTGGAGTCGGGTTTGGCCTTGCGTTACACCGACCCACGGCGTTTCGGCGCGATGCTCTGGAGTAACGATCCGCTCAATCATGAACTGCTGATTCGTCTCGGGCCGGAGCCGTTGACCGATCTGTTCGATGGCGAGCGCCTGTTTCAGCTGTCGCGCGGGCGGTCGATGGCGGTCAAGCCGTTCATCATGGACAACGCGGTAGTGGTCGGCGTCGGCAATATTTACGCGACCGAAGCGTTGTTTGCCGCCGGCATCGATCCGCGTCGCGAAGCCGGTAGCATTTCCCGCGGGCGTTATCTGAAACTGGCGATCGAGATCAAACGCATCCTTGCTGCGGCCATTGAGCGCGGCGGCACCACGTTGCGTGATTTCATTGGGGGTGACGGGCAGCCGGGCTATTTCCAGCAGGAACTGTTTGTTTACGGCCGTGGCGGCGAACACTGCAAGGTCTGTGGTACCGGATTGCGCGAAGTGAAGCTGGGTCAGCGCGCGAGTGTGTTCTGCCCACGCTGCCAGAGCTGAAGCAAAAAGCTTAAAAAGTCCTACGGTCTATAGTGAGTTGTCTCACTGTTCAGCCCGAAGGATCGTGCCATGAAATCCTTGCAAGTCCTCTTTCTCACGCTGCTGCTGTGTTCCAGCCAGGCTGCTCAAGCCACGGAAAATGGCAGCGGTGATCCGCGCTACGCCATCCAGAACCCACCTGCCTACGCCATGATCGGTGATTTGCTGATTGCCCGACCTTTGCTGGCGGTGGCGACAGTGATCGGTGCGGGCGTATTTGTCGTGTCGCTGCCGTTTACCGCGCTGGGTGGCGGGGTTGGCGATGCGGGGCAGGCGCTGGTCGTGGATCCGGCAAAAGCGGCGTTTGTGCGGTGTCTGGGGTGTACGGGGGAGGGGTTTGAGCAGCGCGAGTGAATCGGGATTTGTTGTGAGGCTGATGGCCCCATCGCGAGCAGGCTCGCTCCCACAGTTTGAAATGCATTCCAATGTGGGAGCGAGCCTGCTCGCGAAGAGGGCCGAACAGGCGCTGAAGGACTCAGGCCTTGCCGGTAATCACGCGGTACTTCTCCATCAACTGCTCTTCAGTCTCGGGATGCGCTTCGTCCAGCGGAATGCAATCCACCGGGCAGACCTGCTGGCACTGCGGTTCGTCGTAGTGGCCGACGCACTGGGTGCACAGATTCGGGTCGATCACGTAGATCTCTTCGCCTTGGGAAATGGCGGCGTTCGGGCACTCGGGTTCGCAGACGTCGCAGTTGATGCAATCGTCGGTGATGATCAGGGACATGCTAACTCCAGCCGGGGCGGAAGGCCCGGGCGCTATAAATCAATGCGCGCAATTGTGCCGCATTGGCGAGCGCAGTGCACGCGGGTGCGATCAAGGGCACTGTTGGCTGCGATCTAAAAACCCGGATCGCAGCCTTCGGCAGCGCTTACTTCTTGAAGCGCAGGGTCAGGGCTTCAGCGACGGCCGGGTGGACGAACTTGCTGATATCGCCGCCCAGCGCGGCAATTTCCCGCACCAGCGTCGAAGAAATGAACGAATAACGCTCGGACGGCGTGAGAAACAGGCTCTCCACATCCGGCGCCAGTTGGCGATTCATGTTGGCCAGCTGGAATTCGTATTCGAAGTCCGACACCGCACGCAAACCGCGCAGGAACACGTTGGCGTTCTGCTCTTTGGCGAAATGCGCGAGCAGCGTCGAGAAACCGACCACTTCCACGTTCGGCAGGTGTTTGGTGACCTCGCGAGCCAGTTCGACCCGTTGTTCCAGCGGGAACAGCGGGTTTTTCTTCGGGCTGGCAGCGACCGCAATGATCACGTGATCGAACAGGCGCGAGGCGCGTTCGACCAGATCGCCATGGCCCTTGGTAATAGGGTCGAAGGTACCTGGGTACAACACTCGGTTCATCGCGTCGTCCTGGCGGGAGTCCGTTGGGGAGTCGGATGGTATCGCAGCCGTCCCGGTCGGCCAAGTCGCCTGTTGGGTAAGAAAGCACTATAGACGATCGGAATATTCCGCTTTTTCATGGGTTTTTCAGTCGATCGGCGAGGGCTGTCGCCAATTGTGCCGTCAGCCCGTACACCGACAATTGCGGGTTGGCGCCAATACTGGTGGGGAACAGCGAGCCGTCATGAATCGACAGATTGCTCAGTTGATGATGGCGGCCGAGGCTGTCGGTGACCGCATTTTTCGGCTCTTCGCCCATCGCGCAACCACCCATGACGTGAGCGCTGCCCAGTCGCGTGCGATACAACTCAAGGCTCAAGCCATCGATCAGCGTACGTGCTTCGGCGAGGGTTTTGACGTAGCGGGCGTCGGCATGCATTGGCATCACCGCTTGGGCGCCGCCGGCGAACTGGATCTCGGCCATGCTGTGGAAGGCCCGGCGCAAACCCTCCCAGGCGTAAGGCGATACCTGATAGTCGAGCACCGGCGAGCCGTCGCCACGCAACTCGACATTGCCGCCGGGGCTGTCCGGGTGAAAACCGTCGCGCAGCAGCGCCAGCATGGCGTGCGTGTGTGGCAAGTCAGCCATGTGTTGCGCGCTTTCCTGCCCGAAACCACCGAGCAGCGTCGCCGCCAGCGCCGGATGCAGCGGTGGCACTTCGAGTTTGTAGCCCATTGGCCCGGTGGCGCCGTCCTTCCACTGGAAATAGTCGGAATAAATCGACTGCGGCGCGCCGTAGAACGGGTTGATGACCTCGTCGAAGCGTGCGGCAGACATGTTCACCAAATGCAGGAATGTGCGTTTGCCGAGGGCTTTGTGGGGGTCCGGCGCGTCCGAACGCAGCAGCAGTGCCGGACTGTTGATGCCGCCACCGGCCAGCACGTAGTGGCGCGCCTTGACCGTGATGGTGCGTCCGGTCGGCTCGACGCAGCGCTCGTCCATCGCCACGCAGTGCAGGCCGGTGACCTTGTCGCCGCTGATCAACAGTTTTTCGGCGCGGGCCAGGTAGAGCAACTCGCCGCCCTTTTCCAGGGTCGCCGGAATGGTCGTGACCATCATCGATTGCTTGGCGTTGGTCGGGCAGCCCATGCCGCAGTATCCGAGGTTCCAGCAGCCGCGCACGTTACGCGGGATCACGTGCCAGCTATAGCCGAGTTGCTCACAGCCTTTGCGGATCACGTCGTTATTGGCGTTAGGCGGCACCATCCACGGCGCGACACCGAGGCGTTGCTCCATTTTTTCGAACCACGGCGCCATCTCGGCGGTGCTGTGACCTTTGACGTTGTGCTCTTTGGCCCAGTGTTCGAGGGTCGGTTCTGGCGTGCGGAAGCTCGAAGTCCAGTTGATCAGTGTGGTGCCGCCGACCGCTCGACCCTGGAGGATGGTGATCGCGCCGTCCTTGCTCATGCGACCGATGCCTTCCTGGTAGAGGCTGCTGTAGGCCTGGTCTTCGAGCATTTTGAAGTCGGAGCTGGTTTTCAGCGGACCTTCTTCGATCAGCAGGACTTTGTAGCCGGCGGCGCTGAGAATTTCCGCCGTGGTGCCGCCACCCGCGCCGCTGCCGATGATGGCGACATCGGCTTCGAGGGTCAGGTCGTTGCTCAGTTGTGCGCCGTTGTAGGTTTTCCAGCCTCGGGCGAGGCCTTCGCGGAATGGGTCGGGTACGGGCATCGATCAGGTTCTCTTTATTATTTTGGATGCAGGGTGTGGCTGCTGGCCCCTTCGCGAGCAAGCCCGCTCCCACAGGGTTCGGGTGATGTCTAGACGACTGGCGGCCCGGGATAACCGCAATGCGCCCAGGATTCGGCGCGGGTGTACCAGGCCATCATCACCATCTGCTGCAATGAGCTGTGTCCCATGCGCAACAAGCTCAACGAGCTGTTTTCCCAGCGGTCGAGGAAATGCCGCATCGCTTCGGCGTTGGCGTTTTCCCAAGTGCCCCAGATTCCGGTCAGCGGCCCGCGCGTCACGGCCATGCCGAGGACGTCGAACAATTGTCGGGTGAGTTTGAGCATTTCCGGCGACAGGTGATTGAGGCTGTAGTCCAGCGACTTGAGCGTGCCGTCGACAGCCCCGGGCATTTTCTCGACGGCCACGGCGCCATCGAGCATCACCGGAATCAGCGCGCGCAAAAACAGCAGGTCGCCATCGCGCAATGCGACGAAGCCGTTGGCCGTGACGTTCGACGAACAGCCGCTGAGGCTGGCGCCCAGGCCGACAGTGGTCAGAAACGCGGTGGCGCCGAGGCTGAATTTCAGCAAGCCACGGCGCGACAGGGCAGGTGTTTCGGTCAGGCTTGGGTGCATTATTGTTATTACCCGGCGGTGACGAACGTTAGCGAATGAACAGTTTCTGGATCAGTTTCTGAATCGATTTGCCGTAAGGCGGATAAATCAGTTTGGCCGCGTTGAAGCGCTGTTTAATCAGCACGCCTTTGGCCTTGCTGAACGTCAGGAAGCCTTCATGCCCGTGGTAATGGCCCATGCCGGACGGGCCGATGCCGCCAAACGGCATATCGTCCTGCGCCACATGCAGCAAGGTGTCGTTCAGGCAGACCCCGCCGGAGTGGGTTTCGTGCAGCACACGGTTCTGTTCGCGCTTGTCGTAGCCGAAGTAGTAAAGAGCCAGAGGTCGTGGGCGCTGATTGATGTAAGCGAATGCCTGCTGCAGATCCTGATACGGCACGATTGGCAGCAAAGGACCGAAAATCTCGTCCTGCATCACGGTCATGTCGTCGCTGACATTCAGCAGCACACTGTGCGGCATGCGTCGGCCCTGGCCTTGCTCGAACAGCGGAATCAGCAGCGCGCCCTTGCTGGTTGCATCGCTGACGTAGCCATTGAGTCGCGCCAACTGGCGTTCGTTGATGATCGCCGTGTAATCCGGATTGTCGGCGAGGTTGGGGTAAAAGCTTTGCACGGCTTGACGATAGGCTTCGACGAAACCACCGACACGGTCTTCCGGCACCAGCACGTAGTCGGGGGCGACGCAGGTTTGTCCGGCATTCAGGGTTTTGCCGAAGGCGATGCGCTCGGCGGCATCCTTCAAGGGCACGTCGCGCGAGACGATTGCCGGAGACTTGCCGCCCAGTTCGAGGGTGACCGGGGTGAGATTCTCGGCGGCAGCGCGCATCACGTGCTTGCCGACGCTGGTGGAACCGGTGAACAGCAGATGATCAAAGGGCAGGCGCGAGAATGCGACGCCGACGTCCGCCTCGCCGAGTACCACGCAGACCTGATCCTCGGGAAACACCTTCGCCAGCAGTTGTTTAAGCAACAGCCCGGTGGCCGGGGTCGATTCGCTGAGCTTGAGCATGACCCGATTACCCGCTGCCAGCGCGCCGACCAATGGGCCGATGGCCAGATACAGCGGGTAGTTCCACGGCACGATGACACCGATCACGCCCAGCGGCTGGTAAACCACCTTCGCTGATGCCGGCTGGAATGCCATGCCGACCTTGCGCCGCGAAGGTTTCATCCAGCCCTTGAGGTGGCGACTGGCGTAATGAATGCCGTGCAGGCTCGGCATCAATTCGGCGAGCAAGGTCTCGTCGGCGCTGCGATGACTGAAGTCGGTGCTGATGGCGTCGATCAAAGCCTGACGTTCGCTGCTCAACAACTCGCGCAAGCTCTTCAGCCACTGCTGGCGTTGGGCGGCGGGCGGCATAGGATTGGCAGCGTAAGCGGTGCGTTGCGCTGCGAATAGCCGATCAAGCTCTTCCAATGGCTGTTGCAGCGTTTGCAGGTAGGCAATATCGGCAGTCATCGTAGGCTCCGGATTTATTGTAGTGAGGAACTTTTTAGAGTCTATGCTCTATAAAGTCAAATGACTTCCTTGTGCAGCTTTGTTTTATCCATTTCCGGATAGGTCGTAAGATGCCCCTCACCGCACTCTGAATTAAAGCTCAAGCCATGGCCCCACGAATAAAAACCAGCGAGCGCATCGTGCAGAACAGCCTCGAGCTGTTCAATCAGCAGGGCGAGCGCAGCATCAGCACCAACCACATCGCTGCCCATATGGAGATTTCTCCGGGCAATCTGTACTACCACTTCCCTAACAAGCAGGCGATCATCTCGGTACTGTTCAGCGAGTACGAGGCCTTGGTAGACAGCTTTCTGCGCCCGCCGCAGGGACGCGCCGCGACGGTCGAAGACAAGCGTTTCTATCTCAAGGAACTGCTCTCGGCGATGTGGCGTTACCGCTTTTTGCATCGCGATCTCGAGCATCTGCTCGACAGCGATGCCGAACTGGCGGCGCGCTATCGGCGCTTCTCCCAGCGCTGCGTGATTCAAGGCGCGGCGATCTACGAAGGTTTTGTCGCCGCCGGGATCCTCAAGATGGATCGCGTGCAGATCGAATCCCTGACCCTCAATGCCTGGATCATCCTGACGTCGTGGGTGCGTTTTCTGTGCACCACCCGCGAGAACTCCAATCACTTGAGCGAGCAAGCTGTTAAACGTGGCGTTTATCAGGTGTTGGTGCTGGAGGCCGGGTTTGTCACTGATGAGGCGCGAGACCAGGTCAATGCGCTGTTCGACGAGTTCTACGTGTCGCTGGCTCAGGCCCTCGAAGACGTAAAGTAAACATTACCGTTGCAACCCCACAGGAGCCCGTTATGCCGATTGCGCAACTGATCAGCCCGCAAGCATTGGATGCCCGTAAGGAACAGCCGGGGCTGGTGATTCTCGATTGTCGTTTTGCCCTCGAAGATCCTGATTACGGGCAGCGCAGCTACGCCGAAGGGCACATTGCCGGCGCGAGCTTCGCCGATCTTGAGCGTGACCTGAGCGGCAAAGTGCTCAAGGGTGTAACCGGGCGCCATCCGTTGCCTGAACCGGCAGCGTTGATCGAGCGTCTGCAAGCCTGGGGCATCAATGCCGACAGTGACGTGGTTCTGTATGACGACGGCCCCGGTGCCTATGCGGCGCGGGCGTGGTGGTTGCTGGCGTGGCTGGGCAAGCGTGATGGCGTGTTCATTCTCGATGGCGGGCTCAAGGCCTGGCATGCGGCGAGGTTGCCGCTGAGTCTGGATGCGCCAACGGTCAGCCGTGGCGATTTCAGTGGGCAGGCGGACATGGGCTTGCTGCTCAGTGCCGAGCAATTGCAGCAGCGCCTCGGCCAGCCGAGCCTGACGTTGCTCGATGCGCGGGCGTTGCCGCGCTTTAAAGGTGAGGTCGAGCCGATTGATCCGGTGGCCGGGCATATTCCGGGCGCACAATGCGCAGCGTTCACCGAGAACCTGGGGAGCGATGGTCGGTTCCTGCCGGCGGATCAGTTGAAGCAGCGGTTTGCAGCGAAACTGGATCAACGTTCGCCAGCGGAATTGGTTGCCTATTGCGGCTCCGGGGTCACGGCGTGTCATAACCTGTTTGCGTTGTGCCTGGCGGGGTATCCCTTGGGATCGTTGTACGCCGGGTCTTGGAGCGAGTGGATCAACGAACCTTCGCGCGGTATTGCCACCGGCGAATAAGATCAAAAGATCGCAGTCTGCGGCAGCGCCTACATTGGAATGCATTCCATGTAGGCGCTGCCGCAGGCTGCGATCTTTTAGCTTTTAAGGCGGGCACTGCGGTAAGCGGCGGGGCCGACGCCATAAGCCTGCTTGAACTGTCGGCTCAGGTGGCTCTGGTCGGCAAACCCCAACTGTGTCGCGACTTCCAGCGGCAAGCACCCACTCTGTAACAAGGCCCGCGCCCGGGCAATGCGCTGCTGCATCAGCCAGGTGTGCGGCGGCATGCCGGTTGCGCGGCGGAACACCCGGGCGAAGTGGAACGGCGACAAACTCACCGCCGCCGCGAGTTCTTCCAGCGACGGTGGCGCGGCCAGTTGCGCATACAGCAGATCCTTGGCGATCAGCACCGCGCGATGCTCCTTGCCGGGGTTGGCGAGATCTCGCACCGCCGCGTGGCGCTGCAACAGCAGCAACATCATCTCGCGCCACACCGTTTGCTGTTGCAGCGCCGTGGCGGGGCTTTCGAGCAAGCGGTGCAACTGCGCGAAGCCACTGACCAGGTCCGGGTCGCGGTACAGCGTGGCGCCAAACGCCGGCAGGTTGCTGGTGGACAGTTCCAGCTCCTCCAGCAACGAAATGATCTTGCCGGTCTCGGGGTAGAACGCCCGGTACCGCCAGCCATCCTCGGTGCCCTTGTGCCCGGTGTGCAGTTCATCCGGATTGATCAACACCAGCGTGCCACTGCCTGCCAGGTGTTCGGCGCCGCGATAACGGTAGCGCTGGGCGCCGGCCATGATCATGCCGATCACAAAACCGTCGTGGACATGCGGGGCGAAGCGATGGTCGATGTAGCGTGCCGAGAGCAGTTCGACCCCGGCCAATGGCGCGGTTTGCCAAAAGCGGATCGACTCGCCCTGATCGCTCATGAGGGCACGCTGGCCAACCACTGAGGTATGCGCCGTTCCAGATAATAGGCAGGCTGGCGGAACGAGCCATCGACAAAACCGACATGCCCGCCCCTGGCCTGCAACTCGAATTGCGTGGTGGCAGACAGTTCATCGGCCGACGGCAGGCTATGGGGAAATACAAACGGATCGTCCGCGGCCTGAATGATCAGGGTCGGCGTACGAATCTCGCCGAGGAAATAACGGCTCGAAGCCCGGCGATAGTAGTCTTCGGCATCATCGAAACCGTGCAATGGCGCGGTCACCCGACCATCGAAGTCCCAGAACGTGCGCATGTTTTCCAGTGAGCCAAGGGCTGCCAACGCTGCCAGTCCATCCTCGCGCCCGTCATGCTGAAACTGGCGTTGTTTGTTTTTTATGTACGCGACCATTTCGCGCATGAAGTGCGCTTGATAGACCTTGGAAAATCCCTGGCCGATGCGGTCGGCACATTGGTCGAGTCGAAAGGGCACAGAAACCGCTACCGCACCGAGCACACCGCTGGCGCTGCCGGTTTCGCCCAAATGCTTGAGCAGAACATTACCGCCCAGTGAATAGCCGACTGCGTACAGCGGCGCCAACGGACGCTTGGCGCGCAGGTGTTTGATGGTTTCGGCGAGGTCTTCGCTGGCGCCGGAGTGGTAGCTGCGCGGCAACAGATTCGGCTCGCCCGAGCAACCGCGCCAGTTCAGCGCGACACTGGCCCAGCCTTGATCGGCCAAGGCCTTTTGCACGCCGGCCACGTAGGGAGAATTGGAGGAACCGGTCAGCCCATGCAGTACCAGCACCAACGGCGCGTCGGCGCTATGCGGGCCATGCCAGTCGAGGTCGAGAAAGTCGCCATCCTCAAGCCACAAGCGCTCGCGCTCACGTTCGATGTGTACGGTTTTGCGCCACAGCGGCCCCCACAAGGTTTGCAGGTGCGGATTGCCGAGGCCGAAGGCTGGATTGAAACGCAGGCTGGGTGACAGGGAGCTTGGTTGCACGACACATCTCGACAAGGTCTTACCTAAAGCGGCCGACGCCAGGCGCCTGCCGCTTTCAATTAAAACCTAACTTGCCACAAAGCCTGCTTCGGCGCGACACATGCTCTGGGAGGAGGCGCCGGGCGGTGTGACGGGCAGTGCCGGCAACGGCTGCTGCTCGACGGTTGCGCCGATGGTCAGGACGCGCCAGCGGTCGGCGGCCAGTTGTCGGTTCAGCGCTTCGTGGATTTGCCGGAGGGTCAGGCGTTGAACCTGCTGAACCGTGTAGTCGAGGTCGAGAGGCAGGTCGTGGCGATTGATTGCCACCAATTGCTTGAGTATCTGCAGGTTGCTGGCGCGGTTGAAGGCGCTCATGTTGGCCACGTACTGCTTGATCTGCTCGAGTTCCTGTTGCGTTGGCCCGTCGCGCAGAAAGTCACTGAACAACGACCGGGTCAACGCCAGCGTAGCCTCAACGAATTGCGGACTGACTTGCAGGGAGATGCTCATCAGGCCTGCACCGGCCCAGTGGCTGTTGTCGGAATCGACGTCGTATACCAAGCCGCGTCGCTCGCGCAGTTCGTTCATCAAGCGACTGTTTGGCGTCCCGCCCAATATTAGATTGGCGGCGTACAGCGCGACGTAATCCGGATGCTGAGGCGGCACTGCTAACTGAGCGAGCAGCAGATGGGTCTGGGTCTGTGGTTGCTCCTCGTGGCGGGTCAGTTCAGCACCCGTCCGGCCCAAGGCGGGTATCGGCGGGCTGGCAGTTCCGGGCGGCGTGGTCGGCAACGCATGGCTGATTTGCAGGCTGATGGCCTGTGCCTGTTCCAGCGTCAGGTCCCCGACCAGCGTGATCTGTGCATGACGGGCGCTGTAGAACCGTTGGTGGAAATCTTCGACCGCTGTCCGGGTCACTGCTTGCAACCCCTGGTCCGTGCCATAGAACGGCAGCGCGTAGGGGCTGCCCGGGGCGAGCAAGGTCCTCACCTGGTGCATGGCGGAATTGCCCGCCTCGGGCGATTTGAATTTGAGGTGGTCACGCAGGACCTTTTTCACCCGCTTCAATGCGCCATCGTCGAGCAATGGCTTGCCGAGGATCTGCGCAAACAACTGCAAGGCCGGCGTGCTTTTCCGGGCATCGCTCAAACTGCGCATGTGCAGATTGGCGCGGTCATGATCAAGGCTCATGTCGAGCTGCGCACCCAGGCCGTCGAAGGTTTCGAGAATGGCCGACAGGTCTTTGTCTTCGACGCCTTCATTGAGCAGGCTGAACGTGGCAGCGGCGAGCCCTGGCAGGTTGTCGTCCCGTGCACTGCCCGCCGCGAAGCTGACATGCAGATCGAACATCGGCAGCTCGGCGGTGCGGATGAACAGCACCTTGGTGCCGGTCAGGGTCTTCCAGGCCTTGATGTCCAGCATGCGTGAAGCGTCGACAGGAGGGGCGAGTACCTGCAGCGAATGCAAGCGCGACGCAGGGAAGTTCGTCGGCGCGACAATCTCGGTGTCCGCCAGTGTTTGAGCGCCCGCCAGACATGTAACGAGTCCGAGCCCAAACAATGTGCTTCTGGCGCGCCGAAATTCCTTACTCATGGCCTGCCTCCTTGAATACCTGAGCGACCGTCAGGCGTTCGCGGGTCAAAAACGTAGCGGCGGCCTGCTGAATGTCAGCGGGTGTCACTTGTGCCAGTTCATCGGCATCCTGATCCAGCATCTGCCAGGGCAGACCGATACTCTCCAGCGTGGCCAACTGGTGCGCCTGTTCAACGATTGAATCTCGTGCATAGATCTGCCGGGCGATCAATTGCGTGCGGGCGCGCTCCAGTTCCTCGACGGTCGGCGGCTGGGCATGCAGTTCTTCGATCAACTGCCAGATTCGCGTCTGCGCCGCGTCGAGCGGATCGGTGTGAGTGCTGGCAAGTTCAGACGTCAGTAACAGCAGGCTGTCGCCTCGCGTCAGGTGGTCGTAAGAGGTGCTGATCTCGCTGAACAGTGGTTCGGCATACTGCAAGCGCTTTTGCAGGCGAGCGCTATGGGCGCCGCCCAGCAACATATCGATCAGGCGCAAAGCGTGCACCGATCGCCGATTCTCGGCCGTGGTCAGTCCCGGTACGTTGAAGGCCATCATGATCAACGGTGTGTGGATAGGAAGATGCAGAGTCAGTTTGCGTTCGCCGGGTTGGGCCAGCTCCATCGGCTGCACCGGCGGCGTGACGCTTCGTGTCGCCAGGTGGCCAAAGTAGCGCTGCACCAGCGGTTTGACCTGATCAAGCGTCACCGCGCCGACGACCACCAATGTGGCGTTGCCAGGCGCATAACGGCTTTCGTACCAGTGGCGCAGAGCGTCGGCATTCAAACGGTGCAGGTCATGCGTCCAGCCGAGAATCGGCGTCTGATAACTGTTGGCCAGATGCGCTACGGCGGTGAGGCGTTCAAAGGCCAGATGGTGGGCATCATCGTCGGTGCGCCAGCGACGTTCTTCGCGAATTACCGCCATTTCCGCGATCAGGTCTTCACTGCGCAGATAGGCGGTCGACATCAGGTCGGCCATCAGCTCGAATGCGACGCCCAGATAGCGCGGCGCCAGTGTCTGGTAATAGGCCGTGGCATCTTTATGGGTAAAAGCGTTTTCCCGGGCGCCGAGGGTTTGCAGGATCGCCGCCGCTTCACCGGCGCAGGTTTTGCTGCTGCCCTTGTAGAGCATGTGTTCGAGTGCGTGGGATATTCCGCTCTGCCCTGGCGACTCGTCGGCGGAACCCACCCTGAACCAGAGTTGCGAAGTTACCAGCGGCGCGCGATGGTCTTCGCGCACCAGCACTTTCAGGCCATTGTCCAGGGTGAATGAGTGAGTTGCAGGTGGGGCGGCCAGGCTGATCAAGGGCGCCAGGCAAAGCAGGAGCAGCATCCGGCTGCAAAATATGTCCATAGATGAATCGTCCAAAGTGGTTAGCGCTGAGTGCGCTAACCACTTTGGCGAGAGTCGAGGGGCGAAGTGCGGTATCTATTTATCGCTGACGCAGTGAGCGCACAGGACTTGGCGAATCAGGCGCTGCGCTGCCAGAGGGCGTAATAAACCCGCCCGGATTTTTGCTCGCGGTGCAGGCGCCAGTTGCCCGGCAGACCCAGCGTCGACGGCGCCGTTTCGCTTTCAGTGTAGATCCACGAGTCGGGAGCCAGCCACTGACGCTCTTCCAGCAGCGTGCAAACGGCGGGCAACAGATTCTGGTTGAACGGCGGGTCGAGGAACACCAGATCGAACGGTGTCGCCGTCTGGGTTTCCAGATAGCGCAGGGCGTCGGCAGTTTGCACCTGGCCGTTGGTGCAGCGCAGCGTGCCGAGGTGTTCTTTCAGGCTGGACACTGCGATGTTGCTGGCATCCAGCGCCTGACCCATGGCCGCGCCACGCGACAGCGCTTCGAGAAACAGCGCGCCGCTGCCGGCGAACGGATCAAGCACCTTGGCCCCTTCAACGTACGGCGCCAGCCAGTTGAACAGGGTTTCACGCACTCGGTCCGGCGTCGGGCGCAGGCCCGGCGCGTCGGGGAAGCTCAGCTTGCGGCTGCGCCATTGGCCGCCAATGATGCGCAGTTGGTTAACGCCGTTATGCACGTTGTGAAGCGGTTTTTTGGGACGAGTAGCCATTAATGCTCCGGAACCCCGAGCGGTTGCTCGGCAGGTTTATCAGAAGGGGCCGGTAACGGCTTTTGCGGCACGGTCGGGCCAGCGGTGACGATGACCATTTTGTCCGTGCTCAGGTGTTTGTTCAGGGCGTCGCGGACTTGTTCCACGGTCAGGCTCTGCGACTGACGCATGAAGTCGTCCAGATAGCTCAACGGCAGATTATAGAAGCCCATGGCGCCGAGTTGGCCAACGATATCGGCGTTGCTTGCGGTGGACAGCGGGAAGCTGCCTGCGAGTTCGCGTTTGGCGTCGTCGAGTTCTTTCTGCGTCGGACCGCTTTTCAGGTAGTCGGCGAGCACGTCCTGCACCAGTTTCAGGGTGCCTTCGCTCATTTCTGCGCGGGTCTGCAGGTTGATCATGAACGGCCCGCGCGCCTGCATCGGGCTGAAACCCGAGTACACGCCGTAGGTCAGGCCACGTTTTTCGCGGACTTCACTCATCAACCGCGTGCCGAAACCACCGCCACCAAGGATCTGGTTGCCCATCGACAGGGCGGCGTAGTCCGGGTCATCACGGTCGATGCCCAGTTGCGCGAGCAGCAGGTTGGTCTGCTTCGACGGAAACTCGATGTGATTGACGCTGGCTTTCGGTTCCTGCGGCTGAGCGATCTTCGCCAGCGCCGGGCCTTTCGGCAGGGCAGTGGATACCTGATTGGCAATTGCCTCGGCTTCCGCGCGGGACAAGTCGCCGACCAGCGCGATCACCACGTTGCCGGCCGCGTAGGCCTTGGCGTGGAACTCACGCAGCTGCGCGAGGGTGATCTTCGGTACGCTCTGCGGATTGCCGTCGCTCGAATGCGCGTACGGATGATCGCCATACAGACGCTTCATCAGTTCGAGGCTGGCGAGTTTGCCGGGGTTCTGTTTCTGATACTCGAAACCGGCAAGCATCTGGTTCTTGATGCGTGCGAACGAGTCGGCCGGGAAGGTCGGTTTGCCGACCACTTCGGCGAACAGTTTCAGCGCCGGTTCGCGTTTGTCGGGAGCACTCAGGCTGCGCAGCGAGGCCAGCGCCATGTCCTTGAAAGCACCGTTGCCGAAATCGGCACCGAGGCCTTCAAAGCCCTGAGCGATAGCACCGACGTCTTTGCCGGCGACACCTTCATTGAGCATCGCGTTGGTCAGCACCGCCAGACCTGCCGCGTTGCCGTCCTGGCTGCTGCCGGCGGCAAAGATCAAGCGCATGTCGAACATCGGCAGCTCATGGGCTTCGACGAACATTACCTTGGCGCCTTCGGCGGTGTTCCAGGTTTGCACGTCGAGCTTGCGGCTGGCCGGGGCCTTGCCGTCGAGTTCGGCCAGCGATTGCAGTTTCTGGCTGGACTTGGCGTTGTCGAGGGCTTCGCTGGCCTTGCTGTCAGCGCTTGGCGTCAGGTAGAAGGCGGCAGAGCCGATCACCGCGACAGCAATCAGGCCGAGCAGCAGGCGTGGGGATTTGCGCTCACTCATGAGTCGTCTCCAGTGGCAGGACGTGGGCGACGCTGAGACGTTCGCGGGTGAAATACAGCTTGGCGGCGTTCTGGATATCTTGCGGAGTGACGCTTTCCAGATCGGCGAGTTCGGTGTCCATCAGTTTCCACGACAGGCCGACGGTTTCCAACTGGCCAATGGCGGTGGCCTGGCTGGTGATCGAGTCACGTTCGAAGACCAGACCGGCGATCACTTGCGCACGCACGCGCTCCAGCTCTTCGGCGGACGGCGCGGTGGTTTTCAGCTGCTCCAGCAGTTTCCACAGGCCGGCCTCGGCTTGCGCCATGGTCTTTTTCTTCTGCGTGTTCGGGGTTGCCGACAGGGTGAACAGGCTGTCGCCACGGGTGTAGGCGTCGTAACTCGACGAACCGCCGGACACCAGCTCTTCGCCGCGCTCCAGTTGTGTCGGGATACGGCCGCTGTAACCACCGTCGAGCAGTGCCGAGATCAGGCGCAGAGCGTTGACCGAGCGCTTGTCTTCAGCGGTGGCGATGCTCGGCACATTGAAACCGAGCATCAGGCTAGGCAACTGGGTTTGTACATGCAGGGTGATCTGGCGCTCGCCGGGTTCGGCCAGTTCCAGCGGTTTTTTCGCCGGTGGCACGTCGCGCTTGGCGATCGGGCCGAAATAGCGCTGGGCGAGAGTTTTGACTTCGTCCGGGGTGACGTCGCCGACCACTACAAGCGTGGCGTTGTTCGGCACATACCAGGATTGGTACCAGTGGCGCAGTTCTTCGACCTTCATCCGGTCGAGGTCAGCCATCCAGCCGATGGTGGGCGTGTGGTAGCCGCTGGCCGGGTAGGCCATGGCTTTGTAGCGCTCGTAGGCTTTGGACATCGGCTTGTCATCGGTGCGCAGACGGCGCTCTTCCTTGATGACTTCGATTTCCTTGGCGAATTCGTCCGCCGGCAGGCGCAGGTTGGCCATGCGGTCGGCTTCCAGCTCAAACGCTACGCCCAGACGGTCGCGGGCCAGAACCTGGTAATAAGCGGTGAAGTCGTCGCTGGTGAAAGCGTTCTCTTCGGCGCCGAGGTCGCGCAGGATCAGCGACGCTTCGCCGGGGCCGACTTTTTCGGTGCCCTTGAACATCATGTGCTCAAGCGCGTGTGACAGACCGGTCTGGCCCGGGGTTTCGTAGCTGGAGCCGACCTTGTACCAGACCTGCGAGACCACCACTGGCGCGCGATGGTCTTCGCGCACGACGACCTTGAGGCCGTTGTCGAGGGTGAATTCGTGAGTCGGTTGCGGGTCGGCCGCCAGGGCCGAAAGGGGCAGGCAGACTGTGCTGAGCAGCAGGCCTGCGGCGCGGCGGGCTAGAGCATTCATTCGTTTTTTAACCTGTTGGGCTGCCCGCTTGGTCTTAGCCTAGGCGGGCGAGGAGGTAGGACGTGTCATCGATCATTACCAGTACCGCGCCGGCGCCTGATAGTGTGCAGGGCAAGGCGCGAGGAGTGCGGTTTGGTCGTTTCAAATAAACTCCGAGCAACGCAGCCCTGCACACTATCAGGCCCGGCCCTCCGGGTGGCGCCTGAAAACGGGCCATACTGCGTTGCAGTCCTTGGGAAGGAAAGCACATTCCCTGCAGCCTGCGCCTTGTCTGGCCCGTTTTCAGGCGGCCACGCGGTACTGGTAATGATCGATGACACGTCCTAGGATACTGATCCGTTTTACTGGCGGCCACGCCTATCAGGCCACTGATCGGTCGATAGGTTGTATGGGTTTCCGGCAGAAGCTTTGAGTTTGTCAGCTAAACTCTGCGTTTTCGCCGACGATGCCGTTCCAGTCCTTCGTATTAATCGACCTTTGAGGTGCCTGTGGCGCCTCGACAAAATGTTGCGCGTGAACAAGCTGGATGAAACACAGTCTGTTCTGCATCGAATATTTATTTGCCGGGGCGCCCTTATGGCGCGTCGCTACCGTGAGATAGCCGTCCTCCATGTTTGGTTCCAACGACGACAAGAAGACCCCAGCTGCGGCTGGCGAGAAGAAAAGCCTGTTCGGATGGCTGCGTAAGAAACCGCAGCAACCCGTCGTCGAACAGCCGCCCGCGATTCCTGAGCCCGCCCCGGCACCTGCGCCTGTTGTAGAAGAAGAGCCGGCGCCGATTGTCCTCCCGATTGCCGAGCCGGTGTTGCAACCGTCGGTTGAGCCCGAGCCCGAGCCCGAGCCCGAGCCAGAAGCGCCAATGGTGGCCGAGTTGCCACTGACGCCGGCGGCCGAGCCGTGGCTGACCTTGCCGGTGGCGGAAGAGCCAGTGGCGTTGGTTGAAGAGGCTGCGCCGCACGTGACGCCAGTGATTCCTGCGCCTGCCGCGTTGGTTACCGAGGTTGCTCCGGCGCCTGTGGTCGAGCCGATTGTCGAGCCTGCGCCGGTTGTCCCTGAGCCTGTTGTTGCCGAACCTGTGATTCCTGAGCCAGTTGCCCCGGTAGCTGTTGCGCCCGTAGCTCCGGTCATTCAACAGCCTGCACCTGCACCTGTCGTCGCTGCGCCAGTTGTGCCGGTTGAAGTGGTTGCCGAAGCAGCCGTTGAAGCGCCCACCGAAGCTCCGCGCACCGAAGAAACCAAAGCCGGTTTCTTCGCCCGCCTGAAACAAGGTCTGTCGAAGACCAGCGCCAGCATCGGCGAGGGCATGGCCAGCCTGTTCCTTGGCCGTAAAACTATTGATGACGATCTGCTCGATGACCTCGAAACCCGTCTGCTCACCGCCGACGTGGGCGTCGAAGCCACCACGCAGATCATCCAGCGCCTGACCCAGAAGGTCGCCCGCAAAGAGCTGGCCGACGCCGACGCGCTGTACAAATCCCTGCAGGCCGAACTGGCCGCGATGCTCAAGCCGGTCGAACAACCGTTGAAAATCGTCTCGCAGAACAAGCCGTTCGTGATTCTGGTGGTCGGCGTCAACGGCGCCGGCAAAACTACCACCATCGGCAAACTGGCGAAGAAGCTGCAACTGGAAGGCAAGAAAGTCATGCTTGCCGCCGGTGACACCTTCCGCGCCGCTGCCGTGGAGCAATTGCAGGTCTGGGGCGAGCGCAACAAGATCCCGGTCATCGCTCAGCACACTGGCGCCGACTCGGCTTCGGTGATATTCGACGCCGTGCAGGCCGCCAAGGCCCGTGGCATCGACGTACTGATCGCTGACACCGCCGGTCGCCTGCACACCAAAGACAACCTGATGGAAGAACTGAAAAAGGTTCGCCGGGTGATCGGCAAACTCGACGCCGACGCGCCGCACGAAGTGCTGCTGGTGCTCGACGCCGGCACCGGCCAGAACGCCATCAACCAGGCCAAGCAATTCAACCAGACCGTCGAACTGACCGGCCTGGCGCTGACCAAGCTCGACGGCACCGCCAAGGGCGGGGTGATTTTCGCCCTGGCTAAGCAATTCGGCCTGCCGATCCGCTACATCGGCGTCGGTGAAGGCATCGACGATTTGCGTACTTTTGAAGCAGAACCCTTTGTCCAGGCACTGTTTGCCGAGCGGGAGCGTTCATGATTCGTTTCGAACAGGTCGGTAAACGCTACCCGAACGGTCACGTCGGCTTGCATGAGCTGAGCTTTCGAGTCCGTCGTGGCGAGTTCTTGTTTGTCACCGGCCACTCCGGTGCCGGTAAATCCACCCTGTTGCGCCTGTTGTTGGCGATGGAACGTCCGACCAGCGGCAAATTGCTGCTGGCCGGGCAAGACCTGAGCACCATCAGCAACGCGCAGATTCCGTTCCTGCGTCGGCAGATCGGCGTGGTGTTCCAGAATCACCAGTTGTTGTTTGATCGCACGGTGTTCAACAACGTCGCGTTACCGCTGCAGATTCTTGGTCTGTCCAAAGCCGAGATCGCCAAGCGTGTCGATTCGGCGCTGGAGCGTGTGGCCCTGTCGGACAAAACCGATCTTTACCCCGGCGACCTGTCCACCGGTCAGCAACAGCGCGTCGGTATTGCCCGCGCCATCGTCCATCGCCCGGCCTTGCTGCTGGCCGACGAACCGACCGGTAACCTCGACCCGCGTCTGGCGGCCGAGATCATGGGCGTGTTCGAAGACATCAACCGTCTGGGCACCAGCGTGTTGATCGCCAGTCACGACCTGGCGTTGATCGCACGCATGCGCCACCGCATGCTGACCTTGCAACGTGGCCGATTGATCGGCGACGGGGAGGCAGGGGAATGAGCGCAACACGCAGTCCGAAGGTTTCCGAGCGCGTGGCCCCGAAAGCCGCCGATCCACAGCCGCCAAAGAAGAAAAAACACGACGAAGACGACGGCCCGGACTTCGCCACGTTGTTCCGTGCCTGGGTCGAAAGCCATCGCGCCAGCCTGCTCGACAGCCTGCGCCGCCTCGGCAAGCAGCCGATCGGCAGCTTCTTCACCTGCATGGTGATGGCTGTGGCGCTGAGCCTGCCGATGGGCTTGTCGCTGCTGCTCAACAACGTCGAGCGTCTCGGCGGTTCGTGGCAGCGCGCGGCGCAGATCTCTTTGTATCTGCAACTCGACGCCAGCCCGCAGCAGGGTGAAGCCTTGCGCGAGCAGATCAAAGGCATGCCCGGCGTAGCTGATGCTGAATATGTCGGCCGCGATCAGGCGCTGGAGGAGTTCCAGCAGCAGTCCGGATTGGGCGAAGCCCTGCGCGAGCTGCCGGAGAACCCGTTGCCGGGCGTGGTGCTGGTGACCCCGAACGAGGTCGACAAGCCGACGCTGGAAGCATTAAGACAAAAACTTTCCGAGCTGCCCAAGGTACAACAGGCGCAACTTGATCTAGTCTGGGTCGAGCGTCTGGCCGCCATCCTCAAGCTGGGCGACCGGTTTGTCTTCGGTCTGACAGTGCTGTTGGTTTCTGCATTACTTTTGGTGATAGGCAATACCATTCGTCTTCATATTGAAAACCGCCGCACCGAGATAGAAGTGATTAAACTCGTCGGCGGCACTGACAGCTATGTGCGGCGTCCCTTCCTTTATATGGGCGCGCTGTATGGTTTCGGTGCAGGGCTGTTGTCCTGGGGTGTATTGGCGTTCGGCCTGAACTGGCTGAACGATGCGGTGGTTGGATTGGCCGGCTTGTACGGCAGTGATTTCGCGCTGGCCGGAGTGCCAGTTGCCGACGGTCTGTCGCTCTTGCTTGGCGCGGTGCTGTTGGGTTATATCGGTGCATGGATTGCAGTCGCACGTCATCTCAGGGAGCTGGCGCCGAAGTAGAATCTTTTTTGCGCGTGATTGGCCTCGCGGTTTTTTTGGGAACTTGTACTTGAGTTTCCGGTCAATTTTTCGCAGTGCTGAAAGGCATGAGTCTGTAAGTCGGAGGTTTTTTCGTATGACCAATTCTTTGCAACCTGCGTATGCGTTGGTTCCCGGTGCGAACCTGGAAGCCTATGTACACACCGTCAACAGCATTCCATTGCTGACGCCGGAGCAGGAGCGTGAACTGGCCGAGAGTCTCTACTATGAGCAGGATTTGGGGGCGGCTCGGCAGATGGTGCTCGCCCACCTGCGTTTTGTCGTACACATTGCCCGTAGCTATTCCGGCTACGGTCTGGCTCAGGCTGACCTGATCCAGGAAGGTAACGTCGGCCTGATGAAGGCCGTCAAACGCTTCAACCCGGAAATGGGTGTGCGTCTGGTGTCGTTCGCTGTGCACTGGATCAAGGCGGAAATTCACGAGTTCATCCTGCGCAACTGGCGCATTGTGAAAGTCGCGACCACCAAGGCCCAGCGCAAGCTGTTCTTCAACCTGCGCAGCCAGAAGAAGCGTCTGGCGTGGCTGAACAACGAGGAAGTCCACCGTGTGGCGGAAAGCCTCGGTGTTGAGCCGCGGGAAGTGCGCGAGATGGAAAGTCGCCTGACAGGCCATGACATGGCCTTCGACCCGGCGGCTGAAGCCGACGACGACAGTGCTTTCCAGTCGCCGGCCAACTATCTGGAAGACCACCGGTACGACCCGGCGCGTCAACTGGAAGATGCCGACTGGAGTGACAACTCCAACCACAACCTGCACGAAGCGCTGGAAGTGCTGGACGACCGCAGCCGTGACATCCTCTACCAGCGCTGGTTGGCAGAAGAGAAGGCCACGCTGCACGACCTGGCGCAGAAGTACAACGTGTCGGCCGAGCGTATCCGTCAGCTCGAGAAGAGCGCGATGAACAAGCTCAAGTTGTCGATCGCCGCGTAACCGGTGAGCAGGCAATAAAAAACGCCCCGATCAGCAATGATCGGGGCGTTTTCATTTGTGATTCACCACAACCCCTGTAGGAGTGAGCCTGCTCGCGATAGCGTCAGGTCCGTCACCACAAATGTGGCAGGCAAACCGCTATCGCGAGCAGGCTCACTCCTACAGGGATCTACTGCGTTTCAAATTATTGCGCCCACGGAGCACGGCGCGAATCGTTGAGACCGAGCAGATAGCTGTCGCCACCCAACTGGCTCATCTGCTGACGAATCCAGCCAGCGCGGCGCGACACATAAGCGGTCGGGTGGCTGGCGCTCCACACGCGCGGATTCGGCAACACCGCCGCCAGATAACTCGCCTGCTGGCGGGACAACGACTTGGCACTCACGCCGAAGTGATGGCGGGCGGCAGCTTCGGCGCCGAACACGCCGTCATCCCATTCGACGCTGTTGAGGTACACCTCAAGAATCCGCTGCTTGGGCCAGAACACTTCGATCAGCGCCGTGAACCAGGCTTCGAGGCCTTTGCGCAGGTAGCTGCGCCCCGCCCACAGAAACAGGTTTTTCGACACTTGCTGGCTCAACGTACTGGCGCCGCGAATCGAACCGCCGAGTTCGTTGTGCGCCAGTGCGGCCTGGATCGCGCTGAAATCAAAACCCCAGTGCTCCGGGAATTTCTGATCTTCACCGGCCATGACGGCGACTTTGAGATCATCGGAGATCTCGTCCCAAGGCTTCCAGGTGCGCTGCAGATCAATCGGCTCGCCGTCGACCCAGGACTCGACCTTGCGCTCGACCATCAGCGCTGTGCCCGGCGGCGGCACGAAACGAAAGATCAGCACCAGCACGATGCTGCCGCCCGCGAACCAGAGCAGGGCCTTCGTGAGACGACGGAAAATAGTACGCAGCATAGAGATGGCTTGGCCGAACCCGTGGAGCGGGCCATTATACAGACCCTGCCGACCGAGTCTGACTGGAGTTCTTCATGTTGCGTGGCTTTCTGCTGCTGGCCGCTTTCTTTGGTTTTACCGGTGTAGCGCTGGGCGCATTCGCCGCCCACGGCCTGAAAAACCGCCTGACGCCGGAGTATCTGGCCATTTTCCACACCGGCGTCACCTATCAATTGGTGCACACGCTGGCGCTGTTCGGCGTTGCGCTGCTGGCCACGCATATTCAGGGCCGACTGGTCGCTTGGGCCGGCGTTTCCTTCACCGTCGGCATTCTGCTGTTCTCCGGCAGCCTGTACGTGCTGACCACCACCGGCATCAGCAAGCTCGGCATCATCACCCCGTTCGGCGGCCTGGCCTTCCTGATCGGCTGGCTGTGCCTGGGCCTCGCCGCCTGGCGCTTGCAGCTAACCGCTTGACGCTTGGTGCTGACCTTTAGGTCATGATCGGGCTAGAATGCCAGCCCCTAAAAATGATGGCGGCGTTGCGCATGCGCATTCAGTTGAACGGCGAATCCCTTGAACTGCCCGACGGTGAAACCGTTGCGGCCCTGATCACCCGTCTGGAACTGACCGGACGCCGGGTGGCAGTTGAACTCAATCTGGATATCGTCCCGCGCAGCCAGCATGCCGAGACCACGCTCAACGACGGCGACAATGTCGAAGTCGTGCACGCCATCGGCGGCGGCTAGCCACCCGGCTCGCAAGGGCACAGAATTCTGCAAGACCCTCACTCCTAAAGAGGATTCCCCATGAGCATCGTTCGTAGCGACAAGCCTTTTGTGCTGGCCGGTCGTACTTACCAGTCGCGTTTGCTGGTCGGTACCGGCAAGTACCGTGACATGGAAGAGACCCGCCAGGCCATCGAAGCCTCGGGTGCCGAGATTGTCACCTTCGCCGTGCGCCGTACCAACCTTGGCCAGATCGAAGGCGAGCCGAACCTGCTCGACGTGCTGTCGCCGGAGCGTTACACCTTCCTGCCGAACACCGCCGGTTGCTACGACGCCATCGAAGCCGTGCGCACCTGCCGCCTGGCCCGTGAGCTGCTCGACGGCCACAACCTGGTGAAGCTGGAAGTCCTGGCTGACCAGAAGACCCTGTTCCCTAACGTCATCGAAACCCTCAAGGCCGCCGAAACGCTGGTCAAAGAAGGTTTCGACGTGATGGTCTACACCAGCGATGACCCGATCATCGCCCGCCAACTGGCAGAAATCGGCTGCATCGCGGTGATGCCGCTGGCCGGTCTGATCGGTTCCGGTCTGGGCATCTGCAACCCGTACAACCTGCAGATCATCCTCGAAGAAGCGAAAATCCCTGTGTTGGTCGATGCCGGTGTCGGTACTGCGTCCGATGCAACCATCGCCATGGAACTGGGCTGCGATGCGGTGCTGATGAACTCGGCCATCGCCCACGCAGGGCAACCGGTGATGATGGCGCAAGCCATGCAACATGCGATCGTCGCGGGCCGTCTGGCCTACCTCGCTGGTCGTATGCCGAAAAAACTCTATGCCAGCGCCTCTTCGCCGCTGGATGGTCTGATCAAGTAAGAGCCATTGATGACTGAATCGAACGACACGCCTATCCAGACGGAAGAAGGCGACGAGCGCCAACACCGCCGCATCAAGAGTTTCGTGATGCGCGCCGGGCGCATGACCGAAGGCCAGCAAAAAGGTCTGGATCAAGGCACGCCGCTGTTCGTGTTGCCGCTGGCCGACGCGCCGGTGGATTACGATCAGGTGTTTGGCCGTTCGGCACCGCGCTCACTGGAGATCGGTTTCGGCATGGGCCACTCGCTGCTGGAAATGGCCGCCGCCGCGCCGGATCAGGACTTCATCGGCGTGGAAGTTCACCGTCCGGGTGTTGGCGCGCTGCTCAATGGCGTGCTGACTCAGGGCCTGACCAACCTGCGGGTCTACGATTGCGACGCGATCGAAGTGCTCAACCGCTGCATCGCCGACAACAGCCTCGATCGCCTGATGCTGTTCTTCCCGGATCCGTGGCACAAAAGCCGTCACCACAAGCGTCGTATCGTTCAGGCATCGTTCGCTGAACTGGTGCGCAGCAAGTTGAAGGTCGGCGGCATTCTGCACATGGCCACCGACTGGGAACCGTACGCCGAATACATGCTGGAAGTGATGAACGTCGCCCCGGGCTATCGCAACCTCGCCGAAGACGGCAAGTGCGTACCGCGCCCGGCCGAACGCCCGATCACCAAGTTCGAACGCCGCGGCGAACGTCTTGGCCATGGCGTCTGGGATCTGAAGTTCGAAAAACAGTCCTGAGCATCACGCAACACTCCCTGTAGGAGCCGAGCTTGCTCGCGAAAGCGGACTGACAGTCACCGAAGAGGTTGAATGTCAGACCGCTATCGCGAGCAGGCTCACTCCTACAGTTGTTTTGGGTGTTCGAGAAGTTACAGGGTAGAGATGAAGCGCACCGGTACTTGCTCTGTCAGCCAGACGCCATTCTCTGCCTGATAGAACTTGAAGCCCTGTTCCTGCATCTGCTGTGCGGCAACTTTCAGGATCACCACAGTGCCGTAGCGTTGACCTACGGCTGAGGCGGTGGTGGTTTCTTGCGAGAGATGCACATGATGGCGCGATCCCGGTATCAATCCCTGCTGGTTGATCGAGTCCATGAAGCGCGTCGCCGTACCGTGATACAGCGTCTTCGGGGGCTGTTTTGCCTCAAGCTGCAGTTCCACACTTTTCGTCGAGTGGCCCTGCACGGCACGAATCATTTGGCCGTCCTCAGAAATCGAAAAGCGCTTCTTGTCGCTGCTCGCAACAACGATTTCGATCAGTGCGCGATCGAGAGTGCGACCGTCGCGTGCCGCACCGCTGATCAACACTTCGATATTCGCCCAGCCTTCTGAGTCCAGCGTAAGGCCAATGGCTTGAGGCTCGTGGCGCAAAACGAAGCTGAGAAATTTGCTTGTCTCGTCCAACAGTTTTTTGTTCATGAACGTCCCTGTCTCTTCGCGCAATCCGATGTAGGAGCTGCGGCACGCTGCGATCTTTTGATCTTGAAAGAGCAGATCCAAAGATCGCAGCGTGCCGCAGCTCCTACAGATGTTATGTGTGTACTGAAATCAGCGGCGGTCGGCGACTACGCCAATCAACACCAGCACCACGAGCAGCACTGGTGCCAGGCTGTAGTTGTTGAACTGGCTCAACCCCTTGATCACCCACGGTGTGGCGTAGATCAGTGCGGCGCCACTGCCGATCAGGCAGAGCAGGGCCATCAGTGGCACGCGCAGGGCGCCGGCGATGCTGCCCAGGCGTTGCTCGACCCAGCCTTTGAAATCAGCACCGAACAGCACCAGCAGGCAGCCAACCAGCGCGAGGGCGATTTCCGAGAGGTTGCTGCGGCTCCAGCGGGAGACGGTGGCGAGCAGGTCGAGTATCAAATCCATGCGTTTTTCCTTGGGGCAGCCGTTGGGCGTTGGGCTCAGCTCAGAAATTTCTGCAGCAAATCGTTGAGGAACAGTTGTCCGCGCTCGGTCGCCGCCAGACGTGACGGTTCGACCTGCAACAGACCGCTTTGTTCGGCGTCCGAGCGGGCTTCTGCGAGGCTGTCCAGCGACAGGCCAGTGCGTTCCGGATACAGGCGCGATTCCACACCATCGGTCAGCCGCAGCGCGTTCATCAGAAAGTCGAACGGCAGCTCGTCGTTGGTCAGCGATTTCTCTCCGGCCTGAAAGCTTTTCGCCGGGTTGAGGTAGTCCTTCGGCAGACGCGTCTTCCAGGTACGCACGATACGTCCGTCCGGGTGGCTGAGCTTGCCGTGGGCGCCAGCGCCGATGCCGATGAAGTCGCCAAAGCTCCAGTAATTGAGGTTATGCCGCGCCGGCCGCCCGGCCTGTGCATAAGCCGAGACTTCGTATTGCGCGTAACCGTGCTCGGCCAACAACGCCTGCCCGGCTTCCTGGATGTCCCACAGCGTGTCGTCTTCCGGCAGCACCGGCGGCTGGTTCCAGAACACCGTGTTCGGCTCCAGCGTCAGTTGATACCAGGAAATGTGCGTCGGCTTCAGCTCGATGGCCTGGCGCAGATCGCTCAAGGCATCGTCCAGCGACTGATCCGGCAAGCCGTGCATCAAGTCGAGGTTGAAGTTATCGAACCCGGCCTGCCGCGCCATACCCGCCGCGCGCACCGCTTCGTCACCGTTGTGAATCCGGCCGAGGGCCTTGAGTTTTTCCTGCTGGAAACTCTGAATGCCGATCGACAGGCGATTGATCCCCAACTGGCGATACGCGACAAACTTCTCTTGTTCGAAGGTGCCGGGGTTGGCCTCCAGAGTGATTTCGATGTCGTGCGCAAACGGAATACGTTGCTCGACGCCTTCCAGCAAACGCCCAAGCGCTTCAGCGCTGAACAGGCTCGGCGTGCCGCCACCAAAGAAGATCGAGGTGATTTCACGACCGTAAACAGCGTGCAGATCCTGATCGAGATCGGCCAGTAACGCGTCGACGTATTCCTGCTCCGGCAGCACCGGGCTGGCAGTGTGCGAGTTGAAGTCGCAATACGGGCATTTGCGCACACACCACGGGATGTGGATGTACAACGACAAGGGCGGCAGCGTTGGCAGCGGCGCCCGAGGCGAAGCAGCGCCGCCGCCGATGATCAGCGACGACGCAGAAGAATCACCGGTCATTTCAAGCCCAGACGCTGGCGCAGCAGATCCATTGCACGGGCGCGGTGGCTGATCTGGTTCTTGTCGGCCGGGCTCAGTTCGGCGCTCGACACGTTCCGCTCCGGCACCCAGAACAGCGGGTCATAACCGAAACCGTGTTCGCCACTGGCAGCGGTCAGAATCCGTCCGTGCCACAGGCCTTCGCAGAGGATCGGCAACGGATCATCGGCGTGACGCACCAGCGCCAGCACGCACACGAACTGCGCGCCGCGCTCGGCTTCCGGGACATCCTTCAAGGCGTCGAGCAGTTTGGCATTGTTCGCCGCATCGCCCTTGCCATCGGCATAACGCGCCGAGTAGATACCCGGCGCACCGCCGAGAAAATCCACAGCCAGCCCGGAATCATCGGCCAGCGCCGGCAATCCGGAAATACGCGCGGCGTTGCGCGCCTTGAGGATGGCGTTCTCGACGAACGACAGACCGGTTTCTTCCGGCTCGACCTTGCTCCACTCGCCAATCGAGCGCAGTTGCACCGATTCGCCGAGCATGGCCTGAAGTTCTTTGAGTTTGCCGGCGTTATGGCTGGCCAGTACGAGTTGCTTGAGGTTCATCATTCGCCGGGAAAGAGTTCTTGGTTGAAATTGATGGTGTTGATCTTGTCGCCGTTCTGCACCTTGATTTCAAAGGTGCGGGTTTCCTGCTGGTCAACCGGGTACTGGGCGATGTAGTACACCGCGCCCTGTTCGGTGATCTGGCGGAAATTCAACGGCACACTTTGGCTGGTCAGGTCTTTGACCGTGCCGGTGACGTTGGCGATCAGCGGTTTGCCGTCCTTGACCACCGAGACATTGATCACGCCTTGGTTCTTGCTGCGAATCAGCTCCGCCGCTTTGGCGATGTCCGGTTGCAGGTACGTCGAGTTGAAAGTGTTGTAGTGCACCGTCACGTCGCCAAAGGTTTCCTGACGCTCGCCCTTGATGACGTCCGCCGCCAGCGCGCTGGCGCTCAGGCAGGCAGTCAATAACAACAACGCTAAACGACCCATGATCGTTCTCCTCGAAATGTCGTGGCTCAGACCGCGACTTTGTGATCGGCAAGCACTGGGCTGCTGACGCGGTAGATCCCAATCTCACCTAACAGATTAGGCCATAGCTTACTGGCCCACCCGTGGCGGTGCTGTTGATCCACGGCAAGCCGATCAATGACCTTCGCGTCACGTTCGCGACAAAGCTCTTCAAAATCTTCGAAAGTGCAGAAGTGAATGTTCGGCGTGTTGTACCAGGTGTAAGGCAGGAACTCGGAAACCGGCATGCGGCCCTTGCTCGCCAGGTACCAGCGGCAGCGCCAGTGGCCGAAATTCGGGAAGGTGATGATGCATTGACGGCCGACCCGGAGCATCTCATCGAGGATCTTGTCCGGGTAATGCACGGCTTGCAGGGCCTGAGTCATCACGACGATGTCGAAACTGTTGCTGGCGAAGTTGCCCAGCCCCTTGTCCAGATCCTGCTCGATGACGTTGATGCCCTTGGCCACGCACTCGGCGATGTTGTCGGCGTCGTTTTCCAGGCCATAACCGGTAACGTTCTTGTGGTCACGCAGCCAGGTCAGCAGTTCGCCGTCACCGCAACCGAGGTCGAGGACGCGGCTGCCGGCGGGGATCCATTCCTGGATGATTTCCAGATCAGCTCTCATGGCTTTCTCACAACGTGATGCGGTTCATGTAATTGCCGAACGCCTGCAAGTAGCGCGGGATCGGAATCAGGAAGGCGTCGTGGCCCTGCGGTGCGTCGATTTCCAGATAGCTGACGTCTTTGCGCGCCGCCATCAATGCATCGACCAGCTCACGCGAACGGGCCGGGGAGAAGCGCCAGTCAGTGGTGAACGACATCACGCAGAACTTGGCCGTGGCGTTCTCGAAGGTTTTCGCCAGGTTATCGTCGAAGTTCGCCGCCGGATCGAAGTAATCCAGCGCCTTGGTCATCAACAGATAGGTGTTGGCGTCGAAACGACCGGAGAACTCTTCGCCCTGATAACGCAGGTAGCTTTCGACCTGGAACTCGACACTGTGAAAGTCATAGTTGAGCTTTTCGCTCTTCAGACCTCGGCCGAATTTCTCGCCCATGGAATCGTCGGACAGGTAGGTGATGTGCCCGACCATGCGTGCCAGCATCAAGCCACGCTTGGGGATCACGCCCGCTTCCTGGAACGAACCGCCGTGGAATTCCGGGTCGGTGAGGATCGCCTGACGCGCCACTTCGTTGAAGGCGATGTTCTGCGCCGACAACTTGGGTGCCGAAGCGATGGCCAGGCAGTGACGCACGCGATCCGGATAAGTGATGGTCCATTGCAACGCCTGCATGCCGCCAAGGCTGCCGCCGATGACCGCTGCCCACTGGCCGATGCCGAGCAGGTCAGCGAGGCGCGCCTGGCTGTGGACCCAGTCTTCCACGGTCAGCACCGGGAAGTCGGCACCAAACGGCTTGCCGGTCTCCGGGTTGATGCTGCTTGGGCCGGTGGAGCCGTTGCAGCCGCCAAGGTTGTTCAGGCTGACCACGAAGAACTTGTTGGTGTCGATCGGTTTGCCGGGGCCGATGCAGCTGTCCCACCAACCGGGTTTGCGGTCGTCGGCGCTGTGATAGCCAGCAGCGTGGTGGTGCCCGGACAAGGCGTGGCAGATCAGCACGGCGTTGCTCGCCTGTGCGTTGAGCGTGCCGTAGGTTTCGTAGATCAGGTCATAGGCGGGCAGCGAACGGCCACAGGCCAAGGCCAGCGGTTCGCTGAAGTGCGCCGTTTGCGGCGTCACCAGACCAACAGAATCGGGGGGAAAGGCAGTTGGCATCGACCCTGCTCTCGTTGAAATGAGGCGTAAGTCTAAAGACCGGGGGGGTTAGCGGCAAGCAACGATCAGGCCTGATTCATTCATTGAACGCGACCCCTGTGGCGAGGGGATTTATCCCCGATCGGCTGCGCAGCAGTCGCAAAACCTGCTGACGCGGACTGGCTGGAAGAAAGCAAGGGGCGGCTTCGCCACCCATCGGGGATAAATCCCCTCGCCACAAGTGCTGCACTGCTCGATCAGGGGCGCACCAGATCAGGCAAATCCGGCAACTTCTTCGGCGAGCAGATCTTCACGCGCTTCTGCCGGTTCAATTCGCCACTGAGCAAACTGACCTGGCTCTTGGACACCCCAAACGCTTTGGCCAGAAAGCTCATCAGATAAGCATTGGCCTTGCCCTCGACCGGCGGCGCGGTGAGGCGAATCTTCAAGCGATCACCGTGCAGCCCGGCGAAGTCATCGCTACGGGCTGCCGGTTGCAGGTGACACTCGAGGATCAAGTCGTCACCGTCCCATCGGAACCAGCTCACATCAGCAAGCGCAGGATTTCCGGCATCATCGTCATTGCCGCCAGATTGTTGATCACCAGCATGTCGATCAGCTTCAACGCCAGAAACGCGAAGATCGGCGACAAGTCCAGCCCACCGAGGTTCGGCAGAAACTTGCGGAACGGCGCCAGCGCCGGTTCGCAGATCTGATTGACCAGCTCAGCGCCCGGATTGTGGCTGCCCGGTGCGACCCACGAGAGGATCACGCTGATGATCAGGGCGAAGAAGAAAATCTTCAGGAACAGCGCGGTCACGCCGATCAGCGACCAGATGAACAGTTGCAGCGGATTACCAGTGGTGCCGTAAGTCAGCAGCAGGGTCAGCGCCATCAACGCCAGTTGCACCAGAATCGCCAACACCAGCGACGACATGTCGAGGCCGAACATGCTCGGGATGATCCGACGCAGTGGTTTGAGCAGCGGTTGTGTCGCCTTGACCACAAACTGGCACAACGGGTTGTAGAAGTTCGCCCGCACCAACTGCAGGACGAAGCGCAGCAGCACGATCAGCAGGTACAGACTGCCGAGGGTTTGCAGCACGTAAACCGCTGCGGTGTTCAATCCAATCATGTAAGGCTCCTTATTTGCCCAGTTGTTCGGCCATTTCGGCCGAGCGGTGCGCGGCGGCGCCGAGTGCGGTTTCGACCAGGGCTTCGAAGCCATTGGCCTGGAATGATTTGATTGCGGCTTCCGTGGTGCCATTTGGCGAGGTCACGCGGCGACGCAGTTCGGCGGCATCGACGTCACTGGAAACTGCCATATGCGCGGCGCCGAGGGCGGTCTGCAGGGTCAGCTGTTCAGCAATGTCTTTGGGCAGGCCGAGTTTGACGCCAGCAGCGGTCATGGCCTCGATCAGCAGGAAGAAGTACGCCGGGCCGGAACCCGACACGGCAGTGACCGCGTCCAGTTGCTGCTCTTCGTTCAGCCACAGGGCGATACCAACGGCGGACAGCAACTCTTCGGCTTGCTGACGTTGTTCGGCAGTCACTTCGTGAGTCGCGTACAAGCCGCTGACGCCTTGGCGCAGCAGCGCCGGCGTGTTCGGCATGCAGCGCACGATTGGCTGCTCGCCGAGCCAGGCCGTCATGCTTGCGCAGGTGATGCCGGCGGCGATCGACACCACCAGTTGATTCGGCTTCAGGCTCGGGCGAATCGCTTCGCACACGGCTTTCATGGCTTGTGGCTTGACCGCCAGCACGACCACGTCGACGCCGTCGATGGCCTGAGCGTTGTCGGCAAACGTTTCGATGCCGTGCTCAGCACTGACCTTGGCGCGGGTTTCTTCGCCCGGATCGCTGGCACGGATGTGTGCAGCTTCCAGACCTTTGGCGCGCAGGCCGCCGATCAAACTGGCTGCCATGTTGCCCGCACCGATAAACGCAATACGTGTGTTGCTCATGTGTGGTCCTTATCTGGAAACGTTCAAGATTGGGAATAGTCGCGCGCACCAAACAGGGCCGTACCGATACGCACCCAGGTGGCGCCTTGGGCAATGGCCGACTCAAGGTCGTGGCTCATGCCCATGGAAAGTGTGTCGAGCGGCAGATCGAGGCTCGCCTGCAAACGCTGCACAGCAGCAAAAGCGGCATCCTGCTCGGCACGATCGTCGGTCGGCTCGGGAATCGCCATCAATCCGCGCAGTTTCAGGCGCGGCAGTGCGCTGATCGCGGCGGCCAGCGCTGGCAGGTCGGCCGGCGTACAACCGGATTTACTCGCCTCACCGCTGACGTTGACCTGAATGCAGATGTTCAGCGGCGGCAACTCGGCCGGGCGCTGTTCGGACAGACGTTGGGCGATTTTCAGGCGATCCACGGAATGCACCCATTCAAAATGCTCGGCAATGGCACGAGTCTTGTTCGATTGAATGGGGCCGATGAAGTGCCAGATCAAGGGCAGGTCAGCCAGTTCGAGCTGTTTACCCAAGGCTTCCTGCAGGTAGTTCTCGCCAAAGTTGCGCAAACCGGCGGCATAGGCTTCGCGCAGGGCCTCGGCGGGTTTGGTCTTGCTCACGGCGAGCAACTGGACGCTGTTTTCAGGACGGTGTGCGGCTTGGGTCGCGGTCTGGATGCGCGAACCAACGTGGAAAATGTTGTCTGCTATCGTGGACATCAAGAGGCGCCGGCGGTCTGAAGGTTCGCGGCATTCTACTGGAATTGGGGAACGCTATGGATATCACTGAACTGCTGGCCTTCAGCGCCAAACAAGGCGCTTCCGACCTGCATCTGTCGGCCGGTCTGCCGCCGATGATCCGCGTCGATGGCGATGTACGGCGGATCAATCTGCCGCCGCTGGATCACAAGCAAGTGCACGAACTGATCTACGACATCATGAACGACACCCAGCGGGTCGACTTCGAGAAACATCTGGAAACCGACTTTTCTTTCGAAGTCCCCGGTGTCGCCCGTTTCCGGGTCAATGCCTTCAACCAGAACCGTGGCGCCGGGGCAGTGTTTCGGACCATTCCGTCAAAAGTGCTGAGCATGGAAGACCTCGCCATGGGCGACGTTTTCCGCAAGATCACCGACGCGCCGCGCGGGCTGGTGCTGGTTACCGGGCCGACCGGCTCCGGCAAGTCGACCACACTGGCAGCGATGATCGACTACCTCAACAGCCATCGTCATCACCACATCCTGACCATTGAAGATCCGATCGAGTTCGTGCACGAATCGCGCAAATGCCTGATCAATCAGCGTGAAGTCCACCGCGATACCCGCAGTTTCGCCACCGCGCTGCGTTCGGCGCTGCGCGAAGACCCGGACGTGATTCTGGTGGGTGAGATGCGTGACCTGGAAACCATTCGCCTGGCACTGACCGCCGCCGAGACCGGGCATCTGGTATTCGGCACGCTGCACACCACTTCGGCGGCAAAAACCATCGACCGGGTGGTCGACGTATTTCCTGGTGACGAAAAATCGATGGTCCGTTCGATGCTCTCGGAATCGCTGCTGGCGGTGGTCTCGCAGACGCTGATCAAGAAGATCGGCGGTGGCCGAGTCGCAGCACACGAAATCATGCTCGGCACCTCGGCGATCCGTAATCTGATCCGCGAGGACAAGGTAGCGCAGATGTATTCGGCGATTCAGACCGGTGGCTCACTGGGCATGCAGACCCTCGATATGTGCCTGAAGGATCTGGTCACCAAGGGATTGATCAGCCGCGAACATGCGCGGGAGAAAGCACGGACGCCGGACAATTTCTAAACGCCAAAAGCAAAGATCACAGCCTCCGGCAGTTCCTACAGGGAAACGCTGATCCCAATGTAGGAGCTGCCGGAGGCTGCGATCTTTTGATCTTGCTTCGAAGTCTTAGCGCTGAACCACGCGCAATTGCTTGCTGGCCGGTTCTTTCGGCAATACGCGCTTGGCGACTACGTAGTGCTTTTCCCAGTACGGCTTGTTCAGGGTGTCGATGCTTACCGACTTGCCGCGACGCGGCGCGTGGATGAAGCGGTCGTTGCCCAGGTAGATCGCAACATGATTGACCCGACGGCTCTTGATGTTGAAAAAGATCAGGTCGCCGGGCTTGAGGTCCTTGCGCTCGACCTTCTCGCCATGACCGCTGGCCATGGCATTGGAAGTGCGTGGCAGGTCGAACGTGGCGTCGTTGAACGCGTATTTGACCAGGCCGCTGCAATCGAAGCCTTTACTTGGGCTGCTGCCGCCCCAACGATAAGGTGTACCGAGGACGTTGACTGCGCGGCTGAGGACGTTGCTGCTTTCCTTGCTCGCCATCGGTGGCACCAGCTTGCCGTGGCTCTTGCTGCTCAGCGTGGTGGTTTTGCTTTTGCTGCTTTTGCTCGAAGGGGCAGAAGCATGAGATTTAGGGGTGAAACCGTTGACGTTGGGAAGACGTTGCTCACGATTGGTGGCGTGGGCGGCCAGTGGCATTAATAGGCAGATGGTTAGCCATGTCTTGAAAAATGGTCGCATTAGGCGTGGCTCTTATGTGTTAGCGCGCAACTTTATAACAGCTTTTTTGTCTGTTCCGAGGCCGTTGGTCGATTCAACCTCGGGGTCAATTTCGCTCAACAAGCGGTAAATTGAGCCAATTGTCGGACAGAACCCAAGCCCCACAAGGCTTTGCGCAAGGTGTAACAGTGACGAGCCACTTGTCGGCTCGACATAAAAAAGTCACACAGATGCAGAAAATATTTATCTATCGAGGCAAATGAGGTCATTCATGAACCGCTATCAATCCCAGGATACACACAGCAAAGTCATCGGTTATCTGCTGTGGATTTTCGGTTTCACCGGCGCTCACCGCTTCTATTACGGCAAACCTGTGACCGGGACGATCTGGTTTTTCACCTTCGGTTTGCTGGGCATTGGTTGGCTGATCGATCTATTTCTGATCCCGGCGATGGATCGCGAAGCCGATCTGCGTTTTACCGCAGGGCCGATCGAGTACAACGTCGCGTGGATTCTGCTGACGTTCCTTGGCGTGTTCGGTGTGCACCGGATGTACCAGGGGAAGTGGATCAGCGGGCTGGTGTATCTGCTGACGGGCGGGTTGTTCTTTGTTGGCGTGCTGTATGACTTCTGGACACTGAACGATCAGGTCTCGGTGCGCAACGCGCAGAATCGCGGCGCCTTCCAGTAACCCGTGGCGAGGGGATTTATCCCCGTTGGGCTGCGAAGCGGCCCTGAATCCGAGAACGCGGTGGATAGGATCCACCGCGTGCAACGGCTTCGCGACTGCTCGCGACTGCTTCGCAGCCGAACGGGGATAAATTCCCTCGCCACAATATCCCTTGGTATCAAGCCTGGTGGCTGATCCGGCCGTCCACCAAGGTGTAACGAACCACGCCCGGCAATGTATGCCCCAGGAACGGGCAGTTCTCGCCTTTCGACAACCAGTTCTCACCGGCCACCGTCGAAGCCTGCGGGTCGAACAGCACGATATCCGCCGCACCACCCACCGTCAGTTTGCCCGCTGGCAGGCGCAACGCCTCGGCCGGGCCAGCGCTCAAACGGGCGAGCAGCGTCGGTAGATCCAGCAAGCCATCCTCAACCAGCGTCATCGCCAATGGCAGCAACAGCTCAACACTGCTGATGCCCGGCTCGGTCGCACCGAACGGCGCCAGTTTGGCGTCACGTTCATGCGGTTGGTGATGACTGGAGATCGCCGAGACCACACCGGACTTCACCGCCTCGCGCAGCCCATCACGGTCAGCGCGAGTGCGCAGCGGCGGCTGCACGTGATACAGGCTGTTGAAGTCGATCAGCGCCTCATCGGTCAGGATCAGTTGATACAGCGCCACATCCGCCGTCACCTGCAAACCACGGGCCTGAGCCTGAGCAATCAGCGCCACACCGCGAGCGCTGGTCAGTTGGCTGAAATGTGCGCGCACGCCGGTCTGCTCGACCAGCAGCAGATCACGAGCCAGCGCCACGGTTTCAGCCGTTTCCGGAATCCCCGGCAGACCGAGGAAGCTGGCCACCGCGCCTTCGTGAGCCAAGCCACCTTCAGCCAGATCGTGGTCCTGCGAGTTGAAAATCACCGTCAGATCGAAGGTCGCCGCATATTCCAGCGCCCGGCACAGGGTGCGGGTGTTGCGGAAACTCTCCAGACCGTTGCCGAACGCCACACAACCGGCGTCGCGCAGGGCCACCAGCTCCGCCAGTTGCTCGCCGTCCAGACCTTTGCTCAGCGCGCCAATCGGAAACACCTTGGTGTTGCCGGCTTCACGGGCGCGGTCGAGGATCAGCTCGGCCACGGCCGAGGTGTCGAGCACCGGTTTGGTTTTCGGCGGGCAGCACAGGCTGGTCACACCGCCAGCGGCCGCTGCACGGGTTTCGCTGACGATCGAACCTTTGCGGCTGTAGCCCGGCTCGCGCAGGGCCACGTTCAGGTCGACGAGGCCCGGTGCGGCGACAAGGCCTTGGGCGTCGATGGTTTCCACTGCCGTGAAACCCGCTGGGGCCGCGCCGAGGGCGACGATCTTGCAGGCTTCAACGTGAATGTCGGTGATTTGATCCAGGCCGCTGCTTGGATCGATGACGCGTGCGCCGAGAATGCTGAGCTTCACTGGGCGTTCTCCTGCTCGAATTGACGCTGCGCGGTTTGTCCGCTCATGGCCATGGACAACACAGCCATACGAATCGCGATGCCGTAAGTGACCTGATTGAGGATCACCGAGTGCGGGCCGTCGGCTACCGCGGACTCGATCTCCACCCCGCGATTGATCGGCCCCGGGTGCATGACGATGCAATCCGGTTTGGCCCCGGCCAGGCGCGCGGTGGTCAAGCCGAACAGGCGGTAGAACTCGCCTTCGCTCGGCAGCAGGCCGCCGGTCATGCGTTCACGCTGCAGGCGCAGCATGATCACCACGTCGACGTCTTTCAGGCCTTCGGTCATGTCGGTGTAGACCTTCACGCCGTACTGCTCGATGCCGATCGGCAACAGGGTTTTCGGCGCGATCACGCGGATGTCCGGGCAGCCGAGAGTCTTCAGGGCAAGCATGTTCGAGCGCGCCACCCGCGAATGCAGGATGTCGCCGACGATGGCCACCGAGAGGTTTTCGAAACTGCCCTTGTGCCGACGGATGGTGAGCATGTCGAGCATGCCCTGCGTCGGGTGAGCGTGACGGCCGTCGCCGCCGTTGATGATCGCCACTTGCGGGCAAACATGTTCGGCGATGAAGTGCGCGGCGCCGGAATCGCCGTGACGCACGACGAACATGTCAGCGGCCATGGCTTCAAGGTTGCGCAGGGTGTCGAGCAGGGTTTCACCTTTACTCGCCGACGAAGTCGACACGTTCAGGGTGATCACGTCCGCCGACAGCCGCTGAGCGGCCAGTTCGAAGGTGGTGCGGGTGCGGGTCGAATTTTCGAAGAACACGTTGCACACGGTCTTGCCGCGCAGCAACGGGACTTTCTTCACCGCCCGGGCACCGACTTCGAGGAACGAGTCGGCAGTGTCGAGGATTTCCGTCAGCAACTCGCGGCGCAGGCCGTCGAGCGAGAGGAAGTGGCGCAGCTGGCCCTGATCATTGAGCTGCAGCGGGCGCTTGGTATCTAGAGGCGTCATCGCGAGGGGGACTCTCAATAGGGCGGATTAAGGGTTGAAGTCTTGCAGTTCGAGCGTCAGCGGCTCGGGGCCGGACAGCTTCACCCGTTCGTGAGCGGCCAGCGACAGGGTCGCGCCGACCACGTTCGGGCGGATCGGAAGCTCGCCGGCGTCCAGATCCAGCAGGCAGACCAGCGTCACGCTGGCCGGGCGGCCGTAGTCGAACAATTCGTTCATGGCGGCGCGGATGGTGCGGCCGCTCATCAGCACGTCATCGATCAGCACCAGATGCTGGCCTTCGATCTCGAAGGGCAGGGCGGACGGCCGTACTTGCGGGTGCAGACCGTTCTGGCTGAAGTCGTCGCGGTAGAAGGACACATCCAGCGTGCCCAGCGGCGCGTCGCTGCCCAGCTCCTTGAGCAGTGCCTGCGCGACCCAGATGCCGCCAGTGCGAATGCCGATGTATCGCGGTTCAGTGATTTCACGCTGGGCAAGGTGCGCCTTGAGGCGGGTCGCCATCTGGCTGATCAGATCGGCGGGATTGGGCAGACTCATGGTTGCTCCTTCTTTGACCCGAGACTCGTCCTGCCGGACATGACTGGGTTTTTAGCCAAAAGAAAAGCGCCGAAGCGCTTGTCAGGATTCAAATAGTGCGGTGTTTTCATCGAGCCAGCCCTGCAACAGCAGAGCGGCGGCGATGGCATCGACCGGGTTGTCGCGGTAACTGCCTTTTTGCCCGCCACGCACCAGACGCTCGCCCTTGGCCTCGAAAGTGGTCAGGCGTTCGTCGTGGGTATAGAAGGGCACGTTGAAGCGGCCATTGAGGCGGCGGGCGAATTTCTCGGCGCGCAGGCACATTTCGCTCGGCGTGCCGTCCATGTTCAGCGGCAGGCCGACGACGACGGCGTCGGGCTTCCATTCCTTGAACAGCGCTTCAACCTGATTCCAGTCGGGAATGCCGTTTTGCGCTTTCAGGGTGCACAGCTCGCGGGCCTGGCCGGTAATCACCTGGCCGACCGCGACGCCGATCTGTTTGGTGCCGTAGTCGAAGCCGAGAATCAGGCGCAGGGCCATCAGGCGTGCCCCGCCTGGCTGGTCAGCAGGCTGAGGTTGATCCCCAGGTGCCTGGCCGCGGCCTCGAGGCGCAATTCGCTGCTGGTGTTGAACAGGATGTCGGCGTCGTACGGGCAGGTCAGCCAGGCGTTGTCGGCCATTTCGGCTTCGAGTTGCCCGGCTTCCCAACCGGCGTAGCCGAGGGCGATCAGGCTTTTTGCCGGGCCGACGCCGTCCGCGATGGCGAACAGCACGTCTTGCGAGGTCGACAGAGCCAGATCACCGTCCAGTTGCGCAGTGGCCTGGAAAGTCTTGTCCGCCGGGTGCAACACAAAACCGCGATCGGTCTGCACCGGGCCGCCGATGAAGATAGGCACATGCTGGCAGAGGGCCGGCGGATCGATGTCCGGGCGCAATTGCTCAAGAATGTCGGCCAGATTCAGCTCTTGCGGTCGGTTGACCACAATCCCCATAGCGCCATTGGCCGTGTGCTCGACGATGTAGGTCAAGGTGTGGGCAAAGTTCGGGTCGGCCATGTGTGGCATGGCGATCAGGAATTGATGCTTGAGGTAGCTGGGGCTGACGTTTTTCATGTGCGCTAGTGTGGCGTTCGGGGGGCGAACTGACAAGCTGGAGATGCTGACAACAACACCGACCGCTTGTTGGAACATGGCATTTGTGGCGAGGGGATTTATCCCCGACCGGCTGCGCAGCAGTCGCAAAACCATCACGCACGGTTTGTCAGGCAGATCATGTCAAAGGATTCAGGGCCGCTTCGCGCCCCATCGGGGATAAATCCCCTCACCACAAAGGCCCACCCGGCACTATTCAGTTGCTGGAGAGTTTGTCGCCGCGGGCGAATTTCCAGGTGCGGATGATTTCCAAACGGTCGATATCCGACAAGTCCCCGGTAAACGGGGCAAACGGCGCCGCCAGTCGGACAATGCGCTGCGCTGCCTGATCCAGCAACGGCTGACCGGAAGACTCCAGCACCAGCACTTCATACAGCGAGCCGTCGCGGTTGATCGAGACCATCAGGCGCAAATTGCCGTAGATCTGCTTGCGCCGAGCCTCTTCGGGGTAATTGAGGTTGCCGATGCGCTCGACCTTCTTGCGCCAATCGTCTTTGTACCAGGCGCCCTTGTCGCGCATGGTCGACGCCGCGCTCAAACGGTGAATGCGCGGGCGTTTGGCGTACAGCTGTTGTTCCTTGGCCAGTTCGGCTTCGAGGCTGGCGATGTCGCTGGACAGCTGCGAGCTGTCGAACTCCGGCGCGTCGACTGTCGGCTTGACCTCGGTCTTGGCTTCTTCTTTCTTGGTCGGCGCTTTTTTCGGCTGCGGCGCGACGGTGGTCACCGCTGCCTTGGGCGCGGCTTCCTGCACTTGCGACTTGGCGGCCGGCGGCGGGGTGACCTTTTTGACCTGGTTGTCCTGGAATGGCGCGACTTCGGTGGTTTTCGGGATTGCCTTCTTGTCCAGCGTGCCGCTGCCTTCCTGATGTTCCTGGGCGAGAAAGTCTGCCTTCTCCGGCTTCTTTTCGCTCTTGAAGGTGGCGAGGGTAATTTCCAGGGTTTTGCTGATCTGCTTGGGCTCGACCATCGTGAAGCCGACGCCCAGCAGCAGCGCCAAATGAATCAGCGCCGCGAGAAACAGGGTAAATCCGAGGCGATCGGCCGGGCGCACGCCACGATGGGCGAGTTCAACGGGCAGATCGGACGGGAGGGTCATGACAAGAAAACCAACATCGCGTTTTTACGGGCTCGGCATGATAACGCAATGTTGGTTTTTAGCTGCAAGCTTCAAGTGGCAAGCGACATAAGGGCAGCTGCAAGTTTCGAACGGCAAGCTGCAAGTAAAAGCTTGTAGCTCATGGCTTGCGGCTTGTAGCTGGCCGTCAGGCTTGCTGCTTGCGGCTAGAGGCTTGCAGCTTCTTCTCGATAGCATCCATGAGCATGCCGCCGATGTCCGTGCCAAACGCGTTGTCGATTTCGCGGATGCAGGTCGGGCTGGTGACGTTGATTTCGGTCAGGCTTTCACCGATCACGTCGAGACCGACGAACAGCAGGCCTTTCTCGCGCAGGGTCGGGCCGACCTGAGCGGCGATCCAGCGATCCTTGTCAGTCAGCGGACGCGCTTCACCACGACCACCAGCGGCAAGGTTGCCACGGGTTTCGCCCTGCGCCGGAATCCGCGCCAGGCAATAATCCACCGGCTCGCCGTCGATCATCAGAATACGTTTGTCGCCGTCCTTGATCGCCGGCAGGTAAGCCTGGCCCATGATCTGCTGGCCACCGAGGGCGGTCAGGGTTTCGAGAATCACCGACAGGTTCGGATCACCGGCACGATGACGGAAGATCGACGTGCCGCCCATGCCGTCCAGCGGCTTGAGGATCACATCGCCGTGTTTCGCGGCAAATTCACGCAGCACATCGGCGCGACGGCTGACCACGGTCGGCGGCGTGCACTGCGGGAACAGCGTGGCGAACAGTTTTTCATTGCAGTCGCGCAGGCTTTGCGGCTTGTTCACTACCAGCACGCCAGCGGTTTCGGCTTGTTCAAGCAAATAAGTGGAGTAGACAAACTCCATGTCGAATGGCGGGTCCTTGCGCATCAGGATCACGTCCAGATCGCTCAGCAGGTTGTCCTGCTCGGCGTCCAGTTCGAACCATTTTTCCGGGTTGGCGAAGACTTTCAGCGGACGCATGCGCGCCCGTGCCTGGCCTTCGCCCTGATACAGGTCGCGCTGTTCCATATAGAACAGCTCCCAGCCGCGCTTCTGCGCAGCCAGCAGCATGGCCAGCGAGCTATCCTTTTTATAGGAGATGCTGGCGATAGGGTCCATGACAATCCCGACGCGAACGCTCATTGGGTTTTCCTCGAAAATTGGCTACCGGATCGGTATTGAAAAAGTGCCGCCAGAGTGGCGCTGGCAGGGTTTTCGGTCAAGGGAAAACCCGTCGATAGATTGCATGTAGAGACTGTGCTAAAAAGGCTGCCATGCCGTGCTGGCCCTTGAGCATCAAGGGTTTCCGGTCATCAGTCATCGCAAAACGGACAATTTGATTCGCAAAGGCGACGGTAGAGCCCCCTTATGGAACAGCAGTCCAGCGCCTTGAAGGTCATGGTGATCGACGACTCGAAAACGATTCGTCGCACCGCCGAAACATTGTTGAAAAATGTCGGGTGCGAAGTGATCACGGCGATCGATGGTTTCGACGCGTTGGCGAAGATCGCCGACAACCACCCCGGAATCATTTTTGTCGACATCATGATGCCGCGTCTGGATGGTTATCAGACCTGCGCTTTAATCAAGAACAACAGCGCGTTCAAGGCCACACCGGTGATCATGCTGTCGTCCAGGGACGGCTTGTTCGACAAGGCCAAGGGGCGGATTGTCGGTTCTGATCAATTTTTGACCAAGCCTTTCAGCAAGGAAGAACTGCTCAACGCGATCCAGGCCCATGTTCCGGGCTTCGCCGCCGTTTTGCCGCAGTAAGACACGCACAGAGACACGCGGCCAGCGGGCCGGGCGTCGACAAGAAAAATGGGGAAAACCATGGCACGTATCCTGATCGTCGATGATTCGCCGACTGAAATGTACAAACTCACCGGCATGCTCGAGAAGCACGGCCATGAAGTGCTCAAGGCCGAAAACGGCGCCGATGGCGTGGCCCTGGCCCGTCAGGAAAAACCCGACGCGGTGCTGATGGACATCGTCATGCCCGGCCTCAATGGTTTTCAGGCCACCCGCCAGTTGACCAAGGACGCCGACACCAGCCATATCCCGGTGATCATCATCACCACCAAGGATCAGGAGACCGACAAGGTCTGGGGCACCCGTCAGGGCGCCAAGGACTACCTGACCAAACCGGTCGACGAAGACACCCTGATCAAGACCCTGAACAACGTGCTCAAAGGCTGATCGCGCGACCATGAGCGAATCGCTGACCGCGTTCGAACTGCTCTGGCAGATCGACCAGCGCTGCCGCTTGCTGGCGGCAGACTTGCCGTCGCAACCGGCGCGCCAGGATCGCTGGAGCGGCATCGGCTTTCGCCTCGGCGAGCATTGGTATGTGGCGCCGATGGGCGAAGTCAGTGAAGTGCTGCACGAACCGCGTTTCACGCAATTGCCCGGGGTCAAACCGTGGGTCAAAGGCGTGGCTAACCTGCGCGGGCGGCTGCTGCCGATCATGGATTTGTGCGGTTTCTTCGGGCATGAGTTGTCGCCATTGCGCAAGCAGCGGCGGGTTTTGGTAGTGGAACATGGGGAGGTGTTTGCCGGGCTGATGGTCGATGAAGTCATTGGCTTGCAGCACTTTGAGCAGGACAGCTTCGAGCCCATTTCGATCAGCAAGCGTCAGGGCTCGAAGGCCGAGTTCGTCAAAGGCTATTTCCGGCGCGAGCAGAACTGGCGAGTGTTCAGCCTGTTTGCGCTGGCCAGATCCCCGGTGTTCATGAGCGTCGCGATATAACCGCAACAACAGAGAACCCATTGTGGGAATGGGCCATGTGGTATTGGGATTCTGTGGTGAGGGGATTTATCCCCGATGGGCCGCGCAGCGGCCCCAGAACATGAGTTGTATCTGTTACATCTCAAGTGTTGGTTTTGGGTTGGCTTCGCCAACCATCGGGGATAAATCCCCTCGCCACAGAATCCCTTCACCCCCAAGGCCAGCTCCCACAGGTTGTTCGATGAGCTTCAAACAGGCGAGGACCGATGATAAAAGCAAAAACAGGCAAGCCGGCGGAAGGATCGCGCAGTCGCTCGCAGATCATTGTGCTGTTCATCGCATTGATCGTGTTCATCATGCTGCTGTTCGCCAACTTCGCTTACCTCAACACCCAGGCGAACTACGACAAACAGTACATCGGCCATGCCGGTGAACTGCGCGTGCTCTCGCAACGCATCGCTAAAAACGCCACTGAAGCCGCCGCCGGCAAGGCTGCCGCGTTCAAACTGCTGAGTGATGCGCGCAACGATTTCGCCCAGCGCTGGGGTTACCTGAAGAAGGGCGATCCGGCCACCGGACTGCCACCGGCACCCGCCACCGTGCGCCCGGAAATGCGCGCTGTGCAGCTGGACTGGGAACGCCTGCTGAAAAACACCGACGCCATTCTCTCCAGCGAACAGACCGTGCTGTCGCTGCATCAAGTCGCCGCGACGCTGGCCGAAACCGTGCCGCAGTTGCAGATCGAATACGAAAAAGTCGTCGAAATTCTTCTGCAACGTGGCGCCCCGGCCGCGCAGGTGGCGATGGCCCAGCGTCAATCGTTGCTGGCCGAACGCATTCTCGGTGCGGTCAACACCGTGCTCGCCGGTGATGAAAACTCGCAGCAAGCCGCCGATGCCTTTGGCCGCGACGCCACCCGTTTCGGCCAAGTGCTCAACGGCATGCTCCAGGGCAATCCGACGCTGAAAATCAGCCAGGTCGAAGACCACGACGCCCGCGCCCGTTTGAGTGAAATCTCCGAACTGTTCCAGTTCGTCTCCGGCTCCGTGGATGAAATCCTCGAAACCTCGCCGGAACTGTTCAAGGTGCGTGAGTCGGCCACCAATATTTTCAGCCTCTCGCAAACCCTGCTCGACGAAGCCTCACACCTGGCCAGCGGTTTCGAAAACCTCGCCGGCGGGCGCAGCACCGACACCATCGGTGGCTACGTGCTGGGCTTGCTGGCGCTGGCCTCGATCATCCTCATCGGTATGGTCATGGTTCGCGAAACCAATCGCCAGTTGCGCGAAACCGCTGAGAAGAACGAGCGCAACCAGAACGCGATCATGCGTCTGCTCGATGAAATCGAAGACCTCGCCGACGGCGATCTGACGGTGACCGCCTCGGTGACCGAAGACTTCACCGGCACCATCGCCGACTCGATCAACTACTCGGTCGACCAATTGCGTGATCTGGTCGCGACCATCAACCTCACCGCCGGCCAGGTTGCCGCTGCGGTGCAGGAAACCCAAGCCACCGCCATGCATTTGGCGCAAGCCTCGGAGCATCAGGCGCAGCAGATTTCCGAAGCGTCGACGGCGATCAGCGACATGGCGCAGTCCATCGATCAGGTCTCGGCCAACGCGGCCGAGTCTTCGGCGGTGGCCGAGCGCTCCGTGGAAATTGCCAACAAGGGCAACGAGGTGGTGCACAACACCATTCACGGCATGGACAACATTCGCGAACAGATTCAGGACACCGCCAAACGCATCAAGCGTCTGGGTGAGTCGTCGCAGGAGATCGGCGACATCGTCAGCCTGATCGACGACATTGCCGATCAGACCAACATCCTCGCCCTCAATGCCGCCATTCAAGCGTCAATGGCCGGTGACGCCGGACGCGGTTTTGCCGTGGTCGCCGACGAAGTACAACGGTTGGCCGAGCGTTCATCCGCCGCCACCCGGCAGATCGAAACCCTGGTGCGGGCGATTCAGACCGACACCAACGAAGCCGTGATTTCGATGGAGCAGACCACCACCGAAGTGGTGCGCGGCGCGCGACTGGCGCAGGATGCCGGTGTGGCTCTGGAAGAAATCGAAGGCGTGTCGAAGACCCTCGCGGCGCTGATTCAAAGCATCTCCAACGCGGCGCAGCAGCAAACGTCGTCGGCCGGGCAGATCTCGCTGACGATGAACGTGATCCAGCAGATCACCTCGCAAACGTCGTCCGGCTCCACGGCCACCGCCGAGAGCATCGGCAATCTGGCAAAAATGGCCAGTCAGTTGCGCCGTTCGGTGTCTGGATTCACCTTGCCGGCGGCGTCCGCGCCGGCGACGGATAAAGTGTGATCGGAGCGGTTATGGGTGATCGCCACGACTATGTGGCCCTCGAATGGGTCAAAGGCGAAATTGCCGAAACGCTGAAACAGGCGCATCAGGCGATTGAAGCCGTGCTTGATGATCCGCAGGCCTTTCCCGGCCTGGACGAGTGCCTGGATTACATCCATCAGGTGCACGGCAGCTTGCAGATGGTCGAGTTCTACGGCGCCGCTTTGTTCGCCGAAGAGATGGAGCATCTGGTCGAAGCCTTGCAGCACGAGCGCGTCAGCCACCGCGACGAAGCCCTGCACCTGTTGCTGCAAGCCCTCGGGCAATTGCCGATCTACCTTGACCGCGTACAGAGCGCCCGCCGCGATTTGCCGCTGGTAGTGCTGCCGCTGATCAACGATCTGCGCAGCGCCCGGGGCGAAAGCCTGTTGTCGGAAACCAGCCTGTTCAGCCCGCAACTGCCGGAGCTGCCGCCGCTGAGCGCAGAGGCACTGGCGCTGCTGGAACCGGCAGAGCTGCCGAACGTGCTGCGCAAACTGCGTCAGATGCTGCAAATGGCTTTGGTCGGTTTGCTCCGTGAGCAAGACGACCAGACGCACCTTGGGTATCTGGCGAAAGTCTTCACACGCCTTGAAGCCTTGAGCGGCGAGGCGCCGTTGAGCCCGTTGTGGCACGTCGCCTCGGCGCTGGTCGAGGGCATGCGCGAAGGCGCAATTGCCAACAGCCCCGCGCTGCGCAGCCTGTTCAAGGATGCCGACAAGGAACTCAAGCGTCTGCTCGAGCAAGGCATGCCCGGCCTCAACCAACCGCCGCCTGCGGAGCTGCTGAAAAGCCTGTTGTTCTATATTGCCAAAGCCGAACACCCCACCGGGCAGATGCTGACCATGAAAGATCGCTACTCCCTGGACGACGCGTTGCCCGACAGCGCGATGCTCGACGAAGAGCGCGCGCGCCTCGCCGGCCCCGACCGCGACGCCATGCGCTCGGTGTTGGCGGCGCTGTGCGAAGAACTGGTGCGGGTCAAGGAACGCCTCGACCTGTTCGTGCGCAGCGACCGTCAGCACACCTCGGATCTGGAGACGTTGCTGGCGCCGCTGCGGCAGATCGCCGACACCTTGGCCGTGCTCGGTTTTGGCCAGCCGCGCAAGGTCATCATCGATCAACTGGCGGTGGTGCTCAGCCTCGCCCAAGGTCAGCGCGAACCGAACGATGCGATCCTGATGGACGTTGCCGGCGCCTTGCTCTATGTCGAGGCGACGCTGGCCGGGATGGTCGGCACTGTCGAGCCGGAAAGCCCGGAAGATTCGCGCCTGCCGACCACCGACCTGACGCAGATCCATCAGATCGTGATCAAGGAAGCGCGCATCTGCCTGCAACAGGCCAAGGACATGATCGTCGACTACATCGACGCCGATTGGGATCGCCAGCAACTGCAACCGCTGCCGGCGCTGCTGACCCAGGTGCGCGGTGCGCTGGCGATGATTCCGCTGAGCCGTGCGGCGAGCCTGGTCGAGGCCTGCAACGGTTTTATCCGTGAACACTTGCTGCTCGATCCGCATGAGCCGGGTTGGGAGCAACTGGATCATCTGGCCGATGTCATCAGCAGCCTTGAGTACTACCTCGAACGCTTGAGCGACGACCCGCAGGCGCCGGGTGAACAACTGCTGGATGTTGCGCAGAAATCCCTCGCCAGTCTGGGTTTCTTCCCCGATGAGCAGCCCGGTGCGCAGCATGTGCCGGTACTCGACGACGTGCTCAGCCCCAGCGAAGCGCTGGTCATGCAGGACATGCAGGCGCTCGACGATCCGCAGATTGTGCAGTCGCTGGCCGACGTTCTGGCAAGCCCGGTGTCATCGGTCAATCCGCCCGCGCGGGTCACCCCCGGCAGCCTGATGCCGCCGCCAGCCGATGAAGAACCGGTCGACGATGAACTGCGCGAAGTGTTTCTCGAAGAGACCGATGAGGTCCTCGAAATCCTTCACGAATACTTGCCGCGCTGGACAGCCAATCCACAGGATCGTCCGGCGTTGACCGAACTGCGCCGGGCCTTCCACACCTTGAAGGGCAGCGGGCGCATGGTCCGTGCACTGATCCTCGGTGAACTCGCCTGGGCGGTGGAGAACCTGCTCAACCGCGTGCTTGAACAAAGCGTCGAGCCCGGCCCGGTGGTGCAACAACTGCTCACCGACACAGTGTTATTACTGCCCGAACTGATCAACGAATTCGCCACCAACCGCCAGCGTCAACGCAGCGATGTCGATCAACTCGCCGCCCGCGCGCATGCCCTGGCCAAAGGCGTTGAACCGCTGGCCGCCGAAGACGTCGCGGATGTCGCGGCGCTCGACCCGTTGTTGCTGGAGATCTTCCGCAACGAAGCGGAAACCCATCTGGCCAGCCTCAACCGTTTTCTCGATCAAGCCGCCGAGCATGTGCCGCTGCAAGCCAGCGACGAGTTACAGCGTGCCTTGCACACGCTCAAGGGCAGCGCGTCGATGGCCGGCGTGTTGCCGATTGCCGAACTCGCCGCGCCACTTGATCAACTGGCCCGCGAATTCAAGGCGCATCAGTTGCCGCTGGATCTCGACGAAGTGGAGTTGCTCCTCGAAGCCGAAGGCCTGTTTCGCGTCGGTCTGCGTCAGCTCAAGCACGATCCGCTGGCGCCGATTGTCGGTGCGCAGTCGCTGATCAAACGCACCGACACGCTGCTTTCCGAACGTCTGGAATCGATCCTCAACGCGCCTAACACCGGCCTGCGGATCAAGCGCGATCCGCAACTGCTCAACAACTTTCTCGCCCAGGGCATGGACATCCTGCTCGACGCTGAAAGCTTGTTGCAGCGCTGGCAGCAACACCCCGGCGAGCGTCAGGAACTCAGTGCGTTGCTGGATGAACTGACGACGCTGGGCGAAGGCGCGCACCTCGCTGATCTGCTGCCGGTCGACGTGTTGTGCGAAGCCTTGCTTGACCTCTATGGCGCCGTGGAAGAGAGCAGTCTGGCGGTCAGCGAGCGGTTTTTCCACGAGGCACAGAATGCCCACGAAGCGCTGATCAACATGCTCGACGAACTGGCCGCCGGCCAGGAAGTCACGCCGCAACCGGCGCGGATTCGGGCGCTGCATGAGCTGCTCGATGAAAGCCTCGACCCGTCGTCGATGGGCCTGATTCGCAGCGACGGTAGCCGCACGCTGAGTATTCGCGAACTGGGTGCAGCGACTGCCGAGCTGGCGAAAACCGCTGCTTCCCCGGCACCGGACGATGAGATCGTCGAGATCTTCCTCGAAGAGGCCGTGGACATTCTCGACAGCGCTGGCCAGGCCTTGCAGCGCTGGTTGAACGACCCGGACAACGCCGCGCCACTGTCGTCGCTGCAACGCGATCTGCACACCCTCAAGGGGGGCGCGCGCATGGCAGAAGTCGAGGCCATCGGCGACCTCGCCCAGGAACTGGAAAGCCTTTATGAAGGCCTGGGTGATCGGCGCTACAGTCACAGCGATGCCTTGGGCCGCTTGCTGCACAAGGGTCATGACCGTTTGGCCTTGTTGCTGGAGCAACTGCAAAACCATCAGCCGCTGACCCCGGCGCAAGAGCTGATCGAGACGATCCGGCAGGTACGTCAGGGCCAGACCCTCAATGAAACGCCGCACGCCGCACAACACGACAGCGCCGGGCATGATCCTGAGTTGCTGGACATCTTCCTCGAAGAAGGTTTCGACATTATCGAGAACTCCGGCGCCGCGTTGCTGCGCTGGCAGGCCGAACCGGGCAATCGGCAGGAAGTGGAAACCCTTTTGCGCGACCTGCACACGCTCAAGGGCGGCGCGCGAATGGTCGAGATCGGGCCGATTGGCGACCTCGCCCATGAGCTGGAATACCTTTATGAAAGTCTCTCGGCCGGGACGTTGCAGCCATCGACGGAGCTGTTCGCGCTGGTGCAGCGCGGCCATGACCGCCTGGCGCAAATGCTCGATGGGGTGCGCGCCGGGCAGCCGTGTCCGCCAGCGGATCGGCTGATCAATGCGATCCAGAATTTCAGCCATCCGGCGACCGTCGAGACACCGCCGCTTGTGCCGCTTCCAGCCAAAACCGAGCAAGCGCCACCGGTGGTCGAGGTTGGCGCGGACATGGTCAAGGTCTCCGCTGAACTGCTCGACGAGCTGGTCAATCTGGCCGGCGAAACGTCGATCTTCCGTGGTCGCATCGAGCAACAAGTCAACGACGCGCAGATTGCGCTGAACGAGATGGAAACCACCATCGAGCGCATGCGCGACCAGTTGCGCCGACTCGACACGGAAACCCAGGGACGGATTCTCAGCCGTCAGCAAGTGGATGCCGAGCGTCTGGGCTACGAAGAATTCGACCCGCTGGAAATGGACCGTCATTCGCAGTTGCAGCAATTGTCGCGAGCGCTGTTCGAATCCGCCTCCGACTTGCTGGACCTCAAGGAAACCCTCGACCGCCGCAATCACGACGCGGAAAACCTGTTGCAGCAACAGGGCCGCATCAACACCGAGTTGCAGGAAGGCCTTATGCGTACGCGCATGGTGCCGTTCGAACGGATGTTGCCGCGCCTCAAACGCATCGTCCGCCAGGTTGCTGAAGAACTGAACAAAGACGTGGCCTTCACCGTCGGCAACGCTGAAGGCGAGATGGATCGCAACGTGCTTGAGCGCATGGCCGCGCCACTGGAACACATGCTGCGCAACGCCGTCGATCATGGCCTGGAGTCGGCCGAAGTGCGGCTGGCAGCGGGTAAACCGGCGCAAGGGCAGATCACTCTGGATCTGTCCCGCGAGGGCGGCGACATCGTTTTCGACATCCGCGACGACGGCGCCGGCGTGCCGCTGGAAGCCGTGCGGCGCAAAGCAATCAAGCGCGGCATGCTCGCGCCGGAAGCGGAGATCAGCGACCGCGACGTGTTGCAGTTCATCCTCCAGCCGGGGTTTTCCACCGCCGAGAAGATCACCCAGATTTCCGGGCGCGGCGTCGGCATGGACGTGGTGCACGAAGAGGTGCGTCAGTTGGGCGGCAGCATGAGCATCGATTCGGTGCCGGGGCAGGGCGTGCATTTTCGTATTCGCCTGCCGTTCACCGTGTCGGTCAACCGTGCGTTGATGGTGCAGTGCGCCGAGGATCAGTACGCGATTCCGCTGAACACCATTGAAGGCATCGTCCGGGTGTTGCCGAATGATCTGGAAGGGCACTTTCGGGTTGATCCGCCGCGTTACCAGTACGCTGGCCAGACTTATGAACTGTGCTACCTCGGCGAACTGCTGAAAACCGCGCCACGGCCGAAACTGCTCGGGCAGAACCTGCCATTGCCGGTGCTGCTGGTGCACTACAACGACCGGCACATTGCGGTGCAGGTCGATGCCATGGCCGGCACCCGCGAGATCGTGGTCAAAAGCCTCGGCGCGCAGTTCGCGGCAGTGCAAGGCGTGTCCGGGGCGACGATTCTCGGCGATGGCCGGGTGGTGCTGATTCTCGATCTGCTCGCGCCGATCCGCGCGATGCAGGCGCGCGTCGTGCAGACGCCGACGCTGCCGGAGATCGACAGCGAACCGCAGAAACCGCTGTTGGTGATGGTGGTCGACGACTCGGTCACCGTGCGCAAGGTCACCAGCCGTTTACTCGAACGCCACGGCATGAACGTGCTGACCGCCAAGGACGGTGTCGACGCCATGCTGCTGCTGGAAGAACACATGCCCGACCTGATGCTGCTCGACATCGAAATGCCGCGCATGGACGGCTTCGAAGTCGCTACCCAGGTGCGCAACGACGAACGCCTGCGACACCTGCCGATCATCATGATCACCTCGCGCACCGGCCAGAAACACCGCGACCGCGCCATGGCCATCGGCGTCAACGACTACCTCGGCAAGCCGTACCAGGAATCGGTGCTGCTCGAAAGCATTGCCCAGTGGAGCAAGAAACATGCATGAGCGCCGGCATAATCAGCGCAGCAGCCAACTGACTGGGCTGCTGCTGCCACTGGCGGATCGCAATTTGATCCTGCCCAACGTCGCCGTCGCCGAGTTGATCGACTATCAGGCCAGCGCCTTCGACCTGGACACGCCGCCGTGGTATCTGGGGCGGGTGAAGTGGCGTGAGCGGCAGATTCCGTTGCTGAGTTTCGAATCCGCGTGCGGGCAGAAAATCGTGATTGGCGAGCGCGCACGGATCGTGATTCTCAATGCGCTGGGTGGCTTGCCGGAGCTGAAGTTCATTGCGCTGCTGGTGCAGGGGATCCCACGATCGTACAAGCTTGATAGCCAGTTGAGTTATGTCGACGTGCCGCTGTGTGCGCTGGAACAGGCGGCGGTGCAGGTCGGGGAGCAGGTGGCGAAGGTGCCGGATTTGTTGGGGTTGGAGAAGTTGTTGGTGGATGCGGGACTTGTTGACTGATCCGGAGTTTGCATTGGCCTGACGGGCCTCATCGCGAGCAGGCTCACTCCTACAGTTGGAATGCGTTCCCCTTGTGGGAGCGAGCCTGCTCGCGAAAGCGCCAGTCGCAGCACTGAATTCCGACAGACAAATCCTCAATCTCTGTGCGCAATAAACACCTTTCAGTCTCGTTGTTTAAAGACACTCTGTGTTACGGCTCCCTAGCCTACAAATCCTTGCGCCACTGCCTACGCATGTACCAGAATCCGCCGGCTTGTGCGTCCTCTGCATGCTGCGTAACTTGATTCCGTCACTGATTCCCAGTGATCGGGTTTAGCAGCCCGTGGTTAATCTAAGGGTGCACATACATCATCGTCAGGCTTAGCGCCTGCATTCGATGGCGGCTGTGCGCAGGGCGCTTCGGCGCGCCGGCTTCCTTAGGTTCCCCGGTCTGCTAACCTGCGTTCAGCTGCCACCCCACGCATCGCAAAACTCTGCAAGGCATCGCGCAAGTCGTGATGTTGGCTGAGTTGGCGGTCAATCGCGTGTTGGACAAGCTAGTGCCGACTGACTGATTAATGCGTCGAGTCAGCCGACGCCATCGCGAGCAGGCTCACTCCTACATTTGGAATGCGTTCCCCCTGTAGGAGTGAGCCTGCTCGCGATAGCTATCTCAACCATTACCCTGAGCGTAATGATTCACCACCGTGCTTGATTGATGCCCCCATCCCACACGCCTACCTTAGCTCCACGACAGCGAACCCCGTGGAGTGAGCATGACAACAATAATTTCCCCCGACTCGCGCTGGACGCGGCGGCGCGATGAGAAGCAGCGCCGTCTCGACAAAGTGCGCGGGCTGGCCGACGGTGTGGTGTTGCCCACCGACAAGATCGTCGCCGCGCTCGAAGCGCTGATCCATCCCGGCGACCGCGTGGTGCTGGAGGGCAACAACCAGAAGCAGGCGGATTTCCTCTCCCGCTCGCTCGCTAAAGCCGATCCTGAAAAGCTCCACGACCTGCACATGATCATGCCCAGCGTCGGCCGCTCGGAGCACCTCGATCTGTTTGAACGCGGCATCGCCCGCAAGCTCGACTTCTCCTTCGCCGGCACCCAGAGCCTGCGCATCAGCCAGTTGCTTGAAGACGGTTTGCTGGAAATCGGCGCGATCCACACCTACATCGAACTCTACGCAAGGCTGGTGGTGGACCTGATCCCCAACGTCGTGCTCTCGGCCGGTTTCATGGCCGACCGCGCCGGCAACATCTACACCGGCCCAAGCACCGAAGACACCCCGGCACTGATCGAACCGGCCGCGTTCAGCGACGGCATCGTCATCGTCCAGGTCAACCAATTGGTCGATGACGTCAGCGAACTGCCCCGCGTGGATATCCCGGCCTCATGGGTGGATTTCGTCGTGGTCGCCGACAAGCCGTTCTACATCGAACCGCTATTCACCCGCGACCCGCGCCACATCAAGCCTGTGCACGTGCTGATGGCGATGATGGCGATTCGCGGTATCTACGAAAAACACAACGTGCAGTCGCTCAATCACGGCATCGGTTTCAACACCGCCGCCATCGAACTGATCCTGCCAACTTACGGCGAATCCCTCGGCCTCAAAGGCAAGATCTGCCGCAACTGGACACTTAACCCGCACCCGACGCTGATCCCGGCGATCGAGAGCGGCTGGGTCGAAAGCGTGCATTGCTTCGGCACCGAGCTGGGCATGGAAAACTACATCGCCGCCCGGCCGGACGTGTTCTTCACCGGCCGCGATGGCTCGCTGCGTTCCAATCGGATGTTCTGCCAACTGGCCGGGCAATACGCGGTGGATCTGTTTATCGGTGCGACGTTGCAGGTCGATGGCGATGGCCATTCCTCGACCGTGACCCGTGGGCGTTTGGCCGGTTTCGGTGGTGCGCCGAACATGGGCCACGACCCGCGCGGTCGCCGTCACGGCACCCCGGCGTGGCTGGACATGCGCCACGACGACTCGCAGCAGCCGATGCTCGAACGCGGCAAAAAACTCGTGGTGCAAATGGTCGAGACGTTCCAGGAGGGCGGCAAACCGACCTTCGTCGAAACCCTCGACGCCGTCGACGTGGCGAAGAAAAGCGGCATGCCGCTGGCGCCGATCATGATCTACGGCGACGACGTCACCCACTTGCTCACCGAAGAAGGCATCGCCTACCTGTACAAGGCGCGTTCGCTGGAAGAGCGCCAGGCAATGATCGCTGCGGTCGCGGGAGTGACTGCCATCGGCCTGCGCCACAACCCCAAAGACACCGAACGCATGCGCCGCGAAGGCCTGATCGCCTTGCCCGAAGACCTCGGCATCCGCCGCACCGACGCCACCCGCGAGTTGCTCGCAGCAAAAAGCGTGGCCGATCTGGTCGAGTGGTCTGGCGGTTTGTACAACCCGCCCGCCAAATTCAGGAGCTGGTAATGCACGCACTCAACCTGCAAGCGAAACCGTTGTCTCTGGCTGATCGATTGGCCGATCTGGCGGTGGACGCGCTGATCGACGAAGCCGATCTGTCGCCGAAACCGGCGCTGGTCGACCGTCGCGGCAATGGCGCGCACACCGATTTGCACCTCGGCCTGATGCACGCTTCGGCGCTGTCGTTGTGGCCGGCGTTCAAGGAAATGGCTGAAGCGGCCGTAGACATCGGCGAAGTCGGTTTGCCGTTGCGCGAAGCGATTGGCCGCATCGGCCGTGAAGGCGAGCAGGCGATGCTCGCGACCACCAACGGCGTGAACACGCATCGCGGGGCAATCTGGGCATTGGGTCTGTTGGTGACGGCCGCTGCGCTGGAACCGCAATCTTCCAGCGCCAATGCAGTCACCCTGCGTGCCGCACGTCTGGCCTTGCTGGAGGATTGCTACGCACCAAAACCCTTGAGCCACGGCGCCCAGGTCGCCCTGCGTTACGGCGCACGCGGCGCTCGCGAAGAAGCGCAACTCGGCTTCCCTTCCGTGCTGCAACGGGGTCTGCCGCAACTCAAACGCAGCCGCGCCAACGCCAGCGGCGAACAGAACGCGCGACTCGACGCCTTGCTCGCGATCATGACCCATCTGGCCGACACCTGCGTGCTCTACCGCGCAGGCGAAGAGGGCCTGCACGCCATGCAACAGGGTGCGCAAGCGGTGCTCGACGCCGGTGGCAGCGCCAGTCTCGGCGGCCGTCGTCGCCTGCATGAACTGGATCAACAACTCATCGCATTGAATGCCTCGCCGGGTGGCGCCGCCGACTTGCTCGCCGCGACGCTGCTGATCGACCGAATCGAGCGCGACGGCATTCTTCAGGGAGCGTTTTGATGGAAACCCTATCGTTTGAATTCCCCGCCGGGCAGCCGCCACGCGGTCGTGCGCTGGTCGGTTGTGTCGGTTCCGGTGATCTGGAAGTGCTGATCGAACCGGGACTGGCCGGCAAGTTGACCATCAACGTGCTGACCTCGGTCAACGGCGCGCAGTTGCGTTGGCAGCACCTGTTTGCGCGGATGTTCGACGGCACTACGCCACCGGCGATGGCCATCGATATCCACGATTTTGGTGCGACGCCGGGCGTGGTGCGTTTGCGGCTGGAACAAGGTTTCGAGGAGATCGGCCATGACTGACAGCGCAGCGCTGCTCAACAAACACAGCTTCGTCGAACTTGGCGCGCGACAACGGGCGAAGGCCTTGCTCGATGCCGGGAGCTTTCGCGAACTGCTCGACCCGTTTCAACGGGTGATGTCGCCGTGGCTCGAACGCCAAGGCGTGGTGCCGCAAGCCGATGACGGCGTGGTGATCGCCAAGGGTAGCGTCGACGGTTTGCCGGTGGTCATTGCTGCGATTGAAGGCGCGTTTCAGGGCGGCAGCCTTGGCGAAGTCGGCGGGGCGAAGATTGCCGGCGCGCTGGAACTGGCGGCAGAAGACAACCGCAAAGGCCTTCCGACGCGCGCGGTGTTGCTGCTGGAAACCGGAGGTGTGCGCTTGCAGGAAGCCAATCTCGGGTTGGCGGCGATTGCCGATATTCATGCGGCGATTGTCGATTTGCAGCAGTACCAACCGGTGGTTGGCGTGGTGGCCGGCAGCGTCGGTTGCTTCGGCGGTATGTCGATTGCGGCGGCACTGTGCAGCTATTTGCTGGTGACTCAGGAAGCGCGCCTCGGTTTGAACGGCCCGCAGGTGATCGAACAGGAAGCCGGGATCGAGGAGTACGACTCCCGCGACCGGCCCTTCATCTGGAGCCTGACCGGTGGCGAGCAGCGTTTTGCCAGCGGTCTGGTGGATCGTTATGTCGCCGATGATGTGGCGAAGATTCGTCAGCAGGTCGGTGAATTGCTCCAGCAAGGTTTGCCGGCGCGGCCGCGCAGCCAACGCGCCGAATGGTTTCTGCAACGCCTGGGCAGCCTGAACACTGACCGGCAAATCGAACCGTCGGTGGTTCGCGATCTGTATCAAGGAGAGCGCTCATGAGCGGTTATTCACTGCGCGGTTTGAACTGGTTCAACGCCTTGAGCGCGGGCGCTGTTGCAGTCGAAGGGCTGCCGGCCTCGTTGAAGGTGGCTGACGGTGAGCTGGGGCGTTTTATCGCTGTGGTCGCTGACCCGGATAATCGTTTCCCACGCGCGCGCAATGGCGAAGTCGGCTTGCTCGAAGGCTGGGGTTTGGCCAAGGCTGTGGATGACGCAATCACTGCCGACCGCGACAAAGCGCAAAAGCGCCCGATCATCGCCATCGTCGATGTGCCCAGCCAGGCTTATGGCCGTCGCGAAGAAGCACTCGGCATTCATCAAGCGCTGGCCGGTGCGGCGGACAGTTATGCCCGTGCGCGTTTGGCCGGGCATCCGGTGATTGCGTTGCTGGTCGGCAAAGCGATGTCCGGGGCTTTTCTGGCGCACGGTTATCAGGCCAATCGTTTGATAGCCCTGCGTGATCCGGGGGTGATGGTGCATGCGATGGGCAAGGCGTCGGCGGCGCGGGTGACGTTGCGCAGTGTCGAAGAACTGGAAGCGCTGGCCGCTAGCGTGCCGCCGATGGCCTATGACATCGACAGTTACGCGAGCCTTGGTTTGCTCTGGGAAACCCTGTCGGTGCAGCAGATTGAACAGCCGACAGCGGAAGATCTGGCGCGAGTGAGCGAGTGCCTGAAGCAAGCCATCGGCGATGTCGCCGGTACTGACTTGAGCAATCGTCTCGGCGCAAACAATCGTGCCGCTTCCAGCAAAGTGCGTGAACTGCTGAGGGCGCAGTGGTGAGCACCTCTCTGGCCCACGACCTGCTCTGGGGCATGACGCCTGCGCAATTGCCGGCGGATGCGCCGCAGTGGGCAGTCGAGTCGCTCTGCACTGGGCAGCCAGTGGTAGTGCGGCGGGCGTTGAGCGAAGAAGGTTTTATCGCAGTGGGCGTGCGAGGAGTGCTGCGCGAGCAACGGCTGGCGGCGTTCATGGCGGTCGATTCGATTGCCTGTCGGGTCAGTCCCGAGGCGTTGTGTCACGTCGACAGCGAGCGCGATCTGCCAGTGATGCAGGCGCTCAAACAATTGCGGCCGATGCTCGATGACTGCGGTTGGGTCTGGGGTGTCAGCGGCAGCGTCGGGTTTGAATTGGCCAGTGGTTTTAAAGCGATGCACGCGGCGAGTGATCTCGATTTGATTCTGCGGACACCGCAGCTGATCACGCGTAACCAGGCACGCAAACTGGTCGCGCTTTTCGATCAGGCTGTGTGCCGGGTCGATCTGCAATTGCAGACGCCGTTCGGTGCTGTCGCTCTGCGTGAGTGGGCCAGCGCGTCGACGCGGGTGCTGCTGAAAAACGCGCATCAGGCCTGTCTGGTAGCAGACCCGTGGAACCCGCAGGAGCAAGCGGCGTGAGCAGTCTGCTGGTGTTTCCCGGCCAGGGCGCGCAGCAAGCGGGCATGCTTCAGCGCTTGCCCAGCGAAACCCTGGTCGAGGCAAGCGATGTGCTTGGCGAAGATGTTTTGCTGCTCGATTCGGCTCAAGCATTGTGCACGACAAGGGCGGTTCAGCTTTGCCTGCTGATCGCTGGCGTTGCTGCATCTCGACAGTTATTGCACGACGGACTTACGGCGAATTACGTCGCCGGCCTGTCCATCGGCGCTTACCCGGCAGCGGTGGTTGCCGGGGCATTGAGCTTCAGCGATGCGTTGCATCTGGTCAGCCTGCGTGGCGAGCTGATGCAGCAGGCTTATCCACAGGGCTACGGCATGACCGCGATCATCGGTCTGCAATTGTCCACAGTCGAAACACTGCTGGCGCAGGTGCACAGCGAAGATTCGCCGGTGTATCTGGCCAATATCAACGCCGACAATCAGGTGGTGATTGCCGGCAGTGACGAGGCCATGCAAGCGGTGGCGGAACTGGCGCGCAGTCGTGGTGCCGGTCTGGCAAAACGCTTGGCGGTGAGTGTGCCGTCGCACTGTCCACTGCTGGAAAAACCGGCGCAAAGCCTCGCCGAAGCCTTCGCCAAGGTTGAACTGAAAACCCCGCAAGTCGCTTACCTGAGCGGCAGTCGCGCGCGTCCTGTGACCAAAGTAGCAGCGCTGCGCGACGACCTCGCCTTCAACATGTGCCGCGTGGTGGACTGGCGCGGCACCGTGCAAAGCGCCTACGAGCGCGGCGTACGGCTACAGATCGAATTGCCGCCCGGTGCCGTACTGACCGGGCTGGCGCGCCGGGTGTTCGACTCGGGCACGGTCACTGCCTTCGACAGTGCTCGCCTCGACACCTTGCAGGCGCTGTTGCGTGAGGAGGGAAACCGCCAACTCTAAAACCGCCGCGACTCAAGCTTCGAACAACAAAAACAACATTCGACGATGCACTTTGAGGATTACAACAATGATTATTTACGGTGTGGCGCTGCTCGCGATCTGTACGCTGGTGGGTATCTGGGTCGGTGAGCTACTCGGCAAGTTGATCGGCGTGCCGGCCAACGTCGGCGGGGTCGGCATTGCGATGCTGTTGTTGATCGGTCTGGGCAGTTACCTGAATAAAAGTGGCTGGCTCAAGGGCAAGACCGAACAGGGCGTCGAGTTCTGGAGTGCGATCTACATTCCCATCGTGGTCGCCATGGCGGCGCAGCAAAATGTTTACGGTGCGCTGAAGGGCGGGCCGATGGCGATCCTCGCGGGAACCCTGGCGGTGGTGATTGCCTTTGCCATGGTGCCGGTGCTGGTGCGCCTCGGTAACAAGGATGCGACGCCAATCGCTCCTGCCAAGACTGCGGGGTGAGCGCCATGTACGAATCCATGATGAAAGTCATCACCGGCTACGGCTTGATCAGCGGTTTCCTGATTGTCGGCCTGACCATGTGGGTGTCCTACTGGATGTCCAACACCTTCACCAAGGGCCGCTTGCACGGCTCGGCCATCGCCATTCTGCTTGGACTGGTGCTGTCGTATGTCGGCGGTGCGCTGACCGGCGGGCAGAAAGGCGTGGTGGATATTCCGCTGCTGTCGGGCATCGGTTTGCTCGGCGGCGCGATGCTGCGCGATTTCGCGATTGTCGCCACGGCGTTTGGCGTCAGTGTCGATGAGCTGAAGCGCGCCGGGTTTGTCGGGGTGCTGGCGCTGTTTGTCGGTGTGGGCACGTCGTTTGTCGCCGGGGTCGGCGTGGCGATGGCGTTCGGTTATACCGATGCGGTGAGCCTGACCACCATTGGCGCGGGGGCGGTGACTTACATTGTCGGGCCGGTAACCGGTGCGGCGATTGGGGCCAGTTCGGAAGTCATGGCGTTGTCGATTGCGGCGGGGCTGATCAAGGCGATTCTGGTGATGGTGATGACGCCGTTCGTGGCGCCGATGATCGGCCTGAACAACCCGCGCAGTGCGGTGATCTTTGGCGGCTTGATGGGGACGTCCAGCGGCGTGGCCGGCGGGTTGGCGGCGACCGATCCGAAGCTGGTGCCGTATGGATGCCTGACGGCGGCGTTCTATACGGCGCTTGGGTGTTTGCTCGGGCCTTCGCTGTTGTTTCTGCTGATGCGCGGGCTGATGGGCTAAGCCGAAGATTTTCTGTTGTCAGGGCTGACGTCATCGCGAGCAGGCTCACTCCTACATTGGAATGCGTTCACCTGTAGGAGTGAGCCTGCTCGCGATTGGGACGACGCGGTTTCAGGCTTGGCGATTCGCATACATCCGACACTCCGCCAGCAACGCCAGCAAATTCGGATCCCTCTCCTTGGCCTTCAAAAACACCACACCAATGTGCTGCTGCAACCGATACTTCTCCTGCAACGGAATCAGCTTCACCCGGTTCTCGTACACCGCCGCAATCCTTCCCGGCAGCAACGCATAGCCCACCCCGGAACTGACCATGCTCAGCAGGGTGAAAATGTCATTCACCTGCATCGCCACTTTCGGTTCGAACCCCGCCTGCTTGAACACCCGGTTTCCGTCCTGATGGGTGGCAAAGCCCTGGGTCAGGGTGATGAACGTTTCATCGCGCACTTCCGCCAAATCCACTTCACTGCGCTGGGCGAACTTTGAATCTGCCGGTGTGGCGAGAAAGATGTCATCTGAAAACAGCGCGATCTGCTCGCAATCCGGGTCGTTGATGCTGTCGTCCAGCGACACCAGGATCGCGTCGACTTCCATGTTTTTCAGCTTGTAGAGCAGGTCGATGTTCGAGCCGAGGATCAGGTCGATGTTGAGTTCACTGCGGCGGATTTTCAGGCCCATGATCAGTTGCGGCACGGTTTTCACTGTTAGCGAATACAGAGATCCGAGTTTGAAACGTTCAGCGGAGAACCCGGCGGCTTCGCGGGTCAGGCGCACGCTTTCGACCACGTCATTGATCAGTTTCTGCGCGCGTTCTTCAAGTACGTAAGCGCTTTCCAGCGGCGTCAGGTTGCGACCTTCGTGTTTGAACAGCGGGCAGCGCAGGGCGCTTTCCAGCGAGTGAATCGCGCGGTGCACGCTGACATTGCTGGTCTGCAACTCGGCAGCGGCGCGGGCGAGGTTGCCGGTGCGCATGAAAGCGAGGAACACCTCGAGTTTTTTCAGGGTCAATTCTTCGTCGATCAGCATGGCGCGGACTCTTTCTTATGTCGGCCGATTGTGCACGGAAGATCAAAAGATCGCAGCCTTCGGCAGCTCCTGCATTGGAATGCGATCTTTTGATCCTGGCTTTGAACAGAAACATTGCGCTTTTACGCTCAAGGCCCGAGCCTTGCGCGCTGCGGTAATGAATTTGGAGGTGAGCGAGACATGTATCACGGGGAAAAACTCAACGCCTGGACGCATCTGGTCGGGGCAGTGGCGGCATTTGTCGGCGGCGTCTGGATGCTGGTAATTGCCAGCCTCGACGGCAGCCCGTGGAAGATTGTCAGTGTGGCGATCTACGCGTTTACCTTGCTGGTGCTCTACAGCGCCTCGACCGTGTACCACAGCGTGCGCGGGCGCAAGAAAGCGATCATGAAGAAGGTTGATCACTTTTCGATCTACCTGTTGATTGCTGGCAGCTATACGCCGTTCTGCCTGGTGACCCTGCGCGGGCCGTGGGGCTGGACGTTGTTCGGGATTGTCTGGGGGCTGGCGCTGATCGGCATTCTGCAAGAGATCAAACCGCGTTCGGAGGCACGGATTCTGTCGATCGTGATTTATGCGGTGATGGGCTGGATTGTGCTGGTGGCGGTGAAACCGTTGATCGCGGCGCTGGGCACGACCGGGTTTGCCTGGCTGGCGTCGGGCGGGGTTTTGTACACCGTGGGGATTATCTTTTTTGCCCTCGATCACCGGCTGCGGCATGCGCATGGGATCTGGCATCTGTTCGTGATTGCCGGGAGTTTGCTGCACTTCGTCGCGATTCTGTTTTATGTCCTCTAGACACACCACCATCCCCCTGTAGGAGTGAGCCTGCTCGCGATAGCGGTGCATCAGCCACAAACGCTGTCGACTGACAGGACGCCATCGCGAGCAGGCTCACTCCTACAGGGGAACGTATTCCATTTGTGGATTAGAAATCACCCCAAAGTTGCTGGGCCACCGCCAGTGCAACCACCGGCGCAGTTTCAGTGCGCAACACCCGTGGGCCGAGGCGGGCGGCGTGGAAGCCGTTACCTTTGGCCTGCTCGACTTCGGCGTCAGTCAAACCGCCTTCAGGCCCGATCAGGAACGCCAGCGTCGCCGGTTTGGCATGGCTCACCAACGGCTCCGCCACCGGGTGCAGCACCAGTTTCAACTCGGCGTCGGTCTGCTTGATCCAGTCCGCAAGCAACACCGGCGGATGAATCACCGGTACCCGCGAACGCCCACATTGCTCACACGCGCTGATCGCCACCTGACGCCAGTGCAGCAGGCGTTTGTCGGCGCGTTCGTCTTTCAGGCGGACTTCGCAGCGATCGCTGAAGATCGGGGTGATTTCATTCACGCCCAACTCAGTGGCTTTCTGAATCGCCCAGTCCATCCGCTCACCACGGGATAGGCCCTGGCCGAGGTGGATGTGCAGCGGCGATTCGACCTGACCGGCGAATTGCTCGTCGATTTGCACGGTTACGCGCTTCTTGCCGACTTCCCGCAAGGAACCGCGAAATTCGTGACCGGAACCGTCGAACAGCTGCACCGCATCGCCCTCGGCCATGCGCAGCACGCGGCTGATGTAATGCGCCTGGGCTTCCGGCAATTCGTGTTCGCCGGTGCTCAGGGGGGCGTCGATAAAGAAGCGGGACAGTCTCATTTCGGGTCTCTAAAAAAATGGCTCATAGTCGCTGTGGTGCAGAGCTTTTGTGGCGAGGGGATTTATCCCCGTTGGGTGGCGAAGCCGCCCCAAAATCAGCAACCGAGTTCTTCAGTTGAAATGTGCGATCCGGGATTGGGGCGGCTTCGCCACCCATCGGGGATAAATCCCCTCACCACAGGGTTCTTCTCAAACCTTTAGATGGAGATCAGCCTGGATCGCGGAAGCCGGGGTGGAAGTCTTTTGGCACCGCCACGCTGACGCTGTCACGCGTGGCGATGTCGATGCCTTCGCTGGCGACTTCGGCGAGGAAGTCGATCTGCTCCGGGGTGATCACGTACGGCGGCAGGAAATACACCACACTGCCCAGAGGGCGCAGCAGCGCGCCACGCTCCAGCGCATGCTGGAACACCTTCAAACCGCGACGCTCCTGCCAAGGGTAAGCCTCTTTCGTGGCTTTATCCTTGACCATCTCGATCGCCAACACCATGCCGGTCTGGCGCACTTCGGACACGTTCGGATGATCGATCAGGTGCGCGGTGGCCGAGGCCATTCGCTGAGCCAGTGCCTTGTTGTTCTCGATGACGTTGTCTTGCTCGAAGATATCCAGCGTCGCCAATGCCGCCGCGCACGCCAGTGGGTTACCGGTATAGCTATGTGAGTGGAGGAAGGCGCGCAGGGTTGGATAGTCGTCGTAGAACGCGCTGTAGACCTCGTCGGTGGTCAGGCACGCGGCCAGCGGCAGATAGCCGCCGGTCAAGGCCTTGGACAGGCAGAGGAAGTCCGGACGGATGCCGGCCTGTTCGCAGGCGAACATCGTCCCGGTGCGGCCGAAGCCGACGGCGATTTCGTCGAGGATCAGGTGCACGCCGTAACGGTCGCAGGCTTCGCGTAACAGCGTGAGGTAGACCGGGTGGTACATACGCATACCGCCCGCGCCCTGAATCAACGGCTCGACGATCACTGCCGCGACGCTGTCATGATGCTCGGCCAAAGCCTGTTCCATGGCCGCGAACATGTTGCGTGAGTGTTGTTCCCAGCTCATGCCTTCGGGGCGCCCGTAGCAATCCGGGCTCGGCACTTTGATGGTGTCCATCAGCAGCGCTTTGTAGGTTTCGGTGAACAGCGGCACGTCGCCGACCGACATCGCCGCCATGGTTTCGCCGTGGTAGCTGTTGGTCAGGGTGACGAAGCGTTTCTTGTTCGGTTGACCGCGATTGAGCCAGTAGTGAAAGCTCATTTTCAGCGCGACTTCGATGCAGGACGAACCGTTATCGGCGTAGAACACCCGATTCAGGCCCTCGGGGGGCATCTTCACCAGACGCTCGGACAGTTCGATCACCGGTTGATGGCTGAAGCCGGCAAGTATCACGTGCTCCAGTTGGTCGACCTGATCCTTGATGCGCTGGTTGATCCGCGGGTTGGCGTGGCCGAACACGTTGACCCACCAGGAACTGACCGCATCGAGGTAGCGTTTGCCCTCGAAGTCTTCGAGCCAGACGCCTTCACCGCGCTTGATCGGGATCAGCGGCAGCTGTTCGTGGTCTTTCATCTGGGTGCAGGGATGCCACAACACCGCGAGATCGCGTTGCATCCACTGATTATTAAGGCCCATTTACAGTCTCCTCGAGGCGGCTCGCGTCAGGCGCGGGCAAACAATCGGGCAAGCCTATGCAATGCGTCGCGTCGGGACAACCCATTGTGTCGATTGAGCTACTTTGTATGGGCCGATAGACGTCGCTGGCGGCGTTTTGATGGCTGACGTATTCTTCGCGGTTCTTTGGGTCGTCTGACCCGCAAAACTGCTTTTTCCTACGTGTTTTCCGGAGTTCGCTGAATGTCTGTCGGTTGGCTGCGCGCCTGTGCGCTGGTGATGTTGGGGCTGTTCAGCGTTACCGCGCTGGCCAAGGATAAAACCGCAATCGTGATCGGCGGCGGCCTGTCGGGTCTGACCGCGGCTTACGAGCTGCAAAACAAGGGCTGGCAGGTCACGCTGCTGGAAGCCAAGCCGAGCATGGGCGGTCGCTCGGGCATGGCCACCAGCGAGTGGATCGGCAACGACAAGACGCAGCCGGTGCTGAACAAGTACGTTTCGACGTTCAAGCTGGGCACCACGCCAGCGCCGGAATTCGTGCGTACGCCGGGTTATCTGATCGACGGCGAGTACTTCTCCGCCGCTGATCTGGCGACCAAGCAACCGGCCACCGCCGATGCCTTGAAGCGTTACCAGAAAACCCTCGACGATCTGGCGCGCTCGATCGACGACCCGCAGAACCCGGCGGCGACCAATACCCTGCACGCGCTGGATCAGATCACTGTGGCGAGCTGGCTCGACAAGCAGAACCTGCCGGCCACCGCGCGTCAGTTGATCAACCAGGACATTCGCACCCACTACGACGAGCCTTCGCGTCTGTCGCTGCTGTACTTCGCGCAGCAGAACCGCGTGTATCGCGGCATCTCCGACCGTGACCTGCGCGCCTCGCGTCTGGTCGGCGGCAGCCAGGTGCTGGCGCAGGCCTTCGTCAAACAGATCAAAACCATCAAGACCAACTCGCCAGTGTCCGCGATCGTTCAGGACAAGGACGGCGTGACCGTCAAAGTCGGCAGTGTCGGCTACCAGGCTGATTACGTCGTGTTGGCCGTGCCGCTGCGTGCTTTGAACAAGATTGCGCTGACGCCGGCGCTGGATGCTCAGCACTTGGCCGCGATCAAAGGCACCAACTACGGCTGGCGCGACCAGGTCATGCTGAAGTTCAAGACGCCAGTGTGGGAACCCAAGGCGCGTATGTCCGGCGAGATCTACAGCAACGCCGGTCTGGGCATGTTGTGGATCGAACCTGCCCTGAAGGGCGGCGCCAACGTTGTGATCAACCTGTCTGGCGACAACGCTCGCGTAATGCAGGCGTTCGGCGACAAGCAGATGGTCGATCAGGTGCTGATCCGTCTGCACGCTTTTTATCCACAGGCCCGTGGTTCGTTCACCGGTTATGAAATCCGTCGCTACAGCACCGACCCGTCGATGGGCGGCGCGTACCTGGCTTACGGCCCGGGCCAGATCAGCAAGTTCTGGCGCATTTGGGAACGTCCGCTGCAACGCGTAGCGTTCGCTGGCGAACACACCGACACCTTGTACCCAGGCACGCTGGAAGGCGCCCTGCGCACCGGTCAGCGTGCGGCCAGTCAGGTTGAAGATCTGGCGGCAGGCAAATCGTTCGAGCCAGCCAAAGTGGTTCCGGCTGCAGCAGCGGCAGGCGCGGCGGGTGCCGTGGCGGCGAAGAAGGGCAACTTCTTCACTAATCTGTTCGGCGGTTCGGATGACGACAAGAAACCAGAGCCAGCCAAGGCACCTGAGCCGGCGCCAGCACCCGTCGCTCCAGCGCCTGCGCCAACCCCGGCACCTGCGCCAGCGCCGGTGGAAGCACCGAAGCTAGCGACCCCGGTGAAAGCTGAACCGGCGAAGAAAGCGGCAGCCAAGCCAGCGGCGAAGAAGCCGGCGGCTAAAACCGACGCGAAAAAGCCTGCGGCCAAGCCAGCAGCGAAAAAGGCTGAGCCGGCGAAGAAGCCAGCGGCCAAGCCTGCGGCAACGACCGAGACCAAGGCGCAGTAAGCCTTCGCTCCAATAAAAAACGCGGCCATATGGGCCGCGTTTTTTTTGCAATTAAACTGACAGTTTTAGCCTTTCCTGTGCACTCCCAAGGCTTACCTCTGTACAGGATGTTTCCCACAAAATAATCAGAACGAAATGATAGCGGGTACGCGACTTCGAATTTTATGCTTGGATAAATTGGAGGTGACTCGTTATGAAGATATTTACGTTAATGCTCGTGTTGATGACGCTTTACGGCTGCGCAAATGGCCGTTTCTTTCCTGGAGGCTATGGCGCGGAGCTAGCCCATAAATGCAAGATAGATCCTTATCGCGCTGATTGTTTACAACCGCCGCCTGTTCTCAAGAACTAAGCGAAGACGAAAGTGCCCGGTCTGTTAAAAGTCCCATTTGTAGACTTGCGTACCGTCCGGTAATGTTCTCAGCCATCTTTGCTTCGGCTTTGACATTCGCCCCGGGACAAACCCAAAGCGTGCCCAGCGTGGATCGCCAGTGCGCTGATCATAAATGACCAGATTTCCATCCTCCTGGATAGTCATACAAGTGTTGTACCAGAGTGACTTGTCAATGCTGTGGGTGCTTTCGGCAATCCAAAGACGGCGTCTTGACGGATCATAGAGAAAGCCGCTATTGCTGATGACGAACTGCAGAGGTTCGCGCATTTTCTTTGGATGCAAAGTTGCGCTGTAAGGCTGGTTACTGTCGGCGATCCAAATGACGGTTTCACCTTCTTTGATTACCAGGTTTCCATCACTCTGCAATATTAGACGAAATCGGCCATTTTCCGATTGCAAGTATTGCCCAGGAGACATTGTTTGGTTCGGAGGTAACACCGATGAACCGCTTGCTTGAAAGGGGGTGTAACGGAGAGCCATGTATTTCACCTTCTCAATGAATGATTTGAGTCACCATTTGATCAGGTTGGAAAGTGCAAATAGAGATACATATTTATTGATTGAAAAGTTTCGCTATTTTAGATCTTGTCGTGAAAGTCGCCTGTCGGTATCACGCTTGCTGACGCCGAGTCGGACCGCGAGAATCGACCATTCTGCCCTGAGCATCTCGCTAAAAAATCACCTTTAATCTTTCCTTAACACGCCACTTACAGACTCTTGATCGTATTTCTCGATATTTCAAAGCGAAATTTTCCGCTTTAATTCGATAGATAACTCGCTAGTCTTGGTTCGCAGTTCTCACAGGATTTGGGCAATGCAGCTACGTAACTCTTCTTCGCGCTATGGTTGGGTCAGCATCTTCATGCACTGGGGTGTGGCGCTGGTGGTCTTCGGGCTGTTCGCGCTGGGTCTGTGGATGGTCGGGCTGGATTACTACAGCACCTGGCGCAAAGACGCGCCGGATCTGCACAAGAGCATTGGTCTGGTGCTGCTGGGCGTGATGGTGTTGCGGGTGTTGTGGCGCTTTATCAGCCCACCGCCGCCGACGCTGCAGAGCTACAGCCGCATGACCCGTATCGGCGCCAAATTCGGCCACGGGTTTTTGTATCTGGCGCTGTTCGCTGTGATGATTGCCGGTTACCTGATTTCCACCGCAGACGGTGTCGGGATCCCGGTGTTTGGCCTGTTTGAAGTTCCTGCACTGGTTTCCGGGCTACCGGATCAGGCAGATACCGCTGGGGTGATTCATCTCTGGCTGGCGTGGGCGCTGGTAATTTTTTCCGGCCTTCATGCGTTGGCAGCATTGAAGCACCACTTTATCGATCGTGATGCGACCCTGACGCGAATGCTCGGTCGCAAAGCCTGAAATTCAACCTCGACTCAAAGGAAAAGAAAGCATGTTGAAAAAGACTCTGGCCGCTCTGGCAATCGGTTCTGCCGTGCTGTCGGCAAACGTGATGGCTGCTGACTACACCGTCGACAAAGAAGGCCAGCACGCCTTCGTCGACTTCAAGATCAGCCACTTGGGCTACAGCTACATCACCGGTACCTTCAAGGACATCGACGGCAAGTTCAGCTTCGACGCTGCCAAGCCTGAAGACAGCAAAATCGAATTCAACGTGAAAACCGCCAGCGTATTCACCAACCACGCCGAACGCGACAAGCACATCGCCAGCAAAGACTTCCTGGACGTGGGCAAATTCGCTGACGCCAAGTTCGTCTCCACCAGCGTCAAATCCACCGGCAAGAACGCCGCGGGTAAAGACACTGCTGACGTGACCGGCGACCTGACTCTGCACGGCGTGACCAAGCCAATCGTGGTTAAAGCTGTGTTCCTGGGCGAAGGCAAGGATCCATGGGGCGGCTACCGTGCCGGCTTCGAAGGCACCACCAGCATCAAGCGCTCTGATTTCGGCAAGATGATGGACCTGGGCCCACAGTCCGACAATGTCGACCTGTACATCTCTTTCGAAGGCGTGAAAGCCAAGTAAGTAGATTGCGCCATCAGAACGCCGACCTTCGGGTCGGCGTTTTGCTGTCTGGCGTTCAGGCAATACTGTCTTGATACTCGATGATTTGCTGGCGCAGCCACGTCAGCAAGCTCGCCAGCTGTGCCGAACGTCTGGAATGAGTTGGCCACAGCATGAAATATCGGGATGCGTGCACGGGTTCGACGTCGGTCAGCCTGACCAGTTGCCCGCGCTGGATCATGGCGTGAGCAATGGATCGGCGCGTCAGTGCAACGCCGTAGCCCAGGCGCGCGGCTTCCAGCATCAACGTTGAATCAGTGAATTCGAGTGCCGCCGGGGGGCGGGTTTGCTCGACGCCTCCCGCCATCAGCCATGTCGACCAGCTTTCACTGGCGTGAAGCAGCGGGTGCTCAAGGACGGAAGCGGCGTCAGTCGGCAAGCGCCCGTGATTGAATTGAGGGGCCGCGACGACGATCAATGAATCTGACATCAGCGGTTCGCAGTGTACATCTGGCCATTTTCCATGGCCGAACCGAATGGCGGCGTCGATGATTTCGCCCTCGAAACTGGACAGCTCCATGCTGGCCACCAGTTTCAGGCGCAAGCCAGGGTGAGCGTCGAGAAATCCTTGCAGGCGCGGCAGCAACCAGAACATGCCAAAGGACGGCAGCACCGAGAGGGACAGTTGTGGGTGTCGGGTTCTGTACAGGAATTTTTCTGTGACGCCGGCGATTTCACCGAGCGATTGGCGGATCTGATAAGCGTAAACACGCCCCTCTTCGGTCAGCGTTACGCCACGACCGTTGCGCTCAGTCAGGTTGATACCCAGGTATTCCTCCAGTGAGCGTATCTGGTGGCTGACGGCGCTGTGGGTGACGTGCAGTTCGGTGGCGGCGAGGTTGACCTTGCCCAGTCTTGCGAGGGCTTCGAACGCCCGAAGGGCGGCTAACGGAGGGAGTTTCAATAGTTGAATTCCATTCACTGAACCGGGCAAAAAACGCCGCTATACGAGGGTTGTCGAGGTTGCGAATAATCCACCGCACGCCCCGGTGGGCGTTAATGACTTCGTGCCCCTTCGACTAGGATCTGTCCATGCTAATCAATGAAATCAAGGCAATGCTGGAGAACTACTTCAGCGTGTTGCAAACCCAGGATTTACAGGGCTTCGACGAAGTTTTCCACCCCGGCTGTGTCCTCTACAGTGCTCAGGACGGGGAAGTGACCGTGCGGCCCTTCGCGCAATATCGCGCCATGGTGCAAGGACGCGAATCGCCGCAAGAGCGCGGATTTGCGAGCCTGGACGAGATTCTGATGATCGATGTGATGTCGCCGGAAATGGCGATGGTTAAGGTACGTCTGCGACTGTTCGACAATATTATGGTCGACTATCTGAACGTGATGAAAGTGCAAGGCAAATGGATGATTTTCGCCAAGCTCTTCCATAAACAAGGCAGCGTGGCGTGATTGTCAGGCTGTGAGAGAGGGCAATCGAATTGACCGCTCTAAACAAAAACGCCCCGAACCAGTCGGGGCGTTTTTGTGAGGGGTCACTCAGCGATTGCGGGTCAGCAATGCCGGTTTTTCGCCGCGTGGACGGCTTGGCAGTTGATCAAGCTGCTCAGGTGTCGGGAAGCGATCAGCCTTCGACTCCTTGTGCATGATCTTCGGGCCAGTGCTGCGCGGGTTCTGCACGGCCGGTTCGGTACGTGGCTGATCGTCACGGGCCGGGCGGCGGTTGCGCGAAGACGAGGACGAGTCGTCGCGACGAGCCGATTGACCATCACGCGGTGCGCCGTTGCGCGGGCCGCTGCGTTTGGCCGGTGGAGTGCCGGTGCTTGAGCCGTTGCTGTTGCGCGGGCCATTCTGACGACCTTGCGACTGACCGCCGCGTGGTGCGCCCGAACCTGCGCCTGCGCCTGCACCTTGAGCCGGTGCACCTGGACGACGGCCGCGACCGCCAGCCGGGGCTGGCTTCGGCACGTAATCAACGCGGTTACCGAAGTTATCGATATCGTCGTCGAGGAACTCGTCCGGTGCGCGATCGGCAGCGGCGCGTGGCGGCTGCGATGGCTGACGCTGTTCACGGGCCGGAGTACCTTCGCGAGGTTTCTGCTGACGGGCAGGGCGCTCGCCACGTTCACCGGCAGGTTTTTCCTTGCCCTTGTCTTTGCCTTTGTCTTTACGACCGCCGCCACCGCCGCCGCCATTCGGGCCATCGCCGCGTGGGCCACGTGGATTGCGCGGGTTGCGCACGTCCGGACGCTCACGCACTTCTGGCTTCTCGGCTTCAATGGTGCTCGAATCGAAGCCCATCAGGTCGCCGTCGGCGATTTTCTGCTTGGTCATGCGTTCGATGCTTTTCAGCAGTTTTTCTTCGTCCGGGGCAACCAGCGAGATCGCCTCGCCCGAACGACCGGCACGGCCCGTACGGCCGATACGGTGCACGTAGTCTTCATCGACGTTCGGCAGTTCGAAGTTGACAACGTGTGGCAACTGATCGATGTCCAGACCGCGTGCGGCGATGTCGGTGGCGACCAGAATGCGCACCTGGTTGGCCTTGAAGTCGGCCAGCGCTTTGGTGCGCGCGTTCTGGCTCTTGTTACCGTGGATCGCCACAGCCGGCAGGCCGTGTTTGTCCAGGTACTCGGCCAGACGGTTGGCGCCGTGCTTGGTACGGGTGAACACCAGCACCTGTTCCCACGCGCCGGCGGTGATCAGGTGCGCCAGCAGCGCACGTTTGTGGCTGGCCGGCAGACGGAAGACGCGTTGTTCGATGCGCTCGACCGTGGTGTTCGGCGGCGTCACTTCGATGCGTTCCGGGTTGTGCAGCAGCTTGCCGGCGAGGTCGGTGATGTCCTTGGAGAACGTCGCCGAGAACAGCAGGTTCTGACGCTTGGACGGCAGGCGCGCGAGGACTTTCTTCACGTCGTGCACGAAACCCATGTCGAGCATGCGGTCGGCTTCGTCGAGGACGAGGATTTCAACGTGGGACAGGTCAACGCTGCCCTGGCCGCAGAGGTCGAGCAAACGACCCGGGCAGGCAACGAGCACGTCAACACCACGGGACATGGCCTGAACCTGTGGGTTCATGCCGACGCCGCCGAAGATGCAGGCGCTGACGAATTTCAGGTCACGGGCGTAGATCTTGAAGCTCTCGTGAACCTGGGCCGCGAGTTCGCGGGTCGGGGTCAGGACCAGTACGCGCGGTTGGCGCGGGCCGTGACGCTGGGATTTGTCCGGGTGACCATTCGGGAACAACCGCTCCAGGATCGGAAGGGCGAAACCGCCGGTTTTACCAGTACCTGTCTGAGCCGCAACCATCAGGTCGCGACCTTGCAACACGGCGGGAATGGCCCGCTGTTGCACCGGAGTAGGCTCGGTATAGCCCGCATCTTCGATGGCGCGGACTAAAGCCTCGGAGAGACCGAGGGAAGCAAAGGACATGAGTAATCCTGTTTTAGTTAGGGCTTGGCCCAATGGGAGTCTTGCCTGGCGCGAATCACGTTTAAGAGGACGCAATCCCGTCCGGTCCTGCTGCGGTTCCGAAGGCACGTCAGGAGCGCTCGCGCGGGCTGCAAAGCTGCGCTGTAGCGGGTCGAGAGGCCTGTTACGGTTCCGGGCGTCCGGGCGTGAGCCTGGCGGGAACGCCGGAGTATAACAGAGCAATCACTGCGCGCTGCTTTCCTGCTGCTCAACGGTTTTGCTGCTGACCGAGGCATTGCCCAGCGGCGCGGTGTTGGCGGGCGCCGCGCCGTAGCGCGCGCTCAGCTCGGCGTAGGCCGGTTCACGCTTGAAACGCTTGAGTTCGGCACCAAAGCGCTGCACCAGCAAATCCATTCCAGCATTGCGCCGAACCGCTAAAAATTGGCTCTGACGGCTGATGACGGTGGGGTTTTCGCTGATCTGATCGCGAATATTCAACTCATCGAGCAAATGCTGGCCAACGCGGCGATCAGTGATCAGCAAGTCGATGCGGCCGCGCACCAGTTTGCCGAAATTGGCCTCGTGTGTCGGTGCAGGTTCACGGGTGAACAGCGTTGATTCACTGAAGTCGGGGCTGTACAGATAACCCGGCGAGGTGCCGATGGTCAGGCCTTTGAGTTCTTCGAGCTTGCTGAACGGGTGCGGTCGGTCGTTGGCATAGAACATCACGAACTCGACGTCCGACAGCGGTTCGACGGGGTAGAGCAGAGTAGCGTCGCGTTCGTCGCTGTGAAAGATGTCCAGTGCACCGTCGGCCTGACCGGTTTCGAGCATCGACAGGCAGCGCTTCCAGGGCAGGAATTGCCATTCGACTTCAATGCCCAGGCGCTTGAACACAATGGCAGTGGTTTCGTAGTCGAGACCGAGTTTTTTGTCGTTCTCCTCGTACACGTAAGGTGCCCACGGCTCGGTGACAATACGCAACTTCTCGCCCCGAGCGGCAAAGCTCAGGCAAGCAAAAACCAGCACCGTGAATAATTGCGCGATCAAAGGCATGGCTTGAGATTACGACGAGAAACGCGAAAGAGCCAGAAAGTGACAGCACATGCTCTGTTTCGCGCCTTTAAAAGCAAAAGATCGCAGCAACAACAACCCCTGTAGGAGCTGCCGAAGGCTGCGATCTCTTGATCTTGCTTGTCGCTTTCAGCTTGAAACTTGCAACTGTTTCAACGAGGCAACTTCAGGTTATTCCAGATCGCCAGGCTTGGCTCAGCCTGGTTCATGGAATAGAAGTGCAGCCCCGGTGCGCCGCCCTGCAACAGACGCTCGCACATCTCGCTGACGACTTGCTCGCCAAAGCGCTGAATGCTTTGGCTGTCATCGCCATACGCTTCCAGCTGCTTGCGAATCCAGCGCGGGATTTCCGCACCGCAGGCATCGGAGAAGCGCGCGAGCTTGCTGTAGTTGGTGATCGGCATGATCCCCGGCACGATCGGCAGATCCACGCCCAGTGCCTGCAAACGGTCGACAAAGTAGAAGTAGCTGTCGGCGTTGAAGAAGTACTGAGTGATCGCGCTGTCGGCGCCGGCGCGAGCCTTGCGCACGAAGTTGGCGAGATCGTCTTCGTAGTTGCGCGCTTGCGGATGCATCTCCGGGTAAGCCGCCACTTCGATGTGGAAATGATCGCCGGTTTCTTCACGAATGAATTCAACCAGTTCATTGGCGTGACGCAGCTCACCGCTGGTCATGCCCATGCCGGACGGCAGGTCGCCACGCAGGGCAACGATGCGCTTGATGCCGGCAGCCTTGTACTCGTTCAGCAGGCCGCGCAGGTCGTCCTTGCTGTCGCCGACGCACGACAGGTGCGGTGCGGCCGGTACTTTGACTTCGCTTTCCAGTTGCAGAACGGTGTTGAGGGTGCGATCACGCGTCGAACCACCAGCGCCATAGGTGCAGGAGAAAAAATCAGGATTGTACGTTGCCAACTGACGGGCAACGTTGAGCAGCTTTTCATGCCCAGCATCGGTCTTGGTCGGGAAGAACTCGAAGCTGTAGCGACGGTCTTGGGACATGGTCATACCCTTGGAAACACGTAAGCCGGACGCTGCACCCCTGTAGGAGCTGCCGCAGGCTGCGATCTTTTGATCTTGAAAGATCGCAGCCTGCGGCAGCTCCTACACAGAGCGGTCAGCAGCGCCAGTCAGGCAACGCGGCGTGCCAGGCACACCGCGTTGACGCTCAGCCAATCAGTAGCGGTAAGCGTGCGGCTTGAACGGGCCTTCGACGGTGACGCCGATGTAGTCAGCCTGTTGCTTGGTCAGTTGAGTGACCACGCCGCCGAAGCCGCGAACCATTTCCAGGGCCACTTCTTCGTCGAGTTTCTTCGGCAGTACTTCAACGGTCAGGCGCTCGGCTTTCTGGGCTGGCGACAGGTCGGCGTACTTCTGGCCGAACAGGAAGATCTGCGCCAGCACCTGGTTGGCGAACGAACCGTCCATGATGCGGCTCGGGTGACCGGTGGCGTTGCCCAGGTTCACCAGACGGCCTTCGGCCAGCAGGATCAGGTAGTCGTCGTTCTGCGCGTCGAAAGCGCCTGGGCCGGTACGGTGGATCTTGTGTACCTGTGGCTTCACTTCTTCCCATGCCCAGTTCTTGCGCATGAAAGCGGTGTCGATTTCGTTGTCGAAGTGACCGATGTTGCAGACAACAGCACGCTTCTTCAGGGCTTTGAGCATGTTCGAGTCGCAAACATTGACGTTACCGGTGGTGGTCACGATCAGGTCGATCTTGCCCAGCAGCGCTTTGTCGATGCTTGCTTCGGTGCCGTCGTTGATACCGTCAATGAACGGCGAAACCAGCTCGAAACCGTCCATGCAGGCTTGCATGGCGCAGATCGGGTCAACTTCGGAAACCTTAACGATCATACCTTCCTGACGCAGGGACTGAGCCGAGCCCTTGCCCACGTCACCGTAACCGATGACCAGCGCTTGCTTGCCGGACAGCAGGTGGTCGGTACCGCGCTTGATCGCATCGTTCAGGCTGTGACGGCAGCCGTACTTGTTGTCGTTCTTGGACTTGGTCACCGAGTCGTTGACGTTGATGGCCGGGATTTTCAGCTCGCCCTTGGCCAGCATGTCCAGCAGACGGTGTACGCCGGTGGTGGTTTCTTCGGTTACGCCGTGAACGCGATCCAGTACTTGTGGGTACTTGTCGTGCAGCAGCTGAGTCAGGTCGCCGCCGTCGTCGAGGATCATGTTGGCGTCCCATGGCGCGCCATCCTTCAGGATGGTTTGTTCCAGGCACCACTCGTACTCTTCTTCAGTTTCGCCTTTCCAGGCGAAAACCGGGATACCGGCAGCAGCGATAGCGGCAGCAGCCTGATCCTGAGTCGAGAAAATGTTGCAGGACGACCAGCGTACTTCGGCACCCAGGGCAACCAGGGTTTCGATCAGCACGGCGGTCTGAATGGTCATGTGGATGCAGCCGAGGATCTTGGCGCCTTTCAACGGCTGTTCGCCGGAGTACTTGCGACGCAGACCCATCAGAGCCGGCATTTCCGATTCGGCGATGATGGTTTCGCGACGGCCCCAGGCAGCCAGGGACATGTCGGCAACTTTGTAATCGTTAAAATCTGCAGGCGTGATAACAGCGCTCATGAAGAGCCTCCATTCGTAATGTATGCGAATGGGCGCCGTTGTGCGTTTAGTGTCCGGCCTGAGCCAGTCAACGCCCCATCCGAGCCTGACAGGTTGAACCTGCTGCAGCGCCCCTCGGACAGGTGGCGGGAAAACGGTAGCAAGTGAACGTTACCGTTTTGAAACGGGGGCGATTATAGCCGTCTAAACTGATCTTCCAAAGGGTTTCTGTCGGGCAAATGAAGATCGCTAATAGCGACCATAGTCGAAGCCTCATGGAGCATGACCGCTCGGTCTGCCAAGATGGCACCCATCTTTCGGCAAACGCTCAGGAGTGAACATGAATTTCCACACCCGCAAGTGGGTAAAACCCGAAGACCTGAACCCCAACGGCACTCTGTTCGGCGGCAGCTTGCTGCGCTGGATCGACGAGGAAGCAGCGATTTACGCCATCGTCCAGTTGGGTAATCAGCGCGTGGTGACCAAGTACATATCCGAAATCAACTTCGTCAGCGCCTCGCGCCAGGGCGACATCATCGAACTGGGCATCACCGCCACCGAGTTCGGCCGCACCTCGATCACCCTGACCTGCGAAGTGCGCAACAAGATCACCCGCAAGAGCATTCTCACCGTTGAGAAGATGGTTTTCGTCAACCTCGGCGAAGACGGCTTGCCGGCCCCGCACGGGCGGACCGAGATCAAATACGTCAAAGACCAGTTCCAGGAAGATGAATTAGTCACCAAGTGATAGTGGTGGTGCGGCCTTCGCGAGCAGGCTCGCTCCCACAGAGATTGTGCTGACCTGTAGGAGCTGCCGAAGGCTGCGATCTTTTGATCTTGCCGCTAAAAAACAAGATCCAAAGATCGCAGCCTTCGGCAGCTCCTACATTGTCGGCGTGCACCCAAGGATTCGCGTGGCGCCTATAGAACGTATTCAATAGCGCGAAGGTCGTAGGTAAACACCACCCCCACGGTTCCCACGCCATGACCACGCCCACCGACGGCAAGACCCCCGATCTCTCGACCGAAGAAAAACACGAAGTCGAGAAAAGCCAGCCGCCTCGCGCGGCGGTTCTGCATGAAATCATCCGCACCCAAGGCGATCAGGAACTGGAACGCAGCATCGCTGCTCTCTGGTGGTCGGCGCTGGCCGCAGGGTTGACCATGGGTCTGTCACTGATGGGCATGGGCTTGCTCAATTCGCGGCTGCCCGACGGTGAAGAATTCAAGGTGATCGCCAGTTTTGGCTACTGCGCAGGTTTCCTTGCAGTGATCCTCGCCCGTCAGCAACTGTTCACCGAAAACACCCTGACCGCTGTGCTGCCGGTCATGACCAAACCGACGATTCGCAATTTCGGCCGACTGATTCGTCTGTGGACGGTGGTGTTGTTCGGCAATCTCTGCGGCACCATTCTGGTGGCCTACGTGATGCTCGAACTGCCGATCTTCGACAGCAAGACCGACCTGGCCTTTCTCGAAATCGGCCGCAAGGTCATGGAAAATCACGCCAGCCAGATGTTCGCCAAAGGCATTGTCTCCGGGTGGATGATCGCGACCATGGTCTGGATGATCCCGTCGATGGAGAGCGCGAAGATGTGGATCATCATCCTCATCACCTACCTCATGGCCCTCGGCGATTTCACCCATATCGTCGTCGGTTCGGCAGAGGTGTCGTATCTGGTATTTGCTGGCGAGTTGCCGTGGAGTGATTTCTGGATGGTGTTCGCTGGCCCAACGCTGGCGGGCAATATCATCGGCGGCAGTTTTATCTTTGCGCTGATCAGCCACGCGCAGATTCGCAGTGAGAGCGGCTCACTGAAAGCTGCCGGCCCTGAGGAGGTTCAGGGCAAGTCGAAGGAGGATTAGCGCGGTCAGGCTGCGCGGTTGCGAGTGCCTCGCACAAAGCGCTGATCATGTTCGGCCGGTCAGTCTGTGCAGGGCTGATCAGCGCAACCTCACGATCATACCGATCGTTGCCAATCTGGCTCACAGCACATTTATGGCCCCATTGTTCAAAGCCCGACCAATAGGGCACCAGACTGACGCCAAGCCCTCCAGTCACGAGCATGGCAATGGTCTCCAGCGCATCCAGATCTACCAGCGGCGTCGGCTTCAAGCCATGGTCGGCCAGATATTCCTCGGCATGCCGTCCGCCCCAGGCATCAGGATCGTAGCGGATGTAGGGTTGGCTCTGCAGTTGCGCGGGGATGCTGGCCGAGGACTTTTCCTGCGACAGAAACACCAGCGGCTCCTTGCGTAGCGATACGGCCCGCAGGGCTTTGGGCAATTCAAATGGGGGAGCGACGAGGATCGCAGCGTCGACGTCTCCCGAGAGCAGTGCTTGATACAACGACCGCGATGTTCCCGGCACGATAACCGGCTTCAGCCCCGGCGCCCGCTCGGTCAGTGCTCGTAATGCGCCAGGTAGAAGCCCCGTCAGAACGGTGGAAATAGCGCCTATTTTCAACTGCCCGGTCAGTCCTCCCACGTCAGCATCTCCCGCCAGTAATGCCGTTTCGCGAACGATGCGTTTGGCGCGGGGCAATAGACCAAGGCAGGCCTGACTTGGCCTGGCGGCGTGCCCGACGCGCGATAGCAACTCAAAACCGAGTTGTCGTTCGAGCGCGAGAATGCGCTGGCTGACCGCAGCCGCCGTCAACCCTTCGATACGCGCGGCATGGGCGATGGAGCCAGACTCCACGACGGCGATAAGGCTTTTCAAATAGCGCGTATCCATAAGAAATACTTTCGAAGGCGGAAAGAATTACAGGCTATCTCTTTTCATGGAAACCGCACAGTCTGCAACCGTTCGGCTGTTTCCATCATCAGGAGTGGCTTATGCAATCGATTTTTCATCTCGCTTTTCACGTCCGTGATTTGCAGCTGTCCCGGCAGTTCTATGGTGATCTGCTGGGATGCGAGGAAGGGCGCAGCACCGATACCTGGGTCGATTTCAATTTTTTCGGGCATCAATTGTCGTTGCATCTGGGCGAACCCTTTTCGGTAAGCAACACGGGGAAAGTCGGTGAGCACAACGTGCCGATGCCGCATTTTGGCGTGATACTCGAGATGTCGGACTGGGTCGTTTTAAGAGACCGGCTACTCAAAGGCCAAGTGCAATTTGTTCTGCCACCCAGCATTCGTTTTCCCGGAGAACCCGGTGAGCAGGCAACGATGTTCTTTCTCGATTCTGCCTCAAACCCTATCGAGATCAAGGGCTTCACTGATCTGCAGGGCGTTTATGCACAACTTTAACCAAAACGACGCCACAGCCATTTCGCAATGGGTTCGTTCGCAGGTCGTGAGCGCAGAGGCAGTGACTGAGCACTTTCTTGACTGTGTCGAAGCGCAAGAGCAGAGCATAAAAGCCTTTGTTGCGTTCGACCCTGACGAGGTGCGCAAGCAAGCGCGCCAACGGATAAACAGCAGCGCGAAAGGCCTGCTCGCAGGTGTCCCCGTGGGGGTCAAAGACATCTACGACACCGTCGATCATCCCACGCGTTTTTACTCCCCCATCTATGCGCATAACCATCCTTCGCGTGACGCTCATGTCGTCGCGCTGCTGCGCCAGGCCGGCGCGGTGATCATGGGCAAGACCCACACCACTGAATTCGCTTACATGCACACCGGCCCAACCCGCAATCCACACGATCTTGATCGCACACCCGGCAGCTCCAGTGCCGGTTCGGCAGCGGGCATGGCGGCGGGGTTTTTTCCACTTGCATTGGGCAGCCAGACCGCCGGGTCATTGATCAAGCCGGCGTCCTATTGCGGCCTGTATGCGTTCAAACCTACTTACGGGCTGGTGCCTCTGGAAGGGGTCAAGCCGTTGGCGCCGAGCTTCGACACGGCGGGTTGGTATGGCCGCTCGGTGCGTGATCTGCGACTGATGGCTCAAGTCTTGATCCCCGGTTTACCGGCGCCTGCTGCTGAGCGGCATTTATGCTCATTCGGTTTCTGCCGTACGGCGCGTTGGGATCAGGTCGACGAGGACGTCGCCAGGTCATTGCAAGCTGCCGTTGAAGAGCTGCGTCTGGCGGGGCATCAAGTGAGCGAGGTGGCGTTGCCCGAGGAGTTTGCGGCTGTATTCGATGACCATCTGCTAATCAACGATTGCGAGGGCGCCCGATCATTGGCCAAGGAGTTGCAAGCGCATCCTGACCTGCTCAGTGAAGAATTATTGGTCATGATCGAGCGCGCTCGTCTGACGACGTGGGCACAAGAATCAGCGGCAAAGCAGCGTTTGGCGAAGTTGGCGATGGTTTTGGAAGCCATCTTCAAACCGTTTGACGCCATGCTGGGTGCGAGCTGTGGCATCGTCGCTCCGTTGGGCCTTGGCGCGACCGGACCTTCCGATTTCAGCAAGTTCTGGATGGCGTTTGGCTTGCCTCAGATCAACCTTCCTCTCGTGCGCAATGCCGCGGCGTTACCCGTTGGGCTGCAAATGATCGGAGGTTTTAGAGAAGACAGCGTGCTTTTGCACGCTGCGGAGCAGGTTGATGCCGTGTTGAGAGCTGCCGGCTGATACCTGAACCGGGCACCGTCACAGCGCGAGTGCGCCGCGACGGTGCCCGGTTCAAGGGTCAGTGTGCAGAATCGGCAGTGCCGACGCTTTGCGGAGTGGTCACCCCGCGAACGACGCGGCCAATGGTCAGGCCTTGTATCAGGATCGATGACAGCACGACGATGTAGGTGATGCTCAGCAGCAAGTCACGCTCGATACCCAGCGGCAGCGACAGTGCCAGGGCAACCGACACGCCGCCGCGCAAACCGCCCCACGTCAACACACGAATGGTGCCGCGCGGCACCGTGCGCCAACGGCGTAGCAAGAGGATTGCGGGCGCCACGGTGAGCAGGCGCGACAGCAGAATCGCCACCGCCAGCAAACCCGCCGCCGCCAAGTGCAGCCAGTTGAACGGCAGCAGCAACAGCTCCATGCCGATCAAGGCGAAGAGCAGCGCGTTGAGCATGTCATCGAGCAACTCCCAGAAGCCGTCGAGGTATTTGCGGGTCATGTCGTTCATCGCCAGATTGCGCCCGAGGTTGCCGATGATCAGACCGGCGACCACCATCGCAATCGGTGCCGAGACGTGCAACTCCGAGGCCATTGCCGAGCCGCCGATTACCAGCGCCAGGGTCAGCATCACTTCGATCTGGTGCTGCTCGATGCTTTTGATCATCAGGTAGACCAGATAACCGATCAGCCCGCCGAACAGCACGCCGCCAATCGCTTCGTGAGCAAACAGCATGGCAGTGGCACCGATGGTCGGGGTCTCCCCGAGTTGGGCGATGCCCAGCAACACGGTAAACACCACAACCGCAGTGCCGTCGTTGAACAGCGATTCGCCGACGATGGTGGTTTTCAGTGGTTTCGAGGCGTTGGCGGTTCGTAGCACGCCGAGCACCGCGATCGGGTCGGTCGGGGAAATCAGCGCACCGAACAGCAGGCAGTAGAGGAAGCTCACGTGCCAGCCGAACAGGGCAAAAATGTAATAGGCGAGACTGCCGATTACCGCGGTAGCGATCAGTACACCGAACGTTGCCAAGAGGCCGATCGGCCAACGATAGCTGCGCAGGTCGTTCAGATTTACGTGCAAGGCGCCAGCGAACAGCAGGAACGAGAGCATCCAGTTCATCAGCAGATCGCCGAAGTCGATCTGGCCGATCAGTTGCTGCACACGCTCTTCCAGGCCGGGGTAGCCGAGCAGGCTCAGGCCTTGCAGCAGCAAGGAGAACATCAGCGCGGTGACCATTACACCAATGGTTGGCGGCAGGCCGATGAAGCGAAAGTTTACGAAGGTGAGGAGGGTGGTGAGGCAGATGAAAGCGGCGACGAGTTCAAGCATCCGGGGTCCTTTGGATGAAGGCGTAAGAAGACAGCCCGGCGTGGCGGGCATCACTGTGATGCGTGGTTTTCAGCAGGAGTTACATTCAGCGAGGCTTTAGACCGTGCCTGCGTTGACCGCATGATCGGCACGCCGTTACCGCTTGGCCTGAAAAAACCGCAAGTGCCGAGGCGTGTTACAGCTCCGGTGGAGGGGTTTGTTGCTGACTGTCGAGCCAGCGCAACACTTCAGCGGTGGTCTGAATCAAGTCAGCGGGGATGTACTGATCGACATGACTGTCCTGATACAGCGCCCGGGCCAGCGGCACTCGGTGCAATACCGGGATGCCTTCTTCCTCGGCAATCCGCCGCACCTGCAGGGCCATGGCTTCGGTGTGTTTCAAGGTGACGATCGGCAGCGGCGTCTCGCCCTTCACGTAGCGAATGCCCACGGCGATGTGGGTGGGGTTGGCGACGATCACCGAGGAGCGTTTGACGTCAGCGCGCAGGTTGCTCGACTGCAATTCCTGGTGAAACTGCCGCCGCTTGCTTTTGATTTCCGGGCTGCCTTCCATCTCTTTGTATTCGCGTTTGACCTCGTCCTTGCTCATGCGCAATTGCTTGGTGTGCTGGTAACGCTCGAAGGCGTAGTCAAGCGCCGAGATCACGATGAACCCGACGCCACAGACCACCAGCAGATGCTCAAGCAGCAGACCGATCACCGGTGCGATGCAGGCCAGGCCACAACCGGGCAGGCGGACCAGCGCATCGAGATTGTCGGCCAGAGTCGTCCACACCAACACCGTGAGCAATGCCACCTTGAACAGCGATTTGAGAAAGTCCACCAGGCTGCGCATCGAAAAGATCTTCTTGGCGCCTTCCACCGGGTTGATCTTTTGCAGATCGGGCATGATCGATTCGCCGCTGAGCAGGAACCCGTACTGCGCCAGATGCGCCGCGATCACTACCACTGCGGCGACGACCAACAGTGGCAGGCAGAGATAAATCATCTCCTGGAACAGGTTTTCCACCATCAACTGCAAGGCCAGTCGGAAAGGCAGGTTCACGTACTCTTCGGGCATCAGCATCAGTTGCCCGAGGTGCTCCATGTAGTAGTCGGAGAACCCGATGAGCGTGGCGATCAATGCCAGGATCAGTGCGGTGGACACCACTTCCCGGCTTTTGACGACTTGGCCTTTGGCCCGTGCATCGCGGATTTTCTTCGGTGTGGGCTGTTCGGTTTTTTCCGCACTCATGGCGTCTCCAGTACCGGGCGCAACTGGCGCAGCGGATCGATGGCGATCAACAGGCTGTCATAGGCGTGGTCCATCAATACGTTCAGGTAAATCACCAACAGCAGGCTGGCGACGATGCTTTTGATCGGCATCGCGAGGATGAACACGTTCAACGACGGGGCGAAACGGCTGATCAGGGCCAGGCCGAATTCGGCCAGGAACATGGCGATCAGCAGGGGCGCGGCAAGCAACAGGCACAAACGCAGCAGTTGCGCGAATTGCCCGTAGAAAAAGTCCACCCACTGGCTACCGATATACGGGAAGAACGTCGCGACCGGCCAACTGACGTAACTCTGATACAGCGCGCCGATCAAGGTCAGAAACGCGCCTCCGGTGAAAAACAGGGTGATCAGGGTTTGTGTCAGCAACAAGCCGGTAGGGCTGGTCTGGCTGCCCAGCGTCGGGTTGAGCGTCGAGGCAATGGAGGCCCCGCGCTGGTTGTCGATGATGAAGCCGGTCGCCTCGATGGCCCAGAACGGGATCGTTGCGACAAATCCGATGAGCAGGCCGAGCAGCACTTCTTTGCCGATCAGCATGGCCAGATCAATGCCATCCAGCGTCATCGGTAATGTGCCGGCGACGGTGGGGTAGGCGAACAGTGCCAGTGAGCATGCCACGCCATTGCGCAGCAGACCGCCACCGAGCATTTGTTTGCTGAGAATCGGCATGACCACAAAGCAGCTGATGATTCTTGGCAGCAGCAGGGTGTAGGCCAGCAGAAGCTGTTGCAGGTCCTGAATGCTCATCGCACGAGGGGAATCTTGAGCAGGGTCAGTTCGGCGAAGGCATACAACTCGTTGCCCATCCAGCCGGCCGTGACAAACAGTGTGACGACCACGGCAATCAGTTTGGCGACGAAACCCAGTGTCTGCTCCTGGATTTGGGTCAGTGCCTGCACCAGCGACACCAGCGTGCCGACGGCAGCGGCCATGAGCACAGTGGGCATCGACAGAATCAGCACCAGCCACAGGCTCTGGCTGGTGAAGTGAAGGATCTCGGCGTTATTCACCCCGTCAACCTCCGTAACTGATCACGAGACCGTGAGTCAGCCGCGCCCAGCCATCCAGCAAGACGAACAGCAGCAACTTGAACGGCAAGGAAATGGTCATCGGCGAAACCATCATCATCCCCATCGCCAGCAGGATGTTCGAGATGATCAGGTCAATCGCGATGAACGGCAGGTAAATCAGAAAACCGATTTCGAAGGCGCGACTCAGTTCACTGACAGTGAACGCCGGCAGCAGGATCAACAGGCTGTCGGGTTCGAGGCGGTCCGCGTACTCGCTGGGCCAGACCTGACGGGTGCTGTCGACGAAGAATGCGTGTTCGCGGGGCTTGATCTGCTTTTTCAGAAAGGCCCGATACGGCTCCATGCCTTCGTCGAGGAACTGCTCCACCGACTCGGTGTTGCTGAGACTGACGTCATGTGTACGCAAGTAATCGCGGGTCGCGAAACCGACGGGGGCCATCACGTACAGGCTCAGGATGATCGCCAAACCGTACATGGCCATGTTTGGCGGGATCTGTTGCACGCCGAGGGCGTTGCGCAGCAATGAGAAGACCACGGTCATCTTGATGAATGAGGTGGCCATGACCGCAATGAATGGCAGCAATGCCAGCAGCGCCAATCCGAAAATCAGGCTGAGCTCGTCAGGCAGTTGAATCATGTGGGCTGATCCTGCAGCAGACGGGTGATACGCACGCCGAGGCGATCCTGAATGCTCACCAGTTCACCCACGCCAAGGCAGCGCTGATTGACGAGAATCCGTACCTCGCCTTCGAGCGGCGTGGCCAGATCGATCAATGATCCTGGCTGCAGGGTGGCGAGGGTGTGCAGGTCGAGGGTCTGACGGCCCACTTCGAAACTGACCTGGACCGGGAGTTGATCCAGGCTGGCCAGATCCTGTGTGGTTTCGACGGGCGCTTCGTTGTGCATGGCGAGCAGTTCCAGTTGAGAATCGTGGTGGCGAAATCGTGCCCATGGGCGGTCTTCGACGACGCCGAGTAAAGGGCTGGCGGCGTCGTGGCGCGCCGGCAGCAACAGGAGATCACCGGTGGCCAGTGAATGCAGTTGCGCCGGGAGCAGGCAAACCGGCCCCCATTGCAGCGAGAGTCGCAAGGCAATTGCCGTCAGCTCTGCCAATGGGCGCGCGGGCATGCACGCAAGCAGCGTGTCGGGGGCACCCTCAAGCCAGATCACCAGACGCTGCGCGCCGCGTGACAGCGTCAATGCCAGCATCGGTGTGTCCGTGCCGGACTCGGCCCGACACGGTTCGATGCTTTTCCAGATGAGCCCCGGCAGCAGCGCACTTTCCAGCTCCAGCAATGCCAATTGCAGCGGCGGTGGCAGGCTGCTGAACGCAGCTTCCTGCAAGTGGGGTTCAAGCCATCCGGCGAGGCTTGCACTGTGGCAGCGCCAGCTCAGGGCCAGACCTTGCCAGTGAACATTGAGCCGCACATCCAGCGCGTCGGGCTGCGCCAGGAACGTCAGCCGGGCTTCGCCGTCCGCGAGCGGGTAGCGCGTGCGACAACGACTGACTTTCTGTTGCAAGGCCAGTGCGCAAGCTTCAACGCGAGGCAGTTTCAGGCTGCTCATGTGTCTGGCTCCCACTCGTCCTGCACGTGCCGACGCTGGCGCGAACCTTGGTCGCTTCCATGCTGATGCTGGTTAAAGGTCAACTGGATCGGTTGTCCGGGGTTGAGCCGTTGCAGGCGCTCCATCAGGTCGCCACGGGCGAGTTGAAGTTGCAGCAGGCTTCCGGGACTGGCCTGGATTTCAACGTGCAGGTGCCCATGCGAATGGGCGAGTTGCACATCGATCTGTCCCAGTTGCGCCAGGTTCACCTGCAGCAACGTGGTGCTTCCATTGCGGGAAACGCCGGTATGGATGTGCAGTTGCAGGGTTTGCATCAGCTTGTCGAGATCTCTACTCAGCGCAGGCGGCTCGGCGTTGTTGAGCAAGCGGGCGAGCAGTTTGTCACCCGGAGTCTGGGTCATGCCTGCAGCAGCTTTTGGCTCTTCGAACAGTGCATTCAAGGGCGGCTGTTGCTCTTGCTCGCCAGAAGAATTGTGCTGGTCAGAGGCCGTTTCTGCGACGACCCCGAGTGCAGGGCCGCCGGGCGGAACGGGCAGACCCGGTTCGGGGTTCTTCGCGGTCACCGGGGTGTTTTCGCGCGGGCCTGTGGCGGGCACGGGGCGTTCGCTCGCAAGCGCGGGTTGCTGATGCGCGCCTGTGGGCGCAGGCGTGGGTTCTGATCCAGGCTCCGGTTGCGCGCCGGCTCCGTCCTTTTCAGCGCGCTCATCCGGCGTGTCCGGATCTGACTCAGGGCCGGTGAGCGATTTTCGTCTGTGGTTTGCGGTCTCTGTGACGTGCCGGGAATCATCTTCCGGAACGCGCGATGCATTCGCAGGCGTTTTGCCCGGTTCACGGCTATCGGACTTGCGCAAAGTTTCGGCCCGACGTTTCTCGTTCGCATCAGGTTTATGGTTGAGTGCCCGTTCGAATTCAGCCTGACGGCTCTGATCGGCTGCAACCCGTGCCGGAGCCGGTGTGCGCGCAAAGACATCCTGCGGGAAGTCCGGTGGAGAAGTTCTGCTCATGAAACGGCCTCGACACGACGGAACTCTTCGAGCTCCTGTTCTTCTTTGAACTCAAGCAACAGCCGTTCCTCGGCGAGGGCATGGCGGGTCAATTCGGTGAATTTTTCCACCTGCTGCTGAGCCTCCTGCAAGCGCCGTCGGCTCAAGCGCAGGCGTTCGCGTTCCTGGGTCAGATGTTCGGCGTGCTCGGCGATGCCCTGTTCCAGTGCCGCCTCCTTTTCTCGCAGCAGGGCCACTTGTTGCTGCCACTGTTCAAGCGCTTTGCGGTTCATGGGTTTGGCCTTGCAGTGCTCGAACAATTGATGCTCTTGCGCCTGGCGCCACTCTCGGTATTGCTGGTGTTCGGCGATTGCCGACTGATGGCTACGGTGTGCCTCGGCGACCCGCCGCTCCTGGCGTTGCAGCTCCTGTTCCGCGCGCTCGACGCGCAAGCTCTTGATGCGCAGCAGGGTGGGTAACGTCATCGGGTCAGACTCATGAGTTGTTCAAGGCAGCGCGGCAGATCACTGGGTTCGTGAGTGCCTTGACGCAACCAGGCACGGATACCTTCCATTTTCTCGATGGCCCGGTCGGCCACCGGGTCCTGGCCTTTCTGGTATTCGCCGATCTTGATCAGCAACTCGACCTCTTCGTAGCGGGCTAGCCATTCGCGCAATTGGTTGGCGCCATTGCGGTGTTCGCTTGTCACGATCTGGTTCATCACCCGGCTGACCGAACGCAGTACATCAATGGCCGGGTAGTGATTGGACGCGGCCAGCTTGCGCGAGAGGATGATGTGTCCGTCGAGAATCGAGCGGGTCTCGTCCGCCACGGGCTCGGTCATGTCGTCGCCTTCGACCAGCACGGTATACAGCGCGGTAATCGAACCTTTGTCCGACTGGCCGGCCCGCTCCATCAATCGCGGCAAGGCGGCGAACACCGAGGGCGGGTAGCCGCGCCGGGTCGGCGGCTCGCCAGCGGCCAGGCCGATCTCTCGCTGGGCCCTGGCAAACCGGGTCACCGAGTCCATCAGCAGCAGCACGCGTTTACCCTGGTCGCGGAAATACTCGGCAATCGTGGTGGCGACAAACCCGGCCTTGGCGCGCTCCATGGCCGGTCGGTCAGATGTGGCGACCACCAGCACCGAGCGTTTGAGCCCTTGCTCACCGAGGTCCGACTCGATGAATTCGCGTACCTCCCGGCCTCGCTCACCGACCAGCGCCAGAACGATGACGTCGACGTCAGCGCTGCGCATCAAAGTGGCCAGCAGCGTGCTTTTACCTCCGCCGGCCGCTGCGAATATGCCCATGCGCTGACCCTCACCGCACGTCAGCAGGCCGTCGATGGTGCGCACGCCGAGGGAAATCGGCCGCTGGATCAACTGACGGCTCATCGGGTCCGGTGCATCGCGGTAAACCGGGTACCAGGCAGCGGGCTCACCCAGGCTGATGCCGTTGAGTGGCTGACCGAGGCCATCAAGCACCTGACCCAGCAAGTGATCGCCGACGCCAACCTGATGCATGGTGCCGGTCGGGCTGACTTCAGTGTTCGAGGAGATACCGAGCATTTCACCCAGCGGGGTCAAGAGCGCCTGATGCTGCTGAAACCCGATGACTTCGGCCATCAGCGACAGCGACTGGTCCGGGTTGCGCAGTTGGCACAGTTCGCCCACGCGCACACCCGGGACCACCGCTTTGAGCAGTGTGCCGGTGACTTGGGTAACCCGGCCGCGAATTTGAATCAGCCGACCTTTATCGATGGCCTGCTGCATCTGGCCAGTGATGTGTTCGAGTGAGAGGTGCATGGTCGGCTTGGGTGGGGGACTGGCGGCCACTATAAATAAAGGCCTGCTGCGGTAATTTCAGTGCCGGTCGCAAGTTTTTAGAAATTGGTTGGCGCAAGGCCTAAAAAAAGCGACCGATTTTGGCAGAGCCCCCGGCAGACGTGTTTCTACAATGGCATTCACATCTCCGTTGCCTGCAAGCGAGTGCTCCTATGGCCATTATTCAGAGTGTCGTCCCTGCGGCGTCGCTGCCGGATCGACAGACCGAGGCGGGCATTGCGCGTGAAAGCCGGCCGACCGGCAGCTTCCAGGGCGAACGTGTGCAGTACGTTTCCATCAGTCAGTCGATGGCTGACGCCGCTGAAGAACTGACCTTCGCGTTCTCCGAGCGAGTGGAAAAGTCGTTGGCCAAGCGCAGCGTCAGCGACGGTCATGCGCGGCTCAGTGAAATCCTCGAAATGCTCGAAGAGCACCTCAGGAAAGTCCCGGACCTTGAGTCGCAACAAAAACTCGAAGCCCTCGTCGCGCACCTCGGCAGCGGCCAGTTGAACAACCTTGCGCAGCTCAAGGCGTACCTCAAGGGGTTTTCTCGAGAGATCAGTCATCAGTTTGTTGCCCTGACCTTTGCGCGCAAAGAGCTGGCCGACAAGACCGACGCCTGGGCGATAGTCGAGCTGATTGACCAGGCGCTGCTGGAGATGGCCCAGGAACAGGGCCACGCCATCGAGCTTGGCTTGCAGATCGGGCCGTTGGCGAAGGAGGCTGCAGAGCAGGGGATTGGAGACATCCAGTCACTGCGAGACACCTACCGCGATGCCGTCATGGACTATCGCGGCCTGAGTGCGGCGTGGGACGACATTCATGCGCGGTTCGGCAATAGCGCGCTGGAAGGCGTGACCGGATTTTTGATGAAGGCGTTGAGTGCCGACCTCGACAGTCAGCAGGCGCGGCTCGACCCGATCAAGCTCGAACGGGTAATGAGCGACATGCACAAGTTGCGGGTGCTGACGGGCCTTTCGGACCAGGTCAACGCGCTCTGGCAGGCGCTGGTAACAGGGGAGCGAGGGCATGGCATACGGGCCTTCTGACCTGATGGGAGGGTTGATCGGCCTGGTCGACAAACGCTGGGCGAACGTTCAGGACGTGCAGCGGCTGATCGTGCCGTTGGCAATCAAGGACGCGGCACGCCGGATCCATTTCTTTCGTGAGATCAAACGCCTGATCCGCCTGATCCCTACGGAAATTTTTAGCGATGAGGAGCAGCGTCAAAACCTGCTCAATGCCTGTCAGCTTGCGCTGGATCTGGCTATTGATCAGGAAGAAGACGAATGGCAGGCACAGTGAGTAAACGACATGCACTGGATTGACCAGGCATTGGCCCAGTTTTGCCAGGACCTCGGGGTGGTCGTACCCGCTCCGGCAGGGGCGCTGATTCAGCTGGAGTTCGAAGAGTCCGGCACACTGCAACTCGAGCGGCATGAGCGCAAACTTACGCTGTGGCTGGCGGTGGATCTGGCGTGGCATCAGGTTCATCAGGGGGCGATTCGTGCCTTGGCGTTGACCTTCAGCCGCACCGGGCCGGCATTGCCGATGCGATGCGCGTGGGCGAGCGGACGTCTGTTACTGCTGATCACTCTGGATGATCGGCGCGTCACCGCCCCGGTGTTGCATCAGGCGCTGCGCACATTGAGTTCGGCGCGCCGCGCGGTGCTTGAGCCGTGAGTCGGATCAGCGCCCCGCACATTGGCATTGAACAACTGACCGAGGTCGGGGAGCAGCATCGCACCAGCGTCTTGCCCGAGCGCTATGTACTGCCGCCCGATGGCCACTCAGTCGAGACTCACCTCGATAGTCTGTATCCGACGGACCTCGCCGGGCGGCGGCTGCTGGCGTTTGCCCGTCCCGACCAAAGCTTTCAGGAACTGCTGCGACCCCAGGCGTTTCGCCAGGCTCTGAAAAACCTCGAGCAGCAAATCTCTACGCCCGATGTGCCCGAGTTTCAGGCTGCGTTGGCGCTGCTCAAAGCCCGCAGCGAAGACGAGTATTTGCTGCAGATGGCCCTCCATTTGCTGCACAAGGTATGACCCCCATGATGTTGAAACCGGTACAGCAAAACCTGCTGCTACTGCTCGGCTGGTTACAGCTGCAGTGCGGCCAGCCAGGTCGGGCACGGATATTTCTTGAGGCGCTGCTGGCGGTTGATCCGACCCATCGCCAGGCGCGCAGGGCGTTGGTGGTGGCGCTGTTGCAACTGGAGGAGGGCGCATTGGCCGAACGTCAATGCGACCGGTTGCTGGCCGATGGCGAGGATGACCTGGCGCTGTGGGACTGTGTCAGTCGCGCGTGCCAGTTACAGGGACGCATGGCCGATGCCCGCGTCGCTCACGAACGGTTTCTGAGTCAGCGAGAGTCTTATGAACGCGCTGTCTGATTTCCTGAGGAAGGTGGGCGAGCGCCAGGACATCATGCTGGCCGTGATGCTGCTGGCCGTGGTGTTCATGATGATCCTGCCGCTGCCGCCGTTCCTGCTAGACATCCTGATTGCGATCAATATCACGGTGTCGGTGGTGTTGATGATGATGTCGGTCTACGTCAGCTCGCCGCTGCAATTTTCGGTATTCCCGGCGGTGTTGTTGATCACCACGTTGTTCCGGCTGGCGTTGTCGGTCAGCACCACGCGCATGATTTTGCTGGAAGCCGACGCCGGCCAGATCGTCTACACGTTTGGCAACTTCGTCGTGGGCGGCAATCTGGTGGTGGGTTGCATCATCTTCCTGATCATCACCATTGTGCAGTTTCTGGTCATCACTAAAGGTGCCGAGCGCGTGGCTGAAGTCAGCGCGCGATTCTCTCTGGATGCGATGCCCGGCAAGCAAATGAGTATCGACGGCGATATGCGCGCCGGTGTCATCGACGTCAACGAAGCGCGGGACCGGCGAGCGGTGATCGAGCGCGAGAGTCAGATGTTCGGCTCGATGGATGGCGCGATGAAATTCGTCAAAGGCGATGCGATTGCCGGCCTGATCATCATTTTCATCAACATCCTCGCGGGCATCACCATCGGCATGACCCAAAAGGGCATGACCGCCGGCGATGCCTTGCAGTTGTATTCGGTGCTGACGATTGGCGACGGCATGGTCAGCCAGGTACCGGCGCTGTTGATCGCGATCACGGCCGGGATCATCGTGACCCGGGACTCGTCAGATGGCGCCTCGGACCTGGGCAATGACATCGGCGATCAAGTCGTGGCGCAGCCCAAGGCCCTGTTGATCGGTGGTGTGCTGCTGGTGTTGTTCGGGCTTATCCCCGGATTCCCGACGGTGACGTTCATGGTGTTGGCGGCCGTGGTGGGCGGTGGCGGCTACTTCATGTTGTTGCGTCAACGCGCTCTGGTCGCCGAGAACAACCCCAAGGACTTGCCGACGCTGTTGGCGCAAGGTGCGGGCGCCGCGTCATCGGCCAGGCCCAAATCCAAGCCCTCGGGCAGCAAGCCCAAAGGCTCGCGCCTGGGTGACAAGGAAGAGTTCGCCATGACCGTACCCTTGCTGATCGATGTCGATGCGGGCATGCAGCAGGAATTTGAGGCGCTCGCCCTCAATGATGAGCTGGTGCGGGTACGACGTGCGCTCTATCTGGACTTTGGCGTTCCGTTTCCGGGTATCCATCTGCGCTTCAATGACGGCTTGAAAGACGGCGAATACCTGATTCAGTTGCAAGAGGTGCCGGTGGCACGTGGGCGCCTGCGCAGTGCGCAGTTGCTGGTGCAGGAAAGGGCCAGTCAGCTGGAGCTGATTGGCGTGCCGTTTGAAGAGGGCGAACCGGTGCTGCCGGGCCAACCGACGTTGTGGGTCGACGCCGAGCACAAAGGGCGGCTTGAGCGATCCGGATGCGCTTTCCTGACCATGGATCAGGTGCTGACCTGGCACCTGTCGCATGTGCTGCGCGAATACGCCGAAGACTTTATCGGCATCCAGGAAACCCGTTACCTGCTGGAGCAGATGGAGCACAGCTATTCGGAACTGGTGAAAGAAGCCCAACGCATCATTCCGTTGCAGCGCATGACCGAGATTCTTCAGCGCCTGGTGGGCGAGGACATCTCGATCCGCAATCTGCGGGCGATTCTCGAAGCGATGGTCGAGTGGGGGCAAAAAGAGAAAGATGTGGTGCAACTCACCGAATACATCCGCAGCAGCCTCAAACGCTACATCTGCTACAAGTATTCGAGCGGCAACAACATCCTGCCGGCCTATCTGCTCGACCAATTGGTAGAAGAGCAGATTCGTGGCGGCATCCGTCAGACCAGTGCCGGCAGCTATCTGGCACTGGACCCGGCCGTCACCCAGTCCTTCCTCGAACAAGTCCGGCAGACCGTCGGCGACCTCTCGCAAATGCAGACCAAACCAGTGTTGGTCGTGTCGATGGACATCCGCCGCTACGTGCGCAAGTTGATTGAAGGCGATTACTACGGCTTGCCGGTGCTCTCGTATCAGGAGCTGACCCAGCAAATCAATATTCAGCCCTTGGGGCGGGTTTCGTTATGAGCGGCGATCCATTGACGCACTGGCTGCAAGCGAAAGGCTATGACATTCAGCCGCATTTTCTGCGCCAGAGCTCGTTGTCGCTGGGTTGGCGATTCGTGCATGGCGGCTGTGAGCTGGCCTGGCGCTGCGAAGGTTCGCGGGTCTGGATTGTCATGCTGCGCCGCGTCGACGGGCGGCGCGGTCTGGGCAATTCCTTTGCGGCGCTTTATGTACTGGCTGAGGCGGTACTCGCGGTTCTCGGGCCGCAGGCCGGTTTGTACGGCAAGGTAGATGCGATGGCCGGAAGTCCGCTGGAGGGCCAGCGGATGGAGCGTTTCTATCGTCGCTGGACGGGCGCCGCCGAGCCGCAAGCCGGCTGGTTCGAGTTACAGGCCGGACACGTGTGTTCGCTGCAATCAATGCGAAAACGACAAAAAATCGACCGTGCCTGACAGGAAGCCAATCGCCCTGTCCCTACTATAGGAGCCATGGATATGCACGACGAAACCTACGCCAAAACGCTTCAGGCTGCCGAAAGGGCGATTGAGGACAACGAGCACCGCGAACGCTTGCTCGGTGAAATGTGGGAAGGCCTGGGGTTGTCTGCCGAGGTTCGTGATCGGGTCTTTCGATCACCGGATCAGCCGTTGGTGCAGGCCGCGGAACAAGAGCTGTTGCAGGAAGTGCAGCGGATGCGGATCAGCCGTCCGCCGGTTGCCGATGAAGGTAAACGCCTGCGTCGTCCGGCCTCGATGCGTGGACTTGTAGTGTAAGGAACCTCTTATGGATATCAGGCAATACCAGCAAGACCTTTCGGGTTTTCTGAACCAGTTGCAGACACTGCCTGCAGATGAGTTGCGGGGGCGCGGAACCGATGCGCTCGCAGAACTGCGGGCGCTGATCAGCAACCGCAAAGTCAGCTTTTCCCATGACAACCAAGCCTTGTCGTCGGCGCAGATGGACAAGCTGCTGGCCTACTTTCTGCCGCCAGTACCGATCACGAAGGGCGGCCTGTATGAGCTGCAGGTGAAGTCCGGGATCGAGTCCGTCAAGCAGCTGATCAATCAGTACGCCGATGCCAAGCCAGGCCAGCCATGGCCGCTGAAAGAATTCCTCGCCAAGACGCATTTCGGACTGACGGGTGATCGAATCGATGATGACGTTCGCGGTGTTTACGAAGAGGTTTTGCTGATACAGGACGGCAAACGCAACGAGTTGCGCGACGACCTTAAGGCGCTGACTGCCGAGCTCAATATCTTCAGCAAGATCCAGTCGCAGATCAACGCGAAGCTGGCGGCCAAAGCAGGAATCGAGATCGAACCGGGGCTCAATCTTTTTGACAAGGCCTTGTACGGCTACCCCACCGAGGAGAGCTGGCAGGCCAGCGCGGAATACAAGTTGCTGACCGGTCTCAATACCTACAGCGCGGGCAAGCCGCTGAGCATCAAGGCATTTCTGACAGGTGAACCCAAGGAAAGCGGTGCGATGAAAGACGCGGACTTGCAGAACAGCTACGCGTTCGAGAAAGAGAACAACCCCATTGCCAACTTCGCCACGACGGTGGGCGATCGCTCCCGTCCGATCAACGACCAGGTCAGTGAAAAAACCACGCTGTTGAACGATGTCAGCTCGCGCTACAACTCGGCGATCGAGGCCCTCAATCGCTTCGTCCAGAAATACGACAGCGTGATGCGCGACATTCTAAATGCCATATAGGAACGGTTGATGAGCCAGCAAGAACAAGATTTGTCTGAGGAATACGAGAAGGAACTGGAAGCTTTTTGCGCGATGGCGGCACGCTGGCCATGCTCAAAAACATCTCCGGCGACAGCCTGGAGCAGCTCTATTCCCTGGCCTTCAATCAATACCAGGCCGGCAAGTGCGAGGACGCCCACAAGATCTTTCAATCGCTGTGCATGCTCGATCACTACGACGTTCGGTTCTTCCTCGGACTGGGTGCCTGTCGCCAGTCGTTGGGGCAGCTTGAGCTGGCATTGCAGAGCTTCAGTTATGGCGCGCTGATTGACATCAACGAGCCCAGATTTCCGTTTCATGCTGGCGAGTGTCACCTGCAACTGGGTGATCTCGACGGAGCCGAGAGTGGCTTCTACTCGGCTCGGGCCTTGGCCTCGGCACAGCCGGCGCACGCGGTTTTGGCCGAGCGTGCCGGCGCCATGTTGGAAGCCGTATTAGCGAGAAAGGATCAACACAATGAATCCGATAACGTTTGATCGCGTTGCGCTTGCCACCGGGGACGTTTTTGCCAGCGACCCGGTGGCCCGTCCACGCAATGACCGAGGAGGGGACGCACTTACGGTCTCCCGGGTCGAGGCGGATGGCCGTCAGGCCCTCCACACTCAGGGTGTGCAATTGACCGCGCCTTCGGCGGCGAGTCAGCAACGACTGGATGCCAGCTCTCGGGCGGACATCAATCGTCTGGTGCAGTCGGTGCGCCAGGACACTGCGCTGGCTCAGCGCTTTATCGCTGAAACTTCTCGGCTGGGTGTGGCGCGGCTCAGCTCGGTGGAGGACTTCGAAATCGAGTTGGCCAAAGTGACCGGCGAACTGGAGTCCACGCAGAAGAAGCTCAAGATCGAAGAGATCAAGCAGGCGCGTGAGCAAAACCTGCAGAAGATAGAAGAAAACCAGAAGAAGATTCTGGAGGCGACCGAGGCGGCTAAAGAAGCGCAGAAGTCCGGTCTGATCGGCAAGATCTTTGGCTGGATCAGTGCCATTGCCTCGATCATCGTTGGCGCCATCCTGGTGGCGACGGGCGTTGGCGCGGCTGCCGGAGCACTGATGATTGCCGGCGGTGTGATGGGTGTCGTTTCCCAGGCTGTGCAACAAGCAGCGAAGGACGGATTGATCAGCAAAGAAGTGATGGAAAAGCTCGGACCGGCTCTGATGGGGATTGAAATCGCCATCGCCGTGATCGCTGCGGTAGTCAGTTTCGGGGGCTGCCGTGGGGGCGGTCGCCAAAGTGGGTGCAAAAATCGGTGGCAAGGCCGCCGAGCTCACTGCCAGCCTCGCCGGCAAAGTGGCGGATCTGGGTAGCAAGTTCGGCAACGTTGCCAGTCAGTCGCTTTCCCATGGCGCCAAACTCGGCATGCAGATTTCCGATGTGACGCTGGATGTCGCCAACGGTGCGGCGCAAACCGCCAACTCGGCGTTTCAGGCCAAGTCAGCCGTCAAACAGGCCGATGTCCTGGAGGGGCGCTCCGAGCTCACGCAGTTCCAGGCCGTCATGGACAGACTCAAGGAAGAGCTCAGTCACATGGTCGAGTCGTTTTTGCAGGTCATGGAACAGATTTTCCAGATGATCAATGCCAAGGGCGACAGCCTGCACAACCTTTCCAGCCGTCCTGCGGCTATCTGAGGAGCACATCATGATTATTGAAACAGGTTATGGCGCTCACGGGCTGAGTCAGGTTGGCAATACTCAGCCGCTGGAAAAAACTCAATCCGCCGCGCGCAGCGAAACCGTTCACGCCGCCGGCATGATGCCGCTCGGTGAAGCGAAAAAGAGCTCGGGCGTCGATCTGATCGAGCCGCGTCAAACGTTCAAGCCCGAAGGCCTGGGCAAAGTCAGCAGTGAACTCAATGGCAGTGTCGAGCTGATGGTGCTGTTGTTTCGCATCGCGCAAAAGGCTCGCGAGTTGGGCATCGTTCAGCGCGACAGCGAGAACACTTCGATCATCAACGCGCAGCAGTCCCAGGTGGATGAAATGCGCAGCGGCTCCAATTTGATGGTTGCGATGGCGGTGATTTCCGGGGTGATGGCCGTGGCATCGGCGATTACCGGTACCATCGGCGCGGTCAAGAATGGCAAGGCAATCAGCCAGGAGAAAAGCCTGGAGAAAAACATCGCCGGTCGCAACGAACTGATCGACGCGAAGATGCAGGCATTGGGTAAAACCTCGGACGCCGATCGTGTCGAAGTCGGCAAGATCTGGTCCAAGGATCAGGCAGCCGACACCAGTGCGCTCAAACTGGCCGGGCAGCGTATTGATAACCGCAATGCCAAGCTGCAAAGCATCAACGGCGTAAATCAGGCACTTGGACAGATGTCCAATAACGCGGTGCAGGTCGAGCAAACGGCGGTTCAGGCCAATGCCAAGGAAGACGAAGTCAACGCGTCGATTGCCCAGAGTGAAAAGCAGAAGGTTGAAGACAAGTTGAGCTACGACGCCAACTTCATGAAGGATATGCTGCAATTTATTGTGCAGTACACCGCGAACCACAACCAGGCATGGCGAGCGGCCGCTGGCGTAGCCTGATTTGATTTTGGTTGTAGGAAAAAAGCCGCAGTGATGTGGCTTTTTTCTTAAAAGAAAAGCCCGTCAGTGACAAAACCGCTGCATGGCCGGGTGCTAGCATTCGCCTAGCTCGAGGAGACATGCATGGATTTGAGTATCAGGGTCAATCAGCTACTTGCCGAATTTGCCAGCCGCAGTGGACTTCCCGCTTTGTCGCTGGATGAAGAAGGGGTCGCAAGCCTTCTGTTTGACGATCAGTTGGGCGTGACGCTGGTATTGCTGGCCGGACGTGACCGACTCGTCCTGGAAGCCGATGTGGCGGGGATCGAAACCTTAGGCGAAGGAATTTTCCGGCAACTGGCGAGTTTCAATCGACGTTGGTATCGCTTCGACCTGCATTTTGGTTTTGACGAGGAAGCGGGCCTGGTGCAGCTGTACGCGCAGATTCCGGCCGCCGAGCTGAACTTGTTACGTTTCGAAAGCACCTTGGCCAACCTGCTGGATCACGCCGAATTCTGGCAGAAGTTGCTGCCTGGACGGGACAGTGCCGCACTCGCGCAATCCAGACCCGCCGGCATGAGGGTTTAAGCAGAGTTATGAAAATAGACAGCGTTGGTATTCCACCCGCCGTCAAGACCGACGAGGCGCAAGTTTCCGGGAGCTTTGCCGGACGTTCGCTCAGTCAGGTGCCCAGCCGCCAGGCAGGTGTGGCCAGTGTGGCTGAACTGGGGCGCTGGCTGTCGACACAGGTGACTACCGATCATCAGATTGAGCAGCACCTGCAACGGTTGATCGATGGCGATACATCGGCCCTTTATGAGCGTCAGGTCAGGCGGCCATGATCAAAGCGCTGCTGTGCAGTGTTTTATTGGCTCTGGTCGGCTGTGTCAGTGTGTCACCCGCGCCGATAGAGCGGGTGAATGTGCAAGGCGAGGTGCGCATGCCGTCCGCTGTCACGCGCCCGGCCTATGTCAGTGTGCGTCTTTATGCGCAGGTCGAAGGGCAGCCGCGAATGATTGCCCAGGCCAGTTACCGGGTGACGGCGTTGCCTGTGCACTTTGCCTTTCGTCTGATGCCGGCGCAGGTAGCCGGCGAGGGATTGTCGTTGCGCAGTCAACTGGCCTGGTCCGAAGAGGGGCCTGTTCAAGCTAGAAGTTGGCAGCCTGTAGTGATCGATAACGACATGAAAGTACAGCTTGGACAACTACCGTGTTATCCAAAATGCACTGTCCGGCCCGCGGCGACACATCTTTGAAATGCTTTGTATTAATTTTTTGCTAATTAATTTCAGTGAGTATTCCGATACTTCGCGAGTTATACAAAAAAAGGCGTGATGCCGCTTAATAAGAGTAATTGTTCTAATTCGATAATTAACTATTACTAATGACAGCTGTCGTTGAGTTGATCATCGATCAGGGTGTCACGCCGTATTACGTCGAGGGTGAGTTTTCGTACGTTGCCTGCCTAGGCGCCGTACAAACTGTATGTGCAGGTTGGGGTCACTAAAAAATGCAAGGTGCCAGCACACGTGCTCGGAAACAGATAAAACTGTGCCGATGGGCTATTCCTACGTTTGAATTCGTATCGAACGGTGAAGCAGGAATTTATATCCTGATTGAAGGGCAGCTCACAGTTCAGGATTGTAATGCGACACTTTGCCTCATGCCGGGCGAACTAGTGTTTGCTCGCAGAGGCAACTACGTCGTCAGCACGGGCAAACATGAGTGTCGTTTACTTTGGATCCCATTATCAGTTCCGTTTTTACAAAAGTTTATTCAGCGTTTCGGCGATCTATTAAGTGAAGTCGAACGCTGGGATGAGCCCGGGGTCAGTCTTATCGCGTTTGCCAGTACGCCATTGATGGCTGACTGCATCAAGGGGCTGGAAGGCCTGATGGTGCACGAACATCCACCGATGCTGGCGCTGTTGCGGGTCGAAGAGTTGTTGATGTTGTTCGCGTTCAGCCCCCAAGGGCCGGCGCTGATGTCGGTGTTGCGCCAGCAGGGCAGTCGCCATGTCGAGCGACTGCAAGTGTTCATGGAGGAGCACTATCTCAAGGAGTGGCGGCTCTGTGAGTTTTCCCGGCAGTTTGGCATGGGGCTGACAACGTTCAAGGAATTGTTCGGTTCAGTCTATGGCGTTTCCCCTCGTGCCTGGATCAGCGAGCGGCGTATCCTCTACGCCCACCATTTATTGCTTAACAGTGAGATGAGTATTGTGGACATCGCGATGGAAAGCGGTTTTTCCAGTCAGTCCTACTTTACCCAAAGCTATCGACGCCGTTTCGGGTGTACGCCCAGTCGTTCCAGGCAAGGAAAAGAATAGCGTCGGGCTAAAAAAAATGACGTTTTTTGCAAGTTTGGTCCATTGACCCTCAGTAAGATTGGTCGCAGTGAAAGACGCTGACGGGTGTGCTACGAAACGAGATAGTCAAGGCAGAGAATGAGCCAGGAAGACCATAATCAACGCCCTCAAGCCGGTATTTTTGCTGGTCGTCGGGTCTCCGTAGTGGGACAGGATGCCCGCCGTCGAGGCAGAGTGGCAGGCTGTGTATCAGGCGGCTTGTACCGTGAATCGGGGATCATCAGCGCGCGACAGTTGAGTCTGTTACAGCGCCTGCTGCCGCGTGTGCAGCTGGAGCAGCTGTTTCAGTCCAATTGGCTGCAGCAACGCCTTGCCCGTGGAATGGCCCTTGAGCGCGGCGACATTCAACTGGTTCTGCGTCAGGCCTCCGCCCGGGGCGAGGACTGGTGCAATTGGCTGGGCGACCGAATCAACCTCGCCTCGACCCAGGCGATCATCGACTGGGTCCTGTTACCTGTTTACGGTTGGTGGGAAAGCCTGTTCGACGAAGCCATTCCCAGCTGGCGTTCTACGTTGATCGAGTATGAAACCCAGGCTCGTCAATTGCGTATCAAGGCGCAGTTCTGGCGTCAGGTGGGCTCGACCGACTCACAACTGGCGCGTCTGGAGCTGGCCAAAATCGAGCGCTGTGAGGCCAAGACCCAAGCCGATACTGCGGCGCTGGTGCGTAAGCTGAGCATGATTTCCGAGCAGGCGAGACTCGCTTGGCCCAATTGGCATCAAGGCATGGCCGTGTTGCTGGCCGATGGCAAGCTCGATGGCTTTGCACCCGTGCCGGTGGTGCTGACCTCGCTGTGGGAGCCGCTGGCCAAACTTGACGAGGACGCTGGCGCCGCGGACGCGGTGCAGCACTTCCTGCAAGAACGCAACCTGTGTCAGGCCCACGATCACTTTTACTGGCAGAGCCTCTGACTGCCAGATACGCCGAGGAATCATGGAACATTTACTGACCGGATTGGCCGCACGCACGGGCCAAGGGGCCTTTGTGGCCGATCAATCGGGCCGTTATCACCTGCGGGTCGACACGCATAGCCTGTATTTGCGCCGTCAGGGCGATGATCTGGTGCTCTCCAGTCCACTGAACTGGCAGGTTCAGGCCCAATCCCCGGCGGATCGTGAGGTGCTTCTCAACTTGCTGGGCAAGGTTACCCGCTGGAGTCGCCATCATCCGCAGGGGCTGGCGACTGACGAACAGTCCAACCTCGTCCTTGAGGCGCGGCTTGATCTGGGCACCCTCGAACTCGACGATCTGGAGCAGGCATTGACGGCTCAGGTCACCCTACTGGAAACGATCAAGCCAGACTTGCTGCTTGCAGGCCTTGAACCGCAGTGGAAACAAACGTTATGGCGTCCCTGAGTGTTTCGCGATTCTCGAGTCTGGTACTTGCGTGGCTGTTGACCACTACCGCTTATGGTCAGGATCTGGACTGGCCAGCCATCCCCTACAACTACGTCGCTCAAGGTGAAAACCTGCGCGATGTGTTGGCCAATTTCGGCGCCAACTACGACGGCTCGGTGATTGTCAGTGACAAGGTCAACGACCAGGTCAGCGGGCGCTTCGACCTCAAGGATCCGCAGTCCTTTCTGCAACTGATGGCCTCGCTTTACAACCTCATCTGGTATTACGACGGGGCTGTTCTGTATGTTTTCAAATCCACTGAAATGCAGTCGCGACTGGTCAAGCTGGAGCAAGTCAGCGAAGCCGAATTGAGGCAGGCGCTGGAAGCGGGGGTGTGTGGGAACCGCGCTTTGGCTGGCGACCGGACATGAGCGGACGGCTGGTGTATATCTCCGGCCCTTCGCGTTACCTCGACCTGGTGGAGCAAACCGCCATGGCCCTGGAGCAGCAGCACGCATTGCGCAGTGAAAAGACCGGCGACCTGGTGGTGGAAATCTTTCCGCTCAAGTACGCGGTCGCCGAAGATCGACGAATCAAGTATCGCGAGGACGACATTGAAGCCCCCGGCGTGGCGACCATCCTCGCCCGGGTGCTGGGTGACGCCAACGTGGTGGCGGTCGAAGGGCAGGACAGTCCACGTTCGCCGGTGCAGTCCGGGCGTGCGGTGGTTCAGGCCGAACCCTCGCTCAACGCCATCCTCGTGCGCGATACCAAGGAACGCATGCCGATGTACCGGCGCCTGATCACGGCGCTGGATCGGCCGTCGGCGCGCATCGAAGTCGGGTTGTCGATTGTCGACATCAACGCAGAAAACCTCGCCGAGCTGGGTGTGGACTGGCGCGTCGGGATCAGCGTCGGTCCTCGCCAGTTGGTCGACATCCGCACCAGCACAGAGAACCTCGGCGGGCCCGCGACGACCAGGGAGGCCGGTGCCAGTCTGGTGGACAGTCGAGGTCTGGATTTCCTGCTGGCGCGAATCACCTTGTTGCAGAACCAGGGTCGCGCGCAGATCGGCTCGCGGCCGACCGTGCTGACCCAGGAAAATACCCTCGCGGTGATCGATCACAGCGAAACTTATTACGTCAGACTCATCGGTGAGCGCGTGGCTGAACTCAGGCCCATCACCTACGGGACGATGCTCAAACTGACACCGCGGGTGATCCAGTTGGGTGACAAACCGGAAATCAGCCTCAGCTTGCACATCGAAGACGGCAACCAGAAACCCAATAGTTCCGGGCCTGGAGGTCTTCCGACCATCGCCCGTACCGTGGTCGATACCGTGGCGCGCGTCGGCCATGGCCAGAGTCTGTTGATCGGCGGTATCTACCGCGACGAACTCAGCGAGTCGATGCGCAAGGTGCCCTTGCTGGGCGATATCCCGTACCTGGGCGCACTGTTCCGTTTCAAGTCCAGCTTCACCCGCCGTTCGGTGCGCCTGTTTCTGATCGAGCCGCGACTGATCGACAACGGCCTCGGTCATTTCGTGGCACTGGGCAGCAAGCGTGGCTATATGGACGAATTGCTCCAGGTCGATGAGTTGTCGAACCAGAGTCTGTCGTTGCAGAAATTGCTCGGCACGACGCAGTGCCAGGCACTGGGGCAGGCCCGCGAACTGCAGCAGATACTGGCGCAGGCCGGCAAGGACTCTTCACTGACCGCCTGCGTCATGGGCAACACCACCCCGGGTTGGCGCATTTCCGAAGGTGCCTGCGTCGAAGGTGTCGATCAGTGCGTTCGCGCGCCTGAGAAGCGTTGAAATGAGTTGGAAAATCCGTTTTTACAGCGGCCTCAACCAAGGGTCGAAGTGCCGCTGGCCGAAGGGCGTGTGGTCATCGGCAGCGATCCGTTGCAAGCCGATCTGGTGCTGGTCGATGAAGGTATTGCGCCGGTTCATCTGGTCTTGGACGTCGACCCGCAAGGTGTTCGTCTGCTGGAGTGGGCCGAGGGTAATCAGCCGCTTCAGGGGGGCCAGCCGCTGGTGGGTGGCACTGCGTTGCAGGCGCTGGTCCGACAGGCTTGCGGGCCGTTGCTGTGGGCTTTTTGCGCTCAGGAGCGTCAGTTCAGCGAGCAGTTGCCCATCGCTGCCAACCCCCAGGAACGGCGGGCGAAGCTGCCTCGGGCCTATTGGGGAGGACGACTGATGCTCGCCGTCAGCGTGTTGCTGCTGGTGGGTTTCGTGGGGTTGCTTGGCGGGCCATGGTCGGGCGGCAGCGGCGGTATGACCGGCGAAGATCCGCTGGTCGCGTTGCGCAGTTTTTTACGTGATCGCCAGTTCCAGTCCGTGCAGGTCGCGGAGCCACAGGCCAATGGCAGCATCACACTCACGGGTTACCTGGAAGATAACCGCGCACGGTTGGCACTGCAGCAATACCTTGAGCGCAGCACGCTGACCTATCGGCTCGATGTACGCAGCATGGAAGAAATTCGGCAAGGAGTGGAATTCATCCTGCAGAAATTCGGTTATCGCCAGGTACGCACCGTTAATGCCGATCAACCCGGCTGGATTCGCCTGACCGGCGAGCTGGCGCTGGAAGATGATCACTGGCTACAAATCGACAGCCTGCTCAAGGCAGACGTACCCGGATTGCTGGGCGTGGAAAACCGCGTACGGCTGGCCGGCTCGCACCTCAAGCGACTCGACCAGATGCTCGCGGATTTCGGCCTTGAAACCGCATTGGCCTATGACGACAAGGGCGAGCGCATCGAGATGCGCGGGCAGCTCGATGAGGCGCAGCTCAACCAGTTTTATAAGTTGCAGCGTGAATTTCGTCAGGAGTTCGGCGCCCGCCCGGCCCTGGAACTACTCAGTCGCAACAAGCGCGCCAGTACCGATGAGCTGGAGTTCGTGGTGCGTTCGGTGTCTCTCGGCAAACTGCCTTATGTGGTACTGGGTGACGGTCAGAAATACCCGGTCGATGCGTCGACTCCGCAAGGCGTGAGGGTGTTGGCGATCAATGCCGACGCCGTGATTGTCAGTCGCGGCAAACAACAATTCATCATCAACCTGAAGGGAGAGCCACTTAGTGATGACGGCTTTGGAGGAGCGTCTGTGCGCCGCTGACGTGGATTTTGAGCGGCAGATTCGCGCGCAGTTGGAACAGGCCCAGGCCATTGGCAAGCGTCGTTTGATCAGCGGCGGTGAGCCTCGGCAATACCAGCAATGGCAGATGGAAGCCCAGGCAGTCGAGGCTGCCATCAGCATTCTCAACACCCTCAAGGGAGCTTCGTAATGGCATCGATTTTTACCAATGACAGCGCCGTCAACACCCTCGACAAAGTCGCGGACAACCTCAAGGAGCAGGCGAACAACGCCAACAAGGAAGTCGGTGATGCCATTGCGGCACTCAAGGAGGCCGCTGACAACCCGGCGCTGCTGGCCGAGCTTCAGCACAAACTCAACAAATGGTCGGTGATCTACAACATCAACTCGACCGTCACGCGTTCGATGAGAGACCTGATGCAGGGCATCCTGCAGAAAATCTGATGATGGACAGTTCATTGAAAGGGCTGATGGCAGAACTAGCCCTGGCCGGTACCGGCCACCATTGCCACGAAGAAGCGCAGCAGATTGCCAACTGGCTCGAGCAGGTTGAGGGGCAGGCGCAGGCCGCGTGCCTGATCCGTCTCTCCAGTCTGATGAATCAGGGGCATTACCAACAGGCGCTGGAGTTGGGCGAGGGTCAGCCCTGGCCGGAACTGGCACCCTGGCTGGCGTTGTGCGAATGGCGACTGGGCCTGGGCACGGCGCTGGATCGGCGTCTGGCCGAGCTGGCCGCGAGCGATGACCCGCGCCTGGTGCAGTTTGCCCAAGGCATGCGTAACCCGGAGGGGCCATGAACAAAATTGATGGGTCGTCCGCGCAGGTGCCAATGCGCAATGGACCGGACGCAAGACCCCCGGCGCCGGTCGAGCCCGCTCAGGTGCAGGCCTTCGAGGCGGCGATGAAGGGCCCTCCGGTGGCGACCCGGCCAGCGCCGGTCGATGCCGCTCAGCAACTGTGGTTGCAAGGCGCGAGCCTGACGACAGCCCTGACGGGAATGGACCGCACGCAGCAGCGCGACACCGTCTGGAAATGGTTTCGCGAGGACCTGCCGGAGTCGGCCAAGAACCGTCGTTCCGAGTTGCGTGACTGGCTCATGGACGGTCTGTCGGACCGCTTGCTGGCGCAGTTCCCGCAATCACGGGGAGGGCCTGAGCAGGATCGTCTGGCGCTCAAGGACCTGCTCAAGGAGCAGGCACCTTTTGGCAAGCAACAGGAAACGCTGTTGCTCTACGTACTGGGCGAGATCAAGGGGATTGAGGGCAGCGAGTACCTGGACACCCTGGTGCGCAGCGAGTTGCAGATCCTGATCCCGACCAACGGATTGGTCAAAAACATGATGAGCTTCACCCACTCACCCGATCTGGAGTCGTGATGGACATTAGTCAGATAAGTCAGGCCGCGGTCACCAGTCTCGATGAGCTCAAGAACCCCCAGGCCAGTGCCGGGCAAATCGCCGATTTCGAGCAGGCGATGGCCAAGGGCACCGAGAGTCTTGGGGGCAACCTGCTCAATGAAATCGGACAGATCAAAGAACGTTTCTCTCAGGCCAAGCACGACCTTGAGGTCGAGCTGTCGACCCCCGGTGATGACCCGAGCAGCCTGATGCAGATGCAGTGGTCGTTGATGCGCATCAGCATGCAGGAAGAGCTGATCGCCAAGACGGTCGGACGCATGAGTCAGAATGTCGAAACGCTGATGAAAACCCAATAAGGTGCTGCGTGAAGAGACTCAATCGAACTCTGATGTTGCTGACCGTGATGTTGCTCGCCGGTTGCAAGGTCGAACTTTATGCCGGTATCAGCCAGAAAGAAGGCAATGAAATGCTCGCGTTGCTGCGCACCGAAGGGATCGGAGCGTCCAAGCAGCCGGACAAGGATGGCAAGATCAAACTGCTGGTCGAGGAGTCGGATATTGCCGAGGCCATCGACGCGCTCAAGCGCAAGGGCTATCCGCGTGAGAGCTTTTCCACGCTGAAGGATGTGTTTCCCAAAGAAGGATTGATCTCCTCGCCGGTCGAGGAGCGTGCCAGGCTCAATTACGCCAAGGCCCAGGAGATCTCCCGGACCCTGTCGGAGATCGACGGCGTACTGGTGGCGCGCGTCCATGTGGTGCTGCCTGAAGACCGTGATGGTCTGGGCAAGAAATCTTCCCCGGCTTCGGCGTCGGTGTTTATCAAGCATGCAGCCGACATCCAGCTCGACGCCTACATTCCGCAGATCAAGCAACTGGTGAACAACGGCATTGAAGGCCTGAGTTACGACCGCATCAGCGTGGTGCTGGTGCCTTCGGCGGACGTTCGGCAAGTTCCGCTCGCACCGCGTTATGACACGGTGTTCTCGATTCAGGTGACGGAAGCATCCCGTGGACGGTTACTCGGGCTGTTCGGCTTACTGGTTGCGCTGCTGGTGGTGAGCAACCTCGGTCAGTACTTGTGGCAGCGCAGCAGGGCTTCGTAATGACGTTGTTGCTGACGCCCTATCAACTGCGATTTTGCCCGGCCCGCTACATCCACCTTACGCGTGTTCCGCCTGCGCTGATGCAATTGACGGACACACTGAGCCATTGGCGTCGGCACAGTGGAATCAACGCCTGGCTGCTGAACGAGTGTTCGCTGGACATCGACTACGAGTTACCGCCGACCCTCGCAGGCCTCGCGTTCTTTGAGCAGGCTGCGCTGGAGAAGACCCTCGGTTACTTGGGCGCACTGCTGCATGGCCACGCAATTCGCCAGGTACTGGACGCGAACAACCTGCGTCGGGTTCACGCGGTGATCGGCGAGGCAGGACATCGCTACTGCCTGGAGCAACTGGATCTGATCATAGGCGCCTGGCCGCAAGGCTGGCAGCAGCCATTGCCTGACGGTGAGCTCGGTGATTGCCTGCGCCAACGTGCACTGGCTTTCTGGTTGCAGGCCTGCATTGACGTTGCACCGGGATTTGCCCGGCGCATTGCCTTGCGCCTGGCGCTCACCGATACCGCTGCGTCCGCGCCCCCGGTGCAGTGGGCAGTGAGCAGTCACCAGCGTTCATTGGCCCAGGCGTTGTGCCTGAAAATCGCCCGACAAGTGAGCCCGCAATGCTTCCATTTATTGAAATAAAAGCCTCTGAAGTGCAGCTCGCGCCGGACCAGGTGTTGCTGCGCAGCCGCGACTATCAGGATTATCTGACAGCAGGCGAACTGGTCGAAGTGGCTCGCAAGCGCGCCGCCGAAATCGAACAGGCCGCCCATGATGTCTACGCACAACAGAAGGCATTGGGCTGGCAGGCTGGCATCGAAGAGGCACGTATTCGTCAGGCCACACTGATTCAGGAGACGCTGTTGCAGTGTCATCAGTATTACCGTGAGGTCGAACAACAGATGAGCGACGTGGTGCTACAAGCGGTGCGCAAGATTCTCCAGCACTACGACAATATCGAGTTGACGTTGCAAGTGACGCAGCAGGCGCTGTCACTGGTCAGCAACCAGAAGCAGGTGATCCTGCACGTGCAGCCGGATCAGGTGCTTGAGGTGCGCGAACAGATCTCCCGGGTGCTCAAGGATTTTCCGGAAGTGGGCTACGTCGAGGTCATTGCCGATGCCCGGCTGGATCAGGGCGGCTGCATTCTGGAGACCGAAATCGGCATTATCGACGCGAGCGTCGATGGTCAGTTGAGTGCTCTGGAGGCTGCCTTCAAGCAGGCGTGGCTGCACAAGGGCAGAGCCTCTGCGACCGCCATCGACAGTGCTGTCGATGCGCCAGCATTGACGTTCTAAATTGACAAAAATACGCCCGATATTGGAAAAGCCAAAAAAACCGTTCCCTTAGTATTGGCTCCTGTAAAGGACCAACGTTTATTGGGAGCCATTATGCTAATTCCGTCCTCAGTCAACGCGCTCGCCAGTGCCGGCAGGCAGCAGGAAGTCACCCCTCCGAAGGATTCGCAACCGGCCAAGGGCACCTTGTCCAGCCAGGTTGTGGGTCAGAGTCTGATGGCTGCGCTCAAGACCACGATTGGCATTGCCCTCAGCGCGAAAGTACCGGACATCAGCCGTGCCAGCCTGGTAACCCCACAGCCTGAAGGTACGTCGCAGTTGATCGCCGATGCGGCGGGACAGCGCAAGGTTACGCTGCGCAGTTTCGAGAACGGCGTCACCGAAGTGCAACTGGCGCGGCCGCCGTTGACCACCCTGGTCCTCAGCGGTGGTGGCGCCAAAGGCGCGGCGTATCCGGGGGCGATTTCGGCGTTGGAAAACAAGGGTGCGCTAGAGGGCATCAAGAGTATTTCCGGTTCGTCGGCCGGGGCTATCACGGCCGCGCTGCTGGCGTCGGGCATGAGCGCCGGTTCGTTCAAGACTCTGTCGGACAACATGGACCTGATCACCCTGCTCGACAGCGGTAAAAGCTGGTTGAGAAAAGTCCAGCATGTGATTTCCGGCTGCGCCTATGCAATCACCTTTGGCAGGATGGGTGTAGTCGGCAGCATTGTTCGTCTGCTGTACGACATCTTGCCACGTTCGGATTCCGAAGCGGCACCGCTGGAGAAGGTCCTGCGCGAGGAGACGAGTAAGTCGGTAATGCACCAGATCGCGGCTCATATGGACATCGCTGAGCAACCCGCCGTGAGAGCTATTGCACAGAAACTGGGGGCCGGCGGCGTGGTGACCTTCCGCGACCTGACTGTGCTCAGCCGGTATATCCCACAGATCAAGGAACTGAGCATGACCGGCACGGCCATGTACGAAGGGCGTCCGCAGTTGGTGGTGTTCAACGCCGACCTGACCCCCGACATGGACATTGCCCGTGCTGCACACATTTCCGGGTCGTTCCCGCTGGTGTTCCAGAAAGTCGCGGAAACCGCGCACCCGTTCCAGGAACAGGGCGAAGTCACGCTGTTTCAGGATGGCGGTGTCATGCTCAATGTGCCGGTTCCCGAGATGATCAATCGGCAGTTCTCGAACAGCCCGTTGCGTCAGGCCGATAACCTCATCCTCAAGTTTCCTGAGGATCCGGTGGCACAAAAAGGGCCGGGCCGGGGGCTATCAATGTGACGGAGGGTATCGTGGGTGCTCCGCTGGGAGCGCAAGCGGCACTGCAAGACCGGGGGCTTGCCGCGTTCGAAGATCAGACTGTCGTGGTGCCACTCAAGACCGAGTCGGGCGACTACAGCGGGATGCTGGGCGGAACCCTGAACTTCACCATGCCCGCCAGCGTCAAGAATTCGTTGCAGGCGTTATTGCAGAACGAAGTCGGTGACCACCTCGACAACCGTTTACAGGCCCGCGAAGCCCACACGTTTGCGACGATGGAAGGAGCGTTGCTGGCCCTTGATGACGAAATGCTTGCCAGTGTCGCGGCCCAGGATCCGGTGCGTACAGCAGACGTTGTGCAGTTCCGGCGGGAGGTTGGCGAGGCGTTATCCGGGCTGACGGTGGCGATCCTCTCGGCTGAAAACATGAAGCTGACCGATAACCTGCGTTCGGCCTTCTCGCGGCTGGATGCCTTGGCGACTACGCCGGAGCGCAAGGAATGGTTGAGCAAAACGTTGAACAACGCCGATAACACCGACCATCAACGCTTGCTCGGCGCTCTGCGCAATACACCTTTGGAGTCGCCGGTACTGAAGGCGGCGGTGGACGAAATGCGCAAGCGCGATGTAGCGGTGATTGCTGAGAACATTCGCAAGGAAGTGATCTTGCCTTCCCTGTTCCGTGTCGGACAGCCGAAATCCAACGTGGCGTTGTTGCGTCGCGTCGAGCAAAGCCTGATGCGTGCAACCACTCCGGCCGAGATCAATCGAGCGCTGGATGACCTTGCGGACAATTACGGCGCGCGTAACAAACCCTGGAGCAAGGCATTCAGTTCTACCACCGTCAACATGGCCCGAGCCTGGCGGATCAAGGAGTAAACCCTCATGACAGTTAAAGCATGGCTGGATCAATGGGATTTGGCGTTGCCGTCAGAGGCACAGCAGACCTGCCGTTTGCGCGTTGGCGACGGGCCTGAGTTGTTGCTCGAGCGCACACCCGGCGGCTGGTTGATTGCATTGCGTCTGGGCGCGCTGCCGAGGACGCTGCTGCAGGGTGTGGTCCTGCAATTGTTGCAGGTCAACAGCCCGTTCTCGCTGCTTGCTCCGGTGCGGATGACGGCAGACATTGCAGGTGATCTGGTGCTGTGGGTCGAAGCGCTTGACGGGCAGGCAGACGTTGAGCAGTTGAACACCTGGTACGGCAAATTGCTGCAAGGTCATACCTTGTTCAGCTCATTGACCGAGCCAGGAGCGACGCTGACCGATGAGCCTTTGCGAGGCGGCGTATTTGTCTGAGCTGACTGTTTGAACGACACCGGGCCTTTGCTGGCCCGGTATCATTTCAAGGTGGCGTCAACTCAGTGCGCAATGTCGGCAGCGACGTGGCGGTTGCGTTGCAGGTAGATGAAAAATACAGCGGTCAGTACCGTCAGCACACCGACCAGCGCGCCAGTCCACGGCAGATCCGCCAGATCCGCGCCGCTGGCCACCACCAGTCCGCCGATCCATGCACCGGCCGCGTTGCCGAGGTTGAAAGCGCTCTGGTTCAGCGTCGAGCCAAGATTCGGCGCTTCATGGGCCTGATCGATGATCAGCAGTTGCAGGATCGGGCACAGCGCGAAAGCAAAAATTCCCCACAGCACCAGGGTGATCGCTGCCGGCACCACCGAGCGGCTGGTCTGGCTGAATGCCGCGAGAATTACCACCACCGCCAAGGCCACGCCCACCAGTGATGGCAGCAGACGGCTGTCGGCCAGGCGTCCACCGAGCATGCTGCCGCCGGTCAGGCCAACACCGAACAACAGCAGCATCACCGTCACACCGTGCGGGCTGACCCCCGTTATGTCCTGCAGGATAGGCGCGATGTAGGTGAACACACTGAACAGACTGGTCGACGCCAACACACTCATGCCCAGAGCCAACAGCACATTGACCTTGCCCAGCACCTTGAACTCGCTGGCCAGGTTGGCCTTGTCCATCGGGATGTGTTTGGGCAGCCACAGCCACTGCGCGAGTGCCGCGATGACGCCGATCACCGAGACCGCCCAGAACGTCGAGCGCCAACCGGCGTACTGGCCGAGCGCGGTGCCCAGTGGTACGCCGAGGACGTTGGCCAGGGTCAGGCCGGTGAACATCATGGCAATCGCCTGTGCGCGTTTGTTTGGTGCGACCAGTCCGGCAGCCACCACCGAACCGATGCCGAAGAATGCACCGTGGCACAGCGCCGTGACCACCCGCGCGGCCATCAGCGTCGCGTAGTTCGGTGCGAGAGCGCAGAGTACGTTGCCGAGGATGAACATCAGCGTCATCCCCAGCAGCGTGGCTTTGCGCGGCATGTTCGCCGTGCCGATCGCCAGGATCGGGGCACCGAACACCACGCCCAAGGCATAACCGGTGATCAGCAGGCCGGCATGCGGAATGCTCACGGCGAGATCGCGGGCGACATCGGGCAGCAGGCCCATGATGACGAATTCAGTGGTGCCGATGCCGAACGCGGCAACGGCAAGTGCAAGCAAGGCGAGTGGCATGCGCAAGGTCTCTGTCGGTAGTCTTGACGCTGTGATCAGGCATACGCAGGCCAACGACCGGTCTCGGGGAGAGAGCGGGGCAGGCAGTCATTATTGGAATTTTTCTGTGCGCAACTGAGTGCGGCGTGGTCGCTTGCAGTATAAACAGCTGCTGACACATCGCGAATCAATAATCTGACTATTCGACGACTCCCTGTAGGAGCTGCCGAAGGCTGCGATCTTTTGATTTTGTTTTTTACCGGCAAGATCAAAAGATCGCAGCCTGTGGCAGCTCCTACAGGGGCTAATAAAAATAAGGAGTGTGTTTGTGCTGGCGACAGTTTTGGTATTGATGGCGGCCCTGTTGCATGCGACGTGGAATACGTTGATCAAGTTCAGCGCCGAGCGGCTGCTGGTGGTGGCGTGCATGGACACCGTGGCGCTGCTGTTCGTCGCTATCGCGCTGCCATTCGTGAATCTGCCGCCCATGGAGATCTGGCCGTGGATTCTCGCGTCGGCGGCGTTTGAGCTGCTCTATCGTTACCTGTTGATTCAGGCGTATCGGGTCGGCGATCTCGGGTTGGTCTATCCGCTGATGCGCGGTCTGTCACCGCTGGTGGTGCTGGCGTTGACCCTGATCTTCGCCGGCGAAGTGCTCACCACCCAGCAAATCTTCGGCATCATGCTGATCCCGTTCGGCATGATCTGCCTGCTTTGGCAGGGCGGCGGCGGAAAACACTTGCCGTGGTCGATGCTGCCGGTGGTGGCGCTGATCGGGCTGTGCATCGGTTGCTACACCTACATCGATGGCCAGGCATTGCGACGCTGGTCGCATCCGCTGGATTATCTGGTCTGGGTGACGTTGCTCAGCGCCTGGCCGTTTCCGCTGCTGGCGTGGGTCGCCAAGCGGCCGGCGTTCATGCTGTTCTGGCGTGAGCAATGGAAGCTGGGTTTGGCGGTGGGCTTCTGCGTGTTGGCCAGCTACGCTCTGGTGCTGTGGGCGATGCAGTTGGGCTCGATTGCAGAAGCTGCGGCGTTGCGCGAAATCAGTGTGATCCTGGTGGTGCTGTTCGGCATGCGCTATCTCAAAGAACCTTTCGGCCGACCGCGGCTCATAGCCTGTGGGCTGGTGCTGATCGGCATGCTGGTAATGAAGTTCTGAGCGCTCGCGAATTCTATAACTCGAAAAAAGGATGGCGTTATGACGGTGGCTCTGTGGTGTGTGTTGATCGCAATCTTTTTACCGTATGTCTGTACAGGCGTGGCCAAGGTCGTGGGTGGCTATCGGCTGAGTGACAACCATGATCCGCGCGACTTCATGGAAAGCCTCAACGGTCTGGCCCGACGGGCGCATGCGGCGCAGATGAACAGTTTTGAAGTGATGCCGGCGTTTGCCGCAGCGGTGATCGTTGCGCATCTGGTGGGGACGGCGCAGTTGGTGACGGTGAATGTGCTGGCGGTGCTGTTTATCACCAGTCGCCTGCTGTACATCATTTGCTATCTGGCGGACTGGGCGATCTTGCGATCGCTGGTGTGGTTTGTGGGGATGGGGTTGATCATCAGTTTCTTTGTGGTGTCGGCCTGATTATCGAGTGTCGCTGAGGGCCTCATCGCGAGCAGGCTCAATCCCGCATTTTGGAATGCGTTCCCCTGTAGGAGTGAGCCTGCTCGCGATAGCTACTTGACTGCCTCAGCAAAGCTAAAGGATTACTGCTTTACCGTGTCGGCCACCTGCGGCACTTGCGGCAGTGCTGCGCCTTTGGGCCAAAGCATCCAGATCTGCCCCTGCTGTTTCATATCTCCCGCCAGTTGCCCGGCGGCATCTCCGGTGCCCCAGAACAGATCCGCGCGAACCTCGCCGGCAATCGCGCCACCGGTGTCCTGCGCCGCAACCGGGCGCACCAGTGCCGTGCCGTCCGGGCGCGTGGTCGACAGCCACAACAGGCTGCCCAGCGGAATCACCTTGCGATCCACCGCTGCGCTATAGCCGGCCGTCAATGGCACATTCAGCGAGCCGCGCGGGCCTTCGTTGCTGTCCGGGTTACGGGTGAAGAACACGTAGCTCGGGTTGCTGCCGAGTAACTCCGGGATACGCGACGGATTGGCTTTGGCCCAATTGCTGATCGCGCCCATGGTCACGTCTTCTTTCTTCAGCTCACCTTGCTCGACCAGCCAGCGGCCAATCGGCCGGTAGGGGTGGCCGTTCTGATCGGCGTAGGCAATGCGCAGCTGTTTGCCGTCCTGAGTCTGAATACGCCCGGAACCCTGGATCTGCAGGAACTGCAAATTCATCGGATCGGTGAGGTAAGCCACTACCGGGGCTTTTACGCCTTTCGATTCGATGGTCGCTGCGTCGTCGTAAGGTTTGAGCACTCGGCCTTCGAGGCGACCGCGCAGGCGCTTGCCTTTCAATTCCGGGTAAATGCTGTCCAGCGAGACAATGATCATGTCTTCGGGTACGCCGTACACCGGCACATTGGCGGTGTTGGTGGGCGTCAGGCTGCCGGGATAAACCGGCTCGTAGTAACCCGTGATCAGACCGTTGGGATTTTCGTTTTCAGCACGCAGACCGTAGACGTCGAGGTTCTGCTTGAGGAACGCGCGAATCTCGCCGGCACTTTGCGGCACATTGGCTGCTGCGGCGCAGGTGGTGCCCCAGACTGCATCAGCCTTGAGCCGCGTGCAGGCGCTGCGCCACGAGCCGAAACCGGCAACCAGATCGCTATCGGACACCGCGGGCAATGCTTCCCACGTGGCGTTGGCATAAGTGGCCAGTGCGTGAGTTTTCGGCTTGGCGCTGTCGCCACCGGTGCAGCCAGCGAGGATTGCCAGCAGCGGAAGGGTTGCGATCAGCGGATGACGCCAGGCCTTGAAACGGCTGTTCATGGAGTGATTCCTGTGCCGGTCGCCCGAGTGCTACATGCGCTCAGGCAACCCGTATTTTTAATAGGGCTATTGGTGTTTGGCGGTGACGCGAGGATACTGGCCGCCGATTCCGTGACCTGAAGCCACCATGACTCTTAAAAGAATTGCTGTTGTATTGCTGGCCTGTCTGACCTTGTCCGCCTGTGGCGGCGTCGATCCTAATTCGCCGCTGGGGCAACGCAAGGCGATCTTCAAGCAGATGCTCAAGACTGGCGAAGACCTCGGTGGCATGTTGCGTGGGCGCATTCCGTTCGACGGGCCGAAGTTCGCCGAAGGCGCGGTCAAACTCGATGCGTTGTCTCATGAGCCGTGGAAGCATTTCCCGCAAGTTCGCGAAGAAGATCACACCAGTGCCAAGGATGATGTCTGGCAACAGCAAGCCCGTTTTCAGGAAATGGCCCGCACCCTCGAAGCCGCCACCGGTGAATTGGTGATTGCCAGTCAGGTCCAGCCGTACAAGGCCAGCAACCTCGGCCCTGCGGTGCAGAAAGTTGAAGATGCCTGCAGCGCTTGCCATAAACAGTTTCGGGATCATTGACTGGGACTGCCGTGACCGCTGAGATATTCAGGAATGCTCAGCAACTGTGGCGAGGGAGCTTGCTCCCGCTGGGTTGCGCCGCAGCCCCGAAACCATTCAACCGAGTTGTTTCAGGCGGACTCGGTTGGCCGGATTTACGACGGCTGCGCCGCCGGGCGGGAGCAAGCTCCCTCGCCACAGGGTTCTTCACCTGGCCACACTTTCAGTGCTGCTGATTACTTGTCGATTTCGTCCAGCGCGTCCTGCAGCTCTTTGCGTGACTCGGCGAGTTTGTCTTTGCGCTTGTTGATCTTCTCCGGGTCGCCCTTCTTCATCGCCTTGTCGAGATCGGCCTGGCGCTGGCTGACTTCGTGTTTGGCCTCAAGCACTTTGTTTTCGCGTTCTTTCTTAAGGCCGGCGTCGGTGCAGTGTTCGCTCACTTCGCTCAGGGCTTTTTCCAGGCCGGCTTGCTGATCGGCATTGCCGCGCGACTTGGCCTGTTCAATCTGGTTGATGATGCCCTGCTTCTTGGCCGCGCAGCCAGTCAGCCCCGGGGCGTCTTCGTCGGCCATCACAGGGGCGGCCATCATGCCGCAGAGGGTCAGCATGGCGAGCGGTGCGAGAAATTTCATAAAAGCTCCATGTGCAAAGGCATTCGGGTCGGTTGGGCACTGCGCTGTTGGAGCGCTTCGGCGGCCGTTGGGTTCCCGGCGGGCCGGGATTGCTTGTTCAGAAACCGTCGATTCCGGCGGCCTGTAGGATTTCGCTCAAGGCTAGCACCTGCGGGTCGCGAAAGAATGCGCTCAATTGCGCCGCGCGACCGGGGCCGATACCGGCTTCTGCCTGCCATTGTTCAGTGTCACGTTGTGCCAGTGCCTGCCATGAGTCAGCCAGTTGTGCCTGACCCGTCGGCGGCAAACCCAGCGCTTTGAGCCATTGTGCGAACGGCTGTTGCCGGGCGTTATGGAAGCTATGCATCAGGCGCGTGCTGCTGCGTTCGCCAAAGCCGGCAATCTTAGCAAGCTCTGGCGCGTCGAGGGTCAACCAATCCAGCAGGTTGTTCAGGTGGCCTGTTTCCAAAAGTTTCTCCCAGGTGCCTCGACCGACATGCTGCATGGCCAGCCCTTGCTTGCTACTGAGCCAGGTCAAGCGGGCGAGAAACTGGCCTTCGCAGCCGGGCGTGGGTTGCCAGCAACTCAGCGCGTGAAAGTCGTCTGCCCGGGGGATGTTGAGGTCTGTGCGTTCGGTGGCACGCAGCACCACACTGTCGAGCCGTGGAATGGTCAGGCCGGCGAGGCTGATTGCCACTTGATCACCGGGGCGAATATCCAGGTCTTGCCAGCGCTTGAAGGAGCCGGCGCTGACCCGTTTGATCTCACGGTCATCGAGCATGACGGATTTGAGCTCGAGTACTGGCGTGATGCGCCCGGTTCGACCGACTTTGAAGTTGACCCTGCGTACTTCAGCCAGCGCCTGGGCAAACGGATACTTCCAGGCAATCGCCCAATACGGCGCGCGAGCCTGCCAGCGCTCGGCAGGTGGACGCTGACTCTGACGCAACACCACGCCGTCTGTGGCGAAGTGCAGGGGGGAGCGATACCAGTGATCACGCCATTTCTGTGCGGCAGCGAAGTCGGTGACGGGATGGCTGTAGGGTTCAATTGTGGCGAAACCCAGTTTTGTCAGCGCGGCGATTCGCTCGGGCAATTGCGCTGGGCCTTGGGGCCAGTCCCAAACGAACAGTCCAATCCCGGAGGCTTGCTCTGCATCCAACGATTTTCTCCCCATCAGGCCGGCGACGATGGCGCGAGCGTTAACGCTGCCGGATCGGGCTTGCACGTGCTCGCTCAGGTGCCAGTAGAGTTCGCCCTGCACCAGCAGATCCAGCGGTTGTGTCAGGCGTTGAGGGATGGCGTCGATCTTGCGCGCCGAAGCCGTCCAGTCCTGACCACTCACCCCATCCCCGCGACTGATTGCCTGCTGCAAAACGCCCTTGCGATAAATCAGCGTCACCGCGACGCCATCGATTTTGGGTTGTATCCAGACATCCTTGCGCTCGCGTAGCCAGGTTTCCACGGCCTCGGCTTTGTGAATTTTATCCAGACCGGTGTGGGCGATGGGGTGCGCGATTGAGCCTGAAGCTGTACGCAAAGGATCGGTTGGCGAGGACAGTTTGAAACACGCTCGCCATTCGTTCAGTTGCGCAAGGGATTGGTCGTAGAGTTCATCGGCAATCAGCGAGCGGCCTTCGCGGTGGTAGGCGTTGTCCCATTGGTTGATCTGGTTTTGCAGGGCGGTGATTTCGCGCTGGGCTTGGGTGGGCGTCCAGTCCGGGCATTGAGACGCGTAGCCAGTCAGGCATAGGAGGTGCAGCAAAACAAACAAAAACCAATGCATCGTGAGCGTCCTTGCTCATGGGGGTTTTTGAAGGTTAGTCAGGATTTTGAGCGAGGTCGGGCGGGTGTTTTTCGGGGTGTTGCGGGACATTAAAATCAAAAGATCGCAGTCCATGAAAAAGCCCCGCACGGCGCGAACCGTACGGGGCTTTTGGGTAACGCCGGGGAAATATTACAGACCAGCAGCAGAACGCAGAGCGTCGGCGCGGTCGGTTTTTTCCCAGGTGAAGGTGGTGAAGGTGTCTTCGCCAACGGTTTTGGTTTCTGGAGTGCGACCGAAGTGGCCGTACGCTGCAGTTTCCTGGTACATCGGGTGCAGCAGGTCGAGCATGGTGGTGATTGCGTATGGACGCAGGTCGAACACTTCACGGACCAGTTTGACGATCTTGTCATCGCTGATCTTGCCGGTGCCGAAGGTGTTCAGCGAGATCGACGTAGGCTGGGCCACACCGATCGCGTAGGAAACCTGAATCTCGCAACGCTCGGCCAGGCCGGCAGCGACGATGTTCTTGGCAACATAACGGCCAGCGTAGGCAGCCGAACGGTCAACCTTCGATGGATCCTTGCCGGAGAACGCGCCGCCGCCGTGACGGGCCATGCCGCCGTAGCTGTCGACGATGATCTTGCGACCGGTCAGACCGCAGTCACCTACCGGGCCGCCAATGATGAACTGGCCGGTCGGGTTGATGTGGAACTGGGTGTCTTTGCTCAGCAGTTCGGCAGGCAGCACGTGCTTGACGATCAGCTCCATCACGCCTTCGCGCAGGTCTTTGTACGACACTTCAGGGTTGTGCTGGGTCGACAGAACAACCGCGTCGATACCGACAACCTTGCCGCCTTCGTAACGGCAAGTCACTTGCGACTTGGCGTCCGGGCGCAGCCACGGCAGCAGACCCGATTTGCGGGCTTCGGCCTGGCGCTGCACCAACTGGTGCGAGAAGGTGATCGGCGCTGGCATCAAAACGTCGGTTTCGTTGCTGGCGTAGCCGAACATCAGGCCCTGGTCGCCGGCGCCCTGATCTTCAGGCTTGGCACGGTCAACACCCTGGTTGATGTCCGGGGACTGCTTGCCGATGATGTTCATCACGCCGCAGGTCGCGCCGTCGAAGCCGACGTCGGAGCTGTTGTAGCCGATGTCGAGAATCACGTTACGCACGATCTCTTCCAGATCGACCCAGGCGCTGGTGGTGACTTCACCGGCAACGATGGCCACGCCAGTCTTGACCAGGGTTTCCACGGCAACACGTGCGTGTTTGTCCTGGGTAATGATGGCGTCCAGCACCGCATCGGAAATCTGGTCGGCGATTTTGTCCGGATGTCCTTCAGACACGGACTCGGAGGTGAAGAGGGAGTATTCGCTCATCTCGATGTTTTCCTGAATTTACCGATGGTGAGTGTCGCCAGCCGGTCGCTGAAAGTGGCGGACCTGGATCTGGAAACCATTACGTAAGCCTACATAGAGGCTTTCCCCGGGAACGAGTCCCGCAGCGGTGGCCCAACGGGCCAAATCGTCCTGTTCAAACCCCAACCACAGATCACCGCAGGCCTCCCTGGCCCAACTCTGGTTGTGGCTACATAACTCTGTCACGAGCAGGCTACCGCCCGGTTGCAGCAAGTCGGCCATGTGCTTGAGCGCTTCGGCCGGCGCGGCGAAATGGTGCAAGACCATATTCAGTACAACGCAATCGGCCTGAAGGCTGGTGCCGTTCAATGCATCGGCCAATTGCAGGCTGACGTTAGCCAGCTGTTCACGTTCACATACCTGACGCGCCAGTTCGAGCATCGCCGGGCTGTTGTCCAGCGCGGTTACGGTGCCAAAACGACGCGCCAGTTCCGGCAGAAAAGCACCATCGCCGGGGCCGACTTCAATGGCCGTGGCAGCACCATTGAAGTTCAGTTTGTCGAGCAGGGCCAGCACGCTTTCACGGTACTGCGGCAGGCCGGCAATCAAGTCTTGCTGGGCGCGAAATTTCTCCGCAACCCGGGCGAAAAAATCCTGGCTGGCGGCGGCTCGTTGCGCGTGAACCTGAGCGATGCGCGCCAGGACATCGGCGGGCAGGGTCAGGTTGTCGACTTCTTCAAGCAGCGCGGCATGCAGCTTGCCGCCGAGCAATTCGGTGTGCGGCAGGGCGCGGCGATAGAAGATCGCGTTGCCTTCGCGGCGCGTCGCCACCAGATCGGCCTGCGCCAACACCTTCAGGTGATGACTCATGCCGGACTGGCCGATACCGAAAATCTGCGCCAGTTCCAGTACACCAAACGAATCGTTGGCTAACGCGCGCAATACATTCAGCCGCAGCGGATCGCCGCCGGCCTTGCACAGGGCCGCCAGCTCGTCGCAATCGTCATGGCGAATGGAAGGCACGCGTAAGTTCATGGGGCAGCAGTCTAGAGACGGGGGTAAATCACCGCAAGGCCAATATCAAAAAGTTTTGATATTGCTCGATAAATGGCACTTCTCACCACGCGGTTAACTCTACAAACGAGTAGCGGAAAGGTTTCACCAACAGAAAGCGCCGCTATCCATTGGAAAAACGCCTCTGGATGACTATCTGTCATTGCCCCGAGGCGCTCCGGTGAGGGAAAATGCCCTCCTTTTTTCCGTTTCGACTTACCAGAACCCAGGAGATCAGCGATGCCTAGCCGTCGTGAGCGTGCCAACGCCATTCGTGCCCTCAGCATGGATGCCGTGCAAAAAGCCAACAGCGGCCATCCCGGTGCCCCTATGGGTATGGCAGATATCGCCGAAGTGCTTTGGCGCGACTACCTCAAGCACAACCCGAGCAACCCGTCGTTCGCCGACCGTGACCGCTTCGTGCTGTCCAACGGCCACGGCTCGATGTTGATCTACTCGCTGCTGCACCTGACCGGTTACGACCTGTCGATCGAAGACCTCAAGCAGTTCCGTCAACTGCACAGCCGTACCCCGGGTCACCCGGAATTCGGTTACACCCCGGGTGTTGAGACCACCACTGGCCCACTGGGTCAGGGTCTGGCGAACGCCGTCGGTTTCGCTCTGGCTGAAAAGGTCCTGGGCGCGCAGTTCAACCGTCCTGGCCATGACATCGTTGACCACCACACCTATGTGTTCCTGGGTGATGGCTGCATGATGGAAGGCATTTCCCACGAAGTCGCTTCCCTGGCCGGTACTCTGGGTCTGGGCAAGCTGATCGCTTTCTACGATGACAACGGCATTTCCATCGACGGCGAAGTCGAAGGCTGGTTCACCGATGACACGCCGAAGCGTTTCGAAGCCTACAACTGGCAGGTGATCCGCAACGTTGACGGTCATGACCCGGAAGAGATCAAGACTGCCATCGAAACCGCGCGCAAGAGCCCGCTGCCGACGCTGATCTGCTGCAAAACCACCATCGGTTTCGGTTCGCCGAACAAGCAGGGCAAAGAAGACTGCCACGGCGCCCCACTGGGTGACGCGGAAATCGCTCTGACCCGCAAGGCACTGAACTGGAACTACGGCCCGTTCGAAATCCCGGCCGACATCTATGCCGAGTGGGATGCCAAGGAAAAAGGTCGCGCGGCCGAAGCCGAGTGGGATCAGCGTTTCGCTGCTTACTCCGCTGCGTTCCCGACCGAAGCCAACGAACTGGTGCGTCGCTTGAGCGGTGAGCTGCCAGCCGACTTCTCCGAAAAAGCCTCGGCTTACATCGCTGAAGTCGCGGCCAAAGGCGAAACCATCGCCAGCCGTAAAGCCAGCCAGAACACCCTGAACGCGTTCGGCCCGCTGCTGCCGGAACTGCTTGGCGGCTCCGCTGACCTCGCCGGTTCCAACCTGACCCTGTGGAAAGGTTGCAAAGGCGTCAGCGCTGAAGATGCCAGCGGCAACTACATGTACTACGGCGTGCGTGAATTCGGCATGACCGCGATCATGAACGGCGTGACCCTGCACGGCGGCCTGGTGCCTTACGGCGCGACCTTCCTGATGTTCATGGAATACGCCCGCAACGCAGTGCGCATGTCCGCGCTGATGAAGAAGCAGGTGATTCACGTCTACACCCACGACTCCATCGGTCTGGGCGAAGATGGCCCGACGCACCAGCCGGTCGAGCAACTGACCAGCCTGCGCACCACCCCGAACCTCGACACCTGGCGTCCAGCCGATGCCGTTGAATCGGCAGTGGCCTGGAAAAATGCTCTGGAGCGTAAGGACGGCCCATCGGCGCTGATCTTCTCGCGTCAGAACCTGCAGCACCAGGAACGTGATGCCGGCCAGATCGCCGACATCAGCCGTGGCGGTTACGTGCTGAAGGACTGCGCAGGCGAGCCTGAGCTGATCCTGATCTCGACCGGTTCGGAAGTCGGCCTGGCTGTTCAGGCTTACGACAAACTGACCGAGCAGGGCCGCAAGGTGCGCGTGGTTTCCATGCCATGCACCAGCGTGTTCGACGCGCAGGACGCTGGCTACAAGCAAGCGGTGCTGCCGTTGCAGGTTGGCGCACGTATCGCCATCGAAGCGGCTCACGCTGACTTCTGGTTCAAGTACGTGGGCCTGGAAGGTCGCGTGATCGGCATGACCACCTACGGCGAGTCGGCTCCGGCTTCGGCACTGTTCGAAGAGTTCGGCTTCACCCTGGAAAACATCCTGGGTCAGGCTGAAGAACTGCTGGAAGACTAAGTCCGACAGTTGTGTTGTCCGGGCTGACGCCTTCGCGAGCAGGCTCGCTCCCACATCGGAATGCATTTCCCTGTGGGAGCGAGCCTGCTCGCGAAAGCGTTGGTTCGGGCAACATCGCACTGCCTGATTCACCACGGTAATCGAGAACCCCATGCCTCAACCGCGTCCCTACAAAGTTGCACTCAACGGCTACGGCCGGATTGGTCGTTGCGTCTTGCGTGCGTTGTTTGAGCGTGGCGAAAAAGCCGGGTTTGAAATTGTCGCGATCAACGATCTGGCCGACATGGCCAGCATCGAATACCTGACACGCTTCGACTCCACCCACGGCCGCTTTCCCGGCGAAGTGCGGGTTGAGGGCGATTGTCTGCATATTAATGGCGACTGCGTGAAAGTCCTGCGCAGTGCCACCCCCGAAGGCATCGATTGGACGTCGCTGGGCGTCGATCTGGTGCTCGAATGCTCCGGTGCCTATAACACCCGTGAAGATGGTCAGCGTTTCCTCAACGCCGGCGCGCCCCGCGTATTGTTCTCGCAGCCGATGGCCAGCGAGGCGGATGTCGACGCCACCATCGTTTACGGCGTCAATCAGGATTGCCTGACCGGCGATGAGCTGCTGGTGTCCAACGCGTCCTGTACCACCAACTGCGGCGTGCCGCTGTTGCGCTTGCTGGATAAGGCGATCGGCCTCGATTACGTGTCGATCACCACGATTCACTCGGCAATGAACGATCAGCCGGTGATCGATGCTTATCACCACGAAGACCTGCGCCGCACCCGTTCGGCGTTTCAGTCGGTGATCCCGGTGTCCACTGGTCTGGCGCGCGGTATCGAGCGCCTGCTGCCGGAACTTGCCGGACGAATTCAGGCCAAAGCCGTACGCGTGCCGACGGTCAACGTGTCCTGCCTCGACATCACGATGCAGACCGCCACCGCGACCGACGCCAATGAGGTCAACCGGATCCTGCGCGAGGCCGCCACCAGTGGCCCGCTCAAAGGCCTGCTGGCTTACACCGAGCTTCCCCACGCAAGCTGTGATTTTAATCATGACCCACATTCGGCCATCGTCGATGCCAGTCAGACCCGTGTTTCCGGCCCCAAGCTGGTGAACATCCTGGCCTGGTTCGACAACGAATGGGGTTTTGCCAACCGAATGCTGGACGTTGCAGAACACTATCTGCAGACAGCCATTTCAAAAAAACCGTAGGAAGTGCGACCCATGACCGTGTTGAAGATGTCCGACCTCGATCTGCAAGGTAAGCGCGTATTGATCCGCGAAGACCTCAACGTCCCAGTCAAGGACGGTGTTGTCACCAGCGACGCGCGTATCCTGGCTTCGCTGCCGACCATCAAGCTGGCCCTGGAAAAAGGTGCGGCCGTGATGGTCTGCTCGCACCTTGGCCGTCCGACCGAAGGCGAGTTCTCTGCCGAGAACAGCCTCAAGCCCGTCGCCGACTACCTGAGCAGGGCCCTGGGCCGTGAAGTGCCGCTGGTGGCCGATTACCTGGGCGGCGTTGACGTCAAGGCCGGCGACATCGTGCTGTTCGAAAACGTGCGCTTCAACAAGGGCGAAAAAAAGAACGCTGACGAACTGGCCCAGCAATACGCCGCCCTGTGCGACGTGTTCGTGATGGACGCCTTCGGCACTGCTCACCGCGCCGAAGGTTCGACCCATGGTGTCGCCAAGTTCGCCAAGGTCGCCGCTGCTGGCCCGCTGCTGGCCGCTGAACTGGATGCACTGGGCAAGGCCCTGGGCGCACCAGCTCAACCAATGGCTGCCATCGTTGCCGGCTCCAAGGTCTCGACCAAGCTCGACGTACTGAACAGCCTGAGCCAGATCTGCAATCAACTGATCGTCGGTGGCGGCATCGCCAACACCTTCCTCGCGGCGGCCGGTCACCCGGTTGGCAAATCGCTGTACGAACCAGACCTGCTCGACACCGCGCGGGCCATCGCCGCCAAAGTCAGCGTGCCGTTGCCGGTTGACGTGGTGGTAGGCAAAGAATTCGCTGAAACCGCTGAAGCCACCGTCAAGCTGATCGCTGACGTCGCCGCTGACGACATGATTCTGGACATCGGCCCGCAAACCGCAGCCAACTTCGCCGAACTGTTGAAATCGTCGAAAACCATTCTGTGGAACGGCCCGGTTGGCGTGTTCGAGTTCGATCAATTTGGTAACGGCACCAAAGTCTTGGCTCAAGCCATCGCTGAAAGCTCGGCGTTCTCCATTGCTGGCGGTGGCGATACCCTGGCGGCCATCGATAAATATGGCGTGGCTGAGCAAATCTCCTACATTTCCACCGGTGGCGGCGCGTTCCTTGAATTCGTCGAGGGCAAAGTGTTGCCAGCCGTAGAAGTCCTGGAAAGCCGGGCCAAGGCCTGAGGCCGCCCGTTTGGCCAGGCAAAGGAGTGTTTACATGGTCAAGTCGTTAGCACTGTTGTTGCTGACCGGTACGCTGGCGGCCTGCGGGAGTAACCCGAAAGCCGAAGCCACGCCCGCGCCGAGCGAGTCACAGAAGGGCTGTTATCAGGCCGACTGGCAGGCCGAAACCAACCCGGTGCTTAACAAGCGCTCGGGGCCGGACGGCCTGGACAAATACGAGACGCAAACCCCGGCCAAGGAACATGGTTGTCCTTGACGGGTCTGACTCTTTAACTCAGGGCTGGCGGTATGTGCCGTCAGTCGAGGAACACGGATGAAAGGCTTGATCGCCATTGCGGCGTTGGCATTGTTGGGCGGTTGCGCGCAGTTGAACCTGTTTCAGTCTTCCGCCCCGGCGGATAACTGGACGACCTGGACCTGCGACAGCCAGGCCAAAGTGCTGTGGCGTTACGCCGATGCCGGCCAGAAGGAAGTCGACGTTCGACTCGGTGGCGGTGATCAGGTCTATCGCCTGAAAGAAGAGCCGGGCGCCTCGGGCACGCTGTACAGCGATGGCATGCTGGCGTTTCACCTCAAGGGTGACGAAGGCCTGGTGTACTGGGTCGCCACCAATGACCTGATCGGCCGTGGCTGCAAGGCCGAGTAGTTGCAACACCTGTAGGAGCAGAGCTTGCTCGCGAAAGCGGTGGCTCAGCTTGCATCAATAGTGAATGTGCCACCGCATTCGCGAGCAAGCTTTACTCCTACAGGGGTTCTGCGCTGTTCTGAAGAATTTGCTTTATCGAATCACCAGACCGGGCCTTAACCCCCGATCTGCAATCACTTGAATAGCCGCCGCCGCTCCGGCAGGCTGGCACGATTAACGACCCTCAACCGGGAGAGACACACACAATGGCACTTATCAGCATGCGCCAGATGTTGGACCACGCAGCCGAATTCGGCTACGGCGTTCCAGCCTTCAACGTCAACAACCTTGAGCAGATGCGCGCCATCATGGAAGCCGCTGACAAGACTGACTCCCCGGTGATCGTCCAGGCTTCGGCCGGCGCTCGCAAATACGCCGGCGCGCCATTCCTGCGTCACCTGATCCTTGCCGCGATCGAAGAATTCCCGCACATCCCGGTGTGCATGCACCAGGACCACGGCACCAGCCCTGACGTCTGCCAGCGCTCGATCCAACTGGGCTTCAGCTCGGTGATGATGGACGGTTCCCTCGGCGAAGACGGCAAGACCCCGACCGACTACGACTACAACGTCCGCGTTACCCAACAAACCGTGGCCATGGCGCACGCCTGCGGCGTTTCGGTAGAAGGCGAGCTGGGCTGCCTGGGTTCGCTGGAAACCGGCATGGCCGGTGAAGAAGACGGCATCGGCGCCGAAGGCGTTCTGGATCACAGCCAGATGCTGACCGACCCGGAAGAAGCCGCTGATTTCGTCAAGAAGACTCAGGTTGATGCCCTGGCCATCGCCATCGGCACCAGCCACGGCGCCTACAAGTTCACCAAGCCACCTACTGGCGACGTGCTGGCGATCGACCGCATCAAGGAAATCCACAAGCGCATCCCGAACACCCACCTGGTGATGCACGGTTCCTCGTCGGTTCCGCAAGAGTGGCTGGCGATCATCAACCAGTACGGCGGCGACATCAAAGAAACCTACGGCGTACCGGTTGAAGAAATCGTCGAAGGCATCAAGTACGGCGTGCGCAAGGTCAACATCGACACCGACCTGCGTCTGGCCTCCACCGGCGCAATGCGTCGCCTGATGGCCACCAACCCGAGCGAATTCGATCCGCGTAAATTCTTCGGCGCGACTGTGACTGCGATGCGCGATGTGTGTATCGCTCGTTACGAAGCGTTCGGCACTGCCGGTAATGCTTCGAAGATCAAGCCGATCTCGCTGGAAGCGATGTTCCAGCGTTATCTGAAAGGTGAGTTGAACGCCAAGGTTAACTAAGCCTGAGCGTTAAGCTGCTGATTCAAAAAACCCGCCGTGAGGCGGGTTTTTTATAACTCCGGTACAACGCTGAGTGTTACTTTTGTAAATTTACAGGCGCACTATAAGGTGAGTATGTATTGAGATCATTTTTAACTACATAGGACTGGGCCTGAACTGTAACCCACTGATCAGTATTCGAGAGGTCCACGTCGATAGCCCATTGCCCATCGGGGCCTGCGATTCCTTGTCCATATTGCACGCCGGTATTGGCTTGGATAATTCTGACCGACTGATTTGGTTCTGCTGTCCCCCACAACCGGGGAGTTGGGCCACATCCGGTACCACCTTTTCCATGGATGAGTGGTGTTTGTGCCATGTCATGTACTCCTTGAAGGTTATCTAAAAATTGTTGAAGCGCCGCTAAGAAGATGGTGGCGCTTGTACACGATAATGAAAGGAGTTCTTGCTCTTGTGACCTGTCAGATATGACAGTTTTATATATTCTTTCGCGTTATTTTCTTATTTTTTATTCCAGTCCTGTATATAGGAAAAAAAGGCGGATTAATTTTTTGGTCGTGTCCACTTGGAGGGAGACGGTTTTTTTGTGGACGACTATTCCTTCAGTTCAACGTGATCCAGTGCCTGATTCACCGCCAATTCACCGAGCATCACGACCTGCGCGATGCCCAGCGCTGTCTTGCGGTGCGAGGTACCGAGCATGGCGGCGAAGTTGTTGAGCATTTCGCTGGCTGAGCCCAGGGTTTCGCTGGCGTTGGCCAGCAGGGACTCGGTGTTGTACTTCGGGTTGGCGAGGTACATGGGTTCGGGTTTGTTGGTGCTGGCCATGATGCAGGCGGCGGGATTGAGATAGTGATCGAGTGCGCGTTCAGCCGCGTCGTGCATTTTTCTGGAATCGAGTGATTCGTACGGAGAGGCCGGATCAGTGTCCGGCGGGTTCGGCGTTATTTTGAACATAAGCTGAAAACTCCTGATGGAGCCGCTTCGCCTCCTCTACTAAATGAAGGGAGGCAGCTATGCGCAGGTTAGTCGACCGGTGGAAACAAGGTTTTCCGGCGCACCCGAAGGTGCCCTGCACACAGCCACCATCAAGTCAGTAGCAATAACCGACCGATGCGCTTGGCACATAACTGAAAAACACCGCGGGCTACTAAACCCGATCACTGAGATTCAGTGACGCGAATCAAGTTACCGATGGCATGCCAGGCGCACAAGCCGGCGGATTCTGGCGTAGTCGTAGGCAACGGCGCAAGGCGTTGTAGCCTTTCGGAAATAACCGCCTACAGATCTAAACAACACCGTTTAAATGTAGGAGCTGCCGAAGGCTGCGATCTTTTGATCTTGCTTTCTATTCTGTAAAACAAAGTCAAAAGATCGCAGCCTGCAGCAGCGCCTACAGAGGCGATTTGGCGTCGATGTTCTCGCGTGTGAACTGAAGGAATAATCCTGTGCGAAGCGGTTTTGTTGCACTTGATTGAAGGGGTTTCGCTTGTGGGTGCGGCGGCTTTTGCTTCAGGTAATAACCGGTCAGGGAGTGCCGCCCATACTGTAAAACCCGCGTGCGGATGACGCTAAGGGTTGGAGAGCCTTGAAGGCTGTCGATTTCTCCCTGCCAACTGTCGATGACGGCAGCGCGTTGGGTGGTGAACCGGACGTCAATGTAGGTGTTGTCTCGCTGGGAACAGGTTCCAGTAACGGGATAACTCTGACCACCTTCCTCCCAGATACCGCCGATCTGCCCGCTCTGTTCGACGAAATGAGAGAGGGTGATGCAGAAGCTGTTGTCGTCGTTGCAGAACTTTCCGAGCGGGTTATTCATGGGGTGGGTCCAGGATCAATGGTCTTGGCCCACGCTATCGATATTCGTTGAGAGCGCCAACTGTCAGGTCTGACAGGTTTTTATACCGATTTTGCTGGCTTCCACGGTTTTTAAATCCACAAACTGTAGGAGTTGCCGGAGGCTGCGATCTTTTGATCCTGCTTTTAATTGAAAGAGTAACGTCAAAGGATCGCAGCCTGCGGCAGCTCCTACACGAGGGTGGTTTATTTGTCGTGATCGATGTCGAGTTTGCTGAAGGTTACCTGCCCACCTTCGCTGGTGTACCCGGTGTTGTCCTGCACATAAACCCCTGCCTTGAAATACAGCGGCTTGTTGCGCCACGTCGCGCTGATCTGTGAATCCCACTGATAACCCGCCGCGCTGATGCCGAGTGCGCCGCCGGGGCTCAAGTGAATGAGGTAATTGAATTCGCGATCCAGTTTGATCCCGGTCGCCAAGGTGATAACGCGGCTTTCGTCCTCGTCCGGGTGCATGCGCACTTTGATCACCAGGTTGCCGGTCTCGGTTTTGGTCTTGTATTGGTACTCGAGTTTGACCAGCGGCTTCTGGCTCTCATACGCGTGAATCTGGCCGATGACGATCTTCCCTGAGCTCGGCACTTTGTTGACCGTCACCGTCGCGCGCAGCAGGTTATCGGCGTCCGGGTAGTACCAGTTACGCAGCGTGCCGTTGCTGAAGGTCTCACGCAGTTCCGTACGTGGGTAAATCGCATTTTCGGTTTTTGACCCGGTAACCGGTGACCAGAAGAACAAGGTGCCGGTGTCGGAATGGAAGTACTGATCTTTGAAGCCCTTCACCAGTTTTGAGGTTTCGACGGTGTACGGCGGGCTGCCGACGGGAACGCTGAGGTTCCAGGTTGCGAGATCGATCATGTCGGTTCTTCCACTCAGTTCATCCTGAACGCGGGTGCCAGAAGCTCTAGTCCGCGCCTTTTAAGGGCGGCCTTTATAAGCGTAGAGGTGTTTTTTGTTAACGCCCGTTTGGCAGATGATTGGCGTCAACATCCTGTCGAAATGCCATCTATCCCGGTTTCCGGGGGTTGTAGCGGTGACCGTTAGTCGGTAAATCGAGGCTTTGGTTAAATGATGGCCTGATGACAGCTACTGCTTTTACAGATCCCGGACTAGAGTGAAGGCTCAGTATGTGTACGGTTTTTAACCGGAACCGACCTGTAGTCCCGACAAGAGAAGCAGCATGGAATGCGCGCAACCCCAGCCAGGTGAAGGCAGCTCTGTCTTATTGATCGTTGATGATTACCCTGAAAATCTGATCAGCATGCGCGCGTTGCTGCAGCGTCAGGATTGGCAGGTCATCACCGCCGCTTCCGGTTTCGAGGCGCTCAATCTTCTGCTTGAACACGACGTCGACCTGGTGCTGCTGGACGTGCAGATGCCGGGCATGGATGGCTTCGAAGTCGCGCGGTTGATGCGCGGCAGCCAGCGCACGCGGCTCACCCCGATCATTTTCCTCACCGCCAACGAGCAGTCCCAGGACGCCGTAATCAAAGGCTACGCCAGCGGTGCGGTGGATTACCTGTTCAAACCTTTCGATCCGCAGATTCTCAAGCCCAAGGTGCAGGCGTTGCTGGAGCACCAGCGTAATCGGCGCGCCTTGCAGCGACTGACTCATGATCTGGAGCTGGCCCGTGCGTTCAACGCCTCGGTGCTGGATAACGCTGCCGAGGGCATTCTGGTGGTGGGTGAGGACGGCCTGATCCGTTTCGCCAATCCGGCGATTTCGCGGTTGCTCAATGCGCCGGTAAAAGAGTTGGAGGGTCAGGAGTTTCTCGATTACTTGCAGAAACCGCATATCCCGTTGTGGGCCGATTCCGAGTTTTATACCGGTTATAAGCGTGGCGAAACGCTGCGACTGCACGATGCGTTGTTGCGCACCGCGCCCGGCCAGCAAGTGCCGGTGGCGTTGTCATGCGCCGCGTTGCCTGCAGAACAGCATGCGATGGTCGTCACCGTGCTGGACATGTCGGTTGTGCGCCATTTGCATCAGCAACTGGAGTTTCAAGCGGTCACGGATCCTTTGACCGGGTTGCTCAATCGGCGAGGCTTCTATCAGACCGTGGAAAACCTGCTGTTGCGCGGCGAACGCAGCGACAGCAGTTGGGTGTTGTTGTACCTGGATCTGGACGGCTTCAAACGCGTCAATGACTCCCTCGGCCATGATGCCGGCGACCGCGTGTTGCGCTGGGTCTCTGAGCAATTGAAAGCGTGCCTGCGGCCGTTCGACATTCTTGCGCGCATGGGCGGCGATGAATTCACCGCGTTGCTGGATCTGGAGTTCCCCGAGCAAGCGGCGAAGATTGCCGAGAAACTCATCGAGCGCGTGTCGATCTGTCAGCAAATCGAGGGGCTGGATATCGCCCTCGGTGCCAGTATCGGCATCGCGACGTTCCCGGACTGCGGTTCGAACCTCGACGGTTTGCTGCGCGCCTCCGACATCGCCATGTACGAAGCCAAGCGTGCCGGGCGTCAGCAATATCGTTTCTACGACCACGAAATGAATGGCCGCGCCCGCTCGCGCTTGATGCTCGAAGAAAGCGTGCGCACCGCCATCGAAAACCGCGATTTCAATCTGGTGTATCAGCCGCAGGTGGCTATTGATAGCGGGCAGATACGCGGTTTTGAAGCGTTGTTGCGCTGGCAGCATCCGAGCGTCGGCGACGTCCCGCCGGGGCTGTTCCTGCCATTGCTGGAAGAGGCGCGGCTGATCAGTCGGCTGGGCAGTTGGATCTATCATCGCGGCGCCGGTCAGCGCAAAGCCTGGGAAACCTTGTTTGCCGAAGATCTGGTGCTTGGCGTGAGCTTGAGCAACACCCAGTTCAGCCTGCCCAATCTGGTTACCGAGTTGCGTCAGGTGATGGAACGTCATGCCTTGCAGCCGCGGCAGCTGGAAGTCGAAGTCACCGAAGAAGCGCTGATGCAAAACCCGGATGAAACCCGCAAGCAACTGCGTTTGTTGCGCAATCTTGGGGTGCGCGTGGCGCTGGATGACTTCGGTTCCGGGCCATGCTCGTTGGCGCATCTGCGCGATCTGGAGTTGGACACGCTCAAGCTGGATCGTCACCTCATCGCCCGATTGCCGGACTCTGCCCGCGACGCCTCATTGGTCAGCAGCGTGATCAACCTGTGCAAACAATACGGTTTGCTGGTGATCGCCGAAGGGGTCGAAACCATCGAGCAATACCAATGGCTCCAAGCCCACGGCTGCGAGTACGTGCAAGGTTTCCTCGTCGCGCGGCCGTTGATCGCCGAAGACGCGGCAAGCTTCGCCGAGCCTTTCGACTGGAGCGCGCTGCCCGGTTGAATTCGCTACACTGGCGCACATTTTTTAACCGTGTCGCCCGTCCATGACTGTCTTGAAGTACCTCCAGGCCTATCCCGCGCAACTCCAGGATCAGGTACGCCAATTGATCGCCGACGGGCGTCTGGGTGAATACCTGGATCAACGTTATTCGGGGCGGCACGACGTGCAGAGCGACAAGGCGCTGTACACCTACGCGCTGGATCTGAAGCAGGAGTACCTGCGCAATGCGCCGGCCATCGACAAAGTACTGTTCGACAACCGCCTCGACCTGACCCATCGCGCGCTCGGTTTGCACACCACGGTTTCGCGGGTGCAGGGCGGCAAGCTCAAGGCCAAGAAAGAGATTCGTATCGCCTCGTTGTTCAAGGAGGCTGCGCCGGACTTTCTGAAAATGATCGTCGTGCACGAACTGGCGCACTTCAAGGAATCGGATCACAACAAGGCGTTTTATAAATTGTGCGAGCACATGCTGCCGGGGTATCACCAGATCGAATTTGATCTGCGCGTGTACCTGACATGGCGGGATATGCAGGCTTAACAGTACGCAACAAGGAAGGTGTGATGGACGTAAGCAAGACCAAAAGCAGCTTTTACCGCCGCCTCTATGTGGCGTACCTGATCGACAGCGGCCTGGCCCCCAGCGTACCGACGCTGACCGAAGTCACCGGCATGCCCCGGCGCACCGCACAGGACACGATTGCGGCGTTGGCCGATCTGGATATCGTTTGTGAATTCGAGCAGGAAGAGGGCGCGCGCAATCATGCCGGGCGCTATCGGATTCGTGAGTGGGGGGCGATTGATCGCGGGTGGATCGAGCGCAATCTGCGGCAGATCAAGGCTGTGTTGGAGTATCCATAAGAGTTGCTTCGCCTGAACTGACGCCTTCGCGAGCAGGCTCGCTCCCACATTTTGACCGCATTCACCCGATCTAATGTGGGAGCGAGCCTGCTCGCGATGAGGGCCTTAAGAGCGGCGCATGCCGATATGCGGAATGCCGTCCTCCACATATTCCTCGCCCGCCACCACGAAACCGTACTTACCGTAATACCCCTGCAAATGCGCCTGCGCCGACAGATAGATCGGCACTTGCGGCCAATGCTTCTCGGCCTGTTTCAGCGCCTGCTCCATCATTTCGTGGCCCAGCCCCTTGCCTCGCCCTTGCGGCGCGGTGATCACGCGGCCAATCACCACGTCGCCGCCCTGTAGTTCCGGATCCAGCAGGCGCAGGTACGCCATCAACTGATCATCCTCCCAACCCATCAAATGGTGGGTATCACCCTCCAGATCCTGGCCATCGAGATCGGGATACACACATTTCTGTTCGACCACGAACACTTCCGACCGCAGCTTCAGCAAGGCGTACAGCTGCTCCTTGCCCAGATCACTGTGATGTTTGCAGATCCACTCGATTGTCATTTTTCGATTCCTTGAACGTGTCGCCCGATACTAAGCGCCCACGTCAAAGATGTCTGTATGGCGTAAGAGTCTGTGACAAAGGTCAAAATGCCATCATTCCTTTCTCGCGCCGCTGTCTTCTTTGTGTAATCTGCTGGAGAGCGCTGTGCACTGGCTCTATTGAGCTAATGTTAGTGCCTGGGTTTTGCCGGTACGGGGCCTTGGGGTTTTGACTGAAAACATGCTGGGCGAACCGCCCGCTAAGGATTTTCAAGCATGCCGCGATTGCATCGAGCCTTTGCTTTGATCGGATTGCTCCTGCTGGCTCAGACCGCTGTCGCGGATAAGCTGAGGCTGGTGTTCGATATCTGGCCGCCGTTTACCGATGACACGCTGGTCAATGGTGGGTTGGCCACCGATATCGTCAGCACTGCGCTGGCCCGCGCCGGTTATGCCAGCGGCTATGAACAAGTACCGTGGGCACGGGCGTTATTGGGGGTTGGCGAAGGGCGTTACGACGTCTTGGTCAACGCCTGGTACAACGACGAGCGCACCAAACTCGGAGTTTTTTCCGGTGAGTACCTGCTCAACCGCATCCGCTTTCTCAAGCGTAAAGACACCCCGCTCGATTACAGCAACTTGCAGCAACTGCACACTTATCCGATTGCGGTGGTGCGCGGTTACGCCTATTCGGCGCCGTTCGATGCCGACACCGCGTTGCAGAAAGTCCCTGTGCATAACTTCGCCATGGCCGTGCGCATGTTGGCGGCGGATCGGGTCAAGTTGACGCTGGAGGATGAGTTCGTCGCGCGTTATTACCTGGCGCGGGAATCACCGAAAGTGCGCAATGCGGTGGAGTTTTTGCCCAAGCCGTTGAGCGAGAACAGTCTGCATATTCTGGTCAGCCTGAAGAACCCGCAGCATGAGCAGATTGTGGCGGGGTTTGATCGGGCGATTGCGGCGATGAAGGCGGATGGCAGTTATGAGCGGTTGCTGCGGCAACATGGCATGTGAGTTGCTGATGCAGAATTTTCTGTGTGGCTGATGGCCTCTTCGCGAGCAGGCTCGCTCCCACAAGGGTTGTGTGTCGTGCACAAATTCACTGTGGGAGCGAGCCTGCTCGCGAAGGCGTCCTGTCAGCCAGCGTTAACCTCACTGGTGTCCTTTATCAGGTGCGCCGCCAAGGTACGCAACGGCCCCAACTGCCGGCAAATCAACGCCAATTGCGTCTGCACCAACCGCTGCCCTTCATCGATCTCATCGGGCATCTGCTCCAGTTCGTTGGCCAGCGCCTCTTCTTCATCACTCTGAATCGCCACCGGTTGCTTGTTTGCCAGCCCTTGGGCGATTTCATCGATGCTTGCCGCGAGTTTCACCCCGGCGCCATCAATCAAATGCTCGCGCACTTCTGCCGGCAATTGGGTTTCGCGATGCGCGCCCAGGCCTGACAAGTAACTGAGCAATGTGTGCGACAGCACCAGAAAACGGAAGCCGACATCCGCTTCTTTACGGAAATGCCCCGGCTCCATGAGCATGTTCGCCAATGTGGTCGACAGCGCCGCATCGGCGTTGTGCGCGTTGCGGCGGGCCAGGCGATAGGCGAGGTCGTCGCTTTTGCCGGCGGCGTATTGCTGCATGATCTGCCGTAGATAGATGCTGTTGCAGCTCAGGGTGTTGGCCAGCACTTTGTTCAGACGTCGACCCTGCCAATCCGGCAGGAACAGGAATACCGCCAGACCGGCAATCAAACTGCCCAGCAGCGTATCGAACAGCCGAGGCAGGAACAGCCCATAACCGTCACCGACCTGGTTGAAGCAGAACAGCACCATGATGGTGATCGCGGCCGTCGCCAGGGTGTAGCGGGTCGTGCGGTTGGTAAAGAACACCACGCCGGCGGCGATGGCGAAACACGACTGCACCAGCGGGCTCGGAAACAAGTCGAACAACGCCCACGCCACGGTCAGGCCGATGGCGGTGCCGAAGATCCGCTGACCAAGCTTGCGTCGGGTTGCGCCGTAGTTCGGCTGGCAGACGAACAGCGTGGTGAGGATGATCCAGTAGCCTTGCGACGGGTGAATCAAATGCACCATGCCATAACCGATACTCAAGGCCAGCGGCAGGCGCAGGGCATGGCGGAACAGCAGGGAAGTCGGTGTCAGTTGTGTGCGCAGGCGTACCCAGACGTCTTTGAAGTTGCGCGGTGAGCGGTCGAGCAGGCTGCTGTCGGTCGCGTCGGCCAAGGCATCGGGATTGCTTGCGTCACTGAGCAAGCGGTCGAGCGTGCCGAGGTTGGCAGCCAGCGCACGCAGTGAGCGCAGCAGTCCGCGCCACGCCGGATTGCTCTGGATGCGCAGGTGTTCTAGGGAGGCGTCGAGGTCACTCAGGGCTTCGGCGAAATTCGCATCGTAGATGAACGGTTGGCGCATCTGAATCGATTCGGCCAGTGCCCGACAGGCCTTGCCTTGCTGGCGCAGCAGACGCTGGCAGCGGAACAACACATCGCTGTGGAAAAAAGCATCGGCCAGCGCGTTGTACGGATAGTGCGAGGAGCTGGCGCGTTCGTGGATGTCCTGGGCGAGGAAGTACAACTTCAGGTAGCGGCTGACTTTCGAGCCGGGGCGACCGTTGCCGACCCGGTGCAGGATGATTTCCTTGGCGCTGTTCAGCGCAGCCACGACGCGGCCGTTTTGCTGGGCCAGTTCCAACCGCCGCGCTTCGACGTCCATCTGCCGGATCGGTTCGAACAGCGAGGATTTCAACTTCAGGTAAAAACCCAGTTCACGGAACAGGCGCGCCAGACTCTGCTGCACCGGCTGATTGGAAAACATCGCCTGCCACAACACTGACAGCAAGCCATACCACGCGGCACCCGCGACCAGCAGCATCGGCTCGTGCCAGAAATCGGTGACTGCGCCGCCACGCTGATCGACGCCGATCATGGTGTAGACGGACAGAATCAAGGTCGCCGAGGCAATCGCGCCATAACGCTCGCCGAGCGCGCCGAGCATGGTCAGGCCGAAGCTTGCCAGCGCGAGCGCTATCGCAAAAACGATGGGGTAGGGGAAGAGCAATTCCACCGACAGCGCGGCGATGCTGAAACACACCAGCGTCACGGCGAGGGCGTTGAGGCGGCCCTGCCAACTGTCGTCGGTCTCGGCCAGGGCGCTGGCGATAATCCCCAGGAACAACGGGATCAGCAGGCCCATTTCATCCTGATACCAACACAGCGCCATGCTGCCGGTCAGGGCGATGAACACCCGCACGCTGTAGCTGAATTTATCCAGCGCCCACAGGCGCCGCAAAGACTGACGAAACGAGGTCGAGGACATGAAGTGCGAAGGCCTTCCGAGGCGATGCCGCTAAATTGAGCCAGTAATGACGCCGACGCAATGGCGCCGATCACATCTGACAGCAAAAAGTGTTCCTTGATCGCCCGCTACCCCTGTAGGAGCTGAGCTTGCTCGCGAAGACGGCCTCACATTCAATAAAGTTGCTGACTGTCAGATCGCTTTCGCGAGCAAGCTCAGCTCCTACAAAAGGCGGTTGTCATTAGGCGTACTGCGCGGCGGCGTAGCCGGAGGCCCAGGCCCACTGGAAGTTGAAACCGCCCAGATGGCCAGTGACGTCGAGCACTTCACCGATGAAGTACAGGCCCGGGCTTTTCAGCGATTCCATGGTCTTGGACGACACTTCGCGGGTATCGACGCCACCGAGGGTCACTTCGGCGGTGCGATAGCCTTCGGTGCCGGCCGGCACGACTTTCCAGCTGCCCAGCTTGTCGGCGATTTCCGCCAGTTCGGCGTGGGTGTATTGCTTCATCGGTTTGGAGACGAACCAGTTGTCCGCCAACAAATTGGCCATCTTCTTGGTGAAGATCTCGCCAAGCAGGGTTTTCAATTCGCTGTTCGGACGCTCGGCGACTTGTTCCTGCAGCCACGTAGCAGCGTCGTGATCGGGCAGCAGGTTGATCTCCACCGTGTCGCCAGATTCCCAAAACGAAGAGATCTGCAAAATTGCCGGGCCACTGAGGCCACGGTGAGTGAACAGGATGTTCTCGCGAAAGCTCTGATCGTTGCAGCTGACCAGGCAATCCACCGAAGTCCCCGACAGCTCGGTGCACAGTTCCTTGAGCTGGTCGGTGATGGTGAATGGCACCAGACCGGCGCGGGTCGGCAGTAATTCATGGCCGAACTGCCTGGCCACCTGATAACCAAAACCAGTGGCACCCAGCGTCGGGATCGACAAACCGCCGGTCGCGATCACCAGCGACTGGCACTGGACCTGGCCGAGAGTGGTGTCGAGCAAGTATCCGCTTTTGACTTTCTCTATGGTCTGTATCGAAGTATCCAGATGCAGCTCGACGCCGACCTGATCACACTCGGTGAGGAGCATTTCGAGGATGTCGCTGGATTTGTTATCGCAGAACAACTGGCCGAGTTTCTTCTCGTGATACGGCACGCCGTGCTTGCCGACCATGCCGATGAAATCCCACTGGGTATAACGCGCCAGCGCGGATTTGCAGAAGTGCGAGTTGTGCGAGAGGAAATTGCTCGGTTCGGTGTACATGTTGGTGAAATTGCAGCGGCCACCGCCCGACATCAGGATTTTCTTGCCGGCCTTGTTCGCATGGTCGAGCAGCAGCACCTGACGCCCACGTCCGGCGGCGGTCAGTGCACACATCAACCCAGCGGCGCCAGCGCCAATGATCACGACTTCGGTAGAGCGCAAAACGGTGTCCTCTGAAATATCACCACAAAACGAACTGTAGGAGTGAGCCTGCTCGCGATGGCGGTGTGTCATTCAACATTAGAGGTTGGCTGACAGATTGCTATCGCGAGCAGGCTCACTCCTACAGGGGAACTACGTTGTTCTTACAAAATGCGTACGCGCAGCGAACGGCCCTTGATCTTGCCGTCGTTCAGGCGCTGCAAGGCCTGCATGGCCACGGTGCGGTCAACGGCCACGTAAGCCTGGAAGTCGAAGATCGCGATCTTGCCAACCTGAGCGCCCGGAATCCCGGCATCGCCGGTCAGTGCACCGAGAATGTCGCCCGGACGCACTTTGTCTTTACGGCCAGCACCGATGCACAGCGTGGTCATCGGCGGCTGCAACGGCGCAAGGCCCTGGGACTTGAGGTTATCGACCTGATCCCAGTTCAGCGGCGATTTCTGCAGCTGTTCGATGGCCTGAGCACGGTGTGCTTCGCCCGGTGCGACCAGGCTGATCGCAATGCCTTTCTCACCAGCGCGACCGGTACGGCCGACGCGGTGAATGTGGATTTCCGAATCGCGGGCCAGTTCGACGTTGATCACCATGTCCAGCGCATCGATGTCCAGACCACGGGCGGCGACGTCGGTGGCAACCAGTACCGAAGTACTGCGGTTGGCGAACATCGCCAGCACCTGATCGCGGTCGCGCTGTTCCAGATCGCCGTGCAGGCCGACGGCGGAAATGCCCTTGGCGGTCAGGTGATCGACGGTTTCCTGCACTTGCTGCTTGGTGAAGCAGAACGCCACGCACGAAGCAGGGCGGAAGTGGTGCAGGACTTTGGTCACCACACTCATACGGTCTTCCGGGGAAATCTCGTAGAAACGCTGCTCGATCTGCGTGTCATCGTGGAACGCTTCGGCTTTTACCGTTTGCGGATCACGCATGAATTTCGACGCCAGTTGCTTGATGCCCACCGGGTAAGTGGCGGAGAACAGCAGGGTCTGACGACGCTCTGGCGTCTTGACGATGATGTCTTCGATGGCGTCGTAGAAACCCATGTCGAGCATGCGGTCGGCTTCGTCGAGGATCAGCGTGTTCAGGCCATCGAGCACCAGCGAACCTTTGCGCAGGTGCTGCTGAATGCGCCCCGGCGTGCCGACGATAATGTGCGCGCCGTGCTCCAGCGAAGCGATCTGCGGGCCGAACGACACGCCGCCACACAGGGTCAGAACCTTGATGTTGTCTTCGGCGCGGGCCAGGCGACGGATTTCCTTGGCGACCTGGTCGGCCAACTCGCGCGTCGGGCAGATCACCAGCGCCTGGCAACCGAAATAGCGCGGATTGATCGGGTTCAGCAGGCCGATGCCGAACGCGGCGGTCTTGCCGCTGCCGGTCTTGGCCTGAGCGATCAGGTCCATCCCCTTGAGGATCACCGGCAAGCTCTGCGCCTGGATCGGCGTCATCTGGGCATAACCGAGTGAGTCGAGGTTAGCCAGCATGGCGGCGGACAGCGGCAGAGTGTTAAAAGCGGTGGCGATGGTGGTCACGGGACTGGCCTGCAAAACAAAATGTCGCGCAGTGTAGCAGCCCCGTGCCACTTTCCTCGAAAGTTCTGGACGAACAGCGACTAAAACCCGTCCCCCAGGCTCGCACAGGTTGAAGATAAACCTGTGGTGAGGGGATTTATCCCCGATGGGCTGCGCAGCAGCCCCAAATAGCTTGAATACAATCAGCCTGATGCACCGGGGTGGCTGGTTTCAGGGCTGCTGCGCAACCCAACGGGGATAAATCCCCTCGCCACAAAAGCCACCATGGCAAATTAATGTTCGATGTGTTCTTCAGGACGCTTGGCGCGGCGGCCGTCTTCTTTCGACAGTTGCGAGAAGATCGTCGCCGCTAGCATCGCCATGATCCCGACGGTGACGAAGGTCAGTTGGAAGGCACCGAGCACGGTCTCGACGCCATCGTTACCGACCTCTGCGGTAAACCCGCCAAGCAGCGCACCGGCGCACGCCACGCCCAGACTCAACGACAACTGCGCCACCACCGAGAGCAAACTGTTGCCGCTGCTGGCGCTCGCATCGTCGAGGTCGATCAGCGTCACCGTGTTCATCGCCGTGAATTGCAGCGAGTTGATCGCGCCGAGCACCGCCAGCAGACACAGGAGCAGCCAGTACGGCGTCTGCTCGCTGACCAGACCCATGCTCGCCAGCATGATCCCCAGCGCCAGCGTGTTGCCGGTGAGGACGATGCGATAGCCAAGCCGTTCGATCAGCGGCCGCGCCACCCACTTGGCGATCATCGCCGCAGCCGCCAGCGGCAGCATGCTCATCCCCGCTTGCGACGGCGAATAACCCAGCGCCACTTGCAGCAGCAACGGCACCAGAAACGGCAAGGCACCGCTGCCCAGGCGCGCGAACAGGTTACCGAGGATGCCAACGGCAAAGGTCCGCGTTTTGAACAGTGATGGCGAGAACAGCGGGTTTTCAATGTGCCCGGCGCGCAGCCAGTACGCCGCCAGACAGGCCATGCCGCCGAACAACAGCAACATCACCCGCAGGTGCGGCAAGTGCAGTTCGCCGAGGCCTTCCATGGCGATGGTGATCAGGATCATCGCCGCGCCAAACAACAGGAAACCCAAACTGTCGAAACGTGTGCGCTCGGTGCCGCGCAGGTCGGGAATGAATTTCCACACCGCGTAGCACCCGATGACGCCGACCGGCAGGTTGATCAGGAAGATCCAGTGCCACGTCAGGTATTCGACCATCCAGCCGCCCATGGTCGGGCCGATCAACGGGCCGAGCAGGCCGGGGATGGTGATGAACCCCATGATCCGCACCAGTTCGGATCTCGGGTAAGCGCGCAAGACCACCAGGCGTCCGACCGGCAGCATCAATGCGCCGCCGAGGCCTTGAATCACGCGGGCACCGATCAGCATGGTCAGGCTGCTCGACAACGCGCAGAGCAGCGAGCCGAAACTGAACAGCAGGATCGCACCGAAGAAGATTTTCTTGGTGCCGAAGCGATCGGCGATCCAGCCTGAGGCGGGGATCAACAATGCCACGGTGAGCATGTAAGAAATGACCACACCCTGCATGCGCAAGGGGTCTTCGGCGAGATCACGGGCCATGGCGGGCAGGGCGGTGTTAAGAATGGTGCCGTCGAGGGACTGCATGAAGAACGCAATGGCCACGACCCACGGCAACCAGCGGGCGGTGACGGCGTCGAGAGGCGGGCGAGTGGGCATGGAACCTCTGGAGGGTGGCTAATCCGAATTCTTGTCCAAAAATGAAACCCCGTGGCGAGGGGATTTATCCCCGCTGGAGTGCGCAGCAGTCCCGTTTTTTTTTGGGGCCGCTGCGCGACCCAGCGGGGATAAATCCCCTCGCCACAGTTTCTATTCCAACAGTTGATTCCCGGTGTGCCGGGGATCTTTGTTTTACAGCGTTAGCGTGAGTCGGCTGACCAACGCGCCCGGCAGCAACGCCGACGAGGTATTGCGCTGGCTGTATGTACTCGCCGACAGCAGCAACTCGCGCTCCGCCGTCAACGCTTCCAGCTGCGAACCCAGCAGGCTATAGGCGCTGTCATCGAAACGCATGGTGCTGACCGGTGCCTGGATCTCGCCGTTCTCGACCCAGAAGGTCGCGAAACGGGTCATGCCGGTCATGCGCGCCGCCGGTTGATCCGAGAAGTTCAGGTACCACAGGTTGCTGATGTACAGCCCGGTGCCCAACTGCTTGAGGATCTCCGCTTGTGACAGATCGCCGGCCGCCATGTTCAGCGCACTTGGTGATTCACCGCCGCTGGCGCCGTTGGCCGTCAGGCCATATTCCGCCGCACTGCGCGAGCCAACCAGTTGATCGCCTGCCTTGCCTTCGACGATCAAGCGCAGATCGCTGCGCGGATAACCTTCACCGGAAAACGCGGGACTCAGCGAGTCGCTAACCTTTTCGTCCAGCGATACCAGCGGACTGAATGCCTGATCGCCGACATACAGTTTTTGCAACGGGCTGCTCTTGCTGGCAATCGACTGTGCCGAAAAACCGCCCCAGCTCAGCATGCCCATGATTTCTTCCAGCGCCGCCGGTGCCAGATAGGCACGGTACTGTCCCGGCGCCAAGGTGCGCAGTGGCCGACCGAGAAATGCCAGTTGCTCACGAGCCTGACCGAAGCGCTTGGCGAAACCCTCACTGCTCCATTCATGCCCGGCGTAGCTGGCCTTCACTGCTTCGCCGTTTTCGTGAAACAGGCTGAAGTCGAAGTTGAAGCTGTTCGCCTGATGCCAGCCAAACGCCCCCGAGGAGCTGGCGAAACCACGGCTGATCGGACCGGCAGCGTAGAAACCGACCAAATCCAGGCCTTCAGCGGCGGCGCAGATTTCATCGACTACCTGTTCAGTGTCCGGCAGCGGATGCTCCTGCACATTCCTGCTCTGCCAGCCGTTGTGGTTGAGCAGCAGATACGGATCCTGCGGCAGCAACGGCAGGGTTTCGCGCAGTTGTTGCAGACCTTCGGCGAGGCGTTGCAGGTCGGCTTCCTGATCACCGGACAGGGTGATATGCAGGTCGGCATGGCGGCCGTCGTTGATCAGCTTCAGGCCGATGTCGGCTTGCTGTACCTGTCCGGCCTGACGCACCTTGGCGTGATTGAAACGCACGAACGCCGACGATTCGGCGGCATAGCTGAGGGTGAACTGTTCCGGCTCGCGCACGGTATCGCGCAGCCAGTTGACCAGAACTTTAAAGGCCTCAGCCTGATTCTTGACCGTACTCATCAGGCGTCTCCCCCAAACACATCAACGTTGCTGAATACGCAGGCCGGCGAAGCGTGGCCGACGCGGATCACCTGGTTCGGTTCACCCTTGCCGCAGTTCGGCGTGCCCAGCACCTTGACGGTGTTGGCGTCGCCGACGGCGCGCAGGCTTTTCCAGAAATGCGCGGAAATCGCCCGGTAGTTCGGGTTTTTCACTACGCCTTTGAGTTCACCGTTTTCGATCAACTGGCCCCATTCGCAGCCAAACTGGAATTTGTTGCGCGCATCGTCGATCGACCACGAGCGGTTGGTGCTCATCAGGATGCCGTTTTCGATGCCTTCGATCAGTTGATTCAGCGGCTGATCGCCGGGCTCGATATTGAGGTTGGCCATGCGGTCGATTGGCGGACGATTCCAGCCACAGGCGCGACTGTTGGCGACGCCATCCAGGCCTGCTCGAAATTGTGACAGCGCACCGCCCAATGGGCGCAGCAACAGGCCTTCACGAATCAGAAATTGCTTGCTGGCCTTGGTGCCGTCGTCGTCATGGCCGTAGCTGGCGAGTTCTTCGGGAATGTCCGGGTCGAACGTCACGTTGAGCAGTTTCGAGCCGTATTGCAGGCTGCCGAAGTCGCTCGCCTTGACGAAACTGGTACCGGCGTAATTGCGCTCATCACCGAGGATGCGGTCGAGTTCCAGCGGGTGACCGATGGATTCGTGGATCTGCAGCATCATTTGATCGGGCATCAGCAGCAGGTCGCGCGGGCCTTGCGGGGTGTTCGGCGCGAGCAGCAGTTGCAGCGCCTGATCGGCGACTTGCGGGCCGGCGCCGACCAGGCCGCATCGGCTGATCACGTCCGCGCCGCCCTGTTGGCCGAAGTTCTCGCGGCCGAGGCTGCGGGTCTGGCTGTCGTTGCCGTCGTAGGCGGTGACGTCAAGGCCCGGGTAGACGAAACGCTGGGCCTGGCGCAACTCGGCACCGGCGCTGCTCAGGTAGATCTGTTCAACGTGGGTAATGCCGACGCTCACTTCCCAGTTCACCAGGCGCTCATCCTTTGGCACCGAGGCGGATTCCGCGCCGAGCAGGTCGAAGCATTCGCTCAGGGACGGGAAGGGTTGGTCGAGATTGGGCGAAAAGTAGTCAGCGCGGTCGCTGGAGACTCGATGATCGCGCAGATCGAGCAACGCGTGCGGCTTCAGTCGGCGGGCTTGCAATTCAGCGCGTTCAAGCGCGGCTTGCAGGCCTTGCTGCGACAGGTCGTTGGTCGCGGCATACGCCTCGACGCCATTGACGCGAACGGTGAGCATCGCCCCTTCGTCGCGGCTCAGGCTCGGCGGTTCGGCGACGTTCTTGCGCACCGACAGGTACTGGCCGGACTCGCGTACGTACCGCAGGGAAAAAAATTCAGCGCCCGTGCGCAAGGCAGCGAAGCGCTGCTTGAGCTGGGGGTGGAAATCGAACATTCGGGAACCTCCTTGTCAGGGGGAAGCGGGGTGAGGCTATTCGGCGGGGAGGGGTGAAACGGTTGCGCGAGGTCTAGAGTAGGCCTGCGTGGGGGTAGGATCAAGTGAAGAGGGGGTGTAGGAGGATTTACTGTGCAGCGGGGGAGGGGAAGTTGATTTTTAGGGCGTCATCGCGAGCAGGCTCACTCCTACAGGGGATCTGTGTTGATCACAAATCAACCGTAGGAGCGAGCCTGCTCGCGATCAGCCGTGACGCGGTGTTGCTGAATTACTGAGCAACAGGCGTGATATCACGCATCGGCTTGCCTTTGACCGGTGCATCACCCGCGACGTAGTACGGCGCGGTGCTGCGTGGCAGCGGCTGACGGCCACGGATCTTGTCGGCGATTTTCTCGGCGATCATGATCGTCGGCGCGTTCAGGTTGCCGGTGGTGATGATCGGCATGATCGACGCATCGACCACACGCAGGCTCTGCATGCCGTGTACGCGACCTTCGCCATCCACTACCGCCATCTCGTCGGTGCCCATCTTGCACGAGCAGGACGGGTGGAACGCGGTTTCGGCGTGCTCACGGATGAACTTGTCCAGTTGCTCATCGGTTTGCACTTCAATGCCCGGGCTGATTTCGCGGCCACGGAAAGCGTCCAGCGCAGGTTGTTGCATGATTTCACGGGTCAGGCGGATGCCGTCGCGGAATTCCTGCCAGTCCTGCTCGGTGGCCATGTAGTTGAACAGGATGCTCGGGTGCTGGCGCGGGTCTTTCGACTTGGCCTGGATGCGACCACGGCTTGGCGAACGCATGGAACCCATGTGCGCCTGGAAACCGTGCTCTTTCACACCGTTGCTGCCGTTGTAGTTAATCGCTACCGGCAGGAAGTGGTACTGGATGTTCGGCCATTCGAATTCCGGACGCGAACGGATGAAACCGCCGGCTTCGAACTGGTTGCTGGCGCCAATGCCAGTGCCGTTGAACAGCCACTCGGCACCAATGGCTGGCTGGTTGTACCAGAGCAGCGACGGGTACAGCGAAACCGGCTGGGTGCAGGCGTATTGCAGGTACAGCTCAAGGTGATCCTGCAGGTTTTCACCGACGCCCGGCAGATCGTGGACGACCGGAATGTCGAGGGACTTCAGCAGTTCTGCAGGACCAACACCGGAACGCTGCAGAATCTGCGGCGAAGCGATGGCGCCGGAGCACAGCAGGACTTCTTTACGGGCTTTGACTTCAACGCGCTCTTCAGCCGAACCGACCAGGTAACGAACGCCGACTGCACGCTTGCCTTCAAACAGAATCTTGTCGGTCAGGGCGTGGGTGACGATGGTCAGGGTCGAACGCTTTTTAGCGGTATCGAGGTAGCCACGGGCGGTGGAAGCACGACGGCCATTTGGCGTCACGGTGCGGTCCATCGGGCCAAAGCCTTCCTGCTGGTAGCCGTTCAGGTCTTCAGTGCGCGGGTAGCCCGCCTGTACGCCTGCTTCAACCATCGCGTGGAACAGCGGGTTGTTGCCAGCCTTCGGCGTGGTCACGCTGACCGGGCCTTCGCCACCGTGGTAGTCGTTCGGGCCGATGTCACGGGTTTCGGCTTTGCGGAAGTACGGCAGGCAGTCCAGGTAGGACCAGTTTTCCAGGCCTGGCAGTTTCGCCCAGCCGTCGTAGTCCATCGCGTTGCCACGGATGTAGCACATGCCGTTGATCAGCGAGGAACCGCCGAGGCCTTTGCCGCGACCGCATTCCATCCGGCGGCCGTCCATGTGTGGCTCGGCGTCGGTTTCGTAAGCCCAGTTGTAACGACGACCTTGCAGCGGGAACGCCAGGGCGGCCGGCATTTGCGTGCGGAAGTCGAAACGGTAGTCAGGGCCGCCTGCTTCAAGCAGCAGAACGGTGACGCCAGCGTCTTCAGTCAGACGGGTCGCCAGGGTGTTACCGGCCGAGCCGGCACCGATGATGATGTAATCGAATTCTTGGGACATTGAATGCACCCTCTTTAAATGTGGTCAGGTCGAGATCGCTGGGCCACTGCGCAATATGTGGGGAGAAGAAAATCCCCTGTGGTGAGGGGATTTATCCCCGTCCGGCTGCGCAGCAGTCGCAGAGTTAGCGACTGGGTTCTGTCTGGAGAATGGCAGTGTCTGGATGAGGGGCTGCTTTGCAGCCCAGCGGGGATAAATCCCCTCGCCACAAAGGGCCCATCCAGACTCTGGGTCAGATCAGAACACCGAGACGTAATCGCCCAGTTCGACCTGTACCGATTTGATGCGAGTGAAGTTGTTCAGCGAGCTGATGCCGTTTTCACGGCCAACACCCGACTGCTTGTAACCGCCGACCGGCATTTTTGCGTCGGACTCGCCCCAGGCGTTGATCCAGCAGATACCGGCTTCCAGTTGATGAATCACGCGGTGTGCGCGGTTCAGGTCTTTGGTGACGATACCGGCGGCCAGGCCGAAGTCGGTGTCGTTGGCGCGGCGGATCACTTCTTCTTCGGTCTCGTAGGAGAGGATCGCCATGACCGGGCCAAAGATTTCTTCACGGACGATGGTCATGTCGTCGGTGCAGTCGGTGAACACGGTCGGCGCGACGAAGGCGCCTTTGGCGAATTCGCCGTCGGTCAGACGGTCGCCGCCGCACAGGACGCGGGCACCTTGTTCTTTACCTTTGGCGATGTAGCCCAGCACGCTTTCCATGTGCGCGAAGCTGACCAGCGGGCCGAAGTTGGTGTTTTCGTCTTCCGGGTTGCCGACGCGGATGCGCGCAACGCGTTCAACGATCTTGGCTTCGAAAGCGGCTTTCAGGTGCGCCGGTACGAACACGCGAGTGCCGTTGGTGCAGACCTGACCGGAGCTGTAGAAGTTGGCCATCATCGCGGTGTCGGCCGCGCGATCGAGATCGGCGTCGTCGCAGATGATCAGCGGGGACTTGCCGCCCAGTTCCATTGTCACGTCTTTCAGCGACGAAGCCGAAGCGCTGGCCATGACCTTTTTGCCGGTGTCGGTGCCGCCGGTGAAGGAGATTTTTTCGATGCGCGGGTGCTCGGTCAGCCAGGTGCCGACTTCACGGCCGCTGCCGGTCAGCACGTTGAACACGCCGTTTGGCACGCCGGCTTCGGTGTAGATCTCGGCCAGTTTCAGGGTGGTCAGCGAGGTGACTTCGCTTGGCTTGAAGATCATCGCGTTACCGGCCGCCAGGGCTGGAGCGGATTTCCACAGAGCAATCTGGATCGGGTAGTTCCACGCGCCGATACCGGCGACAACGCCCAACGGCTCGCGACGGGTGTAAACGAAAGAAGTGTCACGCAGCGGGATCTGCTCGCCTTCGATGGCCGGCACCAGGCCTGCGTAGTATTCCAGCACGTCGGCGCCGGTAACGATGTCGACGTACTTGGTTTCGGAGAAGGATTTACCGGTGTCCAGGGTTTCCAGCGCAGCCAGTTCATCGTTGCGCTCGCGCAGGATGTCGACGGCGCGACGCAGGATGCGCGAACGCTCCATGGCGGTCATCGCAGCCCAGACCTTCTGGCCTTTTTCAGCGCTGACTACGGCGCGCTCGACGTCTTCCTTGGTCGCACGTTGCACTTGTGCGAGGACTTCGCCGTTTGCCGGGTTGATGGCTTCGAAAGTGGCATCGCTGCCAGCGTCGGAGTACGCGCCATCGATGTAGAGTTTTTGCAGTTCGAAACGGGCCATAGTGTCCTCGCAAGTGCATTAGTGGTTGGCGTTGACCGCCGCGATGAAGCTGCGGAGGCAGTGAGGGGCCGAGCGTTTTCTGTGTGCTCTAGCTCACCTTCTTGGCCAATTGGAAATCCATGTATTCGTAAGCGATCTGTTGCGCCTGCGCCGTGTCGAAAGCGTCTCCCGACAGCGCGCCGCGCAACCACAAACCGTCAATCAACGCTGCCAGTCCGCGAGCGGCGCTGCGCGCATCTTCGAGCGGCAGTACACGGCGGAACTCGCAGCACAGGTTGGAATACAGACGGTGATCGTTGATCCGCTGCAACCTGTGCAAAGACGGCTGGTGCATGCTGGTGGCCCAAAAGGCCAACCAGGTTTTCATTGCCGGGCCATTGACCTGGCTGGCGTCGAAGTTGCCTTCGATGATCACCTGCAGATGCGCCCGTGGGCTGCTGCCTGCCAACGCCTGACGGCGTGCGGTGACGTTCTCGCTGAGGACATTCATCAGATACCGCATCGTGGCGGCAATCAGGCCGTTCTTGTCCTGAAAGTAATGACTGATGATGCCGTTCGAGACACCGGCCAAACGGGCGATCAGCGCAATGCTGGCGTCCCCCATTCCGACCTGATCGACGGCCTGCAAAGTGGCTTCGATCAGTTGTTGGCGGCGGATGGGTTGCATACCGACCTTGGGCATCTTGCACATCTCCTTAGGCCTTCCGAGGGGCGAATGACGCCTATCGGATTGAGGGCCAGTCTATTTTGTTTTGATTGAACGTTCAATCAACAAAGAATAAGATCTGCGACAAATCGTCGCTGCCTACAGATTTTTCCCACGTGTAAGTGGCGATAAAACCGACATCCGAAAATGCTTGAAACCTGTATGGGGCATGGCGCGGTTCGCGATTCGATGGACGTGTTGAAAGGGCAAGACGCTCAGGGCCAGGTTTCGGATGAACGTCCGCACACCTTCGGCCACGAAAGCGATTCGCAGCGCCATTTCGGCAGGTTCGGGCTTTTTTCGGGGTGTCTTTATATCACCCGCCGGTCGGCTGCCAACTAACCGATTGGTCGGGTTCCGTGTTGCCTTGTGTTCTTCTCTCGCACTGCCTGGAGCATTTGTGCCATGAGTTCTGCCTCGCTTATAAAGACCCCGCCCGAGAAGGTGACGGTCAACGGTTGGGTGTTTTACACCTCTACCGCGCTGATTCTGTTGTTGACCGCCATTCTGATTATCGCCCCGCAAGAGGCCGGCAGACTGTTGGGTATCGCTCAGGCCTGGTTGTCGCGCAGCTTCGGCTGGTACTACATGGTGGTCATCGCCGCCTACCTGGTGTTTGTGGTGGGCCTGGCGTTTTCCTCGTACGGCAAACTCAAACTGGGCAGCAAGGATGACACCCCGGATTTCAGTTACGGCGCCTGGGCGGGGATGCTGTTCTCGTCGGGTATCGGTATTTCGCTGCTGTACTTCGGCGCATCCGAGCCACTGGATCACTACTTCAATCCGCCGGAAGGCGCATCGGCCACCAACATGGCCGCGCGTCAGGCGGTGCAACTGACGTTCCTGCACTGGGGCCTGCACGGCTGGGCGATCTATGCACTGGTCGGTCTGGCCGTTGCCTACTTTGCTTACCGTCATAACCAGCCGCTGGCACTGCGTTCGGCGCTGTATCCGCTGGTTGGCGAGCGTTGGGTCAAAGGCGCGGCCGGTCATGCGGTAGACGGCTTTGGCATGTTCGTGACCCTGCTGGGTCTGGTGACGAACCTGGGGATTGGTTCGCTGCAAGTGTCGTCGGGCCTCGAAAACCTGTTCGGCATGGAACACAGCAACACCAACCTGCTGATCGTGATCATCGTGATGAGCACCGTGGCGACCATCGCTGCCGTGTCCGGCGTGGAAAACGGCATCCGTCGTTTGTCCAACCTGAACATCGTGCTGTTCAGCGGTCTGCTGATTTTCGTGCTGTTGTTCGGCCCGACCCTGCACCTGCTCAACGGCTTCGTGCAGAACATCGGCGATTACCTCAACGGCATCGTGCTGAAAACCTTCGACCTTTATGTGTACGAAGGCAACGCCGAGAAAACCGAGCGCTGGATGGGCCTGTGGACCCTGTTCTACTGGGCCTGGTGGATTTCCTGGGCGCCATTCGTAGGCATGTTCATCGCGCGTATTTCCCGTGGTCGTACCGTGCGTGAACTGGTTGCCGGCGTGTTGTTGATTCCGTTGGGCTTCACTTTGGCCTGGCTGTCGATCTTCGGTAACTCGGCGCTGGACCTGGTGGTGAACCATGGTGCGGTGGAGCTCGGCAAGACCGCGCTCGAGCAGCCATCGATGGCGATCTACCAACTGCTTGAGCACTACCCGGCATCCAAAATTGTCATCGGTGTTTCGATTTTCGTCGGTTTCGTGCTGTTCCTGACCCCGGCTGACTCTGGCGCGGTGATGATGGCCAACCTTTCGTGCAAGGGCGGCAATGTCGACGAAGATGCGCCGCACTGGCTGCGCATTTTCTGGTCGGTGGTGATCACCCTGGTGACCATCGGTCTGCTGTTCGCCGGTAACTTCGAAGCCATGCAAACCATGGTGGTGCTGGCCGGTCTGCCGTTCTCGGTGGTGCTGGTGTTCTTCATGTTCGGCTTGCACAAGGCGATGCGCCAGGACGTGCAGATCGAACAGGAGCAGGCGCAACTGGCCGAGCGCGGTCGTCGTGGTTTCAGCGAGCGTCTGACTCAGCTGGATCTGCAGCCGAGCCAATCGGTGGTGCAGCGTTTCATGGACAAGCAGGTCAGCCCGGCGCTGGAAGATGCCACCGCGCAGATGCGTGCGCAGGGTCTGGAAGTGCAGACGCTGTTGGGTAAATCCAAGCGTTGCATGGGCGTGCGCGTCGAGATGGAAGAGGGCAACCCTTTCGTTTACGAAGTGAGCCTGGACGGCTATCTGGCGACCCCGACCGAGTCGGCCCAGTCCGATGAAGCGCGCCAGCGTTACTACCGCGCCGAGGTGTATCTGCACAACGGCAGCCAGGACTACGACCTGATGGGCTTCACGCAGGATCAGATCACGCGGGATGTGCTCGATCAGTTTGAAAGCCATCGGCAGCTCCTTGGCCGGGTGTATAGCTAAACCTTGAGGGTCGGCGGTGCAGTCAGCTGCACCGCTGAACCTTGTGGTGAGGGGATTTATCCCCGATGGGCTGCGAAGCAGCCCTGAAACCTGCGATTGCGATTTATTCGGATATCGCAGTTGCCGGCTGGGGACTGCTCCGCAGCCCATCGGGGATAAATCCCCTCACCACAGGTCCTGTGTTTACAGCTAAATAATCTGTACTAACAAAAACGCCGCGATCCTCTCGCGGCGTTTTTGTGTCTGGGGTTGTTAACCGAGGTTCTTGCCCAGCAACGCGTGATACAACTCGCTGTCGCCGAGGATCCCGACCACATGATTGTTATCGTGCAGAACCAGTTTGTTGCCGGTCTGATAACGAATCTGCAACGCATCGCGCATGCCGATATTCGAATCCACCAGCGTCGGTTTGCGCTCCAGCCCTTCCACCGCTTGTCCTGGTGCCCAGTTCTGCAGGTTCAGCACTGAACCGTTCTGCCGTGCGCCTTTGATGGTGTTGCCCTCGGCCAGATCCAGCCACGAATCGCCGCCCGGATCGAGGCACACCGAACCGTTGATGCGTTTACAGTTGTCCAGCGTGCGCATCAGGCTGCGGCCGCAGAGCACGTTGAGTGGATTGGTGTGGGCGACGAAGGTCCGCACATAGTCGTCCGCCGGGTTCAGCACGATCTCTTCCGGCACGCTGTACTGAATGATCCGGCCGTCCTTCATGATTGCGATGCGGCTACCCAATTTGAGCGCCTCGTCGAGGTCGTGACTCACGAACACAATGGTCTTGCTCAGCTTGCGTTGCAGCTCCAGCAGTTCATCTTGCAGGCCTTGGCGGATCAGCGGATCGAGTGCCGAGAACGGTTCGTCCATCAGCAGGATGTCGGCGTCCATTGCCAGCGCTCGCGCCAGGCCGACACGTTGCTGCATACCGCCAGAGAGTTCGTCAGGCTTCTTGTTGCGCCATTGCGTCAGGCCCACCAGTTCGAGTTTTTCATCGACCAGCTTGCGCCGTTCCTTCTCCGGACGGCCCTGCATTTCCAGACCGAAACTGATGTTCTCGCGCACCGTCAGCCACGGCATCAGGGCGAACTTCTGGAAGACCATGGCGATGCGTTTGGTGCGCATCATTTTCAGCTCGGCGGGTGTGCAGGACGCGATGTCGATCTGCTTGCCTTCATGCTCGACGAACAGTTTGCCGCGACTGACGGTATTGAGGCCGTTGATGCAGCGCAACAGGCTCGACTTGCCCGAACCGGACAAGCCCATCAGCACGCAGATCTCGCCTTTGTTGACGTCCAGCGTGGCTTTTTCCACGCCGACGATCTGCCCGGTCTTTTTCAGGATCTCGTTGCGGGTCATGCCCTGATCCAGCAGCTTGAGCGCCTCGCGTGGATCCTTGGAGAAGATTACGTCGACGTCTTCGAAGCGAATTATGCTCATGCGTCACCCCCTACTTTAGCGTCGGGTTGTTTGCAGATACGGTCGAGCATGATCGCCAGCAGTACGATCGCCAGGCCCGCTTCGAAGCCCAGGGCGATATCAGCAGTGTTCAGTGCGTTGACCACCGGTTTGCCGAGTCCGTCGGCGCCGACCAATGCCGCGATCACCACCATCGACAACGACAGCATGATGCACTGGGTGATGCCGGCAGCGATGCTCGGCATGGCGTGAGGCAGTTCGATCCGTGAGAGCAATTGGCGACGCGAGCAGCCGAAGGCCTTGCCGGCGTCCATCAGTTCTTGCGGGACATCGCGGATGCCCAGGTAGGTCAGGCGGATCGGCGCAGCGATGGCGAACACCACCGTGGAGATCAGGCCCGGCACCACACCCAGCCCGAAGAGGGTCAGGGTAGGAATGAGGTAAACGAAGGTCGGTACGGTCTGCATCAGATCGAGTACCGGACGCATTAGCGTGTAGAACATCGGTTTGTGCGCGGCGACGATGCCCAACGGCACGCCGATGACCACGCAGACCAGGGTCGCGAACAGCACCTGGGCGAGGGTTTCCATGGTTTCCTGCCAGTACCCAAGATTGAGGATCAGCAGAAAGGAAGCGATGACGAAAACGGTCAATCCCCATTTGCGCTGGATGAAATGCGCGAGCAGGGCGATGAGGCCGATCAAGACAAAAGGGTTGAACCAGGTGAGCGCAAACGTCACGCCGTGGATCATCGTTTCCAGCGTCACGGCGATGGCGTCGAAGGTGCTGGCGCCATGTTGCGTCAACCATTCAACGAAGCCCGCGATGTACTGGCCTAAAGGTATTTTCTGATCAATCAGCATGGTAGTGAACGTCCGCATGCAAGGAAATAAACAGCCCGGACGGCTTGCGCCGTCCGGCATAAGCGATTACTGACTCAGCTTGCTCTTCACGGCCTCCAGGCCAGGTTTACCGTCAATGGTGGTCACGCCAGCGAGCCAGGTATCGAGCACCTGTGGATTCTTTTTCAGCCAGGCCTTGGCGGCCGCGTCAGGCTTCATCTTGTCGTCGAGGATGTTGCCCATCAGTTCACTTTCCATGTCGACGTTGAACTCCAGGTTCTTCAGCAACTGACCGACGTTGCTGCATTCCTCGGCGTAACCCTTGCGGGTGTTGGTCGCCACGGTCGCAGCGCCGAAATCGGGGCCGAAGAAATCATCGCCACCGGTCAGGTACTGGATCTTGAAGCGCTTGTTCATTGGGTGCGGCGCCCAGCCGAGGAAGACCACGGCGGTGTCGCGTTTCTGTGCGCGGTCAACCTGCGAGAGCATGCCCGCTTCGGACGATTCGACGACTTTGAAACCGGCGGTTTTCAGGCCGAAGGCGTCTTTGTCGATCATGCTCTGGATCAGACGGTTGCCGTCGTTGCCCGGCTCGATGCCGTAGATCTTGCCGTCGAGTTCTTTCTTGAATTTGGCGATGTCGGCGAAGTCATGCAGACCCTTGTCATACAAGGCTTGCGGCACGGCGAGGGTGTACTTGGCGCCCTTGAGGTTGGTGCGCACGGTTTCCACGGTGCCGGCGTCGCGGTAGGCCTTGATGTCGTTCTCCATGGTCGGCATCCAGTTACCGAGGAACACGTCCATGTTCTTGCCGTCGGCTAGCGACTTGTAGGTCACGGGCACGGAGATCATGGTGGTCTTGGTCTTGTAGCCGAGGGCGTTGAGCACGACAGAGGTGGTCGCGGTGGTGGCGGTGATGTCGGTCCAGCCGACATCGGAGAAGTTAACGGTACTGCACTGCGCCGGTTCTGCAGCTTGCGCCAGTAACGGCAGACTCAGCATGGCGGCCAACAACAACGACGGGGAACCTTTCATGGATGGACTCCTTGGTGTTTTTTTTGGCAGTGTTCCGACTGTGGACCACCGCACTTATAGGTTGCGGTTGGATGGCGTTCTGGAGACAGCTCTACCACGGCGCCTTGCAATCGAGTCATAACGATCATGTACCAGTGAAAATCTGACGCCTACAGGGGGGGTCGTATCCAGTACAGGGATGGTCGTATCTAGTGTCAGTGACGTCGTTTACAGCTTTTTTCTGCCCCGAGTCACCCTCTGATCCGCATAAAAACGGCGAAAACCGGGGGTGAAAACGGCGCGGCGCTGGTGGACATGAGTGCGTCGGTGTCAGACGCCGTGCTCCCCGACAAAAGCCTGATGATGCGGGCATTCCGGCGGATTGCAGCTTGAGCGTAGCAGCTCCGCCAGCGGGCGCTTCACGCCCCGGATCGGCATCCTCAGGAGCTCTGCAGCAATGGCTATCAGCGTTTTCGACCTGTTCAAAATCGGCATCGGCCCGTCCAGTTCTCATACCGTCGGGCCGATGCGCGCCGCCGCATTGTTCGTCGAGTCGCTACGCAACAAACATCAACTGGAACAGGTGCGGCGGATCGAGGTGCAACTGTTCGGGTCACTGTCGGCCACCGGCATCGGTCACGGCAGCGACAATGCAGTGATCATGGGCCTGATGGGCGAATGGCCGGACGCGATCGACCCGTCGCAGATCGGCCCGCGTATTCAGGCGCTGCGCGAAACCCACACACTTTTATTGGATGGCCGCTGGTCGGTGCCGTTTGTCTGGGCGCGGGACATGCGCCTGATCGACGAAAACCTGCCGTTCCATCCCAATGCGATGACCCTGGTTGCCGAAGGCGATCACGGTGAACTGCATCGCGATACTTACTACTCGGTCGGCGGCGGTTTTGTCGTCGATGAAGCCCAGGCTTGCAGTGGCGTGGTCGATCTCGATCGCACCGAGTTGCCGTATGACTTTTCCAGCGCGGTCGAGCTGCTGGAACTGTGCAAAAAGAACAATCTGCGCGTCGCCGAACTGATGATGGCCAACGAAAAGGTCTGGCGCAGTGAAGACGAGATTCGCGCGGGACTGATGAAGCTGTGGCGCGCGATGCAGGATTGCGTCGAGCAGGGGCTGAAGCACGAGGGCATTCTGCCCGGCGGTTTGAATGTACGGCGGCGGGCGGCGAAGTTGCACCGCAGTCTTCAGGAACTGGGCAAGCCCAACGTGATCGGCTCGACGCTCAGCGCCATGGAGTGGGTCAACCTGTTCGCTCTCGCGGTGAATGAAGAAAACGCTGCGGGCGGGCGCATGGTGACAGCGCCGACCAATGGTGCGGCGGGGATCATCCCGGCGGTGTTGCACTACTTTATGAAGTTCAGCGAAGCGGTCACCGACGCCAACGTGGTCGACTATTTCCTCAGCGCGGCGGCAGTAGGGATTCTGTGCAAGAAGAACGCTTCGATCTCGGGGGCCGAAGTGGGCTGTCAGGGCGAAGTCGGCTCGGCGTGCGCGATGGCCGCGGCGGGGCTGGCGGAGATTCTTGGCGCTACGCCCGAGCAGTTGTGCAACGCGGCGGAGATTGGCCTTGAACATAACCTCGGGCTGACCTGCGATCCGGTCGGTGGCCTGGTGCAAGTGCCGTGCATCGAGCGCAATGCGATTGCGGCGGTGAAAGCGATCAACGCGGCGCAGATGGCATTGCGCGGGGATGGTCAGCACTTTATTTCGCTGGATCGGGTGATCCGCACCATGCGTGATACCGGCGCTGACATGCATGACAAATATAAAGAGACTTCGCGCGGTGGTCTGGCGGTCAGCGCGGTGGAGTGCTGACACATTTTTCTGTGGCGAGGGGATTTAGCGAAACGTCGCACCGCCCCGATGGGCTGCGAAGCGGCCCCAAATCCTGTAATTGAGTTTTGCCTGACACACCGCGGTGAATGGGTTTACGACTGCTGCGCAGCCGATCGGGGATAAATCCCCTCGCCACAGGATTTATGTTTGATTTGGAAAGATTGGAGCGCCTCAGACCAGTCAAAACTGCGCGTTAAGTGAACACGCGCATTCAAACACGCCACCTTTTAGCGCGTCGCAATCAGATAAGAGTCCTTCCCACCTGTTACACACCGTCAGCCCCTTCTACCGTCCGTCACCCGTGCCTGCGGTGACACTCCCTGCAAACGGCGCCCAGGCCTTTTCCCACAAGTGCTACCGATTTGCTCACACGCATCGGGGCGGAGCTTTCGCCAGCGCTGATGGCACTTCGAAATACCTTTCGTCGGACGGCTCGTATAGACACGTCGCGACGTCGTTTTCAGGAGTTATTGAACGGCCATTCAATTTTAGGCATGGCATTTGCTCTGTCATAACAAAGCCCGTCTCCCACGCGAGAATGCTGGCAATAACAAGAGCCTCCGCCTGAGGCCATCACCCGCTTTGTGTGAGGAGATACCGCGATGACGTCGTTCAACTCCGGGGCCCAACCCCAGAACCGTGCGCCTCAATCCATCGGCTTTCTGCTGCTGGACAATTTCACGCTGATTTCCCTGGCCTCCGCAGTAGAACCTCTGCGCATGGCCAACCAATTGTCCGGTCGCGAGCTGTATCGCTGGAGCACCCTCACCGTCGATGGCGGTCAGGTGTGGGCCAGTGACGGTCTGCAAATCACCCCCGACGCTTCCATGCACAAAGCCCCGCCACTGGACACCGTGATTGTCTGCGGCGGCATCGGCATTCAACGCACCGTGACCCGGGAACACGTGTCGTGGCTGCAAAGCCAGGCGCGCCAGTCGAAGCGCCTCGGCGCCGTGTGCACCGGCAGTTGGGCCCTGGCCTGCGCCGGCCTGCTCGACGGTTTCGATTGCAGCGTGCACTGGGAATGCCTGGCGGCGATGCAGGAGGCTTTCCCGCGTGTGGCCATGAGCACGCGCCTGTTTACTCTCGACCGTAACCGTTTCACCAGCTCCGGCGGCACCGCGCCACTGGACATGATGCTGCACCTGATCAGCCGTGATCATGGCCGTGAACTGTCTGCGGCGATTTCGGAGATGTTCGTCTACGAGCGCATCCGCAACGAGCAGGATCACCAGCGCGTGCCGCTCAAGCACATGCTCGGCACCAACCAGCCGAAGTTGCAGGAAATCGTTGCGCTGATGGAAGCCAACCTCGAAGAGCCGATCGACCTCGACGAACTGGCCGTTTATGTTGCCGTGTCCCGTCGACAACTGGAGCGGCTGTTCCAGAAATACCTGCACTGCTCGCCGTCGCGTTATTACTTGAAGCTGCGTTTGATCCGCGCCCGGCAGCTACTCAAGCAGACGCCGATGTCGATCATCGAAGTGGCGTCGGTGTGCGGGTTCGTGTCGACGCCGCACTTCTCCAAGTGCTATCGCGAATACTTCGGCATTCCGCCGCGTGACGAGCGCGTGGGTTCCAACACTACCCAGCAGGTGGCGATGCTGCCGCTGCCGCAGGCGATCGTGATGTCGCCGCTGTCGGGGCCGATGTCGGCGTTGAGTCAGGCGCGTAATGAGTCGACGTTTGCCAGTGTAAGGCTGTAGACCGCGTCATCGTTCTTCGCGAGCAGGCTCGCTCCCACATATGAATGCATTCCAATGTGGGAGCGAGCCTGCTCGCGAATGGATTTCTCAGGCGCTATGGCTTTGCTGGTACTGCGCCAGCGCCGGCAACAACTGCTTGTCGAACGCCTCGCGCACTGCCGGCAAAATCGTCGCGCTGCTGGTGTACATCTGCTTGACCATCGTGCGCAGGGTATTCGCCCGCACATCATCCAGACCGCGCACCGCATACTCGCAGGCCTGCTCGGCCGTGGCGCCGGACGGCACTTCGAAACCCAGTGACTTGAGCTGGCCCAACAGATCTTCCTGGTCAATCAAATCGGCGTACATCATCACGCAAATCCTTCTTCGGCATCGGAGGTCGTGGCTCGATTCTGGTAGTCACATGCGGTGACGGCAAGGGCGATTTGTCGCAGTGGCTGAGACGACTATGAACAGGTCGTTTTCGGCTAACTCGCCGGGGAGGGGAGTCGGCACACTGGGTTCAGCTCGCTTCACGAAGGTTTGGTCACCCTCGCCGCGCAAGCTCCTCAACAGTACCCTCTGCCCCGATCCTGTCACGGCTTGTATCGGGGCTTTTTTTGGCTGTGAATCAGATAGTGTGGTGGTGATTGATTTGACGCCATCGCGAGCAGGCTCACTCCTACAGTTGAAATGCATTCACCTGTGGGAGCTGGCTTGCCAGCGATGAACGATGACGCGGTCTAGCGTTGCAACACCAGAATCCGCGACAACAACTCATCCCGATCGATGTAGCAGCCCTGGAAATGCCGCGCCCCGGTCGCCGGGTCAAAGGCATTGCGCGCATGCAGCGTGCGGCGATTGTCGAAGCACCACAACTCGCCCGGATTGAGCCGCTGCATCAAGCGAAACCGTGGCTCGCGGGTCATCGCGATAAAGCGCCGGTAGGCGCGATACAGCAGTGGCATCTGCTCCACCGATGTATCAAACGCCCCACGCAGAAAATTCGCCATGCGAATCTCCGCGACCCGGCCCAATGTATCCAGCGCGATGACCGGCGCGAGACAGCGATAGTCGCTGTGACGATCCTTGTTGCGAAATTCCACCGGGATCTCGCAAAGGTCCTTGAACGACTCGGGGTCTTCCTGACGCAACGCATCGGCAATCGCAAATCCGTCGACAAAAATACTCTCGCCACCCTCGGCGTCATTCACCAGACAATGCAGAAATTGCAGCCCCGGTTGCAGCTCCCGAGTCGGCAGATCCGTGTGCAGCGGCAAATTGAAAGCGGTGTAGGCGTTGCTGTCGGCATCGGCCTTGGATTGCACGTTGAATAGCACGCCGAAATTGCTTTCGCGGATGAAGGAGATGCGTTGCGCAATCAGTTTCAACGAACCAGGTTCGGTCGGTACGCCGCGCACCTGGGTCAGACCGATATCGCGTACAGCAATCAGCCAATGCAGCAGCGCGGCGTTGTCGTTCATCAGCGCCGAGTAATCGAACACCGGCAATTGCAAATCGCTGCGCCACAGATAAGCCTTGGGTTTGGCGGCCAGGCGTTCGGCGCGGGATTCTTCGTCATAGGCATGTGCACGCAGCCAGCCCGGATCGAGGCGGCTCGAATGGCCGTCCTGCCAGTCGATGCGCAGGCAGCCGTCGCTATCGATGTGCGCGGCGGCAGGCTTGAGGTCATCAGCGGCATCCACAATCTCGAAAACCTGCTCGCGGGTGACGCTGTAGACGCACTGCTGACACGGGCAGTTGTCTCGCAACCAGACATGGTGAAACGGGCTGATGCGACCATCGGCCCATGCAATCGAAATGCGATCCGCCAACGTCTGCACGCCACCGAGCGCGCTGATCAACGGATAAGTACGGAAATCGGCAACAGCGGCAGCGGTGTTCATGGCGGCTCCTTGCGAGTGATGGATTTACCGGGCGGGTGGCAACGCGATCACGCGGCCGATGTAAGCCGGGGCAGGCAGATCGGCCTGCTTGGCGACGATGGCTTGCAGGCGGTTGAGAGTGTCAGCGCTGAACGGCGCCGAGCGCGGGCCGGCGAGGTCGACGTGGAGCAACATTTGCTCGTTGCCGGCCAGTTCCTGGTCGTCTCCGACTTTGTGCAGGCTGTGATAGAGGTGCAGGCGTTTGCTGTCGTGACCGATGATTTGCGTGCGCACTTCGACGTCGGTGTCGAGTTTCACTTCGTGCAGGTAATTGAGGTGCAGTTCGAGGGTGAACAGTGAGTGACCGCTGGCTTCGCGGTTGTTGCTGTCCATGCCGAGACGGTCCATCAGAGCGTCGGTGGCGTAGCTGAAGATCAGCAGGTAGAAAGCGTCGCGCAGATGGCCGTTGTAGTCGACCCAGTCGGGGATGATGCGGGTTTGGTAGGTGGTGAGGGTGGGCATGCTGAACTCCATAGGTCGCTGGCGAAATACACACTTGTGGCGAGGGAGCTTGCTCCCGCTGGACTGCGCAGCAGTCCCAAAACCTCTTGACGCGGTGTGTCAGTCAGGCCGCACTCGCTGGTTTTACGACCGCTTCGCGGCCGAGCGGGAGCAAGCTCCCTCGCCACAGGGAACTGCGTTTATTCGCTGAAGCTCATGCCATGCTTTTCCTTGGTGGTCTTCACCGCCTCAAGCACCGCCAGCAGGCAATCATCACGATAGCGCTCCAGCGCCGAAATGCTGTGATGACCGAGCTGTTCGCTGGTGCCATCGACCACATCATCGATCAACTTGTCAGTCAGCTCCGGTGCCGGCAGATACGTCCACGGCAACTGCAACGCCGGGCCGAATTGCGACATGAAGTGGCGCATGCCGGCATCGCCGCCGGCCAAGGTGTAAGTCAGGAACGTGCCCATGAACGACCAGCGCAGACCGGCGCCAAAGCGGATAGCATCGTCGATCTCGCCAGTGGTCGCCACGCCGTCATTCACAAGGTGCAGCGCCTCGCGCCACAGCGCTTCGAGCAAACGATCGGCGATGAACCCCGGCACTTCCTTGCGCACATGCAGCGGACGCATGCCGAGAGATTCGTAGACTTTCATCGCTGCCTGAACGGCCTCGGGCGCGGTGTTCTTGCCACCGACCACTTCCACCAGCGGCAGCAGATAAACCGGGTTGAACGGATGCCCGACCACGCAGCGTTCCGGGTGCGTTGAGCTCTCGTAGAACTCGCTGGGCAGCAGGCCAGAGGTGCTGGAGCCGATCAGTGCGTTGGGTTTGGCCGCCGCGCTGATTTTGCTGTGCAGTTCGAGTTTCAGCTCCAGCCGCTCCGGGGCGCTTTCCTGAATGAAATCGGCATCGCGCACACACTCTTCGATGGTCGCGACAAAGCGCAGACGATCCTGTGAAGCGCCGGACGCCAAACCGCTTTTCTCCAGCGCCCCCCAGGCATTGGCCACGCGTTTGCGCAGCGCCGCTTCGGCGCCCGGCGCCGGGTCCCAAGCCACGACGTCCAGCCCATGGGCCAACGCACGGGCCACCCAGCCACTGCCGATGACACCGCTGCCCAGTGCGGCGAAGGTTTTGATTTCGGTGATAAAGCTCATGGTGAATTCCTAAAAATATTCGATGATCCCGTGTGAGCCCGGTTCTTGTGGCGAGGGGATTTATCCCCGTTGGGTCGCACAGCGGCCCCAAGAATTTTGCGACTGCTGCGCAGCCGAACGGGGATAAATCCCCTCGCCACAATTGCGGTTCCCAAAGGGAATAGATGTAGGGTTAACCGCGCTGGGTCAGGCCCATTTTCTTGCGGCCTTCAGCAGGCGTGAGCACGCGGGCGCCGAGGCGACTGAGGATCTCGGTGGCGCGCTCGACCAGTTGGCCGTTGGTTGCCAGCACACCTTTGTCCAGCCACAGGTTGTCTTCCAGTCCGACCCGCACGTTGCCGCCGAGCAGCACCGCTTGCGCGGCCATCGGCATCTGCATCCGGCCAATGCCGAACCCGGCCCACACGGCATCCGCCGGCAAGTTGTCGACCATGGCTTTCATGGTGGTGGTGTCGGCCGGTGCGCCCCACGGGATGCCCAGGCACAGCTGGAACAGCGGGTTATCCAGCAGGCCTTCCTTGATCATTTGCTTGGCGAACCACAGGTGGCCGGTGTCGAAAATCTCCAGCTCGGCTTTCACACCCAACTCGGTAATGCGCTTGGCACCGGCACGCAGTTGCGCCGGGGTAGAGACATAAATGGTGTCGCCATCGCCGAAGTTCAGCGTGCCGCAATCCAGTGTGCAAATTTCCGGCAGAAGCGCCTCGACGTGGGCCAGCCGGGTCAACGGGCCGACCAGGTCGGTGTTCGGACCGAATTCCATCGGGTTCTCGCCGGCACCGATTTCCAGGTCGCCGCCCATGCCGGCGGTGAGGTTGACGATGATGTCGACGTCCGCCTCGCGGATGCGCTCCATCACCTCGCGATACAGCGCGACGTCACGGCTGAACTTGCCGGTCTGCGGATCACGGACGTGGCAGTGCACGACGGTGGCGCCAGCCTTGGCCGCCTCGACGGCAGCCGCTGCAATCTGTTTCGGGGTGACCGGCACGTGTGGGCTCCTGGCGGTCGTGTCGCCAGCACCGGTGAGTGCGCAGGTGATGATGACGTCGTGATTCATGGTGCGGTTTCCTTCAGGCGTGATGGGTCTGTCCGCAGCCCTTTTCGGGGCTGCGAAGCGTTATTCGTGGTGAGTTATTTGCTGGTCAACTGGAGGTTTTCAGCGGCCGGTTTGCCGTCGAATGTGGTGACACCGGCAAGCCAGCGCTGCTTGTCTTCAGGGTGATCCTTGAGCCATTGCTTGGCCGACTCAAAGGCATCCTTGTGATCGAGCAATGGCTGCATCATCCGGCTCTCGTCCTCGGCGGTGAACGTCAGGTTGGTCAGCAGACGGCCTACGTTCGGGCACTGCTCGGCGTATTTCGGCGCGGTCACAGTCCACACGGTGGCCATGCCTTCGTTCGGGCCGAGGGCGTCGTCGCTGCCGGTCAAATAGGTCATCTTGACGTTGACGTTCATCGGGTGCGGCGCCCAGCCGAAGAACACCACGGCCTCTTTGCGGCGCACCGCGCGGTCGACGGCGGCGAGCATGCCGGCCTCGCTGGACTCGACCAGTTGGAATTTGCCGAGGCCGAACTGGTTCTTGGCAATCATCGCCTTGATCTGTGTGTTGGCGCCCGAGCCCGGCTCGATCCCGTAGATCTTGCCGCCCAGTTCTTTTTCGAATTTGGCGATGTCTGCGAAGGTTTTCAGGCCGTTGTCGGCCAAGTAAGTCGGCACCGCCAGAGTCGCACGGGCGTCTTTCAGGCTTGGTGCTTCAAGGACTTTGACCTGATTGGCGTCGACGAACGGCGTGATGGTCTGGGTCATCAGCGGGTTCCAATAGCCGAGGAACAGGTCCAGGCGCTGATCGCGAATCCCGGCGAAGATGATTTGCTGGGACGCGCTGGTTTGTTTGGTGTTGTAGCCGAGGCCGTCGAGCAGGACCTGGGTCATGGCACTGGTGGCGATCACGTCGGTCCAGTTGACCACGCCCATGCGCACGTTCTGGCACGCTGCCGGTTCGGTCGCCATGACGCTGGCGCTCAAGAAAGCGGTACCGCTGAGTGCAAGAACACAGCTGCTGATCAGTCGTTTCATGTCGGGTTCCTCGGCAGGTCGTTATTGTGAGTTCCGGTGTCTGGTGCGCCGGTGATGCAAAGTTACGCAGCAACGCGCCGGTGAAAGCGCACTGCGGCGACTGGCATTTGCACTGTAGCGACCTGCGCGCTTGAATGCCGAAGACAACTGGCGTATCAACATCTCACGCTACCCGCCAACCGAGTGCGCCCATGTCCCAGGATTTTTACTTCTTGCTGATGCCGGGGTTCTCCGCCATCGGCTTTATTTCTGCCATTGAACCGTTGCGTGTGGCCAACCGCTTTCGCGGCGAGTTGTATCGCTGGCATGTGCTCAGTGCCGATGGTGGGGCGGTGCTGGCGAGCAATGGCATGTCGGTCAACGCTGACGCCGCGCTGGAGCCGCTGAACAAAGGTGCGACGTTGTTGGTGGTGGCCGGGTTTGAGCCGCTGAAATTTGCCACGCCAACGCTGGCGCATTGGCTGCGCCGACTGGACGTCGACGGCGTGACCCTCGGCGCCATCGACACCGGCAGCTTCGTCCTCGCCGAAGCAGGCCTGCTCGATGGCCATCGCCTGACCCTGCACTGGGAAGCTATCGACGCGTTCAAGGAATCTTATCCACAGCTCAGCGTGACGCAGGAGTTGTTCGAGATCGACCGCCGGCGCATCACCTCGGCGGGCGGTACGGCCTCCATTGATTTAATGCTCGATCTGATCGCCCAGGCCCATGGCCCGCAACTGGCGATTCAGGTCAGCGAGCAGTTTGTGTTGGGGAGGATTCGCCCGCGCAAAGACCACCAACGCATGGAAGTTGCCACGCGCTACGGGATCAATAACAAGAAACTGGTGCAGGTGATCGGCGAGATGGAACAGCACAGCGAGCCGCCGCTGACCACGCTGCAACTGGCGGAATCGATCAAGGTGACGCGTCGGCAACTGGAGCGCTTGTTCCGCCTGCACCTGAACGACACGCCGAGCAATTTCTATCTGCGCCTGCGCCTGGAAAAGGCCCGACAGCTACTGCGCCAGACCGACATGAGCGTGCTCGAAGTCAGCATCGCCTGCGGCTTCGAATCACCGTCGTACTTCACCCGCAGTTACCGCGCGAAGTTTGTTCGGTGTCCGAGGGAGGATCGAAGGGCTCTGAGTAAAATTTAAAGAAATTCCGATCGATGTCGATGAGCTGGTCTGGGTTTAAATCAAAGCTCAATGGAAGAGTAAGGTGTGTTGGATATGTTTTTTAATAGTGGAACTGAACTGAAGTATAAGAGTAGATCCCCGCTGACGAGTGAGGAGGTGCTCGAGGCTATTCATGAGGAGGTTTCCAACGATGAGAAAAAGAATAGAGGTGGAGCGATAGATAGAACGCTGAAGACTTATGTTGGGGATATTTTAGAAGTTCTTGAAGAGTTTAGGCGGGAAGAAAGGGATAAGAAAGAAGACGCTGAGTCAAGTGTTTGGCATGCGTTGCTGTTGTTGGCGATTATTGCAATTGTTCTGCTAGTAAATGGAACTCATGGTAATCCAGACTTTGATTGGCTAGATGAAAACAGTTTTGCATTTAAGATTTGGGGTACTGCACTTGCGATGCTTTATCTGGGAGTTCAGATAGAAAGGCTGTCAGTTTTCAGAAGTCTTTGGCAGTATGGGTTTACGAAGCTAATTGTATCAGTCAGTATTTCAGGGTTAGTGGTGTTTTCAACAGCGAAGGCTGCTAGCGCTATCAATAATGTATTCGCTGTCGATGCTTCGGTATTTTCATTCACATTGACATTTGTCTCTGCCTTGATAGTTTTCAAATATCTTTCATCATTTGTTATTGTGTTGGGTCTGGTTGCAGGAATTCATACGCTTAACTTTATTGGCTGGGTGAGATCTAAAAGTTGGAGTGATTGGTATGATTCGGTACCTATAAACTCATTCTTTTTAATTGTTTTCTCCATTGTTGTAATGGGTTTTTGTTGGGGGTGGTCGCATCGCTATTTGGATGATGAGTATATGCCTGAGAAGGTGTATAAGTTAGCTCGTGTGTTGGACTTCAATGATAAGCACGATTGCTCCAATGTTACGAGCGACATGCCGGTTGTTTTTATGGGGGCAAGCAAGGATATTGTTCTTGTGGATCCGAATAATACGCAAGTTGTTAGTGTGCAATCGTTCCTTGAAGATGGCGTAGAGGTTCCGTCTTCATTTGTTCGTAAAAAGTGTGATCTATAGGCATGAATAAAGCGATGTGGACCGTTTCGGTCCGCATCGTGATCATCTGGTGTTTTTTATAAGTGCCGAACACGCCGCTTTGTACGCCTCATGCTGATACTTGTTCAGCGTCCCGGGCAGCTCGAAATTATGCTTCTTCGCCTGCGCATTGATCGTCTGCGGCGACAACAACGTCACCTCACACCCATCCAGCAACTGAAACACACCCTCGATCTTGAACGTCGTCGGCCCACCGGCAAACTCACCCTTCTTGCTGCGCTTCTTGATCGCAATCCGATCAATCGAGTTCTCGCGCACAAACGACGCGACCTGCGCGGCGAAGCGCTTGACGTTAGCCGCCTCGTCGTCATCGTCGAGGGCGATTTTTTTTGTGCTGAGGGCAACGTGGCTCAGGGCCGAACCGTCGAGAGCGGCCACGGCGATGATCGCTTCGCTGCCTTTGATTTCGATGCCGCAGATGTTCATGTGATTACCTAGATTGGCTATAGACGGGCAGCTTACAGCGCAGATGCTTATTCCTGCCCAATCGACTCCAAAAATTCCGACCGCTCATCACTCATTCGCGCCACGCAGTCATTCTGCGCAATTTTGAACGCTTTGCTGCCTTCGGTAGCCGGGAACGCTTCCACCGCGCAATCGGCATCGCGTGTTTTCAGCCACTGCTGCTGAGCGGTCTTGATCTTCGCGGTGATGTCCGCCAATTGCGTGGCGTTTTTGCCGTACGCGGTCTGCATGCGTTCGTTCAGGCTGGCGTAGTTGTCCTTGAGCAGGTCTTCGGCGGTAGTGCGGCTGTAGGTCGAGCATTCCAGGGTCTGGACGTCGTTTTCCACCGCGTCGCACGGGTTGTTGTCGGACTCTTCGGCGGCGTGTACGCCGGTCGCAAGCAGGGCCAAGGCCAGGAAGATCGATTTCATTGATGTCGCCGCTCTAATCCAGTGGTGTATCCAAGATGCGGGAGATTCTGGCTCAAGCTTGGCGGCTTGAACAGGTGGCCGGTCGGGCCGCTTGGCGATGCTTTGTCGCGGATTGACGCTTTCGGCAATTCCCCTGTCGTTTTTGCACCCGGTCGCCCCGGCACCGAGGCATATGCTGGCCCCAAAGCGCCGGCAGACGATTCGGCGCATGAATCGCCAATAAGGGGACGCCTGATGAGCCCAGCCGAATTACACGCCGACAGCATCGTTATCGACGGTCTGATCATTGCCAAATGGAACCGTGAGCTGTTCGAAGACATGCGCAAGGGCGGTCTGACGGCGGCCAACTGCACTGTGTCGGTGTGGGAAGGCTTTCAGGCGACCGTGAACAACATCGCTGCCAGCCAGAAGCTGATCCGCGAAAACAGCGACCTGGTGATGCCCGTGCGCACCACCGCTGACATCCGTCGCGCCAAAGAGCAGGGCAAGACCGGCATCCTTTTCGGCTTCCAGAATGCCCACGCGTTTGAAGACCAGATCGGCTATGTCGAGGTGTTCAAGCAGCTCGGCGTTGGCATCGTGCAGATGTGCTACAACACCCAGAATCTGGTTGGCACCGGTTGCTACGAACGTGACGGCGGCCTGTCGGGTTTCGGTCGCGAGATCGTTGCCGAGATGAACCGCGTCGGCGTCATGTGCGACCTGTCCCACGTCGGTTCCAAGACTTCCGAAGAAGTCATCCTCGAATCGAAAAAACCGGTCTGCTACTCCCACTGCCTGCCGTCGGGCCTGAAAGAACACCCGCGCAACAAGTCCGATGAAGAGCTGAAGTTCATTGCCGATCACGGCGGTTTTGTCGGCGTGACCATGTTCGCGCCGTTCCTCGCCAAAGGCATCGATTCGACCATCGACGACTACGCCGAAGCCATCGAATACGTGATGAATATCGTTGGCGAAGATTCGATCGGTATCGGCACCGACTTCACCCAGGGTCACGGTCAGGACTTCTTCGAATACCTGACCCACGACAAGGGCTACGCCCGCCGTCTGACCAGCTTCGGCAAGATCATCAACCCGCTGGGTATCCGCACCGTCGGCGAGTTCCCGAACCTGACCGAAACCCTGCTCAAGCGCGGCCACTCCGAGCGCGTAGTGCGCAAGATCATGGGCGAAAACTGGGTCAACGTCCTCAAGGACGTCTGGGGCGAGTAAACCGCCGCACTTCTGAATCCTTTCCCCCGGCCGTCCGCGCCGGAGGCAACAAACCAAATTTTCTGGAGTTAAGTTTCCATGGCCAAGATCGCCCCGCAATTGCCAATCGAAGTCGACAGCGAGACCGGTGTCTGGACCTCTGACGCCCTGCCGATGCTCTACGTACCGCGGCATTTCTTCGTCAACAACCACATGGGCATCGAAGAGGTTTTGGGCGCCGAGGCCTACGCCGACATTCTCTACAAGGCCGGCTACAAATCCGCCTGGCACTGGTGCGAGAAAGAAGCTGAATGCCACGGCCTGGAAGGCGTCGCGGTGTTCGAACATTACATGAAGCGCCTGTCGCAACGCGGCTGGGGCCTGTTCAAGATTCAGGACATCGACCTCGACAAAGGCACGGCCAGCGTCAAGCTCGAACACTCGGCGTTCGTCTACGTCTACGGCAAGGTCGGGCGCAAGGTCGACTACATGTTCACCGGCTGGTTTGCCGGTGCCATGGATCAGATTCTTGAGGCACGCGGCAGCAAGATTCGCACGGTTGCCGAGCAAGTCTACGGTGGCTCTGAAGAAGGCCACGACGACGGGCTGTTCACCGTCAAGCCGTTGTAAGTCGAGGAACCCGCCATGGCTTTCGAAGCAATGTTCCAGCCGATCCAGATCGGCAAACTGACCATCCGCAACCGCGTGCTCAGCACCGCGCACGCGGAGGTCTATGCGACTGACGGTGGCATGACCACCGAGCGCTACGTCAAATATTACGAAGAGAAAGCCAAGGGCGGCATCGGCCTGGCGATCTGTGGCGGCTCCTCCGTGGTCGCCATCGACAGCCCGCAGCAATGGTGGAGTTCGGTCAACCTGTCGACCGACCGGATCATCCCGCACTTTCAGAATCTCGCCGACGCCATGCACAAGCATGGCGCCAAGATCATGATTCAGATTACCCACATGGGCCGGCGTTCGCGTTGGGACGGTTTCCACTGGCCGACCCTGATGTCGCCCTCGGGCATCCGTGAACCGGTGCACCGCGCCACCTGCAAAACCATCGAGCCGGAAGAAATCTGGCGGGTGATCGGCAACTACGCCCAGGCTGCGCGTCGGGCCAAGGCTGGGGGCCTCGACGGCGTTGAACTGTCGGCGGTGCACCAGCACATGATCGACCAGTTCTGGAGCCCGCGGGTCAACAAACGTACTGACGAATGGGGCGGCACCTTCGAAGGCCGGATGAAGTTCGGTCTGGAAGTGCTGAAGGCTGTGCGCGCCGAGGTCGGTGACGACTTCTGCGTGGGCATGCGTCTCTGCGGTGACGAGTTCCACCCGGACGGCTTGTCCCACGAGGACATGAAGCAGATCGCCAAGTATTACGACGACACGGGCATGCTCGATTTCATCGGCGTTGTCGGTTCGGGTTGCGACACCCACAACACCCTGGCCAACGTGATTCCGAACATGAGTTATCCACCGGAGCCGTTTCTTCACCTGGCGGCCGGGATCAAGGAAGTGGTCAAGGTGCCGGTGCTGCACGCACAGAACATCAAGGACCCGAACCAGGCCACGCGCATCCTTGAAGGCGGTTACGTCGACATGGTCGGCATGACTCGCGCGCACATCGCCGACCCGCACCTGATCGCCAAGATCAAGATGGGCCAGATCGACCAGATCAAACAGTGCGTTGGCGCCAACTACTGCATCGACCGCCAGTATCAAGGTCTCGACGTGCTGTGCATCCAGAACGCCGCGACCTCGCGTGAATACATGGGCGTGCCGCACATCATCGAGAAGTCCACAGGCGTCAAACGCAAAGTGGTGATCGTCGGCGCCGGCCCTGCCGGGATGGAAGCGGCCCGCGTCGCCGCCGAACGTGGCCATGACGTGACCCTGTTCGAGAAGAAAGAATTCATCGGTGGGCAGATCACTACTGCTTCGAAGGCGCCGCAGCGTGACCAGATCGCCGGTATTACTCGCTGGTTCCAGTTGGAGCTGGCGCGGCTGAAAGTCGATTTGCGTCTGGGCACAGCGGCCGATGCCGACACCATCATGGACTTGCGTCCGGACGTGGTAGTGCTGGCAGTCGGCGGTCATCCGTACCTGGAGCAGAACGAGCACTGGGGCGCCGCCGAAGGGCTGGTGGTCAGCAGTTGGGACGTGCTCGACGGCAAGGTCGCGCCGGGCAAGAACGTGCTGGTCTACGACACCATTTGCGAGTTCACCGGCATGTCGGTGGCCGACTTCCTCGCCGACAAGGGCAGCCAGGTCGAGATTGTCACTGACGACATCAAACCGGGCGTGGCCATCGGTGGTACGTCGTTCCCGACCTACTACCGCAGCATGTACCCGAAAGAAGTGATCATGACCGGCGACATGATGCTGGAGAAGGTCTACCGCGAAGGCGACAAGCTGGTCGCGGTGCTGGAGAACGAATACACCGGCGCCAAAGAGGAGCGGGTGGTCGATCAAGTGGTGGTGGAAAACGGCGTGCGTCCGGATGAGGAAATCTACTACGCGCTTAAAGAGGGTTCGCGCAACAAGGGTCAGATCGACGTCGAAGCGTTGTTCGCGATCCAGCCGCAACCGTCGCTGAGCGAAACGGGCGACGGCTACTTGCTGTTCCGCATCGGCGATTGCGTGGCGCAGCGCAACACCCACGCCGCGATTTATGACGCCCTGCGGCTCTGCAAGGATTTCTAACGGCTTGTGGATCCCTTTGTAGGAGTGAGCCTGCTCGCGATGAACGATAACGCGGTCTGCCTGATGTACCGCGGCGACTGAATCGCGAGCAGGCTCACTCCTACAGGAATCGGGCAAGGCATCCAGGTAGTTTGGCCTGCAAGACCCTGCGGTCTTTGGGAGCTTCACCATGTTGAACACCCTTCTTCCAATCCTGTTGTTCGCAGCCCTGGGCCTTGGCGTCCTCGGCGCGTTGCGGCGGGTAGCGATGTGGCGTCGGGGCCGGCCCTCGAAGGTCGATCTGATCGGCGGCCTGTTGGCTATGCCCAAGCGCTACATGGTCGATTTGCACCATGTCGTCGCGCGGGACAAATACATCGCCAACACCCACGTGGCCACGGCCGGCGGTGCGGTGGCGTCGATTGTGCTGGCGATTCTGGTGCACGGTTTCGGCCTGCATAACCGCATTCTCGGCTACGCATTACTGCTGATGACGGCAGTGATGTTCGTCGGCGCGATCTTCGTTTATCTGCGTCGGCGCAACCCGCCGGCACGACTGTCGAAAGGCCCGTGGATGCGCCTGCCGAAAAGCCTGCTGGCGTTCTCGGCGTCGTTCTTTCTGCTGACATTGCCGGTGGCCGGAATCCTCCCGGATAACTTCGGCGGTTGGCTGCTCGCGGTCATCCTCGGGATCGGTGTGCTGTGGGGCGTGTCGGAACTGTTTTTCGGCATGACCTGGGGCGGGCCGATGAAACACGCCTTCGCCGGCGCCTTGCACCTGGCCTGGCACCGTCGCGCCGAACGTTTTGGCGGCGGTCGCTCCACCGGTTTGAAGCCCTTGGACCTCAATGATCCGTCAGCGCCACTGGGCGTGGAAAAACCCAAGGATTTCACCTGGAATCAATTGCTCGGTTTCGACGCCTGCGTGCAGTGCGGCAAGTGCGAAGCAGCGTGCCCGGCGTTCGCTGCCGGCCAGCCGCTGAATCCGAAAAAGCTGATTCAGGACATGGTCGTCGGCTTCGCCGGTGGCACTGACGCCAAGTTTGCCGGCAGTCCTTATCCGGGCAAGCCTGTAGGCGAACACTCGGGCAATCCGCATCAACCGATCGTCAACGGTCTGGTCGACGCCGAAACCCTGTGGTCGTGCACCACCTGCCGGGCCTGCGTCGAGGAATGCCCGATGATGATCGAGCACGTCGACGCCATCGTCGACATGCGCCGTCACTTGACCCTGGAAAGAGGCGCGACGCCAAACAAGGGTGCCGAAGTCCTCGAAAACCTGATCGCCACCGACAACCCCGGCGGTTTCGCACCCGGCGGGCGGATGAACTGGGCGGCAGACTTGAACCTCAATCTGCTCAGCGAAAAGAAATCCACCGATGTGCTGTTCTGGGTCGGCGACGGTGCCTTCGACATGCGCAACCAGCGCACCTTGCGTGCGTTCGTCAAAGTGCTGAAAGCAGCGAAAATCGACTTTGCCGTGCTCGGTCTGGAAGAGCGTGACAGCGGCGATGTAGCCCGGCGATTGGGCGACGAAGCGACCTTCCAGTTGCTCGCCAAACGCAACATCCAGACCCTGGCCAAATACAGCTTCAACCGCATCGTCACCTGCGATCCGCACAGTTTCCATGTGCTGAAAAACGAGTACGGCGCCTTCGACGGTAACTACCTGGTGCAGCACCACAGCACCTACATGGCGGAAATCATTCAGGCCGGCGCGCTCAACCTCGGTCAGCACAAAGGCAACAGCGTGACCTATCACGATCCGTGCTACCTCGGTCGCTACAACGGTGAGTACGAAGCACCGCGCGAAGTGCTGCGGGCGCTCGGTATCGAAGTCAAAGAGATGCAACGTTCCGGCTTCCGCTCGCGCTGCTGCGGCGGCGGTGGCGGGGCGCCGATCACCGACATTCCGGGCAAACAACGGATCCCCGACATGCGCATGGAAGACATCCGCGAGACGGGTGCCGAGCTGGTGGCCGTGGGTTGTCCACAGTGCACGGCGATGCTCGAAGGCGTGGTCGAACCGCGTCCGCTGATCAAAGACATCGCCGAGCTTGTCGCCGACGCGCTGCTCGAAGACGCTGCGCCAGGCAAGCCGACTACGCCGGCCAAACGTGAACCTGCGGAGGCCCACTGATGAGCGACATTATCCGCCGCGACCCGCGCGCCGAATGGATTGCGCGCAACCGCCTGCATCCACTGCACGCGGCGATGCAACCGGCGCAACACAGCTGGATGGGCCCCAACGGCGTCATTCGCAAGAATCCGCACGGCATCGGCTTTATCGGTCCCAACGGCCTCAAGCGTATCGACCGCAGCGGCGCGCAACAGGGCGGGGCGGTCAAACGTTCGGCTACCGTGGAAGTGCAATTGCCGCTCCATCAAGTGCCGGCCCCGGCGTTCTACATCAGCGTGGTGCCGGACATGGTCGGTGGCCGCTTGAGCAGCCATGACCGTGACTTGCTTGGCCTCGCCCATCAGCTCGCCGGCCAGGACGGCGCGGTGTTGGCAGTGGTGTTTGGCGAGCACAAGGAAAGCGCTTTCGCCACCGCAGGTGTCGACCGCTTGCTGGTGCTGGAGGGCGAGGAATTCAGTGGTTATGCACCGGAGCAGCGAGTGCAAGGTTTGCGCGCTGTGGATAACCAGTTCAACCCGCGTCACTGGCTGCTGCCGGACAGTCGCAGCGGTGGCGGTGAACTCGGTCGACGCTTTGCTGCGGCATTGGGCGAGCGCCCGGCGACGAGGGTCTGGCAGGTCAAGGATCAAGCGTGCATCGGCCGCGCCGGTGCCGGGCTGCAAGACCTCGCGCGTCCACTGGCGCGATTGATTCTGGCGGCAGCGGAATGTGCCGAGCCGGTCAGCGAAACCCGTCATGAAGCACTGCCGGTGGAGTTATCCACAAGCGTGGTGCGCAGCCTGTCGCGAATCGAAGATCTCGGCGCGGTAGCGGTGGACCCGGCGGCAATTCCGATGGCCGAAGCCGAATTCATTTTCTCCGGTGGTAACGGCGTCAAGGATTGGCAGCTGTTCCACGAAACGGCGGCGGCGCTCGGTGCTACCGAAGGCGCGTCGCGGGTCGCCGTCGACGATGGCTTTATGGCGCGTGATCGCCAGGTCGGTGCGTCCGGCACCTGGGTTACGGCGCGGGTGTATGTCGCGGTGGGTATCTCCGGGGCGATCCAGCACCTGCAAGGCATTGGCGCTTGCGACAAGGTGGTGGCGATCAATCTCGATCCGGGTTGCGACATGATCAAGCGTGCCGATTTGTCGGTGATCGGCGAGAGCGCGGAAATTCTGCAAGCGTTGATCGACGCGGTCGCGGCTTACCGCAACGACGCCAAGCGCGATGCGGCTTAAGGAAACGCTATGAACACGAAGATTATCAGTCTGGTTTCAATCGGCGCCCACCCGACTTCCGGCAGGCCACGCCGCGCCGACCAGGATGCCCGCGCCGTGGAGCTTGGTCTGCAACTGGCTGGGGATAACCTGCAAGTGCTGCATGCCGGCGATGTCGCGGAACCGGCGCTGCGCGCTTATCTCGGTATGGGCCTGGAACAGATGCATGTGCTGGAACAACCGGCGGGTGCCGATGCATTGCCGGCGCTGACCGCGTATCTGCGGGATGCGGGGGCGCAGGTTGTTTTGACTGGCAGTCAGGCGGAAACCGGTGAAGGTTCGGGGATGTTGCCGTTTTTGCTGGCTGAGGGCCTGGGCTGGCCGCTGGTTGTCGGATTGGCACAAGTCGAGTCGATCAGTGACGGTTCGGCGCTGGTACTGCAAGCCTTGCCCCGTGGGCAGCGGCGACGGTTGAAGGTGAAACTGCCGTTTCTCGCGACTGTGGATAACGCCGCGCCGAAACCTCGGCAGAGCGCTTATGGCCCGGCGCGCCGTGGGGTGTTGAATGCCGATGACGTCGAAGTGCTGGACGATGAACTGCTGGCCGTCGCCACGTTGCAAGCGGCCAAGCCACGGCCCAAACGCCTGAAAGTGATCAAGGCCAAAAGCGGCGCCGACCGCATGAAAGCCGCCACCGCCAAAGCCAGTGGCGGCGGTGGACAAGTACTCAAAGGTGTCACCCCACAAGCTGGCGCTGAAGCGATTCTCAAGCTGCTGATCGAAGAAGGCGTGGTCCGCTGAAGAGCCCAGTGATCGCCGCCATAGGTGGGTGATCGACTGGCTGTCATTTGTTGACATGAAAAACCGCCCGTCTCCCGGTTGTTCCGGCTTTCAAACGCAGGTTAAAACAGCCGCTCAGACCTAGAGGAGTCAAGTGAATGACTGTTGAGTTTCGACCTGCCCGGCGCACGGATGCGCGCGACATTGCGCGTTTGTTTCAGATCTCCTCGGAGGGCGCCTCGGATTACATCTGGAGCCAATTGGCGGAGCCGGGCGAGCCATTGCTGGATGTCGGCGAGCGGCGTTATGCCCGCGACGATGTGGATTTTTCCTGGCAGAACTGCCTGATTGCCGAGGCCGAGGGCTGCGTCGTTGGCATGATGCACAGCTATGTCACACGCGAAGATCCAGACCCGACACCGCCCACCGATCCAGTGCTGGCGCCTTACGCCGATATGGAAGTGGCGGACACGCTGTACATCTCCAGCCTGGCGCTGCATGAAGGCTGGCGCAATCAAGGGTTGGGAGTACGCTTCCTCCAGCACGCCCAGACGCGCGCCGATCAACTCGCGCTTAAAGGCCTGAGCCTGATCGACTACGCCGCCAATACCGGTGCGCGTCGGTTCTATGAGCGACACGGCTTCAGCATCGTCAAAACCTGTCAGGTGACGCCGCATCCGATGATCCGGGTGACAGGTGAGGCGTATCTGATGCACCGCGCCTGATTTTGGTTATCCACTGACAGGGTTTTACGCACAATCCCTGTTGGCCAGTCTGTGGATAACGTGTTCGCCCTTCACTACAAGTCACGTCAACCGTGGCTTACAGACCGCAGATCAAAAAACAACCAACCTAAGTTGCGGTTTTTACGGGATTTTTCCACAGAGGGACAACGCCAGTTGCCCCCAATCTCTGTTGGCGCTTCTGTGGATAAGATGTTTGCTATCCGCTGCGGTCCTTATAAAACAAGGCTTTCGGAGGGTTGATCAATAACTGATCAAATCAGCCATTTGAATGCGCAATGCTGTTGAAACCTTCGAATTTTCACAGCCTCGGGCGTTTTTCCACAGCGCCTGTAAAGTTACCCCCGATCTCTGTTGGTGCTTCTGTGGATAACGTGTTCGCCATCCTCCGCAGACCATGTAAACCGTGGCTTTAAAAGGATTGATTAAAAAACACCCAATCGATATCGCAAAGTGTACTTCTGGATAAGTCACGGTTTTTCTTCACAAATCAGCCCGTTATTTTTCCACTCATCCACAGTTACCCCCATTTGCTGTGGGTGGCTATGTGGATAACTTGTTCGCCAAACCTCGCAAGCCCCGCTGCACATAGTCCAAACAGTAATTGGTCAGATTTCATACAGTTCTAAGTGGTTGCCTTGACTTCGATTCCTGCGCTGTCTTCACTGCAATGGCACAAGGACAGCCGTCACTTATCCACATCTGGTTCTGGGAGAACGCATGATGGATAGCCGCCGACATCGCCCAACCCCCTCGCCACGCAAGCGCACGTTACGTCGTGCGGCCAATCAACACGCTCGCCTGTAGCGCGTAAGTCCTGCCCCAACCGCTGTGCTGTCGCCGGGTTTGCCCCGGAGGCCAGGTGCTCGTTCGCCCATTGATTGCAGGCAACCGCAGAGTTGCCCCATCAGCCTGAGAAAGGATCAGTCTCATGACACGCATCGCAACGCCCATCAGCGAGATCAAGGAACATTACGACGTCATCGTCATTGGCTCCGGTTATGGCGGCGGCATTGCTGCCTCGCGCCTGTCCCGGGCCGGCAAACGTGTGTGTTTGCTGGAGCGCGGCCGAGAGATTCAGCCCGGCGAATACCCCAACACCATGATTGCCGCGACTGAAGAGTTGCAGGTGCACGATCCCGACGGCCATATCGGTTCGCGCACCGGGTTGTTCGATCTGCACGTCAACGCCCAGCAGAACGTGGTGGTCGGTTGCGGCCTCGGCGGTACATCGCTGATCAATGCCAACGTCGCCCTGGAACCTGAGCCAGGCGTGTTTGACGACCCACGCTGGCCGCAAGCCGTGCGTGAGCATCGCGACACGTTGCTCAAGGACGGTTACGCCCGCGCTCGGGAGATGCTCAAACCCAATCCCTACCCGAACACTGCACCCAACCTGCCCAAGCTCGATGCCAACAAGAAGTCCGCGGATTACCTCAAGCAAGGCGCGCATTTCTACAAACCGCCGATCAACGTGAACTTCGACAAACTGCCGAACAACCTCAACCATGTCGGCGTCGAGCAACTGCCGTGCAATCAGTGCGGCGACTGCGTGTCGGGCTGTAACAACAAGGCCAAGAACACCACGTTGATGAACTATCTGCCGGACGCCTGGAACCATGGCGCGGAGATTTTCTGTCAGGCCGAAGTGCGGCATCTGGAGCGCGACGGCGACGGCTGGATCGTGCACTTCCAGACCCTGGACAGTGGTCGCGAACTGTTCTCGGCGCCGACCTTGTTTGTCAAAGCCGACATCGTCGTGGTCTCCGCCGGCACCCTCGGCTCCACCGAAATTCTCCTGCGTTCACGGGACAAAGGCCTGGTGATGTCCGGTCAGCTCGGCGAGAACATGAGCGGCAACGGCGACATTCTCGGCTTCGGTCACAACTGCGAGCAGACCATCAACGGTATCGGTTTCGGCGCGCACCCGGCCAAGGAACTGCACCCGGTCGGGCCATGCATCACTTCGGTTATCGACATGCGCACCGAAGGTGATTGGCGTAGCCGCATGGTTATTGAAGAAGGCTCGATCCCTGGCGCGCTCGGCCGGCCGATGGTGCCGAGCATGGCCGGATTCGCCGAGATGATCGGCGTAGCCAGCGACGACAGTTTCAGCGGCAAAGTGAAATACAAGGAACGCGAAGCGGAAAGCTTTCTGCGCGGCCCGTATTACGGCGCGCTGCACAACATGCAGACCTACCTGATCATGAGCCACGACAGCGGCCAAGGGCGCATGGTGCTGGATGGCAAGGATCAGTTGCGCATCGACTGGCCGGGTGTCGGCGATCAGGAGAATTTCAAGCTCGGCAATGATCGCCTGCACCAGAGCACCAAGGCGCTCGGCGGCGTGTGGGTCGAGAATCCGATCTGGACCAAGCTGCTCAAGCACAGCATCGTCTCCGTGCATCCGTTAGGCGGTTGCGTGATGGGTGAAGACGCCGCGCAAGGCGTGGTCAATCACAAGGGCCAGGTGTTCAGTGGCGCTGCCGGCACCGATGTCTACGCCAATCTTTACGTGACCGACGGCGCGGTGATTCCGACGTCGCTGGCGGTCAATCCGCTGCTGACAATCTCTGCCGTGAGCGAACGCAACATGGGCCTGCTCGCCGCCGACCGGGGCTGGCAGATCGACTACACGCTACCGTCGGCGCCACGCAAACCGGTGGCGCCGCCAACCCTCGGCGTGCAGTTCACCGAGACCATGAAGGGCTATTTCTCCCGGGCCTTCACTGCTGCGCAAAGTACTGATCTGCAGGTTTACGAAGCGGCGGCCAAGCGCGGCGAGGCGGACAACTCGCCGATCGACTTCACCCTGACCATTACCGCCAACGACCTCAACCGCATGATCAAAGAGCCGGAGCACGCCGCAACCATCGTCGGCACGGTGAACGCCCCGGCGCTGTCGCCACAACCGCTGACCGCCAGCAACGGCGTGTTCAACCTGTTCGAGCAATTCGAGCAGCAGGTTGATACGCGCCACATGAAATACGACATGAAACTGACCGCCGAGGACGGCAACGACTACTTTTTCAGCGCCTTCAAAACCGTGCCGGAAGACGACGGCGTGCTGAACATCTGGCACGACACCAGCACTTTGTACGTGACGCTGTATCGCGGGCCGGACAAGTCTGGCGAGGTCATCGGCTCGGGGGTGATGCACATTCATCCGACCGATTTCGCCAAGCAGATGACCACCATGAAAGTGCTCAATGCGCGTAACGAACGTGAGCGCATCGAAGGGCTGGCGCGCTTCGGCAAGTTCTTCGCCGGGATCCTCTGGGAGAGTTATGGCGGGGTGTTTGCCGGCGATATCTACTTCAACCCCGACGCGCCGCCACGGCTGAAACGGCCGCTGGATGCGCCCACCCCGGCGGTGCATTTCTTCCCCACCGAGGACGACGTAGAACTGCGCCTGACTCGTTATCAGGCCGGCAGTAAAGGTCCGGTGATGCTCGTGCATGGCTTGGGCGTCGGTTCGAATATCTTCTCCACCGACACCATCCAGACCAATCTGCTCGAATACCTGTGCAAGCACGATTACGACGTCTGGCTGCTGGATTTTCGCGTGAGCATTCTGCTGCCGGCGAGCAAGAAGGAGTGGAACGGCGACCAGATCGCTCAGTACGACTTCAAGGCCGCCATCGCGCAGATTCAGCAGGAAACTCAGGCGAAAGACGTGCAGTGCGTGGTGCATTGCTACGGCGCGACGACGTTCTTCATGTCGCTGCTCGCCGGTTTGCAGGGCGTGCGTTCGGTGGTCTGCTCGCAGATTGCAGCGGATACGGTGGTTGCCACCGCCACCGGATTGAAGGCCGGGCTGCACCTGCCGGGGATGCTCGATGCCATCGGCATCAAATCGATGACCGCATACGCAGACAGCAAGGAAAACTGGTTCAACAAGCTCTACGACAAGGCCCTCAACGGCTACGCGCGGATCGAAGCGCAAGGCTATTGCACCAACCCGGTGTGCCACCGCATCACCTTCATGTACGCCTCGCTATATCGCCACGACACCCTCAACGAAACCCTGCACGACAATCTGCATGAGTTGTTCGGCGAGTCGAACATCGAGACCTTCGAGCACCTGGCACTGATCGTGCGCAAAGGGCATCTGGTGGATTTCAAAGGCAACGATGTGTACATGCCGCACTTTGATCGGCTGACCATGCCGATCTGCTTTATCAGCGGCGCCGATAACCAGTGTTATCTGCCGGAAAGCACCCTAAAGACCTACCAGCGTTTGTGCGACATGCACGGGCCGGAGCGCTATAGCCGGCAGGTGGTGCCGGGCTACGGCCATATCGACTGCATGTTCGGCAAGAACGCGGTGGTCGATGTCTACCCGATCATCCTTGAGCACCTGGAGAAAACCGCCCTGGGCTGACAGGCGTTACTGAACTTCGTGCTGAGGAGATCCCCTGTGGTGAGGGGATTTATCCCCGTTGGGTCGCGAAGCGGCCCCAAAACCAGCCAATGCGGTGCATCTGGAAAACCGTAAGTGGTGTTTTGCGACTGCTGCGCAGCCGAACGGGGATAAATCCCCTCGCCACGGGAGGAATTGCAGGTTGGTGATTAGAAGGAAATGGATGATATGGACACCTACATCCGCTGGTTTCAACGCTTCATCTGGATAGGCATTGCGATGAACATGGTGTTCGCCATCCCCGCGCTGTTCGCGCCGGGATTGCTGACATCGGTCGTCGGGTTGCCGCCGCAACTCTCCGACCCATGGCTGGAAAACGCCGGGATGCTGCTGGTCGGCATCAGCGTGTTTTACATGCCGTCGGGCTTCAACGCGCCGCGCTACGTGGTGCATTCCTGGCTGTGCGTGCTGACGCGTTTGATCGCCGTGATCTTCTGGATTTACCTGATCAACACCAGCATTCAGGGTTCGGTGTTCGTACCGATGCTAATGGGTGATCTGAGCTTCTTTCTCATCCTCGGTATTCTACTGTACCTCGGCACCACGCCCGAGAACCGGCCATGGGCGCTGCTCTGTAATGGCTGGCGCGAATGGCGCGCGGCGTGGCAGCGGCAATGGCAGAGTCACGCCTTCAAGGTCGGCACGCTGGTGGTGGTCGCGGTGCTCGGTTTCATCGGTTACGAAACCTGGTATCAGATGCTTCGTGTCGTTCCTGAGCAGGAATACGCCTCCGACGAAGACCACTACAAGTACGCCGCCATTGGCCTCGGTATCGAAGCGCGTATCCCGTATTACCTGTTCGCCGTGTTGCCGCAGATGTGCCCGGAGAAAATGCCCAAGCCCGGGGGTTGGGAAGTCTTCGGCTTTCTCTTCGAGAACGGCAAGGATCTGCCGATCGGTATGGCCAAACGGCAGATCGGCTACCCGACCGTCGAGCCCAACTGCGCGCTGTGCCACACCGGTTCCTACCGCGCGAACGCCAGTGACGTTGCCGTCAACGTGCCGAGTGCACCGGCCAACACCCTGCAACTGCAAGCCTTCCAGTGGTTCGCCTACGATTGCGCCAGCGATCCGAAATTCACCACCGATGCGGTGATGACGGCGATCAACGCCAAGTTCCAGTTGGGTTTCTTTGAAAAGATCTACAACCGCTACCTGATCATGCCGATGGCGAAAAGCGCTTTGCTCAAGCAGAAACAGGCCTACGCCTGGCAGAAGCTGCGGCCGCAACAAGGGCCGGGACGCACCGACACCTTCAACCCGACAAAAATGGTCGTGTTCGGCTTCCCGGATGACTCGACCATTGGCACCGTCGACCTGCCACAAGTGTGGAACCAGAAACCGCGGGAATCGATGTACCTGCACTGGGACGGCAATAACAACAAGATCCACGAACGCAACTACGCCGCCGCGATGGCGGTGGGCGCGACACCTGAATCGGTGCTGCCTCCAAGCTTCAACCGTGTGACCAACTGGCTGCTCGGGCACAAGGCGCCGGCGTGGCCGTGGGCGCTGGATCAGGCGAAAGTCGCGCAGGGCAAACCGATCTGGGAAACGAACTGCGCCGGTTGTCATGACTTCGGTCGGGCGGATACCGGTCAGGTCACTACCAACATCGACCAGCTCGGCACCGATCCGCATCGGCTGGACTCGTTCACCACAGGGCTGGTGGCGGCATTCCACAGCTTCAAGAAACCGCCGTTCGACTTCGGCGCCTACCGCAAGACCCAGAGTTACAGCAACACGCCGACCGACGGCATCTGGCTGCGCGCGCCGTACTTGCACAACGGTTCGGTGCCGACCCTGTGGGACTTGCTGCAACCGCCGGAAAAACGCCCGCAGGTGTTCGTCACTGGCTCTGACATCTACGACCCGGTCAATGTCGGCTTCGTCACCAGCGGCGCCCAGGCCAAGGCCTCGGCGGACTTCAAGTACGACACGCGGCTGGAGGGTAATCACAACAGTGGTCACCTGTATGGCACGACGCTGTCGGACGCTGATAAACGCGCGTTGATCGAATTCATGAAAACCCTGTGAACCCCTACGGAGAGAGGATTACGCCATGTCACTGGTCAGTCATTGGGAACACGAGTACGACAAGGTAAAAGTGCGCATTCATGGCTTGTTCACGCGCATGGAAATGGCCTGGATGAAGCTCATCAGCGAGCTGGAACCGCAGGAGTTTCAGGCGATCATCAAGCTGTTGCAGCGCGGTCATGACCAGGCGCAGTACGTTCTGAAAAATGGCGAGTTGCCGGGCGACGAACCGGCAGTGCCGTGGGAGTTGTCCCACGGCTTGTCGATCTTGCGCATCGGCAACGCCATGCCGTTACCGCAATCATCCGATCAACTGCAAACCCGCGTACTCAAGGACGGCAGCCTGCTTGGTTGTCGCAAGTGGGAACTGCTCGATCTGCTGTGGAGCGAGGCCTTGCTCAAGTGGATCGAAAATCTGCGTCATCACGCGACCTTCGGCACCGACCCCGCCGTGGTGCAGATGGATCGCGACGTGACGCTGGCAATTGCCGGTGACTGGGGCACCGGACCGTTCGACAGCCATGCGCCGGCGGTGTCGGTGGCCAATCAGATGCAACTGGCCCAGGCCGATTTCACCATTCATTTGGGCGATGTGTATTACGCCGGTAGCCACTCGCAGGAAGACGTCGACATGGTCGGCTGGCCGATGGGCAGCCACGGTTCATTCACGCTCAATTCCAACCATGAGATGTACAGCGGCGCCCACGGCTATTTCAAGGAACTGGCCAAGCGTTTTCCGGGGCAGCAGGGCACCAGTTACTTTGCGTTGATCAACGATGACTGGCTGGTGGTCGGGCTGGATTCGGCGTACGCCTCGGATGCGATGAATCTGTACATGGACGGTACGTTGAACGAACCGCAGATCGTGTGGATGAAAGGCCTGCCGAAGCGCAAGAAAATCATGGTGCTCAGCCATCATCAGGGCTTCGATATTTCCGGGCACAACAAGACTGCGCTGTATCAACCGGTGTGCGATGCGCTGGGGCGTGAGCCGGATTACTGGTATTGGGGGCATTTGCACAACGGCATTGTCTACGCAACGCAGGGCGGTTTGCATGCGCGCTGTGCGGGGCACGGGGCGATTCCGTATGGCAATGCCAGCGAGCTCGATGGGCATTCGCGGGTGCTGTGGTCGGAGACGCAGAGTGCGAAGGACCCGGCGTATCCGGATCGGGTGTTGAACGGGTACGCGAAAATACGTTTGGTGGGGGAGGATATTTTTGAGGAGTTTATTGGTGAGGATGGATCGGTGAGGTGGTCATCTAAGTAACACGGCGACTGTGATGACGCCATCGCTGGCAAGCCAGCTCCCACAGGTTTTGCGGTGTACACGGATTCTGTGAACACCATCAACCACTGTGGGAGCTGGCTTGCCAGCGATGCTTTTTAGCCCTGGACGGGGACGCCTTTGAGATAGGGCGCAGGCTCGGCCCCAAGGTTGTTCAACAGGCGCTCGCTGTACCAGTCGACAAAGTTGACCACACCAAACTCATAGGTCTTCGAGTAAGGCCCAGGCTGGTACGCCGTGGAGTTGATCCCGCGCTGGTTCTCTTCCGCCAGGCGCCGGTCCTGATCGTTGGTCGCGTCCCACACCTGGCGCATGCGATCGACGTCGTAATCCACACCTTCCACCGCATCCTTGTGCACGATCCACTTGGTGGTGACCATGGTTTCCTGCGCGCTGATCGGCCACACGGTGAAGACGATGATGTGATCGCCCATGCAGTGGTTCCACGAGTGCGGCAGGTGCAGGATGCGCATCGAACCGAGGTCCGGGTTCTTGATCCGGCCCATCAGTTTCGCGCAGCCCTGTTTGCCGTCGAGGGTCATCGACACGGTGCCCTTGAGCAGCGGCATGCGCACGATGCGGTTACGCAGGCCGAAACTGGCGTGGGCGTAAGGAATCTTCTCGGCTTCCCAGGCAGCGGCGGACGCGGCGACGTGATCCTTGAATGCCTGATCGGCGCGCGGGTCGGTGACGTCGTCCCATTCCAGCAGGGTTTTCAGCAGTTCCGGGTGCGACGCGTTGCAGTGGTAGCACTCGCGGTTGTTTTCCAGCACCAGTTTCCAATTGGCCTTCTCCATCAAGGTGGTGGTGATCGCCACCTTGGTGTTCTCCATGTCGTACGGTTCCATGTAGTGGTTCAGCGTCGACAGGAAGTCATCGATGGCCGGTGGGTTTTCCGCCAGGCTGATGAAGATGTAGCCGCCGGCCGTTTTCACGTTCACCGGTTTCAGGCCGTACTGCTTCATGTCGAAGTCGGCGCCCATTTCGGTGCCGGCAAACAACAGTCGACCGTCCAGCTCGTACGTCCACTGATGGTAGTGGCAGACCAGTTTGGCCACTTTGCCTTTTTCACTGGTGCACAGGCGCGAGCCACGGTGGCGGCAAACGTTGTGGAACGCATGCACCACGCCCTCGGCGCCACGGATGACGATGATCGGGTTCTTGCCGATTTGCAGGGTCAGGTAGTTGCCCTTGGCCGGGATCTCGCAGGTCATGCCGGCGATCAACCACTCTTTCTGAAAGATCTCCTGCATGTCGATATCGAACAGCCGCTCGTCGCTGTAGAACGGCTGTGGCAGCGAAAACGTACGCTCGCGCTCCTGGAGCATTTGTGCGGTGGCCTTGCGTGCGGGTTCCAGCGGATCGCCCAGGCTGATTTTTGCGGTGACGTCCATCGATGTGATCCTCATGGCCATCTGCGTGGCCGGCGAAAGTGGCTAATCAGGTGTGCTGCAAACGGTTGCTACGCAAGGTGTAAAGAATCTGTCTTGGTGTTGGGCCGAGTGTGGGGCCGGCGCAGGCGGGAACCTTATCCATGGGCGACATGGTGCAATCTGTTCCCGACGCGCAACCCCCGGTGGTTGGGGGCTGGTCGCGATAAGTATGTCAATGTCGCGGATAGGTAAACGGGCGGTCTGCGCTATACGCAGAATCGCCGACATGAGGCCGACAGTCGGCCGTGGAGAACAGCATGTCCAACAGCTTCCTGAATCCGGTCACCACCCAGACCTGGGCCAATGGCCGACACATCGTCCGTTGCGTCAAAGTCATCCAGGAAACCTGGGACGTGCGCACCTTCTGCTTCATGGCCGACCAGCCGATCCTGTTCTTCTTCAAGCCCGGACAGTTCGTGACCCTGGAGCTGGAAATCGAAGGCCAGCCGATCATGCGTTCGTACACGATCTCCAGTTCGCCGTCGGTGCCGTACAGCTTTTCGGTGACGATCAAACGCGTGCCCGGCGGTAGGGTTTCCAATTGGCTGCACGACACCCTGCATGAAGGCCAGGAGCTGGCGGTGCACGGGCCGGTCGGGCTGTTCAATGCCATCGACTTTCCGAGCCCGAAAGTGCTGTACCTCAGCGGCGGTGTCGGGATCACGCCGTGCATGTCGATGGCGCGCTGGTTCTATGACACCAACGCCAACGTCGACATGACGTTTATCCACAGCGCGCGCTCGCCGAAAGACATCATTTACCACCGCGAACTGGAGCACATGGCGTCGCGGATCGATAACTTCAGCCTGCACCTGATCTGTGAGAAGCACGGCTTGGGTGAGCCGTGGGCCGGGTATCGCGGCTATCTGAATCACAAGATGCTCGAACTGATGGTGCCCGACTTCCTTGAGCGTGAAGTGTTCTGCTGCGGCCCGACGCCGTACATGAACGCGGTCAAGCGCCTGCTGGAAGTGGCTGGTTACGACATGTCGCGTTACCACGAGGAATCCTTCGGTGCTACGCCGCCGGAAGCGCGTGCCGATGCGGTAGAACAGGCCGAACAGGCAGCGGATGCACCGGAGATCGATGCGGCGGATCTGCATCAGGTCGAGTTCACTTCGTCCGGCAAGAGCATTCGGGTGGCCCCGGGTGAGACTGTGCATGCGGCGGCGGCCAAGCTGGGGTTGATGATTCCGAAAGCCTGCGGCATGGGTATTTGCGGGACGTGCAAGGTGCTCAAGCTGGGCGGCGAGGTGGAGATGGAGCACAACGGCGGGATTACCGAGGACGACGAGGCCGAGGGGTTTATTTTGTCGTGCTGCAGCGTGCCTAAAGGCGATGTGCGCATCGATTTCTGACGGGCGCTGAAGATCCCTGTAGGAGTGAGCCTGCTCGCGATAGCGTTAGGTCAGTCAACATCTTCGTTGAATGTTCCGGCCCCATCGCGAGCAGGCTCACTCCTACAGGGGGCAGTATTTCAGTCAACGAACAAATCCGGCATTAGTGCCGCGTCGCTTTCTCGATCAAAGCGATATTGACCGAACTCCGTCACACCGCTTTCCCGCAAAACCTCCTCATCAATCAACAACCGCCCGCTGATCTGCCGTCCGCTACTACTCAAAATCACATGCGCCGCATCCGCCATGATTGCCGGCGTACGGGCGTGCTTGAACGACTCCCGATTCCCCAACTGAAACTCGATCGCCGCCGTGGCAATCATCGTCTGCGGCCACAGTGAATTGACGCTGATCCCGTACCCGGCAAATTCCTCGCTCATCCCCAGCGTCAGCATGCTCATGCCGTACTTGGTCACCGTATACGGGCTGTACTGCGCAAACCACTTGCTCGCCAGATTCAACGGCGGCGACAGGTTGAGAATGTGCCCGGCGGATTTCTTCAGATAGGGCAGGGCGGCCTGGCTGCACAGCAGCACCGCGCGGGTATTGATCTGGTGCATCAGGTCGAAACGCTTGAGTTCAATGTGCTGCACGCCGGTGAGCTTGATCGCCCCGGCGTTATTGATCAGCGCGTCGATGGCGCCGAAATGTTCGTTGGCCTGAGCCAGAGCCTGACGCACGCCGTCCTCATCGCGCACATCCACCTGCAACGCCAAAGCTTTGCCGCCCGCCGCTTCGACTTCGGCGGCGACGCTGTGGATGGTGCCGGGCAGTTTGGCGTGCGGTTCGGCACTCTTTGCGGCAATGACGATATTGGCCCCGTCCCTGGCGGCCCGCAGCGCAATCTCACGGCCAATGCCACGGCTGGCGCCGGTGATGAACAGGGTTTTGCCTTTTAGCGACATGCCAATGCTCCTGCTTATTGTTATGTGAGCGGAAGGCTCGACAGACAATGTAGACCAAGAGGCAAACGCGGTAGGTGGGGTGTAACTTTGTGGCGAGGGGATCACCTCATTGAAGGGGGTCCCCAAATCAGGGAGTGCATTGGCTGTGAGAGTCAGGCAGACATAACTTCGCGGATGTCGCGGGCCAGTTCGCGGACGCGTTCTTCTTCGGTGTCCCACGAGCACATGAAGCGCGCGCCGCCCTTGCCGATGAAGGTGTAGAAGCGCCAGTTCTTTGCGGTTAGCGCAGCAATCGCCGGTTCCGACAGTTGCAGGAACACGCCGTTGGCCTGCACCGGGAACATCAGTTCAACACCCGGAATGTCGCTGACCAGTTCGGCGAGCAACTGCGCGCAGTGGTTGGCGTGGCGGGCGTATTTCAGCCAGGCGTCGGTTTCGAGGATGCCGACCCACGGTGCCGACAGGAAGCGCATTTTCGACGCCAGTTGCCCGGCCTGTTTGCAGCGGTAATCGAAGTCTTCGGCCAGTTTGTGGTTGAAGAACAGAATCGCTTCACCCACGGCCATACCGTTCTTCGTGCCGCCGAAGCACAGCACATCAACGCCGGCCTTCCAGGTCAGGTCGGCTGGCGAGCAGCCGAGGAAGGCGCAGGCGTTGGAGAAGCGTGCGCCGTCCATGTGCAGGTGCAGGCCCAGTTCCTTGCAAGTCGCGCTGATGGCGCGGACTTCTTCCGGGGTGTAGACGCTGCCGACTTCGGTGGCTTGGGTGAGGGTCACCACGCGGGGTTTCGGGTAGTGAATGTCCTGACGCTTGAGGGCGACTTCACGGATCGATTCCGGGGTGATCTTGCCGTTTTCTGTGCGGGCGATCAGCAGTTTCGAGCCGTTGGAGAAGAATTCCGGAGCGCCGCATTCGTCGGTTTCGACGTGGGCGGTTTCCGAGCAGATCACGCTGTGGTAACTCTGGCACAGCGATGACAGGGCCAGCGAGTTGGCGGCGGTACCGTTGAAGGCGAAGAACACTTCGCAGTCGGTTTCAAACAATTTGCGGAAATGATCGGACGCGCGCGCGGTCCATTCATCGTCGCCATAAGCGCGTTGGTGGCCGTGGTTGGCCTGTTCCATGGCAGCCCAGGCTTCAGGGCAGATACCGGAATAGTTGTCGCTGGCGAATTGTTGGCTCTTGTCGGTCATGGCCGGCTTCCGTGATCGAAACGCTTGTGGCGCCTCGTTGGTCAATGATGGTGCGCACTTTACCGAAGATCTTCCGGGGAGCACACGGGATGTCGCTGTCAGAACATTACATGGACGCCAGCCGATTATGCACCTGAGAAAACGCGACGGCGCGCTGGATCTGCTCAAGTGGCTGGCGCTGCTGAGCATGCTGCTCGATCACCTGCGATATGTCGGGTTCTCCGCCGATTGGCTGTATGTGCCGGGGCGGTTGGCGTTTCCGTGGTTTTGTCTGGCGATGGCGGCGAATCTTTCCCGGGCCGGGGCGCGGAAAACCGAATGGCGTTATCTGGGCTGGCTGTTGGTGTTCAGCGCCGTGAGTGAAATTCCTTACCGCTTGTACATCCCTGATCCCGATACCTTGAATGTGATGCCGACGTTGGCGCTGGGATTGTTGGTGGCGCGGGGCTGGCAGGATCGGGCAGTGGCTTCGCGACTGCTCGGCGGCGTCAGTCTGCTGCTGGCAGTGCTGTTCTCGGATCGACTGATGTTTGGCGTTTTTGGTGTGCTGCTGCCGTTGGCGATGCTGCTGGTGTTTCGCCTTCCGTGGTATTTCAGCTTGCTTCCAGGGTTGGTGTGTCTGGCGGCGAACCAGTGGCGGACGCTGTTCGAATCGGCGCAATTCGGCAATGAGGTGGCGATCTTCGGCATTGCGACATGCCTGATTGCGCCACTGCTCGGAATGTTCCTGTTGCGACATGCGCGACATCTCCAGGCTCCGCCGATGAGGCGCTGGGCGTATGCCCTCTATCCCGCGCATTTCCTCCTGTTGCTCGCAATCCGCCAATCGATCGCATAACCCCTGTAGGAGTGAGCCTGCTCGCGATGGCGGTGTATCAGCCAACATTTGCCCAGCTGACTCACCGCCATCGCGAGCAGGCTCACTCCTACAGGGGATCTGTGCAGATTCAACCGGGCATTTCCTGCCATGTCGTAAACGCACCTTTGCGTGGCGTCCGTAGGCATTTGAGCTGTCTGCGCCGGTCATACCATCGGCATCAAAGGGCACTGCCGTGATTGCCGGTGCCTGACCGAGACGAATGGCGCACAGATGCCGCTGGGAGAGACGCGATGTTCAGCAAGCAAGACCAGATCCAGGGTTACGACGATGCACTGCTGGCGGCGATGAATGCCGAGGAGCAACGTCAGGAAGATCACATCGAGCTGATCGCGTCGGAGAACTACACCAGCAAACGCGTCATGCAAGCGCAAGGCAGCGGCCTGACCAACAAATACGCCGAAGGCTATCCGGGCAAGCGCTACTACGGCGGTTGCGAGCATGTCGATAAAGTCGAAGCGCTGGCCATCGAACGCGCCAAGCAGCTGTTCGGCGCCGATTACGCCAACGTCCAGCCGCACTCCGGTTCGTCAGCCAACAGCGCCGTGTACCTGGCGCTGATCCAGCCGGGTGACACCATTCTCGGCATGAGCCTGGCCCACGGCGGTCACCTGACCCACGGCGCCAAAGTGTCGTCCTCGGGCAAGCTCTACAACGCTGTGCAGTACGGCATCAACACCGACACCGGGCTGATCGATTACGACGAAGTCGAGCGTCTCGCCGTCGAATCCAAGCCGAAAATGATCGTCGCCGGTTTCTCCGCTTACTCGAAGACTTTGGACTTCCCGCGTTTCCGTCAGATCGCTGACAAAGTCGGCGCGCTGCTGTTCGTCGACATGGCCCACGTCGCCGGTCTGGTTGCCGCTGGCCTCTACCCGAACCCGCTGCCGTACGCCGACGTGGTCACCACCACCACGCACAAAACCCTGCGCGGCCCGCGTGGCGGCTTGATCCTGGCCAAGTCCAACGAAGAGATCGAAAAGAAGCTCAACGCCGCGGTATTCCCCGGCGCTCAGGGCGGCCCGCTGATGCATGTCATCGCTGGTAAAGCCGTGTGCTTCAAGGAAGCGCTGGAGCCGGGCTTCAAGGCCTATCAGCAGCAAGTGATCGACAACGCTCAGGCGATGGCGAGCGTGTTTATCAAACGTGGCTACGATGTAGTGTCCGGCGGCACCGACAACCATTTGTTTCTGGTCAGCCTGATTCGTCAGGGGCTGACCGGCAAAGATGCCGACGCCGCCCTTGGCCGTGCGCACATCACCGTCAACAAGAACGCCGTGCCGAACGACCCGCAGTCGCCGTTCGTGACTTCCGGCCTGCGTATCGGCACCCCGGCGGTGACCACGCGCGGCTTCAAAGTGACCCAATGTGTGGAGCTGGCCGGCTGGATCTGCGACATCCTCGACAACCTCGGTGATGCCGATGTCGAGGCCAATGTCGCCCAGCAGGTTTCGGCCCTGTGCGCAGACTTCCCGGTTTATCGCTGAGCGGTTTTGGAGTAACGACTATGCAACGCTATTCAGGCTTCGGCCTCTTCAAACACTCCCTCAGCCACCATGAAAACTGGCAGCGCATGTGGCGCACGCCGACGCCGAAAAAGGTCTACGACGTGGTCATCGTCGGCGGCGGTGGGCACGGTCTGGCAACGGCTTACTATCTGGCGAAAGAACACGGCATCACCAACGTCGCCGTGGTCGAGAAGGGCTGGCTGGGCGGCGGTAACACCGCGCGCAACACCACCATCGTGCGCTCCAACTACCTGTGGGACGAGTCGGCGCACCTCTACGAACACGCGATGAAATTGTGGGAAGGCCTGTCGCAGGATCTGAACTACAACGTGATGTTCTCCCAGCGTGGCGTCTACAACTTGTGCCACACCCTGCAGGACATCCGTGATTCCGAGCGTCGGGTCAGTGCCAACCGCCTCAACGGCGTCGATGGCGAACTGCTAAACGCCAAGCAAGTCGCTGACGAAATCCCGTACCTCGACTGCTCGAAAAACACCCGTTATCCAGTGATGGGCGCAACCGTTCAGCGTCGCGGCGGCGTCGCCCGTCACGATGCCGTGGCGTGGGGCTTTGCCCGTGCCGCCGACGCCTTGGGCGTGGACTTGATTCAGCAGACCGAAGTGATCGGTTTCCGCAAGGAAAACGGCGTGTGCATCGGCGTTGAAACCAACAAGGGTTTCATTGGCGCCAAACGCGTCGGCGTGGTCACCGCCGGTAACTCCGGGCACATGGCCAAACTCGCCGGTTTCCGCCTGCCGATCGAATCGCACCCGCTGCAGGCACTGGTGTCCGAGCCGATCAAACCGATTATCGACAGCGTGATCATGTCCAACGCCGTGCACGGTTACATCAGCCAGTCCGACAAGGGCGACCTGGTGATCGGCGCCGGTATCGACGGCTACAACGGCTACGGCCAGCGTGGTTCGTACCCGGTGATCGAACACACGATTCAGGCCATCGTCGAAATGTTCCCGGTGTTGTCCCGCGTGCGCATGAACCGTCAGTGGGGCGGCATCGTCGACACCACGCCGGATGCCTGCCCGATCATCTCGAAAACCCCGGTACCGAACATGTTCTTCAACTGCGGTTGGGGCACCGGCGGCTTCAAGGCCACACCTGGCTCGGGCAACGTGTTTGCCGCGAGTCTGGCCAAGGGTGAAATGCACCCGTTGGCCGCTCCGTTTTCCATCGACCGTTTCCACAACGGCGCACTCATCGACGAACACGGCGCTGCTGCCGTCGCCCACTAACAGGAGAAATCCCCATGTTGCATATCTTCTGTCCTCACTGCGGCGAACTGCGCTCCGAAGAGGAATTTCACGCATCCGGTCAGGCGCACATTCCGCGCCCGCTCGATCCTGGCGCCTGCACTGATGAAGAGTGGGGCGACTACATGTTCTTCCGCGATAACCCGCGCGGTCTGCACCACGAACTGTGGGATCACGTCGCCGGTTGCCGCCAGTACTTCAACGTCACCCGCGACACCGTGACCTACGAGATTCTCGAAACCTACAAGATCGGCACCAAGCCGCAATTCACCGACAAGGCTGATTCGGCGAAAACAGCCACGACGGCGCTGGGAGAGAAGGTATGAGCCAGACCAATCGCCTGTCCAACGGTGGACGGATCGACCGCAACAAAGTGCTGAGCTTCACCTTCAACGGTCAGACCTACAAAGGCTTCGAGGGTGACTCGCTGGCCGCCGCGCTGATTGCCAACGGCGTCGACATCATTGGCCGCAGCTTCAAGTATTCGCGTCCTCGCGGCATTTTTGCCGCCGGTGCCGAAGAGCCGAACGCCGTCCTGCAGATCGGCGCCACCGAAGCCACGCAAATCCCCAACGTGCGCGCCACGCAACAGGCGCTGTATCAAGGTTTGGTCGCGACCAGCACCAATGGCTGGCCGAGCGTCAACAACGACATGATGGGGATTCTCGGCAAGGTCGGCGGCAAGCTGATGCCACCGGGTTTCTACTACAAAACCTTCATGTACCCGCAATCGTTCTGGATGACGTACGAGAAGTACATTCGCAAGGCTGCCGGTCTTGGCCGTTCGCCGACCGAAAACGATCCGGACACCTACGACTACATGAACCAGCACTGCGACGTGCTGATCGTCGGCGCCGGTCCTGCGGGGCTTGCTGCTGCACTGGCCGCTGCGCGCAGCGGTGCTCGCGTCATCCTCGCCGATGAGCAGGAAGAGTTCGGCGGCAGCCTGCTCGACTCGCGCGAAAGCCTCGACGGCAAACCGGCGATGGACTGGGTCGCCAGTGTGATCACTGAACTGAAGAACACCCCGGACGTGCTGCTGTTGCCTCGCGCCACGGTCAACGGTTACCACGACCATAACTTCCTGACCATTCACGAGCGCCTCACCGATCACCTCGGCGACCGTGCGCCGATCGGTCAGGTGCGTCAGCGCATTCACCGGGTTCGTGCCAAGCGTGTGGTGCTGGCGACCGGCGCTTGCGAGCGTCCGCTGGTTTACGGCAACAACGACGTGCCGGGCAACATGCTTGCCGGTGCGGTGTCGACTTACGTGCGCCGTTACGGTGTGGCTCCAGGTAAGAAACTGGTGCTGTCGACCAACAACGATCACGCCTACCGCGTTGCATTGGATTGGCTCGACGCCAGTCTGCAAGTGGTGGCTATCGCCGACGCCCGCAGCAATCCGCGTGGTGCGCTGGTCGAAGAAGCGCGCGCCAAAGGCATCCGCATCCTCACCGGCAGTGCTGTGATCGAGGCCCGAGGCAGCAAGCGTGTCAGCGCTGCTCGCGTTGCCGCGATTGATGTGAAAGCACACGCCGTGACCAGCCCGGGCGAATGGCTCGACTGCGACGTGGTCGCGACTTCCGGCGGTTACAGCCCGGTCGTCCACCTGGCGTCGCACCTCGGTGGCAAGCCGACCTGGCGTGAAGACATCCTCGGTTTCGTACCGGGTGAAGCACCACAGAAGCGCGTGTGCGTGGGTGGCATCAACGGTGTTTACGGCCTCGGCGATTCGCTCGCTGACGGTTTTGAAGGTGGCGTGCGCGCTGCCAGCGAAGCCGGTTTCGCTGCGGTCGAAGGCACTCTGCCGAAAGCCCTGAGCCGTCTCGAAGAGCCGACGCTGGCGCTGTTCCAGGTGCCACATGAGAAGGGCACTGCGCGAGCGCCGAAGCAATTCGTCGACCTGCAGAACGACGTCACCGCTGCTGCGATTGAACTGGCAACCCGCGAAGGTTTCGAGTCGGTCGAGCACGTCAAACGCTACACCGCGCTGGGCTTCGGCACTGATCAGGGCAAGCTCGGCAACGTCAACGGTCTGGCCATCGCCGCCCGTTCGCTGAACGTGACCATCCCGCAGATGGGCACCACGATGTTCCGTCCGAACTACACGCCGGTGACTTTCGGCGCCGTGGCCGGCCGTCATTGCGGGCACATCTTCGAACCGGTTCGTCACACCGCGCTGCACGCCTGGCATGTGACGAATGGGGCCGAGTTTGAAGACGTCGGTCAGTGGAAACGTCCATGGTACTTCCCGAAAAACGGTGAAGACCTGCACGCCGCCGTTAAGCGTGAATGCAAAGCCGTGCGCGACAGCGTCGGCCTGCTCGACGCCTCGACCCTCGGCAAGATCGACATCCAGGGCCCGGATGCCCGCGAGTTTCTTAACCGCGTGTACACCAACGCCTGGACAAAACTCGACGTGGGCAAGGCCCGTTACGGCCTGATGTGCAAAGAAGACGGCATGGTCTTCGACGACGGTGTCACGGCATGTCTGGCCGACAACCATTTCGTCATGACCACCACCACGGGCGGCGCGGCCCGAGTGCTGCAATGGCTGGAGCTGTACCACCAGACCGAATGGCCGGACATGAAGGTGTACTTCACTTCCGTCACTGACCACTGGGCGACCATGACCCTGTCCGGGCCGAACAGCCGCAAGCTGCTCAGCGCCGTGACCGACATCGATCTGAGCAACGAAGCGTTCCCGTTCATGACCTGGAAAGAAGGTCTGGTCGGCGGCGTGCCGGCGCGAGTGTTCCGCATCTCGTTCACCGGTGAGCTGTCTTATGAGGTCAACGTGCAGGCCGACTACGCGATGGGCGTGCTGGAGAAAATCGTCGAGGCCGGCAAGCAGTACAACCTGACGCCTTACGGCACCGAAACCATGCACGTACTGCGCGCCGAGAAGGGTTTCATCATTGTCGGTCAGGACACTGACGGCTCGATGACCCCGGACGACTTGAACATGGGCTGGTGTGTCGGTCGCACCAAACCGTTCTCGTGGATCGGCCAGCGTGGGATGAACCGTGAAGACTGCGTGAAGGATCAGCGTAAGCAACTGGTAGGCCTGAAGCCGATCGATCCGAACGTGTGGCTGCCGGAAGGCGCGCAACTGGTGTTCAACACCAAACAAGCGATCCCGATGACCATGGTCGGCCACGTGACCTCCAGCTACGCGCACAACTCCCTCGGTTATTCGTTTGCCATGGGCGTGGTCAAGGGCGGTCTGAAGCGCCTCGGCGAGCGGGTGTTTGCACCGCTGGCCGATGGCAGCGTGATCGAGGCGGAGATTGTTTCTTCGGTGTTCTTCGATCCGAAGGGTGATCGCCAGAACATCTGATGGTTCGGCGCCTGGGGAGGGCAGTTGCACCGCGGTGACTTCATCGCGAGCAGGCTCGCTCCCACAGTCGACCGTGTTCCCCTGTGGGAGCGAGCCTGCTCGCGAAAGCGGCAGATCAGCCACCGCAGGAACCAACAGAATTCAGGAAGGGTGCTTTATGACCACAGCCAATGTTTACCAACAACGCCCGACCACCGGGGCCAAGGCCGAGTCGTCGCTGCACCATGCCGACCTCGCCAGCCTGGTCGGCAAGGGCCGCAAGAACGCCGGCGTGATCGTGCGTGAAAAGAAACTCCTCGGCCATCTGACCATTCGTGGCGATGGCCACGATGCCGCGTTTGCTGCGGGTGTGCACAAGGCCCTGGGCATCGAATTGCCCGGCGCCCTGAGCGTCATCGTCAAAGGCGAAACCAGCCTGCAATGGATGGGCCCGGATGAGTGGCTGCTGATCGTGCCGAGCGGTGAAGAGTTCGTCGCTGAACAGAAACTGCGTGAAGCCTTGGGCGATCTGCACATTGCGATCGTCAACGTCAGCGGCGGTCAGCAGGTGCTCGAACTGAGCGGGCCGAACGTGCGCCAAGTGCTGATGAAATCGACCAGCTACGACGTGCACCCGAATAATTTCCCGGTCGGTAAGGCCGTGGGCACGGTGTTCGCCAAGTCGCAGCTGATGATTCGCCATACCGCTGAAGACACCTGGGAATTGCTGATCCGTCGCAGCTTCTCGGATTACTGGTGGTTGTGGTTGCAGGATGCATCGGCCGAGTACGGCCTCAGCGTCCAGGCCTGACACTGAATGGCTATCGTGCCTGCTTCTGTGGCGAGGGGATTTATCCCCGTTGGGTGGCGAAGCCGCCCCAAATCAATCACCGCGGTTTATCAGGTAGATCGTATTCATAGGTTTTGCGACTGCTTCGCAGCCGAACGGGGATAAATCCCCTCGCCACAAAAGCAGGTCAGCCCAGTTCAGAGTTCACTCTGCTCACCGTTGTTGTAACAGGAGTCACCGCACCATGAGCCGCGCCCCAGACACATGGATTCTGACCGCCGACTGCCCCAGCGTTCTCGGCACCGTGGACGCGGTGACGCGTTTTCTGTTCGAGCAGGGTTGCTACGTCACCGAGCACCATTCCTTCGATGATCGCCTCTCCGGCCGTTTCTTCATACGCGTGGAATTCCGCCAGCCCGACGGTTTCGATGAGCAGTCCTTCCGCGCAGGCCTCGCCGAACGCGGCCAGGCCTTCGGCATGCTCTTCGAGCTGACCGCACCGAATTACCGGCCGAAAGTGGTGATCATGGTCTCCAAGGCCGATCACTGCCTCAACGATTTGCTCTACCGCCAGCGCATCGGCCAGTTGTCGATGGACGTGGCGGCGGTGGTTTCCAACCACCCTGATCTCAAGCCGCTGGCCGACTGGCACCAGATTCCTTACCACCACTTCCCCCTCGACCCCAATGACAAACCGTCGCAGGAGCGTCAGGTCTGGCAGGTGATCGAAGAGTCCGGCGCCGAACTGGTGATCCTTGCCCGCTACATGCAGGTGCTGTCACCGGAGTTGTGCCGCAAGCTCGATGGCAAGGCGATCAACATTCATCACTCGCTGCTGCCGGGTTTCAAAGGCGCCAAGCCGTATCACCAGGCTTATAACAAAGGTGTGAAACTGGTCGGCGCGACGGCGCATTACATCAATAACGACCTCGATGAAGGGCCGATCATTGCCCAGGGCGTCGAGGCGGTGGATCACAGTCATTACCCCGAGGATTTGATTGCCAAGGGGCGCGATATCGAAGGCCTGACGTTGGCCCGCGCCGTGGGCTATCACATCGAGCGGAGGGTTTTTCTCAACGCCAATCGCACCGTCGTTCTTTAGATCGCTTTCGCGAGCAGGCTCGCTCCCACAGGGATTTGTGTTGAAACACAGATCTGTGCCACACCGAAGATCAACTGTGGGAGCGAGCCTGCTCGCGAAGGGGCCATAACTGACAACGCAATACCAACAAGCAGTAACCCGAGCACTTAACGCGCTGCCTGCCTGGGCAACGCGGTTCCATAAAAACAACAGCGAGGTGAAAGCATGTCTGGCAATCGTGGTGTGGTGTATCTCGGCGCTGGCAAGGTCGAAGTACAGAAAATCGACTATCCGAAAATGCAGGACCCGCGCGGTCGCAAGATCGAGCACGGGGTCATTCTCAAAGTGGTTTCCACCAACATTTGTGGCTCCGACCAACACATGGTGCGCGGCCGCACCACGGCGCAGACCGGTCTGGTGCTGGGCCATGAAATCACCGGTGAGGTGATCGAAAAAGGCTCCGACGTCGAAAACCTGAAAATCGGCGACCTGGTTTCCGTGCCGTTCAACGTCGCTTGCGGGCGCTGTCGTTCCTGCAAGGAGCAACACACCGGCGTCTGCCTGACCGTCAACCCGGCCCGTGCCGGTGGCGCTTACGGTTACGTCGACATGGGCGACTGGACCGGCGGCCAGGCGGAATACGTGCTGGTGCCATACGCCGACTTCAACCTGCTGAAACTGCCGGACCGCGACAAGGCCATGGAGAAAATCCGCGACCTGACTTGCCTCTCGGACATTCTGCCGACCGGTTATCACGGCGCCGTGACGGCGGGCGTGGGTCCGGGCAGCACTGTTTACATTGCCGGCGCTGGCCCGGTCGGACTGGCCGCTGCGGCTTCTGCGCGTTTGCTCGGCGCTGCGGTGGTGATCATCGGCGACGTCAACACCATCCGCCTGGCACACGCCAAGGCGCAGGGTTTTGAAATCGTCGATCTCTCGAAAGATGCACCGCTGCACGAACAGATCGCTGCGCTGCTGGGCGAGCCGGAAGTGGATTGTGCGGTGGACTGTGTCGGTTTCGAAGCCCGCGGCCATGGTCACGACGGCGCGAAATCCGAAGCCCCGGCCACAGTGCTCAACTCGCTGATGGGCGTGGTGCGTGTTGCCGGCAAGATCGGTATTCCAGGCTTGTACGTCACCGAAGATCCGGGTGCGGTGGACGCGGCGGCGAAAATGGGCAGCCTGAGCATTCGTTTTGGTCTGGGCTGGGCCAAGTCGCACAGCTTCCACACCGGGCAAACCCCGGTGATGAAGTACAACCGCCAACTGATGCAGGCAATCATGTGGGATCGCATCAACATCGCTGAAGTGGTCGGCGTGCAGGTGATCAGCCTCGATCAGGCGCCGGAAGGGTATGGCGAATTCGACGCGGGCGTGCCGAAGAAGTTTGTGATTGATCCGCATAAGTTGTTCAGTGCGGCGTAAGGTTCAATGGTGAAAAAAGGGCAACCCTCGGGTTGCCCTTTTCTTTGAACTATTTCTTTTCTTTTTTTCTTCAAACGAGCATTTACTGGCATCACCTTTCTCGGCTACACAATCATCTTTCTTCCAATTTTCAGTGGTGGCTTCAACTGGAGTGCCATTCCTGTACCCGACCGAGGCGCCGAGGTCGTCCTTGCCTTCATATCGGCAAATGACAACTGAATTGGGAGTGTCTTTGTCTTTCAGGCGTGCAGAGGTGAAAGTGAGATTTTCGGCTTCCTGAGAGTGGGTCACTGAGAGTGTCGGGCAAGTTGCTGCATAGGCGGTGCTCATCATGGCCAAGCTAACCAGAACACCAGCGGCAATTTTCAGCTTCATCATTTGTACTCCATTACGTAAGGGGAGCAGAAATGTTGGCGGTGTTACAGGCTTGTGCCAACTGTCAAATCTGACAGGTTTTCTAGTTTTTTTAGAAATAATCAAGAGCGCTTTAAGAAGAAACGGGACTATAAAGATCGCAGCCTTCGGCAGCTCCTACACGGTCTCTGTAGGAGCTGCCGAAGGCTGCGATCTTTTGATCTTTGCAATCAAAGGGCTGCCAAAGCACCCTGATAGAGAACCGGCCCCGTCGGCTGCCCAGTCGGCGAACCACCCTTCGGCTCCAGACTCACCGCCAGCGCAATCGGCTTGCCGATCAGCGCTTTCTGCGCCTCGCTCAACTCAACTTTGCCTTTGCCTCCCGCCGGAATCACCCCGAGGGAAATCGGTTTGCCATCCGCCGGAATCGCCCACAGTTCAAGGCTTCGATCAGGCTCGACCGCCGCCAATGTCAGCGGCTCGACCTGCAGATAATCCGCATGCGCCTCGACCTTCAGCGCCGGTTGCGCATCGGCGGTCAGCAACGTGGCGTGGTAGCGGGCGTCGTCACGGTTGTACAGCGAACCAAGGAACACCAGCACTACGATTGAGCAGGCTGCCGCCGTCACTCGCAGCCAGTTCCAGAACGGCCGTTTCTCGGGCACATGCAGCACTTGCGGTTCGATGCGCGCGGTGATGCCTTGCCACACGCGGTCAGGCACCGGCTGTTCCGGCAGGGATTCGGTGAGGCTCGCGAGCGTTTCCTGCCACTGCGCCACTTCCGCTCGCAATGCTGCGTCATCCAGCAACAATTGCTCAAACCGTCGACGCGCAGGCGCAGACATCAAACCAATGGCGTAATCGGCGGCGAGGGCGCGGCGCAGGGCAGGGGTCTGGTAGTTCATGATTCAAGGCACCGGCGCAGACGTTCCATGCCACGGCGGATCCACGATTTGACTGTGCCCAGTGGCGTGGCCAGGTGTTCGGCGAGTTCCGAGCAGGACAAACCCTGAAAGTACGCCACGCTGATCGACTGGCGCTGCATGCCTTCCAGCGTCTCGAGGCAGCGGTTCAATGCGTGGGCCTCGCGGGCGCTGCTGAGCTGGTCGTGTGCCGAGGGGCTTTCGTCCGGCAGGGCGTCTTGTTCCAGATCGCTGAGCGGCCGGTCGCGGTGTTTGCGCAACTGATCAATGGCCTGATGGCGGGTGATGTTGATCATCCAGGTCAGCGGCGCCGAGAGATGCGCTTCGTAGCGCGAAGCGTTGTTCCAGATGCGCACGAAGCTTTCCTGCAGCACTTCTTCGGCGAGATCGCTGCGCCCCATAAACCGCAGGGCGACACCGTGCAGGCGTGGGCCGACGCTGCGGTACAACGTTTCGAAGGCGCGCCGGTCACCCAGTGAACACTGGGCCAACAGCTGTCGCAACTGATCGGTGTCGGCGATGGAAATGACGTCTCTCCAGGCAAAGGTCGGGCGACGAGGGCGATTCTCGGGCTGATCACAGGCTAGTTCAGCGACAGCAGTTGTGCCATTCATCGCGGGATTTCCAGGGTTTCACGATTCATATACGTGGCTATGCTGAAAATGGATGCGCAGGTTTGGAACATGCCGGCGGATGCCCGGTCAAACCGGCAGTTTCGCCGCCCGTTCAACGGGTGGTTTTCACAGCGCAAGAGGATGTCTGAATGAAGATTTCACGCGGTATTGCCATGGCTTCGCTGATGACCCTCGCGGCCAGTCCGGTCTTCGCCGGTTTCAGTCTGGACGATGTGACCAAGGCTGCTTCGAGCATGCAGGGCGGCAACGCTGCCACTGCCGCCGCGCCGACCTCGGAAACGGCCGGTCTGCTGCAAGCGGTCACTGGTCTGGGTGTTACTCCCCAGCAAGCCGTCGGCGGCACCAGCGCCATGCTTGGCCTGGCCAAGAACCAATTGAGCAGCACCGATTATTCGCAGCTGGCCAAAGAAGTGCCGGGCATCGACAAGCTGTCGGGCGGTGGCGGCAACATGGCGGCGTTGAGCGGCTTGCTGGGCTCCTCGGGCAAGTCCGCGGGGCTGGAAAACGCGCTGGGCAACGTCAAGAACACCAGCGATCTGAACAATGCCTTCGGCGCGTTGGGCATGGACAGCGGCATGGTCGGCCAGTTTGCCCCGGTGCTGCTCAAGTATCTGGGTGATCAAGGCGTTGGCGGCCCACTGCTGCAAAGTCTGGGCAGCATCTGGGGCGCCGGCACCGGTAGCTGATTCAGCGGCGCTCGCCGCGCAGTTCGGCGATGCGCTGATCTTTCTCGTTCCAGAGTTGGTTGACCCAGCTCTGGACCGTCTGGCGAAACGCCGGATCATTCTCGTAATCGCCTTGCCACAGCGCCGGGTCGAGTTCGCGGGTCTGGATGTCGATGATCACGCGCGGCACGTTACCGCTGATCAAATCCCAGAACCCCGGGATTTTCGCCTGTGGATAAACCACGGTGACGTCAAGAATCGCATCCAGTTGTTCACCCATCGCCGCCAACACAAACGCCACGCCGCCAGCCTTGGGCTTGAGCAAATGCTTGAACGGTGACTGCTGTTGCGCGCTTTTTGCGGCGGTGTAGCGCGTGCCTTCCAGATAATTCACCACGGTCACCGGCTGACGCTTGAACAGCTCGCAGGCCTGTTTGGTGATTTCCAGATCCTTGCCCGCCAGCTCTGGATGCTTCGCCAAAAACGCCTTGGTGTAGCGCTTCATGAACGGGTAATCCAGCGCCCACCAGGCCAGGCCGAGGAATGGCACCCAGATCAGCTCCTTCTTGAGGAAGAATTTGAAGAACGGCGTGCGCCGGTTGAGAGTCTGGATCAGTGCCGGAATGTCGACCCACGATTGATGGTTGCTGATCACCAGATACGAGGTGTCACCGCGCAGGTCTGCGCCGCCGCGAATGTCCCACTGGGTCGGAATGCACAGGCGAAAAATCAGCTTGTCGATTTCGGCCCAGGTCTCGGCGATCCACATTACCGCCCACGACGCGTAGTCACGCCAGCGGCCCGGCGCCACCAGTTTGAGCAGGGCAAAGACCAGCAACGGTCCAATCAGGATCAGCGTGTTGAGCAACAGCAGCAGGGTGACGAAACAGCCGGTGAGCAGGCGGCGCATAAGCAACTCTTTGAAAACGGATGGGCGCGCCATGATAAGCAGCTTCGCGCGACAGGCCAAATCGGTGGTGACGAATGTTTCACTTTAGTCGCGCTAATCTTCAGTGCTTATGCAAAACCCTGTGGCGAGGGAGCTTGCTCCCGCTGGGCTGCGAAGCGGCCCCGAATTCATGCGCCTCGGTGTGTCAGCTTAATTGCGCATACAGATCTTACGACGACTGCGTCGCCGAGCGGGAGCAAGCTCCCTCGCCACAAAAGGTTGCTGTTGCTTCAACTATCGTGATTTTCCGCGGTCTAGAATTCGGCGCTGAGCCCACTCTTTCAGGAAGCCCTTTACGTGAAATCCCTCCTTGCACTGTTTGCCCTCGTCGCCCTGCCGGTCATGGCCGCCGAGCCGACCCTGTACGGGCGCTACGAATACATCGCGCTGCCGGAAATCGGCGGTGAAGTGCTCAAGGCCAAGATGGACACCGGCGCGCTGACCGCCTCGCTGTCGGCCAAGGACATCGAGACCTTCACCCGTGATGGCGACGACTGGGTGCGTTTCCGCCTCGGCACCAAGGACGCCGACAACAAGGTCTACGAACACAAAGTCGCGCGGATCAGCAAGATCAAGAGCCGCTCGGATGAAGAGGATGAGGGTGAAAACACCGAAGTCGCCAAACGTCCGGTGGTCGACCTGGAACTGTGCCTGGGTAACGTCAAGCGTACCGTGGAGGTCAACCTGACCGACCGCAGCAACTTCAACTATCCGCTGCTGATCGGTGCCAAGGCCTTGCGTGAGTTTGGCGCGGCCGTGAACCCGGCACGGCGTTTTACCGCTGATAAACCGGACTGCTAAGTGGTCTCATTGACGTAGCAGCACGCTTGGGGCACCGTTCGCGCACTTAACCCACGGGCTCGGACGCCATGCCTCATATCCTGATTGTCGAAGACGAAGCGGCGATTGCCGACACGCTGATTTTTGCCTTGCAGGGCGAGGGTTTCACCACCACGTGGCTGAGCCTCGGCGCGGCGGCACTCGAACATCAGCGGCAAACGCCGGCCGACCTGATCATCCTCGATATCGGCCTGCCGGACATCAGCGGTTTCGAGACCTGCAAACAGCTGCGGCGCTTCAGCGAAGTGCCGGTGCTGTTTCTCAGCGCCCGCGATGCCGAGATCGACCGCGTGGTGGGTCTGGAGATCGGCGCCGACGACTACGTGGTCAAACCGTTCAGCCCGCGGGAAGTGGCGGCGCGGGTGCGGGCAATCCTCAAACGCATGGCGCCACGGCCTGCGATCGAAGCCAGTTCGACGTTGTTCCGCATCGATGCCGAGCGTGTACAGATCAGTTATCGCGGCCAGGCCCTGAGCCTGACTCGTCACGAATTTCGTCTGTTGCAATGCCTGCTCGAACAACCTGAGCGAGTGTTCAGCCGCGAGCAATTGCTCGACGCGCTAGGTGTAGCCGCCGATGCCGGTTACGAGCGCAGCATCGACAGCCATATCAAAAGCGTACGGGCCAAATTGCGCCTGGTGCGCGCCGAAGCCGAGCCGATCCAGACCCATCGCGGCCTCGGATACAGCTACAGCCCGGGGCACAGCTGATGTCGCTGGGCCTGCGAATATTTCTGGTCTACGTGCTGTTTGTCGGCCTGACCGGTTATTTCGTGCTCAACACGGTGATGGAAGAAATCCGCCCCGGCGTGCGGCAGTCCACCGAAGAAACCCTCGTCGACACCGCAAACCTGATGGCGGAAATACTTCGTGACGATTTCAAGGCCGGCACCCTCAGCGAGAATCGCTGGCCCGAATTGCTCCGCGCCTATGGTGAGCGCCAGCCCAAAGCGACGATCTGGGGGCTGCCGAAAAATCAGGTCAACCACCGCATCTACGTCACCGACGCCAAGGGTATTGTCGTGCTGGATTCCAGCGGCGTCGCGGTCGGTCAGGATTATTCGCGCTGGAACGACGTCTACCTGACCCTGCGCGGTGAGTACGGCGCACGCTCGAGCCGCAGCGATCCGGATGACGCGAACTCGTCGGTCATGCACGTCGGCGCGCCGATCCGCGACAACGGCCAGATCATCGGCGTGGTCACCGTGGCCAAACCCAACAGCTCATTGCAGCCCTATGTCGATCGCACCGAACGGCGCCTGCTGTTTTACGGCGCCGGCCTGATCGGCCTCGGCCTGCTGTTCGGCGCATTGCTGTCGTGGTGGCTGAGCCGCGCACTGCACCGTTTGACCGGTTACGCCCAAGCCGTCAGCGAAGGCCGCCGAGTGGAAGTGCCGCACTATCGTGGTGGCGAACTGGAACAACTGGCTACGGCCGTCGAGCAGATGCGTACGCAGCTGGAAGGCAAAGCCTACGTCGAGCGCTATGTACACACACTGACCCATGAGCTGAAAAGTCCACTGGCCGCCATCCGTGGCGCGGCGGAGTTGCTGCAAGGTGACATGTCGCCGGTCCAACGTCTGCGCTTTGTCGGCAACATCGACAGCGAAAGCGCGCGGATGCAGCAGTTGATCGAACGGCTGCTGAATCTGGCGCAGGTCGAACAGCGACAGGGGCTGGAAGAGCGGGTCGCCGTGCCGCTGGCGGCGTTGGTCGACGAGCTGTTACAGGGGCAGGCGGCACGAATCGAAGGTAAGCACCTGCGGGTAGAACAGACGATTCCGGCGGATTTGCTGCTGATCGGCGAGCCTTTTCTGTTACGGCAGGCGCTGGGTAATTTGCTAGAGAATGCGCTGGATTTCACGCCGGTTCAGGGGCTGCTGGGTTTCAGCGCCGAACGGGTTGGCGAGCAGATCGAATTCAGCCTGTTCAATGAGACGGCAGCAATCCCCGATTACGCCTTGCCACGTTTGACTGAGCGCTTTTACTCATTGCCACGACCGGACAGTGGCCGCAAAAGCACGGGCTTGGGGCTTAACTTCGTTGAAGAAGTAGCCAAGTTGCATGGTGGTTCGATGCGAGTTCGCAATGTCGAAAGCGGTGTTGAAGTGATGTTGCGCCTGCCTTGAAACCGAGGCGCGGCCTTCGCGAGCAGGCTCGCTCCCACATTGGAATGCGTACACCTGTGGGAGAGAGCCTGCTCGCGAAGGGGTCAGTGAAGTCTCCACACAATCTCCACATTCCCCGCACATTCCCCTCATACAGCACCACCAGACTCTGCCCATCCAAACAGGGAGAGTCCCATGAACAAGAATCTGACGATAAAGCTCGGCGCCATCGCCGTGCTGATCCTGCTTTTGCTGATCCCGCTGCTCATGATCGACGGCGTCATCGACGACCGCCAGCAACTGCGTGACGGCGTGCTCGAAGACATCGCGCGCAGCTCCAGTTACAGCCAGCAATTGAGCGGGCCGGTGATGGTGGTGCCGTATCGCAAAGTGATCCACAACTGGAAAACCAACGACAAGACCAACCAGCGTTACGACGAACCACGTGAAGAACGCGGTCGGCTGTATTTCCTTCCAGAGCGTTTCGAACTCGATGGTCAGGTGCAAACCGAACTGCGCGCTCGCGGCATCTACGAGGCGCGGCTGTTCCATGCCGATAACCGCATCAACGGGCATTTTTCGTTGCCGGCGCAATTGGGCATCAAGGAGGACTTCACGGACTACCAGTTCGATGCAGCGTTTCTCGCGGTCGGCATCAGCGACATTCGCGGGATCGAAAATGCGTTGAAACTGGAGCTCGATGGCCAGCGTCTGGACTTCGTTCCCGGCACGCAAGTCGGTTGGTTGGGTGAAGGCGTGCGAGTGACGTTGCCGCTGCTCGACACCAGTAAAACCACAGAGCTGAGCTTCGGTTTTGATCTGCGCCTGCAAGGCACCGGTTCGCTGCAGGTGCTGCCGGTGGGCAAGACCAGCAGCGTCAGCCTTACCGCCAACTGGCCGCATCCTAGTTTCATCGGCAATTTCCTCCCAGCCAAACGCGAGATCAACGATCAGGGTTTCAGCGCTGACTGGCAGACAACGTTCTTCTCCACCAACCTGCAAGACGCCATGAGCCGCTGCGTGAGCAGCAACGACTGCGATGCGTTCAACAGTCGCAGCTTTGGCGTGAGCTTCATCGACCCGGTGGACCAGTATCTGAAGAGTGACCGGTCGATCAAATACGCGTTGCTGTTCATCGTGCTGACCTTCGCCGGTTTCTTCCTTTTCGAAGTGCTCAAGAGCCTGGCGGTGCACCCGGTGCAGTACGCGTTGGTCGGTGTCGCGTTGGCGTTCTTCTATCTGTTGTTGCTGTCGTTGTCGGAGCACATTGGTTTTGCCCTGGCGTATCTGCTGTCGGCCAGTGGCTGTGTGTTGTTGATCGGCTTTTATGTCTGCCATGTGCTGCGCAGTGTGCGTCACGGCTTGAGTTTTTCGGCGGGATTGGCCGCGTTGTATGGCCTGCTGTATGGACTGCTGAGCGCCGAGGATTACGCGCTGCTGATGGGCTCGTTGTTGCTGTTCGGCTTGCTCGGTGTGTTCATGGTGCTGACGCGCAAACTGGACTGGTACGGGATCGGGCAGAGGACGACCAAGCCGCTGGAGTTTGATATCGGGGGGGTGCAATGAGCGGGTTGTTGGGGTTGCGTGAGGATCAGTGCTGGAAGGATGAGTTGGTGACGCGGATTATCGGTTTTTTGCCTGTGGAACCGAGTTGGTGCATTCGCGAGCAGGCTCGCTCCCACAGGATTGATGTTGAAACAGAGTTCTCTGCCACACCCAAAATCAATGTGGGAGCGAGCCTGCTCGCGAAGAGGACGGAACAGGCGCCGCAGATTTAAGGCTTGGGCAGGGTCGCGATCATGGACGGTCGCTGGCTCACTTCAAAGAACCAGTTGGCCAGTTGCGGGTTGGCGTCGCGCCAGCCCAGATCCGGGAAGCGCAGGTCGAGATAGCCGAGCGCACAGGCCACGCTGATCGCGGCGACGTCGAAATGGCTGGTCAGCTCGGCGATGGCGTCAGTCTCCAGCACGGCCAAAGCGCGGCGAATCTTGTCGCGCTGAGCGTCGAGCCATTCGTCCCAGTGTTTCTCCGGCGCTCGCAAGACCAGTTCGTAACGCACCATCACCGAGGCGTCCATGATCCCGTCAGCCATCGAGGCCAGGGTCAGACGGCGCCAGCGGGCCGCACCTTCGCGGGGGATCAGCGGATTGCCGACATGCTGCTGGTCGAGGTATTCGAGAATGACGCGGCTGTCATGGATGACATTGCCATCGGCCAGGCGCAGTGCCGGGATCTTGCCCAGCGGGTTGTCGGCGTTGAGTTCAGCGCTGGGGCTGACCGGGCTGAGCACGCAGTCTTGCAACGCGACACGATCCTGCTGGCCGGTCTCGTGCAGCAACACCATCACTTTGCGTACGAACGGAGAAAGCGTGTTGTGGTACAGGGTCATGCTGGGGACGGACATTGGCAGGGTCTCGATCAGGATGGTGAGGGGGAGCATAGCGTGTTACTTGGCTTGCTCAAGCCCTGCACAGCCCCCTTGTAGGAGTGAGCCTGCTCGCGATCGCGGTAGCTCAGTCAACATTAATGTTGAGGCAAGTGCGCCATCGCGAGCAGGCTCACTCCTACAGGGATCTTCAGCTTCGCGGCAACAATCCCCTTATGGCGAGAATTGCCGGCACGCCCAGCCCGACCCAGCTCAGCGCATCCCAGATCCCGTCCCCCAGCAACGCTGCAAACAACCCCGCCGCACTGAGCAGCGCAATCACCAGCGGTGTGCTGAAGACCTTCCAGAAATTCGACTGACGCGGCTTCATGCAGAGGCCTCCGCCGCTTCCAGCACGGGCTTGGCCGCCTTGCGCCGTACCACCCACAGATACACGCCACTGCCGAGCACGATGATGGTCAGCACATCAAGCGTGGCCCAGAGAATCTTCATCGGCATGCCGCCGTAGTCCCCGAAGTGCAACGGCTGCGACATGCCCATGGCGTCCATGTACCACGGCCGTTCGGCAACGGCAGTGACCTTCAGGGTGGAGGCGTCGATCAATACCGGCGTCAGCAGATGCGAGGTCAGGTGCGTGCCGCCCTTCATGAACACCGAGTAATGGTGTTCGCTGGAAAATCGCGTGCCGGGGAAGGCGATGAAGTCCGGCTTCATGCCGGGTGCGACTTCGCCAGCGATGTCGAGTAAACGCGTGGCCGGGGCCAGGTGCGTCAGCGGCGGCGCATCGCGATAGGGCGCGATCAGGGTGTTCAAAGCGTCGTTGCGCCAGGCGGCAATCAGCAGGTCAGCGCAGGCACTGATCACCCCGGTGACGCCCACCACCAATGCCCAGGTCAACGTCACCACACCGATCAGGTTATGCAAATCGAGCCAGCGCAGCCTTGTCGATTTGTCCTGGCGCACGGTGCCGAACGTCAGCCGACGCATGAACGGCAAATACAGCACCGTCCCGGACACGATCGCCACGACAAACAGCAAACCCATGAACGCCAGTAGCAACTTGCCTGGCAAGCCGGCGAACATATCGACGTGCAGACGCAGGATGAACAGCATCAAACCGCCGTTGGCCGACGGGGTTTCCAGTGCCTCCCCGGTGCGCGCATCGAGCATGAACGTGTGTGAAGAGTTCGGCTCGGTGCCGGCGGTTTTCGCCATGATTGTCAGCACGGCATTTGGCTCATCGTCGTCGAAGCCGAAGTACTGCACGACTTCATCGGGACGATGTTTTTCCGCCGCCTCCACCAGTTGCGCCAGATTGAGCCGCGGCGTGTCGGCCGGCATCTCGCGCACCTCGGGTGCATCGCCGAGCAAGTGCTCGATCTCGTGATGGAAAATCAGTGGCAGACCAGTCAATGCCAGCATCAGCAAAAACACGGTGCAGACCAGGCTGGTCCAGGTGTGGATGAATGACCAGCGACGAATTGTTTTACTTTTCATTTCATGACCTTCATGAACGCCAAAGCCGTCCACGAGGGACGGCCTGGTGACAGAGCCCGTTTCAGCTCAGTCGCTTACCACTTGTAAGTGGCGCTGGCGACGACGCTGCGCTGGTCGCCGTAGTAGCAGTAGTAACCGTCGCAGGTGGAAATGTAGTCCTTGTCGAACAGGTTGGTCGCGTTGAGTGCCAGCGACGCGCCCTTGAGGCTGTTGTCCAGACGGCCGAGATCGTAATGCACCGCTGCGTCGAACACGGTGTAGGCGTCCGCCTTGCCCAGCCAGGTGTTGGCCTTGTCGCCGTAGGTGTTGCCGGTGTAACGCACGCCGCCGCCAATGCCGAAACCGTCAAGCACGCCGGTGTGCCAGGTGTAGTCGGTCCACAGCGAGGCTTGCTGGTTGGGCATCAGTTGCAGACGGTTGCCCTTGTCGATGCCTTTCTGCACTTCGGACTTGGCCAAGGTGTAAGCGGCGATGACTTTCAGGTTATCGGTGACGTCCGAGACCGCTTCCAGCTCCAGACCTTTGACTTTCACTTCACCCGCCTGGCTGGTGATGGTCACGTTGTTGACGATGCTGTTGACCGAGACGTTCTTCTGGGTCAGGTCATACACCGCAGCGCTGAGCAGGGTTTTGCTGCCCGGTGGCTGGTACTTGATGCCCAGCTCCCACTGTTTGCCTTCGGTTGGCTTGAGCGAACCGGTAGAGGTGGCATCGGCGCCGGTGGTCGGCTGGAAGGATTCGGCGTACGACAGGTACGGTACGAAACCGGAGTCGAAGACATAGCTGATCGCCGCGTTGCCGCTGAAGTTCTTGTCGCGCTGGGTGTTGGTGGCATCGCCCTTGTTGATGAACTGCGTGCTGGTGTGTACCCAGTCTTCACGGCCGCCGAGGGTCAGGCGCCATTGGTCGAGGGCCATTTGATCCTGCACGTACAGACCGGTCTGGTAGGTTTTCTGATCGTAATCGTAAAACGCGCTGGAGCGCGGTGGACGAACGATCGTCTGGCCGTAGATCGGGTTGTTCACATTGATGCTCGGCGCGGTGCCGAAGATCGAGGTGTAGTTGGTATTGCTTCGCTGGTGATCGAGACCCAGCAGCAAGGTGTGGCGGATATCACCCGTGGCGAAGTCGGCCTGGAAGTTGTTGTCTACGGCAAACTGGCTGATGTCCTCATCAACGTTGGTCGTGCCGCGACCGACATTGCCCTGATCGTCAACGGTGAAACCGGCGAACGACGGGTTGTAGCTGTTGACGGTGACCGTCTGGAAGGCCAGGTCGGACTTGGTGTAACGCAGGTTCTGCTTGAACTGCCACACATCATTCAGACGGTGTTCGAAGGCGTAGCCGAGCGCGTAGTAGGTACGGTCGTAGTAATCGTAGTCAGGATCGCCAAGGTTTTTGTGATGGGAAATCTTGCCGAACGGCATGTCGATCTTGGTGCCCTGAATCGGATAGAACTGGCTGGTGACACCGGTATCGTCACGGGTGAACTGCGTGAGCAAGGTCAGCCTGGTGTCGTCGTCGATGTTCCAGGTCAGGCTCGGCGCAATGTTGTAGCGCTTGTTTTCGATGTGGTCGATCTGCGTGTCGCTGTCGCGCACGACGCCGCTGATGCCATACAGAAACTGGCCGGCCTCATCGATCTTGCCGGTGCTGGCGAAGTTGACCTGGCGATGGTTGTCGCTGCCGTACTGCAATTGGATTTCGCTGCTGGCTTCGGCGCTTGGGCGACGGCTGACCATGTCGAGCAGACCGCCCGGTGGGGTCTGGCCGTACACCGACGAAGCCGGGCCGCGCAGCAGGGCGAGGCGGTCGAGGTTCCAGGTCTCCGGTTTTGGATTGGCGTACACGCCTTTTGGCAGTGGCAGGCCGTCGAGGAACTGGGTCGGCTCGAAACCGCGTACACGCAACCAGTCCGTGCGGGTGTCGCTGCCGTAGCTGCTGGCGGTGATGCCCGGCATGTAGCGCACGGCATCGTCGAGGCTGTGCACGCTGCGGTCGTCCATTTGCTGGCGCGTGGCAACCGAGATCGAGCGTGGCGCTTCGACCAGCGCGGTGTCGGTCTTGGTGCCGGCGGCGGTGCGGGTGGCGGTGTAGCCGTCGACCGGGCCCCAGGCGCTTTCAGTGTTTTCCACGCCGATGACAGAAGTTTCCGGCAGGTCGAGCACGCCTTCCGGCACGGCAACCAGGGTGTAAGTGCCGGTGCTGCTCAGTTCCAGTTGCAGACCGGTGCCACGCAGAGCCGCACGCAGGGCGCCAGCCGCGTCGTACTGTCCGCTGACCGGTGCCGACGTCTTGCCTGCCGCCAGCGAAGGATTCAGCGACAGCGCGATGCCGCCCTGACTGGCGATCTGGTTCAGGGTGGTCGACAGCGGTGCGGCCGGCAGGTTGTAGGCGCGCACGCTGGACGCTTGTTCAGCGGCGAGCAACGGGCTGCTGATCAACGGCGTGCTGAAAGCGATGGCGACGGCCAGCAGACTGGGGCGCAACAAGGTGTCTAGCGAACGGGACATACGGCGGCTCCTGAATGTAAATATTTCTCAATTGCCTGTGTGCCGGATGAAACTCGAAAAGTGATAGGGCTGGATGAAAATAATTTCGATTAACTGAAAACAGCGGTGTGGCGGATGACGCCATCTCGAGCAGGCTCACTCCTACAGGGGAACGCATTTCATCTGTAGGCCTTCGCCTGCTCGCGATGGCGGCCGCTCAGCCAGCAGAGATCATTCAGGCTTGGAATCAGCCTTTGCGACGGTCACCCAATACTGCGTGTGCTGCTCAATCTGTACCGGTAGGGTCGGCAGCAGGGCGCTCAAGGCCTTGTCGGTGTCATGCAGCGGGAAGCTGCCGGTAATGCGCAGGTCGGCGACTTCCGGCGTCACGCCCAAGTGCCCGCGTCGATAGCGCCCGAGTTCATGCACCAGATCGCCCAGCCGCGCGTTGTCGACCACCAGCATGCCGCGTGTCCACGCATCGGCGCCGGGGTTGAGCGCGACGATCGAGTCCAGTCCATCACCGCGCAATAGCACTTGTTGGCCTTCACGGAGGATCTGTTCTTCAGGATTGGCTTGCGCGTGCGCCGCCACCGCCGACTGCAACACGCTCAGCCGCGTGCCGTCTTCCTCGCGCTTGACCAGGAAGCGTGTGCCCAGGGCGCGCATGCTGCCTTCGCGGGTTTCGACGATAAATGGCCGCGCATCGCCGTGGCCGGTTTCGATGAGAATCTCGCCTTCCTGCAAAACGATCAGTCGGCGTTTGTCATCGAAACGCACATCCACCGCACTGTGGGTGTTGAGATTGAGCACGGTGCCATCGGCCAGATGCACGGTGCGTTGCTCGCCCGTGGCCGTGCGCTGATCGGCGAGCCAGTAATCCAGCGGCAGATAACGCTCGCTCGCGAACAGCGCGACACCGACCACCACCACAACGCTGGCCAGCCCACTGCCCAGTTTGCGCACACGCCGCCGAATGCCCTCGCGCGATTGCAGCAAGGCGCTACGTGCCGGCCCCTTGGCTACATTGAAACGCTGATCGAGCATGCCCAACTGACGCCAGGCCCGTGCGTGTTCTTCGTTGGCCGCGTGCCATTTGGCAAACTCCTCACGCTCCAGCGGGCTACTGGAATCGAGGGTCAACTGCCAGGCAATCGCCGCATCCAGCACATGCGCCGGCACTGGCCTGGAACTGGCCGGATTCACGTCGGCTCACCGTACAGGGCGATATAGCACTGGCGAATGCCTTGCGCCAGATACTGGCGCACGCGGGGTACCGAGACGCCGAGTTTGTCGGCGATCTCGGCATGGCTGAGGCCGTCGAGGCGGTTATAAAGGAAAGCGGCGCGGGCCTTGGTCGACAGTTTGCCGAGCAAGCGGTCGATGGCCTTGAGGTCTTCGAGGATGAGTTGCTGTTCTTCTATAGAAGGTTGTTCGCCTTCAGGGATCAGCATCAATTCGCTGAGATAGGCCTGTTCCAGCGCGGCACGACGGAAGTAGTCGAACAGCAGGCCTTTGGCGATCGCCACCAGAAAGGCTCGTGGCTCGCGGGGTGTGAGCAACTGGTCGCGACCGAGCAAGCGCACAAAGGTGTCCTGGCTCAGATCCTCGGCCCGTTGCGGGCACGCCACATTGCGCCGCAACCACGCCAGCAGCCAACCGCGATGGTCGCGATACATCGCACCGACGAGCTGACTGTGAGGGCTTGGGACTGACGACACCGGACATCACCGATTGGGAAATATTAACTAACGCGAATTGTTCGCGATTCTGGCAGAGGTGGGAATGGTTAGCAATTGGCCACTGGTCAGGTGGCATCAGGGAAATCGCGTCATCGTTCTTCGCGGGCAGGCTCGCTCCCACAAGGCATCGCATTCCAAATGTGGGAGCGAGCCTGCTCGCGAAGAGGCCAGAACAGTCAACGAAAATCTAAAAGGACGGTGCTTGTCGTCGACGCTTCCACTGGCTCAACCGTTGCTGCAAATTCAGCGGACTATGAATCTGCTGCCCCCGCGCCCGGCTGAACAGAATCAACGCCAGTTCCGCCGTCGCCAACGCATCGGCACTCGCGTTATGCCGCTCGAACACCTCGAGCTTGAACCACTCGATCCACTCATCCAGCCCGGCCTCGCGAATCTGCGCCTGCGGACACACCAGCGGCGCGATATCCGCGACATCAAGAAATACCTGCTGCAACTTGTGCCCCAGATGTTCTTTCAAGGCACGCCCGAGCATGTGCTGATCGAACGGTGCATGAAATGCCAGCACCGGACTGTCGCCGATGAACTCCAGCAATTCCAGCAGCGCCTCGGCCGGTTCACTGCCGGCCGCAATCGCATTCGGCCCCAACCCATGAATCAACACGCTGGGGCTGAGTTTCAGTTCGCGACACTGCAGCGTGCGTTCGAATTGCTGACTGAAGTCGATCGCGCCGTCCTCGATCACCACCGCGCCAATCGACAACAGCCGATCCTTGTTCAGGTTCAACCCGGTGGTTTCCAGGTCCAGCACCACCCAGCGCTGTTCGCGCAGGGTGCATTCACCCAGCTCGCTGATCGCCGGAAGCTTTGCCAGTCGTTGCTGGAAAACCTCTGGCACCACTGGACTTGCCGGACGCAGCCACGAAAACAGACTCATAGCTGATACCGCAAGGTCAGGCTGCTTTGCAGGCGTTGCGCCTGACGCAGGGACTCACGCAGGATCCGTCGGTCCAGATGATTGAGGCTGTCGGGGTCGACTCGGTTCGAGTACGGCAGATTCTCCCGGGTCTGCAATTGATGCTGCTGCATGCGCGTCTGCTGAATGAAGTGATAAGCCTCTTCATACGCCGCGCCATCGAGACGCTCGATCACTTCTTTATCGACCAACTGACGGAAACGTTCGAGGGTGTTATTGGCGTCGATGCCGTTGGCCAATGCCAGCAGGCGGGCGCCGTCGACGAAGGGCGTCAGGCCCTGAACCTTGAGGTCCAGCGTGGCTTTCTCGCCATTTTTGCGTGCCAGCACAAACTCGCGGAATCGCCCTACGGGTGGTCGATTGCGCAAGGCATTGTCGGCCATCATGCGCTGGAACAACCGGTTGTCACCGACCTGATCGAGAATGCCCCGGCGCAGTTGCTCGCAGCTTTTTTCGTCGCCCCAGACCACGCGCAGATCGAAATAGATGCTCGATCCCAGCAGGTTTTCGGGCGTCGCCTCACGGATGAACGCCGCAAAGCGTCGTGCCCATTCCGCCCGCGATAAACACAGCTCGGGGTTGCCGGCCATGATGTTGCCTTTGCACAGGGTGAAGCCGCACTGCGCCAGGCTCTGGTTGATCTGCTGGGCAATCGGCAGCAGCTTGCCGCGAATCTCCGCGGCATGCGCAGCGTCGCGGGCATCGAACAGAATGCCGTTGTCCTGATCGGTGTGCAGCGTTTGCTCGCGGCGGCCTTCGCTGCCGAAACACAGCCAGCTGAATGGCACGCCGGGATCGCCTTTCTCGGCCAGCGTCAGTTCGATTACCCGGCACACGGTATGGTCGTTGAGCAGGGTGATGATATGGGTGATCTGAGTCGAGGACGCGCCGTGCGCCAGCATGCGTTCGACCAGTTGGCCGATCTCGCCGCGCAGGGTCACCAGTTGTTCGACACGCTGGGCGCTGCGGATGGTTCGGGCCAGATGCACCAGATCGACCCGCTGCAGGGAAAACAGGTCACGCTCGGAAACCACACCGCACAAGCGTTGATCCTTGACCAGGCAGACGTGAGCGATGTGCCGTTCGGTCATGGCAATCGCCGCATCGAAGGCGCTGTGATCCGGCGAAAGATAGAAGGGCGCACGGGTCATGTGGCGTTCGATGGCGTCGCTGAAATCGCCAACCCCTTCAGCGACGACATGGCGCAGATCGCGCAGGGTGAAAATCCCCAGCGGCGTTTTGTGCTCATCGACCACGACGATGCTGCCGACCTGTTGTTCGTGCATCAGCTTCACGGCTTCACGCAGCGGCGTGGCAGGGCTGCACGTCACCGGGTGACGCATTGCCAGTTCACCGAGGCGGGTGTTCAGCGAGTACTGAGTGCCGAGGGTTTCCACGGCTTTCTGCTGCACTTGCTGGTTGACCTGATCGAGCAGGCTGCTGACCCCCCGCAAGGCGAAGTCGCGAAAAGCATTGGAAAGCGCGAACAATTTGATGAACGCGGGTTTGTTCAGTTGCAGGCAGAAGGTGTCTTCGCCCGCCAGATGTTCGGTGCGCGTTGCCCGCTCACCGAGCAACGCGGCGAGGGGGAAGCATTCGCCGGTGGTGATTTCAAACGTGGTTTCGGTTCCCGGCTTGGTGATGTGCTGGCGTTCGCCGACTACCCGGCCCTGTTTGACGATATAAAAGTGTTCGACCGGGCCGTCGGTGGGTTTGATGATGCTCTCGCCCTGGCCGTAAAAGCGCAGCTGACATTGCTCCACCAGATACGCGAGGTGCGCGTGTTCCATTTGATTGAAAGGCGGGAAGCGCTGGAGAAATTGCAGAGTGCCCTGAATGTTCTGCAACACCGCGGTTTTCCCTGCCCGGGTGAAGGCGTCCGCTTTACTCATAACCATTACCGCAGTCTTTTTTGAATTGTTGTTGTCGGATCGTTGCGGTCATGGTCGGCCCCTGCGCGCAGGGTGCCCATTGGACGTAAGTCTAGGTTTGCCATGCTGTTCGGCACATTTGGGAAGTGCCCTACAAGAACAGTCGGAAATTCTCTTGTCCGGCCTCTTGGAAAAAAATCCGACGAAGTGCACATTGAAGCAGTGCTTAGCGATGTCTGACGACTGTGCCAGGTGATTGATTTGAACATTTAGAGAACGCCATGTCCGACCACGATATCTTGAGCGATGCCGAGCGTGAAGCGCTCAGCGCAGTAATGCTCGATCCCGACCTTCCGCCGCAGCGTGTCTTGATCGTCGATGATGACAAGGACGCACGGGAACTGTTGGCGGAGGTTCTGGCGCTGGACGGCATCCATTGCATGACCGCGGCGAGTGGCGAAACGGCGCTGAAGATGTTGGCGGAAAAACCATCGATCGGACTGGTGATCACTGATTTGCGCATGGGCCATGTCGGCGGACTGGAGTTGATCCGCCAGGTGCGCGAGTCGGTGCGGGCGGCGATGCCGATCATCATCGTCTCGGGCGATGCCGATGTGAAAGACGCGATTGCGGCGATGCATTTGAGCGTGGTGGATTTCCTCCTCAAGCCGATTGATACGACGAAGTTGTTGGCGTTGGTGAAACATGAATTGGGCATCGAGCCCTGAGATTTGAAGGTCAAAAGATCGCAGCCTGCGGCAGCTCCTGCACGGACCCTATGTAGGAGTTGCCGAAGGCTGCGATCTTTTGATTCTGTTACAAACAAAAAAGCCCTGATCTTTCGATCAGGGCTTTTTCATATCCGGCATTCAGCGCAAGTTACAGGCCGTTGGCCTTCTTGAACTCGCGACGACGACGGTGCAGTACCGGCTCGGTATAACCGTTCGGCTGCTTGGTGCCTTCGATCACCAGTTCGACCGCTGCCTGGAAGGCGATGTTGCTGTCGAAGTTTGGCGCCAGCGGACGGTACAGCGGGTCGTTGGCGTTCTGACGGTCCACCACCGGCGCCATGCGCTTGAGGCTTTCCATCACTTGCGCTTCAGTGACCACACCGTGGCGCAGCCAGTTGGCGATGTGCTGGCTGGAGATACGCAGCGTTGCACGGTCTTCCATCAGGCCGACATCATTGATGTCCGGCACTTTCGAGCAACCCACGCCCTGGTCGATCCAGCGCACTACATAACCGAGAATGCCCTGAGCGTTGTTGTCCAGTTCGTTCTTGATCTGCTCTGGCGTCCAGTTCGGGTTGACCGCCAACGGGATGGTCAGAATGTCGTCCACCGAGGCGCGGGCACGTTTGGCCAGTTCGGCCTGACGGGCGAACACGTCCACCTTGTGATAGTGCAGCGCGTGCAGCGCAGCCGCGGTCGGCGACGGAACCCAAGCGGTGTTGGCGCCGGCCAGTGGGTGGGCGATTTTCTGTTCGAGCATCGCCGCCATCAGGTCGGGCATGGCCCACATGCCTTTACCGATTTGCGCGCGACCTTGCAGGCCGGTGCTCAGACCGATATCGACGTTCCAGTTTTCGTAGGCGCCGATCCACTTCTCAGCTTTCATGTCGGCCTTGCGCACCACTGGGCCGGCTTCCATGGAGGTGTGAATTTCGTCGCCGGTACGGTCGAGGAAACCGGTGTTGATGAACACCACGCGCTCGCTGGCCGCCTTGATACAGGCCTTGAGGTTGACCGTGGTGCGGCGCTCCTCGTCCATGATCCCGACTTTCAGCGTGTTGCGTTTGAGGCCGAGCACGTCTTCGATGCGACCGAACAGCTCGTTGGTGAACGCCGCTTCTTCCGGGCCGTGCATCTTCGGTTTAACGATGTAAACGGAACCGGTGCGGGTATTCTTGCGCGAGGTGTTGCCGTTGAGGTTGTGCATTGCCGCGAGGCAAGTGACCAGGCCGTCGAGGATGCCTTCCGGCACTTCGTTGCCGTCTTTGTCGAGGATCGCGTCGATGGTCATCAGGTGACCAACGTTACGCACGAACAACAGCGAGCGGCCATGCAGGGTCACTTCGCCGCCATTGGGCGTGGTGTAGCTGCGATCCGGGTTCATGGTGCGGGTGAACGTCTGGCCGCCCTTGGACACCGATTCCGTCAGGTCGCCCTTCATCAGGCCGAGCCAATTGCGGTAGATCACTACTTTGTCGTCAGCATCGACGGCAGCGACGGAGTCTTCGCAGTCCATGATGGTGGTCAGTGCCGCTTCCATCAGGACGTCTTTAATGCCGGCAGCGTCGGTCTGGCCGACCGGGGTGCTGGCGTCGACCTGGATTTCGAAGTGCAGACCGTTGTGCTTCAGCAGGATAGCGATTGGCGCGTCGGCATCGCCCTGGAAGCCGATCAGTTGTGCATTGTCGCGCAGGCCACTGTTGCTGCCGCCCTTGAGGGTGACAACCAGTTTGCCGTCAGCGATTTTGTAGCCGGTCGAATCAACGTGCGTGCCAGCGGCCAATGGCGCGGCTTCGTCGAGGAAGGCGCGGGCGAAGGCGATGACTTTGTCGCCACGCACCTTGTTGTAGCCTTTGCCTTTTTCCGCGCCACCGTCTTCGCTGATCGCGTCGGTGCCGTAGAGGGCGTCATACAGCGAACCCCAGCGGGCGTTCGAGGCATTGAGAGCGAAGCGAGCATTCATCACCGGCACAACAAGTTGCGGGCCGGCGGTACGGGCGATTTCATCATCGACGTTTTGCGTCGTTGCCTGGAAATCAGCCGCTTCTGGCAGCAGATAACCGATTTCTTGCAGGAAGGCTTTGTAGGCCACAGCGTCATGGGCCTGGCCTGCGTGTTCCTGGTGCCAGGCGTCAATGCGCGCCTGGAAGTCATCGCGTTTGGCGAGTAGGGCTTTGTTCTTCGGCGCCAGGTCATGAATGACCTTGTCGGCACCTTCCCAGAATTTTTCGGCGGTGAGGCCGGTACCGGGAATGGCTTCGTTGTTCACGAAGTCGAACAGGACTTTGGCGACCTGCAGGCCACCGACTTGAACGTGTTCAGTCATTGCTTGCCTCACTCTGCTCAGCTATTTCGCTTTTCAGCTCTTCAATTTGACAATGAAGCCTCTGGCCATTTAAACCACAAACCTGCCGACCAGTACATGCCATTGCTGACGGCTGGGCTGGGACCAATCAACGGCTTGGGGCCTTGCTGACGGGGCTTTCAGGGTTGCGAACGAGCCTTGGGCAGACATCGATTCAGCGTTATGTAGTGCGCGCCGAGGCATACTACATGATGAGTTGCGCTTGTGAAAATCAGACTAATTACGTCGTTCTGCGACCTCATGTCGCATTGCGGTCACATCGCGGAACGGGATGTTCTCAAAAAACCATTGGATTGTTCCAGCTAAATATCAAAAGTTGTACACATAAATACTATTTGGCTGCTATGGCCTATGACTTCTGCCACGAAGGGCCTCGTGGTGAGGTTAATGGTGGCGAGGGGATTTATCCCCGTTGGGTGGCGAAGCCGCCCCCTGCGTTCTGGCAGGTAAACCGAATTGGCAGGATTTACGACTGCTGCCGCAGCCGGACGGGGATAAATCCCCTCACCACAGGTTTTTCCCAAATCACATTCACAGGTGGGTGTTCACTTGGCGATAGCGGCTGAATTTCGGTGCTTGCCTATACTTGCCCTTCTATAACAAAAATCATGACAAGAGGGCGGCGCCATGGACCATCTCGTACTCACCGTATTCGCCTCGGACAAGCCCGGGCAGGTCGAGCGCATTGCCCAATGCATTGCCGAGCATGGTGGTAACTGGCTGGAAAGTCGGATGTCACGGATGGCCGGGCAATTCGCCGGGATTCTGCGGGTCGGCGTGCCGGCAGAGGCTTACGACGAATTAGTCGATTCCCTACAAGCGCTGTCGGCTCATGGCATTCGCGTGCTCATTGCCGAAAGCGGTATCGAGCAATCCTGCACCTGGAAACCGATTGCCATGGAATTGGTGGGCAATGACCGTCCGGGGATCGTGCGCGACATCACCCGGCTGCTGAGCGAGCAGGGTGTGAACCTTGAGCGGCTGGTGACCGAAGTGCGTCCCGCGCCAATGAGCAGTGAACCGCTGTTCCACGCCGAAGCGATTCTGGCGGTACCACTGACCCTCTCGCTGGACGTTTTGCAGTCGCGCCTGGAAACCCTGGCCGATGATCTGATGGTTGACTTGGTGTTACGCACCGACGTTTAACCGCTGCTCAGGTTATCCAGTGTTAACGTGCACCTGCCTGTGGATAACCTGTAGAGACTGCTCGTAGCGCCAAGCCCGCCGTGGCTTTGCTGGCGTTGATCAAAAAATCGCCAACATTCAGTGACTTGCGCACAAACGGCGGGGATCACGCTGTGGATAACCTTGGGAAGGAACGATGCAGGCCACGAGAACCGTGGTCTGCGAAGGTTTGTGCGTTTTTTGATCAGCTGCGCCGGCGCAAACTTATCCATGCATCGACGCTGTACACCGCCAGGCCGGCCCAGATAAACATGAAGGCCACCAGCGTGCTGGATGACAAGTGCTCACCAAACAACAGCACGGCTTGTAGCAGCACCAGGGTGGGCGCGAGGTATTGCAGGAAACCGATGGTGGTGTAGGGCAGGTGACGGGTGGCCGCGTTGAAGCACACCAGCGGCACCAGCGTCACCGGGCCGGCCGCGATCAGCCACCAGGCTTGGGAGGTGGTCCAGAACTCGGGCTGAGCACTGGTCGCGGTCTGATTGAACAGCAGCCAGGCAAAGGCAATCGGCACCAGCATCCAGGTTTCCACCACCAGCCCCGGCAACGCTTTGACAGGTGCCTGTTTACGGATCAATCCGTAAAAGCCGAAAGTCAGCGCCAGCACCAGCGACACCCACGGCAGGCTGCCGACTTGCCAGACCTGCTGCGCAACACCGACGGCCGCCAAACCGACCGCGACCCACTGCATACGGCGCAAACGTTCGCCAAGAATCAGCATCCCCAGCAGCACGTTCACCAGCGGGTTGATGTAGTAACCGAGGCTCGCTTCCAGCATGCGGCCGTTGTTCACCGACCACACGTAGGTCAGCCAGTTGGCCGCGATCAGCGTGCCGCTCAGTGCCAGAATCGCCAGGCGTTTGGGGTTGTCGAGCAATTCGCGCAGCCAGCCCGGATGCTTCCAGACCATCAGCAACAGTGCGCCGAACAGGGCCGACCACAAAACCCGATGGATAATGATCTCGACCGCAGGCACTTCGGCGATGGCTTTGAAGTAGATCGGGAACAGGCCCCAGATGATGTAGGCAGTGAGACCCAGAATGTACCCGCGACGCGGGTTGGCGGCTTGCATGCAGAATCCTTGCTTAGGCAGCTAACAAAGGAGGGGATTGTAAGGAGGTTTGTCAGCGAATGCCGCAGCTGTTTGGTCAGAAATCTGTGAACACAGAACCCTGTAGGAGTGAGCCTGCTCGCGATAGCAGTCTGAAATTCAACATTTTTGTTGATTGATAAAACGCTATCGCGAGCAGGCTCACTCCTACAACGGCGGTGATGAGTCAGAACAACTTCAGCGGTTCTTCGTTAAGCGCTGACAGTTGTTCGCGCAACGCCAACACCTGATCGCCCCAATAACGCTCGGTGCCGAACCACGGGAAACTGTGGGGGAACGCCGGGTCGTCCCAGCGTCGTGCCAGCCAGGCGCTGTAGTGCATCAGGCGCAAGGCGCGCAGTGGCTCGATCAGCGCCAGTTCGCGCGGGTCGAAATCGTGGAACTCGTTATAGCCGTCCATCAATTCCGATAACTGCCCGAGGCATTCCTGGCGGTCGCCGGCGAGCATCATCCAGATGTCCTGCACGGCCGGGCCCATGCGGCAGTCGTCGAGGTCGACGATGTGGAACATCTCGTCGCGGCACATCATGTTGCCGGGGTGGCAATCGCCGTGCATGCGGATGTTCTGGTGCGGCGTGGCGGCGTAAACGTCTTCGACCCGTTTGAGCAGATCGCGGGCGACTGACTCGTACGCGGGCAGCAGGCTTTTCGGGATGAAGTTGCCTTCGAGCAAGGTGTTCAGCGAGGCATGGCCGAAGTTCTGTACGGCGAGGGCTTCGCGGTGTTCGAACGGCTTGGTCGCGCCCACCGCGTGAATACGCCCGAGCAACTGGCCGAGACGATACAACTGATCAAGGTTGCCCGGCTCCGGCGCCCGGCCACCACGACGTGGAAACAGGGTGAAGCGGAAACCGGCGTGTTCATGCAGGGTTTCGCCGTTGTGGATCAGCGGCGCAACCACCGGGATCTCGACGTCAGCCAGTTCGAAAGTGAATTTGTGTTCTTCAAGGATCGCTTCATTGGTCCAGCGCTGTGGGCGATAGAACTTGGCGATCAGCGGTTCGGAGTCTTCGATGCCGACCTGGTAGACGCGGTTCTCGTAGCTGTTGAGCGCCAGAATGCGCGCATCGCTAAGGAACCCGATGCTTTCAACGGCATCGAGGACGAGGTCGGGGGTGAGGGTTTCAAACGGGTGGGCCATGCTGACTCCTGCGCGCAGCAGGCTGCCGCGTCCGGCCCAGCATGGTAGCGCAGATGGCAGGCCCTTAGGGGGTTGGTGTCTGGGCTGACGCTATCGCGGGCAAGCCTTGCTCCTGCAGATCAGGCGCAAGACCTGTAGGAGCAAGGCTTGCCCGCGATGACATTGACTCAGGCGCCGACGATTCCGCCATCCTCACGGGTAATCGCCATCACCGAGGATCGTGGCTTGCCATTCGGCAAATGCTCGGGGAACGTCGAACCGCCGTTCTCCCCCGGATGCTGAATCCCGACAAACAACGTCTTCTGATCCGGCGAGAAGCTGATCCCGGTCACCTCACAACCAATCGGCCCGACCATGAACCGGCGAATCTCTCCGGTCTTGGGATCGGCGCAGAGCATTTGGTTATTGCCCATTCCGGCAAAGTCGCCGGAATTGCTCGAGTCACCGTCGGTGAGAATCCACAAACGCCCAGCCTTGTCGAAACCCAAACCGTCCGGGCTGTTGAACATGTTTTGCGGGGTGATGTTCTTCGAGCCGCCCTTCGGCGTCCCGGCATGCACGCCCGGATTGCCGGCGACCACAAACAGATCCCAGGCAAACGTCTTGGACGCGTGATCGTCGCGGTCAGTGCGCCAGCGCAGGATCTGCCCGTAAACGTTCTTCTCGCGCGGGTTCGGCCCGCCCACCGGTTGGCCATCCTCGCCGCGTTTGGCGTTGTTGGTCAGGGTGCAATAAACCTGGCCGTCTTTCGGACTGACAACGATCCACTCCGGGCGGTCCATGCGTGTTGCGCCAACGACGCTGGCAGCCAGGCGCGCATGGATCAGCACTTCGGCCTGATCGGCAAAACCGCTGCTGGCGTCGATGCCGTTCTTGCCGTGGGTCAGTTCGATCCACTGGCCCTGGCCTTTCGGGTGATCGGGGTTGCTGTCGCCGTTGTCGAACTTCGCCACGTACAGCGTGCCGTGATCGAGGATGTCGCGGTTGGCCTTGGCGTTGCGGTGATTGATGCGGTCGCGGCTGACGAATTTGTAGATGAACTCGCCACGCTCATCGTCGCCCATGTACACCACGGCGCGGCCGTCATCGGTCTCGGCCAGTGCGGCGTTTTCATGTTTGAAGCGACCCAGCGCGGTACGTTTGACCGGGGTCGATTGCGGATCGAACGGATCGATCTCGACCACCCAGCCGTGACGGTTGAGTTCGTTGGGGTTTTTCGCCATGTCGAAGCGCGGGTCGTACGGGTGCCAGTTGATTTCGCGGCTGGCGGCCGAGACGCCATAGCGCTTCTGCGCCGGGTCGAACTGCTGCTGGGCGTTGCTGCTGCCGAAGCAGTCGGTGAAGTTTTCCTCGCAGGTCAGATAGGTGCCCCACGGCGTCTTGCCGTTGGCGCAGTTCTGGAAGGTGCCGAGGACTTTCTTGCCGTGTTTGTCGGCAGCGGTCTTCATCAAGTCATGGCCGGCTGCCGGACCGCTGATGCGCAACGGCGAGTTGCCGTGGATGCGACGGTTGTAGCGCGAACCCTGGACGAACTGCCACTGACCGTTCTTGCGCTGCACTTCAATCACCGACACGCCTTCGCAGGCCAGCGCCTTGCGCACGTCTTCGGCCGATTGCGGCATGCCGCCGTGCGGATAGAGGTAGCGGTAATTGGTGTATTCGTTGTTGATCGCCATCAACGCGCGGTTTCGGTCGTCGGGGAAGGCGAACAGGCTCATGCCGTCGTTGTTGTCGCCGAACTGCACTTCCTGTGCGGCGGCAGTGCCGTTACCACTTGGGTCAAACGCCGGGCCGTTCTTTTGCAGCGGCTGGCCCCAACTGATCAGCACCGAAGATTTGTAGCCTTTGGGCAGGGTGATGACGTCGGTGGTCGCGGCCGGAATACTCTCGAAGCCGAGCAAACGGCTGTTGCCGGCACTGATGCCGGTAGCCAGCGCGCTACGGCTTAACAGACTGCCGCCGAGGAACATCGCTGCGCCGCACAGCGCGCCGGCGCCGATGAAACCGCGACGGCTGAGGCCGACCATTTTTTCCAGATCAGTCGATTGGTTTTCTTCTAATAGGCTCACATCAGGCTCCCTGCTTGGTTTTGGCAGACACCTTAATGAGCGACGATGACGCTTTCGTTGCAGGGCTTGATCAGAGCGGCGTGCCGATCAGCACATTGGAGGGCGAAAACTGCACCTGCACTGGTTTATCGACAGTCAGACCGCGAGTGCGCAGGTCCAGCGGTTCGGCCAGAGCGCAGAGCGTGTGGCCGTTGGGCAGGGAAATGCGGACTTCGCTGGGGCCGTCTTCGGCGTCGAGAATGGCTTCTATGCTGCCATTGAGAAGATTGTGTCCAGACGTTGCAGGCTGATCACTGGCGAGCAGTTCGAGCCAGCCGGCCTTGATCAGCGCGACCACTTCAGTGCCGGTTTGCAGTTCCAGATGCACGGTGCTGTCGTGGGTGATCTGCGCGTCAAGCTGCAAGCCTTCGGCCAGCTCAAGGCGAATCAGGTCATTGCGGCCCTGACTTTCAATCGCCACGACTTTGCCGTGCAACTGGTTGCGCGCGCTGGTTCTGAGCATCAAGCGACCGAGCAGGTCGAGGTCGCTGGCGTCTTCCGCCGCTTCCAGCACCTGCGCCTGCAAGGCTTGCAGCTTTTGATAGAGGCGCAACACCCGTTCGCCTTCGCTGGACAGTTTTGCGCCGCCACCGCCCTTACCGCCGACGGCGCGTTCAACCAACGGTTTTTGCGCGAGGTTGTTCAACTCATCGATGGCATCCCACGCCGCTTTGTAGCTCAGGCCGGCGCTTTTTGCGGCGCGGGTGATCGAGCCCTGTTCGGCGATGTGTTGCAGCAGAGCGATACGCTGCGGACGGCGGACGATGTGCTGGGACAACAGGGAAGGCATGGACATGAATGGGTGCTTTTTCTGTGGCGGTGGACAGTGAAGTTGGCCGCTCGCGACGCGAGAGTCAAGCCGAGCGGAGAGCCCTTGTAGGAGTGAGCCTGCTCGCGATGGCGTTGTCATTGCCAACATCTCTGCTGACCTTTCCACCGATATCGCGAGCAGGCTCACTCCTACAGGGGGATTGTGTCTGGTTTCAGGTTCCCGGTTTTGGCGTGCGGGCCAGGCAATAGACGTCGACGCGCGCCGCGCCAGCGTTTATCAATAGCCGGGCAAGCGCCTGGGCGGTGGCCCCCGTGGTCAGCACGTCGTCGACCAGAGCGAAACTCCGGCCCTTCACCACAGCATCTGGCGTCAGGGCAAAGGCCTGAAGCAAATTGCGTTTACGGGCCTTGGCATCAAGGCCCTGCTGGGCGCTGGTGTCTTGGGTTCGCAACAAAAGGTTTTCCTCGCTGGGCATTTCGAGCGTCTGGCTTAACCACCGCGCGAGCATCGCAGCCTGATTGAAACCGCGCTGACGCAAACGTTTTGTCGTCATTGGCACGGGCAGCAGGGCATCCGGTCTCGGCAAACCTTCATCGAAGCGATGTTGCAGGTATTGTCCGAGAACGTCGGCGAGCAAGTGACCAAACGGCCATTTTGCGTTGTGTTTAAAACGCGTAATCAAACTGTCGACCGGGAAGCCATACCGCCACGGCACGGCGACCTGTTCGAAGGCCGGCGGCTCTAGCAGGCACTCGCCACAGGTCAGCCCCGCTGCGGCCAGCGGCAATGCGCAGGTGATGCACTGATCACCAAGCCATGGCAGTTCGGTTTCACAGGCCACGCAAATTGGCATTTCTGCGTCTGCCGGTTCATCACACAGCAAGCAGTTCTGTACGTTTTTTAAACAGATGTAAACCGACCCATCGTATCGTGGTTGACAGCGCATGACACTTCCTTAAATATGCCGAACATCCGTGTAGCGCCTGTGGGTATTCCGTTTCCCCAGTCGCCAGCCAAGCATAACCAAGGAACTACCCATGAGCGCGAGCACCACTGCCACCCTGCGTCACGACTGGTCTCTGGCCGAAGTCAGAGCCCTCTTCGCACAGCCATTCAACGACTTGCTGTTTCAGGCGCAAACGGTGCACCGCGCGCATTTCGACGCTAACCGCGTTCAGGTTTCGACCCTGTTGTCGATCAAGACCGGCGCCTGCCCGGAAGACTGCAAGTACTGTCCGCAGTCCGGTCACTACAACACCGGCCTGGAAAAAGAAAAGCTGATGGAGGTGCAAAAGGTCCTCGAAGAGGCGGCACGCGCCAAGGCCATCGGCTCAACGCGGTTCTGCATGGGCGCGGCGTGGAAACATCCTTCGGCGAAAGACATGCCCTACGTGCTGAAGATGGTTGAAGGCGTGAAAGCCATGGGCCTGGAGACCTGCATGACCCTGGGGCGTCTCGATCAGGACCAGACCGAAGCACTGGCCAAGGCCGGCCTCGATTACTACAACCACAACCTCGACACCTCGCCTGAGTTCTACGGCAGCATCATCACCACCCGTACCTACAGCGAGCGTCTGCAAACCCTGGCCTACGTGCGTGAATCGGGGATGAAGATCTGCTCCGGCGGCATTCTCGGCATGGGCGAGTCGCTGGACGACCGCGCCAATCTGCTGATTCAACTGGCCAATCTGCCGGAACACCCGGAGTCGGTGCCGATCAACATGCTGGTGAAAGTCGCCGGTACGCCGCTGGAAAACGCCGAAGACATCGACCCGTTCGATTTCATCCGCATGCTCGCGGTGGCCCGCATCCTCATGCCGCAATCCCACGTGCGCCTGTCCGCCGGCCGTGAGGCGATGAACGAGCAGATGCAGGCCCTGGCGTTCTTTGCCGGGGCCAACTCGATTTTCTACGGCGACAAACTGCTGACCACCGCCAACCCGCAGGCCGACAAGGACATGCAGTTGTTCGCACGTCTGGGCATTCAACCGGAGGCCCGCGAAGAGCATGCCGACGAGGTTCATCAGGCTGCGATCGAGCAGGCATTGGTTGAGCAGAAGAGCAGCGAGCAGTTCTATAACGCTGCGGTGTAAAAATCTCTACGGATTCCTTTGAAGAAATGCAAAACCCCTGTAGGAGCGAGCCTGCTCGCGAAAGTGGTGCCTCAGTCGACATTGATGTTGGGTGTAAAGGCCTCTTCGCGAGCAGGCTCGCTCCCACAGGGACCTGTGTCACTTGAAAGTCGAGGCCTGCATGTCTTTCGATCTCGCCGCACGCCTTGCTGCCCGTCGTGCCGAAAACCTTTATCGCCAGCGACCGCTGCTTGAAAGCCCACAGGGGCCTGAAGTGGTGGTCGATGGCAAACCGTTGCTCGCTTTCTGCAACAACGATTACCTCGGCCTGGCCAATCATCCGCAAGTGATCGAAGCCTGGCGCGCCGGTGCTGAGCGCTGGGGAGTAGGCGGTGGCGCTTCGCATCTGGTGATCGGCCACAGTGGCCCGCATCACGCCTTGGAAGAAGCGTTGGCCGATCTCACCGGTCGCCCGCGTGCACTGTTGTTCACTACCGGTTACATGGCCAATCTCGGCGCGGTCACGGCGCTGGTCGGGCAGGGCGATACCGTGCTGGAAGACCGGCTCAATCACGCCTCGTTGCTGGATGCGGGGCTGTTGTCAGGCGCGCGTTTCAATCGCTATCTGCATAACGACGCCGTGAGTCTGGCCAAGCGTCTGGAGAAAGCCACCGGCAATACGCTGGTGGTCACCGATGGCGTGTTCAGCATGGACGGCGACCTTGCCGATCTGCCGGCGCTGGCCCGTGAGGCCAAGGCCAAAGGCGCGTGGCTGATGGTCGACGATGCCCATGGTTTCGGCCCGTTGGGTGCGAACGGAGGAGGAATCGTCGAGCATTTCGGTTTGAGTCAGGAGGATGTGCCAGTACTGGTCGGTACCCTCGGCAAAGCCTTTGGCACTGCTGGCGCATTTGTCGCCGGCAGTGAAGAGTTGATCGAAAGCCTGATCCAGTTCGCTCGCCCGTACATCTACACCACCAGCCAACCTCCGGCGTTGGCGTGCGCGACACTGAAAAGCCTTGAACTGCTGCGCAGCGAACACTGGCGCCGTGAGCATTTGCAAACGCTGATCCGCCAGTTCCGTCATGGCGCCGAACAGATCGGTCTGGAATTGATGGACAGCTTCACGCCGATCCAGCCGATCATGATCGGTGATGCCGGGCGCGCCGTGCGGCTGTCGCAGATGCTGCGCGAGCGCGGCTTGATGGTCACCGCGATTCGTCCACCCACCGTGCCCGCCGGCAGCGCCCGACTACGGGTGACCCTGACCGCGGCCCACAGCGAGGCTCAGGTGCAGCTATTGTTAGAAGGACTGGCTGATTGCTTTGCCCAACTGTCGTCGGAGCCAAGCCATGCGTAATCGCCTGATTCTGTTGCCCGGCTGGGGCCTCGGTGTTTCGCCGATGGAGCCTCTGGCGGCGGCGTTGCACGGGATCGATGAGCATCTGCAGGTCGAAATCGAGCCGTTGCCGGAGCTCGATTCCAGTGACCTGCAAGACTGGCTCGATGAACTCGATGAGCAAATTCCTCAAGATGTATGGCTCGGCGGTTGGTCGTTGGGCGGCATGCTCGCGTCTGAATTGGCGGCGCGCCGTGGCGAACGTTGCTGCGGGTTGCTGACGCTGGCGAGCAATCCGTCTTTTGTTGCGCATGAGCAATGGCCGAGTGCGATGCCTGAAGAGACCTTCGACGCGTTTCTCGTCGGTTGCCAGACCGACCCGCGCACGACTCTCAAACGTTTTTCTTTGCTCTGTGCTCAAGGCGCTCAAGACCCGCGCGGCTTGTCGCGGTTGCTGCTCGGCGGCGCGCCGATTGCTGCGCCGAAGACGTTGATGGCCGGGCTGGAGTTGCTCGCGCAACTGGATACTCGCGAAGCTTTGCAAGGGTTTCGCGGGCCGCAGTTGCATCTTTTCGCCGGACAGGATGGCCTGGTGCCGGCGGAAGCGGCGGCGGCGTTGTTTGCGTTGTTGCCAGATATCGAAATTGGTCTGATCGAACAGGCCAGCCATGCGTTTCTTCTGGAAGACCCCCATGGAGTGGCGGGCGCAATCCAGGCTTTTTTACATGAGTGCGGTGATGACTGATTTGTCTCTTGTTGCGCTGCCTGGCGGCTTGCCTGACAAGCGTCAGGTCGCGGCCTCCTTTTCCCGTGCGGCGGCCAGTTACGACAGCGTCGCCGAGTTGCAACGTGATGTTGGTAGGCAATTGCTGCAACGCCTGCCGAGCGATTTTGTACCGTCGCGATGGCTGGACATGGGCTGCGGCACCGGTTATTTCACCCGTGCGCTGGCCTCGCGTTTCGCCGAGGGCCACGGTGTGGCGCTGGACATCGCCGAGGGCATGCTCAATCACGCGCGCCCATTGGGTGGGGCGCAGCATTTCATTGCTGGCGATGCGGAGCGGCTACCGTTACAGGATTCGACCTGCGAGCTGATTTTTTCCAGCCTCGCCGTGCAGTGGTGTGCGGATTTCGATGCGGTGCTCAGCGAGGCGTTTCGCGTGCTGAAACCCGGTGGGATTTTCGCGTTTGCTAGTCTCTGTGTAGGGACGTTGTTTGAGTTGCGCGATAGCTGGCGGCAGGTCGACGGCCTGGTGCACGTCAACCGCTTCCGCGAGTTCGCTCGTTATGAGCAGCTGTGTGCGGCCAGTGGGTTGCGTGCGCTGAGTCTGGAGAATCGGCCGCATGTGCTGCATTACCCGGATGTGCGCAGCCTGACTCATGAATTGAAGGCACTGGGGGCGCACAATCTGAATCCGGGACGGCCGGGCGGTTTGACCGGGCGGGCGCGGATTCTCGGGCTGGTCGAGGCTTACGAGCAGTTCCGCGAGGCGTCGGGATTGCCGGCGACTTATCAGGTGGTCTACGCCGTGTTGGAGAAACCCGTATGAGCGCTGCCTATTTCATCACTGGAACCGATACCGATGTCGGCAAGACCACCGTTGCTGCGGGGTTGCTGCATGCGGCGCGTTCGGCCGGATTGAGCACGGCGGCGGGCAAACCGGTCGCCTCGGGCTGCGAAGTCACGCCCAAGGGTTTGCGCAATGCTGACGCGTTGGCGTTGTTGGCCGAGTGTTCGTTGCCGCTGAGTTACAAGCAGGTCAATCCGCTGGCGTTCGAGCCGGCTATCGCCCCGCATCTGGCAGCGCGCGAGGCCGGTGTGGCGCTGACGGTGCAATCTTTGCTGGCACCGATGCGCGAGATTTTGGCGATGAATGCCGATTTCACTTTGATTGAAGGTGCGGGTGGCTGGCGCGTGCCCTTGGCGGATCAGGATAATTTGTCGGATCTGGCAATTGCACTGCAGTTGCCGGTGATTTTGGTGGTGGGTGTGCGGCTGGGTTGTATCAGTCATGCCTTGCTGACGGCTGAAGCGATTGCCCGTGATGGTCTGCAACTGGCGGGCTGGGTGGCGAATATCATCGATCCGAAGACGTCCCGGCTGGAGGAAAATCTCGCGACGCTGGCTGAGCGAATCCCGGCGCCTTGCCTTGGCCGAGTGCCGAAACTCAAGGCATTAAGTGCTGAGGCGGTGGCCGAACATCTGCAACTGGATTTGCTCGACTAAGCTTTTGACTATGAGCAGGCACTGTGCCATTAGTGTTTTTGACGGGTGTTTTGCTGGCGCCTCTGCTTCAATAGCGGCAATTGATCCTTCCCAAGGATGAGAACTGTTATGGAAATTTCCGGTAACACAGCTTTTTATGCAGGTCTGAGCTCTATCCAGAGCGGGCAGAACCGCGTCGATCAGGCCGCCAGCCAGATCGCCAACAACACGATTGAGCGTTCGGTCACCAGTCAGTCTTCCGAAGTACAGGTTGACCGTCTGCGCGGCGTGGATCGCAGTCAGCAATCGGATCTGGCCAGCAATATGGTCGAGATGGCCCAAGGCAAGTTCCAAGTGGAACTGGGCGCGAAAGTCGCCAAGGCATCCGATGAAGTGCTCGGTACGATCATCGACACGTTCGCCTGATTTTCAACGCTTCACGCATGCCGAACGCCGCGCCTTGTCGCGGCGTTTTTCGTTGTAAGTCCTTCTCGCTCAACTAATCTTTTTTTATCGTCCGTGGCTCGTTCGAGTCGATGGCGTTGCGTCGTGCGCGGAGTTTGAAACGTGTAATGACGAACGGCAAAAGATCGACGCTTGACAAGATTTCGGCGTAAACGTATGTTTCAAACAACTGTTTGACCGTCACAACAAATCAACGCGGTCGTTCATTCCCGGTTACATCAGCAGAGGTTTATCGCTATGCCTGACTACAAGGCCCCCTTGCGTGATATTCGCTTCGTTCGTGACGAGCTGCTCGGCTACGAAGCGCACTATCAGAGCCTTCCGGCTTGCGCAGACGCGACTCCGGACATGGTTGACGCCATTCTCGAAGAAGGCGCCAAGTTTTGTGAGCAGGTACTGGCACCGCTGAACCGCGTGGGCGACCTCGAAGGTTGCACCTGGAGCGAGTCCGGCGTGAAAACCCCGACGGGCTTCAAAGAGGCATACAAGCAATTCGTTGAAGGCGGCTGGCCAAGCCTCGCTCACGACGTTGAGCACGGCGGCCAAGGCCTGCCTGAGTCGCTGGGTCTGGCCGTCAGCGAAATGGTTGGCGAAGCCAACTGGTCGTGGGGCATGTACCCAGGCCTGTCGCACGGTGCGATGAACACCATCTCCGAGCACGGCACCCCAGAGCAGCAAGAAGCCTATCTGACCAAACTGGTCTCCGGTGAATGGACCGGCACCATGTGCCTGACCGAGCCGCACTGCGGCACCGACCTGGGCATGCTGCGCACCAAGGCCGAACCTCAGGCTGACGGTTCCTACAAAGTCTCCGGCACCAAGATCTTCATCTCGGCCGGTGAACACGACATGGCCGACAACATCGTCCACATCGTACTGGCCCGCCTGCCGGACGCTCCGGCTGGCACCAAAGGCATCTCGCTGTTCATCGTTCCGAAGTTCATGCCCAATGCTGATGGCACCGTCGGTGCACGCAACGCGGTGACCTGCGGTTCGCTGGAACACAAGATGGGCATCCACGGCAACGCCACTTGCGTGATGAACTTCGACGGCGCTACCGGTTTCCTGATCGGCCCGGCCAACAAAGGCCTGAACTGCATGTTCACCTTCATGAACACCGCACGTCTGGGTACCGCGCTGCAAGGTCTGGCCCACGCCGAAATCGGTTTCCAGGGCGGCCTGAAATACGCTCGCGATCGTCTGCAAATGCGCTCCCTGACTGGCCCGAAAGCGCCGGAAAAAGCCGCTGACCCGATCATCGTTCACCCAGACGTACGCCGCATGCTGTTGACCATGAAGGCATTCGCCGAAGGCAACCGTGCGATGGTGTACTTCACCGCCAAACAGGTCGACATCGTCAAGTACGGCGTCGATGAAGAAGAGAAGAAGAAAGCCGACGCACTGCTGGCCTTCATGACGCCGATCGCCAAAGCGTTCATGACCGAAGTCGGTTTTGAATCCGCCAACCACGGCGTGCAAATCTACGGCGGCCACGGCTTCATCGCCGAGTGGGGCATGGAACAGAACGTTCGCGACAGCCGCATTTCGATGCTGTACGAAGGCACCACCGGTATCCAGGCACTCGACTTGCTCGGCCGTAAAGTGCTGATGACTCAAGGCGAGGCCCTGAAAGGCTTCACCAAGATCGTCCACAAGTTCTGCCAGAACAACGAAGGCAACGAAGCCGTTGCAGAGTTCGTTGCACCGCTGGCTGCAATCAACAAGGAATGGGGCGAGCTGACCATGAAGGTCGGTATGGCTGCCATGAAAGATCGCGAAGAAGTCGGCGCGGCCTCCGTGGACTACCTGATGTACTCCGGTTATGCCTGCCTTGCTTACTTCTGGGCTGACATGGCACGTCTGGCCGCCGAGAAGCTGGCAGAAGGCACTGGCGACGCGGCGTTCTACACCGCCAAGCTGCAAACCGCGCGCTTCTACTTCCAGCGCATCCTGCCGCGTACCCGCACTCACGTGGCCACCATGCTGTCGGGCGCCAACAACCTGATGGACATGAAAGAAGAAGACTTCGCACTGGGCTATTAAGCCTTAACGCGGTCTTGTGAAAAACCGCTGTCCTTCGGGGCAGCGGTTTTTTTGTGGCCGATTTTTTTGGCATTTCGAGGGGCAATTTGGGTCCTGGCCATCAGGCATAGTGGCCATTAACAAAGATTCATCCGTACAAAGGCAAAAAACATCGTTCGATGGCTCAGCAATCAATATTTGCGGCCGTTAAAGAGATTGCGTGTGATCTGGATCACATTGTGTGTGCTTAACTGACCACATTGCAGGCACAATGCCATCTCTTTGATATGACGGGTCGGAGCTTTACCCTTGCCGCGTTCTTCCGCTGTACGTTTCAGTCATTTTTTACCTTCACTGCTGTTGTTACTCGCGGGGTTGGCGGCTGCGTACGTCAAAGACCTCAACGTGTTCTTCACTTCTCTGTTCAACGTATTGCCGACCTTGGTGCTGTTGTTGGGCGGTGCTTATTGCGCGGTTTACCGACGCCAGCGCGAACTGTTCCTGATGCTCACGGTGTACATCGCCTACTTCTTGCTCGACACCCAGACCGACTATTACCGCGACAACGGCAAAGTCCGTGAAGACGCCGCGGTGGTCTTCCATCTGGTCTGCCTGTTGTTGCCGTTGTTGTTCGGTCTGTTCGCTGCATGGCAGGAACGCACGCACCTGTTCCAGGACATGGTGGCGCGGTTCGCCGTATTGCTGGCGTTCGGCAGCGTGGCGTTAGGCTTGGAACAAAGTTATCCCCAGGCGTTGCTGATGTGGCTTTCCGAGATCCGCTGGCCGGCGCTGCACGGCGCCTGGATGAGCCTGATCCAGATGTCTTATCCGGTTTTCCTCTCGGCCTTCCTCTTGCTGGCCTGGCAATACTGGCGCAACCCGCGTCCGCTGCACGCGGCGCAACTGGTCGGGTTGCTCGGGGTGTTCTGGATGCTGCCGAAAACCTTCATCCTGCCGTTCACCCTGAACATCATGTGCAGCCAGGTGATGCTGATGATTGCCGCCGCCGTGGCGCACGAGGCTTATCAAATGGCCTTCCGCGACGAACTGACCGGCCTGCCGGGCCGTCGCGCGCTCAACGAACGCATGCAGCGCCTTGGCCGTAACTATGTGCTGGCGATGAGCGACGTCGATCACTTCAAGAAATTCAACGATACCCACGGCCACGACGTCGGTGACCAGGTATTGCGGCTGGTCGCCAGCAAATTGTCGAAAATCAGCGGTGGCGGTAGGGCGTATCGCTATGGCGGTGAGGAATTTGCCCTGGTGTTCGCAGGCAAAACCCTTGAGGAATGCATGCCGCATCTGGAAGTGATCCGCGAGTCGATTGCCTCCTACAACATCCAACTGCGCAATCAGGAGAACCGTCCGAACGACGATCAGCAAGGACGTCAGCGTCGCGCCGGCTCCGGTGCTTCGAGCGTGTCGGTGACGGTGAGTATCGGCGTCGCCGAACGCGTTGAGCAGCGCAACCCGGAGCAAGTCCTGAAATCCGCTGACGAGGCGCTCTACAGCGCCAAAGGCGCAGGGCGAAACTGCGTCGTCGCGTTTGGGCAGAACCGTCGTGGCGCGGTGCGCATGGACACGGCCGCAGGTTGAGTGATGACGGCGCATTCAGCGTCTGCACAATGATTGTCGGGCGTGGTGGCCAGCAGTAGGTTGAGGAAATCTGCTGACGGAGAAGCCACCATGCCTGAGTACAAAGCTCCCCTGCGCGACATGCGCTTTCTGATCGACCACGTCTTCGACTTCCACGCCAACTACGCCGCCCTTGGCGCCCACGACGCCAGCCCGGACATGATCAACGCGATCCTCGAAGAAGGCGCGAAGTTCTGTGAGAACGTTCTCGCACCGCTCAATCGCAGTGGTGACGAAGAGGGCTGCCATTTCGACAATGGCGTGGTGACAACCCCTGCAGGCTTCAAGCAAGCCTTCGCACAATATGTCGAGGGTGGCTGGCACGGACTGGCGGCGGATCCGGCTTACGGCGGTCAGGGGTTACCGAGTTCGCTGGGGCTGGTGATCAGTGAAATGGTCGGCTCCAGCAACACTTCCTGGGGCATGTACCCGGGGTTGACCCACGGCGCGATGTCGGCGATCCATGCCCACGGTACCGCCGAGCAGAAAGACACCTACCTGACCAAACTCACCGCCGGCCAATGGACCGGCACCATGTGCCTGACCGAAGCCCATTGCGGCACCGATCTGGGCATCATCAAGACCCGCGCCGCGCCTCAGGCTGACGGCAGCTACGCGGTCACCGGCAGCAAGATTTTCATCTCCGCCGGTGAGCACGACATGAGCGACAACATCATCCATCTGGTGCTGGCAAAGCTGCCGGACGCGCCGGCCGGAACCAAGGGGATTTCGCTGTTTATCGTGCCGAAATTTCTCCCGGATGCGGCAGGTGAGGCAGGGCAGCGCAACGGCGTTTCCTGCGGCTCGATCGAGCACAAAATGGGCATCAAGGCGTCGGCCACCTGCGTGCTGAATTTTGACGGCGCCACGGGCTACTTGATCGGCGAGCCGAACAAGGGCCTCAACTGCATGTTCACCATGATGAATCACGCGCGACTCGGCACCGGCATGCAGGGCTTGTGTCTGGGCGAGGCGAGCTTCCAGGGTGCGATCAAATACGCCAACGACCGCTTGCAGATGCGCTCACTGACCGGCGCCAAAGCCCCGGACAAAGCAGCAGACCCGATCATCGTCCACCCGGACGTGCGGCGCATGTTGCTGACCATGAAAGCCTTCAACGAAGGCAACCGCGCGCTGACGTACTTCACCGCGCAGATGCTCGACGTTGCGCACCTGAGCAGCGATGCCGAGGCGCGACAGGAAGCCGAAGACTTGCTGGCGTTCCTCACGCCGATCTGCAAGGCGTTCATGACCGACACCGGCCTGGAAGTGACCAATCACGGCATGCAGATATTTGGCGGCCACGGTTTCATTCGTGAATGGGGTATGGAGCAGTTGGTCCGCGATTGCCGGATTGCGCCGATTTATGAGGGCACCAACGGCATTCAGGCGCTGGACCTGCTCGGGCGCAAAGTGCTGGGCAGTCAGGGCAAGTTGCTGCGCGGCTTTACCAAAATCATCCACAAGTTCTGCGTGGCCAACCATGAGCATCCGCAATTGGGCAGTTTTGTTGCGCAACTCAATGAGTTGAACCAGCAATGGGGCGACCTGACCATGAAGGTCGGCATGGCGGCGATGAAGAACCCGGACGAAGTCGGCGCAGCGTCGGTGGATTACCTGATGTACAGCGGTTACATCATCCTCGGGTATCTGTGGTTGCGTATGGCGTTGGTGGCGCAGGTGCAGCTGGACGCGGGTGAGGGAGAGGCGGATTACCTGCGGGGCAAATTGGCGACTTGTGAGTTCTACTTCAAGCGCTTGTTACCGCGTACGGCTGCGCATCGGGCGGCGATTGAGGCGGGGAGTGATTGCTTGATGAAGTTGCCAGCTGAACTGTTCTCACTCTGACCCGCTTCTGTGGCGAGGAGCTTGCTCCCGCTCGGGTGCGTAGCAGCCGCCAATGGGTGAGCGCTGCGCACTCAAGCGGGAGCAAGCTCCCTCGCCACAGGTTTCTATACAGCCTTCGATTATCGTTTCAGGATGGTGACCAAAAATAACAAATCAGTCACCGGTTGACCCTATGTGTCGCAAAAGTTGTTGGGGTACACTCGGGCTCAACGAAAACACCATTCCACGAATCACCGTTTAGATCTTGCGAGGTTTGCCATGGCTGACTACAAAGCGCCGCTGCGCGATATGCGCTTCGTCCTCAATGAAGTATTCGAAGTCGCCAAGCTCTGGGCCGAATTGCCGGCCCTGGCCGAGACCGTCGATGCCGAAACTGTTGAAGCCATTCTCGAAGAGGCCGGCAAGGTCACCAGCAAAAGCATCGCACCGCTGAGCCGCGCCGCCGACGAAGAAGGTTGTCATTGGGCGGACGGTGCCGTCACCACGCCGGCCGGATTCCCCCAGGCTTATCAGACGTACGCCGAAGGCGGCTGGGTTGGCGTCGGTGGCGATCCGCAGTACGGCGGCATGGGCATGCCCAAAGCCGTGTCGGCCCAAGTCGAAGAGATGGTCAACTCCGCCAGCCTGTCCTTCGGTCTGTACCCGATGTTGACCGCCGGCGCCTGCCTGTCGATCAACGCCCACGCCAGCGAAGAGCTGAAAGCCGCCTACCTGCCGAACATGTACGCCGGCGTCTGGGCCGGTTCGATGTGCCTGACCGAGCCGCACGCCGGTACCGACCTGGGGATTATTCGTACGAAGGCTGAGCCTCAGGCCGACGGTTCCTACAAGGTCAGCGGCACCAAGATCTTCATCACCGGTGGCGAACACGACCTCACCGAAAACATCATTCACCTGGTGCTGGCGAAACTGCCGGACGCACCGGCGGGCCCGAAAGGCATCTCGTTGTTTCTGGTGCCGAAGTTCATGGTCAATGCCGACGGCAGCCTCGGCGCGCGCAACCCGGCCAACTGCGGTTCGATCGAGCACAAGATGGGCATTCAGGCGTCCGCAACCTGCGTGATGAACTTCGACGAAGCCGTGGGTTATCTGGTCGGCGAGCCGAACAAAGGCCTCAACGCGATGTTCACCATGATGAACTACGAGCGTCTGGGCGTCGGCATCCAAGGCCTGGCGACCGGCGAGCGTTCGTACCAGAACGCCGTTGAATACGCCCGCGACCGTTTGCAAAGCCGTTCGCCAACCGGCGCGCAAAACAAAGACAAAGTCGCTGACCCGATCATCGTCCACCCGGACGTGCGTCGCATGCTGCTGACCATGAAAGCCTCGAACGAAGGTGGCCGTGCGTTCTCCACCTACGTAGCGATGCAACTCGACACCGCCAAGTTCAGCGAAGACGCGACCACCCGTAAGCGTGCGGAAGATCTGGTCGCGTTGCTGACGCCTGTGGCCAAGGCATTCCTCACCGATCTGGGTCTGGAAACCACCGTGCACGGCCAGCAGATTTTCGGCGGCCACGGCTACATCCGCGAGTGGGGCCAGGAGCAATTGGTGCGTGACGTGCGCATCACGCAGATTTACGAAGGCACCAACGGCATTCAGGCACTGGACCTGGTCGGGCGCAAGATCGTCGGCAGCGGCGGCGAGTTCTACAAGCTGTTCGCTGACGAGATCCGCCACTTCACCGCGACCGCCAGTGCTGATCTGGGCGAATTCACCAAGCCGCTGAACGATGCCGTCGACACCCTCGATGAACTGACTTCGTGGTTGCTGGACCGGGCAAAAAACAACCCGAATGAAATCGGCGCGGCCTCGGTCGAATATCTGCAAGCGTTCGGCTACACCGCTTATGCCTACATGTGGGCGTTGATGGCCAAAGCGGCGCTGGGCAAAGAAGCACAGGAAGATTTCTATGCCAGCAAGCTCGGCACTGCGCGCTTCTATTTCGCCCGTCTGCTGCCGCGCATCCACTCGTTGAGCGCGTCGGTGAAGGCGGGGAGCGAGTCGCTGTTCCTGTTGGATGCGGCGCAATTCTGATGATGTAACGTGATGTAAGCATTTGCTTACATCACGTGCTGCTGTTCTCCCCTATGCGAGGATTGGATCCAGAGCTAATCTACATTTCATGGACGTCGCGCAGGAAGCGCAAAGCAACAACACGGACACGTAGGATTCTGCCAGGGTGGCGGAGTGAAATGGATGTCAGGGAAACAGTCTGCAAAGCCCCGCTTCGGCGGGGTTTTCTTTTGCCTGAAGAAAAGTGCTCAGCCCAAGGTCGGCGGCTTCGCTTCACGCTCCATCACTTCTTCCAGCAATGTGCGCAACAGCGCCAAAGACGCCTGCTGACGTTGTACATCGCGGCACACCAGCCCGACTTTCAACGGCACGCGGGGTTCGCTCAGCGGTTTCCACAGCAGATCCTGATCGTCGTACTCCTTCTGCGAACGCCCAGGCAACACTGTCGCCAGTTTGGTGTGCGGCAAGCTGTCGAGAATCCCCACCATATTGTTCAGTTCGGCCTGCACCTGCGGGCGGCGTCCGAGGCTGGTCAATTGCGCCTGCCAGATCTGGCGGATCTGGAATTCTTCGCCCAACAGCAACATCGGCAACTCGGCGGCCTGGCGCATCGAGACCTTCTTGAATTCACGCAACGGATGATCCGCCGGGATGACCAGCGTCAGTTCATCTTCGTAGAGCATCACGCCATGCAGCCCCGGCTGGCGTGGCGGTAGATAACTGATGCCGATATCCAATGAGCCGTTGAGCAAGCGCCGTTCGATCTCCAGCCCGGTCAACTCATAGATTTGCACCACAAGGTGAGGCTGAGCCTTGCGCACCCGCTCCAGCATTTGCGGCACCAGACTGGTGTGAACCGTCTGCAACACGCCAATCGCCAAAGTGCGCAACGCCTGACCCTTGAAGTTTCCTAACGCCTCACGCGCCCGTTGCAAGCCGTCAAGCAAGGGCAGGGCGTGGTTATACAACGTATGCGCGGCGAGGGTTGGCAGCAGGCGTTTGCTGCTGCGCTCGAACAGCGTCACGTCGAGGTTTTGCTCGAGCTGGCGAATCTGCTGCGATAACGCCGGTTGCGAGATTGACAGGCGTTCAGCGGCCCGGCCGACATGGCCCTCTTCGTAGACCGCGACGAAATAACGCAGTTGTTTGAAATCCATAAGTAATGCTTATCGAAAATGCTGGTAAATCGAAATGGCCCGAAGCCGTCAGTGAGCCTAGTCTAACCGCAATCACAAGGCTTACAGGGCCAGAGAGCGCGATGAATAGCGTTTGCTTCTACAGTGTTTGCATAGGCAGTTCAAAAAACCTCAAACGGGGTTTTTTCCAATGAATCTGTTCAGTTTGCGGCGTCAGGCGCCGAGTCTTGATGATCTGGCTTTCGAGGCCGGCCCTTCAGACCTCAGCGAGAACCTGAGCGCCGAGCGGCTAATGCCCAGCGTCGAGCGGCCTCAGCAAGTTTTCGTTCGCGGTCAGGGTTCCTGGCTGTGGGACAGCAACGACCGTGCATACCTCGACTTCTCTCAGGCTGGCGGCGCCAACAGCCTTGGCCACAGTCCTTCGGCACTGGTCAAAGCCATCGCCAGTCAGGCTCAGGCCCTGATCAATCCCGGTTTCAATTTGCACAATCGCGGCATGCTCAGTCTTGCCGAGCGCCTCTGCGCCAGTACGTCCAGCGATCAGGCCTATTTGCTCAACAGCGGCAGTGAAGCGTGTGAAGCGGCGATCAAACTCGCGCGCAAATGGGGGCAACTGCATCGCGGTGGCGCCTCGCGGATCATTGTTGCGAAGCAAGGCTGTCATGGCCGTAGTCTGGCGACGATTTCCGCCTCGGACAGTTGCAACCTGCACAACCGTTTCGCGCCACTGCTGCCGGGCTTCGATCTGGTGCCGTTCAACGACTTGCAGGCGCTGCACGCGGCGGTCGATGCGCAGACCGTAGCGATCATGCTTGAGCCGATCCAGAGCGATGCCGGGGTCGTGCCGGCCACCGAGCTGTACCTCAAAGGTGTCGAACGGCTGTGCCGTGAGTTGGGCATTCTGCTGATCCTCGACGAAGTACAAACCGGCATCGGCCGCTGCGGCACCTTGCTCGCCGAACAATCCTACGGCGTGCGCGCCGATATCGTCGTGCTCGGTAAAGGGCTTGGCGGCGGTGTGCCGCTGGCAGCGCTATTGGCGCGGGGCAAGGCCTGCTGTTTCGACGCCGGCGAACTCGGCGGCACCCATCATGGCAATGCGCTGATGACGGCGGCCGGTCTGGTGGTGCTCGACAGCGTGCACGACCGCAGTTTTTTCGAACAGGTCAACGACAATGGTCAGCATCTGCGCGAAGGCCTGGCCCGATTGGCGCATCGCTATGGTCACGGCGAACTGCGTGGGCAAGGCCTGTTCTATGGACTGACTCTGTCAGACGATTCCGCCGACGCGGTGATCCATGCCGCCCTGCACGAAGGCCTGCTGCTCAACGCCCCGCAAGCCAATTGCCTGCGCTTCACCCCGGCACTCACCGTCAGCAAAACCAATATCGACGAAATGCTCCTGCGCCTGGCCCGCGCCTTCTCGCGTGTGCGCACAGCGCAGCTGCAATGCCGCAAAGGGATTGCCGTCTGAGCTGAAGTTTCCTACCCGATTTCAAGAACCGTCTCGCGGTATAACGCACGCCCTGCGCCTGATTCTTTTGGCGTGGGGCGTTTTTTTGTGGCCGGGTTTTGCAATCAACGATTAGCGCTTGAGAGATTGCGGTATCGGTGTTTTTAGATGCGCCGGCAGGGAGTGTTGGCGCGAGCAAGCAGAGTGTCGTAAAGCTTTTTGTAATCCATACCACCAGGTGGTATGTTTTTTGGAAGGGATTCCGATGTCATTCAGATTATTCAAGACCAAAGGTTTTGCCGTGCAAGCCAGTAAGGCATGGATCACGGATAAAGAGCTTCAAGAGGCATTTATCGAAATGCTTCATGGTCAAGCCGACAATCTTGGCGGAGGCGTCTGGAAAAAGCGTCTGAACGCTAACCGTCATCGTTCGATCATTCTGGCAAAAGGTGGGCATTACTGGATCTATCAGGTGCTGTTCGCCAAGAAGGATCGGAGCAATATCAGCACTGCTGAGTTGAAAGATTTACGAGTCCTGGCGAAGGCATACGCGGAGCTGAACGAGGCACAGATTCAGAGTTTGTTGGCAATGAAGGCGTTCGTGGAGATATCTCATGAGTAAAAAATTCAAAAGTGAAGTGTTTGAGTCGATTCACGAATCGGCCGACGCGCTGTTTGCAATCGGCGCCATCAGCAAGGCGACGATGCGCGAGTTTGATGAGTCGTGCATTGCAGCGGTTCCTGATGCGATTGCGGCGGAGCAGATCAAAGCTTTGCGTGAGCTCAACAATGTCAGCCAACCCGTATTCGCCCGATATTTGAACACCAGTGCATCGACAGTCAAACAATGGGAGTCGGGAGACAAACATCCCAGTGGAATGGCGTTGAAGTTGCTGAGCATTGTGCAGAAGCACGGACTGCAGATACTCGCTTGAGCCACGATTGGTTACTGGCGCTGTGATTGCACTGAACCCTGACGAACGGCGCGGGTCGATTAGCTTGTATGGCTCATGTGAGCCAACCCCCATTCAGGAGCTGACCCATGGACTTCATTCGCATCATCATCGCCATTCTGTTGCCACCACTGGGTGTGTTTCTGCAGGTCGGATTTGGCGGGGCGTTCTGGTTGAACATTCTGCTGACGTTGTGCGGGTACATTCCGGGAATCGTGCATGCGGTGTACATCATCGCCAAGCGCTGAGTCCCGCGGCGCCAGATAAATTGCTATCGCTGGCAAGCCAGCTCCCACAGTAGTCTCGGTCGTACAAAGATTTTGTGTACACCAAAAAACCTGTGGGAGCTGGCTTGCCAGCGATTGGGGCGACACCGGGCCGGAAGACGGCAGCGGGTTTTCAGTCCGCCAAACCCATCACCCGCCGATAAAACTTGCATTCCTGCTCCAGCGCGTGCGCCTGATTGACCGCGCGGCGGAAGCCGTGGCGTTCGTCGGGGTAGTAATGCGCCTCGACCGGAATGCCGTTCTGCTCCAGCGCCGTGACCATGTCACGGGTCTGTTGCGGAACGACGACCGCATCCAGTTCACCCTGAAAGAAGATCACCGGCACACGGATATTGCTCGCGTGCAGCAGGGGTGTGCGTGCGGCGTAGCGTTCGGCGTCCTGCTCGGGATCGCCGATCAGCCAGTCGAGATAGTCGCCTTCAAATTTGTGTGTCGCCCGAGCCAGCGCCACCGGATCGCTGACCCCGTATAAACTGGCGCCCGCGCGGAAAACCTGATGGAACGCCAAGGCGCACAACGTCGTATAGCCGCCAGCGCTGCCGCCACGAATAAATGCATTGTTGCCGTCGATCATTTCGCGTTCAGCGAGGTATTCCACTACCGCACAGGCATCCTCGACATCCACCTCTCCCCAGCTCAGGTGCAGCGCCTGACGATATTCCCGGCCATAACCACTGCTACCGCGATAGTTGAGATCAGCGACGGCGAAGCCGCGTTGCGTCCAGTACTGGATGCGCGGGTCGAGCATCGGGTAGCAGGCCGACGTCGGGCCGCCATGGATGAACACCACCAGCGGCGGTTTTGCCTCGCCGTTCATGGCCGGGTAAAAGAATCCGTGAGCCTCGCCCGAACCGCTGGGATAACGCAGGGTTTGCGGGCGGCTGATGCGTTCGGCGGGCAGCGGTGCGACACCGCCGGCCAGCACCTTCACTTTACGAGACGCGCGATCAATCGCGATCACGGCGGAAGGACTGATCGGTGAAGCGGCGATGCAGTAGATGAATTGTTCATCGATAGCGAGATGGCGAAAGCGACTGTAATCGCCAGTGAAGTCTTCAGCGCCGAGCGCCAGACGACCGAAACCACCTTCGCTCCAACTGGCCAAAAAGGCTTCGCCGACAGGCAACCAAGTGCAGCCGCCCAATTGCCACGGCGCGGGTGCATGGTCGGCCTCGGCACTCTGGAGCGGTTGCAAGCCATCAGATGTTTCGCCCCACGGCTGCCAGAATCCGCCGCGATCGGTCAGGCACAACAAGCGACCGTTGGCATCGAATCGCGGTTGCTGGATCGACTCTTCAACGCCATCACCCGCCAGGCAGCGCGGTGCTGAAAAGCGGCCATCCACCACGCACTCAGCCACCATCAGTCGAGTCGACGTCCACGGCTGATGCGGCCGACTCCACTCGATCCACGCCAACCGTTGACCATCAGGACTTACCGTCGGCGCGGCGTAAAAGTCCGCGCCTTCGGCCAAAACTCGACGGGCGCCGTTCGCCAGATCAATCGTCACCAGCCGATGCGTATCGTGCTGCTCCTCAACCGCCAACACCTGCCCATCAGCAAAATGCAGATCGCCGTAACGACAATCGCCCGAAGTCAGCGCTTGCGGCTCGCCATCCAGCGCCTGGCGATACAACTGTTGATCCGTCTCACCGACGAAAACCACCCCGTCAGGCGTCAGGCAAAACGCGCCGCCGCCATATTCGTACACGCGACTGCGCACGCTGAAGCCATTCGGCGTCAGACATTTCGCCACGCCATCGCGCCAATGCCAGATCCGGCACGCCGCATCTTCCGGGCGATATTCATTCCAGAACAAGCCATTGGCGCCGATTTGCAGTTCGGCGAAGTCCATCCCGGCGGCGACGGCTTGGGTAGCGCTGAAAGGTTCAGCCCTTGGCGATGAGGCGTGAGTTTCGTTCATTGCGAAAGGCCAATTGTTCGATGGTTTGAGTGGCGGTCTCGGCTTCTTCGCGGGCCTTGAGGATCACGCCGTGATGTTCGGACTTGCTGCACACAGGGTCGGCATTGCTTGCATCACCGGTGAGCATGAACGCCTGACAGCGACAGCCGCCGAAGTCCTTTTCTTTCTCGTCGCAGGAGCGGCACGGCTCGGGCATCCAGTCGTAACCGCGAAAGCGGTTGAAGCCGAACGAGTCGTACCAGATGTGCTGCATGCTGTGGTCGCGCACGTTGGGAAATTGTACCGGCATCTGCCGGGCGCCATGACAGGGCAGAGCGGTGCCGTCCGGTGTGACCGTCAGGAAGATGCTGCCCCAGCCGTTCATGCAGGCTTTCGGGCGTTCTTCGTAATAGTCCGGAGTGACGAAAATCAGCTTGCACGGATGCCCTTCGGCTTCCAGTTTGGCCCGGTATTCATTGGTGATGCGTTCAGCGCGTACCAGTTGCTCTTTGGTCGGCAACAGGCCGACACGATTGAGCTGCGCCCAACCATAAAACTGGCAGGTGGCAAGTTCCACGAAGTCGGCTTCCAGCGCGATACACAGCTCGATGATGCGGTCGATCTTGTCGATGTTGTGCCGATGGGTGACGAAGTTCAGCACCATCGGGTAGCCGTGAGCCTTGACCGCGCGGGCCATTTCCAGCTTCTGCGCGAAGGCCTTTTTCGAGCCGGCAAGCAGGTTGTTCACTTGCTCGTCGCTGGCCTGAAAACTGATCTGGATGTGATCGAGCCCAGCCTTTTTGAAGTCGCTGATTTTCTGCTCGGTGAGGCCGATGCCAGAGGTGATCAGGTTGGTGTAGAAACCCAGCTTGCGCGCCTCGGCAATCAGCTCCGCAAGGTCCTGACGCACCAGCGGCTCGCCGCCGGAAAAGCCCAGTTGCGCGGCGCCCATCTCCCGCGCTTCACGAAACACCTTGATCCACTGCTCGGTGCTCAGCTCCTTGCCCTGCTCGGCGAAATCCAGCGGATTGGAGCAGTACGGGCATTGCAGCGGGCAGCGGTAGGTCAGCTCAGCGAGCAGCCACAGCGGCAGGCCGACTTCAGGCTTGGGCGGCAGATCAGGCAAGTTCGATCCAGTGCTGCGCACGGGCAACCTCCATGAATTGCTCGATGTCTTCACCGAGCTCTGGCACGCCGGGGAACTGCTCATCGAGTTGGGCGATGATCGCCGCGACATCACGTTCGCCGTCAATCAAACCGCCGATCAACGCCGCGGTTTGGTTGAGTTTGATCATGCCTTCCGGATACAGCAACACATGGCCTTTCTGCGCCGGTTCGTACTGGAAGCGGTAGCCGGGACGCCAGGTCGGGGTTTTGCTGCGGTCGAAACTCATAAGGTGATTCCTTTATGCCAGACGCGTTGTTCGGTGACGCTGTGATACGGCGGACGTTTCAGTTCGTAGGCCATGCTCATGGCATCGAGCATGCTCCAAAGAATGTCCAGTTTGAACTGGAGAATTTCCAGCATGCGCTCCTGTCCTGCGCGTGTCTTGTAGTGCTCCAGCGTGATCGCCAGGCCGTGCTCGACATCCCGCCGCGCCTGACCGAGGCGGGTGCGGAAATACTCGTAACCGGCCGGGTCGATCCACGGGTAATGCTGCGGCCAGCTGTCGAGGCGCGACTGATGGATCTGCGGCGCGAACAGCTCGGTCAGCGAGCTGCTGGCGGCTTCCTGCCAACTGGCGCGGCGGGCAAAGTTGACGTAGGCGTCGACGGCGAAACGCACGCCGGGCAGCACCAGTTCCTGGGAGCGCAGTTGATCCGGGTCGAGGCCAACGGCCTGGCCGAGCCGCAGCCACGCTTCGATGCCGCCGTCTTCACCGGGTGCGCCGTCGTGGTCGAGCAGGCGCTGAATCCATTCGCGACGGATTTCGCGATCCGGGCAATTGGCGAGGATCGCCGCGTCTTTCAGGGGGATGTTCACCTGATAGTAGAAACGGTTGGCGACCCAGCCCTGAATCTGCTCGCGTGTGGCGCGACCTTCGTACATCGCCACGTGATACGGGTGATAGATGTGGTAGTAGGCGCCTTTGGCGCGCAGGGCCGCTTCGAATTCGGCGGGGGACAGCGGGGTGTCGGTCATTGCGGTTCTCCGGGGAACAACCCTAGAAATCTCTTTTGTTGGTACTGGCCTCTTCGCGAGCAGGCTCGCTCCCACAGGTTGAACGCTTTCGAATGTGGGGGCGAGCCTGCTCGCGAATGCCGCGCCACGGTCTCAACGGTTACAGCACAATACTCATGCCATCAAACGCCACTTCAACATCACGTCGCGCCAGCTCTGCACGCTCCGGCGAATCCTCATCGAGAATCGGGTTGGTGTTGTTGATGTGGATAAGCACCTTGCGCTGCTCGGGAAGCTGTTCCAGCACTTCGAGCATGCCGCCAGGCCCGTTCTGTGCCAGATGGCCCATCTCGCGCCCGGTGCGGGTGCCGACGCCACGGCGCTGCATCTCATCGTCATCCCACATGGTGCCGTCGACCAGCAGGCAATCGCTGTCCGCCATGATCTCCAGCAGTGGTGCGTCGACCTTGCCCAACCCCGGCGCGTAGAACAATTTGCCGCCAGTCTTCAGGTCTTCGACGATCAAACCGATGTTGTCGCCAGGATGCGGATCAAAGCGGTGCGGCGAATACGGTGGCGCTGCACTGCGCAGTGGCAACGGGGTAAAGCGCAGGTTCGGGCACGCCGCAACCGTGAAGCTCTGATCGAGTTCGATGCGGTTCCAGTCCAGCCCACCGTTCCAGTGGGTAAGCATCTTGAACAGCGGGAAACCGGTGCTGAGGTCTTCGTGAACCATGTCCGTGCACCAGACCTGATGCGGGCAGCCTTCGCGCAGGCTGAGCAGGCCGGTGGTGTGGTCGATCTGGCTGTCCATCAGGATGATCGCGCTGATGCCGGTGTCACGCAGGGCGCGGCCTGGTTGCATCGGAGCAAAGCTTTGCAGCTGCGCGCGGATGTCCGGCGAGGCGTTGCACAGCACCCAGTTCACGCCGTCATCGGAAATCGCGATGGACGATTGGGTGCGGGCCTTGGCATTCAGGCTGCCGTCGCGAAAGCCTGCGCAGTTGACGCAGTTGCAGTTCCACTGCGGAAAACCGCCACCGGCGGCCGAACCCAGAATCTGGACGAACATGAACGCTCCATCATTTCAACGCTGAAAATAAAACGCCCCGGCGAGCCGAGGCGTTGCACTGCAATTCTACGTAAGCAGAACTCAGCGGCTGGCGAAGTACATGGTGACTTCGAAGCCGATGCGCAGGTCGGTGTAAGCAGGTTTTGTCCAGGACATAAGGTGACTCCTCAATGGGTGGGTGGGATAGCGCTATCCATAGGTATAGTCCACGGCAGCGCAGGGATGTTCCAAATAGTTAGGCTGCTATGTTACTCAAAATTTCCAGGTGATGGCCCGTGAATCTTTGAGAAAGCTCCTTGCAGCGTTGGTAATGATCATTTTGCCGCTTGCCAAGGCGCGCCGGGCGCCGGCTCGTTGGCGAGGCAGAGCCAGCCGCCTTCGGCAGTGTTTAACCGTTGCGCCGCTGCCTGCAGTGTCGGTCGATCGAGGCGGCCGATTGCGCCGGCCAGTTGCACCAGGTAATCCGACGAGTGGCCAGCGAGTTTCGCCTGCCAGAGCAGCTCGGCAGCGTTTTGGGTCGACAGATTGCTGCCGTCGAATTGCTCGGCGAGTGACTGGCGTAGCTGGTTGAAACTGCGGTCATCGAGGTTTTCGATCAGCGCAGGAACGCTGTCGAGGAACTCCCGGATATGACCGAGTAACTGAACCGGTGCAATGTTCGGCGACTGCACACCGAACAGCAACCCGGTCTGGCCATGCATTTGTCGCAGCGCGCTGAACACTGCGTAACCCAGCTGCAATTCTCCGCGCAGGCGCTGATAGAAAGGCGTCTGGCACAGTTGTGCAAGCATACGCCAGGCGGCCTCGTCGGTGATGTCGCGGCTGGCGGTCGGGCAAAACAGCAGCAAGGCATGTTCGCTGGACGCGGTGTCGATGTGGCGCCACAGATGTTGGGGCGGGAGCGCTGCCGGTGCCGGCAATTGATTGTCCGGGATGCCCGGAATGCGGCTCAGGGCCAAACCCATGGCGGATTGAGTCAGTGGGCTGAGGCCCAGGGCCAGGCCGTCCCAGCGCGAAGTTGTCCACAGGTGTTTGGCATCGTCGCTGGTTTTCGCTGTTTCAAGGCCATGCTCCGGGAGCGCCTTCAGCAGTTTACGGATGGGCATCAACGCCGTTTCTGCTTCGCCCTGCGCGGAATTGGCGTCTACTTGCGTCAGACATTTCAGCGCGTGTTCAAGGACGCCGGGCATCGGCTCTTGCAGGCCGATCAGTTTCAGCAGCCATTGATTTCCGGAAGTGCTGAGCGATACCTCGACCCCGGCCTGACGCGCGTCATCCTGAGTTTCTCGCAGGCTGCGCAACAGCTTCGCTTGCACGTCAGCAGTGGCCGCGGCCTGCAACTGCCAGCGCAAATAAATCGCACCGTCATCAGTGGTGTCTGGCAATGCCTGGCTGAACAGCATCGGCGAGCGTTCACGACGGCCGCGCGAGCGATCCTGAGCGAACGTGCGCAGGCCACGGTGGGCGCTGGTTTGCCCGCGAATCAGACCGGCGTTGGCCAGCGGTTCGCTGGCGCGCAGAAAGGGGTTGGCGGCAGGCAGGTGCCAGTGATCACTGAAGTTATCCACAACGCCGATTTCGCGGAGGATTTGTGTCAGGGCTTGAGCGCCGAAATCGGTCAGCCCGTTTTCTCGCTGTTCACTGTCGAGCCGCGCCAATTGCAGTGCGCCACTGACTTGTTGCTGACGCTTGAGCAGGGCTGCATATTCCTCGCGAAGGGGCGTCCAGTTCTGTTGCGCGAAGAAGCTCAGCCAATCCAGCACGTGTTCGCCAATGGCATTCAGCGATTCGGCGGCAGCGCTGAACTCCAGGTGCAGCAGCGCTTGCCCGGCAAAGTGGTACAGCGGCGCGGCTTTCAAATCGCCGGCCAGACCCTGATTTTGCAAAAAGACCAACAATCCACCCGGTTTGGCGTTGTTCAGCCAATGGCAGAGAAACGCCAAAGCCTCGACCGAGGCGTCGGGCAAAGCGTCGAACGCGAACAGCAGATTGCCGCGTCGCTCACCGACCTGTTGATAACTTTTCACCGCCAGCGGGATGGGCGCGGCCTGGGTAACTTTATCCCCAACCGGTAATGCCGTCGCAAACTGCTCCGCCAGCGTGCGCAATTGATCAACGCTCTGCGGCCCCACCAGGCTCAGGGTCATCTGTCCGGTGCGATAAAACTGCTGGTGGAAACCTTGCAACGCCTGTTGAAACCCAGGTTGCTCAATTTGCAGGCTGTCCCGATTCCCCGCATGAAAGCCGCGTAACGGATGCGCTGCCGGTAAACCTTCGTACAACGCAAACTGCTGCTGCGCCGCAGGATCCTGCGACCATGCGACAAATTCCGCCTGCAACACTTCCCGTTCCCGCAGTTGATCGTCCAGATTCATACGCGACTTGGTGAGCATGTCTGACAGACGCTCCAGCCCACCGCTGAATGCAGCGGTCGGCAACTCAAAGAAAAAGTCAGTAGTGCGTTCGCGAGTGCTGGCATTCACCTGCCCGCCGTAACTTTGCACGTAGGCCATCAGCCCTTCGTTTGCAGGAAAACGCGCAGTGCCGAGAAACAGCAAATGCTCAAGAAAATGCGCCAGCCCCGGCCACGCCAATGGCACGTCATGGCTGCCAGCAGCCACTCGCAACGCCGCAGCGCTGCGCTTCAGACCGGGCACGTGACGCAGGGTCACGCGCAAGCCGTTGGCCAGGGTTTCAGTGTGGGGGCGGGGGTGAGTCGGCGCAGGCATGGGCACTTCCAGAACAGTGAAGTGCCAATGCTAGCGGATTAGCGCTTGCCGAGCGCGCTGTAAAGCTCGGGGCGACGGTCTTGCAGGTAACGATTGGCAGCGCGGGAGTCGAGCATCAACTGCCGATCCAGCTCGCCGACGATCAACGCTTCATCGAGCCCGGCCTGTGCGATACGGCTGCCATCCGGTGCGGCGATGCTGCTTTGCCCGCAATAGTGAATGTCGCCTTCGCTGCCGCAATAGTTGGCGTATGCCACGTAACACTGGTTTTCGAAGGCACGAGAACGCACGGTGACGTCCGCGACGAAATCGAACGGAATCATGTTCGCCGTCGGCACCAGAATCAGCTCGGCGCCGGCGAGTGCCAGGCGTCGAGTGTTTTCCGGAAACTCCAGGTCGTAGCAAATCAACAAACCAAGCTTCCAGCCATTGAGTTCGACGATAGGGAAATCATCGTCGCCGGGGCTGAACATCGAACGGTCGAGATCGCCGAACAGATGCGTCTTGCGGTAATTGCACAGACGCTCGCCGTGCGCATCGATCAATTGCACGGCGTTGTAGATCTGCCCGTCAGCAGTCCGCTCCGGATAACCGTAGAGGATCGCCAGACCGGCAGATTTGGCGATCCGGCCAATCTGCTGCGCCCATTCACCGTTGTAGACCTCGGCCAACGTGCTGACCGCCTCGGCGCCAATGTTGTAGCCGGTCATGAACATCTCCGGCAGCACCAGCAGGTCGGCGCCCTTGGCCTCCATCGCCAGTTGATGCAGACGTTGCAGGTTGGCGGCGGGGTCCAGTGGTAGCGGTGGACATTGGTAAAGGGCTACACGCATCAGGGATTCCTCTTACTCGGGCAGGGCGATAGGGCCGATGTCTTTGAACACATCACCTGGCCCCGGGTTCGCTTTATGTGTCGACCCGCCAAAATGTTTCATGATCCCCCACACCGCGTTGAGCGAGGTCTGCACTGCGCCTTCGACCCAGGCCGGCGTCCATGAAACGTCATCGCCAGCGATGAAAATCCCGCGCTGCTCGGCTGGCATCTCGTCCTGCATGAAGTGCGCGTACATGCGCTGGTTGTAGCGATAGTGGCCGGGCAGGGCGCCTTTGAAGGCGCCGAGGAAGTGTGGGTCGGCTTCCCACGATACGGTGATCGGATCGCCAATGATCCGCGCGGCAATGTCGACTTTCGGGTAGATCTTTTTCAGTGCGTTCAGCGCCAGTTCTACGCGTTTTTCCACAGGGTGCGGAAGCATCTTCAGCGCATCGCTCATCCACGAATACGACAGGCAGATCACGCCCGGTTTGTCGTCGCCGTTGTCGAACAGGTAGGTGCCACGGGTCAGGCGATCGGTGAGGGTCATGCTCATCAGGTCACGGCCGGTTTCCGGGTCCTTGTCCTTCCAGAACGGCCGGTCGACCATCACAAAAGTCTTCGACGACTGCATGTAGCGGGTGCGGTCCAGGGCCATCCACATTTTCTGCGAGAACAGAGTTTCGTCGCATTCGATCTGAGTGGTCAGCAGCCAGCTCTGGCAAGTGGTCAGCACGGCAGCGTATTCGCGGGTGTCGCCATTATTGTCGGTGACGGCGAAGCGGCCGTCTGGTGCGTGGGCAATTTTCTTCACGCCCGAGCGCGGCGCGCCACGGTGCAATGATTTCAGGCTGGTGCCTTCTGGCCAGTGCACGCAACGCTCCGGCACATGGCGCCAGATGCCTTGCGGCACTTGTTCGACGCCGCCGACTACCAGGTGCTGGTGATCGTCGCAGTTGGTCATCACCACGCGGAAGATTTCCAGCATCGAATTGGGAAAGTCCGAGTCCCAGCCGCCAGTGCCAAAACCGACCTGACCGAACACTTCGCGGTGATGGAACGACAATTTGGCGAAGGCTTCCGAAGTGGCGACGAAGTCGTAGAACGTGCGGTCGTCCCACAGCGGCACCAAGGTATTCCACAGCTCTTTGAGGCGTGGCACATCGCGGTCACGGATCGCTTGCTGGATATCGGCGAACTGCGAACCGGCTTCCAGCGCATCCGCCCAGGCGTCAGCCACTTCCTGGAACAGTGCAGGAAGATCCGCCAGTTTCTGTGCGTAATGGGTTTTGCCTTCCAGATCGATCACGGTGCTGCCGGAGGCCGGTGTCAGCGGGTTCGGGAAGGGTTTTGTCTCAAGCCCGAGCTTGTCGACGTAGTGATAGAACGCGGTGGACGACACCGGAAAGCGCATCCCACCCAGTTCCGCGACGATGCCGTCAGTGCCGTTGAACGCTTGCGAACGCAAACGCCCACCAAGCTTCGACGCCTCATAAACCACCGGCTTCAGGCCGAGCTTCATCAGCTCGTAAGCCGCCACCAGGCCGGCGATGCCCGCGCCGACAATCGCCACTTCAGCGCCATGATTGTGTTCAGGGATAGTGCCGAGACCGGCCGGGTGTTCGATCCAGTCGTCAAACGCGAACGGAAAGTCCGGGCCGAAAATGGTGACTGGTTTCTTACCGTCTGCAGGATGGCGATTGTTCTTGTTCATGGCTGACCTTGCTGGCGACCCGACGCAGGATGCGCGTCTGAGTATAGGAAAAGATGCCAGCCATTCTAGGGAGCGTCGAACACGTTAATAAGACGCAAAGTGTCGTCGTTTTGATAATTAATTAAGCAGAGTGACGATGCTTGACTTCACTTCGATCACTGTGGGAGCGGGCTTGCCCGCGATGAGGCCTTCATATTCAACCGAGAAATCCCGGTGAGAAAACCTAAACCGGCTGCCCCCGATCAATCTTGCTACTCAAAATGATCGACGTGGTGGTCTTCTCCACCCCATCCACTCCGCCAATCTGATCCAGCAACTGATCCAGCTGCTCCGGCGAATCCGTGCGCAACCACGCCACATAATCAAACTCCCCACTCACCGCACACAGCTGCTGTACCTGCGCCATCGCACTCAACCGACGCACCACCTCTTTGCCGGAACGCGGCTGCACCTTGATCCCGACGTAGGCCTGCAAGCCGCCATCAACCACGCGCTGTCCCAAACGCACGCCATAACCGGTGATCACTTTGGCTTTTTCCAGTCGCGCCAATCGTGAGGTCACGGTGGTGCGCGCAATGCCCAACTGGCGAGCAAGCATTGCCACGCTTTCGCGAGCGTTGATCTGCAGGGCGGCGATCAACTGGCGGTCGATTTCATCGAGTGCGGGGGCGGGTGTCTGGCAAGGGCAACTCCTTTGGCGCGGATCAGTGGTTTTTGCATGTTACAGGCTCAATAGCGAGGACGCTGCGGAAGGTCGTGCTCATGTTCGGCACTCAGTGGCACTTCGTGGGCGACGAATTTTCTTCCGCGCGCAGGCAATCTCATGAATGAAAAAGCCCACGCAAAAAAACCGCCCTTCACGGGCGGTTCAGCATGTGCAGCGGGCGTTGGTTTTTCTCTACGCGCTGGTAGTTATAAGCGTTCTGCCAGCGAATTTGTAGAGTCCAGATGCGGTTCGTCGCGCAGCAACTTGACGCGCCAATCTGTCATCGAACTGTTGTCGATATCCAGACGCTTGAGCCACTGATCTGCTGACCATCCGACCAACCTCAATTCACCCATGTGACTGTTGCCATGCAGCGACCCGACAGACTCGTAGCGAACGGGTTTCAGCAAGTGGTTAATCAGCACATAGGGAGCCGGCTTCAGATCTTCGGCATCGCCGGCGATGTAGGGGTGGGCGCCTGACTGGATGATCACACCTTCGTTGTAGGTATAAAACGCGAAGTGGCTGGCGGGTAGTTGTGCTCGCAGAGCTTCCAGGCCGCCGGCTGACTCCAGGCGTTCATTATCTAAAAGCGTGAGCCAACTGACTGTTTTGATCTTGGCTTGTTTGAAGGTTTTACGACCCGACAGCAAAAACGCGGAGCCTACATCCAGCCCTGGCATACGCGCGGCCATGAAGGCCTCCGTGGGCTGATTGTCATCCTGATTTCCGACAGACAGATTGAACGCATGGCCTGCGTAGCCTTGCTGTGGGTTTATCCGGCGTGCGAATCCATAGAACAGTTTCAAGAAACTCAGCGGATTTTGTTCCTGGAACAACAGCGGTACCGAAAACTCCAGTACACCAATATTGTTGCCCATGTTGGCTTGCCAGGCACGGGGGCCCAAAACACTGAAAAGCCATGGGCTGGCATCTTGGGATTGTTTGCCACTGGTGTAATGGACACTCAGAAAATCGTTCTCCCCCATGGGGCCCATAATTGCGCGCAGATTACGCGCCTGGGCGTATGGGGTGACACGCTCCCCTTGAGGCGGGTTGTCACGCATGAGCCACGTCAAGTGACCATCGGCCAATAGCTGGAACTCGTCAAAGCACTTACACAGTGCCTCTCTAACCAAGGGCGTATGGGCATCCTTGAAATATAGCGTTGCGCGTAAACAAAGAACGGCGCCGATATAGTCCTCCGGGCCACCTTTCATCAGCAAGTTGCCCGGTATCTCCAATACATGGGGCTGTTTGATCAACTCTGCAGCCATGTTGAATGGTTGTTCCATGGGTTACTCCGTTAACTTAATACGCGGGCAGCATGGGGCGCGAGCGTCCTCGGGTCACCACGAACAGGATGGCGCTAGCGATTCCAGCCGCCCACCCCAGCTCTTCATTCGGGATTCTGGATGTCTGCTCTTCCTGATCGCAGTCACAATCTTTGGGCCCCATTATCACTACCTTCTGCTCACTGCCAGCGATCCTCTCGTAAGCCTGAGCCTGCTCGGGATCTTCCTTGTCGGGGGAAACTTCATCTCCACCAATACCTTGATGTTTGATTGGGTCGGCACACCGCTCGGGTTATTCAGTACCAGCACATCGGGTCGGCGAATCATGCCAGTGTCAGCCTCGAACGGTGGATGATCCGGGTCCAGATGCCAGTACTTCCTGATCCAGCCCGGAATCCAGCCATGCGGTTGAGTACCTGTCTGGCTATCCATGATCGGCTGTGGAGGGTCTTTGGTCATGTCGTAACTGACTTCCGGCTTATAGGGGCTTCGCCCTTGCAGAATTTCGTCCAGTTCGAGCAGACGCTGAGCTACGCAGGCCTGTTTGAGGCTTTTCTTGCCGTCTGTGCTGATGTTCGGCTTGGTGCGGCAATAACACATCGCCGAGCAAAGTACCTTCCGGTCTCGCGGATCGAGTTTGGGCTCCAGGACGCTGACAGGGTTCATCTGACCATCTGGTTTCATGCCACCTTGGGATACTGACGGTTCAGTCATTGCTTTCACCAGGCACGAGGTCGATGTGAAGGGTTTGCGGCGATTTATCCTTGACCCAACAAGTCATGCCCTCGGAATCAGTAGTGTCGAAGAGGCTGGTGCCAGAGGAGGACCACACTTTGACCTTGCGGCCAGCCATGGGCTTGCCTGTTTCCTGGTTGATCAGTTGAAAGCGCCCGGAGAACGGTGCGGGTAGAGACGGGATCGGGATGAAAGGGGCGGGAGTATGCGTGTCGCCGATGATGATTGTGCTCGCACCTTGAATGACCGGCGCACCATGGTCGGTGACACTGCCAAGCATGGCGGCGGGTTGGCCATTGATGAAAACAGTAGAGGACACTCCTGAAACAATGTGGCCGCCGCAAGCGGTGGCGTCGTTCATTCGTGCGGCCTGCAGGCCTTCGAATATGACATCCGGTGAACCCGAAACGATGGGGTTTGTTCCATGCCCGGGCAAAGGGCAGGCGGTCGGATCGGTAACGCGTGCAGCAGGTTTACCACTCATTTTGCGAATCCTTGCAAAAGGGCGATTGCGGCGCAACGTTCGGCAGGCCTCAAGTCCGATTGCCGCAAGTGAGCCAGTATCAACTGTCGCGAAGCAACTGCCAGGGCCGCGCTTTGGTTAAAGGCCGCCCTCATGGAAGCAGAAGCCCTCGCCTTTTAGCAAATGCGTTTTACTGGTGGAGTGCGACTGCTGGCTCACTTGTGTAGGGATGAGGTGTCGGTCGCAGTATCTGGACGGATTATGGACGGAACGCGTTTTTTGCAATCCGGTTGGCCGATTTTTCAAATGCCAGAAACGACGAAAGCCACGTAATACGTGGCTTTCAATTTGGTGGGCCCACACGGACTTGAACCGTGGACCAAAGGATTATGAGTCCTCTGCTCTAACCAACTGAGCTATAGGCCCTCAGTAGGCCGCGGATTATAGCGACGGTTTCTCGGCTGTGCTATCCGAATAATCCGATACGGTTACACGAAGAAACGTTGCGGCGAATTCTTCTGGCGGTAGCGGCAGGCTGACGATGTAGCCCTGTATCTGTTCGCAGCCCTCGGCGGCGAGGAATTGTTGTTGTGCCTGGGTTTCCACGCCCTCGGCGATGACAGTGAATTGCATGCTCCGCCCCAGCGCGATAATGGCACGCACAATCGCTGCGTCGTGGGGGTCATCGGGCAATCCGCGGACGAAAGACTGGTCGATCTTGAGGATGTCCAACGGCAGGCGTTTGAGGTAACTGAGCGAGGAATAGCCAGTGCCGAAGTCATCGATGGCCAGTTGCACGCCGAGGTGTTTGAGTTGGTGCAGGACCGCCAGTGCCTCCTCGGCCTGACTCATGATGAAATTCTCGGTAATTTCCAGTTGCAGTAAATCCGGCCGCAGGCGGTTGTCCTTGAGCAGTTGTTCGATGCGCCCGAGCAGATTTGGTTGGCGCAGTTGCGCGCCGGCGAGATTGACCGAGAGCGGGCCGAGGCTGTCGTAGATCTGGTTCCATTCGAACATCTGCCGGCACGCGGTCTCCAATACCCAGTCGCCGATTTGCAGGATCATACCGTTCTCTTCGGCCAGCGGGATGAAGTGCTCCGGCGGTACTTCGCCGAAGGTTGGGTGGCGCCAGCGGATCAGCGCTTCAGCACCGACCAGGCTGTGGTCGTCGAGGCTGATTTTCGGTTGGTAGTAAAGAAACAGCTCATCGCGTTCGATGGCCCGGCGCAGTTCGTGCTCCAGCGCCACACGCTCGCTGGCCTGGGCGGTGAGGTCGCGGGTGTAGCTCTCGACGCGGTTGCGGCCCTTGGCTTTGGAGCGGTACATCGCCGCGTCGGCGTTTTTCACCAGCGTGGCCACGTCGCAACCATCGCGCGGATACAGGCTGGTACCGATGCTGGCGCTGATGAAAAATTCGTGTTCGCCGGCCTGGAACGGCGCTCCGAAGCAGTTGAGCAGTTTGGTGGCGATGTTGTCGGCATCGCTGGCCTGTTGCAGGCCAGGCAGCAGGATGATGAATTCGTCGCCGCCCAAGCGCGCCACGGTATCGATATCGCGCAGCTGTTCTTTGAGGCGAACGGCGATCCCCTTGAGTAGCAGGTCGCCGACCGGGTGACCGAGGCTGTCGTTGATATGTTTGAAACGATCGAGGTCGAGGAACAGCACTGCGCCTTGGCCACCGTTTTCCTGCTGACTGTTCAGCGCCGTCAGCAAGCGACTTTCAAACAATGTACGGTTCGGCAGACCGGTCAGCGGATCGTGGTGTGCCTGATAATCAAGCTTCGCCTGGGCGTGCTTGAGGCTGGAGATGTCGGCAAACACGGCGACAAAGTGCGTAATGAATTTGTCACGGTTGCGCACGGCGCTGATGGTCAGCCAGCTCGGATACAGCTCGCCGTTCTTGCGTCGGTTGGATATCTCGCCCTGCCAATGACCTTCGTCGGTCAACTGGTGCCACATCGCTGCGTAAAACGCGCTGTCATGCAGGCCGGAAGCGAGCAAGCGTGGCGTATGGCCGAGGGCTTCGCTTTCGCTGTAACCGGTGATTTCGGTGAAGGCGCGGTTGACCGCGCTGATGTGCTGCTGAGTGTCGGTGATCAGCACGCCTTCGGCAGTGCTTTCGAATACCGTCGCGGCTTGTTGCAGCTTTTCCTGCATCAGATGGCGTTCGGTGATATCGCGGGCGATGGTCAGCATGCAGTCTTCATCACCGATCGGCAGCGGACGGGCGGACACCTCACACAGGCGAATCTGCCCGTCACTGCGGCGAATGTGGCAGCTGAAGTCGCGTACGAAACCGTCGCGGTGCAGCAGATCGAGCATCTGTTTGCGTTCGTTGAGGTTGACCCAGATCCCCAGATCCAGCGCCGAGCGGTCCACCGACATGGCGCTGTTGAAGCCAGTGATGCGGCTAAAACCCTCGTTCACTTCCAACAGCAAGCCATCGCTCTGTCGCGACAGCAGCAAGCCGTCCGGTGAGGCATGGAAGGCTTTGGCGAACTTCTCTTCCGAGGTTTGCAGTTGTTGTTGGGTTTCCTTGAGCTGGGTGATGTCGCGCACCACAACCACCAGCGCGGGTGTGGTATCCAGATCGAAGGGTTCAGCAGAAATCAGGCCGGTAAAAACCTGGCCATTGTTGCGGCGAAAGGGCATTTCCAGGTTACGGATGCTGCCGGCCTGCAAGCGTTGCAAGAGGCCAGGCCCGACGCCGGGAATTCCCCAGATATTCAGGTCGGTGGCGGTCTGGCCGATGACTTCCTCGGCCTTGAGTCCGATCTGTTCTTCGAAGGCTTCGTTGACCTCCAGCAGGCAGCCGTCGGACAGTCGAGCAATCACCAGAATGTCCGGGCATTGCTGGAACACCGAGGCAAATTTCTGCTCCGAAAGTCGCAGCGCCTCTTCGGTGCGTTTGGTTTCGCTGATGTCGATCATCAAGCCGCGCATGACGGGCTCGTGGCCGTGTTCGATCAGGCTGACGATGTCGCGCACCCACAGGCAGCGACCGTCGGCGGTGATCACTCGGTAATCGAGGCTGTGATCGCGCCCGGCCAGCACTTCATGGTCACAGAAACTTTGGGCGCGGGTCAGATCCGCCGGGTGAATGATGTTGCGCCAGAACCCCGGTATCAACCAATGCGACAGTGGATAACCGAGCAAGTCTTCAGCGTGGGGCGAGACATAGCTGTAGGTGAAGTCACTCATCCGCGCTTCCCAGGCAATCGCCGACAAGCTCTCGACCAACCCGCGATAGTGGTATTCGCTGCTACGCAGTTCCTGTTCGAGGTCGATACGCCGGGCTATTTCTGAGCTCAAGCGGCGGTTTATGCGAATAACCACCGCCAGCACGCTGACCAGTACCAATAAGCCGGGCAGGCCGTAAACCAGCAGATCCGACCAGAACGTCCGGTGATCGAGGACGTTGCCGACCCAATGCTCCTGAATGCTGCTGATTTCGTCCGGGCTCATGTCGGCGAGAACTTTGTCCAGAATGCCGACCAGCACCTTGTTGTCGCGTGGCACGCCCATCGCCAGTTGATAGCGATACGGGGTTTCGCCGCTGACATACAGGCCGTCGAGTTTGAGTTGGCGCAGGCTCCAGACGCTGGAGGCGAGGTCACCGACGACAGCGTCCACTTCGTCGGTTGCCAGAGCCTGCAATGCCGAGCTGACATTGGGCATGGCTACCAGATTCAGGTCCGGGTGGTGGGTGCGCAGCAGTTCATGTGGCGCGTAGTTTTCAACCACGGCGATTTTCAGGCCGTAGAGGTCTTCAAGTTTGCGCGGTTGCGCGCCGCCGACATGAGCGAGGATGACAATTGGAAAGTCGAGATAGGGGCGGGTAAATGACAGGTAGGTCTGGCGTTCCGGGGTCGACATGATGCCCGGCAGCAGATCGATCTTGCCTTGTTTGACCTGCTCCAGCACCACGGTCCAGTTGACCGGCTCGATCGGCGTGAGTTTGATCGCCAGACGCTGGCGAATCACGTCGATATAGTCAGCCGCGAGGCCTTGGTAGCGCGCCTGGTCGTCGCGAAACTCAAAGGGCGGCCACGAAGCATCGACACCCAGACGCAAGTCCGGGTGAGCCGCCAGCCAGCTACGTTCTTCATCGGTCAGAGTCAGCGCGTCAGCGGTTGCGGTCCAGATCATCAGTGACAGCAAAAAAAGCACGGACGCCAATCTGGGCATAACGCTCTCGTTATGGCTCGGGGATGATTGTTTCGAGTGTAGACGCGGTACGCGGGGGAGGGGTGGTGCGCGGGATTTAATCTGCCTAATAAACAAAACCCCCGGCCTGGGCCGGGGGTTCTGGTATCACTCGTCGAGGAAGGAGCGCAGATGCTCGCTTCGCGTCGGGTGGCGCAGCTTGCGCAGCGCCTTGGCTTCGATCTGACGGATCCGCTCGCGCGTTACGTCAAACTGTTTGCCCACTTCTTCGAGTGTATGGTCGGTGTTCATGTCGATACCGAAACGCATGCGCAGTACTTTGGCTTCACGAGCAGTGAGGCCGGACAGTACTTCACGAGTCGCTTCTTTCAGGCTCTCAACAGTGGCGACATCGATTGGCGACTGCATGGTCGAGTCTTCGATGAAGTCACCCAGATGGGAGTCTTCGTCATCACCGATCGGCGTTTCCATGGAGATCGGCTCTTTAGCGATCTTCAATACCTTGCGGATCTTGTCCTCAGGCATTTCCATGCGTTCGCCCAACTCTTCCGGGGTCGGTTCGCGACCCATTTCCTGCAACATCTGCCGGGAAATACGGTTGAGTTTGTTGATCGTCTCGATCATGTGCACCGGAATACGGATGGTGCGGGCCTGGTCGGCGATCGAGCGAGTGATCGCCTGACGGATCCACCAGGTGGCATAAGTCGAGAACTTGTAACCACGACGGTATTCGAACTTGTCCACCGCTTTCATCAGGCCGATGTTGCCTTCCTGAATCAAATCGAGGAATTGCAGGCCGCGGTTGGTGTACTTCTTGGCGATCGAGATCACCAGACGCAAGTTGGCTTCAACCATCTCTTTCTTCGCGCGGCGGGCTTTGGCCTCACCGATCGACATGCGACGGTTGATGTCCTTGATTTCTGCGATGGTCAGACCGGTTTCGGTTTCCAGCGCAATCAACTTCTGCTGGCAACGGATGATGTCCGGCTGAACGCGACCGATGGCTTCGGCGTACTTGCTCTTGCCTTTGGCCAGGGCGTCGGACCAGCTTTCGTCGACTTCGTTACCCGGGAACTGACGCAGGAAATCGGCGCGTGGCATACGTGCATCACGTACGCACAGTTGCATGATCGCGCGCTCTTGCTGACGCAGACGATCCAAGGCACCGCGAACACGCTCGACCAGGCCTTCGAATTGCTTCGGAACCAGTTTGATCGGCATGAACAGCTCGGCCAACGCCAACAATTCGGCAACTGTTGCCTTGTTGCTGCGACCGTGCTTTTTCAGCGCTTTGCGGGTGATTTCCATCTGATCGGCGACAGCGCCAAAGCGCTGGGCAGCGATAACCGGATCCGGACCGCTTTCGGCTTCTTCTTCGTCATCGGAAGATTCGGCTTCATCGTCGTCGGTTTCGTCGTCGGCTTTCGCGACTTTCGCTTCGACAGGCGGCGGCACCTCGGCAGGCGGCGCAATCCCATCGTCCGGGTCGATATAACCGCTCAGGACGTCGGACAGGCGGCCACCTTCGGTGGTCACACGAGTGTACTCGGAGAGAATGTGGTCAACCGTGCCAGGGAAGTGCGCGATTGCGCTCATCACTTCACGGATGCCTTCTTCGATCCGCTTGGCGATTTCGATTTCGCCTTCGCGTGTCAGAAGCTCGACCGTACCCATTTCACGCATATACATGCGCACAGGGTCAGTGGTACGACCGATATCGGTCTCCACTGCTGCCAACGCAGCTGCTGCTTCTTCCGCAGCGGCCTCGTCGGTATCGGCGTCGGCCAACATAAGGGCGTCCGCATCCGGAGCACTCTCGTGTACGGGGATCCCCATGTCGTTAATCATGCGGATGATGTCTTCCACCTGCTCAGGATCTGAAATATCCTCGGGCAGGTGGTCGTTGACCTCGGCGTAAGTCAGATACTTCTGCTCACGACCCAGTTTGATCAACTCAATAATACGAGACTGCTGTTGCGCTTTTCCGGACATAACACCCTATCCACTGAAGGTCTTGGCGGGCAAAAAACAAGCCGAGGATTATACCTGAGCTATGACCTCACGCGCCAGTTGAGGTCGGGTTTGATGCGGAAACATTGCGACTTAATAGGTCGCGCAGTTGATTTTTCTCTTCGCTGCTCAGTTCGCTTTGACGCGCTTTTCTGAGCAGTTGTTCCAGATTTCGCTCGCGTTGGCGGGCTGACAAGCTAGTAATGGTGTCGAAAAACTGTTGTTCAAGGTTATCGCCGTCAATCAACCACTCCTTTTCAGCCAGTGCCTTGAGTAAGCGACCCTGTTCAGTGCCGTGCCATCGCGCGATCAACTGAAATGAGTTTAGCTTGGGATTCTTCTGTACGGCTTCGAGCAGCGCCACAAGCAACTGAGCGTTGGTCTGATTTTCGTCCGCAATGTGTCCGGCGTCTTCAACGCGCTCGGCCAATTGCGGGTGATGAAGCAGTGTGCGCAGGGCGGTCAGGGTCGGCGATTCAACACCAATCGGTGTGCGCGGACGTTGTTGATCGCGATCGCCGCCACGCTTGCCGTTTTTATCCCAAGGCTTCTTGTCCCACTTCTTGCCGCCAGCGCCGGGTTTCTTCGGCGTCCACTCCTGCTGCGGCACATACATGTCCTGTGCCTGCGGCTGATGGTAGTCGCTGTAGTCCGGCATTGCGTCGTAATTGATGCCCGGATCGTAGGCGGGCGGCGCTTCCTGCGGCGCACTTTGCGCGAGCTGACTGACGGTTTCGCTGCTCAGGCCGGTAATTTCGGTCAGGCGTTGGCGCATCAGGATGCGCAGGTTGGCGCCCGGCACTTTGTCGATCAACGGTGCAGCGAGGGTAGCCATATGGGCCTTGCCTTCGAGCGAGCGTGGATCGGCTTCTTCGGTCAGTTGCTGGAAGAAATAATCGGCAAGCGGCTGCGCATGCTGATTGATCCGGGCTTTGAAGGCGTCGGTACCTTCGGCGCGAACCAAGGTGTCCGGGTCTTCGCCTTCGGGCAGAAACAGGAAGCGCGCGCGACGGCCGTCCTGCAAGCTCGATAACGTCGCTTCCAGGGCGCGCCATGCGGCGTTGCGGCCGGCCTGATCGCCATCGAAGCAGAACAATACGTTCGGCACGACGCGGAACAGGCGCTTCAGGTGTTCTTCACTGGTCGCGGTGCCCAGTGTTGCGACGGCATTTTTCAGGCCTTGCTGGGCGAGAGCGATGACGTCCATATAACCTTCGACGACGATGATTTCGTCGAGGTTGCGATTGTTCTTGCGTGCTTCATAGAGGCCGTAGAGTTCCTGGCCTTTATGGAATACCGGGGTTTCCGGTGAGTTCAGATACTTCGGCTTGTCGTCGCCGAGTACGCGGCCACCGAACGCGATGATGCGCCCGCGGGTGTCGCGAATCGGGAACATCACGCGATCGCGGAAGCGGTCATAGCGTTTGCCGGTTTCGGCGTTCTCGATTAGCAGGCCGGCGTCGATCATGGCTTTTTGCTGAAGGGTGTCGCTGCTCAGGTGTTTGAACAGATTGTCCCAGCCCGGCGGCGCGAAGCCGAGGCCGAAATCCCGGGCGATCTCGCCAGTCAGGCCGCGGCCCTTGAGGTAATCCACCGCGGCTTTGCGCGATGGATGGCTCTTCAGCGCCTGCCGATAAAAGTCGGCGGCGGCGGTGAGCAGCGGATACAGCGGCGAATCAGTTGGCTGACGCGGTTTGTGCGGGCGACCGCTTTCTTCGCGGGGGATTTCCATGCCGGCGGCTTTCGCCAGATCTTCAACGGCTTGGGGGAAGTCCAGGTTGTCGTGATCCATGAGAAAGCCGAGGGCGTTGCCGCCCGCGCCGCAGCCGAAGCAGTAATAGAACTGCTTGTCGGGACTCACGCTGAAAGACGGGGTTTTTTCTTTGTGAAACGGGCAACAGGCGGTGTAGTTCTTGCCGGCCTTCTTCAATTGCACGCGCGAACTGACCACGTCGACGATGTCGGTGCGGTTCAGCAGGTCGTCAATGAAGCTCTGGGGTATCAGCCCGGCCATGGCATTCTCGTCGTCTGCGCTGCAATAAGTCCGATGCGAAGGGCGGCCGGACGCGGGTCGTTGTTGTAAGCACGCAAAATGTGCGGCTCGACCGGTGTCGTCTGCATAATCGCTGTCGGGAAGTGTATCTGCCGAAAATCCACTGACGTTAGTACCTATCAGTCTTCGACTATTTGAAAGTGTTGCGCTGAATCCGCTGGCGGCCGGTTAAGAGGCCTCGGATAGCTCAATAAAGCGGGCACGCATGCAGGTGCCTTGGGCTGATCGTCGTGAGAGGAATCAGTGGGTGTGCTCGTCAGTAGCCTTGAAAGGCTCGTCAGAAAAGACGTGCACCGCTGGCAAAAGAGCCAGGTCTGACGTTTGAAGCAGATTTGTCTCGGTCGCGTGTGCGGCTTCGACAGTGAAGCATCAAGCGTTTTACGCAAATGCCATTAGCCCGGCTGAGAGCCGGGCTTAGGCAAGAAGCTTGCTACGAACGTCTGTGTATTAGTACAGACGAACGGCGCGGCGCTGTTCGCGCTGAACTTTCTTGGCGTGACGCTTAACAGCGGCTGCTGCTTTGCGCTTACGCTCAGAAGTTGGCTTCTCGTAAAATTCGCGGCTACGAACTTCAGCCAGTACACCGGCTTTTTCGCAGGAGCGCTTGAAACGACGCAGAGCTACGTCGAAGGGTTCGTTCTCTTTAACTTTGACGGCTGGCATCCAGAGCTACCTTCATTCATTACCGGGGTCAACATCCTCGCGGCAAAAGAGCACTTGAAGACGTCGGTTTTTAAGGGTTGCGGATGTTAACCCCTCATCGCTCGGAATGCAAAGCCTCTGATCGAAAACCGCTGGTCGGGGCATCACTCGGGGACTATTATGCGCGCCTTCGAATTCAGCCTAAACAAGGCGCAAACCCATGCTAGTACTGGGATTAGAAACCTCCTGCGACGAAACCGGCGTCGCATTATATGACAGTGAGCGCGGCCTGCTGGCCGACGCGCTGTTCAGCCAGATCGACCTGCACCGCGCCTATGGCGGTGTGGTGCCGGAACTGGCCTCGCGTGACCACGTCAAGCGCATGCTGCCCTTGATTCGTCAGGTGTTGGCCGAGGCTGACTGCGTGCCGACCGAGATCGACGCGATCGCCTACACCGCGGGCCCTGGCCTGGTTGGTGCGTTGCTGGTCGGTGCTTCCTGCGCGCAAGCGCTGGCGTTTGCCTGGGGCATTCCGGCCCTTGGCGTGCACCACATGGAAGGTCATTTGCTGGCGCCGATGCTGGAGCCAAAACCACCGGAATTCCCGTTCGTCGCTTTGTTGGTCTCCGGTGGTCATACGCAGCTGGTTCAGGTCGATGGCATCGGTCAATACAGCTTGCTTGGCGAAACGCTCGACGATGCCGCGGGCGAAGCGTTCGACAAAACCGCGAAGATGATGGGCCTCAATTATCCGGGCGGGCCGGAAATCGCCAAGTTGGCGGAGAAAGGCGTCGCAGGACGTTTCACTTTCCCGCGTCCGATGTGTGATCGCCCGGGTTTGCAATTCAGCTTCAGTGGTCTGAAAACCTCTGCTCTCAACGCCTGGCAGCAGTGCGTCAGCGCCGGGGACGACAACGAGCAAGCCCGTTGCGACATCGCGCTGGCGTTCCAGCAGGCCGTGGTGGAGACTTTGACCATCAAGTGCAAGCGCGCCCTGAAACAGGCGGGCATGAGGCGTCTGGTGATCGCTGGTGGCGTCAGTGCCAACAAGGCTTTGCGTGTTTCGCTGGAGAAGATGCTCGGTGACATGCAGGGCGATGTGTTCTACGCCCGTCCCGAGTTCTGCACTGACAATGGCGCGATGATCGCGTTTGCCGGTTGCCAGCGCTTGCAGGCCGGCCAGCAGGAAAGTCTGGCGATCAGCGTGCAGGCGCGCTGGCCGATGGAGCAGTTGTCAGCGTTGTGATGAGCGGCGCTCATGAACGGTATTTAAAAATGCCGTTCGCGCCCGGCAAACAGGTCGCGTAGATTGCCGCGGTGGCGCCAGACGATCAGCAGCGTCAACGCGCTCATCGGCAACAGCGCCTCCGGTTCCTGCCAGGCCAGCAGTGGCAGGGTCAGTGGCGTGGCAATCAGCGCTGCCAGCGAACTGGTGCGGGTCAGGTAGAACGTCAGCAGCCAGGCGCAAACGGCGAGCAGCGCGGCGGGCGGATACAGGCCCAGGAGCATGCCGGCAGCGGTAGCAACACCTTTGCCGCCACGGAAGCGGAAATACAGCGGGAACAGGTGGCCGATCACGGCGCATACGCCGATCCAGGCCTGATCCTGCAGCGAAAGGCCCGCAGCCGCTGCTATCAGCACCGGCACAAGGCCTTTGCACAGATCACCCAGCAAGGTCAGGATCGCGAGTTTGCGACCGGCCAGGCGCAGCATGTTGGTGGCACCGGCATTGCCTGAGCCACTCATTCGCGGATCCGGGTTTCCGGTCAGGCGGCTGAGCAAAATGGCGAAGGACAGCGAGCCGAGCAGGTAGGCGAAGGTCGCCAGTAACCAAAACATGCTAACTATTCCGGGCGAGGACGCCCTGATTCTAACGGCGCATTGCGCCCTTGTCGTGCAGCGGAGAAAAGTGCTTGGACAGAGTGTTTATCGAGGGCCTGGAAGTCGACACCGTCATTGGTGCCTACGACTGGGAGCGCGGCATCCGACAGTGCTTGCGTCTTGATCTGAGCTTCGCCTGGGACAATCGCCCAGCCGCCGCCGGCGACGACCTGACCCTGGCGCTCGACTACGCCAGCGTTTCCACGCGGATTCAGGCTTTTGCCGAGCAGGCGCAGTTTCAATTGGTCGAGACTTTTGCCGAGCGTCTGGTTGAGGTGCTGATGAGCGAGTTCAAGATCACTTGGGTGCGTCTCAAACTGACCAAGCCCGGCGCTGTTCCTGCCGCCAAGGGCGGTGTCGGTGTGGAGATCGAGCGCGGATGTCGCTGACTCAGGTCTATCTTGGGCTCGGTAGCAACATCGAGCGCGAAACGCATTTGCGCGCAGGTCTTGATGCGCTGGCGACGTTTCTGGTGGATATCCGCTGTTCGGCGGTGTTCGAGAGCCAGCCGGTGGGGATCAAGAGCGGGCCGTTCTTCAACTTTGTGGTGTCGGCCTTCACCGACCTGCCATTGACGGAGCTGGATCGCCGCTTGAAATTTATCGAGGCGGATAACGGCCGATATGCGCCGGATCGCAAGGGCTTGCCGCTGGATATCGATGTGCTGCTGTACGGCGATCTGGCAGGTAATTTCGATGGCTTGGTCTTGCCGCGCGCTGAAATTCTGAAAAACGCCTTTGTGCTGTGGCCGTTGTCGCTGATTGCGCCGGATCGTGTGCATCCGGGCGTGGGAAAAAGCTTCGCGACGTTGTGGGCAGAAGCGCAGATTGATCAGGTGCTGGCACCGGTCGCGTTTGAATGGCGGGGTGAGCAACTCACGCCTGAGAATCTTTAAAAGCAAGAGATCGCAGCCTGGGGCAGCTCCTACAGATAACCCCGTGTAGGAGCTGCCCCAGGCTGCGATCTTTTGATCTTGCTTCAGGCGTTCTCTTTGTACACTTTCAAGGCCTTGAGCCGTTCACGCTTCAACGCTTCGCCCAGTTCGGGCCCCTTGAATCCTTTCTCCAGCAACGGCTGCACCGCGACTTCCCGCGCAGCCTTCGCCGCGCCGCGCAAATAATCCGCCTGTGGGTAACTCCTTTGCTCCAGTCCTTTGCGGCCCCGGGCATCCATCTCGCACGCAACGATAAACTCTTCAAACCGTTGCGGCCGGCGATACACATCAAAGCTCTGTAACAACTCCAGTAGCGTCGAAGCCTTCAGCTCCAGCGCCCGGTGCCCGTGGGTGTGGTATTTGCCAACCAGCAACGCCAATTCCTGGCAATCCTTCGGCGCCTTGAAGCGTTCGTTGACCGCTTTGATCAGTTTCAGCCCTGTGTGCTCGTGAGCGATGTGCCGTGGCCATTCCTCGGTTGGGGTGAGGCCTTTGCCTAGATCGTGCAGCAGGCAGGCCCAGCGTACGGTGAGCGGTTGTTTGTGCAGAGCTGATTGCTCCAGCACGCTCAATGTGTGAATGCCGGTGTCGATTTCCGGATGATGGACTTCCGGTTGCGGCACGCCGAAAAGCGCATCGACTTCTGGCATCAGTACTTTCAGTGCGCCACAGTCGCGAAGCACCTGAATGAACACCTGTGGCTGATCTTCCATCAGTGCTCGGGAGATTTCCTTCCAGCTACGCTCGGCCGTCAGCGCTTGCAGTTCGCCGGATTCGCTGAGCTGGCGCATCAGTTCCAGGGTCTGCGGCGCAACGGTGAAACCGAGATCGGCATAGCGGGCAGCAAAGCGGGCAACACGCAGTACACGGAGCGGATCTTCGGCGAACGCCGGAGAAACATGGCGCAGGATTCGATCTTCAAGATCGCGCTGACCGTGGTAGGGATCAGTCAAATTCTGCTGATCGTCCTCGGCCATGGCGTTGATGGTCAGGTCGCGACGGATCAAGTCTTCTTCAAGCGTCACTTCGGGGCTGGCGTGAAAAGTGAAGCCGCCATAACCTCGACCACTTTTGCGCTCGGTACGGGCAAGGGCATATTCCTCACCACTTTTTGGATGAAGAAAAACCGGAAAATCCGCGCCCACCGGACGATAGCCCAGGGCGAGCATTTCTTCCGTGGTAGCACCAACGACTACCCAGTCGATATCGGTGACCGGTTTGCCCAGCAAGCGATCACGCACCGCACCGCCAACCTTGTAAATCTGCATAAAAAACCTCCGTTAGCCCGACAGGATAACCCTTGCGTCAGACTTTCGGAGGCCAGAACCGGATCAAAGATGAATGACGGCCAGGTCGAGCCGACCGTAATCCCCCTCGCTGTGTTCGCTGCGTGGCGGAACGTGATGGGTTTTCATGATCTGGTCGCCCTGCAGGGTTTCCAGATGGATGTCGAAGCCCCACAAGCGATGCAGGTGTTTGAGCACTTCGTCGGTAGAGTCACCCAGCGGTTTGCGATCGTGTTGCTGGTGGCGCAGGGTCAGCGAACGGTCACCACGACGATCGATGCTGTAAATCTGCACGTTCGGCTCACGATTGCCGAGGTTGTACTGCGCGGCCAGGGTTTCGCGGATGATTCGGTAGCCGGTTTCGTCATGGATCGCCGGTACCAGCAAATCGTCCTTCTGATCGTCATCAAGGATGCTGAACAGTTTCAGATCGCGGATGACCTTGGGTGACAGGTATTGCAGGATAAAGCTCTCGTCCTTGAAGCTGCTCATGGCGAACTTGATGGTCGACAGCCAGTCGGTACCGGCGATATCCGGGAACCAGTGGCGATCTTCCTCTGTAGGCTCCTCGCACATGCGTCGAATGTCACGGTACATGGCAAAGCCCAGTGCGTAGGGGTTGATGCCGCTGTAGTAGGGGCTGTCGAAGCCCGGCTGGAACACCACGCTGGTGTGCGACGTGAGGAACTCCATCATGAAGCCGTCGGTGACCAGGCCTTCGTCGTACAGGTCGTTCATCAGCGTGTAGTGCCAGAACGTCGCCCAACCTTCGTTCATCACTTGAGTCTGGCGTTGTGGATAGAAGTACTGGGCGATCTTGCGCACGATCCGCACGATCTCGCGCTGCCAGGGTTCCAGCAACGGCGCGTGTTTCTCGATGAAGTAGAGGATGTTTTCCTGAGGCTCGGCCGGGAAACGTGCGTTGTCCTTGTCGCTGTATTTGTCTGCGCCTTTGGGGATGGTGCGCCACAGATCGTTGATCTGCTTCTGCAGGTGTTCTTCACGATCTTTCTGCCGCCGCCGTTCCTCCTCGGCGGAAATCGGATACGGGCGTTTATAGCGGTCGACACCGTAATTCATCAGCGCATGGCAGGAGTCGAGCAGGTCTTCCACCGCATCGATGCCGTGGCGCTCCTCGCACTGCATGATGTACTGCTTGGCGAACACCAGGTAGTCGATGATCGAGCTGGCGTCAGTCCAGGTGCGAAACAGGTAATTACCCTTGAAGAAGCTGTTGTGGCCATAGCACGCGTGCGCGACTACCAGCGCCTGCATGCAGATGGTGTTTTCTTCCATGAGGTAAGCGATGCACGGATCGGAGTTGATCACGATCTCGTACGCCAGGCCCATTTGCCCGCGGCTGTAGGATTTTTCGGTGCTGAGGAAGTGTTTGCCGTAAGACCAATGGTGGTAACCCAGCGGCATGCCCACCGAGGCATAGGCGTCCATCATTTGTTCAGCGGTGATCACTTCGATCTGGTTGGGGTAGGTGTCCAGTGCATAGCCGGCCGCGATGCGGGCGATTTCGCGGTCGTAAGTCTGGATCAGCTCGAACGTCCATTCGGAGCCGGTTGAAATGGGTTGGCGCTTCTGCTCTTTGGCGGTCATGTCACTAACCTGCGCTGGAAGAGTTCACGGAAGACCGGATAGATATCCCCGGCCGAGACCAGTTGCTGCTGGGCAAATGTGTCAGAGAAGGCATCGGCAATGCGTTCGTATTCGTACCACAAGGCCTGATGTTCACGCGGGGTGATCTCCACGTAAGTGTAGTACTGCACAAACGGCATGATCTGATTGATCAGGATATCGCGGCAGATCGGCGAATCATCGTTCCAGTTGTCACCGTCGGAAGCCTGCGCCGCGTAGATGTTCCACTCGTTGCTCGGATAACGCTCGGCCATGATCTCCTGCATCAGTTTCAATGCACTGGAAACAATCGTGCCGCCGGTTTCCCGTGAATAGAAAAACTCCTCCTCGTCAACTTCCCGGGCGCTGGTGTGGTGGCGGATGAACACCACGTCGATCTTGTCGTAGTTTCGCTTGAGGAACAGGTACAACAGGATGAAAAAGCGTTTGGCGATGTCCTTGGTCGCCTGTGTCATCGAGCCAGAAACGTCCATCAGGCAGAACATGACGGCTTTCGAGCTGGGGTTCGGCTGTTTGATCAGCAGGTTGTATTTCAAGTCGAAGGTGTCGAGGAACGGCACGCGGTGAATGCGCGCGCTGAGTTTTTCGATTTCAGCCTCGAGTTCCTGAATATCGCCGAAGTTGTCCGGCTCTTCGCGTTTCAGGCGCTCGAGTTCTTCCTTGGCCTCGCGCAGTTTCGCCCGGCTGCTGCCAGACAACGCAATGCGCCGCGCGTGCGCTGAACGCAAGGTGCGGATGATGTTGATTCGTGACGGGTTGCCCTCGTTGCTGATCCCCGCGCGCACGGTTTTGAAGGTGTCGGTGCCGCTCAGGTTGCGTTTGACCAGGTTCGGCAGTTCGAGGTCTTCGAACATGAATTCGAGGAATTCTTCCTGAGTGATCTGGAAGACAAACTCGTCCATGCCTTCGCCAGAGTTGCCGGCCTTGCCCGGACCTCGGCCGCCGCCACCGCCCGGTGGACGAGCGATGTGTTCACCGGCGGTGAACTCCTTGTTGCCGGGATGCACGACGGTCTGTTTACCACCACGACCGTGATGAAGCACCGGTTCGTCGATGTCGCGACCGGGGATGCTGATCTGCTCGCCGTGCTCCATATCGGTAATGGAGCGCCGGCTGACCGCCTCTTCGACGGCCTTTTTGATGTGGTCACGGTAACGCCGCAGGAAGCGCTGACGGTTCACCGTGCTCTTGTTCTTGCCATTCAGACGTCGGTCGATCACATAGCTCATAGACCCCTCCGGGGAGCTTCAAGTCATAAGCTTCAAGCTGCAAGTGAACGCTCTCCCGTCCTCGAGATCGGTTTTTGCTGTTCTCTTGCAGCTTGTCGCTAGAAGCTTGCAGCTGCTTTATTGCGATTTGCGGACCCGTAGGTACCATTCGGAAAGTAGCCGTACCTGTTTGTCGGTGTAGCCGCGTTCGACCATTCGAGTGACGAAGTCGTTGTGTTTCTGTTGATCCTCCTTGCTGGCCTTGGCGTTGAAGCTGATAACCGGCAGCAGATCCTCGGTGTTCGAGAACATTTTCTTCTCGATGACCACGCGCAGTTTTTCGTAGCTGAGCCAGGTCGGATTCTTGCCATTGTTGTTGGCCCGGGCGCGTAGCACGAAGTTGACGATTTCGTTGCGGAAATCCTTCGGATTGCTGATGCCGGCCGGTTTTTCGATTTTCTCCAGTTCTTCGTTCAAAGCAACGCGGTTGAGGATCTCGCCGGTTTCCGGGTCGCGGTATTCCTGATCCTGAATCCAGAAGTCGGCGTAGAGCACGTAGCGGTCGAAAATGTTCTGGCCGTACTCGCTGTAGGACTCGAGATAAGCGGTCTGGATCTCCTTGCCGATAAACTCGATATAACGCGGTGCCAGGTACTCTTTCAGGTAGCGCAGGTAGCGTTCGCGGGTTTCGGCCTGGAATTGTTCCTGTTCGATCTGCTGTTCCAGCACATAGAGCAGGTGCACCGGGTTGGCGGCGATTTCATGCGGATCGAAGTTGAAGACCTTGGACAGAATCTTGAAGGCGAAGCGGGTCGACAGGCCGTTCATGCCCTCGTCGACGCCTGCCGAGTCGCGGTATTCCTGAATCGACTTGGCCTTCGGATCGGTGTCCTTGAGGTTTTCGCCGTCGTAGACGCGCATCTTCGAATAGATGTTGGAGTTTTCCGGCTCTTTGAGGCGCGACAGTACGGTGAACTGCGCCAGCATCTTCAGGGTGTCCGGCGCGCAATGCGCCTTGGCCAGCGAACTGTTGAACAGCAATTTGTCGTAGATCTTCACTTCGTCGCTGACGCGCAGGCAATACGGCACTTTGACGATGTAGATCCGGTCGATGAACGCTTCGTTGTTCTTGTTGTTGCGGAAGGTGTGCCATTCCGATTCGTTGGAGTGGGCGAGCAGGATCCCGGTAAACGGAATCGCGCCGAGACCTTCGGTGCTGTTGTAGTTGCCTTCCTGGGTCGCAGTCAGCAATGGGTGCAGCACCTTGATCGGTGCCTTGAACATTTCGACGAATTCCATCAGGCCCTGGTTGGCCCGGCACAACGCACCGGAGTAGCTATAAGCGTCGGCGTCGTTCTGTGGGTATTCCTCGAGTTTGCGGATGTCGACCTTACCGACCAACGCAGAGATGTCCTGGTTGTTCTCGTCACCCGGTTCGGTTTTAGCCACGGCGATCTGATTGAGGATCGACGGGTACAGTTTGACCACGCGGAACTGGCTGATGTCGCCGCCGAATTCGGCCAGGCGTTTGGTCGCCCATGGCGACATGATGGTGTTCAGGTAGCGCCGTGGAATACCGAAATCTTCTTCGAGGATCGCGCCATCTTCGGTGGCGTTGAACAGACCCAGAGGCGATTCGAATACCGGCGAACCCTTGATTGCGTAAAAGGGCACTTTCTCGATCAGCTGTTTCAGCTTTTCGGCCAGGGACGATTTACCGCCGCCGACGGGGCCGAGCAGATAAAGGATTTGTTTCTTCTCTTCCAGGCCTTGGGCGGCGTGGCGGAAATACGAAACGATCTGGTCGATGCATTCTTCCATCCCGTGGAAGTCTTCAAAGGCCGGATAGCGGCGGATTACCTTGTTGGAGAAGATGCGCGACAGTCTCGAGTTGGTCGAGGTGTCGAGCAGTTCGGGCTCACCGATGGCCAGCAATAGACGCTCGGCGGCGGAAACGTAAGCGCTCCGGTCTTTCTTGCACAGCTCCAGGTACTCTTGCAGCGAGAGTTCTTCCTGGCGTGTGGACTCGAAGCGTTGTTGGAAGTGGCTAAAGATACTCATGACGTCACCTCGCTCGATACGTGGAGCCGACGCCGGATCACTCAGTCGATGCTGGCAAACAACCGCGGTGGCAGCTGTTTGTTTACCCCCCAGAACACTTTCACGACCGACAATCGTGAAAGTCACTCCCGATGACCCGTGCGCCGGTGTACCGGCTCTCCCCTGTTTTGGATGGCCTGGGCTTAAGGATAGTTGGGAATTCGGGAGGTAAAGGCGAGATACGTAATTAGTTGTGGCAGACCGTTCGTCTGCCCAGCGCAGGCCCGCGGCAGCCGGGGCCTGCACGTGACAAAAAAATTATTCGGCGGTGCCTTGGGCGGTTTCCGCAGGATAAGTCGTACGCCACAACTCGAAGCCGCCGTCCATGCTGTAGACGTCGGAAAAGCCCTGGCTGATCAGGTAGGCCGCTGCGCCCTGGCTGGAGTTGCCGTGGTAGCAGACGACCACCGTCGGTGCATCGAGGTCGGCGCCTTGAATGAAGGCGTGCAGCGAATGATTGTCCAGATGCTTTGAGCCGCTGATGTGCAGGGCGGCGAATGTTGCTGGATCACGTACGTCGACCACGACGGCGCCTTGCTCGCGCAGGGCCTGGGCCTGTTCCGGGGGGATGCGTTTGAATTCGCTCATGGCGGTTCCTGTTGCTCGGCTGAATGCGCAGTCTATCGCGGGACGTTGACTGGCGAAGTTTCGGGGATAAGTGGTGTAACGGTTGACGCGAGACCGCCATGCTCATCGCATTTGCACGACAGGCGTTCACCGCTGTCGACGTTCATCAAGGTCAGGCTGCCGCCCCAGACACAACCGGTGTCCAGCGCCGAGATGCCTGGTTCGTGGATATTGCCTTCGAGTGCCGCCCAGTGACCGAAGATGATTCGCAAGTCTTTGGTCTTGCGCTCCTTGTGCTGGAACCACGGTTTGTAACCCGGTGGCGCGGTATCGAGGCCTTCCTTGCTTTTGAGGTCGAGCTTGCCTTCGGCGGTGCAGAAGCGCATGCGCGTGAAGTAGTTGGTAATGACCCGCAGGCGCGTCACGCCTTTGAGGTCGTTGTCCCACTTCGCCGGCTCGTTGCCGTACATGCCGTCGAGAAAGGCCGGAAACAGATTGTCGTCACGCAGGGCGGTCTCGACTTCGTCAGCGCACTTCAAGGCACGACGCAGCGACCATTGCGGTGGAATGCCGGCGTGAACCATGGCGACATCGCGCTGTTCGTCGTAGTGCATGAGTTTTTGCTGGCGTAGCCACTCAAGCAGTTCGGCGCAGTCCGGCGCTTCGAGAATTTCGCGCAAGGTGTCGGACTTCTTCAGGCGTTCGATGTTTTTTGCCGCAGCCAGCAGATGCAGGTCATGGTTGCCCAGTACGCAGACCAGCGATTGGCGCATGCCATATAGAAAGCGCAGGGTTTCCAGCGACTGCGGCCCACGGTTGACCAGATCGCCGACCAGCCACAGCCGATCCAGCGTCGGGTCGAACGCGACTTGCTTGAGCAGGCATTTGAGCGGCTCAAGACAGCCTTGCAGGTCGCCGACGGCGTACGTTGCCATCAGTGCAAGGCCCCGGGCACCGCCAGGCGGAAAGGTTTGATGATGGCGTCGAAATGTTTGCCGTCAGTGGCGACCATTTCATAGGTGCCCTGCATGGTGCCGACCTTGGTGGTCATCACCGTGCCGCTGCTGTAAGTGTGGCTCTGGCCGGCATCGATCAACGGCTGCTGGCCAACCACGCCTGCGCCACGAACCTCCTCGACATGGCCATCGCCATCGGTGATCACCCAATGCCGCGACATCAGCCGAGCGGGCTGCTCGCCGTTGTTCTGCACGGTAATGGTGTAGGCGAAGGCAAAGCGGTCGTGCTCGGGTTGCGATTGGTCTGCCAGATAGTGGGTAACGACGCTGACATCGACCTGGTAACGGGAATCGGACATGCAAGAGGCCTTAAACGAAGCGGAACGCGGGGCGTAGCTGATGGGGAATCAGTCTAGGCAAGTATCGGGCAGTAAACCAGAGTGGCGTCCTGCCCGATAGCGTTCATCGTTTGTCAGTCGGCAGCGGGGGAGGCTGGGACCTGGATGGCGAGCTGGTCGGCCAGGCGCACGAACGCGGCCAGGTCGAGTTGCTCCGGACGTAGGCTGCCATCGACGCCGGCGGCTTCGATCTCGGCATTGCTGAGCAATTGCTTGAGGGTGTTGCGCAGGGTTTTACGGCGCTGGTTGAAGGCTTCGCGGACGACGCGCTCCAGCAACTTGTGATCCTTGGCCGGATGCGGCAGCACGGCGTGCGGCACCAGACGAACGATCGCCGAGTCGACTTTCGGCGGCGGGTTGAACGCGCCCGGACCGACGTTGAACAGGTGCTCTACGCGGCAATGGTACTGAACCATGATCGACAGACGACCCCAGTCACCACCGCCCGGACCTGCGGCCAGACGCTCGACCACTTCTTTCTGCAGCATGAAGTGCATGTCGCGAATGATGCTGGCGTTGTTCAGCAGATGAAAAATCAGCGGCGTGGAGATGTTGTACGGCAGGTTGCCGACCACACGCAGGCTGTTCGGCGCGGCATTGAGCGTGTTGAAGTCGAACTTCAGCGCATCGCCCTGGTGCAGGTTGAAGTTGCTCTTGCCGGCAAACTGCTGGTTGAGGATCGGAATCAAGTCCTTGTCCAGCTCAACCACATCGAGCTGAGCGCCGGAGTTGAGCAGGCCTGCAGTCAGCGCACCCTGGCCCGGACCGATTTCCAGCAGGCGGTCTTCGGCTTTGGCATGGATGGAACGCAGGATGCGGTCGATAACGCCGGCATCGTGCAGGAAGTTCTGGCCAAAGCGTTTGCGCGCCTTGTGTTGGTATTGCTCGGTCATAAACGGGTCTCGGCCATCTGGTAGGCGGTTTCCAGGGCGACTTGCAGGCTGCCGGTGTCGATCTTGCCGCTGCCGGCCAGATCCAGGGCAGTGCCATGGTCGACCGATGTGCGGATGATCGGCAGGCCAAGTGTCACGTTGACGGCAGCGCCGAAGCCTTTGTACTTGAGCACAGGCAAGCCCTGGTCGTGGTACATCGCCAGCACTGCGTCGCAGTGCTCCAGATATTTTGGGGTAAACAGAGTGTCAGCAGGCAGCGGGCCACGAAGGTCCATGCCCTCGCCGCGCAGGCGCTCTAATGTTGGTTCAATGATGTCGATTTCTTCATGGCCCAGGTGTCCGCCTTCACCGGCGTGCGGGTTGAGCCCGCAGACCAGGATACGTGGCTGGGCGATGCCGAATTTGTTTTGCAGGTCGCTGTGCAGAATCCGCGTGACTCGTTCCAGGCGCTCCGGCGTGATCGCATCGGCGATGTCACGCAGGGGCAGGTGGGTGGTGACCAGCGCCACGCGCAAACCGCGAGTGGCCAGCATCATCACCACTTGCGCGGTATGGGTAAGGTCCGCCAGAAACTCCGTGTGCCCGGAAAACGCGATGCCCGACTCGTTGATCACGCCCTTATGGACGGGGGCTGTGATCATCCCGGCGAAGTCGCCGTTCAGGCAGCCGTTACCGGCGCGGGTCAGGGTTTCGAGGACGAACGCCGCATTGGCCTTGTCCAGTTGCCCGGCAACCACGGGGGCACTGACCGGAGTGTCCCAGACATACAGGCTGCCTGTGGGCGCCGGGGCATCCGGCCAGTGATTCGGGCCGACGTCCAGAAAGTTGACGGCCAGCCCCAGCTGCGCGGCCCGCTCAAGGAGCAGGTCGCGGCTGGTGATGGCAATCAGGGGATGTGGCTGGGCTTGCGAGGCGAGCAGCAGGCACAGGTCGGGACCGATGCCGGCTGGTTCGCCGGGTGTCAGCGCGAAACGCTTGGGTTTCACTGCGCTGCCTGGTCTGCACCAGGGAGTTTGATCTCTACGTACGCTTCGTCACGGATCTGACGCAGCCAGGTTTGCAGCTCTTCGTCGTATTTGCGGTTACGCAGTACGGTCATGGCTTGCTGCTCGCGGGCTTGTTCGGTGCTGTCGGTGGCGCGACGGCCAAGGACTTCCAGAACATGCCAGCCGTATTGGGTCTGGAATGGCTTGGACAGCTGACCTTGTGGGGTCTTGGCCATCACTTCGCGGAATTCCGGAACCAGTGCGTTCGGGTCGATCCAGTTCAGGTCGCCACCGTTAAGCGCAGAGCCCGGGTCTTCGGAGTAGCTTTTCGCCAGAGTGGCGAAATCTTCACCCGCCAAAATGCGCTCGTACAGCGATTGAACCAAGGCTTTGGTCTTGGCTTCGTCGCGGATCGGGCTTGGCTTGACCAGAATGTGGCGTACATGCACTTCGTCGCGGGTCTGGCTCTCGCCGCCGCGTTTGGCCAGCAGCTTCAGGATTATGAAGCCGCCAGGCGTGCGCGCAGGCTGAGTCACGTCGCCGACGGCCATACTGCTCAACTCGCGATCAAACGGAGGTGGCAGTTGCGCCGCTTTACGCCAGCCCATGTCGCCGCCTTCCAGCGCGTTGTCGCTGCCGGATTTGGCAACGGCCATCTGGCCGAAGTCAGCACCTTGCTTGAGTTGCTGGTAAACCTCCATCGCCTGGCGTGCGGCGCTCTGAATGGCTTCAGAACTAGCACTTTCCGGGGTTGGAATGAGGATGTTGGCCAGGTGCAGCTCCTCGGACAGTTGCATTTTGCCCAGGTCGGACGCGAGGAAATTTTTCACTTCCTGCTCGGACACCTGGATGCGTTCTGCCACGCGGCGCTGACGTACACGGCTGATGACCATTTCGCGACGGATCTGGTCACGGGCGTCGTCGTAGGACAGACCGTCGTGAGCCAGAGCGGCGCGGAATTGATCCACGGTCATGTTATTGCGCTGGGCAATGGTACCGACAGCCTGGTTCAGTTCTTCATCGGTGATGCGGATGCCGGAGCGTTCGCCGATCTGCAGTTGCAGGTTTTCGACGATCAGGCGCTCAAGCACCTGTTGATCCAGCACGCCCGGAGGCGGCAAGCCGCCGCCACGCTTGGCGATGGTCTGCTGAACTTCGTGGACACGCTGGTCCAGTTGGCTCTGCATGACCACGTCGTTGTCGACGATCGCAACCACTTTATCGATGGACTGTACGGCGGCGTTGGCCGCAGTACCCAGGAACAGCGCGCCCAGCATCAGCGGGCGCAGACAATCAGAAAGCTTGGTCTTCACGTTCACGATAACCTTGAATGCCTTTGTCGAGGAAGCTCTCTACCTTGGCGCCGGTTAGGCCGCCGAGTCCCTTCAGAACAATTTGGAGGAAGACGCCGTGGTCGCCTTTTTCGTTTTCCGGGGCGTTCTGACTGAACTCGTCATAGCTGACCCAGTAACGGTTGATCAGGCGCAGTTTCCAGCAGCAGTTGTCGTATTCAAAACCACCGAAGGCTTCCAGCGTGCGGTTACGGTTGTAGTCGTACTGCCAGCGGCTGATCGCGTTCCACTGTGGAACGATCGGCCAGATGACCGAGAAGTCATGCTGCTGGATCTTGTAGTAGTCCTTCACGTAGCCAGGTTGGCCTGGAGTGCCGTAGTCACCACCACCCACCGACCATTTACCGGTGTTCTGGTCGTAACGAACCTGGTCATTGCGATAGCGATAGCCGGCGTTGATGACCTTGTTCGGGTTGTCTTCAGGCTGGTAGTGGAACATCGCACTGCCGGAACGTGGGCTGCGGCTGTCCGGGTCCCAGTTGTAGTCGGCAGTGGTGCGCCAATCGCGGTTCCAGCGATATTCGTATTCCAGTGCGTACGGCGAAACGTTGGCCTGCGCATCGTCACGGGTCTTGGCATCGATACCTGGCAGTTGGACTTCACGATCCTTGAAGTACAGGGCCTGCCCGACGCTGATGCGTTGACGTTCGAAACCATCGTCTTCGATCCAACGGCTGGTCACGCCCAGCGACAGTTTGTTCTCGTCGCCGACACGGTCGGATCCGGAGAAGCGGTTGTCGCGGAACAGCGATGCGTAGTTGAAAGTGTATTCGCTGGTGTCGAACACTGGAATGTCTTCTTGATCAACCTCAGGGACGTAGAGGTAGAACAGGCGTGGTTCCAGGGTCTGGCGATAGTTCTTGCCGAAGAACGACGTGTTGCGGTCGAAGTACAGGCCGCTGTCGATGCTGGCGATTGGTACGCCTCGGTTCTGGTTGCTGCCGAACTTGCCGCCAACATAGTCGGTACCTGCTGCGGCTGCTGCATCTTGCTGGGCAACGATCTGTGACTTGCCGGTACTGTCCAGGTCTAGCTGATACTGGGTGTACTGATACTTGAGCGATGGCTTCAGGAAGCCATAGGTCCAGTTCATCGGCAAGCTGACGCCCGGCTTCAGGTTCAGACGATCGCCGTTGGCACGGGCCAGGCCTTGGACGTTGTTGTCCAGGCGCGACTCAACAGTGCCGTCTTCATTGGTGAAGTTGCCGTTTTCCAGATCACGGTCAAAGCGAACCAGTTCGGTCTCGTAATCGAAATTCAGACCTTCCGGATGATACGGCAGCTGACCATTGAAGGTGATCTGCGGCAGACGGTCATATGGCGTGATGTTCGACACGGTAGCCAGCTGATAAGCCTGAGCGTTCAGTCGAGCGGTGTAACTGTCGCCACGGTAGGTGACGGAACCCTGCTGGTTTACATAGTCAGCGCTCTTCACACCGATCTGGTCAGTGGTCAGATCCTGGAAGTAATACGGATCGCTAATCTTGGTGTAATCAACCTGGGTGAACACACGGGAGTCGAGACCGCCCTTGTGCTGCCAGTTGTACATATAGCGATTTTTTTCGTAGTCGGTCTGCTTGCTGCGATCGGTATCTTCGTCGTTCAGATACGCGGCGCCGAACTGACCTTCACTCGACTTGGTCAGGTAACGGAATTCGCCTTCGACCAGCATGCCGCGCTTGCTCATGTAACGCGGATACAACGTGGCGTCGTAGTTCGGCGCCAGGTTGAAGTAGTACGGGGTGACCAGCATGAAGCCGGTGTCGCTGCCGGTGCCGATGGTCGGCGGCAGGAAGCCCGACTGGCGACGGTCGTCGATCGGGAAGTAGATGTACGGCGTGTACAGGATCGGAATGTCCTTGACCCGCAGTGTCACGTTGGTCGCGGTACCGAAACCGGTGGCCGGGTTCAAGGTGATGTTGTTGCCCTTGAGCTGCCAGGCGTTGCTGTTTGGTTCGCACGTGGTGTACGTGCCGTCCTTCAAGCGGATGATCGCGTTCTCGGCACGCTTGGCGTACAGCGCGTTACCGCGGATACGCGATTTGTGCATCACGTATTCGGCGTTGTCGACCTTGGCTTCACCGGTGTCGAGTTGCACATCGGCGTGGTCGCCGACGATCAGCGCGCCGTTGTCACGGATACGCACATCGCCATTGAGTTCGGCGCGGCTCTCGGCCTGATACAGGCTCGCCTCGTCGGACTCGACCTGCATGCTGCCCTGACGCAGGACAACATCACCGGCCAGGGTGCCAACTTGATCATCGGTGTTATAGCGCGAGGCTTTTGCGCCGATAAAGGTCGGAGCATCGCTTTTATTCGTCTTGTCATTCATGCCAGGACGAATCGGTTCGATATAGGCACCAGAGCAGTACGGACCCGTTTCGGCCAGTTGGGCGGCGGTGAGCTTCTCGCGCGGAACCCAGTCGAGGTGACTGAAGTCTTCGCTACGGGATTTCAGGCCGCGGCCCTTGGCTTCGGTGACCAGTGCCGTTTTAGGGGCAGTGTCGGCAGTCGAGCCGTTCTCGCTCGTCGCTTCGCCGGTGGCGCTGACGGCACTGCCGTCATGCACTGGACGCGGCGGCAAGGCTGCAGCGGATGACTTGGGCGCACAGGCCCAACCACCCGAAGCCGAGACGGAGCAGTCATACTGCTCGGCGGCGACAACGAATTGACTGGCCAGAGGTTGCATAGCCAGCAGACTGCCGGTTACCAACAACGGAAATTTTTTACGAAACGCGGGGGATTTCAATGCCATCTTATTAGTCCGGGCTTCCTGCGTGCCATCTGCCCGCGGTGTGGGCCGCACGCCTCTCGATGGTCTGAAAAAGATGCTGGATAATAAAGCATGACCCGCTTGACGGCTAGCGCCGTCGGAGACCCTTGCAATGCCTGACCAAGATGTACGCTTGCAACACCTGAAAGTTTGGCTCGATGAGCAGTTGGCAAACCTGTTTGCAGATCAGGGCTGGGGCGCCGTGCCCCCGGCCACGTTGACCGCGGCCAGCAGCGACGCGAGTTTTCGCCGTTACTTCCGTTGGGAAGGCGAGGGGCGCAGCTTCGTCGTGATGGATGCCCCACCCCCCCAGGAAAACTGCAAACCGTTCGTGGATATCGCCTTTTTGCTGGCGAAATCCGGAATAAATGTGCCGAAAATTTATGCCGAAGACCTCGAACGCGGATTTCTTTTGCTCAATGACCTGGGCAACAAGACCTATCTCGACGTGATCGATGGCGAAAATGCCGACGCTTTGTTCAGCGATGCGCTAAAGGCACTGTTGGCATTTCAGCAGTTGCCGATGGTTGCGCCGCTGCCGAGTTACGACGTTGCGTTGCTGCGCCGTGAGCTGGAGCTGTTCCCCGAGTGGTACGTGAAGCGCGAGTTGGGCGTTGAGTTCGATTCGACTCAACAGCAGCAATGGCAGCGCATCAGCGATTTGCTGATCGACAGCGCCCTGGCGCAACCGAAAGTGCTGGTGCACCGCGACTACATGCCGCGCAACCTGATGATCAGCGAGCCTAACCCCGGCGTGCTGGATTTTCAGGATGCGGTCTACGGCCCGGTGACCTACGACGTGACGTGCCTGTTCAAGGACGCGTTCCTCAGTTGGCCTGAAGAACGCGTGCGCGGCTGGCTGGAAAATTACTGGCAGCAAGCGTCGGCGCTGAACATTCCGGTGCAGGCGGATTTCGAAGACTTCCTGCGCGCCAGCGACCTGATGGGCGTGCAACGTCACTTGAAAGTCATCGGTATCTTCGCGCGTATCTGCCATCGCGACGGCAAGCCGCGTTATCTGGCCGACGTGCCGCGCTTCTTCTCTTATATAGAAGCGGTGATTGCGCGCCGTCCTGAACTGGCGGAACTGCAAGCGTTGTTCGCCAGCCTGCGGGGTGGAGCAACAGCATGAAGGCAATGATTCTGGCCGCGGGCAAAGGCGAGCGCATGCGCCCGCTGACCCTGACCACTCCGAAACCACTGGTGCGTGCCGGTGGCGTGCCGTTGATCGAGTATCACCTGCGCGCCCTCGCGGCCGCCGGTTTCAATGAGATCGTGATCAACCACGCGTGGCTCGGTCAGCAGATCGAGGATTATCTGGGTGACGGTTCGCAGTTTGGCGTGAGCATTCAGTACTCGCCGGAAGGCGAGCCGCTGGAAACCGGCGGTGGCATTTTCCGTGCACTGCCGTTGCTCGGTGACGATGCGTTTCTGGTGGTCAACGGCGATATCTGGACCGATTACGACTTCAGCGTGCTGCACCAGCCGATCAGCGGCCTGGCGCATCTGGTGCTGGCGGACAACCCGGCGCACCACCCGACTGGCGACTTCAGTCTGGTTGACGGTCAAGTGATCGACGGCCTGGCCGACGCCGCGACTCTCACCTACAGCGGCATCGCCGTCCTTCATCCGCAATTGTTCGACGGTTGCCGCGACGGGGCTTTCAAACTGGCACCGCTGCTGCGCCAGGCCATGGCGCAAGGCGAGGTCAGCGGTGAACGCTTGAAAGGTCACTGGGTCGACGTCGGCACCCACGAGCGCCTGGCTGAAGCCGAAATCTTGATAGAAGCGAGTCGCTGACATGTTGTGGCCAGGGACTCTGATTGGAGCCGGAGCGGGTTTTGCGATTGCCAGCATTCCGGGGGCCATGCTTGGGGCATTGTTGGGGCAGGCACTGGATCGGCGCCTGCACTTACAGAGCTGGGGGCACTTGCGCGAAAAGCTCGGCGGTCAGCCGATGTTGCGCAACGATGAATTGCTGTTTGTGTTGCTGGGGCGTCTGGCCAAGAGCGACGGCCGTGTCACGGACGGGCATATCCAACAGGCGCGTAACGAAATGCGAGCGCTGGAGATGAGCGAGCCGGCACAGCGGCGGGCGATTGCTGCGTTCAATCGCGGCAAGTCCGGCAGCGACAGTTTGCGCGGTTACTTGCGTCGTCTCAGTGGGCAACCTCATGCGGCCGAAGGTGTGTTGCGCGCCTGTTGGCGGATGGTTTGGGCCGATGGCCGCGCGGGCGTCAGTGAACGTGAATTGTTGGCGCAATGGGGCAAGTGGCTGGGCTGGACGACGCATCAGGTGCAGGCACTGGCCAGTGATTACGAGCCGGGCAAACGGCCTATTGTCAGTGCGGCGGTGAGTTATCAGGAAGCGATGCGTCTGCTTGGCGTGTCGGCGAGCAGCGAGCCGGCGCAGATCAAACGCGCGTACCGGCGGCTGTTGAGTCGGCACCACCCGGACAAGATTGCCGGTAGCGGTGCAACGCCAGCGCAGGTACGTGAAGCGACCGAGAAAACCCGCGAGCTGCACAATGCCTACACGTTGATTCGTGAGCGGCGGGATTTTCGCTAGTCGTTAGGTGTGTATCGTCTGAAGTGGCCCCATCGCGAGCAGGCTCACTCGTACAGTTGATCGGGTTCCTTCAATTGGAGCGTAATCACCTGTAGGAGTGAGCCTGCTCGCGATGGACGCGACGCGGTCTGCCGGTCAATCGGTGTTCTGTGGACTCAACCAGCCGCGCACCCGCCGGAACAACTGTTCCTGCTCCGCCTTCCTGTCCGGCAGTGCTTTGAGCGCCACTTGGCTAAACGCTGAGGTCTTCAAGCGTTTGCTCGCCTGCATGCGCTCAAGCGCCGCGTTGCGATCCAGTGGTTTGTCCATGTAGAAAATATCAGCGGTCGGCAGCTTCAGCGTTGGCGTCAGCTCGGCCAATACTGGCTTGGCCTTGGCGGGCATCTGCGCATCGATCATGACGAACTTTTCCACCTGCGCGGTTTGCTTCTCGCTCAGGTAGCGCGCGGCCCAATAGGCGCCAGTGCCGTGTCCGAGCACCACAATGCTGCGGGCACTTTGCTGTTCGGCGTAGGCAATCGCCGCATCGATGCGCGAGAAAATTCGCTCGGCATCCGCTTTGGCTTGTTCTTCAGTTGTTTCTGCAACTACCTGATCCGCCACTTCTGCTTCGCCGCCAGCAGCCTGTTCGATCGGTTGTGCGGTGGTGGAATCCTTGCTGCCGGTTTCCGGCGCTTTCGGCGCGGCGGCGGGCGCCATCACCCGCGGGGCGATGACGTCGCTTTGCAGATCGGGCAGGGTAATACTCAGGCTGCTCCACTCGGCGTCCGGCAATTTTTGCCGTAACGGGCCGATAGCCTGTGGCCAGTCAGCCGTTTCACCGGCACCGGGGATGATGATCACCGCGCCTTTGGGCTCTGCGTTGTTGGCCGGTTTCCACAAGGCCAGAAAGGTATCGCTGCCAGCCTGCAACTGTTGCTGTTCTTGTGCCGGGACTTTACGTTCGAGTGCGGCGGCCTCTTCCTGACTACGCTCAAGCAGTGGCTGGCGTTCGGCGGGTTTTTCTTCGGCAGGTTTTTCGGCCGTGGCGGCAGGCGCAGGATCGGCGGCTTTGACGGAAAACGCACAAGGCAGGAGCAGCGACAGGCACAATGCTGGCATTGCCAGGCGGTAGACAGAGGGCATCGGTTATTCCAGGCCAGAAAGTATCCCGGCAGCCTAATGGGTTGGTCAGAATTTGTCAGTGTATGAGACTTCAATGAAGCGATTTTGCTGCCTGTGGGTTATCGGCTGTTTGTGGTTTCCCTTGATGGGCTGGGCGGCGCCTGCGCCACCGGCACATGTCGTGCAACTGTCGCCCAGCCAGCAGCAATGGCTGACGCAGCATAATGAATTGCGCGTTGGCCTGGTCTTGCAAGCGCCGTATGCGCAATACGACCGACGCTTGCAGCGCTTGTCCGGGGCCAACGTCGAGCTGATGAAGTTGCTGGCCAAGGTCCTCAATGTCGAATTGAGCTGGCGCAACTTTCAAGACCTCGCGCAACTGGAAAGCGCAGTGCGCGAAGGCGAAGTCGACATTGCCCCGGGGTTGAGTCAAACCCCGTCGGCGTTACGCCTGTGGCTGTTTTCCGATCCGTACATGCGCGTGCCGCAACTGGTGGTCAGCGACCAGAAGGCCAGCGGCGTGGTCGACCTGGAGAAACTCGACAGCCAGACCCGCGTCGCCGTGCGCATGCCGAGCACCACCGCCGACTACCTGCGCGGCAATTATCCCCATCTGAATTTGCAAGGCGTGCCGCTGGAGCGTCAGGCGTTGCAGTTGCTGTTGAGCCAGCAGGCCTCATACGCGGTCGTTGATGAGGCACAGCTCGGGCGTCTGTCGACAGAGCCCGAATTTGCCGAACTGGTGGTGGTCGGCGATATCGGCCTGCCGCAACTGCTGCGGGTCGCTTCCCGGCGCGATTGGCCGGAGTTGGCCGGCATCGTGCAGAGTGCCTTGCGTGCGATCCCGGCCAAGGATCTGGAGCGTTTGCACAATCAATGGCTGCAGCCGAAATATCCGCGACTGTCAGAGTCGCCAGGGTTCTGGCAGAACCTCAGCCTGTTGTTCGCGGTGATGATGCTCAGTTGCCTGGCCATCGTGTTCTGGCAGCGACGTCAGCAACACAGTCTCGAACAGCGCCTGCTCGCCGCTCGAGAGGACATCGCCCAGCGCGCCGCCAGCGAAGAAGCGCTACGGCTGACGCAGTTTTCCATCGATCAGAGCACCGTTGGCATTCTCTGGGTCAATTGGGACAGTCATGTGCGCTATGCCAATCGTGCGGCGGAAAGCATGCTCGGCTACCCCTCGGGCGCACTGATCGAGCGACCGCTGATCGATTTTGAACCGGGTCTGCACATGGATCGTTGGCTCGGTCTGTGGAAACGCGCGCGGGCCAGTGAAGAGGGACCGTTGAGTTTTGAAACCAGCTGCGTAAGGGCCGATGGCAGTATTTTGCCGGCTGACGTGTCGCTGAGCTTTCTGCGTTTTCGCGACAGCGAGTATCTGGTGGTTTATCTCACCGACGTCACCGAACGCCGTCGCGCATTGGCCGCATTGCAGGAAAGCGAGGCGCGCCTGCAAGGCATTGCGGCCAACGTGCCGGGGCTGGTGTTCCGTCTGGAGCGGGCGCCGGTCAGCGGGCAGATCGACTTTGCCTACATCAGCGAGGGCAGCGAAAGTCTGGTCGGTTATGCCCCCGCGGCTATCGCTCATCGCGACATGGGTCTGCGCAGTCTGGTGCACCCGGACGACAAGGCGAGTTATCACCGCACCCAGGATCAGGCGCTGGACACCGACAGCGACTGGTCGTGGCAGGGGCGAATTCTCACCCGGCAGGGCGAACAGCGTTGGGCCGAGATCAAGGCAATCACCCGGCAACTGGACGATGGCGCTTATGTGTGGGACGGCATCGTCTGGGACATCTCCGAGAGCAAGCGCATCGAGCTGGAACTGGCCGCCTCCCGTGAACAACTGCGCGAATTGTCGGCGCACCTTGAAAGTGTCCGCGAAGAAGAGAAGGCACGGATTGCCCGCGAGGTTCACGATGAATTGGGTCAGATGCTCACAGTGTTGAAACTGGAGACATCGATGTGCGAGCTGGCCTACGCGCAACTCGATCCTGGTTTGAACGAACGGTTGAACAGCATGAAGCGGCTGATCGCCCAGTTGTTTCAGCTGGTGCGTGATGTCGCGACGGCGCTGCGACCGCCGATTCTTGATGCCGGGATTGCTTCGGCGATTGAATGGCAGGCACGGCGGTTCGAGGCGCGTACGCAGATCCCGTGTCTGGTGCAGGTGCCGGATAATCTGCCGCCGTTGAGCGATGCCAAGGCCATCGGGCTGTTCCGGATTCTGCAGGAGGCGCTGACCAACGTCATGCGTCATGCCCAGGCGCATACTGTGGAGCTGACGCTGGTGCTGGAAGGCGACGAGTTGTGTCTGACGGTCAGTGATGATGGCGTAGGATTTGTACCCGCCAGCGGTCGGCCGACCTCGTTTGGCCTGGTCGGCATGCGTGAGCGGGTATTGATCATGGGCGGGCGGTTGGTGCTGGAGAGTGAGCCGGGGGAGGGCACCAGTCTGAATGTCTGGGTGCCGGTGAATGAGGTCTGATGGTTATGTGGTGTTTGGGTCGACGCTTTCGCGAGCAGGCTCGCTCCTACAGGGAATGGTGTGTACCTGAAATCTGGAGAAGAACGTGATCCGTGTACTGGTAGCCGAAGACCACACCATTGTCCGCGAGGGCATCAAGCAACTGATCGGCCTGGCCAAGGATCTGCAAGTGGTGGGCGAGGCGAGCAATGGTGAACAACTGCTCGAAACCCTGCGCCACGTGCCGTGCGAAGTGGTCCTGCTGGACATCTCCATGCCCGGCGTCAACGGTCTGGAAGCCATCCCGCGCATTCGTGCGCTGAACAATCCGCCGGCGATTCTGGTGTTGTCGATGCACGATGAGGCGCAGATGGCCGCTCGCGCGTTGAAGGTCGGCGCCGCCGGGTATGCGACCAAGGACAGCGATCCGGCGTTGTTACTCACGGCCATTCGCAAAGTCGCGGCGGGCGGGCGCTACATCGATCCGGATCTGGCTGATCGCATGGTTTTCGAAGTCGGCCTGACCGATGCGCGGCCGCTGCACTCGCTGTTGTCCGAGCGCGAGTTCTCGGTCTTCGAGCGCCTGGCGCAGGGCGCCAACGTCAACGACATCGCCCAGCAACTGGCCCTGAGCAGCAAGACCATCAGTACCCACAAAGCGCGACTGATGCAAAAGCTCAACATCACCTCCCTGGCCGAGCTGGTCAAATACGCGATGGAACACAAACTTCTTTAAGCTCACTACAAAAACCTGTGGGAGCTGGCTTGCCAGCGATGAGGGAGTGTCAGTCACATCAATGTCGGCTGACCCACCGCTATCGCTGGCAAGCCAGCTCCCACAGGTTTCTCTGTGTCCGGAGAATGTGGGCATATCTGTCAGCGACAGCCGCTTTTGCTTGTTCTTGCGGCCTGCAGCGGGTCGCTTACCACTGCCTTGTCCGTTAGCGTCATCCTTGTAGGGCAATCCCTACACCCAACCTTCCATCCGGCTGAGGCGATTCTCTCCTGCGCCCCGATTTGCGCGCCTGTCGCCAGCCACTAGGCTTAACCCACAAGCAGTCATCAACAACAAAGGTGTGGGTATGAGCCAGGTCGAATCAAACGCAGGGGCCAGTGATGTGCTGGTCAGCTTTCGTGGAGTGCAGAAGAGCTACGATGGCGAGAACCTGATCGTCAAAGACCTCAACCTGGACATTCGCAAAGGCGAATTCCTCACCCTGCTCGGGCCGTCCGGTTCCGGCAAGACCACCAGCCTGATGATGCTCGCCGGTTTCGAAACGCCGACCGCCGGTGAAATCCTCCTCGCCGGGCGCTCGATCAACAACGTGCCACCGCACAAGCGTGACATTGGCATGGTGTTCCAGAACTACGCGCTGTTCCCGCACATGACCGTGGCGGAAAACCTCGCGTTCCCGCTAAGCGTACGTGGCCTGAACAAAAGCGACGTCAGCGACAAAGTGAAAAAAGTCCTCAGCATGGTGCAGCTCGACGCCTTCGCCTCGCGCTATCCGGCGCAATTGTCCGGCGGCCAGCAGCAACGTGTCGCGCTGGCCCGGGCGCTGGTGTTCGAACCGCAACTGGTGCTGATGGACGAGCCGCTCGGCGCCCTCGACAAACAGCTGCGTGAACACATGCAGATGGAAATCAAACATCTGCACCAGCGTCTCGGCGTGACCGTGGTCTACGTGACCCACGACCAGGGCGAAGCACTGACCATGTCCGACCGCGTTGCTGTATTCCATCAGGGCGAGATCCAGCAAATCGCGCCACCGCGCTCGCTCTACGAAGAGCCGAAAAACACCTTCGTTGCCAACTTCATTGGCGAGAACAATCGCCTCAACGGTCGCCTGCTCAGCCAGAGCGGCGAGCGCTGCGTGGTCGAGTTGGGCCGCGGCGAGAAGGTCGAGGCGCTGGCGGTCAACGTTGGCCAGACTGGCGAACCGGTGACGCTGTCGATCCGTCCGGAACGCGTCAGCCTCAACGGTTCGAGCGATCAATGCGTCAACCGCTTCTCAGGGAGGGTGGCGGAATTCATCTATCTGGGCGACCACGTCCGGGTGCGCCTGGAAGTCTGCGGCAAGACCGACTTCTTCGTGAAACAACCGATTGCCGAGCTCGATCCAGCGCTCGCCGTCGGTGACGTGGTACCGCTTGGCTGGCAGGTCGAGCACGTTCGTGCGCTCGATCCACTTCTAGAGGCGCATTAATCGCCCCGGCAATACCAACACCAACCCTGCACGTGGAGAGAACAATAAATGTTGAGATCCCTGAAGTTCACCGCCCTGACCCTGGGCCTGATGGGTGCGGCCAGCGCAATGGCCGCTGGCCCGGATTTGACCGTGGTGTCGTTTGGCGGGGCGAACAAGGCGGCGCAAGTCAAAGCCTTCTATGCACCGTGGGAAGCGGCAGGCAACGGCAAGATCGTCGCCGGCGAATACAACGGCGAAATGGCCAAGGTCAAAGCCATGGTCGACACCAAGAGCGTGTCGTGGGATCTGGTCGAGGTTGAATCGCCAGAGCTGTCCCGTGGCTGCGACGAAGACATGTTCGAGCAACTCGATCCAGCGTTGTTCGGCAAGACTGAAGACTACGTCAAAGGCGCGATTCAGCCTTGCGGCGTTGGTTTCTTCGTCTGGTCGACCGTGCTCGCTTACAACGCCGACAAGCTGAAGACCGCGCCGACCAGTTGGGCAGATTTCTGGGACACCAAGAAATTCCCGGGCAAGCGTGGCCTGCGTAAAGGCGCCAAGTACACCCTCGAATTCGCCTTGATGGCCGACGGCGTTGCGCCGAAAGACGTCTACAAAGAGCTGGCGAGCAAGGGTGGCCAGGACCGCGCGTTCAAGAAACTCGACGAGCTGAAACCAAGCATTCAGTGGTGGGAAGCGGGCGCGCAACCGCCGCAGTACCTCGCTTCCGGTGACGTGGTGATGAGCTCGGCCTACAACGGTCGCATCGCGGCAGTGCAGAAAGAATCCAACCTGAAAGTGGTGTGGAACGGTGGCATCTACGACTTCGACGCGTGGGCGATCCCGAAAGGTCTGGACGCCAAGCGTGCCGAAGCGGCGAAGAAGTTCATCGCCTACTCGGTGCAGCCGCAACAGCAGAAGACCTACTCGGAAAACATCGCCTACGGCCCGGCCAACACCCAGGCTGTACCGCTGCTGGCCAAGGATGTTCTGAAAGACATGCCGACCACCCCGGAAAACATCGCCAACCAGGTGCAGATCGACGTCAGCTTCTGGGCTGACAACGGCGAGCAACTGGAGCAGCGCTTCAACTCCTGGGCCGCGAAATAACCACTGTTTCACCTGTATGGGAGATGGCGAGGGTGAGTTTGTGGCGAGGGGATTTATCCCCGTTGGGTTGCGAAGCAGTCGTAAATCCAGCCATGAACACTGCCTGACACAACGAGGTGTATGGTTTTAAGACTGCTGCGCAGCCGAACGGGGATAAATCCCCTCGCCACAAGGTTCGCTCTCTCAGGAAGGTTCGCTTCCACAAGTAGTGGTGTTTCAACACAACAGCGGTGGCTCGCCACCGCTGTAACGATCAAAGATTTGCGGAGTACGTCATGGCCATCGCCGTTCCCCTGAACGAGGGCGCCAGCCCCACTTTGAAGCAGAAGCTCAAGCGCGCCGAGCGGGTCAACCGCTGGAAGGCGCAGGCGTTGATTGCGCCGCTGGTGCTGTTTCTGTTGCTGGTGTTCCTGGTGCCGATTGTGGCGCTGCTCTACAAAAGCGTCGGCAACCCCGAAGTGGTCGGCGGTATGCCGCGCACCGTGGCGGCCATCGCCAGTTGGGACGGCCGCGGCCTGCCCGCTGAACCGGTCTATAAGGCTGCCGGCGAAGACCTCGCCGAAGCGCGCAAAAACCAGACCTTGGGCGATTTGTCCAAACGCCTGAACATGGAATTGGCCGGCTATCGCAGCCTGCTGACCAAAACTGCTCGGGCGCTGCCATTCGCCAGCGAACCAGCCTCCTATAAAGAAGCACTGGAAGCGCTCGACGAGCGTTGGGGCGATCCAGCCTACTGGCAAGCAGTCAAACGCAATACCAGCAGCATCACCCCTTACTACTTGCTGGCGGCCGTCGATCACCGTATCGACGACCTCGGCGAAATCGCCCCGGCCACCCCGGATCAGGCGATCTACCTCGACATCTTCGCGCGGACTTTCTGGATGGGCCTGATCATTACCGTGATCTGCCTGTTGCTCGCGTATCCACTGGCCTATCTGTTGGCAAACCTGCCATCGCGTCAGAGCAATCTGCTGATGATTCTGGTGCTGTTGCCGTTCTGGACCTCGATTCTGGTACGGGTCGCGGCGTGGATTGTGCTGTTGCAATCGGGCGGACTGATCAACAGCGCGCTGCTGGCCATGGGCATCATCGATAAACCGCTGGAACTGGTGTTCAACCGCACCGGCGTGTACATCTCGATGGTGCACATCCTGCTGCCGTTCATGATTCTGCCGATCTACAGCGTGATGAAGGGGATCTCGCCGACCTACATGCGTGCCGCGATTTCGCTGGGCTGCCACCCGTTCGCCAGTTTCTGGCGGGTGTATTTCCCGCAGACCTATGCCGGTGTCGGCGCCGGGTGCCTGTTGGTGTTCATCCTCGCCATTGGTTACTACATCACCCCGGCGCTGCTCGGCAGCCCGAACGATCAGATGGTCAGCTACTTCGTCGCGTTCTACACCAACACCAGCATCAACTGGGGCATGGCCACTGCGCTCGGCGGATTGTTGCTGCTGGCGACCGTGGTGCTTTATCTGATCTACAGCTGGCTGGTGGGCGCCAGTCGCCTGCGCCTGAGCTAAGGGGAATTTGAGATGCTGAGTCCTTACATGTCACCCATCGAACGGGTGTGGTTCTACAGCTTGCGGATTCTTTGCGGCTTGATTCTGTTGTTCCTGATTCTGCCGGTGGTGGTGATCGTGCCACTTTCGTTCAACTCGGGCAGTTTCCTGGTCTATCCGCTGCAAGGTTTTTCGCTGCACTGGTATCAGGACTTCTTCGCCTCGGCGGAATGGATGCGCGCACTGAAGAACAGCATCATCGTCGCCCCGGCCGCTACCGTGCTGGCGATGGTCTTCGGCACGCTGGCAGCGATTGGCCTGACCCGCGGCGACTTCCCCGGAAAGTCGCTGGTGATGGCGCTGGTGATCTCGCCGATGGTGGTGCCGGTGGTGATCATTGGTGTGGCGAGTTATCTGTTCTTCGCCCCGTTGGGGTTGGGCAACAGTTTCTTCTCGTTGATCGTCGTGCATGCGGTGTTGGGCGTGCCGTTTGTGATCATCACGGTGTCGGCGACGTTGCAGGGTTTTAACCATAATCTGGTGCGTGCTGCGGCGAGTCTCGGAGCATCGCCGTTGACAGCGTTCCGCCGGGTGACCTTGCCGCTGATTGCGCCGGGGGTGATTTCCGGGGCGCTGTTTGCCTTCGCGACGTCGTTCGATGAAGTGGTGGTGACGCTGTTTCTCGCCGGCCCCGAACAGGCGACGTTGCCTCGGCAGATGTTCAGCGGGATTCGCGAGAACCTGAGCCCGACGATTGCCGCTGCTGCGACCTTGCTGATCGCGTTCTCGGTCATCCTGCTGCTGACCCTGGAATGGCTACGTGGCCGCAGCGAAAAACTGCGCACCGCTCAGGTCTGACGCATTCCCCTGTAGGAGTGAGCCTGCTCGCGATTGCCGTGCATCAGTCACTGTAAGAGTGTCTGACCAGACGCCATCGCGAGCAGGCTCACTCCTACAGGAGATCGGTGGCGAGTCATTCACCACCTGAATAGCAGACAACGCCAAACCCTCAGCTAATCTTGTGCCCAGCTCCCACATCTATAAGAGGCTGCGCACGATGAGTCTTTCCCAGTTCAAAATCGCTCACAAACTGATCACCGGCGCCGGGGCCATCGAGCAACTGGCGGCGGAACTCACACGGCTGGATATCGACAACCCGCTGATCGTCACCGACGCTGCGCTGGTCAAATCAGGCACGGTCGAGTTGGCGCTGTGCCAGTTGGGTGGGCGTGAGTACGAGATTTTCGACCGCGTGCTGCCGGATCCGGAAATCGCCATCGTCGAAGATTGCATGCGCGTTTACCGCGAAGGCGGGCATGACGGTTTGATCGGCCTCGGTGGCGGCAGTGCCATCGACATCGCCAAAAGTGTTGCGGCCTATGCCGGATACCATGGCGCGCTGGAGGATTTGTTCGGCGTTGACCAAGTGCCGCGCAAAGGCCCGCCGCTGATCGCGATTCCGACCACCGCCGGCACCGGTTCCGAGGTCACCAACGTCGCAATTCTTTCCGACAAGGTTGCGCAACTGAAGAAGGGCATCGTCAGCGACTATCTATTGCCGGACGTCGCGCTGGTCAGCCCGCAGATGACCCTGACTTGCCCACGCAGTGTCACCGCCGCCAGTGGCGTTGACGCGCTGGTGCACGCCATCGAATCCTATTTGTCGGTGAACGCCTCGCCGATCACCGATTCCCTAGCCATCGGCGCGATCAAATTGATTGCCAGGGCGTTGCCCAAGGCCTATGCCAACGGCGCCAACCTGCAAGCGCGCGAAGACATGGCCACCGCGAGCCTGATGGCCGGCATGGCGTTCGGTAACGCCGGGGTCGGTGCGGTGCATGCGCTGGCGTATCCGCTGGGCGGGCGTTTCAATATTGCCCATGGCGTCAGCAACGCCTTGCTGCTGCCGTATGTCATGACCTGGAACAAAATGGCCTGCGTCGAACGCATGCAGGATATTGCCGAAGCCATGGGCGTGATGACCGCTCATCTGAGCGCTGCCGAGGCAGCAGACAAAGCCGTGCAGGCGATGACTGACCTGTGTGCGGCAGTGGAAATTCCCGTCGGGCTGCGCAGTTTCGGTGTACCGGAAGAAGCGATCCCGGCCATGGCTGTGGAAGCGGCGGGCATCGAGCGTTTGATGCGCAACAACCCACGCAAACTCAGCGCTGTGGACATCGAGAAGATCTATCGCGCGGCTTACTGAGTCGCCGCCAGTCATCGGTCATGGCCCAACCCAATCATCGCAGTCACGGTGCGCGCGCGGAAACTTGAGGTATACAATGCGCGCCATCGTGATTTAGCTCAGAAAAGGTGCGTCATGCAGCCCTTCGTAATTGCTCCGTCGATTCTCTCCGCCGACTTCGCCCGCCTCGGCGAAGAAGTAGACAATGTCCTCGCCGCTGGCGCCGACTTCGTTCACTTCGACGTCATGGACAACCACTACGTGCCCAACCTGACCATCGGCCCGATGGTGTGCGCGGCGTTGCGCAAGTACGGCGTCACCGCACCAATCGACGCACACCTGATGGTCAGCCCGGTGGATCGCATTGTCGGCGACTTCATCGAGGCCGGCGCCACCTATATCACCTTCCACCCGGAAGCCACGCTGCACGTCGATCGCTCGCTGCAACTGATCCGCGAGGGCGGTTGCAAGTCCGGTCTGGTGTTCAACCCGGCGACCCCGCTGGACGTGCTCAAGTACGTAATCGACAAGGTCGACATGGTCTTGCTGATGAGCGTCAACCCGGGCTTCGGCGGACAGAAGTTCATTCCCGGCACACTCGACAAACTGCGCGAAGCGCGGGCGATCATCGATGCCTCGGGCCGCGACATCCGTCTGGAAATCGACGGCGGCGTCAACGTCAACAACATCCGTGAAATCGCTGCGGCTGGCGCCGACACCTTTGTCGCCGGCTCGGCGATCTTCAACGCACCGAACTATCAGGAAGTCATCGACAAGATGCGTGCCGAACTGGCTCTGGCCCGTCCATGAGCGGTTTTGAGCAGCTGTTCCCGGGCAAACTGCCAAGGTTGGTGATGTTCGATCTGGATGGCACGCTGATCGACTCGGTTCCTGACCTGGCAGCGGCGGTGGACAACATGCTGCTCTCCCTCGGCCGCAAGCCAGCGGGCATCGAGTCGGTGCGCGAGTGGGTTGGCAATGGCGCCCCCGTATTGGTGCGCCGGGCGTTGGCCGGTGGTATCGATCATTCGGCGGTGGATGACGTCGAGGCCGAACATGCGCTCGAAGTGTTTATGGAAGCCTACGGCGCCAGCCATGCGTTGACCGTGGTCTATCCCGGCGCGCGCGACACCCTCAAGTGGCTGCAAAAGCAAGGTGTGGCCATGGCGCTGATCACCAACAAGCCGGAGCGCTTTGTCGCGCCACTGCTGGATCAGATGAAAATCGGCCGTTACTTCAAGTGGATCATCGGCGGCGATACTTTGCCGCAGAAGAAGCCTGACCCGGCCGCGCTGTTCTTCGTGATGAAAATGGCCAACATTCCGGCCTCGCAATCGTTGTTCGTCGGTGACTCGCGCAGCGATGTGCTGGCGGCGAAAGCGGCGGGGGTCAAATGTGTCGCGCTCAGCTATGGCTACAACCATGGCCGGCCGATTGCCGAGGAGTCGCCGGCGCTGGTGATCGACGATCTGCGCAAGCTAATTCCCGGTTGCCTCGGTACGGCCGCTGAGATAACGTTGCCCGACGCTTCTCAATCTCCTTCTGGAAACGCCATCGTGGTGGTCACTCGCAAACTCTGGATGAAAGTCATCAAGGCCCTGGCCCGCTGGCGTTGGCGCGCCTGACTCGTTCCTGGCCGGCCTGCCGGCGCGTTTGCATACCTGACTGATTACACCTCACACCACGAGGCACCTCATGATCCGCGAAGAATTCCTGCGCTTGGCCGCTGACGGCTACAACCGCATTCCGATGGCCTGCGAAACCCTGGCCGACTTCGACACGCCGCTGTCGATCTATCTGAAACTGGCCGACCAGCCCAACTCCTACCTGCTCGAATCAGTGCAGGGCGGGGAGAAGTGGGGGCGTTACTCGATCATCGGCCTGCCGTGCCGCACGGTGCTGCGGGTTCACGATCATCACGTCAGCATCACTGTCGATGGCGTCGAGACCGAAAGCCACGACGTTGAAGATCCGTTGGCCTTCGTCGAAATCTTCAAGGCGCGCTACAACGTGCCGACCATCGCCGGTCTGCCGCGTTTCAACGGCGGTCTGGTCGGTTACTTCGGTTACGACTGCGTGCGTTACGTGGAAAAACGTCTGGGCAAATGTCCGAACCCGGATCCGCTGGGCGTGCCGGACATTCTGCTGATGGTCTCCGACGCCGTCGTCGTTTTCGACAACCTCGCCGGCAAGATGCACGCGATCGTACTGGCTGATCCTTCGCAGGCTGATGCCTTCGAGCAAGGTCAGGCGCAATTGCAGGGACTGTTGGAGAAACTGCGCCAGCCGATCACCCCGCGTCGTGGTCTGGATTTCAGCAAGCAGCAATCGGCTGATCCGGTATTCCGCTCAAGCTTCACTCAGGACGATTACGAAAAGGCCGTCGACACCATCAAGGAATACATCCTTGCCGGTGACTGCATGCAGGTCGTGCCGTCGCAACGCATGTCGATCGACTTCAAGGCTGCACCGATCGATCTGTATCGCGCACTGCGCTGCTTCAACCCGACGCCATACATGTACTTCTTCAACTTCGGCGATTTCCATGTCGTCGGCAGTTCGCCGGAAGTGCTGGTGCGAGTCGAGGACAACCTGATCACCGTGCGCCCGATTGCCGGCACACGCCCACGTGGCGCGACTGAAGAGGCGGATCTGGCGCTGGAAGAAGACCTGCTGTCGGACGACAAAGAGATCGCCGAGCACTTGATGCTGATCGATCTGGGCCGTAACGATACTGGCCGCGTTTCGGAAATCGGCTCGGTGAAACTCACCGAGAAAATGGTCATCGAGCGTTACTCCAACGTGATGCACATTGTTTCCAACGTCACCGGTCAGTTGAAAGCAGGGTTGACGGCGATGGACGCGCTGCGGGCGATTCTGCCGGCGGGCACCTTGTCCGGCGCGCCGAAGATTCGTGCGATGGAAATCATCGACGAGCTGGAACCGGTCAAGCGTGGTGTCTACGGCGGCGCCGTCGGTTACTTCGCCTGGAACGGCAACATGGACACCGCGATTGCGATCCGTACCGCGGTGATCAAGAACGGCGAACTGCACGTGCAGGCCGGTGGCGGCATCGTCGCCGACTCGGTGCCGGCGCTGGAATGGGAAGAAACCCTGAACAAACGCCGCGCCATGTTCCGCGCCGTAGCCCTGGCCGAACAAACCCCGGACTAATTCCCTATCCCCAGTGTGAGAGGGCTTTTGTGGCGAGGGGATTTATCCCCGTTCGACTGCGCAGCAGTCGTAAAACCATTGCATACGGTTTGCCTGATACACCGAGGTGTTTGGTTTAGGGGCCGCTTCGCGCCCCAGCGGGGATAAATCCCCTCGCCACAGGCAATGTCCATCACTACAGAAAATGTGATGCATAAAAAAAGCGGCGCCTGTGAGGGCGCCGCTTTTTTATAACTTGCAACAGCCCTGCAGGAGTTGCCGCGGGCTGCGATCTTTTGCTCTAAACGCTTAAAAGTCCAACACCACCCCAACATTGACCCCTTGCTGGGTAAAGTCATCATCCTTGCGGATGTTGTAGCCTGCGCGCAGGGCCAGGTCCTGAGTCAGTTTGTGGCTCACGCCCAGATTCAGGCGGTTCAGATTGGTCTGCGGCGTGTAGCCGTCCAGAGTGTAGCGATTGTTCGGCAGGCTGTTGAGGTTCATCGTCAGATCCTGGGTGTCGTCGTTGTACTCACGTTCATGAGCAAACTCGCCGAACACCTGGGTCTGTGCGGTGATCTGATACTTGCCCTGGATGCCGAGGCCGAGGCGGCGGGAGTTACGCGATTGGTCATCGAAGGTCAGCGCTGTGGAGTCCGCGCCGTTTTCCGAGTAGCCGTCGACTTCAACTTTGCCGAAATCGGCACTCACGAATGGCGACAGGTGCCATGGGCTGCTGGCGTCAGGCGCGATGTCGTAGCCGACACGACCACCGATGGCCAGTACGTAGCCGTCGGTATCACCCTTCTCGCCACGTTCGTTGACCCCGAGCTGGAACTTGCGCTTCAAGCTGTCGTAATCGAGGTGTCCGGCGGTAATGGCCAAGTCACCCCACCAGCGGTTCTGCTGGTACTGCGCGAACGCCGTACCCATGTAGGAATTGAGTTTGTAGTCCGAGTCGGCGTCGCCGGCTTCAAGTTTCTGGTGATAGAGACCGGCCGCTACGCCGACGCGCCACGCTTCATTGAGGCGATAGCTGCCGCCGATGTTCAGGTTGTAACCATTGCCGTCGGCGCTTGCCGCACTGTGCTGGTCGTCGAAGTCCTGATGCTGGCCACCGCCGGCGACAATCGCCCGCCATTGGCCGACGCCTTGCCAGTTCTCCCAGTCAGCCAGCCATTGGTTACGCAGTTCGTCCTGATGCGCACGCAAAGTGCCCTGGGCCATTTCCGGCAACAGGGTCAATTCCCATGGGGCGGCGAGCAGTGAGTAGGCGTAGTCGGCAATCAGGCGCTGGCCGGCTTCGGTCGGGTGCACCGCATCGTTGTAGATCAGCTTGGTCGGATCTGGCGTTGCGCTGTTGATGCCGTAGCTGGCGTTCTCGGTGCAACTGTTGCCGCTGAAGCAAGTGGCCGTCAGGTTCTGATCGGTAGCAAGACCGAACTGCGCCGGGTTGGCGAACGCTTCCTTGAGCAGCACTGGAATGTTCAAAGGAATGATTTCGGCGTTGATGTTCTGCAACTGGCCGACCAGTTCAGTGTTGAACTGCGCGCTGAGCTGCGAGGTGAAACTCTGCAATGGCGAGCCGTTGATGGCCGGGGTCAGGCCAATGTCGGGCAGCAGCCAGACCATGATGTATTTGGCGCCGGCGCCTTGTAGTGTGCGGACACTGTCGGCCAGTCGATCCGCCGCAGAACTGGCCTGATCAGGGCTGAGTATGCGGCCTTGCAGGAAGTCGTTACCGCCGCCGGATATGTAATACAGCGCATTCGGGTCGGCACGGAAACCGTTGGACGGCAGGTAGCCGGCGCGCGTGCGCTCACCCGTGGCGGATTGCGTGGTGATTGAATCGAGAATCTGGTCGGTGCGATAACCGCCGACTGCCCAATTGTTACCGTCCGGCAGGCCTTCACCGGCGCGTACCGCCGAAGAGGACGAGGCGGTCTGGTCCGGGCTGAAACCGAGTTTGCCACCGATGATCTGTGTGGCATTCAGGTTACGGTTTTCACCGGTGCCATCCTTATAGAGCGGTCCGGTCCGGTTGGTGTAGCGCTGAGTGGCGCCCGCCGGGCCGCCAGGATCGGTGAAAGTCCCCGCATCATTGAGGCTGTCGCCAAAGACCACAAAGTTGGAATAAGGATTGGGTGCGGCATTCGCCTGAGCACAGGCCAGTGCGAGCAAGCAGCCGGCCAGCGGTACAAACAACGTCTGTTTGATCATGAGCAAGTCCGTTTATTTATTGTTGTAGGTGAACGAAACGACAGTACCAAAAACTTGCGGCCTAGTGCCATCGGTCGCGAACCCTCCTATAGATTTCTCCCCCGCAGGCCCCGCCATATTGCACGCCCCGCCCAGCTAAGTTACTGTGCCGGAACGTATGAACGAGACCTTCCCCGTGTTGATCACCAGCAAACTTCTGGATCAAGTCATCAAGGCACACGCCCGCTGGCGTTGGCGCGCCTGAATCTTTTCTGCCGGCCCCGCCGGATCTGTATCGCTTTGCCTTCCTTGCCCGTTTGAAATGCCGCTGTGCCGATGCGTGTTCCTGCGTCCGACATCGTGCAGCGCCCTGCGGGCAAGTCACCTGAAGGCTGTCTTCAAGTCAGAATTCAAGAGGTTCGAAACGCCATGTTGCTGATGATCGACAACTACGACTCTTTTACTTACAACGTTGTGCAATACCTCGGCGAGCTGGGTGCCGAAGTCAAAGTCGTGCGCAACGACGAATTGACCGTCGCCGAGATCGAAGCGCTCAAGCCTGAGCGTATCGTGGTGTCCCCAGGCCCTTGCACACCGACCGAAGCCGGTATCTCCATCGAAGCCATCAAACACTTCGCCGGCAAACTGCCGATCCTCGGCGTCTGCCTCGGCCACCAGTCCATCGGCCAGGCTTTTGGTGGTGATGTTGTGCGCGCCCGCCAAGTCATGCACGGTAAGACTAGCCCGGTATTCCACGAGGACAAGGGCGTTTTCGAAGGTCTGAATCATCCGCTGACAGTCACCCGCTACCACTCGCTGATCGTCAAGCACGATACTTTGCCCGATTGCCTGGAGCTGACCGCGTGGACGCAACACGATGACGGTTCGGTCGACGAAATCATGGGCCTGCGTCACAAGACCCTGAACATTGAGGGCGTACAGTTCCACCCCGAGTCGATTCTGACCGAGCAGGGTCATGAACTGTTTGCCAACTTCCTCAAACAAACCGGCGGCACGCGCTAAGGACTTCCCATGAATATCAAGACAGCCCTGAGCCGTATCGTCGATCACCTCGATCTCAGCACCGATGAAATGCGCGACGTGATGCGCGAAATCATGACCGGCCAATGCACCGACGCGCAGATTGGCGCGTTCATGATGGCCATGCGCATGAAAAGCGAGAGCATCGACGAAATCGTCGGCGCTGTATCGGTGATGCGCGAGCTGGCCGATCAAGTCGAACTCAAGACCCTCGACGGCGTGGTCGATGTCGTGGGTACCGGTGGTGACGGTGCAAATATCTTCAACGTATCGACAGCGTCCTCGTTCGTTGTCGCGGCAGCCGGTTGCACCGTGGCCAAACACGGTAACCGTGCAGTTTCGGGCAAGAGCGGCAGCGCCGACTTGCTGGAAGCCGCGGGTATCTATCTGAACCTGACGCCTGTTCAGGTCGCCCGTTGCATCGACAACGTCGGCATCGGTTTCATGTTTGCCCAGACCCACCACAAAGCCATGAAGTACGCTGCCGGCCCGCGCCGCGATCTCGGTCTGCGTACGCTGTTCAACATGCTCGGCCCGCTTACGAATCCGGCCGGTGTGAAACATCAGGTAGTGGGCGTTTTCACTCAGGCGCTGTGCCGGCCATTAGCCGAAGTACTGCAACGTCTGGGTAGCAAGCACGTGCTGGTGGTGCATTCGAAAGATGGTCTTGACGAGTTCAGTCTCGCCGCGCCGACGTTCGTTGCCGAGCTGAAGAACAACGAAATCACTGAGTATTGGGTCGAGCCAGAAGATCTGGGCATGAAGAGCCAGAGCCTGCACGGTCTCTCGGTCGAAGGACCGGAAGCTTCGCTGGCGCTCATCCGCGATGCTTTGGGCAAGCGCAAGACCGAAAACGGCCAGAAAGCCGCCGAAATGATTGTGCTCAACGCCGGCGCGGCGCTGTACGCCGCCGACGTCGCCAGCAGTTTGAAACAGGGTGTCGAGCTTGCGCACGACGCTCTGCACACCGGCCTCGCTCGGGAGAAACTCGAGGAGCTGGGTGCCTTTACCGCGGTATTCAGAGTGGAGAATGAGGGATGAGTGTACCGACGGTTCTGGAAAACATTCTGGCCCGCAAAGTCCAGGAGGTCGCCGAACGTAGCGCCCGCGTCAGCCTGAGCGAGCTGGAAAGTCTGGCCAAGGCGGCCGATGCACCCCGTGGTTTCGCTCAGGCCTTGCTGGCACAGGCGAAGACCAAGCAACCTGCAGTGATTGCTGAAATCAAAAAGGCTTCGCCGAGCAAAGGTGTTATCCGCGAAAATTTCGTGCCGGCCGACATCGCCAAAAGCTACGAGAAGGGCGGGGCGACCTGCCTGTCCGTGCTCACCGATATCGATTATTTCCAGGGTGCCGATGCTTATCTGCAACAGGCTCGCGCCGCTTGCAAACTGCCGGTGATCCGCAAGGACTTCATGATCGATCCCTATCAGATCATTGAAGCTCGCGCGCTGGGCGCCGACTGTGTGTTGCTGATCGTCTCCGCACTGGATGACGTGAAAATGGCCGAACTGGCTGCCGTGGCCAAAGGCGTTGGCCTGGATGTGCTGGTAGAAGTACATGACGGCGATGAGCTCGAGCGCGCGTTGAAAACCCTCGACACGCCGTTGGTCGGGGTCAACAACCGCAATCTGCATACCTTCGAAGTCAGCCTGGAAACCACTCTCGACCTGCTGCCGCGCATTCCGCGCGATCGTCTGGTGATCACCGAGAGCGGCATCCTCAACCGCGCCGACGTCGAGCTGATGGAAATCAGCGACGTCTACGCGTTCCTTGTGGGCGAAGCGTTCATGCGCGCCGAAAGCCCGGGGACTGAACTGCAGCGACTGTTCTTCCCGGAGCGTGGTGTTCCAATCAGCGGTTCGACCCTCGACTGATAAGCTCCAGATCGAGTCGACTCATTCGCGAGCAGGCTCGCTCCCACATTTGGAATGCATTTCCCATGTGGGAGTGAGCCTGCTCGCGAAGAGGCCCTAAAAATCCCCAAAGATTCCAGATCTGCCGGAGCCTTCCATGTCGCTGCCCACCTCTTTGACCATCGAAGCCGGCCTGCAAGCCGAACAGGATCTGCTGGCTTCGGTCTGCGCCGGCGACAGCGAATTCGGCCTGCTGTTCTGGCAACCCAGCGACCGCGCCCTTGTCATGCCTCGCCGTCTCAATCGGCTACCCGATTTCGATCACGCCTGCGAAGTCTCCGCTGCCGCTGGCTGGCCAGTCCTGTTGCGCGAAACCGGCGGCGAACCGGTCCCGCAATCGGCGGCGACGATCAACATCGCTCTGGTTTACGCTCCGCCACGCAGCGAAGGCGATCTGAACCGCATCGAAACCGGTTACCGGCGACTGTGCGATCCGATCTGTCAGTTGCTTGATGAGTTGGGCGGTGCGTCATCGTTGGGGGAAATCGACGGTGCATTCTGCGACGGTCGCTTTAACGTCAACCTCGACGGGCGCAAAATGGTCGGCACCGCCCAGCGCTGGCGCCAGAGTCAGGGCGGCCAGCGTCCGGTCGGGCTGGTGCACGGCGCGATGCTGATGGATAACGAGCGTGAGTCGATGGTCGCGGCGGTCAACCGCTTCAACGAAGCCTGTGGCCTGGAGCAACGAGTGCGCGCCGAAAGCCACATTGGCCTGCATGAGAAGTTCAACGCGCCACAGGCCTTGGCGCGTCTCGATGAACTGTTTCGTTTGATGCTGGCGCAGATGTACAGCGCCTGATTTTCGAGCTTATCGCGTACCAAAGACCACCATGGTCTTACCCTTCACGTCGACCAGGTTGCGTTCCTCCAGATCCTTGAGGACGCGACCGACCATCTCCCGCGAACAACCGACAATTCGGCCGATCTCCTGACGGGTCACTTTGATCTGCATGCCATCCGGGTGAGTCATGGCGTCCGGTTGCTTGCACAGTTCGAGCAGGCAACGGGCTACGCGACCGGTTACATCGAAAAATGCCAGATCGCCGACCTTGCGTGTGGTGTTGCGCAGACGTTGTGCGATTTGTCCGCTGAGGACGTAAAGAATGTCTGGATCCTGCTGCGACAATTCGCGGAACTTGGCGTAGCTGATTTCGGCAATTTCACATTCGACCTTGGCTCGCACCCAGGCACTGCGCTCTTGTTCCTGGCCGGCCTGTTCGAACAGACCCAATTCGCCAAAGAAATCCCCGGCGTTCAGATAGGCAATGATCATTTCGCGGCCGTCGTCATCTTCAATCAGGATCGTCACCGAACCCTTGATGATGAAGTACAGCGTGTCCGAACGGTCGCCGGCACAGATGATGTTGCTCTTGGCCGCATGGCGACGGCGCTGGCAATGCATCAACAGCTTGTCGAGGTTCTTGATTTTGGGGGTTGGGGTAATAGCAACCATGGTTGTATCCCGAAAAGACTGCACGGTTATGTTTGGTTTTTTTATGAGGCGCTGGAGGTGGTCGCTACACAGGCTGGCATGGGCGCCAGCGAATTGGCGCCAGCTTAACAGACACTTCGTCGCAAATTCGAGAAATTACCTACAGGGCATGGGTATCAGTCCCAGGAAGGTCGCACGCTGCCCGGGCAAGGCCGTGTGCTAAGCTGGCGACCCTTTTTTTACAATGGAGTCTTGGCGATGAAGGCACGCATCCAATGGGCTGGCGAAGCCATGTTCCTCGGCGAATCCGGCAGCGGTCATGTTGTGGTGATGGACGGTCCGCCGGACGCCGGTGGGCGTAATCTGGGTGTTCGTCCGATGGAAATGCTCCTGCTGGGTGTTGGCGGTTGCAGCAATTTCGACGTGGTCAGCATCCTGAAGAAGTCCCGTCAGGCCGTAGAAAGCTGCGAAGCCTTCCTCGAAGCCGAGCGCGCGACCGAAGATCCAAAGGTGTTTACCAAGATCCACATGCACTTCGTGGTCAAGGGCCGTGGCTTGAAAGAAGCCCAGGTCAAACGCGCCATCGAGCTGTCCGCCGAGAAGTATTGCTCTGCCTCGATCATGCTTGGCGCGGCTGGTGTGGCAATCACTCACGATTATGAAATCGTCGAACTCGGTTGAACCGACATTCAACTATCATAAAAGCAGTGCAGACTCTGGCGATCCCCCGCTGACGTCTGCATAATGCGCCACTTTTTTCAGGGCAGTGATCGGTCAACCGACGGATCAGCCGCCTGAACAGATAACCAAAATCGCCATCGCGAAGAGGTGTTAACCGTCCTACGCAGGTGCGTTGTTCGCACTTGACGGGCATGCTTGATCACGCGGCCGGGCCGCATACATAGAGAGTTTTTAACGGTGAAAAGCAAACTCAAGCTCCACGGGTTCAATAACCTGACAAAGACCTTGAGCTTCAACATCTATGACATCTGCTACGCGGAAACCCCGCAAGACCAGCAGGCTTACGTCGAGTACATCAATCAAGAGTACAACGCGAAACGCCTGACGCAGATTCTCACAGAAGTTGTTGAGATCATTGGTGCCAACATCCTGAACATTGCCAGTCAGGACTACGAGCCTCAGGGCGCCAGCGTCACGATTCTGATTTCTGAAGAGCCGGTCACCCCGACTGAAAGCCAGATCGAAGAATCGCCGGGCCCGTTGCCCGAAATTATCCTGGCCCACCTCGACAAGAGCCACATCACGGTGCACACCTATCCGGAAATCCATCCGGACGACGGTATTGCGACTTTCCGAGTGGATATCGACGTGTCGACGTGTGGTGTCATTTCACCGCTTAAAGCGCTCAATTTCCTCATTCACCAGTTCGATTCGGACATCGTGACCGTGGATTATCGTGTGCGCGGCTTCACCCGTGACGTTGAAGGCAACAAGCACTTCATCGACCACGAGATCAATTCGATCCAGAACTACCTTTCTGAAGACACCCGCGACGCGTACCAGATGACCGACGTGAACGTGTACCAGGAAAACCTGTTCCACACCAAAATGCTGCTGAAGAACTTCGAACTGGATAACTACCTGTTCGGCGACGCCACCAGCAACCTGTCTCCTGAGCAGCGCGCTCAGGTCACCGACCGGGTGAAACACGAAATGCTTGAAATCTTCTACGCGCGCAACATGCCGACCTAAGATTGCAGGCACAAAAAAAGGCGACCTTCGGGTCGCCTTTTTCATGCCCGCCACAATTCCCTGTGGGAGCGAGCCTGCTCGCGAAGAGGCCCTCTGAAGCGATACATCTCTCAAATCCGATAAGTACTCTTGGTCATCACCTTCGCCAAAATACTCATTCCAAACTTCACCGGCGCCGGAAAACGGAAACCCCCAGCCTCCAGCGCACTCTGCGCATGATGTTCTTCATCAGTGCGCATCTGCTGCAGAATCGCCCGGGACTTCTCATCCTCCGCCGGCAACTGCTCCAGATGTTCATTCAAGTGCTTGCACACCTGGTGCTCGGTCGCCGCAACAAACCCCAGGCTGACCTTATCGCTGATCAACCCGGCCACCGCGCCAATCCCGAACGACATGCCATAAAACAGTGGATTGAGAATGCTGGTGTGGCTGCCCAACTGATGAATGCGCTGTTCGCACCAGACCAGATGATCAATCTCTTCTTCGGCCGCGTGCTCCATAGCCTCGCGCACCTGCGGCAGCTTGGCGGTCAGCGCCTGCCCTTGATACAGGGCCTGGGCGCAGACTTCACCGGTGTGGTTAATGCGCATCAGACCGGCGACATGGCGGGTGTCCTCGTCGCTCATTTGCGTTTCCGGTTGCAGGATCGCTGGTGACGGACGGTACGGTTGGCCACTGAAGGGCAGCAAGGTACGCATCGCGGCATCGGCTTGCAGCAGAAGACGGTCAATCGGCGAGTAGTGACGTTGGGTAGTCATGCTGACCTCCGGGAAGAATCTCGGCGGCCAGTTTAACCGAATCGGCCGGAGAAGGTTTGCGCTGGGTCATTTGCCACGCTTGATGGGCTCATATGTAGGAGCAGCCTTCGGCAGCTCCTACACGCTGGTCGCGGTGTGTCTTAACCCGGCGGCCAGTTCATCTGGCGCTGACCGAGTACGTGCATATGAATGTGATAGACGGTCTGCCCACCCTGTTCATTGCAATTCATCACCACGCGGAAGCCTTCCTCGCAGCCCAGTTCCAGTGCCAGACGCTGCGCTGTGAACAGGATGTGCCCGGCCAACGCCTTGTCGTCTTCGGTCAGGTCATTGAGGGTGCGTACCGGTTTTTTCGGGATTACCAGAAAATGCACCGGTGCCTGAGGGGCGATGTCGTGAAACGCCAGAACCTGGTCGTCTTCGTAAATGATCTTGGCCGGGATTTCCCGGTTGATGATCTTGGTGAACAGAGTATCCACTGCTGTTTTCTCCGTTGTTTGGGCTGGCCTGAGTGTACTCATGGGGAATGAACCCGCCCAGTGTTTTGCCGTCAGACGCTTCAGCGCGGGCAGTAAGCCTTATTGACCATGCCGACGATGGTGCGGTTGAGCCAGCGCGAACCCAGTCGCGGTAGAAACGCGAACCAGCGATTGCGCCGTCCCGGAATGATAATGGCGCGGTTTTTTTCAAGCGCGCGCACAGTGTACAGCGCAACTTCTTCTGGGCTCATCAGCATTTTGCTGTCTTTGAGTTTGTCGCTATTCAGTTGCGCGGTGCGGAAAAATGCCGTGCGGGTCGGGCCGGGGCACAGCACCGAAACTTTCACTGCGCTTTGTTTGAGCTCAACGCGCAACGCTTCGGAGAAGTGCAACACATAGGCCTTGCTGGCGTAGTAGGTGCTCATCCACGGGCCGGGATTGAACGCGGCCACTGACGCGACGTTGAGGATTTGCCCTCCACCTTGTAACGCCATGCTGTTGCCGATCGCGTGGCACAAACGGGTCAGGGCGAGGATGTTGACCTCGATCAGGTCTTGTTCGGTCATCCAGTCCTGCGCCAGGAACGGGCCGCAGGTACCGATACCGGCGCAATTCACGAGCAAGTCGATCTGCCGGTCACCTTCTTCCAGCTCCAGCAAGAAACCGGACAGGCGCAATGGCTCACCCAAGTCACAGGCACGGAACAACACTTCCACGCCAAAGCGTTGGGTCAGTTCGATTGCGATACTTTCCAGCTGATCACGCTGTCGGGCCACCAGAATCAGGCTGCGACCGCGGCGGGCCAGCGCTTCGGCCATGGCCAGGCCAATGCCGCTGGAGGCGCCAGTGATCAGAGCGTAACGGGTCATGCAATTCTCCATCGCAACAGCTCCGCGCCGTCGACGCGGTTGTCACGGCGGGGAGCGCTGTTCATTCTTTCGCAGAGTCTACAGGGGCCTGCGCCGCTTCGGCTGCCTCGTCGGCGGAATTCGCCGCCGGCTCGACTTCGACCTCTACTTCATCGGTGTTCACCGAGCCGCTTTCATAGCTGCTTTCCAGACTGCTTTCGTATTCCTGCTGGACGGCCGAGAAGCCGCCGAGAATTCCGCCAGCGAAGATCAGCGCGAAGAATACGATCCACAGTGAGCAGAGCACCTTGACCGCCGTGCTGTTTGGCGGAGGAGGCGGGCCATATTGGTTGGCGCCGGTATTGCCTGGCACAACCATGATCACGAAGGGGAAGAAGCTGCCCACGAACGGGACGAGGTTCAGCAACCACAGCCAGCCCGACCAGCCGATATCGTGCAAGCGTTGAACGCTGAACAGGATGCTGACAATGAAAAAGCCGAGGAACAGGAAGAAGGCAAGTATGCCGCCAATGATCAGGCCTGTGGTCGAGTCACCGCTGACCAGCCCCAAAGCGATCAGGGCAAAGATGCCGATAATCGGCAACGTCACCAGACTGAGCACCATCGTCCACGCCAGAAAGCGCAGTCTGCCGATCCGGCCTTCGACGCTGAACGGCTTGAGCACGCCAAACGCCGGAAGGCTTTCACCGACATTGGCCCGCGGCGGCGCATAGGGGGATTGCGGTTCGGTGGGGGCAGGGGTGTGGTCGTGGACGTCTGACAGGTTGAGTTCGATGGTTGTTTCGGGTTCTAGCCGGGCGTCGATGCCGGTTTTGCTCAGCGCCTGCAGATAAGCCTGTGCATCGCTATGGGGCAGGTCGCGTTTGAGCGCGACGGTGCGACCATTGAACAGGCGTTCGATGGCGGCGACATCACTTTTGAACAGATCGGCCAGATTGAGTTTGGCGGTGGTGATATCGACACCGGGCTGTAGAGCACCGTCGAAAACGATCTTGTAACGGGGTTCGCTCATGGCCGAGGCATCCTTGTCGCGAGTAGATTTCAAAAGTCATCAGTGTAAGGCCAGTCCACAAACGACTGGCCGGTTTTTTCTCAGCGCGGCCAGCGTTGCGGTAGCTGCGCGGCGCGCTCCTGGGCTCGACGATATTCGGCATCAAGGCGAGCGATCAGTTGATCCACGCTTGGCAAATCATCAATTTGGCCGACGCCCTGACCCGCCGACCACACGGTCTTCCAGGCTTTGGCTTCATCGCTGATCGGTTTGAGCTTGTCGCCGAAATTCACTTCGCCCTTGCCTTGCAATGCGGCCATGTCGAAACCCGCCGCTTCCAGGCTTTGTCGCATGAAACTGGCCGGCACTCCCGACACTGCAGGAGTATGAATGATGTCCGCTGCCTTGGCTGTCAGCAGCATCTCCTTGTAGGCGTCAGGCGCATGACTTTCGGTGGTGCCGATAAATCGCGTACCGAAGTAGGCCAAATCCGCACCCAGCAGTTGGGCGGCCAAAATCTCATGGCCATGGTTCAAGCATCCTGCAAGCAGCAGCGTCTTGTCGAAGAATTCACGGATTTCGGCGATCAGCGCAAATGGGCTCCAGGTGCCGGCATGGCCCCCCGCGCCGGCGGCGACCGCGATCAAACCATCGACACCCGCCTCAGCAGCCTTTTCGGCATGACGGCGGGTAGTGACATCATGAAAGACCAGGCCGCCATAGCTGTGCACTGCGTCGACCAGTTCCTTCACAGCGCCGAGACTTGTGATGACGATCGGTACTTTATGTTCGACGCAGATGTTCAGATCAGCCTGTAAGCGCGGGTTGCTGTTGTGAACGATCAGGTTCACCGCATATGGCGCAGGGTTCTCAAGTGTCGCCAGTCCCGCTTCGATCTGTTCCAGCCAGGCTTTGAACCCGCTGCTTTCACGCTGGTTCAATGCTGGAAAACTGCCTACCACGCCATTTCGGCAGCAGGCGAGTACCAGCTCAGGGTTGGAAATCAGGAACATCGGCGCTGCCACCACAGGCAGACGCAGACGTTGTTCGAGCAGAGCGGGCAGCGACATTGTGAATACCCCAAAGATCTGTACTTGTTGAAGTTAGAACGGCTTGACCACGACCAGAATTACGATAGCCAGCAATATCAGAACCGGCACTTCATTGAACCAGCGATAAAAGACATGGCTGCGGGTGTTTTCGCCACGGGCAAAACGTTTTACCTGCGCACCACACATATGGTGGTAACCGATCAACAGCACCACCAGAGTCAACTTGGCGTGTATCCAGCCGCCCATGCTGAAGATGCTCGGGTTCAGATAAATCAACCAGCCGCCGAAGATCAGCGTGGCAATCATTGCCGGGCCCATGATGCCGCGATACAGCTTGCGCTCCATGAGGCTGAAGCGTTCTTTGCTGATCGTGTCTTCACTTTGTGCGTGATAAACGAACAGTCGCGGCAAGTAGAACAGTCCGGCAAACCAGCACACGATGCTGACAATGTGAAAAGCTTTGATCCATAAATAGAGCATTTTTAGTTATTCCCAGGTTCACGGTAGCCGGGATAGTAGAGGCTTGAGCGTCCGCACGTCACCTTGACGGTTGTCGCAGGCGCGCGCGGCCCCTATTATCGACGGCTTTCCAGTGGGTTCGTTGAGGGCAGGTTTATGGTCAAGGTCGGTATCGTCGGCGGCACGGGTTACACCGGTGTCGAACTGCTGCGTCTGTTGGCACAGCATCCGCAAGCGGAAGTGGCTGTCATCACTTCGCGATCCGAGGCCGGTCTGGCCGTGGCTGACATGTACCCGAACCTGCGCGGTCACTATGACGGCCTGGCCTTCAGCGTGCCGGACATCAAGACCCTGGGCGCTTGCGATGTGGTGTTCTTCGCTACTCCGCACGGGGTCGCTCATGCGTTGGCGGGTGAGTTGTTGGCGGCGGGTACCAAAGTTATCGACCTGTCGGCCGACTTCCGTCTGCAAGACGCTGAAGAGTGGGCCAAGTGGTACGGTCAGCCTCACGGCGCACCGGAGTTGCTCGACGAAGCGGTTTATGGCTTGCCTGAAGTCAATCGCGAGCAGATCAAAAAAGCCCGTCTGATCGCAGTGCCGGGTTGCTACCCGACCGCTACGCAGTTGGGTTTCCTGCCGTTGCTTGAAGCAGGTCTGGCCGATGCCTCGCGTTTGATCGCCGACTGCAAATCCGGTGTCAGCGGTGCCGGTCGTGGCGCGGCTGTAGGTTCTCTGTACTCCGAAACGTCGGAAAGCATGAAGGCCTATGCGGTGAAAGGTCACCGTCATCTGCCGGAAATTCGTCAGGGGCTGCGTCGTGCGGCGGGCAAGGATGTCGGCCTGACTTTTGTCCCGCACCTGACTCCGATGATCCGTGGCATTCACTCGACGCTCTACGCGACCGTGGTTGATCGGTCGGTGGATCTGCAAGCACTGTTCGAAAAGCGTTATGCCAACGAGCCGTTCGTCGATGTAATGCCGGCGGGCAGCCATCCGGAAACCCGTAGCGTGCGCGGCGCCAACGTTTGCCGCATTGCGGTTCACCGTCCGCAGGATGGCGATCTGGTGGTGGTGTTGTCGGTAATCGATAACCTGGTCAAAGGCGCGTCGGGTCAGGCGGTGCAAAACATGAACATCCTGTTTGGCCTGGATGAACGTTTTGGTCTGTCTCACGCCGGTATGTTGCCGTAACACTTTAAGCCGCGTAGTGAAAAGGCCCGTAAACGGGCCTTTTTGCATTCTGAACAGTTGGTCGGGTTTATTGATATACCGTAACAATAGTTGACCGATTTTCTAGGACAAGCGGATAATGCGCGTCATCACGCATTATGGCGGCGTAACGCCGGGAGATAGTCAGCATGAGCGTCGAATCCTTCACCCCCACGGCTTTGCAATTCACCCAAGGTGCTGCGCACAAGGTGAAGAGCCTGGTCGATGAAGAGGGGAATGATCGCTTGAAGCTGCGCGTATTCGTTACGGGCGGCGGTTGTTCAGGGTTTCAGTACGGTTTCACCTTCGATGAAGATGTGGCCGATGACGACACCATCGTCGAGCGCGAAGGCGTGAGTCTGGTGGTCGACCCAATGAGCTTTCAGTACTTGGCCGGTGCCGAAGTGGACTACCAGGAAGGTCTGGAAGGTTCGCGCTTCGTGATCAAGAATCCGAACGCCACCACGACTTGTGGTTGTGGTTCTTCGTTCTCGATCTGATCGCGTTTCGCTTCAGATAACACAACGCCGCAGAGCCTTACAGTTCTGCGGCGTTTTGTTGTGTGCGATTTAATCAGGCTGGATAGATGGCGCCAAGTACCCGAAGGCCGCGGGCGCCGGTGACGCTTGGGCGGTTGGCGGCAATGCCTTCGAGGCAGCAATGGGCCAACCAGGCGAAAGCCATGGCTTCGACCCAGTCCGGGTCAACGCCGTGGGTCGCGGTAGTGGCTACTTTCGTATTCGGCAGCAATTCAGCCAGGCGTTTCATCAGCGTGGCGTTATGTGCGCCGCCGCCGCAGACCAACAGTTCCTGAGTAGCGGCTTGAGCGCTCAGCAGCGACTCGACGATGGTCAACGCTGTCAGCTCAAGCAGCGTGGCCTGGACGTTTTCCGCAGCCAGGGTTGGCAGGCTTGAAAGGTGTCGTTCCAGCCAAGGCAGGTTGAACACTTCGCGACCTGTGCTTTTCGGGCCTTTGGTGACGAAGAACGGGTCGCTCAGCAATGCTTTCAGCAGGGTTGGCTCGACCGTGCCGGTGGCTGCCCACTGTCCGCTGCGGTCATAGTTTTCGCCACGTTGCTGATGAATCCAGGCATCCATCAGAACATTCCCCGGGCCGCAATCGAAACCGGCTACAGGCCTGGTCGGCTCAATCAGACTGAGATTGCTGAATCCGCCTACATTCAAGACCGCTTGGTTGCCGGTACGCTCTTCGAACAAAGCTTCGTGGAAGGCAGGTACCAAAGGCGCCCCTTGACCACCGGCGGCCACATCGCGACTGCGGAAGTCGCTGACCACGGTAATGCCGGTCAGCTCTGTCAGTAGGGCAGGGTTGCCGATCTGCACGGTAAAGCCGCGCGCTGGCTCGTGGCGAATGGTCTGGCCATGGCTGCCGATTGCGCGGATCGCTTCAGGTTTGAGGTGTTGCTGATCGAGCAGGGCATGAATGCCCTGCGCGGCGAGTTTCACCCAATTCTGTTGGGCGATCGCCGAGCGGGCGATTTCATCAGGGCCGCTGGCGCACAAGCCAAGCAGCTCGGCGCGCAGGGATTCAGGCATGGGAATGTAGTGCGTGGCGATCAGCTTGATCGCCGAGGTCTGTTCGATCAGGGCAATGTCCAGACCGTCGAGGCTGGTGCCGGACATCACGCCGATATACAAGGCCATGGCTTAACGCTTGCTCGAAGCCAGCATCGTGGCCTTCTCTTGATCCATGCGTGCCATCAATGGCTGGCTCTGCGCGAGGAATCGGGCACGTTCGGCTTTGGCGATCGGATCGGCCATTGGCAGCTTCTGACCCAGTGGATCAACGTGAACGCCGTTGACCTGGAATTCATAGTGCAAATGCGGGCCGGTGGACAGGCCGGTGGTGCCGATGTAGCCGATCACCTGACCCTGTTTGACGGTGCCGCCGGTTTTCACGCCTTTGGCGAAGCCTTGCATGTGGCCGTACAGCGTCCGGTAAGTGTTGCCGTGCTGGATGATCACGGTGTTGCCGTAGCCGCCGCGACGTCCGGCGAGTAGCACTTTACCGTCACCGGCAGCCTTGATCGGCGTGCCACGCGGCGCTGCGTAGTCGACGCCTTTGTGGGCGCGGATCTTGTTGAGGATCGGGTGTTTGCGGCCCATGGAGAATTTCGAGCTGATGCGGGCGAAGTCCACCGGAGTGCGGATGAACGCCTTGCGCATGCTGTTGCCATCGGCTGTGTAATAGCTGCTGTTGCCTTGCTTGTTGGTGTAACGCACGGCGGTGTAGGTCTTGCCACGGTTAGTGAAGCGGGCGGACATTATCGGGCCATTGCCGACAGCCTTGCCGTTGACCACTTTTTGCTCGTAGATCACGTCGAATTCGTCGCCCTGGCGTATGTCCTGAGCAAAGTCGACGTCGTAGCCGAAGACGCTGGCCATGTCCATGGTCAGGCTGTGGGACAGGCCTGCGCGGGCGGCGGACTGCGACAACGAGCTGTTGATTACACCGTGTACATAGGCGGTGCGAACGGTCGGCTTGGCGGTAATACGGTTGAACGCATAACCCTTGGCATTCTTGGTCAGGGTAATGGTTTCGACGTCGCTGACCTTGCTGTGCAGGCTGGTCAGTTGGCCTTCCGGGTTCAATTCGAATTCGAGCTTCTGCCCGTGTTTGAGTTGGCTGAACTGTTTGGCTTGTTTGTCGCTGGCGAGTACTTCATGTACGGCCGCTGCCGGGAGACCGACCTTCTCGAACAAGGTCGACAGAGTATCGCCCTTTGAAACGACTACTTCACGATGCCCTGGCGCTTTCGGCTTTTCGGCAACTGCCGCCGGCGCAGCTTCAGCGGTTTGCGGCGCATCTTCGTCACTGTTTTCAATTTGAGCAAACGGAGAGGCTACTGGCTCATTTGTGGCTTGAGTGGCTTCAGCAGCGTCTTGATCTTGTGTCAGTTGTTCAGCAGGACTTTCCAGTTCAAGGCTCAGGGTCGTCTTTTTGGCTTCAACATCACTGGAAGGGAATACCAGGAGTGCCAGGCTGAGAAGTGCGGCGATTCCACTTGCGGCGAGCAGGTGGGTCTTCGGGTAAAGCGGCGGCGCTTTAGACGGTTCTGTGGTCATAAGTAATTTTGACTTTGAAATATGATGAATTGGAAAAGATGAATGACATGATGAAGATGAAATAACTGTATAAAATATAACCAAATCATCTCTGAAGCAAGTCTACAGACACCGCGTCTGTGGATTGGTGTCCGTGCGCCGGGCAAAACTTGTAATTGGTGCACGATCTTGTATGGTTGGTTCCCTTTGAATCTGAGCCTTGCGGGTCTGTTATGAAGTCGGTTGAAGAACAGCTAGCGCTGATTAAACGTGGTGCGGAAGAACTATTGGTCGAGTCCGAGCTGATCGAGAAGCTCAAGCGCGGCCAACCGCTGCGTATCAAGGCTGGTTTCGATCCGACCGCTCCGGATCTGCACTTGGGTCATACGGTGCTTATTAATAAGCTGCGCCAGTTCCAGGAACTGGGGCATCAGGTGATCTTCCTTATAGGTGACTTCACCGGGATGATCGGTGATCCGAGTGGCAAAAGTGCTACGCGTCCTCCGCTGACGCGCGAACAGGTTCTGGAAAACGCTGAGACTTACAAGACTCAGGTATTCAAGATTCTCGATCCGGCGAAAACCGAAGTTGCGTTCAACTCCACCTGGATGGATCAGATGGGGCCGGCGGACTTCATTCGTCTGACTTCGCAGTACACCGTTGCTCGCATGCTCGAGCGTGATGACTTCGACAAGCGTTACACCACCAATCAGCCAATCGCCATTCACGAGTTTCTTTATCCGCTGGTTCAGGGTTACGACTCGGTTGCTCTGCGTGCGGATGTCGAGTTGGGCGGTACCGATCAGAAATTCAACCTGCTGATGGGGCGTGAGCTGCAGCGTGGTTATGGTCAGGAAGCTCAGTGCATTCTGACCATGCCGTTGCTTGAAGGTCTGGATGGCGTGAAGAAGATGTCCAAGTCGTTGGGCAACTACGTCGGCATCCAGGAGGCGCCGGGTGTCATGTACAGCAAGCTGGTTTCGATTCCGGATGCACTGATGTGGCGTTACTTCGAGCTCCTCAGCTTCCGTTCGATGGATGAGATCAACGCGTTGCGTGCTGAAGTAGAGGCAGGCGCCAATCCGCGTGATGTCAAAATCAAGCTGGCGGAGGAGATCGTTGCGCGTTTCCATGGTGAGGAGGCTGCGGCCAATGCTCACCGCGCTGCGGGCAATCGTATGAAGGATGGCGAGCTGCCGGATGATCTGCCGGAGATCGAACTGGTTTCGGCTGAAGATATGCCCATTGCAGCTGTCCTTAATAAGGCAGGTCTGGTGAAGAACTCGGCAGCGGCACGAGACCTGTTGGCATCTGGCGGTGTGCGCGTTGATGGTGAGGTGGTTGATCGCTCCTTTATATATGCAGTAGGCGCGACGCACGTGTGCCAGGCCGGTAAGAAGGCTTTTGCGCGTATCACGCTGAAATCTGAGACAAATTGAAAATAGGGGTTGACGGCGAATTTTAGAAGTCTATAATTCGCCCCACTTCCGGCGCAGTCGAAACGGAAAACTCCTTGAGATTCAATGAGTTATGTAGGTTTCGGCGGTAGGTTGCTTCAGTTCATCGAAGCCAAAAGGAAGTTGAAAAAGAGGTGTTGACAGCAGCGTGTAACGCTGTAGAATTCGCCTCCCGCTGACGAGAGATCGGAAGCGCAAGTGGTTGAAGTTGTTGAAGAATTCTTCGAAAACTTCTGAAAATAATCACTTGACAGCAAATGAGGCTGCTGTAGAATGCGCGCCTCGGTTGAGACGAAAGATCTTAACCAACCGCTCTTTAACAACTGAATCAAGCAATTCGTGTGGGTGCTTGTGGAGTCAGACTGATAGTCAACAAGATTATCAGCATCACAAGTTACTCCGCGAGAAATCAAAGATGTAACCAACGATTGCTGAGCCAAGTTTAGGGTTTCTTAAAAACCCAAAGATGTTTGAACTGAAGAGTTTGATCATGGCTCAGATTGAACGCTGGCGGCAGGCCTAACACATGCAAGTCGAGCGGATGAGAGGAGCTTGCTCCTGGATTCAGCGGCGGACGGGTGAGTAATGCCTAGGAATCTGCCTGGTAGTGGGGGACAACGTTTCGAAAGGAACGCTAATACCGCATACGTCCTACGGGAGAAAGCAGGGGACCTTCGGGCCTTGCGCTATCAGATGAGCCTAGGTCGGATTAGCTAGTTGGTGAGGTAATGGCTCACCAAGGCGACGATCCGTAACTGGTCTGAGAGGATGATCAGTCACACTGGAACTGAGACACGGTCCAGACTCCTACGGGAGGCAGCAGTGGGGAATATTGGACAATGGGCGAAAGCCTGATCCAGCCATGCCGCGTGTGTGAAGAAGGTCTTCGGATTGTAAAGCACTTTAAGTTGGGAGGAAGGGCAGTAACTTAATACGTTGCTGTTTTGACGTTACCGACAGAATAAGCACCGGCTAACTCTGTGCCAGCAGCCGCGGTAATACAGAGGGTGCAAGCGTTAATCGGAATTACTGGGCGTAAAGCGCGCGTAGGTGGTTTGTTAAGTTGGATGTGAAATCCCCGGGCTCAACCTGGGAACTGCATTCAAAACTGACAAGCTAGAGTATGGTAGAGGGTGGTGGAATTTCCTGTGTAGCGGTGAAATGCGTAGATATAGGAAGGAACACCAGTGGCGAAGGCGACCACCTGGACTGATACTGACACTGAGGTGCGAAAGCGTGGGGAGCAAACAGGATTAGATACCCTGGTAGTCCACGCCGTAAACGATGTCAACTAGCCGTTGGGAGCCTTGAGCTCTTAGTGGCGCAGCTAACGCATTAAGTTGACCGCCTGGGGAGTACGGCCGCAAGGTTAAAACTCAAATGAATTGACGGGGGCCCGCACAAGCGGTGGAGCATGTGGTTTAATTCGAAGCAACGCGAAGAACCTTACCAGGCCTTGACATCCAATGAACTTTCCAGAGATGGATTGGTGCCTTCGGGAACATTGAGACAGGTGCTGCATGGCTGTCGTCAGCTCGTGTCGTGAGATGTTGGGTTAAGTCCCGTAACGAGCGCAACCCTTGTCCTTAGTTACCAGCACGTAATGGTGGGCACTCTAAGGAGACTGCCGGTGACAAACCGGAGGAAGGTGGGGATGACGTCAAGTCATCATGGCCCTTACGGCCTGGGCTACACACGTGCTACAATGGTCGGTACAAAGGGTTGCCAAGCCGCGAGGTGGAGCTAATCCCATAAAACCGATCGTAGTCCGGATCGCAGTCTGCAACTCGACTGCGTGAAGTCGGAATCGCTAGTAATCGTGAATCAGAATGTCACGGTGAATACGTTCCCGGGCCTTGTACACACCGCCCGTCACACCATGGGAGTGGGTTGCACCAGAAGTAGCTAGTCTAACCTTCGGGAGGACGGTTACCACGGTGTGATTCATGACTGGGGTGAAGTCGTAACAAGGTAGCCGTAGGGGAACCTGCGGCTGGATCACCTCCTTAATCGACGACATCAGCTGCTCCATAAGTTCCCACACGAATTGCTTGATTCATTGAAGAAGACGATAGAAGCAGCTTTAAGCTCCAAGCTGATAGCTCCAAGCTAACAGTTACGCGCTCGAAATTGGGTCTGTAGCTCAGTTGGTTAGAGCGCACCCCTGATAAGGGTGAGGTCGGCAGTTCGAATCTGCCCAGACCCACCAATTTTGTTATGGGGCCATAGCTCAGCTGGGAGAGCGCCTGCCTTGCACGCAGGAGGTCAACGGTTCGATCCCGTTTGGCTCCACCATATAACTGCTTCTGAAAGCTTAGAAATGAGTATTCCATTGAGAATATTGATTTCTAGTCTTTTGATTAGATCGTTCTTTAAAAATTTGGGTATGTGATAGAAAGATAGACTGAACGTTACTTTCACTGGTAACGGATCAGGCTAAGGTAAAATTTGTGAGTTCTCTTAATTGAGAAATTCGAATTTTCGGCGAATGTCGTCTTCACAGTATAACCAGATTGCTTGGGGTTATATGGTCAAGTGAAGAAGCGCATACGGTGGATGCCTTGGCAGTCAGAGGCGATGAAAGACGTGGTAGCCTGCGAAAAGCTTCGGGGAGTCGGCAAACAGACTTTGATCCGGAGATGTCTGAATGGGGGAACCCAGCCATCATAAGATGGTTATCTTGTACTGAATACATAGGTGCAAGAGGCGAACCAGGGGAACTGAAACATCTAAGTACCCTGAGGAAAAGAAATCAACCGAGATTCCCTTAGTAGTGGCGAGCGAACGGGGACTAGCCCTTAAGTGGCTTTGAGATTAGCGGAACGCTCTGGAAAGTGCGGCCATAGTGGGTGATAGCCCTGTACGCGAAAATCTCTTATCAATGAAATCGAGTAGGACGGAGCACGAGAAACTTTGTCTGAATATGGGGGGACCATCCTCCAAGGCTAAATACTACTGACTGACCGATAGTGAACTAGTACCGTGAGGGAAAGGCGAAAAGAACCCCGGAGAGGGGAGTGAAATAGATCCTGAAACCGTATGCGTACAAGCAGTGGGAGCAGACTTGTTCTGTGACTGCGTACCTTTTGTATAATGGGTCAGCGACTTATTTTCAGTGGCGAGCTTAACCGAATAGGGGAGGCGTAGCGAAAGCGAGTCTTAATAGGGCGTCTAGTCGCTGGGAATAGACCCGAAACCGGGCGATCTATCCATGGGCAGGTTGAAGGTTGGGTAACACTAACTGGAGGACCGAACCGACTACCGTTGAAAAGTTAGCGGATGACCTGTGGATCGGAGTGAAAGGCTAATCAAGCTCGGAGATAGCTGGTTCTCCTCGAAAGCTATTTAGGTAGCGCCTCATGTATCACTGTAGGGGGTAGAGCACTGTTTCGGCTAGGGGGTCATCCCGACTTACCAAACCGATGCAAACTCCGAATACCTACAAGTGCCGAGCATGGGAGACACACGGCGGGTGCTAACGTCCGTCGTGAAAAGGGAAACAACCCAGACCGTCAGCTAAGGTCCCAAAGTTATGGTTAAGTGGGAAACGATGTGGGAAGGCTTAGACAGCTAGGAGGTTGGCTTAGAAGCAGCCACCCTTTAAAGAAAGCGTAATAGCTCACTAGTCGAGTCGGCCTGCGCGGAAGATGTAACGGGGCTCAAACCATACACCGAAGCTACGGGTATCACCTTCGGGTGATGCGGTAGAGGAGCGTTCTGTAAGCCTGTGAAGGTGAGTTGAGAAGCTTGCTGGAGGTATCAGAAGTGCGAATGCTGACATGAGTAACGACAATGGGTGTGAAAAACACCCACGCCGAAAGACCAAGGTTTCCTGCGCAACGTTAATCGACGCAGGGTTAGTCGGTCCCTAAGGCGAGGCTGAAAAGCGTAGTCGATGGAAAACAGGTTAATATTCCTGTACTTCTGGTTATTGCGATGGAGGGACGGAGAAGGCTAGGCCAGCTTGGCGTTGGTTGTCCAAGTTTAAGGTGGTAGGCTGAGATCTTAGGTAAATCCGGGATCTTAAGGCCGAGAGCTGATGACGAGTTATCTTTTAGATGACGAAGTGGTTGATGCCATGCTTCCAAGAAAAGCTTCTAAGCTTCAGGTAACCAGGAACCGTACCCCAAACCGACACAGGTGGTTGGGTAGAGAATACCAAGGCGCTTGAGAGAACTCGGGTGAAGGAACTAGGCAAAATGGCACCGTAACTTCGGGAGAAGGTGCGCCGGTGAGGGTGAAGGACTTGCTCCGTAAGCTCATGCCGGTCGAAGATACCAGGCCGCTGCGACTGTTTATTAAAAACACAGCACTCTGCAAACACGAAAGTGGACGTATAGGGTGTGACGCCTGCCCGGTGCCGGAAGGTTAATTGATGGGGTTAGCTAACGCGAAGCTCTTGATCGAAGCCCCGGTAAACGGCGGCCGTAACTATAACGGTCCTAAGGTAGCGAAATTCCTTGTCGGGTAAGTTCCGACCTGCACGAATGGCGTAACGATGGCGGCGCTGTCTCCACCCGAGACTCAGTGAAATTGAAATCGCTGTGAAGATGCAGTGTATCCGCGGCTAGACGGAAAGACCCCGTGAACCTTTACTATAGCTTTGCACTGGACTTTGAATTTGCTTGTGTAGGATAGGTGGGAGGCTTTGAAGCGTGGACGCCAGTTCGCGTGGAGCCATCCTTGAAATACCACCCTGGCAACTTTGAGGTTCTAACTCAGGTCCGTTATCCGGATCGAGGACAGTGTATGGTGGGTAGTTTGACTGGGGCGGTCTCCTCCTAAAGAGTAACGGAGGAGTACGAAGGTGCGCTCAGACCGGTCGGAAATCGGTCGTAGAGTATAAAGGCAAAAGCGCGCTTGACTGCGAGACAGACACGTCGAGCAGGTACGAAAGTAGGTCTTAGTGATCCGGTGGTTCTGTATGGAAGGGCCATCGCTCAACGGATAAAAGGTACTCCGGGGATAACAGGCTGATACCGCCCAAGAGTTCATATCGACGGCGGTGTTTGGCACCTCGATGTCGGCTCATCACATCCTGGGGCTGAAGCCGGTCCCAAGGGTATGGCTGTTCGCCATTTAAAGTGGTACGCGAGCTGGGTTTAGAACGTCGTGAGACAGTTCGGTCCCTATCTGCCGTGGACGTTTGAGATTTGAGAGGGGCTGCTCCTAGTACGAGAGGACCGGAGTGGACGAACCTCTGGTGTTCCGGTTGTCACGCCAGTGGCATTGCCGGGTAGCTATGTTCGGAAAAGATAACCGCTGAAAGCATCTAAGCGGGAAACTTGCCTCAAGATGAGATCTCACTGGAACCTTGAGTTCCCTGAAGGGCCGTCGAAGACTACGACGTTGATAGGTTGGGTGTGTAAGCGCTGTGAGGCGTTGAGCTAACCAATACTAATTGCCCGTGAGGCTTGACCATATAACACCCAAGCAATTTGAGTACTCGAAAGAGCATCAGATTGCGGTGTGTGAAGACGAAACGAACCGAAAGTTTGATGTTCACAAAACACCGAAAACTATCCCATACCCAATTTGCTGAAGCGAGGCCATCTGGCCACGATTCGGTACCCGAATTTCTTGACGACCATAGAGCGTTGGAACCACCTGATCCCATCCCGAACTCAGCAGTGAAACGATGCATCGCCGATGGTAGTGTGGGGTTTCCCCATGTGAGAGTAGGTCATCGTCAAGATTAAATTCCGAAACCCCAATTGCGAAAGCAGTTGGGGTTTTGTTTTGCCCGCAGGAAATGTGCTCGCTTGATTCCTATGCAGCGAGCCGGGGCATGGATATTATTCGGGCCTCATTACGAGGCTAGATCTGCATGCTGACGTTGTTGAATCTTCTGAAGGATGGGCGCTTCCATTCTGGTCAGGCCCTGGGCGTAGCGCTCGGAATTAGTCGAAGTGCGGTATGGAAGCAGCTTCAGCACCTTGAGTCTGAGCTTGGGCTATCCATTCATAAGGTTCGAGGGCGTGGCTACCAGTTAGCGGCGCCATTGGTGTTGCTCGATCCTAGTAAAATGGCGGAAATGCTGTCGGAGTGGCCTGTTGCCGTTTTCGACACTATTGATTCAACAAATGCTGAGGCTCTGCGTGCAATCGGTCGCGGACAGTCGGCGCCATTTTTAGTCGTTGCTGAGCGGCAGACGTCCGGTCGCGGACGCAGGGGGCGAAAGTGGGTCAGTCCATTTGCCGAAAATCTTTATTACAGTCTTGTCCTGCGTATTGATGGTGGGATGCGCCAGCTCGAAGGGTTGAGTCTGGTCGTTGGGTTGGCCGTGATGCGGGCCCTGCGAAAATCTGGCGTTGATGGTGCGGGATTGAAGTGGCCTAACGATGTTCTTGTCGGTGACAAGAAAATTGCCGGCATTTTACTGGAGCTCGTCGGGGATCCTGCAGACGTTTGCCATGTGGTGTTAGGCATTGGCATCAACGTAAACATGCAGGTCGCAGAAGAAGTAGATCAAAAGTGGACGTCAATACGCCTGGAGTCAGGGAGGGCATGCGATCGTAATGTGCTTGTGGCTGACTTGAGTGAGCAATTACAGACTTATATAGAGCGTCACCAGGCTGGTGGTTTTTCGGTTCTGAAAGCGGAGTGGGAAGAGAATCATTTGTGGCATGGCCGATCGGTCTCATTGATCGCTGGCGTCAATCAAATAGATGGCGTGGTGCTGGGTATTGATAATCAAGGTGCCCTGCGGTTGGCAGTCGGTGGTGCTGAAAAGACTTTTAGTGGCGGTGAGCTCAGCCTGAGGCTGCGAGACGACTCCTGAGCTCGACTGCGGCTATCACTTTATAAAGTAGCGAGTCTTGAGTATTGACCCTCAGGGTAAGGGCTCTGACGAGCTAGCGCGTGCGGGGCTGTAGGGCTCAATAGAGTGTTATCAGGCAAGTGTCGCTTGGTTGGTGTTTATGCTGCCGAGGGGCTGATGGGCTGGTTTAAATGCTTGGGCGAGAAGTTCGCGTGCCGATCAGTTGTGTGATGTCTGTGCGTGAGTTATCCGATCTCAGAAGTGATTATGAAGATTACGTGCATTTGGGCCTTGTCGTAGGCTGGCGATACTGAATTGGTTGTTGATGTCGTGCCAGAGGCCTGGGTCGTGCCAGACTTGGTGTTGGTAGGTTTGGCCATGGCGTGTCCTTTATCTCGAGGTATGTATGCGTTGGTTGTTCCTATTGCTCGTTGTTCTCAATGTTTTTTACTACGTCTGGCATCAGCAGGAAGCGCCTTTGCGAGCAAAGGATGTAACTCCTCTCAGTTTGTATAAAGGCTCGCAGCAGGATATCCGTCTGCTCAGCGAGACCGTAGATGCTTCTCGGGGAAGATCAGAGCAGCAGAGGTCTGAGGAGCGGTGCCTTTATATAGGGGGATTTGCTCGTCAGGAGTTGGTTGTAGCGCTGAGTCGGCGTTTGGAGGAGATGGATATCAAGGCCCAAGCATCGCCTAATAGCGTTCCAGGATCAGGATTTTGGCTACGCGTTGCTCCTGAAAGCCAGCGTTTGCTGGGGGATGTGCAATTGCAGAACCTTTCCAAGGAATTCAATGAGTTAAAACATAAAATAATGCTGTGCGAGGGGGTTGCACCTGTCGAATAGTTTGCATAGAATGGCGCCCGCTCCACAGCGAAGACCTGAAGAGGTTCTAGCAGTAGGGTGTTGTCAATGCAGCTAACCTCAGGTTTTTAAATGAGAAAATGCTTGACAGGGGTTTGGCATAGTATAGAATGCCGGCCTGATTAGGAGGGGTTCCCGAGCGGCCAAAGGGATCAGACTGTAAATCTGACGTCTACGACTTCGAAGGTTCGAATCCTTCTCCCTCCACCAGATTTAAGCGTGAGCTGCAGGCTCCGCGGGTATAGTTTAGTGGTAGAACCTCAGCCTTCCAAGCTGATGATGCGGGTTCGATTCCCGCTACCCGCTCCAAGTTTGCAGGTTGTGCAAAGTGTTTTGCTCTTGTAGCTCAGTTGGTAGAGCACACCCTTGGTAAGGGTGAGGTCAGCGGTTCAAATCCGCTCAAGAGCTCCATATAACAAGGCAGATATGAAAATATCTGCCTTTGTTTTAATGGCTTGTATCGTTTGCTTAATTCTTCTGTTAAGGGTGATATCGATGGCTAAGGAAAAATTTGATCGTTCCCTGCCGCACGTCAACGTTGGGACCATTGGTCACGTTGACCACGGTAAAACCACTTTGACTGCTGCTCTGACTCGCGTTTGCTCCGAAGTTTTCGGTTCGGCAATCGTTGACTTCGACAAGATCGACAGCGCCCCGGAAGAAAAAGCACGCGGTATCACCATCAACACCGCTCACGTTGAGTACAACTCGAAGATCCGTCACTACGCTCACGTTGACTGCCCAGGTCACGCTGACTATGTGAAGAACATGATCACCGGTGCTGCTCAAATGGACGGCGCTATTCTGGTTTGCTCGGCCGCTGATGGTCCGATGCCACAAACCCGTGAGCACATCCTGCTGTCCCGCCAGGTAGGCGTTCCGTACATCGTGGTTTTCCTGAACAAGGCTGACCTGGTAGACGACGCTGAGCTGCTGGAACTGGTTGAGATGGAGGTTCGCGACCTGCTGTCCACCTACGACTTCCCGGGCGATGACACTCCAATCATCATCGGTTCGGCTCGTATGGCGCTGGAAGGCAAAGACGACAACGAGATGGGCACCACTGCCGTCAAGAAACTGGTTGAGACTCTGGACAGCTACATCCCAGAACCAGTACGTGTTACCGACAAGCCATTCCTGATGCCAATCGAAGACGTATTCTCGATCTCGGGTCGCGGTACTGTTGTGACTGGTCGTATCGAGCGCGGTATCGTTCGCGTTCAAGATCCGCTGGAAATCGTTGGTCTGCGTGACACCACCGTTACTACTTGCACCGGTGTTGAAATGTTCCGCAAGCTGCTCGACGAAGGTCGTGCGGGCGAGAACTGCGGCGTTCTGCTGCGTGGCACCAAGCGTGACGACGTTGAGCGTGGTCAGGTACTGGTTAAGCCGGGTTCGGTCAAGCCGCACACCAAGTTCACAGCAGAGGTTTACGTTCTGAGCAAGGAAGAAGGCGGTCGTCACACTCCGTTCTTCAAAGGTTATCGTCCACAGTTCTACTTCCGTACAACTGATGTGACTGGTAACTGCGAGCTGCCAGAAGGCGTTGAAATGGTAATGCCAGGTGACAACATTCAGATGACTGTTACCCTGATCAAAACCATCGCGATGGAAGATGGTCTGCGTTTCGCTATCCGTGAAGGCGGTCGTACCGTCGGCGCTGGTGTCGTAGCCAAAATCATCGAGTAAGTGGTTGTAATGTATTTTTCGGGCCGGCATAATGGTCGGCCTGATTTTGTTTTAGGTCAGTAGCTCAATTGGCAGAGCGACGGTCTCCAAAACCGTAGGTTGGGGGTTCGATTCCCTCCTGACCTGCCAGATTCACTTGGTGTGTCTGGCTTTCTTTTCACAGGATCTTCATAGATGACTCCTAAGGCTGAAGCTCAAGGCTCTCGCTTCGATCTGCTCAAGTGGCTTGTAGTTGTCGCTTTGGTGGTTGTTGGCGTTGTTGGCAATCAGTATTATTCTGCTTCGCCGATCCTGTACCGTGTACTCGCTTTGCTTGTCATCGCTGCTGTAGCTGCCTTTGTAGGCCTGCAGACTGCGAAGGGCAAGTCTTTCTTTGTACTGGTTAAGGAAGCTCGCACCGAGATTCGTAAAGTCGTGTGGCCAACTCGTCAAGAAACCACGCAGACCACCCTTATTGTGGTGGCTGTTGTCCTGGTTATGGCGTTGCTGTTGTGGGGGCTTGATTCCCTGCTCGGTTGGCTTGTTTCCTTGATTGTCGGCTAAGGGTGTCCCGTGGCTAAGCGTTGGTATGTTGTGCATGCTTACTCGGGTTACGAGAAGCATGTGATGCGCTCGCTGGTCGAGCGCGTAAAGCTGGCTGGCATGGAAGATGGCTTTGGCGAAATTCTGGTTCCCACTGAAGAAGTGGTTGAAATGCGTAATGGCCAGAAGCGCAAAAGCGAACGTAAGTTCTTTCCAGGCTATGTGCTGGTTCAGATGGATATGAATGAGGGTACTTGGCACTTGGTCAAGGATACTCCTCGGGTGATGGGTTTTATCGGCGGTACTGCTGATAAGCCTGCGCCAATCACCGATAAAGAGGCAGAAGCGATTCTGCGTCGTGTTGCTGATGGTAGTGACAAGCCGAAGCCGAAGACTCTCTTCGAGCCAGGTGAAACGGTGCGAGTCAATGACGGTCCATTCGCTGATTTCAATGGCGTTGTTGAAGAAGTTAACTACGAAAAGAGCCGGATCCAAGTGGCAGTGCTCATTTTCGGTCGCTCTACTCCGGTAGAGTTGGAGTTCAGTCAGGTCGAAAAGGTCTAGCTGAAAAAGCATCCCAACCCCGCAGCCATAGGCTGTGGGGTTTTGTCGTCACTGGGATAAACGCGCAAGTAACCGGGGAGCCTTTCGAGGCGTTTGAACCCGTAATTGGAGTGCCTCATGGCCAAGAAGATTACCGCTTACATCAAGCTGCAAGTGAAGGCCGCTCAGGCTAACCCAAGCCCACCTGTTGGTCCTGCACTGGGTCAGCACGGCGTGAACATCATGGAATTCTGCAAGGCTTTCAACGCCCGTACTCAGGGTCTGGAAGCTGGTCTGCCGACTCCAGTGATCATCACTGTCTACAGCGACCGTAGCTTTACTTTCGAAACAAAATCCACCCCTGCTTCGGTTCTGCTGAAGAAAGCGGCTGGTCTGACCAGCGGTTCCGCTCGTCCGAACACCGTTAAGGTTGGCACTGTTACCCGTGCTCAGCTGGAAGAAATCGCGAAAACCAAAAACGCGGATCTGACTGCAGCTGATATGGATGCAGCCGTGCGTACTATCGCCGGTTCTGCTCGTAGCATGGGCCTTAACGTGGAGGGTGTGTAATGGCTAAGCTGACCAAGCGTCAAAAGGCTATCGCCGGCAAAATCGAAGCAGGCAAGGCCTACAACTTTGTAGATGCCGCCGCTCTGCTGGCTGAGCTGTCGACTGTCAAGTTCAGCGAGTCGTTCGACATTGCTGTAAACCTGGGTGTTGACCCGCGTAAATCTGACCAGGTTGTTCGTAGCGCTACTGTGCTGCCACACGGCACTGGCAAGACCGTTCGCGTTGCTGTGTTCACCCAAGGTCCTGCTGCTGAGGCCGCTCTGGCTGCCGGCGCTGACCGTGTAGGTATGGATGACCTGGCTGCCGAAATGAAAGGCGGCGACCTGAACTATGACGTAGTGATCGCATCCCCGGATGCAATGCGCGTTGTAGGTCAATTGGGTCAGATCCTCGGTCCACGTGGTCTGATGCCTAACCCTAAGGTTGGTACTGTAACTCCAGACGTAGCTACTGCGGTTAAGAACGCTAAAGCTGGTCAGGTTCGTTATCGCACCGACAAAAACGGCATTATTCACACCTCCGTTGGCAAGATGGGCTTCGACGCCGTCAAGCTGAAGGAAAACGTTGAAGCCCTGATCGCTGATCTGAAGCGTATCAAGCCAGCTTCCTCGAAAGGTATCTACGTCAAGCGCGTTACCCTGAGCACCACTATGGGCCCAGGTCTGGTCATCGACCAGAGCTCGCTGGACGCGTAAGACAAAAATTGGCGCGAATATTCGCGCTAATTGAAAGATTGGGGTCCCTGCCTGGCGGGGGCTATCCAAGACCGTAGGCGGCGCAAGTCTTAAACCATCAGCCTACGCAGATGGTGCTCCCGGTTCCTTACCGAATCAGACACCAAAACGACATTCGGTTTCGATCGAATGAAACGGTAACAAGCAGGAGTTAAACCCGTGGCAATTAATCTCGAAGACAAGAAGGCCATCGTCGCTGAAGTCAACGAGGCTGCCAAAGTCGCTCTGTCCGCTGTCGTGGTTGATGCACGTGGCGTAACAGTAGGCGCAATGACCGGACTCCGTAAAGAGGCTCGTGAAGCTGGCGTTTACGTACGTGTTGTACGTAACACCCTGCTCAAGCGCGCTGTTGCTGACACTGAATACAGTGTTCTCAACGACGTGTTCACCGGCCCGACCTTGATCGCATTCTCCAACGAACATCCGGGCGCTGCTGCTCGCCTGTTCAAAGAGTTCGCTAAAGGTCAGGAAAAGTTCGAGATCAAGGCAGCTGCGTTCGAGGGCAAGTTCCTCGCAGCTAATCAGATCGACGTTCTGGCAAGCCTGCCGACCCGTGACGAAGCAATTTCCCAGCTGATGAGCGTGATTCAAGGCGCTACCAGCAAATTGGCTCGTACTCTGGCGGCTCTTCGCGACCAGAAAGAAGCTGCTGCAGCCTGAGGCTGAGCGTTTCCTCTCTCGCGTATTTTTGTTTATTTCGATGGCCTGCAGGCTATCCCCCAATTCAGGAAATAAGTCATGTCTCTGACTAACGAACAAATCATCGACGCAATCGGCGAAAAATCGGTTCTGGAAATCGTTGAGCTGATCAAGGCAATGGAAGAGAAGTTCGGCGTATCCGCTGCCGCTGCTTCTGCTGGTCCAGCTGCTGCTGCCGCTGTTGTTGAAGAGCAAACCGAGTTCAACGTTGTTCTGCTGGAAGCTGGCGAGAAGAAGGTTAACGTGATCAAGGCAGTTCGTGAACTGACTGGTCTGGGCCTGAAAGAAGCCAAAGAGAAAGTAGACACCGCTCCTCAGGTTGTAGCTGAAGGCGTTTCGAAAGAAGCTGCTGAAGACGCCAAGAAGAAGCTGGAAGAAGCAGGCGCTAAAGTCGAGCTGAAGTAAGCATCGACTTTGCTCCTCCAGCCCGAGCGTCAAGCGACAGGCTGATGGCTGGTGGCTCTTGCCACCGGCCTTTTTCCGTTATTGGCAGCCGACTGGGTCGGTGCTGATAAAGGCGCTGTAACCACCCGATGCGGTGGCGCAAACCATGGGGTTTGCACGATTTTCTGGCTGCTCCCGTCGGGAGGGGCCAAACAAGCAGGTGACCAAGCTGGGGAACGCTGATGGCTTACTCATATACTGAGAAAAAACGTATCCGCAAGGACTTTAGCAAGTTGCCGGACGTCATGGATGTGCCTTACCTCCTGGCCATCCAGCTGGATTCGTATCGTGAATTCTTGCAAGCGGGAGCGACTAAAGATCAGTTCCGCGACGTGGGCCTGCATGCGGCCTTCAAATCCGTTTTCCCGATCATCAGCTACTCCGGCAATGCTGCGCTGGAGTACGTCGGTTATCGCCTGGGCGAACCGGCATTTGATGTCAAAGAATGCGTATTGCGCGGTGTGACTTTCGCCGTACCTTTGCGGGTAAAAGTGCGCCTGATCATTTTCGACAAAGAATCGTCGAACAAAGCGATCAAGGACATCAAAGAGCAAGAAGTCTACATGGGTGAAATTCCCCTGATGACTGAGAACGGTACCTTCGTAATCAACGGTACCGAGCGTGTAATCGTTTCCCAGCTGCACCGTTCCCCGGGCGTGTTCTTTGACCACGACCGCGGCAAGACGCATAGCTCCGGCAAACTGCTGTACTCCGCGCGCATCATTCCTTACCGCGGTTCGTGGTTGGACTTCGAGTTCGACCCGAAAGACTGCGTGTTCGTGCGTATCGACCGTCGTCGCAAGCTGCCGGCATCGGTACTGCTGCGTGCGCTCGGCTATACCACTGAAGAAGTGCTCGACGCTTTCTACACCACCAACGTTTTCCATCTGAGCGGCGAAACCCTCAGCCTGGAACTGATTGCTTCGCGTCTGCGTGGTGAAATTGCGGTTCTGGATATTCAGGACGAGAAGGGCAAGGTTATCGTTGAAGCGGGCCGCCGTATTACTGCGCGCCACATCAACCAGATCGAAAAAGCCGGCATCAAGACCCTGGAAGTGCCTCTGGACTACGTCCTCGGTCGCACTACCGCCAAGGTCATCGTGCACCCGGCTACTGGCGAAATCCTGGCAGAGTGCAACACCGAGCTGAACACCGAAGTCCTGGCGAAAATTGCCAAGTCCGGCGTTGTTCGCATCGAAACTCTGTACACCAACGACATCGACTGCGGTCCGTTCGTCTCCGACACATTGAAGATCGACTCCACCAGCAACCAATTGGAAGCGCTGGTCGAGATCTATCGCATGATGCGTCCAGGCGAGCCGCCAACCAAAGACGCTGCCGAAACTCTTTTCAACAACCTGTTCTTCAGCCCTGAGCGCTATGACCTGTCTGCGGTCGGCCGGATGAAGTTCAACCGTCGTATCGGTCGCACCGAGATCGAAGGTTCGGGCGTGTTGTGCAAGGAAGACATCGTCGCGGTACTGAAGACTCTGGTCGACATCCGTAACGGTAAAGGCATCGTCGATGACATCGACCACCTGGGTAACCGTCGTGTTCGCTGCGTAGGCGAAATGGCCGAGAACCAGTTCCGCGTTGGCCTGGTACGTGTTGAGCGTGCGGTCAAAGAGCGTCTGTCGATGGCTGAAAGCGAAGGCCTGATGCCGCAAGACCTGATCAACGCCAAGCCAGTGGCTGCGGCGGTGAAAGAGTTCTTCGGTTCCAGCCAGCTCTCGCAGTTCATGGACCAGAACAACCCGCTGTCCGAGATTACCCACAAGCGTCGTGTCTCTGCACTCGGCCCTGGCGGTCTGACTCGTGAGCGCGCAGGCTTTGAAGTCCGTGACGTACACCCGACTCACTACGGCCGTGTATGCCCGATTGAAACGCCGGAAGGTCCGAACATCGGTCTGATCAACTCCCTGGCTGCGTACGCTCGCACCAACCAGTACGGCTTCCTCGAAAGCCCGTACCGTGTGGTGAAAGAGGGTGTGGTCACCGACGAGATCGTGTTCCTGTCTGCCATTGAAGAAGCCGACCACGTGATCGCGCAGGCTTCGGCGACCATGAACGACCAGAAAGTCCTGATCGACGAACTGGTAGCCGTACGTCACCTGAACGAATTCACCGTCAAGGCGCCTGAAGAAGTCACCTTGATGGACGTTTCGCCGAAGCAGGTAGTTTCGGTTGCAGCGTCGCTGATCCCGTTCCTCGAGCACGACGACGCCAACCGTGCGTTGATGGGTTCGAACATGCAGCGTCAAGCTGTACCAACCCTGCGCGCTGACAAGCCGCTGGTAGGTACCGGCATGGAGCGTAACGTAGCCCGTGACTCCGGCGTTTGCGTCGTGGCTCGTCGTGGCGGCGTGATCGATTCCGTCGACGCCAGCCGTATCGTGGTTCGTGTTGCTGATGACGAAGTTGAAACCGGCGAAGCTGGTGTCGACATCTACAACCTGACCAAATACACCCGCTCGAACCAGAACACCTGCATCAACCAGCGTCCGCTGGTGCGTAAGGGTGATCGCGTTCAGCGTAGCGACATCATGGCCGACGGCCCGTCCACCGACATGGGTGAGCTGGCGCTGGGTCAGAACATGCGCATCGCGTTCATGGCATGGAACGGCTTCAACTTCGAAGACTCCATCTGCCTGTCCGAGCGTGTTGTTCAGGAAGACCGTTTCACCACGATCCACATTCAGGAACTGACCTGTGTGGCTCGTGACACCAAGCTTGGCCCAGAGGAAATCACTGCGGACATCCCTAACGTGGGTGAAGCTGCACTGAACAAGCTGGACGAAGCCGGTATCGTTTACGTAGGTGCTGAAGTAGGCGCAGGCGACATCCTGGTGGGTAAGGTCACTCCGAAAGGCGAGACCCAGCTGACTCCGGAAGAAAAACTGCTGCGTGCAATCTTCGGTGAAAAAGCCAGCGACGTTAAAGACACTTCCCTGCGTGTACCTACCGGTACCAAAGGTACTGTCATCGACGTACAGGTCTTCACCCGCGACGGCGTTGAGCGTGATGCTCGTGCACTGTCGATCGAGAAGACTCAGCTCGACGAGATCCGCAAGGATCTGAACGAAGAGTTCCGTATCGTTGAAGGCGCGACTTTCGAACGTCTGCGTTCCGCTCTGGTAGGCCACAAGGCTGAAGGCGGCGCAGGTCTGAAGAAAGGTCAGGACATCACCGACGAAGTACTCGACGGTCTTGAGCATGGTCAGTGGTTCAAACTGCGCATGGCTGAAGATGCTCTGAACGAGCAGCTCGAGAAGGCTCAGGCCTACATCGTTGATCGCCGCCGTCTGCTGGACGACAAGTTCGAAGACAAGAAGCGCAAACTGCAGCAAGGCGATGACCTGGCTCCAGGTGTGCTGAAAATCGTCAAGGTTTACCTGGCTATCCGTCGTCGCATCCAGCCGGGCGACAAGATGGCCGGTCGTCACGGTAACAAAGGTGTGGTCTCCGTGATCATGCCGGTTGAAGACATGCCGCACGATGCCAATGGCACCCCGGTCGACGTCGTCCTCAACCCGCTGGGCGTACCTTCGCGTATGAACGTTGGTCAGATCCTTGAAACCCACCTGGGCCTCGCGGCCAAAGGTCTGGGCGAGAAGATCAACCGGATGATCGAAGAGCAGCGTAAAGTCGCTGAACTGCGTACCTTCCTGGACGAGATCTACAACCAGATCGGCGGTCGTAACGAAGATCTGGACAGCTTCTCCGATCAGGAAATCCTGGATCTGGCGAAGAACCTGCGTGGCGGTGTTCCAATGGCCACTCCAGTGTTCGACGGCGCCAAGGAAAGCGAAATCAAGGCCATGCTGAAACTGGCTGACCTGCCAGAAAGCGGCCAGATGCAGCTGACCGACGGCCGTACCGGCAACAAGTTCGAGCGTCCAGTTACCGTTGGCTACATGTACATGCTGAAGCTGAACCACTTGGTAGACGACAAAATGCACGCGCGTTCTACCGGTTCGTACAGCCTGGTTACCCAGCAGCCGCTGGGTGGTAAGGCACAGTTCGGTGGTCAGCGTTTCGGGGAGATGGAGGTCTGGGCACTGGAAGCATACGGTGCTGCTTACACTCTGCAAGAAATGCTCACAGTGAAGTCGGACGATGTGAACGGCCGTACCAAGATGTACAAAAACATCGTGGATGGCGATCACCGTATGGAGCCGGGCATGCCCGAGTCCTTCAACGTGTTGATCAAGGAAATTCGTTCCCTCGGCATCGATATCGATCTGGAAACCGAATAACACGTGACGCGAATCGAGAGCGGGGCAGGATTGCCCGCTCTCTGCTCCGCCAGGAGGAAAGGCCTTGAAAGACCTACTGAATTTGCTGAAAAACCAGGGTCAAGTCGAAGAGTTCGACGCCATCCGTATCGGATTGGCCTCGCCTGAGATGATCCGCTCATGGTCGTTCGGTGAAGTTAAAAAGCCGGAAACCATCAACTACCGTACGTTCAAACCTGAGCGTGACGGTCTGTTCTGCGCCAAGATCTTTGGCCCGGTAAAGGATTACGAGTGCCTGTGCGGTAAGTACAAGCGCTTGAAGCATCGTGGTGTGATCTGCGAGAAGTGCGGCGTTGAAGTTGCGCTGGCAAAGGTTCGTCGTGAGCGCATGGCGCACATCGAACTGGCTTCGCCGGTTGCCCACATCTGGTTCCTGAAATCGCTGCCGTCCCGTATCGGCCTGCTGATGGACATGACCCTGCGTGATATCGAACGCGTTCTCTACTTCGAGAGCTATGTCGTTATCGATCCAGGCATGACCACCCTTGAAAAAGGTCAGCTGCTGAACGACGAGCAGTACTTCGAAGCGCTGGAAGAGTTCGGTGACGACTTCGACGCCCGCATGGGTGCTGAAGCTGTCCGTGAGCTGCTGCACGCTATCGACCTGGAACACGAGATTGGCCGTCTGCGTGAAGAAATTCCGCAAACCAACTCCGAAACCAAGATCAAGAAGCTGTCCAAGCGTCTGAAGTTGATGGAAGCCTTCCAGGGTTCCGGCAACCTGCCAGAGTGGATGGTGCTGACCGTTCTGCCGGTTCTGCCGCCAGATCTGCGTCCACTGGTCCCGCTGGATGGCGGTCGTTTCGCGACTTCCGACCTCAACGATCTGTATCGTCGAGTGATCAACCGTAACAACCGTTTGAAGCGCCTGCTTGATCTGTCCGCTCCGGACATCATCGTGCGCAACGAAAAGCGTATGTTGCAGGAAGCTGTCGATGCTCTGCTCGACAACGGTCGTCGTGGCCGCGCTATCACCGGTTCGAACAAGCGTCCTCTGAAATCCCTGGCTGACATGATCAAGGGTAAGCAAGGTCGTTTCCGGCAGAACTTGCTCGGTAAGCGTGTTGACTACTCCGGTCGTTCGGTAATTACCGTAGGCCCGACCCTGCGTCTGCATCAGTGCGGTCTGCCGAAGAAGATGGCTCTCGAGCTGTTCAAACCGTTCATTTTCGGCAAGCTCGAAATGCGTGGTCTCGCGACCACCATCAAAGCGGCCAAGAAAATGGTCGAGCGCGAGCTGCCAGAGGTTTGGGACGTTCTTGCTGAAGTGATTCGCGAACACCCGGTTCTTCTCAACCGTGCACCGACCCTTCACCGTCTGGGTATCCAGGCGTTTGAACCGGTACTGATCGAAGGTAAGGCTATCCAGCTGCACCCTCTGGTCTGCGCCGCGTACAACGCCGACTTCGACGGCGACCAAATGGCCGTGCACGTACCGCTGACGCTGGAAGCCCAGCTCGAAGCGCGTGCGTTGATGATGTCGACCAACAACATTCTGTCGCCAGCCAACGGTGAGCCAATCATCGTTCCGTCGCAGGACGTTGTATTGGGTCTGTACTACATGACTCGTGAAGCGATCAACGCCAAAGGCGAAGGTCGTGTGTTCGCGGATCTGCAGGAAGTTGACCGTGTGTTCCGTGCCGGCGAAGCCGCACTGCACGCCAAGGTTAAAGTACGTATCAACGAAACCGTCAATGACCGTGACGGCAACAGCGTGAGCGGTACCCGTATTGTCGACACTACTGTCGGCCGTGCGCTGCTGTTCCAGGTTGTGCCAAAAGGTCTGTCGTACGACGTCGTCAACCTGCCGATGAAGAAAAAGGCGATCTCCAAGCTGATCAACCAGTGCTACCGCGTGGTTGGTTTGAAAGAGACCGTGATCTTCGCTGACCAGTTGATGTACACCGGTTTCGCTTACTCGACCATCTCCGGCGTTTCCATCGGTGTTAACGACTTCGTTATCCCGGATGAAAAAGCCCGCATCATCGGTGCTGCCACCGACGAAGTGAAAGAGATCGAGAGCCAGTACGCCTCCGGCCTGGTAACCCAGGGCGAGAAGTACAACAAAGTGATCGACCTTTGGTCGAAAGCGAACGACGAAGTTTCCAAGGCAATGATGGCCAACCTCTCGAAAGAGAAGGTTATTGACCGTCACGGCGTTGAAGTCGATCAAGAGTCTTTCAACTCGATGTACATGATGGCTGACTCGGGTGCACGGGGTTCCGCAGCACAGATTCGTCAGCTGGCCGGTATGCGTGGTCTGATGGCCAAGCCAGACGGTTCCATCATTGAAACGCCGATTACTGCGAACTTCCGTGAAGGTTTGAGCGTACTTCAGTACTTCATCTCGACTCACGGTGCTCGTAAAGGTCTGGCGGATACCGCGTTGAAAACTGCGAACTCCGGTTACCTGACTCGTCGTCTGGTAGACGTTGCGCAGGATCTGGTTGTAACCGAGATCGATTGCGGCACCGAACACGGTCTGCTGATGACTCCGCACATTGAAGGCGGTGACGTTGTAGAGCCGTTGGGTGAGCGCGTATTGGGTCGTGTTATCGCTCGTGACGTGTTCAAGCCAGGTACCGAGGACGTTATCGTTCCTGCCGGCACTCTGGTAGACGAGAAATGGGTCGAATTCATCGAGCTGAACAGCATCGACGAAGTGATCGTGCGTTCGCCGATCAGTTGCGAAACCCGCTACGGCATTTGCGCCAAGTGCTACGGCCGTGATCTGGCTCGTGGTCACCAGGTGAACATCGGTGAAGCTGTCGGCGTTATCGCTGCCCAGTCCATCGGTGAGCCGGGTACACAGCTGACGATGCGTACGTTCCACATCGGTGGTGCGGCTAGCCGTACTTCCGCAGCCGACAGCGTTCAGGTGAAGAATGGCGGTACCGTCCGTCTGCACAACCTGAAACACGTTGAGCGAGTGGATGGCCATCTGGTTGCTGTATCCCGTTCCGGTGAGCTGGCAATCGCTGATGACTTCGGTCGTGAGCGTGAGCGTTACAAGCTGCCGTACGGTGCTGTGATTTCGGTTAAAGAAGGTGACAAGGTCGACGCTGGCGCAATCGTGGCCAAGTGGGATCCGCACACTCACCCAATCGTTACCGAAATGAAAGGTACCGTGACCTACGTGGGCATGGAAGAAGGCATCACGATCAAGCGTCAGACTGACGAATTGACCGGTATGACCAACATTGAAGTACTCGATGCGAAAGATCGTCCAGCTGCGGGCAAAGAAATTCGTCCAGCAGTGAAGATGGTCGACGACAACGGCAAGGATCTGTTGCTGCCAGGCACTGACGTTATCGCTCAGTACTTCCTGCCAGCCAACGCCCTGGTCGGTGTTGCGGATGGTGCGAAGATCGCGATCGGTGATGTTATCGCGCGTATCCCGCAAGAAACTTCGAAAACTCGAGACATCACCGGTGGTCTGCCGCGTGTTGCCGACTTGTTCGAAGCTCGTCGTCCGAAAGAAGCGTCGATTCTGGCTGAAGTCAGCGGCACCATCGCGTTCGGTAAAGAAACCAAAGGCAAGCGCCGTCTGGTCATTACCCCGAACGACGGTACCGATCCGTACGAAGAGCTGATTCCGAAGTGGCGTCACCTGAACGTGTTCGAAGGCGAACAGGTAAACCGCGGCGAAGTTATCTCCGACGGTCCAAGCGATCCACACGACATCCTGCGTCTGTTGGGTGTGAGTGCGCTGGCCAAGTACATCGTGAACGAGATCCAGGACGTTTACCGTCTGCAAGGCGTGAAGATCAACGACAAGCACATCGAGACCATCCTGCGTCAGATGCTGCGTAAAGTTGAAATCGCTGAATCCGGCGATTCGAGTTTCATCAAGGGCGACCAGATGGAACTGACTCACGTACTGGTAGAGAACGAGCGTCTGGGCGGCGAAGACAAGTTTGTCTCCAAGTACACTCGCGTTCTGCTGGGTATCACCAAGGCGTCGTTGTCCACCGAATCGTTCATCTCGGCGGCTTCCTTCCAGGAAACCACCCGCGTACTGACCGAAGCGGCAGTCACCGGCAAGCGCGATTACCTGCGCGGCCTGAAAGAAAACGTGGTCGTGGGTCGTTTGATCCCGGCGGGTACCGGTTTGGCTTATCACAGCGAGCGCAAGCGTCGTCGTGAAGCAGACAAGCCGTTGCGCGTGAGCGCCAGTGAAGTGGAAGCTGCACTGACCGAAGCGTTGAACTCGAGCGGTAACTGAGTTCTGCGAAAAATGAGCGTAAGGCCCTGATCACTCCGTTCGTCGAATCGAGACATTTTGTCGAGGTTCGAGGGGCGGGGAGGTCGGGGCCTTGCCTTGACTGGGGACAAGATCCTCTTTAGACTCTTGATCCCCTAAATTTGGCGGGAATTCGTTCCTGCCATTTTGCTTTTCTTGCAAGACAATAGCGTCGCAAGACAACAGTGGAGCTAGTAGATGGCAACTATCAACCAGCTGGTACGTCAGCCGCGTAAGCGTATCGTCGAGAAATCCGACGTACCTGCGCTGCAGAACTGCCCGCAACGTCGTGGCGTGTGCACCCGTGTGTACACCACCACGCCGAAAAAACCTAACTCGGCACTGCGTAAAGTATGCCGTGTGCGTCTGACCAACGGTTTCGAGGTTTCCTCGTACATCGGCGGTGAAGGCCACAACCTGCAAGAGCACAGCGTGGTACTGATCCGCGGCGGTCGTGTAAAAGACTTGCCAGGTGTTCGTTACCACACCGTTCGCGGCTCCCTGGATACTTCCGGCGTTAAAGGTCGTAACCAAGGTCGTTCGAAGTACGGTACCAAGCGTCCGAAGTAATCGGCCGTTTTGCAGATTTTTATTTTATTGAGTCGATAAGAGTAAGGTCGGGCACGCATCCATTGGATCTGTCCCGAGCTAACCTGAAGACCGCTTGAGGGCTTATCATGCCAAGACGTCGCGTAGCAGCAAAGCGTGAGATTCTGGACGATCCGAAATACGGAAGCCAGATCCTCGCCAAATTCATGAACCACGTTATGGAAAGCGGCAAGAAAGCCGTTGCCGAGCGTATCGTTTATGGTGCCCTGGATACCGTTGCGACCCGTAAGGCTGGCACCGATCCCCTGGAACTCTTCGAAAAAGCACTCGACGCCATCGCTCCGCTGGTCGAAGTGAAGTCGCGCCGTGTAGGCGGTGCTACTTACCAGGTTCCGGTCGAAGTTCGCCCGTCCCGTCGTAACGCTCTGGCAATGCGCTGGTTGGTAGACTTCGCGCGTAAGCGTGGCGAGAAGTCTATGGCTCTGCGCTTGGCTGGCGAGCTGCTGGATGCTGCTGAAGGTAAAGGTGCTGCTGTTAAGAAGCGTGAAGACGTGCACCGTATGGCTGAAGCCAACAAAGCTTTCTCGCACTACCGCTTCTAATTTTAGCTTCACTAATTTTGCGAGGGCTTTATGGCTCGTACTACTCCGATTAGTCGCTACCGTAACATCGGTATCGTCGCTCACGTGGATGCTGGTAAAACCACCACCACCGAGCGCGTCCTTTTTTACACCGGCAAAAGTCACAAAATGGGCGAGGTGCATGATGGCGCCGCGACCACAGACTGGATGGTTCAGGAGCAGGAGCGTGGTATTACCATTACTTCTGCTGCTATTACCGCCTTCTGGAAGGGTTCCGAGAAGCAGTACAAAGATGAGCACCGCTTCAACGTAATCGATACCCCGGGCCACGTGGACTTCACTATTGAAGTTGAGCGTTCCCTGCGCGTACTCGACGGCGCTGTCGTTGTGTTCTGTGGTACCTCGGGTGTTGAGCCTCAGTCGGAAACCGTATGGCGTCAAGCCAACAAATACGGCGTTCCACGTCTTGTTTACGTAAACAAGATGGACCGTGCTGGTGCCAACTTCCTGCGCGTGATCGGTCAGATCAAGCAGCGCCTGGGTCACACTCCAGTGCCAATCCAGTTGGCTATCGGTTCCGAAGACAATTTCCAGGGTCAGATCGATCTGCTGACCATGGAAGCTGTTTACTGGAACGATGCTGACAAAGGTATGGTTCCTGTTCGCAAGCCTATCCCTGCTGAACTGCAGGAACTGGCTGACGAATGGCGCAACAACATGGTTGAGGCTGCTGCCGAAGCCAACGAAGAGCTGATGAACAAGTACCTCGAAGGTGAAGAACTCACCAACGTGGAAATCAAGGCTGCTCTGCGTCAGCGTACTATCGCTGGTGAGATCGTCTTGGCTGTTTGCGGTTCCTCGTTCAAGAACAAGGGCGTTCCCCTGGTTCTCGATGCTGTGATCGACTACCTGCCGGCACCAGTTGATATTCCTGCCATCAAGGGTACTGACCCGGATGACGAGACTATCGAGCTGGAGCGTCATGCAGACGACGCAGAACCGTTCTCCGCTCTGGCATTTAAAATTGCCACTGACCCATTCGTGGGTACTTTGACCTTCGTCCGCGTTTACTCGGGCGTGTTGAACTCCGGCGACGGCGTGATCAACTCGGTTAAAGGCAAGAAAGAGCGCGTGGGTCGTATGGTGCAAATGCACGCAAACGCCCGTGAAGAGATCAAGGAAGTACGCGCTGGTGACATCGCGGCCCTGATCGGCATGAAGGACGTCACCACTGGTGAAACCCTCTGCAACGCTGACAAGCCAATCATCCTGGTTCGTATGGACTTCCCGGAGCCGGTTATTTCGGTTGCCGTAGAGCCTAAGACCAAGGATGACCAGGAAAAAATGGGTATCGCTCTGGGCAAGCTTGCTCAGGAAGACCCGTCTTTCCGCGTCAAGACTGATGAAGAGACTGGTCAAACGATCATCTCCGGCATGGGCGAGCTGCACCTGGACATCCTGGTTGACCGGATGCGCCGTGAGTTCAACGTCGAAGCCAACATCGGTAAGCCTCAGGTTTCCTATCGTGAGCGCATCACGAAGAACTGCGAAATCGAAGGCAAGTTCGTTCGTCAGTCCGGCGGTCGTGGTCAGTTCGGCCACTGCTGGATCCGTTTTGCTCCTGCTGACGAAGGTCAGGAAGGTCTGCAATTCGTGAACGAAGTTGTAGGTGGTGTGGTTCCTAAGGAATACATCCCGGCTATCCAGAAGGGTATCGAAGAGCAGATGAAGAACGGCGTTGTTGCCGGCTATCCGCTGATCGGCCTGAAGGCTACCGTGTTCGATGGTTCTTACCACGACGTCGACTCCAACGAGATGGCGTTTAAAGTGGCTGCCTCCATGGCGACCAAGCAACTGGCCCAGAAGGGCGGTGGTGAGTTGCTTGAGCCGATCATGGCTGTAGAGGTTGTTACGCCTGAAGACTATATGGGTGATGTGATGGGCGACCTTAACCGTCGTCGCGGCATGATCCAGGGTATGGAAGACACAGTGTCCGGCAAAGTAATTCGTGCCGAAGTTCCACTGGGTGAGATGTTCGGTTATGCGACCGACGTTCGTTCCATGTCCCAGGGTCGCGCAAGCTACTCTATGGAATTCAAAAAATACGATACGGCTCCGACGCACATCGTCGAATCCGTAACCAAAAAACAAGGCTGATTCAGCCCCTTTAGGCTAGGAGTTAATTGTCGTGGCTAAAGAAAAATTTGATCGTTCCCTACCGCACGTCAACGTTGGCACCATCGGTCACGTTGACCACGGTAAAACCACTCTGACTGCTGCTCTGACTCGCGTTTGCTCCGAAGTTTTCGGTTCCGCAATCGTTGACTTCGACAAGATCGACAGCGCACCAGAAGAAAAAGCACGCGGTATCACCATCAACACCGCTCACGTTGAGTACAACTCGAAGATCCGTCACTACGCTCACGTTGACTGCCCAGGTCACGCTGACTATGTGAAGAACATGATCACCGGTGCTGCTCAAATGGACGGCGCTATTCTGGTTTGCTCGGCCGCTGATGGTCCGATGCCACAAACCCGTGAGCACATCCTGCTGTCCCGTCAGGTAGGCGTTCCGTACATCGTGGTTTTCCTGAACAAGGCTGACCTGGTAGACGACGCTGAGCTGCTGGAACTGGTTGAGATGGAAGTTCGCGACCTGCTGTCCACCTACGACTTCCCGGGCGATGACACTCCAATCATCATCGGTTCGGCTCGTATGGCTCTGGAAGGCAAAGACGACAACGAGATGGGCACCACTGCCGTCAAGAAACTGGTTGAGACTCTGGACAGCTACATCCCAGAACCAGTACGTGTTACCGACAAGCCGTTCCTGATGCCAATCGAAGACGTATTCTCGATTTCGGGTCGCGGTACTGTTGTGACTGGTCGTATCGAGCGCGGTATCGTTCGCGTTCAGGATCCGCTGGAAATCGTTGGTCTGCGTGACACCACCGTTACTACTTGCACCGGTGTTGAAATGTTCCGCAAGCTGCTCGACGAAGGTCGTGCTGGCGAGAACTGCGGCGTTCTGCTGCGTGGCACCAAGCGTGACGACGTTGAGCGTGGTCAGGTACTGGTTAAGCCGGGTTCGGTTAAGCCGCACACCACCTTCACTGCAGAAGTTTACGTTCTGAGCAAGGAAGAAGGCGGTCGTCACACTCCGTTCTTCAAAGGCTACCGTCCACAGTTCTACTTCCGTACTACTGACGTGACTGGTAACTGCGAGCTGCCAGAAGGCGTTGAAATGGTAATGCCAGGTGACAACATTCAGATGACTGTTACCCTGATCAAAACCATCGCAATGGAAGACGGTCTGCGTTTCGCTATCCGTGAAGGCGGTCGTACCGTCGGCGCTGGCGTCGTAGCCAAAATCATCGCGTAATTCTCTTTTATAGAGATTGCCTGATGCTTTGAAAAAGCCTCCGCTCAGCGGGGGCTTTTTTATTGGGTTGACACCTATATGGGGCGTCTATAGAATTGCGCCTCCTTTTAACGGGCGTATTGCGCTCGGTGGGAATAGCAGCCGGAGTCTGAAATCCAATGCAAAATCAGCAAATCCGTATCAGGTTGAAGGCTTTCGACCATCGCCTGATCGACCAATCAACCCAGGAAATCGTGGAAACCGCGAAACGTACTGGTGCTCAAGTGCGTGGTCCAATTCCACTGCCTACCCGTAAAGAGCGGTTCACCGTTCTGGTTTCTCCGCACGTCAACAAAGACGCGCGCGACCAGTACGAAATCCGCACTCATAAGCGCGTTCTGGACATCGTCCAGCCAACGGATAAAACCGTTGATGCTCTTATGAAGCTTGATCTTGCGGCCGGTGTGGAAGTGCAGATCAGCCTCGGCTAAGACTCGGTCTTAGTCGTGTAACGCTCTGAAATGGGCGGCCATAGCGGGTGAAAGCCCCGTACACTCATGAGGTTTACAACATGACTATTGGTGTAGTCGGTCGTAAATGCGGTATGACCCGTATTTTCACCGAAGAAGGTGTCTCCATTCCGGTCACGGTCATTGAGATCGAACCGAATCGCGTCACCCAGTTCAAAACTGAAGAGACCGATGGCTATCGTGCAGTGCAAGTCACTGTCGGCGAGCGTCGTGCTTCGCGTGTAACAGCAGCTCAGGCTGGCCACTTCGCTAAAGCGAACGTTGCCGCTGGTCGCACCACCATGGAATTCCGTCTTGAAGAAGGCGAGTACCAGGCTGGCGATCTGATCAACGCTGAAATCTTCGCCGCTGGTCAACTGGTTGATGTAACCGGTCAGTCCAAGGGTAAAGGCTTCCAGGGTACGATCAAGCGTTGGAATTTCCGCGGGCAAGATAACACCCACGGTAACTCCGTATCCCACCGCGTCCCAGGCTCTATCGGCCAGTGCCAGACTCCTGGTCGTGTATTCAAGGGCAAAAAAATGTCCGGTCATATGGGCGCTGAGCGCGTGACCGTGCAGTCCCTGGAAGTAGTGCGCGTGGACGCTGAACGCAATCTGTTGTTGGTCAAGGGTGCTGTTCCTGGCGCTACTGGCGGCAACCTGGTTGTACGTCCAGCAGCCAAGGCTCGCGGTTAAGGGGAAGCTGACATGCAATTAAATGTAAATGACGCTCAAGCGATCGAAGTTTCCGAACTGACATTTGGCGGCGAATTCAACGAGACGCTGGTTCACCAAGCAGTCGTGGCCTACATGGCCGGCGGCCGTCAAGGTACCAAGCAGCAAAAGACCCGTTCCGACGTTCGTGGTGGCGGTAAGCGCCCATGGCGTCAGAAAGGTACTGGCCGTGCTCGTGCCGGTACTATCCGTAGCCCAATCTGGCGTGGCGGCGGTACCACTTTTGCAGCACGTCCACAGGATCACTCCCAGAAGCTGAACAAGAAGATGTATCGCGCAGCAATGCGTTCCATCCTTGCTGAGCTGGTGCGTACTGATCGTCTGGTCGTGGTTCAGGATTTCGCTGTTGAAACTCCGAAAACCAAAGATCTGCTGGGCAAGCTGAACAACATGAGCCTGACCGACGTTTTGATCGTGTCGGACGCTGTTGATCAGAACCTGTACCTGGCTGCTCGTAACCTGCCGCACGTAGATGTACGTGACGTTCAAGGTTCCGATCCAGTTAGTCTGATCGCATACGACAAGGTGTTGATCACCGTGTCGGCCGTGAAGAAATTCGAGGAGCTGCTGGGATGAACCAGGAACGCGTATTTAAAGTTCTGCTTGGCCCGCACGTTTCCGAGAAGGCTACGGTTCTGGCAGACAAGAAAGGCCAGTTCGTTTTCAAGGTTGCTACTGACGCAACCAAGCTGGAAATCAAGAAGGCCGTCGAAAGCCTGTTCAGCGTGAAAGTAGAGCGCGTCACTACCCTGAATGTTCTGGGTAAGAGCAAGCGCACTGCTCGCGGCCTGGGCAAGCGTAATGACTGGAAGAAGGCAGTTATCTCCCTTCAGCCAGGCCAAGATCTCGATTTCAGCAGCAGTGCTGAGTAAGGAAGGGGTGCATCATGGCAATCGTTAAATGCAAACCGACTTCCCCTGGCCGCCGTTTTGTGGTCAAGGTGGTCAACCAGGAGCTGCATAAAGGCGCTCCTCACGCACCGCTGCTCGAGAAAAAATCGAAGACTGGTGGTCGTAACAACAATGGCCGTATTACCACGCGTCACATTGGTGGTGGTCATAAGCAGCATTATCGTATGGTCGATTTCCGTCGCAACGACAAAGATGGCATCGTCGCCACTGTCGAGCGTATCGAATACGATCCAAACCGTACTGCTCACATCGCACTGCTCTGCTACGCAGACGGCGAGCGCCGCTACATCATTGCCCCTAAAGGCGTGAGTGCTGGCGACCAGCTGATCGCAGGCGCTCTGGCTCCAATCAAGCCAGGCAACGCTCTGCAACTGCGCAACATTCCAGTCGGTTCTACCGTACACGGCATCGAACTGAAGCCAGGTAAAGGCGCTCAGATCGCTCGTTCCGCTGGTGCTTCGGCTCAGCTGATCGCTCGTGAAGGCGTTTACGTTACCCTGCGTCTGCGTTCCGGTGAAATGCGTAAAGTCCTGGCTGAATGCCGTGCGACCCTGGGCGAAGTCTCGAACTCCGAGCACAGCCTGCGTTCGCTGGGTAAAGCTGGTGCCAAACGCTGGCGTGGCGTTCGCCCAACCGTTCGTGGTGTTGCCATGAACCCGGTTGACCACCCACATGGTGGTGGTGAAGGTCGTACCTCTGGTGGTCGTCATCCGGTATCGCCATGGGGCTTCCCGACTAAGGGCGCGAAGACTCGTGGTAATAAGCGTACCGACAAAATGATCGTCCGTCGTCGCAAGTAAATAGAGGGATACGACAGTGCCACGTTCTCTGAAAAAAGGTCCTTTTATTGATCTTCACCTACTGAAGAAGATCGAAGTGGCGGCGGAAAAGAACGATCGCAAACCAATTAAGACTTGGTCGCGTCGTTCGATGATCCTGCCACAGATGGTCGGTCTGACCATCGCCGTACATAACGGTCGTCAGCACGTCCCAGTTCTCGTGAACGAAGACATGGTCGGCCATAAACTGGGCGAGTTCGCCGGTACCCGCACTTATCGTGGGCACGTGGCAGACAAGAAAGCCAAGCGTTAAGGGGTTAGGAAATGGAAGTAGCCGCTAAGTTGTCGGGCGCTCGAATCTCCGCCCAGAAAGCCCGCTTGGTCGCCGACCAGATCCGCGGGAAGAAGGTGGGCGAAGCGCTCAACTTGTTGGCTTTCAGCAGTAAGAAAGCCGCCGAGATCATGAAGAAAGTGCTGGAGTCGGCCGTAGCCAACGCCGAGCATAACGAAGGCGCAGACGTTGATGACCTGAAGGTCAGCACCGTTTTCGTCAACGAAGGGCGTTCGCTGAAGCGCATCATGCCACGTGCCAAAGGCCGTGCTGATCGCATCGTCAAGCGGTCTTGCCATATCACTGTCAAGGTTGCTGACAAGTAACGGAGTCGAAGAGATGGGTCAGAAAGTACATCCCATTGGCATTCGCCTGGGAATCGTCAAGGAGCACACCTCCGTCTGGTACGCAGACGGTCGGACTTATGCGGACTACTTGTTCGCAGATCTGAAAGTGCGTGAGTATCTCCAAGACAAACTAAAAAGCGCGTCCGTAAGCCGTATCGATATCCATCGTCCGGCCCAAACTGCACGTATCACCATCCACACCGCTCGTCCAGGTATCGTTATCGGGAAGAAAGGTGAAGATGTTGAGAAACTGCGTCAGGACCTGACCAAGCAAATGGGTGTGCCTGTGCACATCAATATCGAAGAGATCCGCAAGCCGGAGCTCGACGGTATGCTGGTTGCGCAGAGCGTAGCTCAGCAGCTGGAGCGTCGTGTAATGTTCCGTCGCGCTATGAAGCGCGCAGTACAGAACGCCATGCGCATTGGTGCCAAAGGCATCAAAATCCAAGTGAGCGGTCGTCTCGGCGGTGCTGAAATCGCACGTACTGAATGGTATCGCGAAGGTCGTGTGCCATTGCACACCCTGCGTGCCGACATCGACTATGCCAACTACGAAGCTCACACCACTTACGGTGTGATCGGTGTAAAGGTTTGGATCTTCAAAGGCGAAGTAATTGGTGGTCGCCAAGAAGAGCTGAAACCACAAGCACCAGCGCCTCGTAAAAAAGCTGCTAAGTAAGGGGTACGCCAAATGTTGCAACCTAAGCGTACGAAGTTCCGCAAGCAGATGACAGGCCACAACCGTGGTCTGGCTCAGCGCGGTAGCAAAGTCAGCTTCGGCGAGTTCGCGCTGAAGTCTGTAGCTCGTGGTCGTCTCACCGCTCGTCAGATCGAGTCAGCGCGTCGTGCACTGACCCGTCACGTTAAACGTGGCGGCAAGATCTGGATCCGTGTATTCCCGGACAAGCCGATTTCCAAAAAGCCCCTCGAAGTTCGGATGGGTAAAGGTAAGGGTAGTGTCGAATACTGGGTAGCCCAGATTCAGCCAGGCAAAGTCCTGTATGAAATCGAGGGTGTTTCTGAAGAGCTGGCGCGTGAGGCTTTTGCCCTGGCTGCTGCAAAGCTGCCGCTCGCCACCGCCTTTGTTAAACGGACGGTGATGTGATGAAAGCGAATGAACTTCGTGAAAAATCCGCACAGCAGCTGAACGAGCAACTGCTCGGCTTGCTGCGCGACCAGTTCAATCTGCGTATGCAGAAAGCAACTGGCCAGTTGGGGCAGTCTCATCTGCTCTCGCAAGTTAAGCGTGACATCGCTCGCGTGAAGACTGTGCTCAACCAGCAGGCAGGTAAGTAATCATGGCTGAAGCCGAAAAAACTGTCCGTACGCTGACTGGCCGTGTTGTCAGCGACAAGATGGACAAAACCATCACCGTACTGATCGAGCGTCGCGTTAAGCACCCGATCTACGGTAAATACGTTAAGCGTTCGACTAAGCTGCACGCGCACGACGAAACCAATCAGTGCCACATCGGCGACAAAGTCACTATTCGTGAAACTCGTCCTTTGGCCAAGACCAAGTCTTGGGCGCTGGTTGATGTTCTCGAACGCGCTGTGGAAGTCTAAGGACTAGGGGTCGGAGAAATTATATGATTCAGACTCAATCCATGCTCGATGTGGCCGATAACAGCGGCGCTCGCCGTGTTATGTGCATCAAGGTGCTGGGTGGCTCCCATCGTCGTTACGCTGGTATCGGTGACATCATCAAAGTTACCGTGAAGGAAGCAATTCCTCGCGGTAAAGTGAAAAAAGGCCAAGTGATGACTGCTGTTGTAGTCCGCACTCGTCACGGCGTACGTCGTGCTGATGGCTCTATTATCCGCTTTGATGGCAACGCTGCTGTTCTTCTGAACAACAAGCAAGAGCCGATCGGCACCCGTATCTTTGGGCCAGTGACCCGTGAACTTCGTACTGAGAAGTTCATGAAGATCGTCTCGCTCGCCCCAGAAGTGCTGTAAGGAGATCCGACATGCAAAAGATTCGTCGTGACGACGAGATCATCGTGATCGCCGGCAAAGACAAAGGTAAGCGCGGTAAGGTGCTTAAGGTTCTTGCTAATAACCGTCTGGTTATTAGCGGTCTGAACCTGGTTAAGCGTCATACCAAGCCTAACCCGATGTCGGGCGTGCAAGGCGGTATCGTCGAAAAAGAAGCTCCACTGGACGCTTCTAACGTCGCCATTTTCAACGGCGAAACCAACAAGGCTGACCGCGTTGGTTTCAAAGTAGAAGACGGCAAGAAAATTCGTGTCTTCAAGTCGACCCAAAAAGCGGTTGATGCTTGAACACTGCTAGGTAGAAGACCATGGCACGACTAAAAGAGATTTACTGGAAGGAAATCGCACCGAAGCTTAAGGAAGAACTTAAGCTTTCGAACGTGATGGAAGTTCCACGCGTTACAAAAATCACCCTGAACATGGGTTTGGGCGAAGCGGTCGGTGACAAAAAAGTCATCGAGCACGCTGTTGCTGACCTGGAAAAGATCACCGGCCAGAAAGTCGTTGTGACCTACGCTCGTAAATCCATCGCTGGCTTTAAAGTCCGCGAAGGATGGCCGATCGGCGTCAAAGTGACCCTGCGCCGTGAGCGTATGTACGAGTTCCTGGATCGTCTGCTGTCGATCTCCCTGCCTCGGGTTCGCGACTTCCGCGGCCTGAATGCCAAGTCCTTCGATGGTCGTGGTAACTACAGCATGGGCGTGAAAGAGCAGATCATTTTCCCGGAAATCGACTACGACAAGATCGATGCTCTCCGCGGTCTGGACATTACCCTGACCACCACTGCCAAGAACGATGATGAAGGCCGCGCTCTGCTGCGTGCTTTCAAATTCCCGTTCCGCAACTGATTGGAGTAGGAAAATGGCCAAGAAGAGCATGAAAAACCGTGAGCTGAAGCGTCAGCTCACTGTTGCCAAGTACGCCACCAAGCGTGCAGCGCTGAAAGCTATCATCGTTGATCTGAACGCAAGTCCAGAAGCACGTTGGGAAGCTACAGTAGCTCTGCAGAAGCAACCACGTGACGCAAGCGCTTCGCGCATGCGTAACCGTTGCCGCCTGACTGGTCGTCCGCACGGCGTTTACCGCAAGTTCGGCCTTGGCCGTAACAAGCTGCGTGAAGCTGCAATGCGTGGTGACGTACCAGGTCTGGTTAAAGCCAGCTGGTAATTGCTGTCAAAGTCTCGATGGTCGGGTTTGCAAGAACCTGACCATCGGTGGCCTTGAATCTGAATCAAGCCCCTTTTGGGGCTTGATTCATTTCTGGGGTGTGTCTAGAATGACCGGCTCGCCTGAGCCCGTGTTTTTCATGCCCGGAAGTTCTCGGCGACAAGTAGTAGCCGCAAGGCTAATTTTTCTGTATTAGGAGCGTCTAGCCCATGAGTATGCAGGACCCGTTAGCGGACATGCTAACTCGAATCCGTAATGCCCAGATGGCTGAAAAGTCTGTCGTAAGCATGCCGTCTTCCACGCTGAAGGTGGCTGTAGCAAAAGTCCTGAAGGACGAAGGTTACATCGCGGATTTTCAGATCACCACCGACGCTAAGCCGTCGTTGTCCATCGAGCTGAAGTACTTCGAAGGCCGTCCGGTTATCGAAGAAGTGAAGCGCGTTAGTCGTCCAGGCCTGCGTCAGTACAAGTCCGTTGAAGATCTGCCGAAAGTTCGTGGCGGTCTTGGCGTGTCTATCGTCTCCACCAACAAAGGTGTGATGACGGATCGTGCTGCGCGCGCTGCCGGTGTCGGCGGCGAAGTTCTTTGCACTGTGTTCTAAGGGGGGATAAGCATGTCTCGCGTCGCTAAGAACCCCGTTAAGCTGCCAGCCGGTGTCGAAGTAAAATTCGCAGGCCAACAGCTTTCGGTGAAGGGTGCCAAGGGCACTCTTGAACTGAACATCCATTCGTCCGTTGAGATCGTTGAAGAAGCTGGTGAGCTGCGTTTCGCTGCTCGCAATGGCGATCAACAAACTCGCGCAATGGCCGGTACCACGCGTGCGTTGGTAAACAACATGGTCCAAGGCGTAAGCCAAGGCTTCGAGCGTAAGCTCCAGCTGGTCGGTGTTGGTTACAAAGCGCAAGCAAAAGGCACGGTTCTGAACCTTGCCCTTGGCTTCTCGCACCCAGTGGATTACGAACTGCCGGAAGGCATCACCGCTGAGACTCCTAGCCAGACCGATATCCTGATCAAGGGCATCGATAAGCAGCTGGTAGGTCAAGTGGCCGCTGAGATCCGCGACTTCCGTCCACCAGAGCCGTACAAAGGCAAAGGTGTGCGCTACGCGGACGAAGTCGTCCGTCGTAAAGAAGCCAAGAAGAAGTAGGGCATAGCAAATGACCGACAAAAAAGTTACTCGACTGCGTCGCGCTCGCAAAGCACGCCTGAAAATGCACGAACTCGAAGTCGTGCGTCTCTGCGTGTTCCGCTCGTCGCAGCACATCTACGCCCAGGTCATCTCGGCCGACGGCAACAAAGTCCTGGCAAGCGCCTCGACTTTGGATAAAGAACTGCGTGATGGCGCCACTGGCAACATCGACGCGGCCACAAAGGTTGGCCAGCTGGTCGCTACGCGTGCTAAGGCCGCTGGCGTCTCGCAAGTGGCTTTCGACCGCTCTGGCTTCAAGTACCATGGCCGCGTTAAAGCGCTGGCTGATGCTGCTCGTGAAGCTGGGCTGGAGTTCTAAGTTATGTCAAATAACGACCAAAAGCGCGACGAAGGCTACATTGAGAAGCTGGTTCAAGTTAACCGCGTAGCCAAAACCGTTAAAGGCGGCCGTATCTTCACTTTCACCGCGTTGACCGTGGTTGGTGATGGTAAAGGGCGTGTTGGCTTCGGCCGTGGCAAGTCGCGTGAAGTGCCTGCTGCGATCCAGAAGGCAATGGAAGCTGCTCGCCGCAACATGATCCAAGTTGATCTGAACGGCACCACTCTGCAGTACGCAATGAAGTCCGCTCACGGCGCTTCGAAGGTGTACATGCAGCCTGCTTCTGAAGGTACCGGTATCATCGCTGGCGGCGCTATGCGTGCTGTCCTCGAAGTTGCTGGCGTTCAGAACGTTCTGGCCAAGTGCTACGGCTCGACTAACCCGGTAAACGTGGTTCACGCCACTTTCAAAGGTTTGAAAGCTATGCAGTCTCCTGAATCCATTGCCGCCAAGCGTGGCAAAAGCGTCAAGGAGATCTTCTGATCATGGCTACCGTTAAAGTAACGCTGATCAAAAGCATGACCGGCCGCATCCCTAACCACAAACTGTGCGTTAAGGGTCTGGGTCTGCGTCGCATCGGTCACACTGTAGAAGTCCAGGATACTCCCGAGAATCGCGGGATGATCAACAAGGCTTACTACATGCTGCGTGTCGAGGGTTAATCGATGAAACTCAATGATCTGAGTCCAGCGCCGGGTTCCCGTCGCGAAAAGCATCGTCCGGGCCGTGGTATCGGTAGCGGTTTGGGTAAGACTGGTGGCCGTGGCCACAAAGGTCAGACCTCCCGCTCCGGTGGCACCATTGCTCCAGGCTTTGAAGGCGGTCAACAGCCGCTGCATCGTCGTCTGCCGAAGTTCGGTTTCGTTTCCCTGAAAGCCATGGATCGCGCAGAAGTGCGTTTGTCCGAGCTGGCTAAAGTGGAAGGCGACATCGTCACTGTGCAGTCCCTGAAAGATGCCAACGTGATCAACGTCAACGTACAGCGTGTGAAAATCATGCTGTCCGGTGAAGTGACTCGCGCTGTCACTATCGGCAAGGGAATCGGCGCCACCAAAGGTGCGCGTGCGGCTATCGAAGCAGCTGGCGGCAAGTTCGAGGAATAAATGGCTAAGCAAGGTGCTCTCTCTGCGCTCGGCAAAGGCGGTATGTCTGAACTCTGGGCTCGTCTGCGTTTTCTGTTCCTGGCGATTATCGTCTACCGAATAGGCGCACACATCCCGGTTCCAGGTATTAACCCGGACCGACTCGCAGACCTGTTTCGACAGAATGAGGGGACCATTCTTAGCTTGTTCAACATGTTCTCCGGCGGCGCGCTGGAACGGATGAGCATCTTTGCATTGGGGATCATGCCGTACATTTCGGCATCGATCATCATGCAACTGATGACCGCCGTCAGCCCGCAGCTGGAGCAGTTGAAGAAGGAAGGTGAAGCTGGCCGTCGCAAGATCAGCCAGTACACCCGCTACGGCACCGTCGTTCTCGCTCTCGTTCAGGCTATTGGCATGTCCATTGGTCTGGCAGGGCAGGGCGTTGCGTTCACTGGTGACTTTGGCTTCCATTTCGTCGCGGTATCCACGTTTGTGGCTGGTGCGATGTTCATGATGTGGCTGGGTGAGCAGATTACTGAGCGTGGTGTAGGCAACGGTATCTCGATGTTGATTTTTTCGGGTATCGTCGCCGGTCTTCCGAGAGCAATCGGGCAGTCTTTCGAGTCTGCGCGTCAGGGTGATATCAACATCTTCGCCCTGGTTGCCATCGGTTTGCTGGCAGTAGCGATTATCGGTTTTGTGGTGTTCATTGAGCGTGGTCAGCGTCGTATTGCTGTTCACTACGCCAAGCGTCAGCAGGGCCGCAAGGTTTTTGCTGCGCAGACAAGCCACTTGCCGCTGAAGGTGAACATGGCCGGTGTTATTCCGGCTATTTTCGCGAGCAGCATTTTGCTGTTCCCGGCTTCGCTGGGTGCCTGGTTCGGTCAGTCTGAAGGTATGGGCTGGTTGCAGGACATCTCGCAGTCGATCGCTCCTGGTCAGCCGTTGAATATTCTGCTGTTTAGTGCAGGGATTATTTTCTTCTGCTTCTTCTATACGGCGTTGATGTTCAATCCGAAAGACGTAGCGGAAAACCTGAAGAAGTCCGGTGCCTTTATTCCGGGCATCCGTCCAGGTGAGCAGTCTGCGCGCTACATTGATGGCGTTCTGACTCGCTTGACCATGTTCGGTGCTCTTTACATGACGGCCGTGTGCTTGCTTCCCCAGTTCCTGGTGGTTGCAGCAAACGTACCGTTCTACCTTGGCGGGACCTCGTTGCTGATCGTGGTCGTGGTTGTGATGGACTTCATGTCCCAAGTACAATCGCACCTCGTTTCGCACCAGTACGAATCCCTGATGAAGAAAGCCAACCTGAAGGGTTACGGCAGCGGCATGTTGCGCTGAGTACCCATAAGGTTCGAGGAGTTGGTGATGAAAGTTCGTGCATCGGTGAAAAAGCTGTGCCGTAACTGCAAGATTATTCGCCGCGAAGGTGTTGTTCGAGTAATTTGCAGCGCGGAACCGCGTCACAAACAGCGCCAAGGCTGAGTGTGATCCGCTTGAAGCCCGGCAGCTAGTGCGCTGCCGGGTTGATTATTTGTTATTACAGCGATATTATCTCGCGCCCTATTTCTTGGCTTCCGGGGCGTAGGTAGCTGTCAATTGGAGTCCCACTGAATGGCCCGTATTGCAGGCGTTAACATTCCAGATAACAAGCACACTGTTATCTCGCTGACCTACATCTATGGTGTTGGTCGCACTACTGCGCAGAAAATTTGCGCAGTGACTGGGGTAAACCCAGCCGCAAAGATCAAAGATCTGAGCGACGAGCAGATTGAGCAGTTGCGTGGCGAAGTGGCGAAGTTCACCACTGAAGGTGACCTGCGTCGCGAAATCAACATGAAAATCAAGCGTTTGATGGACCTCGGTTGCTACCGTGGTCTGCGTCATCGTCGTGGTCTTCCAGTACGCGGTCAGCGTACCAAGACTAACGCGCGTACCCGTAAAGGTCCGCGTAAGCCGATCCGCAAGTAATCGCCCACGCGAATCGACAGGAAATTAATCATGGCAAAACCTGCTGCTCGTCCTCGTAAAAAAGTTAAAAAGACAGTGGTTGATGGCATCGCCCACATCCATGCTTCTTTTAACAACACCATCGTGACCATCACCGACCGTCAAGGTAACGCGCTTTCTTGGGCTACCTCCGGTGGTTCGGGTTTCCGCGGTTCCCGCAAGTCCACGCCGTTTGCTGCTCAAGTAGCTGCTGAACGTGCTGGTCAAGCTGCGCTGGAATATGGCCTGAAAAACCTCGACGTTAACGTTAAAGGTCCAGGTCCAGGTCGTGAGTCCGCTGTCCGTGCATTGAACGGCTGTGGCTATAAGATCGCCAGCATCACCGACGTGACGCCAATCCCGCACAACGGGTGCCGTCCGCCGAAGAAGCGCCGCGTGTAATCCAGGAGATTGTAAAGAATGGCTCGTTACATTGGTCCAAAATGCAAACTCGCTCGTCGCGAAGGCACCGATCTCTTCCTGAAGAGCGGCGTGCGCGCGATCGAATCGAAGTGCAACATTGAAGCAGCACCTGGTATCCACGGCCAACGCCGCGGTCGCCAGTCCGACTACGGCACCCAACTGCGTGAAAAGCAGAAGGTCCGTCGTATCTACGGCGTTCTCGAGCGTCAATTCAGCGGCTACTACAAAGAAGCTGCTGGCAAGAAAGGTGCAACCGGTGAAAACCTGCTGCAACTGCTCGAATGCCGTCTGGACAACGTTGTATACCGTATGGGCTTTGGTTCGACTCGTGCCGAATCCCGTCAGCTGGTATCGCACAAGTCGATCAGCGTTAACGGTCAGACCGTAAACGTTCCGTCGTATCAGGTTCGTGCTGGTGACGTGGTTGCAGTTCGCGAGAAAGCAAAAAACCAACTTCGCATTGTCCAAGCTCTCGATCTGTGTGCCCAACGTGGCCGCGTAGAATGGGTAGAAGTAGACACTGAGAAGAAGTCGGGCGTTTTCAAGAACGTTCCTGCTCGCAGTGATCTGTCCGCCGACATCAACGAAAGCCTGATTGTCGAGCTCTACTCCAAGTAAGGGCTAGAAAATAGGTGCATCCATGCAGATTTCGGTAAATGAGTTCCTGACACCCCGCCATATTGATGTGCAGGTTGTCAGTCCAACCCGCGCCAAGATCACTCTCGAGCCTCTCGAGCGTGGTTTTGGCCACACCCTGGGCAACGCGCTGCGACGCATCCTGTTGTCCTCAATGCCCGGCTGCGCAGTAGTCGAGGCCGAGATTGACGGTGTGCTCCACGAGTACAGCGCCATCGAAGGTGTACAGGAAGACGTAATTGAAATCCTGTTGAACCTTAAAGGTCTGGCCATCAAGCTGCACGGTCGTGACGAAGTTACGCTGACCTTGTCGAAGAAGGGTTCGGGGGTGGTTACCGCTGCCGATATTCAGCTGGATCATGATGTCGAGATCGTTAATCCCGATCACGTAATCGCTAACCTGGCGTCTAACGGCGCCCTGAACATGAAGCTCACTGTAGCTCGTGGTCGTGGTTATGAACCAGCCGACTCGCGTCAGAGCGATGAAGACGAAAGCCGCAGCATCGGTCGCTTGCAGCTTGACTCTTCGTTCAGCCCGGTTCGCCGTATCGCATACGTGGTGGAAAACGCCCGTGTCGAGCAGCGTACCAACCTGGACAAGCTGGTTATTGATCTGGAAACCAACGGTACTCTGGATCCTGAAGAGGCTATCCGCCGCGCTGCAACCATTCTGCAACAGCAGTTGGCTGCGTTCGTCGACCTCAAAGGTGACAGTGAGCCAGTGGTTGTCGAGCAGGAAGACGAGATCGATCCGATCCTGCTTCGCCCGGTTGACGATCTGGAACTGACTGTACGTTCGGCTAACTGCCTTAAGGCGGAAAACATCTACTACATCGGCGACCTGATTCAGCGTACCGAAGTAGAGCTGTTGAAGACTCCGAACCTGGGCAAGAAATCCTTGACTGAAATCAAGGACGTTCTGGCCTCCCGCGGTCTGTCCCTCGGCATGCGCCTCGACAACTGGCCGCCTGCAAGTCTTAAGAAGGACGACAAGGCGACTGCCTGATCGTCGTAATCACCGAACGTAGTGTTTGGTAAGGAATGAACCATGCGTCATCGTAAAAGTGGTCGTCACCTGAGCCGCACCAGCTCGCACCGCAAGGCCATGTTCCAAAACATGGCGGTGTCGCTGTTCGAGCACGAGCTGATCAAAACTACTCTGCCAAAAGCCAAAGAACTGCGTCGCGTTGCTGAGCCGCTGATCACTCTGGCCAAGACAGATAGCCTGGCTAACCGCCGTCTGGCTTTCGACCGTACTCGTTCGAAAGCTATCGTTGGTAAGCTCTTCAACGACCTGGGCAAGCGTTACGCTACCCGTGAGGGTGGCTACCTGCGCATCCTCAAGTGCGGTTTCCGCGCTGGCGACAACGCGCCTATGGCGTACGTCGAGTTGGTTGATCGTGCTACTGCCGGCGAAGCTGTAAGCGCCGAGTAAGACGACAGTCTGCAACGAAGAACCGGGCCTAGTGCCCGGTTTTTTGTGGGCGCTGGAAAACCGACTATATTTCTTACTTCGCTGCCGGTTCTCTAATAAACCAGCCATTATCTGTCGAGGTTCTGTATTAGTTATTTTCTATCAAAGTCCATGACTTAATGCATTTGATGGTGTCATCTTGATGGTCAATACTCCCTCCAAGCCGATTTGCCGGCAGTTCCTAGCCTGACCTGAGGAAGATTGAGCATGAGTACCATCCTTACCACCGCCAGCGGCGCGCCCGTTGCCGATAACCAGAACTCTCGCACTGCCGGCCCTCGGGGCCCGTTGCTCCTCGATGACTTTCACCTCATCGAAAAGCTTGCGCATTTCAACCGTGAAAACATTCCTGAACGTCGTGTACACGCCAAGGGTTCGGGCGCTCACGGTAAATTCACCGTCACCCGGGATATCACCCAGTACACCAGGGCGAAGCTGTTCGAGTCGGTTGGTAAAGAAACACCCACCTTCCTTCGATTCTCCACCGTTGGCGGTGAGCGTGGCTCGGCGGATACCGCGCGTGACCCGCGTGGCTTTGCTTTGAAGTTCTATACCGAAGAAGGCAACTGGGACATCGTTGGCAATAACACACCAGTGTTCTTCATCCGTGACCCGCTGAAGTTCCCGGACTTTATCCACACCCAGAAACGCCTGCCGCAAACGAATCTGAAAAGTGCACAGATGGTATGGGATTTCTGGTCGCTCTCTCCTGAGGCGTTGCACCAGATCACCATCCTGTTCTCGGACCGTGGCACTCCAGACGGTTACCGCCATATGCACGGCTTCGGGAGTCATACCTATAGCCTGATCAATGCTAAAGGCGAGCGCCATTGGGTCAAGTGGCACTACAAAACGAAGCAAGGTATCAAGAACCTGACGCCTGAAGAGGCGACACGCATTGCCGGTACTGATCCTGATTACGCTCAGCGTGACCTGTTTAGCGCTATCGAGCGTGGTGAATTTCCCAAGTGGAGCGTCAACATCCAGGTCATGACCGAAGCTCAGGCTGACGCTCACTACGAGAACCCGTTTGATGTGACCAAAACCTGGGCTCAGGATAAGTTCCCGTTGATCGAGATTGGCGAGCTGGAGTTGAACCGTAATCCGGTGAATTACTTTGCTGAAGTCGAGCAGGCATGCTTTGGCCCAAGCAACATGGTTCCCGGTGTTGGTCTCTCGCCGGACCGCATGCTTCAAGGCCGCGTTTTCGCTTATGCGGATGCTCACCGCTATCGCGTCGGCACCAACCACCAGCAGTTGCCGGTCAATGCGCCCTTGAGCCCCGTTAATAACAACCAGCGTGACGGTTCGATGTCCTTTGGTTTCGGTGGCGCGTCCCCTAACTATGAACCAAACAGCGTCGCCGGTACCCCGCAACAGGCGCCTCAGTACGCTGAGCCACCGCTGTCACTCAATGGTGCGGCGAATCGCTACGATCAGCGTGTAGACACTGACTACTACAGTCACGCAGGTGCACTGTTCCGCTTGATGGATACCGGGCAAAAGGCCCTGCTGATCAGCAACATTGCTGGCGCTATGGCCGGGGTCAGCAGCGATGTAGTGCAGCGCCAACTGCAGCACTTCTTCAGAGCCGATCCTGCTTACGGGCAAGGCGTTGCAACGGCGCTGGGCGTAACGCTTAGCTGACTCTAAACGAGAAGCAGAACCGCCCTCATTTGGGCGGTTTTTGCGTTATTTAGGCTGCTTTTCTCAGAATATCTTCACTTTTATTGCGCGAAGTGGGTGACCTTCCAGTCAGCTTGGTTCAAACTACAGCCTTTCAAGCAGGGAGATGTAGGGCGATGCAAGGCCACCCAGACGTAATCGATTACCTCAACACGTTGCTGACCGGCGAACTGGCCGCGCGTGATCAATATTTCGTTCATTCGCGGATGTATGAGGACTGGGGGTTCACCAAGCTCTACGAGCGAATCAACCACGAGATGGAAGAAGAAGCAGGTCACGCAGACGCGTTGATGCGCCGTATTCTGATGCTAGAAGGCACACCGCGCATGCGTCCGGATGATCTGGATGTCGGCACCACGGTGCCGGAGATGCTCGAAGCGGATCTGCGCCTCGAGTACAAAGTCCGCGCCGCGCTGTGCAAAGGCATCGAACTTTGCGAGCAGCACAAAGACTATGTCAGCCGCGAGATCCTGCGCGTTCAGCTGAACGACACTGAAGAAGATCACACCTACTGGCTGGAAAAACAGTTGGGTCTGATCAAGCTGATTGGTCTCGAGAACTACCTGCAGTCTCACACTTCCTGATTGCAACCGATACAAAAAAGCCCCTGTCACTGCTGAAGTGACAGGGGCTTTTTCATGCCTGGCGTTTAGGCCCGATCACGGATCAGCAGCGGCTTGAGATAGTGGCCAGTGTGAGACTGTTTCATCTCGGCCACTTCCTCTGGCGTGCCCGTAGCAATGATCTGCCCGCCTTTGGAGCCGCCCTCTGGGCCAAGATCCACCAACCAGTCGGCTGTCTTGATCACATCGAGGTTGTGTTCGATCACCACCACAGTGTTGCCGTGGTCGCGCAGGCGATGCAGCACATCGAGCAATTGCTGGATATCGGCGAAGTGCAGGCCGGTAGTCGGCTCATCGAGGATATACAGGGTCTTGCCGGTATCGCGCTTGGACAGTTCGCGAGACAACTTCACCCGCTGCGCCTCGCCGCCGGACAACGTCGTCGCCGACTGCCCCAGCTTGATGTAAGACAGGCCTACATCCATCAGCGTTTGCAGTTTGCGCGCCAGCGCGGGCACCGCGTCAAAGAACACCCGTGCCTCTTCGATAGTCATCTCAAGGGTTTCGTGGATGTTCTTGCCCTTGTATTTGATTTCAAGGGTTTCACGGTTGTAGCGCTTGCTCTTGCACACGTCGCACGGCACATAGATGTCCGGCAGGAAGTGCATTTCCACCTTGATCAGGCCATCGCCCTGGCAGGCTTCGCAGCGTCCGCCCTTGACGTTGAACGAGAAACGTCCCGGGCCATAACCACGCGAGCGCGACTCGGGCACACCGGCGAACAGTTCGCGAATCGGCGTGAACAGTCCGGTATACGTCGCCGGGTTGGAGCGTGGCGTGCGGCCAATCGGGCTTTGGTCGATATCGACGACTTTGTCGAGATGTTCCAGGCCCTTGATGCTGTCGTGCGCTGCCGCTTCCAGCGTGGTCGCACCGTTGAGTGCCGTGGCGCTCAGTGGGAACAGCGTGTTGTTGATCAGCGTCGATTTGCCTGAGCCGGAAACACCGGTCACGCAGGTCAGCAGGCCAATCGGGATTTCCAGATCGACGTTGCGCAGGTTGTTGCCGCGTGCGCCTTTGAGCGCCAGAACCTGCTTCTTGTTGCGCGGCGTGCGCTTGGCCGGCACCTCGATCTTCACCCGGCCCGACAGATATTTACCTGTCAGGGAATCCGGGTGCGCCATGACTTCGGCAGGTGTGCCTTCAGCGACGATCTGCCCGCCATGCACCCCGGCACCAGGGCCAATATCCACGACGTAGTCAGCCAGACGAATTGCGTCTTCGTCGTGCTCAACCACAATCACCGTGTTGCCGATATCGCGCAGGTGCTTAAGGGTGCCGAGCAACCGATCGTTATCACGTTGGTGCAAACCGATAGAGGGTTCATCGAGAATATACAGAACGCCTACCAGGCCCGCGCCGATCTGGCTGGCCAGACGAATCCGCTGCGCCTCGCCACCGGACAAGGTGTCAGCGCTGCGATCCAGCGACAGATAGTCCAGACCCACGTTGACCAGAAATTGCAGGCGCTCGCGGATCTCCTTGAGAATCTTGTCAGCGATCTCGCCACGACGCCCCGTCATCTTCAGGGCACCGAAGTATTCGCAGGCATCGCCAATCGGCAGGTTGGTCACCGCCGGCAGCGTCTTCTCGCCGACCCATACGTGGCGCGCTTCGCGACGCAGACGGGTGCCGCGGCAATCCGGGCAGGACTGCGTGCTGAGGAACTTGGCCAGCTCTTCACGTACGCTCGCCGATTCGGTTTCGCGGTAGCGACGCTCCAGATTCGGCACGATGCCTTCGAACGGGTGCGAACGTTTGACGATATCGCCACGGTCGTTCAAGTACTTGAAGTCGACGTTCTGCGAACCGCTGCCATGCAGGATGAATTTCTGCTGATCGGCCGGCAGTTCGTTGAAGGGCACTTCCAGACTGAAACCATAGTGCGAGGCCAGTGAGCCAAGCATCTGGAAGTAGTAGACGTTACGCCTGTCCCAGCCGCGAATCGCGCCTTCAGCCAAGGTCAGGTCACCATTGACCAGTCGCTTGATGTCGAAGAACTGCTTCACCCCCAAGCCATCGCACGTCGGGCAGGCGCCGGCCGGGTTGTTAAAGGAGAAGAGTTTGGGTTCCAGCTCGCTGATCGCGTGACCGCAGATCGGGCAGGCGAAGCGTGCGGAGAAGATCATCTCTTCGCCCGGCTCGTCGTCCATCGGTGCGACCAGCGCGATGCCGTCGGCCAGTTTCAGAGCGGTCTCGAACGATTCGGCCAGGCGCTGTTGCAGATCGGCGCGCACCTTGAAACGGTCGACGATGACGTCGATCGAATGCTTCTTCTGTTTATCCAGCTTCGGCAGCTCGTCGAGCTCGCAGATCCGGCCATTGACCCGGGCGCGAACGAAACCTTGCGCGCGCAATTCTTCGAAGACCGAAAGGTGTTCACCTTTACGCTCGCGGATCACTGGCGCCAGCAGCATCAGTTTGCTGCCTTCCGGCTGCGCCAACACCAGGTCGACCATCTGGCTGACGGTCTGGGCTTCCAGCGGAATGTCGTGATCGGGGCAGCGCGGGGTACCGACGCGTGCATAGAGCAGGCGCAGGTAGTCATAAATTTCGGTGATGGTGCCGACCGTGGAACGCGGGTTGTGCGAGGTCGACTTCTGTTCGATGGAGATCGCCGGCGACAGGCCTTCGATGGTGTCGACGTCGGGTTTTTCCATCATCGACAGGAACTGCCGGGCGTAGGCCGACAGCGATTCGACATAACGGCGCTGACCTTCGGCGTAGAGCGTGTCGAAGGCCAGGGAAGACTTGCCGGATCCGGACAGGCCGGTGATAACGATCAGTTTGTCCCGTGGCAGGGTCAGGTCGATGTTCTTCAGGTTGTGGGTACGGGCCCCACGTATCAGGATCTTGTCCAAAGTGGCCTCGCTCGGCGGGCGTCGAAAACGTAGGAGTATACGGGCAAATACTGGATGGATGCACACTATCAAGTGAAGGGTTTTGCGCCCTGCATGAAGAGAGTTTCATCTATACGCGTCATAGCGTCGCGATCTACCCCGTCTTTCGATGGGACTGGTAGAATCGCCGCCGGTTCACACGAGGTTTTTCCATGCACGATCCCCACAGCGAACGCATGAGTGGCAGCGAGACCCGCGCGGCGAGCGGTCTGGCCCTGGTGTTCGCCTTCCGTATGCTTGGCATGTTCATGGTGTTGCCGGTACTGGCGACCTACGGCATGGATCTGGCAGGAGCGACCCCGGCCCTGATAGGCCTGGCAATCGGCGCTTACGGCCTGACGCAGGCAATTTTCCAGATTCCATTCGGGATCATTTCTGACCGTATTGGCCGTCGCCCGGTGATTTACCTCGGGCTGATCGTCTTCGCCCTCGGCAGTGTCCTGGCGTCGCAAGCCGATTCGATCTGGGGCGTGATCGCCGGCCGAATCCTGCAAGGTGCCGGTGCGATCTCTGCTGCGGTCATGGCGCTGCTCTCCGATCTGACCCGCGAACAGCACCGCACTAAAGCGATGGCCATGATTGGCATGACCATCGGTTTGTCGTTTGCCGTGGCCATGGTCGTCGGGCCTCTGTTGACCCGTGCTTTCGGTCTGTCTGGATTGTTCCTCGCCACTGGCGGCATGGCGCTGGTGGGGATCGTGATCATCATGTTCATGGTGCCGCGGTCCACCGGGCCGTTGCAGCATCGTGAATCCGGTGTCGCGCGTCAGGCCTTGATGCCGACACTCAAACATCCGGACCTGCTGCGCCTCGATCTGGGCATCTTTGTGTTACATGCCATGTTGATGTCGAGCTTCGTTGCTCTGCCTCTGGCGCTGGTGGAAAAAGCCGGTCTGCCCAAGGAGCAGCACTGGTGGGTCTACCTCACGGCGCTGCTGATTTCGTTCTTCGCCATGATCCCATTCATCATCTATGGCGAGAAGAAACGCAAAATGAAACGAGTTTTGCTCGGCGCCGTGATGACGCTGATGCTGACTGAGCTATTCTTCTGGCAGTTCGGTGACAGCTTGCGGGCTCTGGTGATCGGCACGGTGGTGTTTTTCACCGCGTTCAATCTGCTGGAGGCTTCATTGCCGTCGCTGATCAGCAAGGTTTCACCGGCAGGCGGGAAGGGCACGGCCATGGGCGTGTACTCCACCAGCCAGTTCCTTGGTTCGGCACTCGGCGGGATACTCGGCGGCTGGCTGTTTCAGCATGGCGGTCTGTCGGTTGTGTTCCTCGGATGCGCCGGTCTGGCTGCCATCTGGCTAGCCTTTGCTGTTACCATGCGCGAACCTCCCTACGTGACGAGCCTGCGCTTGCCGTTGTCGCCCGAGGCGATCCGCGAAGCGGGTCTGGTCGAGCGCCTCAAGGCCCTCGTGGGGGTAACAGATGCAGTGATAGTCGCTGATGAGGCGGCTGTTTACATCAAACTGGACAAAGAATTAGTGGATCGCGACACCCTCGAACGCCTGGTGAACAACCCGGCCGAGGCTGCTTGCGGCGCTTAGGAGAACGTTATGGCCCGTGGGGTTAACAAAGTCATATTGGTCGGCACTTGCGGCCAGGATCCCGAAGTTCGCTACCTGCCTAACGGTAACGCCGTGACCAACCTGAGTCTGGCAACCAGCGAACAATGGACTGACAAGCAAACCGGTCAGAAGGTCGAGAAGACCGAATGGCACCGTGTGTCGATGTTCGGCAAGGTGGCCGAGATCGCCGGTGAATACCTGCGTAAAGGTTCGCAGGTCTACATCGAAGGCAAACTGCAGACCCGCGAGTGGGAAAAAGACGGTATCAAGCGTTACACCACCGAAATCGTGGTCGACATGCAAGGCACCATGCAACTGCTCGGCGGCCGTCCACAACAGGGCGACCAACAAGGCGGTGGCAACAACTACCAGCAGTCCGCTCCGGCACCACGCCAGCAGGCTCCGCGTCCGCAGCAGTCGGCTCCGCAACAGCGTTCGGCCCCGGCTCCACAGCAGGCCGCACCGCAACCAGCGCCGGATTTCGACAGCTTCGATGACGATATTCCGTTCTGATACCCGCTTGAGCCGTTGTCTGGCTTGAGTACAAAACCCCCGCATTGCGGGGGTTTTGTCGTTTTGGCGGACTGAAAATGCCTCTGTCATCGACGCCACGTCACGGCGAATGCGTACGTCCCCTGCAAACCGTTGGCATCAAAGTTTCGATGAGGCCCTTGAAGGCGAGGGCAAGCCGTTCCATGATCCGTCCCGACAACGGGCAGGCGTGTTCATTTCACCCGCAACAGATCCTGTCGATCAGGCGCCTGGTCATTCACAACAACAAGAGAATCCGATGAGCAGTATCAAGAATAAGGAAATCGAGTATCTGCGTGGCGCGGCCATCGTCATGACGATTTTCACCCATCTGCCGCAACTGCTGCCGTTCTACGATATGTACATCCTGAAGGTGTTCAGCATCTATTCGCCATGGACCGGGGTGGATCTGTTCTTCTGCATTTCGGGTTATGTCGTCAGCAAGGCTTACCTTGATTACTTCGACAAAAACCGTGAGCAGAACCGGTTCGGCCTTGCCGCCACGTCCTTCTGGATCAGACGGGCCTATCGTCTTCTGCCGACAGCCTGGCTGTGGGTGCTGATACCGTTGGCGTTTTCCATATTTTTCAACCAGTCCAACGCCTTTCAGTCCTGGTTCGACAATCTGCGCAGTTTTACCGCGGTCGCCACCTTCACCGGCAACCTGGCGAATCTGCACGGCACGCTTCTGGGGCCTAACTCGGTGTACTGGAGCCTGGCGCTGGAAGAGCAGTTCTACTTCATCTTTCCGTTGTTTCTGCTGTTGGTCACGTCGACGCGCTGGCGTCTGATCATCTTGCTGGCGCTGATTGCCTTGCAGTTCGGCTTTGACCGTAACGGCTTTGGCGCGCCGCCTGCGCCCCTGCTGTTCTCGTTCCGTATGGACGCCATGATGTGGGGGATCGTGCTCTGCCTGTTCTCGCGCACCTCGCTGTACAGGGAGATTGAACCGGTCGCCCTCGGCGGCAGCCTCCTCAAGCGCTTGGGGGTTACGCTGTTTCTGCTGTACATGCTGGGCGCTATCTCGGGCCAAATGATCAATGTGCCAATCGCATTTGGTCTGGTGGCGGTGACTACGGCGATCACGGTGTGGCTGGCCAGTTACCAGAAGGGTTACATCTATTGCCCGGCGCTGTTGCGTGGGCTGTTCGAATGGCTGGGCTCACGTTCCTACGCGTTGTACGTCGTGCACATCTTCGCGTATCACCTGAGCACCGAAATCTGGACGCGCGTCGCGGCTTCCAGTGGTACGACGCTGGGCCCGGGCTACACCCTTGAACTCGTGTTCACGTCTTTGTTGATCATGCTGGTGTGCAGCGAATTGAACTATCGGTTTGTCGAAACACCGTTGCGTCGTCGGGGGGCGGAGATCTCCCGTCGCCGAATGGCCGGGGTCGCCTCAGCGGAACCCGCCAGGCAAGAAGTCCCGGCGCAGGTGCCAACGCGTACAACTGAACTGTCGTAGCCCAGGCAGACACAAAAAAGCCGTAGCGCCTCAACGCTACGGCTTTTTCATGCGCGCATTTGTTGCGCCTGGATGATCAGTCGAGGATCAGGTGCGGCAGGAAGCGACTGGAGTCTTTGGTGATCAGGCTGTTGTCTTCCCGCACACCAATTCCCGCCGCTTGATCGCCAATCACCCAAGAACCAATCAGCGTGTAGCTGTCGCCAAACTTTGGCAATGGCGCAAACTCTTGCAGGATAAAGGGCGCATCGGTGTAGGGCCCGTCCTCTTTGACGATCAGACCTTCAGCCGTTTGCAGTTCAATGTTGGCGCCTTCACGGGAGAAGTACGGCTTGCGTACCCAACCTTTCGGCACTGCACTGGCCGGATTCGGGTCGAGGTGAGCCGCCAGCAGGTTTGGATGACCCTTGTGCATTTCCCACAGCAACGGCAACGCGCCTTTGTTCGACAGGATCGCCTTCCACGCCGGCTCGAAAAGCTGTGTATCGCACTCGGCAATCGCCGCACCGAACGGTTCGTGGAAGATGAATTCCCAGGCATGCAACTTGAACAGGTGCGGGATCCAGCGATCCTCAAGGTCAACGAAGCGACCTTCAGCCGTCAGGCCAATGTCTTCAATGTCGATGTGCCGCGATTCAATACCGACCTTTTCCGCGATCAACCGCAGGTAATCCGTGGTGCCTTTGTCTTCGACCGAGTCTTTCATCGAGGCAAAGTAGAACGGCCGCTTCAGTTGTAATTCGGCGAAGGCCTGATGCAGTTTGGTGTCGATGCTGTTGAACTGGTCGGCATGGCTCGGCAGCATGCCGCGCTCGATGCACTGCTCCAGCCAGCCCCATTGAAACGCCGCCGCTTCATAGAGGCTGGTCGGCGTGTCGTAGTTGAGTTCGAGCAGCTTCGCCGGGCCGTTGCCGCTGTAGGAAAAGTCCATACGCCCGTACAGATGCGGATGACCTTCCAGCCAGGACGTTCGGATCATGTCGTAATACGACGCCGGGATGCTCAGGCGATCGAGCAATTCTTCGCTGTGCACGACGCGGTCGACCAGGTCCATGCACATCTCGTGCAGTTCCGTGGTCGGATCCTCCAGATCATTTTCGATCTGCGCGAGCGTGAACTGGTAGTACGCGCTTTCGTCCCAGTAGGGTTCGTCGTCGATGGTGTGGAACAGGAAGCCCAGGCTTTCGGCGGTCTGTTTCCAGTCAGGGCGCTCGGCGCAATGGACCTTTTTCATCGTCAGCTGCTCGAACGACCGGAACTGCTACCCCAGCCGCCCCAACCGCTGCGCGCAGTGGATTGACTGCCGAAGCCGCCACGTGATGTCGAAGATGCAACGTTCACCGGTTTGCTTTTGCTGCTCTCGTAGTCGGGCTGGCTGCGCGGTGCCGATTCGATTTTGCGGGACTGCGTAGAGGTGTTGTAGGTCTGACGAGTATCGCGGTCGCGGTAAACCGTGCGGTTCGCGTTGTTGCTCATCGCGTTGCCGATCAGCCATCCGCTCAGCCAGCCATTACCCGCGCCACTGGAGGCGTGGGCAGTGGGTTGCACATTCTGCGCCGCCGCGGCATCACCTGCGGGCATTTGCGCATCGGCAATGGCGTCGAGATCCTGCGCTGCTTCAGCGTTGTGCGGCACTTTAAAGCCGCCGAGTTTGGGTGCGAAACGACCGGCAGAATTTTTCTGACACCAATCGGCGGCGAAATCCGCATCGCATTTGTCCTTGTCGTCGTACGCGGGGGCGATGCGTCGGTGCTCGGTCAAGGCGGCGACGTAGGCGTTGGAGCAGACATCGGCCGCGACTTCGGCATCGACGCACTGTTCCACGCTTTGGAAACTGCGTGGTTGATCCACGGCCGCCGCTTCGCCGGAAATGGCCAGGGCCACCGACGCCGCGAGGGATAACTGAACGTATTTGCTTCGTTTCATCGAGGGCTTCCTGCCGGTCAGTTGGACGGTGTCATGCAGGCGGCGTTGAGCATGCCGACGCTGATCGCCACTGCTGCGACGTAGATACCCGAAGCGACTTCACCGTTGGCGATGCGCTGGGACGTACCTTTGAGCACCAGGCCCGTCGCGAGGAAGGCCAGCAACTGCACCACAGCCGCAATCACTGCCCAGAGCACGAAGTCGAGGACGTTGACCGAAAAAGCGATGACGTTACTGGCCGGGATCGCGAACCCGATGATCGCGCCAGAGAGCGCAATGGCAGCGGCGGTATTGCCGGAACGGATCAGCTCGAACTCTTTGTGCGGGGTGATGCGGGTGTAGACGAACTGGAACAGCATGAACAGCAGCACGGCGCCGATCAGGTAGACGATGAAACCGACCAGAGCGGTCTTGTTCAGGGAAACGGCCAGCACTTCCAGCATGAAAAACTTCCTTTTAAATGGTGCTCAGGTCAGTGGTGTACAGCGAGATACCCAGCGAGGTGCTCAGGCTGACGGTGCCTTCTTCGTCCTGTTCGACGGAAAACAGCAGCAGTTCGCGGCGGTCGGTCAGGCCGGTTTCGCGCGCGTAAAGCATTGAGCGGTGTTCGATGGTGTAGCTCTCGTCCGGATTGGCCACCTGTTCGGTCAGCGGCACCAATTCGGTCTGGCCTTGTTCGGTGCCCCATTCGCGGGTGTATTCGACCCCTTCGTGGGTATAGGTCGGCAGGCCGATCGGACTGTTCGCGCCCGCCAGGCGCTGCAATTCGGCATCGCTGTTGACGGTGACGTAGCTGAGGTAGTTGAACAGGATGACCGACTCGATCTGGTCATCGCCAGTGACGTGGATCTGCACCCAGAAATCCTCGTCGTTGGTGTAATAGCGGTGCAGTTTGTTGGACTGTCCGAGGTCGATCCAGCCCGCGCTCCAGATCGCCTGGTCAAGGGGCACTCGCACCGTGGTTGAACCGTCGAGCAGCAGTGCCAGGGTCGAATCGAACCTGAGGCCTTTGCCCTGGGCCATCCCGAGCGGGCCGATGGCAACGGCTGGCGTTGGCGCCGCGTGGCTGCCCAGCAAATCTTTAAACCATCCCATGGGTACATTCCTTGAAGCGGGTGGAGGTGTTCGTCGGTAAAAAAAACGCGGCTAGTGTACCGGGCTGATGGACGAACGAGCAGGCAAAATACAAATGTTGCGAGCCCAAAAACCTGCAGGAGCTGCCGCAGGCTGCGATCTTTTGATCTTTAAGCAACAGATCAAAAGATCGCAGCCTACGGCAGCTCCTGCATGGGTGTTATTGGGTGGACTTTTGCTTCAAACGCTCAAGAATCGCGTTGGCGCTGCCTTCGTTCGGCGTGATGCCGGCTTCGCGCAGTTTGCGATCCAGATCATTGCCGGTCGAAGCGTCAGCCAACTCATCCGCCGCGCTCAACTCGGCAGCGCGTTGCTGCTGTTTGGCTTGCAGACGGTTGAGGGTGCTCACTGCCGTTTCCAGCTTGCCGTTGGCGCCGCCGCTGGCGATGGACGCGCTGACCTGGGCTTTTTGCACGCTTTCACGGGCCTTGGCCATGTCCACTTGCTGGCGCAGGCTCTTGATTCGTGCTTCGGCTTTGTTGATGTCTTTGCGCATGTTTTCGGCATAGGTGCCGAACTCGTCGCTCTGCTTTTTCTCGGTGTCGAGGTCGTTGGTCAGGGTCGAAATCGCTTCAGCCACTTCCAGCGCGAGGTCTTCACGCCCGGCGTTCAGCGCCGAGACAGCCTTGGCTTCCAGATCCTTGATCTTGGCGTCGTACTCGCTGACGCGGTCGGCGGCCAGTTTGTGCTTGGCCATGATTGTGACCAACTCGCGACGGGCGTTCGACAGGGCAGTGTCGGCATCGCGAATTTCCTGGTCGAGAATCCGCAGGGCCTGTTGGTCGACGATGGCTTCGCCGACTTCATTGGCACCACCGCGCAGTGCGGTGAACAGCTTGCTCCAGATGGACTGAGTCATTGGATATTCCCTGTGGATTACTTGAAGAAATGTTCGAAGGCTTCGCTCGCGCGCTGCACGTTGTCGACCAGGGTTTTCACCTCGGTCACGACATTGGTCAGGCTCGAGTCGGCGCTGAGGGCGCCAAACATGTTGTAAACGGTCTGCCCGTTCGGCATCGATTCGATACCGATCGACGACAGCGGAAACATTTCCCGGCTGCGCAGCACGGCGTCGTTGAAGGCGTGCACGTCTGAGATCGAATCGATATCCACCAACACGGTATCAACGATGATCTGCTGACCTGCCAGCGCGATATGAATCGGCAAACCGCCGAATTCGTTCATTTCCAGTTTGATACTGGGTTCGGAGCTCTGGATCAGCGACAGCGTGATCTCGTGCGAAGCCACCTCGTCCAGTGCCTTGAAGGCGTTGAAGAGGCTATCGATGTTCCAGTTGTTGCCTGCGCTCATGTAATTCTCCGACATGAATGAGCCAGCCAGAATCGGTTGGCGTAGCTGTTGCTCCATCTGCTTGAGCAAGCTTCGGTTTTCGGGAAGCACCCAAGCTTCGTGTTTCACATAACCGGCTGCAGCCAGGCCCGCGCGCATCTGCTTCATATAAAAACTCGACGGTTTTTTCGCGGACGCTTTCGCACGTTCTCCCGTCGGGCTTTCTGATTTTGCGGTGGGGGAACGGCTTTTCATGGCAACGACTCGGTTATGGACATCTCACGCGTGAGCCACACTACAACCAATTCAAAATGCCATCAATGACTCACGCGTGAGTTTTTTATGGCAGACGAAAAAAGGCCAGAAAGGTCGCAGGCGTAGGGTTTTGCAAAAGTGGGTATCCGGGCGGTTTGGTGTGACCCCGCCAGGGAAAACACCGATGACTTGAGTGGGAGGGGGCTGCATGATGCTGTGGATCGTGCAATTTGCCGGGGTTTTGTCGGCGGTCGTGCAGATTGAAACAGGCGTGATGCCAGCACGATGCCGGCAAGTTTCTGATTAGCCTGGCGTTTTCATGGAACGGCCGTTGGCCTGATCTCTGCACCCTTCACCGCTACAGTCATCGAACCGATGGAAGGGGGACGCATGACCCCGCTCACCCGCAAGAAAACTGTCGTCGCCCACTCGGTGCGCGCCGACGCACCGCAGCATGAAGTCCAGACCAACAAAGCGCTGGCCCGTTGGCTGGCGCAGATCCTCGGGTTCAAGTTCGGCGGCAGTTACGATCCTGAGAAACATCGCGGTCGCGACCTCTATCTATTGCCGACACAGACCCTCGTCGGTGCTGCCCAGGCCCATCAGCTCGGCATCAAAGGCCCGGATGATTTGTGGGGCGGTTTTGTCGAGCACGACTTCATCTGCACCAAAGCCATCAGCCACGGTTTACGCAGTCATCTGGCCCACGCGCCGCAGGGGTGGTCGCCAGTGTTTTCTGAACGGGTGCGCAACGTGGTGCTCGACGGGCTCAGCGTATTTTCGCTGGACGATGCGCGGCCCGCTGCCGAGCATTTGCTATACAGCGGCCCGATCCGTTTGAAGCCGGTGCATGCCTGCGCCGGTCGCGGCCAGGAAGTGATCAAGAGCCTTGATGCCTTCGACGAAATTCTCGCCCGGCCCGACATCGCCAGACAATTCAGCGAAGGCGTGGTGCTGGAGCAGGACTTGAGCGACGTCGTCACTCACAGCGTCGGCCAGTCATTTATCGGCGATAAAGTGCTGACTTACTGCGGTGAGCAATACTTGACGAAGGATGCCCACGGCGAAGAGGTTTACGGCGGCTCGAATCTGCTGGTGGTGCAGGGCGGTTACGAGGATTTGCTGGCGCTGGAACTGCCTGACGATGTGCGCCTGGCCATCGAACAGGCACAGGTTTTCGACAGTGCGGCGGACGAAGCCTATCCACGTTTCTACGCCTCACGGCGCAACTACGACATCGCCCAAGGCCTGGACAGCAATGGCAACCCCCGCAGCGGTGTGCTCGAACAATCCTGGCGCATGGGCGGCGCCAGCAGCGCCGAAGTGGCAGCGCTGCAAAGTTTCGTCAACGACCCGACGATGCGCGCGATACGCGTGTCTTCGGTGGAAACCTATATCGATCAGCCATTGCCGGCGGACGCCATCGAGGTGTACCGCGGCCCGGCCGAGAACAGCGAATTTCTTCTCAAATACGTAACGGTCAAATCCTATGACGGCTAGAAGCGAAAGCATTCAAATCGACATTGATGATGAGCAGATGAGCGGGACATTTCTCAGTCCCAAATCGAAAGTGCCGGGGGTGTTGTTCGTCCACGGTTGGGGCGGCAGTCAAGAGCGTGATCTTGAACGGGCCAAAGGCATTGCCGGTCTCGGGTGCGTGTGTCTGACCTTCGACTTGCGCGGGCACACTGGCGGCACAGGCATTCCCTTGACCCGGGTGACCCGCGAGGACAATCTGCGCGATCTGCTGGCGGCCTACGATCGCCTGCTCTCGCATCCGGCGCTGGACACCTCGGCGATTGCCGTAGTCGGTACCAGTTACGGCGGATATCTGGCTTCGATCCTCACCTCTTTACGTCCGGTACGCTGGCTGGCGCTGCGGGTGCCGGCGCTGTATCGCGACGAACAATGGCACACGCCCAAACGAGATCTGGACAAGGCGGACTTGCGTGATTACCGAAGCACGCTGGTGCGCGCCGACAGCAATCGCGCGCTGCATGCGTGTGCGCAATTCACCGGGGATGTTTTGCTGGTCGAATCCGAAACCGATGACTACGTGCCCCACGCGGCGATCATGAGTTACCGCGCTGCATGCCAGCAGACGCATTCGCTGACGCACCGGATTATCGACGGCGCCGATCACGCGTTGAGTGAACCGGTTTCGCAGCAGGCTTATACGTCGATTCTGGTGGACTGGATTACCGAGATGGTTGTGGGTGAGCGGTTGAGCATTATTCAGTCTTCATGAGTTGTGTTGTCATCCAAACCGCCTTCGCGAGCAGGCTCGCTCCCACATTTGGAATGCATTCTCCCTGTGGGAGCGAGCCTGCTCGCGAAGAGGCCGTCAGCCTCAACAAGAATGTCAGGAGGGTTTCTTCTCGATCCGCAACGACTTGGCCTTCGCCTCCACCAGCAGATACATCACCAACGTAATCAACAACGGCAGCAGGAAATAAATCGCTCGATACGCCAGCAACCCGGCCACCAGACTGCCTCGCGATGCCTCATGTTGCAGCAGCGCGACGAACACGGCTTCGAGCACACCAAGCCCTGCCGGAATGTGCGTGATGACCCCGGCAATCGCACTGATCAACAACACCCCTAGCACCAACGGATAGTCGAGTTTGCTCGGCAACAACGTGAATATCACCGCCGCCATCAGCGACCAGTTCAATGCGCCCAGCAACAGCTGTAACACCGCCATGCGCAGCGACGGCAAGTTGATTTCCACGCCACGGATCGACCATTCACGGCGCCTGGAGAACTGGCACGCCGCCAGATACCCGGCGCTGATCAGCAGCAACAGCACACCAATACCTTGTAACGCCGTGGTGCTGATCTTCCAGCCCGGCGGCATGCTCACCAGTCCGCTGCTGAACACCACTCCGGCAATGGTCATGTAGCCGAACCAGTTGGTTGCCAGGCTCAACCCAAGGATTTTGGCGATGTTGCCTTTGCTCACGCCGAGCCGTGAATACAGTCGATAACGCATGGCGATTCCGCCGACCCAGGCGCTCAGGTTCAGGTTGAATGCATAACTGATGATGCCCACCGGCAAGATCTGTTTCCACGTCAGATCCTGACGAATATAGGTACGGCCGATCAGGTCGAAACTGGCGTACACAAGAAAGCTCAGCAAGGTCAGGCTGGCGGCGATGATCAGCGTGCGCACCTTGAAATCGGCAAGGGTTTGCAGCACTTCCGCCCATTCGATACGCCGGGCAAACATCGTCAGCAAAACGATCAGCGCGAGGAAAAACAGCACGGTCAGCGGGCGTTTCCAGCGGCTCCATTTCGAGTGCGTGGCGGGCGCCGAGTGACGGCTCGTTTGCGCTTCGGAATGGCTCATGAGCGATGACCTCGAAAAGGCTTGAGCCGCGGTTTGTGCGCCGGCAGCCAACCGGCCATTGCCGGGAAATGCCGCAGAAAGTGGAACACCAGAAAGCCCACGGTCATGTGCCAGATGCGCCCGCGCGGTGATTGACTGGCGTCCATGGCTTTGCAGTGGTTTTGGCTGAGGTCTTCGAGGCGCTCGAACAATTGCTGATTGAAGGCGCGATCGCGGATCAGCACGTTGGCCTCCAGGTTCAGCGACAGGCTCAACGGGTCGAGATTGCTTGAACCGACGGTGCTCCATTCTTCGTCCACCAGCGCGACTTTGCCGTGCAACGGGCGCTGACAATATTCGTGGATTTGCACGCCGGCCTTGAGCAGGTAGTCGTAGGTCATGCGCGCCGCGAGTTTGGCCACCAGCATGTCCGGTTGACCCTGCAGAATCAGTCTTACGTCGACACCGCGGCGCGCCGCGTTGCGGATTTCACGCAACAAACGATAACCGGGGAAGAAGTAGGCGTTGGCGATCACCACCCGACGTTTCGCGCCACGCAGCACCTGTAAATAGACGTCTTCGATATCGGTAGGGTGCTGATCGTTGTCGCGGAAGACCAGGCGCACCTGGCCGTCGTGGTCTTCAAAAGCCATCTCCGCGCGCCGCTGGCGCCGACGTTGCCACCAGAACCGCGCACGGCCCGGCCGACCACTTTGCAGCAGGGCGAAATGATGAATGTCGGCGACTGCCGGGCCCTGAATCTCCACCGAATAATCCTGCTTCGCCTCCGGGCCGAAATCCGCCAGGTGATCACCGGAGAAATTGATACCGCCAATGAACGCAATCAAGCCATCGACCACGACGATTTTACGATGCAACCGGCGAAACCAGTTGGTGCGGATGCCCAAGCGTTTCGGTGCCGGATCGAAGATCTGCAAATGCACACCGGCCTCGCTCAGCGCGGCGAGATAGCCAGTGCTCAGCTCGCCGCAGCCGAAGCCGTCGAGGCTGACGGTGGTGCGGACACCGCGCTTGGCAGCATCAATAAGAATCTCCTGCAGTTCGGCGCCGACCTTGTCTTCGAAAACGATGAAGGTCTCCAGGAGGATTTCGCTTTTCGCCGCACGCATCGCTTCGAATACGCGGGGAAAATACTCCTCGCCGTTTTCCAGCAGTTGCACATGGTTGTTGCCCTGCCAGCGGTACTCGACATCGACATGACCGGGCTCGCGGACAGGCGGGGTAATGGCTATCGGTTCCACGGCGGATTTCTCCAGCGGCGCACTGTTCATAGTTCGATCTCCACCGATAACGGTGCGTGGTCGGAAAGGTGCGACCAGGGCCGGTTCGCCAGAACTTTCGGCTGGCTGGCCTTGAGGTTGCGCACGTAGATGCGGTCCAGGCGCAGCGTTGGCAGCCGCGCCGGAAAACTGCGCGCCGGTTTGCCATGGTGCTCAGCGAATACCTCACGCAAGCCACACGGTTTGAGCAGCGCATCGGCGCGCTGGCGCCAGTCGTTGAAATCACCGGCGACGATCACCGGCGCGTCGTCCGGCAACTCGGCGATGCGCTCGCCGAGCAACTTCAACTGCGCGTTGCGATGGCTTTCGCGCAGGCCCAGATGCACGCAGATCGCATGCACTTCGGTGCCGTCGCCGGGCAGGCGCAACACGCAATGCAACAGGCCGCGGTTCTCATGGCCGCTGATCGACACGTCGAGGTTGTCGTGGCGGATGATCTGGAATTTCGACAGCAGCGCATTGCCGTGATCGCCTTCCGGGTACACCGCGTTGCGCCCATAGGCGAACTGCGGCCAGAGGCTGTCGGCAAGAAATTCGTACTGCGGCATCGTCGGCCAATTGCTATAGCGCTTGGGATGATGTTCGTGGGTGCCGTGGACTTCCTGCAGGAAGACTACGTCGGCAGCCACGCTACGCACTGCCTCGCGCAGCTCCGGCAGGATGAAGCGCCGGTTGAGCGCGGTGAATCCCTTATGGGTGTTGACCGTCAGCACCGTGAAGGTGCGCACCGACGGTGCGACCACCGAGCCTTCATCGGTAAAGCCGACCGGTTCTGGAATGCTCATGCCAGCACTCCTTGCGCAGCGGGTTGACCGGGGGCGGTGGCAAGGTCTTTATCCAGTTCGAAGCGATGCAGCAGATCGCGCGCGTCGTACGGTGCACGGACTTTGATGTCGTTGTCGAAATAGCAAAATACTTCGCGGGATTTGCGTGCGCGCGGTTTCAGGCGTGGAGCGATCAGGTGCGCGTCGTGCGGTTGATCACCGTGGTGCCAGACGTCAATGCGTTCGGCCCAGCGCTTGAGGGCGGGCGCGGTGTAGCCGCTGGCGTAGAGTTCTTCGGCACCGTGCAGGCGCAAGTAAACGAAGTCGCTGGTGAGGTCTTCGCGGTACGGCCACTTATCGGCAGTGTCGGCGATCACCAGTGCAGTGTTGTAGCGCTTCAATAACCGCACGAATTCCGTATCAAGGAAGCTGTCATTTCGGATTTCCACGGCATGGCGCAAGGGCTTTTTGCGCCAGGCTTTCATGCTCGCGTGACCGTGCAAGTGGTCATCATGCTGACGGGCGAGGGTGGCGGCGGCTTCGGTATCGTGGGGTAGCAAGGCGAGGAAATGCTCGAAACGCTCGGGCTCGAATTTGAAGTTCGGCGGAAATTGCCAGAGGATCGGCCCGAGTTTTTCCTTGAGTTCCAGAATCCCGGAAGCGAAGAAATTCGCCAGCGGTTTTTCGATCTCGCGCAGGCGCCGGATGTGGGTAATGAACCGCGGCGCCTTGACGCTGAAGACGAAGTCATCGGGCGTTTCGGCGTACCACTGCGCATAGCGTTCGGGCCGTTGCAGGGCGTAGAACGATCCATTGATTTCGATGCTGTTGACCGCCCGCGAAGCGAACTGCAATTCGCGTTTTTGCGCCAGTCCCTTGGGGTAGAAGTCCCCACGCCACGGGGCGTAGCGCCAGCCGGAAATACCGATGTGAATCGTTGCCATGTCGCCCTCCCGTCGAAAGTCCTCGTCTTGCCGCTGTCTTTTGCTGACTGCGACTGGCTCGGGAAAGTTTCGACGGCATTACCGACGGCATATTTGCTTTCACATCAATAACCGGTTGATCGCACGCCCCTGTCGGAGCAGCCTGCGGCAGCTCCGACAGGGGAATCAGTGAGTCATCAGTGGCCGGTGACGACGCGCGAAGTGCTTTCGGTGTAGGTCGGGCCGAGGCGATCCAGACGTCCGCTCCACGCGGTCAGCGCCAGTGCCACCAACACCACCAGACCACCGATCCACGCCGTGTGGATCAGGCCGATGTGCTCGACGATCAAACCGCCGCCCCACGCACCGCCAGCAATCCCCAGATTGAACGCTGCAATGTTCAGACCCGATGCCACGTCTACTGCATGCGGCGTGTGATGTTCGGCCTGACGCACGACATACACCTGCAACCCAGGCACGTTTCCGAACGCGACCGCGCCCCAGACCAGCACCGTGGCCAAGGCCAGCCATGGATTGCCAGCGGTAAAGGTCAGCACGAACAACACGGCGGCGAGCAGGGCGAAGATGATTTTCAGCGCGCTGATCGGCCCGCGCTTGTCGGCCAGTTTGCCGCCCCAGATATTGCCAGCCGCGACCGACACGCCGTACACCAGCAGCACGAGGCTGACGGTGCTGGCGCTGAAACCGGAAATGTCCTGAAGGATCGGTGCCAGAAAGGTGAAGGCGATGAACGAGCCGCCGTAACCGATCGCGGTCATCGCATACACCAGCAGCAGACGCGGCTGTTTCAGTACCTGCAACTGTTGCAGCAGCGACGCCGGTTTGCTGTGGGCGATATTGTTCGGCACATAAATCAGACTGCCGATGAACGCGATCACACCCAGCGCCGACACGGCGAGGAAGGTTTCCCGCCAGCCGAAATGCTGACCGATAAATGTGCCCAGTGGCACCCCGGTCACCAAGGCGACGGTCAGGCCGGTGAACATGATCGCAATCGCGCTGGCAGCTTTTTCTTTCGGCACCAGACTGGTGGCGATGGTCGAACCGATCGAAAAGAACACGCCGTGGGCGAGACCGGTGACGATCCGTGCCAGCACCAGCGATTCATAACTCGGCGCGAGCCAGGCCAACAGGTTGCCGAGGGTGAACAGCACCATCAGCGACAGCAGCAACAGTTTGCGCGGGACTTTGCCGGTGAGCGCGGTCAGCACCGGCGCGCCGATGGCCACGCCCAATGCGTACAGGCTGACCAGCAGGCCGGCGGAAGGAAGACTGACGCCGAGATCGGCGCCGATGGTCGGCAACAGGCCAACGATGACGAACTCGGTCGTCCCGATGGCAAAAGCGCTGAGGGTCAGCGCGAGCAAGGCAATGGGCATGACGGCACTCCGGTAGAGGTTTGGATGGAGCGCAGTGTCGGGGTTTGGGTTGTGCGGAAAAATAGAGGGATTGGCATTTGATATTTGTCTTGAGCGCAAAGATCGCCAATGCGAGATGGCAGCCATTGTTGAAATCATCATCTTGGAGAGAGGCCTTTGTGGCGAGGGGATTTATCCCCGATCGGCTGCGCAGCAGTCGCAAAACCAGCCAACTCGCTCTAGCTGGAAAAATGGGAATTCAGGCTTGGGGCCGCTTCGCAGCCCTTCGGGGATAAATCCCCTCGCCACAGGGGAAGGAATTTTAAAAAATGGCATTTAGGGGAGATCACTCTGGGTTCAGTGGGTTATTGAGGCAAAAACCGAACTTGTCCGCCATTCACCGATCAGTTCCTTACAGGTTCAGTCACCGGAGGTCGCAGTTTTGCTCAAGTTCAGGATCGCCATTGTGCTGGGAGCACTGCTGTTTCTCGGCGCCAACGAAATCGAAGCTGCCGCGCTGCCAGGCGTTCCGGCCGCTGCCGAAGAACCGGCCAAGCCTGAGCCGATCGTACAAGGCGGTCTGCTCGGTGCGATCAGTTCAAGCATCGACGACGTCCAGGACAAACTCGATCTCAACGAACATCTGGTCGATGCCTGGCGCCTGCGTGCCGACCGCGCGGCTGATGAAGTCGACAAACTGGTCAACCAACCGTCAAACCGTTCGGGCTGGAGCGTCGCAGGGGATTTCCTCACGCTGTCGGGCGTATGGCTTGGCAGTTTCGCGTTATTGACCGTCCTCGGCAGTCTGTTGGCCAGTCGCCTGCGCCAGGGCCGCTGGTTGCGTACGCGGCAGCGCAGTCAGGATTTGCTCGGCTACCTGTTGCCGTACACCATACCGGCGCTGATCTGTCTGCCGCTGACCCTTTACGTCAGTCACTTCCTGCAGGGCTCGGTTGGCCGTGCGCTGGCGCTGTGTCTGGCCTACGCGACCAGCAGCGGTATTTTTTCAACCTCGATGCTGCTGTGCGTGGTGGTGATGTTCAACGTCGGCCACAAACGCCCGGCGGCGAAAATCATCCGTGATTACTGCCCAAAACCATTGTTCCTGATCGGCTTCCTCGCCGCGCTCAGCGATGCCTTGACCAGCCCGCAGATTGCCCGGCAACTGGGTGGCAATATCACCAGCAGCATTGCGGTATTTACTGGACTGATCGCTTCGATCATTTTTGGTTTGCTGGTGATTCGCCTGCGTCGTCCGGTGGCGCATCTGATCCGTAACCGCCCGCTGAGCCAGCGGCTGAAGCAACCATCGCTACAGGAGTCGCTGCGAATTTTTTCCGGGCTGTGGTATTGGCCGATTGTGTTGATGGTGCTGGTCTCGGCGGTCAGCTTGATCGGCATCGGCGAAGACAATCAGAAAGCGCTGCGTTGCGCGTTGTTCACCACGGTGTTGTTGATCGGCACGGTGTTCCTCAGCACGATCCTCCAGCACTTGTTCAAATCGCGAAAAGCCGCAGCGATCCAGCGCAGCAGCGCTTACAAGGAACGCTTTCTCAGCCTGTTGCACGCGCTGCTGCGGATCATCATTGCGATTGCCTTCATCGATATTCTCGGGCGGATCTGGGGCCTGTCGCTGCTCGACTTCGCTCAGAGCAGTACGGTCGGGCGGGCGATCAGCGATGCCTTGAGCCGCATTGGGCTGATCTTCCTGGTGACCTGGCTGCTCTGGGTGGTGCTCGACACGGCGATTCAGGAAGCACTGAAACCACCGGTCAGCAAACGCGCGGCGCGTCAGCCCAGCACGCGGGTGAAGACCATCCTGCCGCTGTTGCGCAACGCGATCAAAATCATCCTCGTGGTGATCTGCGCGATCACTACCATGGCCAATCTGGGGATCAACGTCGCGCCGTTGCTGGCAGGCGCCGGGGTGGTCGGCCTGGCCATCGGTTTCGGCTCGCAGCAACTGGTACAGGACGTGATCACCGGGCTTTTCATCATCATCGAAGACACCCTGTCGATTGGCGATTGGGTGGTGCTCGATTCCGGGCACGCCGGGACGGTGGAAGGGCTGACCATTCGCACGTTGCGCCTGCGTGACGGCAAGGGCTTTGTGCATTCGGTGCCGTTTGGTCAGATCAAAGCGGTGACCAATCAATCACGGCAATTCGCCTATGCGTTCTTCTCGGTGCAGTTCACCTATGACACGGATGTGGATAAGGCAATCGAACTGATCCGCGAAACCGGCGACTCGATTCGCGAAGACCCATTCCTCAAGTACAACCTGCAAGGGCCACTGGATGTGTTCGGCGTGGACAGGATGGATTTGAACGGCGTGGTGCTGACAGCGCAGTTCCGCACGGTGTCAGGTGGGCAGTATGCGGTGAGCCGCGCGTTCAACCAGCGTCTGAAGAAGCTTGTGGATAACACTGAGACGGTGCATTTCGCGCAGACCTATCCACAGCAGGTTTTGCTGCCCAAGCGCCAGCAGACGGATGATGTGTTGCAGGAGTCGGAGGAAACACAGTAGACGACGCACTGAAATCCTGTGGCGAGGGAGCTTGCTCCCGCTGGGCTGCGCAGCGGACCCAAACCCTGCAACCCGGTATGTCTGAAAGAAAGGGATGGCTGGTTTTGGGGGCGCTTCGCGCCCCAGCGGGAGCAAGCTCCCTCGCCACAGTTAACGGCGTTGGATCAATTTGCTTCGCATGTCGATCATGCTTTCTTGATCCAGCTCAAGCCAGAAATGCTGCTTGCCGGCAATCTCTGCCGCCGCCGGCAAACCATCGCGATAGACCAACCGATTGCTCACCAACGCCGGCACTTTCGCCCCCGGCAACAACGTCCCGGCCAGATTCAACGGATCCACCCCGCACACCGCAATCAGACTACCGTCATGCGGTCGCCGCCGCACTTCGCGCAGTAATGGAATCGCCTCGGGCAAGGCAAACTGTTCCCCCGCCAAACCACTGACAAAGCGCCCGCCACGAATCTCGCCGCGCGCCTCCAGACGATGAAACGTGCGCAGCAATTCACGCCAACTCGGCAACCAGTCCGCCTCGCGCTCCAGCAGACGCCAGAACACCACGCCGTAGCGGCGCAGCAAGGTCATCGCGAGGTGTTCGAGGGTTTCACTCGCGTCCACAACTGGCCCGCGGCGCAGCAACGCCCAACGCCCGGCATCGTCCATCCCGCCAACAAACGCCCCACGTCCGCGCCGACTGCTGCGCTGCTGGCGTTTGCTCGCCGGAGTGATCAGCGCGCGCAGGCCGGCAAAGCTGTCGGCATTCACCAACCCGGCGCCGACCAGTTCCTGCAAGGCGATTTCCAGTTCGCTGCGCAACAGATGCGCCTCATGAATCAACTCATCGAAAAACAGCGCGCCGTGCTGACTCAAGGCCTCAAAGACCTTTTGAGTTTTCGGCGACAGTTCGCTCACCGGCGTCTGTTCGGCCAATGCACTCCACAAGCCGACCTGACTGCGCGGCAGCAACACGATCGGTGTGCTGCGCAACGCCGTGCCGCTGACTTTTTGCCGGGTGCTGAGGCGCGTCCAGACCAGTTTGCCATTGCGACACAAATCATCCAGCCAGCTCGGCGAGTAGTCCTTGAGCCGCGCCGGGAGGATGTCGCTGTCCCACGCTGAAGCCGCCGCCGGGTAGCCTTCGAACTGGCCGATAATCGCCGGCAGAACCGTGCTGCCCTGACCGCGCGTGGTGGATGAGAGGTGCTGCCAGTCGAACAGGAAGCGCATGAAATCCTGCAACGCCACCGGTTCGATTTCCCGGCGCAAACGCTTGACCGTATAGCGATGGATGCGCGCGAGCAGGTGCCGTTCGCACCATTCCTCGACGTCGAGTTTCGGCGTGAATTGGCCGCGCAGCACATAACCTTCGCGTTCCAGTCGGGCGAGGGCCTGATTGACTTCAGTGGTCACCAGCGCGAGCGGTGCGGCGATGGCGGATAACGGCAGTGGGCCGAAGGCTCCGAGGCGCGCGCGGATCACTTCGATCAGGGCTTCATCGGAGGTCCAGGTTTCATCGAATCCCGGCAATGCCTCCAGCTCCGGTTGCACTGGAGCCTGTGGATAAAGCGCTTGCAGGCAGGTCAGGCGCTCACGGGCCAGCCACAACCAATGCTCTGGACCGATCTGCAAGCGGCAGGCGCGACCGCTGCTGGCCAAGGTTTCCAACCACTCACGCCAACCGCTGTTTGCTTGAACTTCAAGGTCACTGATGCATGCCAGGCTCATCAGTGCTTCGTGCATTTCATCCGTACTGTTCGGCGCTGGCCACGCCTCTTCACGCACGGCGGCAATCGCGTCGGCATCCAGCGCACCGAGGTCATCGGTCGATTGCGGATCACTCCAGCGTCGATTGATCACTGCCTGAGTCCGACGCTCCTCGAGCGGCGCATCGTCGAGAAAGGCATACGGCCGCGCACTGAGAATCTCCGCCGCGAGCGGTGAGGGCGCCGGCAGATCACGGCTGAGCAAACGCACGTCGCCACGTTCCATGCGTCGCAGCAAATGCAGCCAGCCTTCACTGTCCATCGCCTCATGCAGGCAATCGTCGAGGGTCTGCTCGATCAATGGATGCTCAGGGATTTCCCGTTCGCCCGCGAGGTTCTCCAGGCAGGCGATCTGATCGGGAAACACACTGGCAATCAGGTCTTCGCTTTTCATCCGCTGCAACTGCGGTGCAACTTTGCGCCCGCCGGTAAAACGCGGCAACGCCAGCGCCACGCCGGCATTCCAGCGCCAGCGCACGCCGAACAGCGGCGCATCGAGCACCGCTTGAATCAAGGTGTGCTCGGCGCTGTTGCTGTGCAGGTAACGCCACACCTCATCGAGTTCGAAACTGTGGCTGGTCGACAGCGACAGTACGATCGCATCCTCGCTGGCCGCGGCCTGTAGTTCGAAGTTGAAGGTGCGACAGAAGCGCTTGCGCAAGGCCAGGCCCCAGGCGCGATTGATGCGACTGCCGAACGGTGAGTGAATGATCAATTGCGTGCCGCCGGACTCATCGAAAAAGCGCTCCATCAGCAGCGTGTCCTGCGAGGGCAGGGCGCCGAGAGTCTGGCGTGCGCGGGCGAGGTATTCGACCAACTGCTCGGCGCTGGCGGCATTCAGCCCGAGGGTGTCGGTCAGCCAGTCGAGGGCCGGTTGCAGATTGCCGGGGCTGGCGCCCAGCAGAGCGTCGAGCTGCGCTTGCAGACGCGCCACGGCGAACGACAACTCATCGCTGCGCCCCGGCGCTTCGCCGAGCCAGAACGGAATGGTCGGCGGCTGGCCATGAGCATCCTCGACGCGCACCTTGCCGGTTTCCACCCGCAGGATGCGGTAGGACGTATTGCCCAGTTGGAACACATCACCGGCAATGCTTTCCACGGCGAAGTCTTCGTTGACGCTGCCGATGTTCAGGCCTTGCGGCTCGAGCATCACGCTGTAATCGGCGTTATCCGGGATGGTGCCGCCGCTGGTCACGGCGGTCAGTTGCGCGCCGCGCCGGCCACGCAAGGTGCGGCTGACGGCGTCGCGGTGCAGATAAGCACTGCGGATGCCCTGGCGGCCGTTGTAGCCTTCGGCGAGCATGCTCAGCAGGGCCTGATAGTGTTTTTCGTCGAGATTGCGGTAGGGCGAGGCTCGACGAAACATCGCCAGCAACGCGTCTTCCGCCCATTCCTGACAACTGACCTCGGCGATGATCTGCTGCGCCAGCACGTCCAGCGGCGCTTCGGGGATGTGCAGCGTGTCGAGTTCGCCACGGCGCACGCAGTCGAGCAGGGCGGCGCATTCGATCAGGTCGTCGCGGGTGGTGGCGAATAAACGGCCTTTGGGCGTGCCGCCGACCTGGTGCCCGGAGCGACCGACCCGTTGCAGAAATCCGGCGATGGAGCGCGGCGAGGCGATCTGGCAGACCAGGTCGACGTCGCCGATGTCGATGCCCAATTCCAGTGATGCGGTGGCGATCAACACTTGCAGTTCGCCGCGTTTGAGGCGTTGTTCGGCGTCGAGGCGAAATTCCTTGGCCAGACTGCCGTGGTGCGCCGCCACGGCGTGTTTGCCGAGGCGTTCGCTCAGATGTCGGCTCAGGCGTTCAGCCAGGCGCCGGGTGTTGACGAAAATCAGTGTGGTGCGGTGTTCGCGGGCCAATTCGGCGAGACGGTCATACACCAATTCCCAGACATCGTTGGCCATCACGGCGGACAGCGGCACGGGTGGTACTTCGATGCCCAGATCCCGTGGGCGCGCGTGGCCGATGTCGATGATCTCGCAAGAACGCTCTGCGCCGACCAGGAATCGCGCGACCGCGTCGATGGGTTTTTGCGTTGCGGACAGGCCGATGCGAGTCAGTGGTTCGGCGCATAGCGCTTGTAGTCGTTCAAGGCTCAGGGCGAGGTGGCTGCCGCGTTTGCCAGCGGCCATGGCATGAATTTCGTCGATGATTACCGTGCGCGCAGTGCCAAGCATTTTGCGTCCCGACGCCGAACCGAGCAGCACGTAGAGGGATTCTGGAGTGGTCACCAGAATGTGCGGCGGGCGCTTGCGCATGAGCGCGCGGTCTTTCTGCGGGGTGTCGCCGGTGCGCACGGCGGTGCTGATTTGCAGTTCCGGCAGGCCCATTTGCCGCAGTTGCTCGGTAATGCCGGCAAGCGGGTTTTGCAGGTTGATCTGGATGTCGTTGGACAGCGCCTTGAGCGGTGAAACGTAAACCACCAGGGTTTCGTCAGGCAGGCCAGCGGGGTTTTCCAGGCCTCGGTGGACGAGGTCGTCGAGCACGGCGAGGAACGCGGTGAGGGTTTTACCGGAGCCGGTAGGTGCGGCGATCAGCGTCGAGCGGCGCTGGCGGATCAACGGCCATGCGCGAGCCTGGGCGGCGGTGACCGACGGGAATGTGCTGTTGAACCAGGCGCTGACGGCGGGATGGAAGCCTGCCAGGGCCGCGTCCGTGGGAAGGGGCAGATTCATGGCTTAAGTTATGCGGTCGCAGGGGCGAAGATGCAAGTCTGTCTGGCTGATCGGTTATCCCTGTGGCGAGGGAGCTTGCTCCCGCTCGGCTGCGAAGCAGTCGCAAATTCAGCTGATGCGGTATTTCTGCTGCACCGCTTCGGTCGGATTCGGGAGTCCTTCGGCCTCCAGCGGGAGCAAGCTCCCTTGCCACAGGGTGTGCAAATCCCGGGGATGTACACTTTGCGGATGACGGTTGCGCACTAAACCCGCAAAATGCAACGATTCCGGCAATTATCGGCGACGCTTCCACAAGATCCGTCGCTCAAGCCATCGTTCCAATCAGACTGGGCCTGCTGACTCTATGCGAATGCGCCTTATGTTACTGGGCGGCGGAAATGCCCTTGGGCAGGCGCTGATTCGCCTCGGTGCGGAGGAAGACATCGGTTTCCTCGCCCCCCGCCCGCCCGAAAATGGCTGGGATGCCGCGAGCCTGACCCAATTGCTCGACGACACCCGTCCCGATGCATTGATCAACCTCGCCTACTATTTCGACTGGTTCCAGGCCGAAACCGTCAGCGAAAGCCGCATGGCCGGGCAGGAACGCGCGATCGAGCGCCTGGCCGAACTGTGCCAGCACCACAATATCGTCCTCGTGCAGCCGTCCAGTTATCGGGTGTTCGACGGCTCGCGGGCCACCGCCTACAGCGAAAAAGACGAACCGGTGCCACTGGGCCTGCGTGGTCAAGCCTTGTGGCGCATCGAACAAAGCGTTCGCGCCACGTGCCCGCAGCATGTGCTGCTGCGTTTCGGCTGGCTGCTCGATGACAGCGCCGACGGCACCCTCGGGCGTTTCCTTGCCCGCGCCGAACAACCTGAAGAACTGCTCCTGGCCGATGACCGACGCGGTAATCCGACGCCGGTCGACGACGCCGCACGGGTGATCATCTCGGTGCTCAAACAACTCGATTGCGCCGCGCCGCTGTGGGGCACGTATCACTACGCCGGTCACGAGGCGACCACCCCGCTGGCGCTGGGTCAGGCAATTCTGACCGAAGCGCGCAGCCTGCATGCGCTGGCGATCGAGGCGCCGACGGCTCAGGCTCACGCTGCGCGCCCGGACGCTGCCGAGGAACCGCAACACGCGGTGCTCGCCTGCAAGAAAATTCTGCACACTTTCGGGATCAAGCCGCGCGCCTGGCGTGCGGCACTCCCGGCTTTACTGGATAGGTTTTATCGTCATGGCTGAAGGCCCTGTTTTAATCACCGGCGGCGCCGGTTTCATCGGCTCACACTTGACCGACGCGTTGCTTGCCAAGGGGCACTCGGTGCGGATTCTCGATGATCTGTCGACCGGTAAACGCGCCAATCTGCCGCTGGACAATCCGAAGGTCGAGCTGATCGTTGGCGATGTTGCCGATGCTGCGCTGGTCGCTCAGGCCATGCAGGGTTGCAGCGCCGTGGCGCACCTGGCCGCTGTGGCCTCGGTGCAAGCCTCGGTGGATGATCCGGTGAAGACTCATCAGAGTAATTTCATTGGCACGCTGAACGTCTGCGAAGCCATGCGCCAGGCTGGGGTCAAACGTGTTTTGTTCGCCTCCAGTGCGGCGGTGTACGGCAACAACGGCGAAGGTCAGTCGATTGACGAAGACACGCCGAAAGCACCGCTGACGCCGTATGCGTCGGACAAACTGGCGGGTGAGCATTACTTCGATTTCTACCGCCGTCAGCACGGTCTGGAACCGGCGATCTTCCGTTTTTTCAACATTTTCGGCCCGCGCCAGGATCCATCCTCGCCGTACTCCGGGGTAATCAGTATCTTCAGCGAGCGCGCGCAGAAGGGTTTGCCGATTACCGTGTTCGGTGATGGTGAGCAAACGCGGGATTTCCTCTACGTCGAGGATCTGGTCGATGTGCTGGTGCAGGCGCTTGAAAAGCCTGAAGTAGAAATCGGTGCGGTGAACGTTGGCTGGAATCAGTCAATGAACCTCAAGCAAATGCTCGCAGCGCTGGAAACAGTGGTCGGCGAGTTGCCACCGATCAGCTATGGCCCGGCGCGTTCTGGCGACATCCGCCATTCGCGGGCGAACAACCAGCGCCTGCTGGCACGCTTCACGCTCCCAGAGCAGACGCCGATGAGCGTGGGTTTGGCGCGGTTGTTGGGAAGATAAAACGCAGAAACAAAAAAGGCGCCTTTGCAGGCGCCTTTTTTGTGGGCGGGGTATCGCTTTGACTCAGATGCGATCCCTGTGGCGAGGGAGCTGGCTCCCGCTCGACTGCGTAGCAGTCGCCAATCCAATCAGTGCGGTTTTTCTGAAGCACCGCTAGTGCCTGTTTCGGGGCCGCTTCGCAGCCCGGCGGGAGCAAGCTCCCTCGCCACATTAGCCCGCATTCACCACCACGCGAATGTTCCTTAGAACTTGTAGCCCAAGCCCACCATGTACACAAACGGATCGACATCAACATTCACTTTGGCACGGGTACCCGGGGCCACAGCGTTGTTCTCGACAGTGGCGCGGGTATCGATATCGATGTAGCGCACTTGGGCGTTGAGCATGATGTTGTCGGTCAGCATGTAGTCCGCACCGACCTGCCAGGCCAGACCCCAGGAGTTCTTCGCCTTGAAGTTGCTGAAGCCGTTGGACTGCGCTTCGCTGCCGACGTGTTCGTCGTAGATCCAGGTGTAGTTGATGCCGCCGCCGATGTACGGCTGGAACGGTGATTTCGAATCCAGCGGGTAGTAAACGACGCTGAGGGTCGGTGGCAGGTGTTTCAGGGTGCCGAGTTTGCCGTTGGCCGCTGGCAGGGCAGTGCCTTTGATCTTCACGTCATGCTCGAACGGCGACGCGGCCAGCAACTCGATACCGATGTTGTTGGTGACCATGTAAGCGAAGTTCAGACCCAGTTGGGTATCGCTGCTCATGGTCGCCTTGCCGCCCAGATTGGTGCCGCTCAGCGGACCCTGATCGACCTTGACGCTGGAGCTGTCGGCCTTTGGGTTGACGGTGATCGCACCAGCGCGAACGATGATGTCACCCGCATCGTGGGCGTGGGCGAGCGGGGCTGCGAGCGCGAGGGCAAACAACGAAGCGCTGAGCAAGGACTTGTTCATGGGGGCTCCAAAAGGACGTTAAAAGTTTCTGATGTCCTATGGTACGAAGCCAACTGATACGGTCTTTTGACTCAGCTCAATGAAACAGTGAAGGGGTCAGGTTTTGTGGAACCTTTGAGGCCCTCATCGCTGGCAAGCCAGCTCCCACAGGGGAACGCATTCCAAATGTAGGAGTGAGCCTGCTCGCGATAGCAATTGAACAAACAACCCAGAGTTACCGGATTCACTCCGGCAGCTCATACACATAAATCTTGTCGGCATCCATCTGATACCCGGCGTCCGCCAACTCGCTGCTCGACGCCTTGACCTGCAACGGCCCCTCGACCCAATACGGCTGATACAGCTCATCGAGCTTCACGCCCAATTCGCTTTTCACATGCACGATCTGGTTCGACGGCGGTGGCGGCACATGGATGCAGGCGCCGAAATACGGCACCAGCAGGAAGTCTGTCGTGCGTCCTTCTTCGTTCACTTCCAGCGGCACGATGTACCCCGGCAAACGAATGTTCTGGCCATCGAGTGACTGCACCACCGGCGCGTTCGGCAAATCCTGCTTCGCTGCTGGCGCGGATTCGGCGGACAGCGCATCGCTCATCTTCGACAGGTCGTGCAGCGGCGTCATGTTCGGCACTTCCGGCGCGGCGTCCGGCGGGATCATCTCCGACCACGTCAGGTCTTTCGGCGCCGCCGCCCACACGGGCAGGGCGACCAGCAACAGCAGCGCGAGTACGGCGCGGGGCATGGTGAACATCCTCATAGACGAATCGACAGGCCATCGGCCAAAGATTGGCGATACGCACGCCAGGCCGGCACGCTGCCCATCAGCAGCGCGGCCGCCAGAATGCCACCGAGCAGCGTCCATTCATACTCGCTCGGCCATGCCAGCGGCAGGAACAAACCGTAATTGGCCTGCACGTAACCCTGCGCGGCAGCGATGCCGATGTACAGCAATGCCACGCCGACGATCACCCCGGTCAGCGCCAACGCAAACGCTTCCAGCACCAGCAGGCTCGCGATGTGCCATGGCCGCGCACCAACCGAACGCAGAATCGCCATCTCGCGGCGACGTTCGTTGAGGCTGGTGAGAATCGCTGTGAGCATGCCGATCAACCCGGTCAGCACCACGAACAGTGAGACCACGAACAGCGCTTTTTCGGCGGTGCTCATCAGGCTCCACAATTCCTGCAGGGCCACGCCCGGCAGAATCGCCAGCATCGGTTCGCCACGGAATTCGTTGATTTCACGCTGCAGTGCAAAGGTGGAAATCTTGCTGTTGAGGCCGAGCATGAATGCGGTGATCGCTTGCGGCGTCAGGTCCATGTTGCGCGCCTGATCGGCCGTGATCCGGCCATTGCCTCGCGCCGGCACGCCGTTGTGCCAGTCGATATGAATCGCTTCCATGCCGCCGAGGCTGATGTGCAACGTGCGATCCACCGGGGTGCCGGTGCGTTTGAGAATGCCGACCACGGTGAACGGTTTGTCATCGTGCTTGACCAGACTGATCGCCGCCACACCGTGGGCCAGCACCAGTTGGTCGCCGAGTTTGTAATGCAGCGCGTCGGCCACTTCAGCGCCGAGTACCACTTCAAACGGGTCGGTGGCGAACGCGCGACCGTCGGCCAGTTCCAGGTGTTGCTGGCGGCCGTACTGGTAGTGCTCGAAATAGGCTTCGGTAGTGCCCATCACGCGATAACCGCGATGGGAGTCGCCGAGTGACATCGGAATCGCCCACTTCACTTTCGGGTTGCTGGCGAAGTGTTCGAAGCTGTCCCAGCGGATATTGTTAGTGGCATTACCAATGCGAAACACCGAGTACAGCAACAGGTTCACCGAACCGGAGCGCGCGCCGACGATCAGGTCGGTGCCGCTGATGGTGCTGGCGAAACTGGCTTTGGCCTCCGTGCGTACGCGTTCGACGGCGAGCAGCAGGCAGACCGACAGGGCGATGGCGAATGCAGTGAGCAAAGCGGTGAAGCGGCGGTTGGCCAGGCTGGCCATGGCCAGACGAAAGAGATACATCTCAGACCTCCGCAGACGTGGCGGCGCGATTGAGCTCGGCCAGGGACAAATGACGATCGAACAGCGGCGCCAGGCTCTGATCGTGGCTGACGAACAGCAGACTGGAACCGGCCTCGCGGCATTCAGCGAACAGCAGGCGGATGAAGTTTTCCCGGGCGTCGTAATCCAGCGCCGAGGTCGGTTCATCGGCGATTACCAACTCTGGCTGACCGATCAGCGCGCGCGCCGCAGCAACGCGCTGTTGCTGGCCGATCGACAACGAATCGGCGCGACGGCTGAGGATACTTTCATCCTTCAAGCCCAAGTGGGCGAGGAGGGTGGCAGCGGCTTGATCGACGCTGCCGTGACGCTGTTTCGCCCGCTGAGCGCGCAGTTTCGAGAAGTGGCAGGGTAGCTCAACGTTCTCGCGCACCGAGAGAAACGGCAGCAAGTTGAACTGCTGGAAAATGTAGCCGGTGTGATCGACGCGAAAGGTGTCGCGGGCGCCGGCGGAGAGTTCGGTCAGTTCCTGGCCGAGCAGGCGAATGCTGCCGCGATCGGGTTTCTGTACACCGCCGAGCAGGCCAAGCAGAGTGGTCTTGCCGCTGCCGCTGGGGCCTTTGAGGAACAGGGTTTCGCCGGGTTCGAGACGAAACGCCGGGATGTCCAGCAGCGTCGGGTGACCGGGCCAACTGAAGCCCAGGTCGGACAGTTCGATGAGTGCTTGGGTCATGGCACCAATTTCATGGTTGGACACTGAATCCCTGTGGGAGCGAGCCTGCTCGCGAATGCAATCTGACAGTCAACATCGATGTCGACTGACACACCGCTTTCGCGAGCAGGCTCGCTCCCACAGGGGATTTTCGATGTATTCAGAATTTCAGCGCGGCAGCCTTGGCCGTCACTTCGGTCCCTTGCTGGCCGTTCGCGCTGATCAGTTGTACCTGAATTTTTTGCGTCGCCGGGAAGGTATTGAACACGTTCGACAGGTCCAGCGTCTTCAACGCGCCCGGTGCCGCGCAGTTGAATTGATAGTGCGCGTGGATTTCGCTGTGGTCGTGGTGATGCTCATGACCGTCCTTGCCTGCTTCATCGTCGTCGTGATCGTCGGCATCCGGTTTGTCGCCGAACAGCGGGCTCTCCAGTTCCTGGCTCACCACTTTGCAACCGGCCGCGGCGGGCAGGCTGAACAGAGCAAGGGGTTTTTCCAACTGCGCACGAGCAGCCGCGACCTTGGCCTTGTCGGCATCGCTGGTGGCAACGTGTTCAAACCCCACCAGGTTCATCGCCGGGCTTTCCAGCTCCAGTTCCAAGGTCTGGCCGTCGAGCGCAGCGTTCAGACGACCAACACCGTGTTCGTGAGCGCCGAGGCTGCCGTGTTCATGGTCGTGATCATGCTCATCGGCAGCATGGGCGATGGCCAGCGGCAACAGGGCAAACGGCAAAGCGAGCAGCAGACGACGCATGGCGGAACTCCGGTAAGTAGATGAATAATTTGTTATGTAATCTTATAACGAAAGTGCGCAGAGTTTGCCCGTGCGCTTGGCGTTGCACAAGTCCCGTGGGAGCATGCAGGTCAGAAATGTGCGGGAGTGAACTCAATGCTGCGGATACGCGGAACTGTCGGTGATGTGCCGGTGGATTTGACGGTGGAACTGGATGACAACGACTGGGCGAAGCTCGGTTCGGCACTGAATGGACAGGCGTCGATTGCTCAATCTGAAACGGTCGCGTCAGCCCCGGCGGCGAAACCGTTGAATCAGGACGATGCGTTGTGGCAAGTGGCCAAGGATCTGTTGCGCAAGGCCGGGCAGCTCAGCGGACCGGATTTGCTCGAACAGCTTGAAGGGCTGACGGGCAGCGCGGCGTCGGGCAAGCGCTTGCTGGTGCGCTTGCGCCACAGTTCGGACGTGAAAGTGGTGAGCGGCGGAGATACGCCGCTCTACAGCTGGATCGAATAGAACGCAGAAGCAAAAGGTCGCAGGCTGCGATCTTTTGCTCTTAATAAAGCGCAGCAAACATCTTGCGGCGGTAAACGCTGACCAGCGGATGATCATTGCCCAGCAACTCAAACACCTGCAGCAAAGTCTTGTGTGGCAAGCCTTCGCCATAGTTGCGGTTACGGATAAACAGCTTGAGCATTGCCTCAAGCGCCGCCTCATACTGCTGGCGAGCGAGCTGCTGAATCGCCAGTTGATACACCGCTTCATCATCCTGCGGATCTTTCGCCAAACGCGCTTTCAGGTCGGCGGCATCCGGCAGATCGCGCGCAAGACCGAGGAACTTGATCTGCGCCTTGGCTCCGGCCAACGCAGCCTTATGCTCATCGCTCTTGACCGCATCAAGCACGGTTTGCGCTTCGTCCAGTTCGCCGCGTTCAGTCAGGCAACGCGCATAGAGAATCAGCGCCTTGGCGTTGGTATTGTCTTCATTGAGCATCACCACCAGCGCCGCTTCGGCGTCGGCGTAACGGCCGTCATCAAACAACGCCTGAGCCTGTTCGAACGGATCAGCGGCGGCCGGTGGCGGCATCTGCACATGCGGCTCTAGCAGGGCGCGCACAGCGGATTCCGGTTGTGCACCGGCAAAACCATCGACCGGTTGACCGTCCTTGAACAGCACCACGGTCGGCAGGCTGCGAATGCCGAAGCGGGCGACGATGTCCTGCTCGATGTCGCAGTTGACCTTGGCCAGCAGCAACTCGCCCTGATAGCTCTCGGCAATGCCTTGCAGCATTGGCATCAGCGCCTTGCACGGCGCACACCATTCGGCCCAGAAATCCACCAGCACCGGTTTGTTGAAAGAAGCCTCGATCACCGACTGGTCGAAATCGGCAGTCGTGGCGTCGAAGATGTACGGCGTTTGCTCACTCATGGGGGATCTCGTCAAAGCGTGGATGGGGCAACTATACGGCTTGGTGGGGTGTGGCCGGAAGTTAGAGATGAGTTGTCAGGCAGGACGCCATCGCGTGCAAGCCCGCTCCCACAGGGTTCTGTGCCGTACACAAAATCCCGGTTCGACTCGGTCACTGTGGGAGCGGGCTTGCCCGCGATGCTTTAGCTAGCGCCGCGCGTAGTACAGGCTGACATGCCGAAATTCCTCAGGCTCGGCCAGATCCGGCAACGTCATGGCTTCAAGCATTTCAATACGCTCATACAACGGATGGCGAAAATCCCGTACCCGCGAATCAGCCACCAACGCCTCACGGCCACGGCTTAAAAACGCATCGAGCAATGGCAGATTCGCCCGGTCGTACAAAACATCCGCCACCAGGATCAGATCAAACCGATCGGCCTCGGCAAAGAAATCCGTCGAATAACTCATCTCTACATTATTCAACGTGGCATTCGCCCGGCACGCGGCAATCGCCAGTGGATCCAGATCACACGCCACCACCTCCAGCGCTCCGGCCTTGACCGCCGCGATCCCGGCAATCCCCGAGCCAGCGCCAAAATCCAACACGCGTTTGCCGCGCACCCATTCGGGAAACTCTGCCAGATAGCGCGCCACTGCCAGACCGCTGGCCCAGCAAAAGCTCCAGTACGGTGGCTCATGCAGGATCCGCTGGGTTTCTTCCTGGCTGAATTCACGCGCCATGTTGTCGCCATCGATCAACCACAGCTGCAAATCGCTGTCTGGCAACGTACAGGCCTTGAGCCTGGCGTCGCCGAGCAATTCACCTAATGCCTGTTGCAGGTCAAACGGTGCATTCATGGCGCTTTGACGAATTGCAGTTGGCCCAGCGCCTGAGTCGTCGGCTGAGTGATGGTTTGCGACGGCAGGTGCAGAATCAATTGACCGGACTGACTGGCGCGGCCACGCAACTCGACCCGCGCACCCGCCGGGAACGCGTCCGGGCTGAAGCGCAGGCGGAACGGCAGGATCTGGTTGTTGCCGATCAGGCTGGAACTGGCGAGCAATTGTTGCGGGCGATCTTTTTCATCGATCACCAGCAACGCCAGTTCGACTTCGGCACCGGCCGGCACGCCTTGCAGGGTGCCACTCAGTTCACGTTGATAGGCGGGCAGCGGGCCGAGGTCGGCAGCCTCTTTGGCTTTTTTCTGCGCCTGTTGCGGCGCGGGGCCTGGTGTCGGCGGTTGCGGCTTGGGTGCATCGCTGCCGCAGGCCACCAGCAGGCTGAAAAGACTGAGCAAAACGAGCGGTCGTAACGACATTGGCAGCTCCGGCAAAATGAAATCCATGGATCAAACGATCATGGCAGTCTGTATACCGCAAACCCTATGGCTTGTCTTGCCACCGGGATGCGCTACCATGGCCCTCCCTTTTTTTGTTGCCAGCCACCATGCACTGTCCCTTCTGCGGTGCCAACGACACCAAGGTCATCGACTCGCGTCTGGTCGCCGAGGGCGAACAGGTGCGCCGCCGGCGTGAATGCCTGGCCTGCGGCGAGCGTTTCACGACGTTCGAGACGGCCGAACTGGTGTTGCCGCGCCTGATCAAAACTGACGGCAGCCGCCAACCGTTCGACGAAGAAAAACTCCGCGCCGGCATGCAACGCGCCCTGGAGAAACGTCCGGTGAGCGTCGAGCGCCTCGAATCCTCTCTGGTTCACATCAAGCACAAGCTGCGCGCCACCGGCGAGCGCGAGGTCAAATCCCTCGTGGTCGGTGAGTTGGTGATGGCCGAATTGCAAAAGCTTGATGAAGTCGCCTACATCCGTTTCGCCTCGGTCTACAAGCGCTTCCAGGACCTCAACGAGTTCCGTGAAGAGATCGATCGTCTCGCCCGCGAACCGGTGAAAGAATGACCAGCGCCGCCGAACAGGCCATTCTCGACGCCCACTTCATGGCCCGCGCACTGGAACTGGCGCGCAAAGGTCACTACACCACGCACCCCAATCCTCGGGTTGGCTGCGTGGTGGTGCGCGACGGGCAGATTGTCGGCGAAGGTTGGCACGAACGCGCCGGTGAACCCCACGCCGAAGTCCACGCCCTGCGCGCCGCGGGTGAACTGGCCCGGGGCGCGACGGCTTACGTCACTCTTGAACCGTGCAGCCACCATGGCCGCACACCGCCGTGCGCCGATGCGCTGGTGAATGCCGGTGTTGGTCGAGTGGTCGCGGCGATGCGTGATCCGAATCCGCAAGTCGCCGGACGTGGTTTGCAGCGACTTGCCGATGCCGGTATCGCCACCGCAAGCGGTGTGCTGGAAGGTGAAGCGCGCCTGCTCAACCAGGGTTTCCTCAAGCGCATGGAGCATGGCCTGCCGTTCGTGCGGGTCAAGTTGGCCATGAGCCTTGACGGTCGCACGGCAATGGAAAGCGGCGAGAGCCAGTGGATCACCGGCCCGGCTGCGCGTTCGACAGTCCAGCGGTTACGCGCTCAGGCGGCTGTGGTGCTGACCGGCGCCGATACGGTGCTGGCCGACGGCGCACGCCTGACGGTTCGTGCTGACGAGTTGGGTCTGGATGCCGAGCAAACCGCACTGGCCATGAGCCGTCCGCCCCTGCGGGTGCTGATCGATGGCCGCCTGCGCGTGCCGCTGGATGCACCGTTCTTCAAGGCTGGCCCGGCGTTGGTCGCTACGTGTGTCGCGATCGAAGAGCAATACGCCCACGGTCCCGAGTGTCTGATCGTGCCGGGTGATGACGGTCAGGTCGATCTGCACAAATTGCTGGTCGAGTTGGCCAACCGTGGCGTCAACGACGTGCTGGTCGAGGCCGGTCCGCGTCTTGCCGGTGCTTTTGCGCAGTTGGGGTTGGTCGACGAATTCGTGATCTTCATCGCCGGCAAGTTCCTCGGCTCCACAGCGCGCCCATTGCTGGACTGGCCGCTGGCCTACATGAAGGATGCACCGGAGCTGAAAATCACTGAAATTCGCGCCGTTGGCGATGACTGGCGAGTCACTGCCATCCCTGTCCTTTCGGCGAGCGTATAATTCCCGGCCATCGTTACTACGCTGGCCTAGTTCTCAAGGAGAACCCCATGTTTACCGGCATCATCGAATCCATCGGCAGTATCCGCGCACTGACCCCAAAGGGCGGTGATGTGCGGGTACACGTCGCAACCGGCAAGCTCGACCTGAGCGACGTCAAACTCGGCGACAGCATCGCTGTCAACGGCGTGTGCCTGACAGCGGTCGAGTTGCCGGGCGACGGCTTTGCCGCCGACGTCAGCCGTGAAACGCTGGACTGCACCGCCATGAATGACCTGAAAAGCGGCAGCCCGGTCAATCTGGAAAAAGCCCTGACCCCGACCACCCGTCTCGGCGGGCACCTGGTCAGCGGTCACGTTGATGGTGTCGGCGAAATCGTCTCCCGTGCCGACAATGCCCGCGCCGTGGAGTTTTGCATCCGCGCGCCGAAAGACTTGGCCAAGTACATTGCCCATAAAGGCTCGATCACCGTCGACGGCACCAGCCTGACCGTGAACGCGGTCGATGGCGCCGAGTTCATGCTGACGATCATTCCGCACACCCTGAGCGAAACCATCATGGCGTCGTACAAGCCAGGTCGTCGGGTGAATCTGGAGGTCGACTTGCTGGCGCGCTATCTGGAACGTCTGCTGCTGGGCGACAAGGCCGCAGAGCCTGCATCCGGTGGCACGATCACTGAAAGCTTTCTGGCCCAAAACGGCTACCTCAAATCCTGAAGCTCTAATTCGAAAGAAGGGGGGTGCCTTGTGGCGCTCAATAGCATCGAAGAACTGGTTGAAGACATCCGCCAAGGCAAGATGGTCATCCTCATGGATGACGAAGACCGCGAGAACGAAGGCGACCTGATCATGGCCGCCGAATGCTGCAAGGCCGAGCACATCAATTTCATGGCCAAGCATGCCCGCGGCCTGATCTGCATGCCAATGACCCGCGAGCGTTGCGAGACCCTCAAGCTGCCGTTGATGGCGCCGCGCAACGGTTCCGGTTTCGGCACCAAGTTCACCGTCTCGATCGAAGCGGCCGAAGGCGTGACCACCGGCATCTCCGCCGCCGACCGTGCGCGCACCGTGCAGGCCGCCGCTGCCAAAGACGCCAAGGCTGAAGACATCGTCAGCCCGGGCCACATCTTCCCGCTGATGGCTCAGGCCGGCGGCACCCTGGCACGTGCGGGCCACACCGAAGCGGCTTGCGACCTAGCGCGAATGGCCGGTTTCGAGCCGAGCGGCGTGATCTGCGAAGTGATGAACGATGACGGAACCATGTCCCGTCGCACTGAGCTTGAAGCCTTCGCTGCCGAACACAACATCAAGATCGGCACGATTGCTGACCTGATTCACTACCGGATGATCCACGAACGTACCGTTCAGCGGATTGCCGAGCAGCCGCTGGACAGCGAACTGGGCCAATTCAACCTGGTGACCTATCGTGATTCGGTGGAAGGCGACGTGCACATGGCGCTGACCCTGGGCACCGTTTGCGCTGAAGAACCAACGCTGGTTCGCGTGCACAACATGGACCCGCTGCGCGATCTGCTGATGGTCAAGCAACCGGGCCGCTGGAGCCTGCGCGCCGCGATGGCTGCGGTCGCCGAGGCCGGCAGCGGTGTGGTGTTGTTGCTCGGTCACCCGCTCGATGGCGACGTGTTGCTGGCGCACATCCGTGAAACTGGCGATCAGCCAGCGCCGAAAAAACCGACGACCTACAGCATCGTCGGTGCCGGTTCGCAGATCCTCCGTGACCTCGGTGTACGCAAAATGCGCTTGATGTCGGCGCCAATGAAATTTAATGCGATATCCGGTTTCGATCTGGAAGTTGTAGAATACGTGCCCTCCGAATAATGACCGGTTGTTTCCGACATTGTTGGCGCAGATTCTTGTGGTGAGGGGATTCATCCCCGACGGGCTGCGCAGCGGCCCTATTTTGGGACTGCTGCGCAGTCCATCGGGGATAAATCCCCTCGCCACAGGGGTGTGATCAGGTAGCAATGCGGATTTTTCCGGCCATGTATTCGTGGCTAATATCACTGAGGGACGCGTACGAGACGCGTCCCGGCTCTTTAAGAGATCTGACGAATGACCCTGAAGACCATCGAAGGTACCTTCATCGCCCCTAAAGGCCGCTACGCTCTAGTAGTGGGCCGTTTCAACAGCTTCGTGGTTGAAAGCCTGGTCAGCGGTGCAGTTGATGCCCTGGTTCGCCACGGCGTGAGCGAAAGCGACATCACCATCATCCGCGCACCTGGCGCCTTCGAAATCCCGCTGGTTGCGCAGAAAGTCGCTCAGAAAGGCGAGTTCGCAGCAATCATCGCCCTTGGCGCGGTCATTCGTGGCGGCACTCCGCACTTCGAATACGTGGCAGGCGAGTGCACCAAGGGTCTGGCCCAGGTGTCCATGGAGTTCGGCGTTCCGGTCGCTTTCGGCGTCCTGACCGTTGATTCCATCGAGCAAGCCATCGAACGTTCCGGCACCAAGGCCGGTAACAAAGGTGCCGAAGCTGCCCTGTCCGCGCTGGAAATGGTCAGCCTGTTGGCACAGTTGGAGGCCAAGTGATTAGCGACGAAAGCGATCGTTTCAACCCGCGCGATCCGCGTCCAACCGACGCCGGCAAGCCCTCGAAAAGTGAAAAGCGCCGCGCTGCCCGTCAGTTGGCGACTCAAGCGTTGTACCAGCGCCACATGGCCAGTACTTCGCTGAACGAAATCGAGGCGCAGTTTCGCGTCGACAACGATTTCACCTTCGCCGATGCCAGCTACTTCCACGACATCCTGCACGGTGTTCCGGCCAGTCTGACCGAGATCGACACTGCGCTGGCGCCGTGCCTGGACCTGACCATCGAAGAGCTCGACCCGGTTGAACTGTGCGTACTGCGCCTGTCGACCTGGGAACTGCTCAAGCGCGTCGACGTGCCGTACCGCGTTGTGATCAACGAAGGAATCGAACTGGCGAAAGTCTACGGTTCCACCGACGGCCACAAGTTCGTCAACGGTGTGCTCGACAAGCTGGCCCCGCGCCTGCGTGAAGCTGAAGTGAAGGCGTTCAAGCGCTGATCCGCGCTTGATATCGCAATGGGCGAGTTTGAGCTGATCCGCAATTTCTTCGCCGCCGCGCCTTGTGCGCAGGGCGGCGAGGGCGTTGCACTGGGGATTGGCGACGACTGCGCCTTGCTGGCGGTTCCCTGCGGGGAACAGCTGGCGATTTCCACCGATACGCTGGTGGCCGGTGTGCATTTTGCCGACCCCTGCGATCCGTTTTTGCTCGGTCAGCGCTCGCTGGCCGTCGCGGTCAGCGATCTGGCCGCCATGGGTGCTACGCCCATTGCCTTTACCCTTGCCCTGACTGTGCCAACGATAACCGCCGATTGGCTGCAGGCTTATGCCCGCGGTTTGAACCGTATGGCGCAGAGTTGCGGTGTGGCGTTGATTGGCGGGGATACCACGCGCGGGCCGTTAAGCCTGACCGTCACCGTGTTCGGTCGCGTTCCCACAGGCCAGGCCTTGACCCGCAGCGGCGCGCAACCGGGCGACCTGCTGTGCGTTGGCGGCGAGTTGGGCAATGCCGCTGGCGCGTTGCCGCTGGTACTGGGCCAGCGCGACGCCGCAGCGGACATTGGCCAGCCATTGCTCGACCATTATTGGTCCCCGCAGCCACAACTCGCTCTCGGTCAGGCCTTGCGCGGCAAAGCCACTTCAGCGCTGGATATCTCCGACGGCCTGCTCGCCGATTGCGGGCATATCGCGCTGGCGTCGAAAGTGCGGCTTGAGATTGAACGCGAGCGCGTACCGCTGTCGGATGCCTTAGTCGCGTTTCTCGGCCAGCGCGGCGCCGAGCGTGCAGCGCTGAGCGGTGGCGATGATTATGTGTTGGCCTTCACGCTACCGTCCGTCGAGTTGCCTGCGCTGCTGGCGGACGGCTGGCCGATCCATGTCGTCGGCCGGGTAACAGAGGGGCAGGGCGTGGCGCTGCTCGATCGCGAAGGGCGTGACATCACCCCGCAAATCCGCGGTTACCAACATTTTCAGGAGTCACCGTGACAGATCACCCGAAACAGGTGCCGGGGGAATTCGTGCCGCCATCGGTCTGGCGCAATCCTTGGCATTTCATTGCGTTCGGCTTCGGTTCGGGCACCTTGCCAAAGGCGCCGGGTACGTGGGGGTCGTTAGTTGCGCTACCCTTTATCCCGTTATGGCAGATGCTGCCCGACTGGGGTTACTGGCTGATGCTCGGGATCACCATGCTGTTCGGCTTCTGGCTGTGCGGCAAAGTCGCCGACGATCTGCGGGTACATGACCACGAAGGCATCGTCTGGGACGAAATGGTCGGGATGTGGATCACTCTGTGGCTGGTACCGGAAGGCTGGTACTGGTTGCTCGCGGGGTTCCTGGTGTTCCGCTTCTTCGACATTCTCAAGCCCTGGCCGATCCGCTGGATCGACCGGCATGTCCACGGCGGCTTTGGCATCATGCTCGACGATGTGCTGGCGGGTGTGTTCGCCTGGCTGACCATGCAGGGACTGGTGTGGATTTTCGCCTGATTGTCAGGGTGATCAGGATCAAGTGAGGGAACTAGGGATGGCGCGAGGCTGGTTGGCGGTGGTGGTTTTTGCTCTGCTGGGCTCTGTGGCCAGTGCGCAAGACGCTGCGCCGACGCCTGCGGTCATCCATTTGGCCAGCGAAGACTGGGAAGACTACACCGCCGCCGACGGCCATGGCCTGGGTTGGGACGTGTTGCGCAAGGTCTTCGAACCCGCCGGCGTAACGCTGGATATCCGCACCGAGCCCTACACCCGTTCCGTCGGTTTGGCGCAGCGCGGTGAAATCGATGCCTGCGTCGGCTCCTATCATGAAGAGGCCAGCGATCTGCTTTATCCGCGCTGGAACTTCGACACCGATCATATCTACGCCCTGGGGCTTGCCAGCAACCCGGCGCCGACCGCGGAAACCCTCGGCAACTATCGTCTGGCCTGGGTGCGCGGCTACGACTATCAGAGTTACTTGCCCAATGTGCACAGCTACAACGAAGTCATCCGGCGCACCGGGATTTTGTCGATGCTGACCCACAATCGGGCCGACTATTACATCGACGCGCAGACCGAAGTCGATTACGTGGTCAGTCGGGCGAAGGATCCAACGCAATTTCGCAAAACCCATATCGCCGAATTGCCGCTGTATCTGTGCTTCGCCAATACGCCGCAGGCGCGCACGTTGATGGGTTTGTTCGACCGGCGCATGGACCAGTTGGTGAAGAGCGGCGAGTTGAAGCCGATCTTCGAGAAGTGGAAGCAGCCCTACCCATTCGTCTCTGACTGAAGCCCTGCGCAAATCCTTTGTAGGAGTGAGCCTGATCGCGATAGCGGTCTCATTCAAACGTTGATGTAGCTGACACACCGCCTTCGCGAGCAGGCTCGCTCCCACAGGGATCCGCAATGGCCGGGAGATATCAAACTTTTTGATCGTTATGCCCGATAATTCAGCCTAAGCGCCTGCCCAAAGCTGCTGTTACAATGCCGCCCAGCGAATCTTCAGACTTTTTAGATCAGGAGCACACCGGTGCCTGTCGTTTTTGTCGCCGCTTCCAAGCTGCCAACGCCTTTTGCGCAATTCACCATGCACGGTTTTCTCGATGAAGCCACCGGCCGCGAGCACGTCGTGCTCAGCCTGGGTGAGTTTGCCGACGGTGCCCCTGTACTCGGCCGGTTGCACTCCGAATGCCTCACGGGCGATGCCTTGTTCAGTCAGCGTTGCGACTGCGGCTCGCAACTCGAAGGCGCGCTGAAAGCCATCGCCCGTGAGGGCCGTGGTGTGTTGCTGTACCTGCGTCAGGAAGGTCGCGGTATCGGTCTTTTGAACAAGATCCGCGCCTACGAATTGCAGGACGGCGGCGCCGACACCGTTGAAGCCAACGAGCGGCTGGGTTTCGCCGCCGACCAGCGTGACTACGCCATGTGCCTGCCGATGCTTGAGCATCTGGGCGTGAAATCCCTGCGCCTGATGACCAACAACCCACGCAAGGTCAAAGCCCTGACCGACATGGGTATCGTCGTCGCCGAGCGCGTGCCGTTGCACACCGGGCACAATCCGCACAACAAGCTGTATCTGGCGACCAAGGCCAGCAAACTCGATCACATGATGGGCAACGAGCATCAAGGCGAGGTAGACCGGGCGTGACGCGCGGTCAGGTGCGGCGCCGGCTGTCGGTCGCGTGGTGGAAATACCTGGCGCTGGCATTGGTGCCGCTCTTTGTCCTCAACGCTCTGTTCGGCCAGGGCGAGGCAACTCTGCCCGTGTTGGCGATGCCGCTGTTCATTGCCGGTGTGGCGTCGATGTTTGTCAGCCTGAAGTTTTTTGGCCGCTACAAACATGCATTGATCGCCACGCAAAAAGCCCTCGATACCCCTGAAGAGCCTGCAGCCTGGATTGCCCTCGCCGCGACTCGGCGCTCCGCGTTCCTCGCGGCAGCCTTGCCAGCGTGGATCGGAGCATTGGCAGTATTCGTCGGTCTCGAAGCGGTGCCGTTGATGCTGCTGGCGCTGTCCACCGCCGTGTTGTTTTATCTCTACCGTATCCCGCGTCAACTCGGCTGATGCGCCGTCTCTGGCTGGCGGTTGTGCTGTTGGCCGTCACTGCTCCGGCGCTAGCGAGCCTGCGGGTGGTCAGCCTCGCACCGTCCCTGTCTGAAATTGTCGTTGAACTGGATTCGGCTGACCTGTTGGTCGGGGTGCTGGATGCCGGTGAACGTCCTGCGCAAATTTCCAACATTCCGTCGGTGGGTCGTTACGGTCAGTTGGATATGGAACAGTTGCTGAGCCTTAAACCTGATTTGTTGCTGCTCTGGCCCGGCAGCGTCGGCCCGGCGCAGCGTGATCAGTTGAAGCGTTTGGGTATTCCTACCTTCGTCGCCGAACCGCATTCTTTAGATCAACTCTCCACGCAGATAGAAGCCATCGCCACACAATTGGGCAGGCCTGAGCGTGGGGTGAAACTGGCTACTGATCTGCGGCAAAAACTCGGCGATCTGCGCCAGCGGTATCACCGGGAAGTACCGTTGCGGGTGTTTTATCAGGTGTGGGACAAGCCGCTGTACACCGTCGGTGGCGGGCAGATCATCAGTGATGCGCTGGAGGTGTGCGGGGCGCGGAATGTGTTCAGCGACCTGACCTTGCCTGCGCCGCAAGTCAGTATTGAAGCGGTATTGCAGCGAGATCCGGAAGTGATTCTGGCGGGTGATCAGGCGCAGTTGAAAGCGTGGAACGCCTGGCCGCAGGTAGCCGCCGTCAAGCAGCAGCAATTACTGTTGGTCACCGACAAAGGCCTCGAACGCCCAAGCGGCCAGATGATCGACGCCACCGCCAAACTCTGCCAGTTGATCGCACCTAGCCAATAACTTGTGGCGAGGGGATTTATCCCCGTTGGGCTGCGAAGCTGCCCCAAAATCTGCCAATGCTTTTTTCAGTTTGATCGCATCGGCGTTTATTGCGACTGCTGCGCAGCCGAACGGGGATAAATCCCCTCGCCACAAGGGAGGGTGGAAAGTCTTAGCGTTGAGGTGTCCAGGTGACGCCAAACATCCACGTCCGGCCTTCTTCGCGATAACCATACTGGCTGCCGTCGTAGCTGTAATTCGCGCGGCTGTAACCCTTGTCCAACAGGTTGTCGACCTTCAGATCCAGCTTGATCTCGCGGTTCAGCGCCCAGCTGCTGCGCAACCCGAACAGTGCATAACCGCCCAGCGGGTTTTCATTTTTCAGGTCGTCATAACTGCTGCTCACCGCCTGCCAGCTCGCACCGACGCCGATCTGGTCAAACTGCCGATCCAGATCCCAGCTCAACGTACGCCGTGCACGCCGCGCCAAGGTATGCCCGGTATCCCGATCGCGAGGATCGATGATCGACACACCGAGGTTACTCTGCCAGTCGAACAACTCCTGCTTCAGCGCCGCTTCAAAGCCGTTGATCCGCGCCGAAGCGACGTTCTCCGGGCGTGAATTGCTGCCAAAGATAATCGCGTCCTGCAGATCCGTGCGGTAGATCGACGCTTCCAGGCGACTGCTGTCGCTCAACTGGCTACGCCATTGCAGTTCGTAGCTTTTGGAGGTTTCCGGCTTCAGGTTGGGGTTGCTGTAATCCGGGTAATACAGGTCGTTGAAGGTCGGCGCGCGGAAACCTTCGCTGTAGCTGAGCAACAGGTCATTGTCGGGGTTGAGCGGCAGGGTGAACGTGCCGCTCCAGGTGTTCTGGCTGCCGAATTGCTGGTTGTCATCGTGGCGCAACCCCAGCTCGGTGGAAAAGCTGTCGGCCTGATAACGATGCTGAATGAACGCGGCGCGGTTCCAGCGGCTGTCTTCGTCAAACGCGGTGCTGCTGTTGACCTGGTCTTCATACCAGTCGCCGCCAAGTATCAGGCTGTTACGTGCGTCGAGCGTCAGGTCGTTCTGCCAGTTCACCGAGTCGCGATAGGTGTTGAACACCGTGCGTTCGTCGCTGAGCTTGTCGAGAGTCTTTTCGCGGTTCTCGGTGTGGCCGAATTCGACGCGGGTTTTCCAGGTTTCGTTGACCCGGGCATCGACGTAACTGCTGACGCTGCTGACGTTGAAATCGCTGTAGGGCTGCTGCTGGACCGATTCGAAGGTGTTCATGTCGAAGCGGCCGAACGGGTTGTCGAACTCACTCTTGCCACGGTTATCCAGCAGGTTGGCACCGACTTCGATGTCGTCGGTCAGCGCGTGGCTGAGGCTCAGGCTGACCGATTTATTGCGATAGGCATCGTGATCGCCGTCGCTTGGATACGACTCGTGGGTACGGTCGATCCCGGCGGTTTCATCGAGGCTGGCGCCGAGGTTGAAGCGGGTTTTGTCATCGCCACCGGACAGCCCGAGGCTGCGTTCCCACGTTTGGTTGCTGCCGAAGCCAACATGCATGCGTGGCTGCAAACCTTGCTCGGATCCGCGCCGGGTGAAAATCTGAATCACGCCGCCAATCGCGTCGCTGCCGTAAATCACCGAGCGCGAACCACGCAGTATTTCCACGCGTTCGATCTGATTGATGTTCAGGTGTTGCAGATTGCTGTCGCCGGAAGTCGAACTGCCGATGCGCTGGCCGTCGACCAACACCAGACTCTGCGCCGATTGCGTGCCGCGAATGTAGATCCCCGGCAGGCTGCCGCGCCCACCAGCCTGCGCCACTTGCACGCCCGGCACGCGCCGCAGCAGATCCGGTACGTCGCTCGGTTGCAGGCGATCGATGTCTTCACGGGTGAAAACGGTGTTGGCGGCGCTGCTGTCGTTGCGCGCTTCGACCTGACGGTTGGCGGAGATCAGCATGTCCGGCAGCTTCAAGGCCTGGTCACGCTCAAATGTGTCGGCGAAAGCGTTGGCAGCAGGCAGCAGAATAAAGGGCAGGGCGAGGCGCGAGAGTTTCATGGCAATCCATGGCTTATGCAAAACCGTGTAGGAGCTGCCGAAGGCTGCGATCTTTTGATTTTGCTTTTTTAGAAAGGTCTGGAGCCGCCGAGAAGCAGGATCAAAAGATCGCAGCCTTCGGCAGCTCCTACAGGAGGGACGCTTAGCGGTTGAGGAGGGCCAGACGCTGACGAATCGACGCTTCGATCCCTGCTTCATCCAGTCCGCACTCGGCCAGCATTTGCGCCGGTTTCGCGTGCTCGACGTAGATATCCGGCAAGCCCAGATGCAGCATCGACTTGAGGATGTTCTCGCGGGCCAGGAACTCGCTGACCGCGCCACCGGCGCCGCCCATGATCGCGTTCTCTTCGATGGTCACGAGCAATTCGTGGCTGCCGGCAATCTCGCGTACCAATGCTTCGTCGAGGGGTTTGACGAAGCGCATGTCGACCACGGTCGCATCGAGCTTCTCGGCGACTTTCAGCGCTTCGGCCAGTTGTACACCGAACACCAGCAAAGCGACTTTGCTGCCTTGGCGACGGACGATGCCCTTGCCGATTTCAATCGGCTGAAGATCTTTCTCAATGGTCGCATTCGGGCCGTTACCGCGCGGGTAGCGCACAGCCGCCGGGCCGTTGTAGAGGTGGCCGGTGGTGAGCATTTTGCGCAGTTCGTTTTCATCGCTCGGGGTCATGATGACCATGCCCGGGATGCAACGCAGATAGGACAGATCGAAACTGCCGGCGTGGGTCGGGCCGTCTTCACCGACCAGACCTGCGCGGTCGATGGCGAACAATACGTCGAGGTTTTGTACTGCGACGTCATGCACCAACTGGTCGTAACCGCGCTGGAGGAACGTCGAGTAGATCGCCACCACTGGTTTCGCGCCCTCGCAGGCCATGCCGGCGGCGAACGTCACCGCGTGTTGCTCGGCAATCGCCACGTCGAAGTAGCGCAGCGGGAAACGTTCGCTGAACGCCACCAGATCCGAGCCTTCCTTCATTGCTGGCGTAATACCGACCAAACGTGGATCAGCCGCCGCCATGTCGCACAGCCATTCGCCAAACACTGCCGAATACTTGGGGCCGCCAGCCTTTTTCGGCGCAGCAGCCGGAGCGTCGACAGGTTCCAGTTTGGTGATCGCGTGGTAACCAATCGGATCGACTTCCGCCGGAGCGAAGCCTTTGCCTTTCTTGGTGACGATGTGCAGGAACTGCGGGCCTTTCAGATCGCGCATGTTGCGCAACGTGGCGATCAGGGTTGGCAGGTCGTGGCCGTCGATCGGGCCGATGTAGTTCCAGCCCAGCTCTTCGAAAAGGGTGCCGGGAACCAGCATGCCTTTGGCGTACTCTTCGGTGCGACGGGCGATTTCCCAGGCGCCGGGCAGGCGCGACAGGACTTTCTTGCTGCCTTCACGCATGCTCGCGTAAGTGCGGCTGGAGAGGATCTTCGCCAGATAATTCGACAGACCGCCGACGTTGCGCGAGATCGACATGTCGTTGTCGTTGAGGATCACCAGCATGTTGGCGTTGACTTCCGGCGCATGGTTCAGCGCCTCGAACGCCATGCCCGCGGTCAGTGCACCGTCGCCGATCACCGCAATCGCCTTGCGATCACTGTTCTGCAGGCGGGCGGCAATCGCCATGCCCAGCGCAGCGCTGATCGAGGTGCTGGAGTGGCCGACGCCAAAGGTGTCGTATTCGCTCTCGGCGCGGCGCGGGAAGGCAGCGATGCCGTCCTTCTGGCGCAGCGTGCCCATGCGCTCGCGGCGACCGGTGAGGATCTTGTGCGGATACGCCTGATGACCGACGTCCCACAGCAACCGGTCGTCCGGCGTGTCGAAGACGTAATGCAACGCGATGGTCAGCTCGATCACGCCCAGGCCAGCACCGAAGTGCCCACCGGTCTGACCGACCGTGTAGAGCAATTCCAGGCGCAACTCATCGGCCAGGGTTTCCAGCTCGGCTTCGCCTAACCGGCGCAGGCCGTCCGGCGTATTCGCGCGGTCGAGCAGGGGCGTGGTCGGGCGCTTGCGGGGAATCTCATGAAACGTCGTGGGCATCAGGCGAATCGTTATAGGTATAGAAGAGGCGGCAGTTTACCTGATGCATCGGCCCCTGCCCACGCGTTGGTTTTTTTTGGCTGATACGCCGTCAGCTACGGCGCTCGACGATATACCGGGCCAGCTCGCGCAACGGCTCGGCCGCCGCGTCAAACGGTCGCAGGGCCTGCAGGGCCTGATCACGCAGTTCCAGCGCGTAAGCCTTGGCGGCGTCGAGACCAAGCAGGGCCGGGTAGGTTGGCTTGTCACGGGCAATATCGGCGCCCTGGCGTTTGCCGAGGGTTTCGGTATCGCTTTCGACGTCGAGAATGTCGTCCTGCACCTGGAAGGCGAGGCCGATGGCCTGTGCATAAGTCTGGAGGGCTTTGAGTTCGTCCAGCTCGGCGCGGCCGCTGGCGAGGGCACCGAGTTTGACGCTGACCTCGATCAGCGCGCCGGTTTTGTGCCGGTGCATCTGCTCAAGGGCTTTTTGATCAAGCTTGAGGCCGACCGATCCGAGGTCGATGGCTTGACCGCCGACCATGCCGGCCGGGCCTGCGGCATGCGCCAGTGCAGTGACCATTTGCAAGCGAATGTCGCTGGTGCAATCGCTCAGGCGCGGGTCGAGCAGGGCGCTGAAGGCCAGGCTCTGCAAGCCGTCGCCAGCGAGAATCGCGCAGGCTTCATCGAATTTTTTATGAGTGGTTGGCTGGCCGCGACGCAGATCGTCGTCGTCCATTGCCGGCAGATCGTCGTGCACCAGCGAGTAAGCGTGGATCAGCTCAACCGCACACGCGGCGCCGTTAGCCTGCTCAGCCTTGCCACCGAGCGCTTCACACGCGGCGTAAGCCAGCAGCGGACGCACGCGTTTGCCGCCGTTCATCACGCTGTAGCGCATGGCCTCATACAGACGCGCCAGTTCCGGCAGCGGCGCGTTGAGCAGGGTTTCCAGCGCCGCGTTGACCCGGGCCTGGCTGGACGCTGTATACGCTGCAATCATTCTGGCTGTTCCGCGTCGAAGGGTTCCTCGGCGAGTTCGCCATCGCGCTCCAGCAGCACTTGCACCTTCTGCTCGGCCTGCGCCAGCGCTGCCTGGCAATCACGGGTCAGGCCGATGCCCTGCTCGAAAGCGGTCAGCGAGTCTTCCAGCGACAATTCACCGTTCTCCAGACGCTCGACCAGTGTTTGCAGGTCGGCGAGGGACTGTTCGAAATCCAGTGCAGCTTTTTTGCGGGCCATGGCGGCGATTTCCGGTTGACGTTAAACCGGCGCGACACTAGCAGATAGGGGGGTTGTGGGCAAATGAGCAGGCCGATACTCGCAAGAACAAATGGGCCTTTGGGGAGAACAAAAATCCCTTGTGGCGAGGGGATTTATCCCCGATCGGCTGCGCAGCAGTCGTAATCGATGTTGACTCGGTTGACATGGAGATACGGGGTCGGCGTTTTTGGGCCTGCTGCGCAGTCCAGCGGGAGCAAGCTCCCTCGCCACAGGGATTGGTGTTGATTTTTAATGTGTGGGCTTGTCCGTATAGCTGATCTGATACCGCGTACTGCGGCCGCCTCCCGGCAATCGTTGCAGGCAACCCTTCTCCAGCAACTCCGCCAGATGCCGGGTCGCGGTGGCTTTAGATACATTGGCCACAGCCTGATATTGAGCCGCACTGATGCCGTGCTCACCGCCGTCAAGCAGGCGATTGAGCACTTTGATCTGTTCCACCGACAGTTCGGAATCACGATGCGTCTGCCAGAAACGTGTCTTTCCCAGCACGCTTTCAATCCGTGCGATGGCTTGTCGAAAGCTGCGCAATAAAGTCTGCAGGAACAACGTCAGCCAGTCAGTGATGTCCAGCGTGGCTTTCTGACTGGATTCAAGGATTCGGTAATAGCCGTCGCGATCATCGAGAATGCTGGCCGACATGGCATAAAAACGGATTGCCCGGGCTTCACCCTGGGCTAGTGCCAGATCGGTAATGGTACGGGTGAGTCGGCCGTTGCCATCGTCGAAGGGGTGCAGTGTGACAAACCAGAAGTGCGCGATGCCGGCGCGCAGCAGAGGATCGAGTCCAGCTTCATGCTGACTGGTCTCGAACCACTTGAGGAAACGCTCGAGTTGCTGCTCAAGGCCTTGCCTTGGCGGGGCCTCGAAGTGCACGGTCGGCCGCTCGATCCGTCCGGAAACCACTTGCACCGGCTCATCACCGCGCAGCGCAGCGACATTGATTGCGCGTGAGGAAAGACCATTTTCCTGTTCTGGAAACAGCAGCGAATGCCATTCCAGCAAACGCTCCAGCGTCAACGGCTCTGCGAAACGCCGGGTGGCGTCGAGCATCAGTCGCGCAAGGCCTTCACTGCGTGGACTGACGTTATCGTCATCAGCCGTTTCCAGCCCGAGGCGCCGCGCCAATGACGAGCGCACGGTGCCGACATTCAATTGCTCACCCTCAATGGCCGAGGAGGTCACGATGTTTTGCAGCAAGGCATCAAGTTCGGACTGAGCGCTCAGGGAATTGCTCACTGAGCCGGCCATGCCCAGCAATTGGCCTTCTGCCTGCACACACTCGCGCAGCAACAGCGTGAGGCGGTCTGCCTGCCAGTTGAAGTCGGGCCAATCGGGTTGCTGCCAGATCCAGTGAGTCGCCATGAGGTGTGGTTCCTGAGCGCGTGAGCCGAATAGAAAAGCTATTCGGCTCATTTTGTGAGCCGAATATGATGCCTATTCGGCTCACCGTCTACCGGGGGCCGTGATTCCCACAACAAATCCAGATGTATCCGATTGTTAAAAAACTGCCGAATGGCTAATCTTCGCGCCTTCTACGACCCGACAGTCACGGGTCTTTCAGACGAAACGCAGTTTTCACCGCTGTGAAGTACCGAGGATCGGGTGCAAGGTTTCGTTCAGGCATGGCAGGAGGCATCACATGCGTTCATTTCTTATGCTGCTGATCGGGTTGGCCTGCGCGCCTGCGCTGCTGGCGGCGCCGACGGCGGAAATGTCGGAACCGGTGGGCGGCTGGCGCTATCACGGTTTGCTCGACCGCACGGAAAACCCGCAAGTCGCCTATCCCACGCCGCCCATCGATCGCGGCATCCAGCGCAATCGCACGATGATCCAGGGCCAACTCAAGGCTATTGGCAATCAGCGTGGGCCGCATACGCTGGCGGTCAACGGCAACCCATTGAATCTGTACACCGACGATGACGGGCGTTTCGCCCGGCCCTACGCGTTCGGCGCCGGTTCCAACAGTGTCGAAGTGCGCAGCGCCGAAGGTCAGTCGCTCAAACGCGTGCAGTTCTATGAAGCCAACAACCTGCGCACGCCGGCGAAAATTCGCGTGGTGCTCGGCTGGGACGATCCCAAAGCCGAACTCGACTTGCACATCATTACCCCGGACGGCCAACACGCGTTCTTCGCGCATACCGCGTTGACCAACGGCGGCGGTCTGGACCCGGATGGCGTCGATGGCCCCGGCCCGGAAATGTTCACCATGACTGCGCCGTTGCATGGCACCTATCTGGTTTACGTCAACTATTGGGGCAACTTTGGCGATGGCGGCTATAACTTCGAGGAGACCAGCAACCAGAACGAGGTAATTACTTCGCAAATCACGCTGGTACTCAACGAGAACACCGTCGACGAAAAACGCGAGACCTTCATCGTGCCCCTGCGGGCGATCGGTGATCTGCTGCTGGTAAAGACTTTCAACTATTAAGCATCCCGCACCACGGATGAACTTCGGGTTTTGTGAACATGAGTGATAACACTGTTACTCCGGCCGTTGAAACGCCTGCCGGCAAACCTTTCCGGCGCTGGCCACTGCTGCTGGTCGGGCTGTGCCTGGTGGCCGGCGTGGCGGGTGGTTTTGGCTGGCTGCTGCTCAAGCCCAAGGCAGCGCCGACGGAATTGGCCGGCGACAAGCTTGGCCTGAGCCGTCCGGACGCGTTGCTGGAAACTCGCTCCCTGAGCCAGTTGCCCAAGGACCTGCTGACGGTGCCGTTCCTCAAGGCCACGCTCACCGAAGATTTCGTTTTCTATTACGAAACCCATGCCGACCGTCTCGGCTTGATCGGCAGCCTGCGCCGGATCATCTACGAGCATGATCTGAAGTTGCAGGACAGCTTGATCGAGCAGCTTTTCGACCAGCCGGCGGATGTGGCGTTGTGGCGCGGGGCTGATGGCCGCCTGAAGGATTTCCTGCTGGTGATGGATCGTGGTGGTCTGGCCAAACTGCTGGAGCCGCTGGCAAAAGTAGCGCTGGATGACACGCAGCTCAGCCAGATTGCAGAAATAAAGGTTGGTGGCGACACCGTGCCGTTGTACCAACTCACCTACAACGCCAGCAAAGCGCTGCTGTTCGCCTCGCATGGCGACAAACTGGTGGTGCTGTCCAATCCGGCCAAGTATTACGACCCGCAAAGCGGCGCGTCCGAAGAGTCGGGCCACGTCTCGCCGCAAGCGTTGGCGGCTCTGCTGAACGGCGAAAAACTGTTCCCTGAAGCCTTCGGTCTGCCGGCCAAGACACCAGAAACCAAGCAACGTCTGTCGGTGAACTCCAGTGTTCTCGCCATGGGTTACCAGCGCTTCATCCCGAATTTCGCCGGGCTGCGGTTCGACATGGACGATAAGGGCTGGCACAGCTACCTGGCCATGGACGAATTGGAAAACCAGCCTGACTTCGATTTCAAACCGGTCTGGAAAGCCATGCCGCTGGGCGCGAGCGCCTGCGTGACTCTGCCAGTGGCCGCTGAACCGCAAAAACCATTGCTGGTGAAACTCGGCGCCGAAGAAGCCGTGGCGCAGACCCTCACCGAACACGTGGCCGGCGCGGCGGGCCTGTGCTGGTACGCCGACTCACGCTTGTACACGCCACTGTTGGTCGCCAGTCTGAAAGACGAGGACAGCAGCAAACTCGACGGTGATCTCGGCAAACTGTTCGGCTCGATGGTCGGTGCATTCGAATCCAACGTCGAAGAAAGTGTGTTCCCGGTGATCGAGAAGCAGGAAGGCCAGAGCCACGTCTGGCAGCGTCAGGTCAGCTCCAACTTCGGCCCCTACGCGGCCAGGGATGCCGAGAACCCGGACGCCATCAGCGGCAAGGCGTTCATGAAAGTCAGTCTCGCGCGCCACGGCTCGACGCTGCTGTTTTCCCTCGACGACAAACTGGTCGACAAAGCCCTCGGTACCCTCGACAAGCGCTTCCCGCCGATGGCTGACGTGCTGCCCAAAGATGTGCTGATGCCGATCTATTTCGGCCCCGATTCGATGGCGCAGCTGATGCAGCAGGAAACCCTCGACAGCCTGCCGCAGGACATGGAACCGGTGTTCTACAACGCCGCGCAAACTTACCTGATTCCGAAACTGCGGACCCTTGGCGGCTACGGCAAATATGCCCTGACGTTGCCCGAAGGCAGTGAGCCTGACGGTCATTGGCAATGGCTGCCGCTGGAATGGAAAGCGCTGTGACTGGATTGATCCGCAGCCTCGGCCTGCTTGCGCTGCTGCTCAGTGCGGGTGCCCGAGCCGTCGACTCGCTGCCTTTAAAAGCCCCGGCACTTGATCCGGCGCAATCCCAGGTATTCCGCGCCTGGTTCGTGCGCATCGCCCAGGAGCAACTGAGCCAGGGCCCGAGCCCGCGCTGGTATCAGCAGGATTGCGCGGGACTGGTGCGTTTCGCCGCCAACGAAGCGCTGAAAGTCCATGACGACAAATGGCTGCGCAGCAATGGTCTATCCAATCGCTACCTGCCGCCGGAACTGTCGCTGAGCGACGATCAGCGCAAGCTTGCCCAGCAATGGCAGCAGGGTGGCGGCAAGGTCGGGCCGTACGTCAACGCGATCAAACTGATTCAGTTCAACAGTCATCTGGTCAGCCGCGATGTGTCGCAGGCCCGCCCCGGTGACCTGATGTTTTTCGATCAGGGCGACGACCAGCACCTGATGATCTGGATGGGCCGCTACATCGCCTATCACACCGGCACCACCACCCCCACTGACAACGGCATGCGTTCGGCAAGCCTGCAGCAACTCATGACATGGAAGGACACCCGATGGATACCCGACGCAGCCAACCCCAACTTCATCGGCGTCTATCGACTGAACTTTCTCTCCCAATGACCGGTGCCCGCATGTTGCGTATCTGCTCCCGAGTTTCCTTGCTGCTGGCGCTGTTGCTGCCGGTGGCGACTGTAAATGCCGAAGACTCGGTTGAGCCGAGCAACTACACGCCGGTATCCGGTGAAAGCTTTTTCCTGCTGGCCGACAGCAGTTTCGCCGCCGACGAGCAGGCGATGGTGCGCCTTGAAGCGCCGGGCCGTGATTACCGTCGGTTTCGCATGGAACCTTACGGCGGCGCCGACATTCGCGTGTACCGCATCGACAAGCCGCTGGACTTCCTCAAGCGCCAGAAGAACCTGCATCGCGTAGTCAGCGACGGTCAGTTCAAGGGTGAAGGCCTGTCCAACACCCTCGCGTATCTGTGGGACAACTGGTATCGCAAATCCCGGCGAGTGATGCAGCGCGCGTTCTCCTATGAATCGCGCAAACAGGTCACCGAAGAAGTGCCGGAACTGAAGATGGGCAATGCCATCGCAGCGCCGACACCGTATGACGCACAGCCGCAATTTGCGCTGATTCCGGGTCTGCCGGTGGTCAGCCAGTTCCGTTATCCGCTGTGGCAGGCGAAACCGATTCAACCACCTGCCGGGGTCAATCTGGCTGGCTCTTCCAGTGATTTCGTCAGCGTCGCGCCGGGCAACGTTTATATCCCGTTGGGCAATCTGAAGCCGGGTCTGTATCTGGTCGAAGCGCTGATCGGCAAGTACCGCGCGACCACCATGGTTTTCGTCTCCAACACCGTCGCCGTGAGCAAGATTGCCGGTGATGAGTTGCTGGTCTGGGCGGCACGCAAACACGAAGGCAGCTCGGTGCCGAAGGTTAATGTCCTGTGGACTGACGGCCTCGGCGTGATGAGCAGTGGCGCTACCGATGCCGATGGTTTGCTGCGCCTGAAACACGTCAGTCCCGAGCGTTCGTTTGTAATTGGCGAGGACGAGGAGGGCGGTGTATTCGTCTCCGAGAACTTCTATTACGACAGCGAAATCTACGACACCAAACTCTACGCCTTCACCGACCGGCCGCTATATCGCCCGGGGGATTGGGTGTCGCTGAAGATCGTTGGCCGCGAGTTCAAGAACGCGCGGGATTCGGTGTTGCCGGGAGCGGCTGACGTCACTGTCAGCGTGCTTGATGCGACGGGCACCGAATTGCAGCATCTCGATTTGAAACTCGATTCGAAGGCCGGCACTCAGGGTCGCTTCCAGTTGCCGGACAATGCCGTCGCCGGCGGCTACGAGATTCGCTTCAACTACAAGGACCAGGCCTACAGCAGCGCCTTTCGTGTGGCCGAATACATCAAACCGCACTTCGAAATTTCGCTGAACCTGGCCAAGCAGGATTACCGTACCGGCGAGCCGGTCAAAGGTAGTCTGGTGCTGCTCTATCCAGACGGCAAACCGGTGGCCAACGCCAAGCTGACCCTGAGCCTGCGTGCCCAGCAACTGTCGATGGTCGATAACGAGCTGCAGTACCTCGGGCAATTCCCGGTGGAGCTGACCAGCACCGAACTGACCACCGACAGCAAAGGCAACGCGACCCTCGACCTGCCGGCCGCCGACAAGCCGAGCCGCTACATGCTCACCGTGTTTGCCAGTGACGGCGCGGCGTACCGGGTCAAGACCACCAAGGAAATCCTCATCGACCGTGGCGCCGCAAGCTTCCGCTTGAGCGCGCCGCAACGCTTCAGCGCGGTCGGCGACAAAGTCGCATTCAGCTACGCCAACGAAGGCGGCAGCGAGCAAAGCAAAGCGGTGACGCCGAGCACATACGGCTGGGTGCGTCTGGAAGATCAGAGCACGGGCGAAGGCAAACTCGCCGCGACGGATAAAGGTTTCAGCCTCGCGTTCGAGCGTCCGGGCACTTACAACCTGACCCTGAAAGATCAGCACGGTCGCGTGCTCGGCGCCACCGGCCACTCGGTCACTGGCGACGGCGTCAAAGCGGTGCCGGGCACCGTCGAAATCGTCCTCGACAAACCCGAGTACAAGGCCGGCGATGAGGCGCTGGCGTTGATCACGTTCCCGGAACCTGTGAGCGATGCCCTTTTGTCGCTGGAGCGCGACAAGGTCGAAGCCACCGCGCTGCTGGCCAAGGGCGGGGACTGGCTGAAACTGGAAAAACTCAGCGACACTCAATACCGCGCGCGCATTCCAGTAAAAGAAAACTTCGCGCCGAACCTGACCTTTTCCGTGCTGTACACCAAGGGCGGTCAGTACAGCTTCCAGAACGCCGGGATCAAGGTTGTCGCGCCGCAAATCGACGTGGCGATCAGCACCGACAAACAGGTCTATCTGCCGGGCGATACCGTTACGGTTGACCTGACTACTCAGTTCGCCGGCAAAGCAGTTCCTGCGCATCTGACCGTCAGCGTCGTCGACGAAATGGTTTATGCGCTGCAACCAGAAGTCGCGCCAACCATCGATCAGTTCTTCTACCACCCGCGCCGCAACAACGTGCGCACCAGCGCCAGCCTGTCGTTCATCAGTTACGACGTGGCGTTGCCGGGCAGCCCGGGTGCGCCGGGCAAGGCCAATCGTAGTGAGCGTGGGGTGAAAGTGCTGGAACGGCCGCGTCGTGAAGACGTCGACACCGCCGCATGGCAGCCGGAATTACTGACCGGTGCTGACGGCAAAACCCGTTTCACCTTCAAGATGCCGGACTCGCTGACCCGCTGGCGCATCACCGCTCGCGCCATCGCCGATGACGGTCAGGTCGGGCAGAAGAAGCAGTTCGTCCGTTCGGAAAAACCGCTGTACCTGAAGTGGAGCGGGCCGAGCAAATTCCGCAAAGGCGATCAGCCGCAGTTGGGTGTGTTCGCGTTCAGTCAGGCCGAGAAACCGGTGAAAGCAGAACTGGTGACTCATTACGCCGGTGCCGAACAGCGCCTGCCGGTGACCCTTAACAACGGCATCAACTACCTGCCGCTGCCAGCATTCGCGCTGGCTTCGGGTGAGTGGACGGCCGAGCTGGTACAGGACGGCAAAACTGCGGATTCCCTCGCTGTGCGCCTGAGTGCGACGGGCGACGGCTGGCAAGTCACGCAAACGCAAAGCCTCGACGTGGCCAGCGGCGACACCGCGCTTAGCCTGCCGGCGGATGCTACGGATATTCGCCTGCGTCTGGATGACAGTCCGCAAGCACTGTTCCGTTCCGCACTCGATGATCTGCTCAGCTACCCGTATGGCGGCGTCGAGCAGACCGCCAGTCGTTTGCTGCCGCTGAGCATCGCCTATCCATCGCTGGCGTCGAGCCCGCAGACCCGCGACCGCTTGCGCCTGATCATGCAAAACAGCCGTTTGCGTCTGGTGCAAATGGCCGGGCCATCGGCGAGCTTCACTTGGTGGGGTTACGACGGCGAGCCGGATGCATTCCTCACGGCCTACGCCTATTACGCTGACTGGAACGCCAGCCAGGTGCTGGAACTGACCTTGCCGCCGGAGCATTGGCAGCGGGTGCTCGAGGTCTACGCCAAGCAAGCGCCGAACACGCCGTTGCTGCAACGGGCGCTGATTCTGTCGTTCGCCAAGCAGATGCATCTGCCGGTCAACACGCTGCTCAGCGGCTTGATGGACGATCTGGCCAAGGCCGGAGAGGGCAATGCCGAAACGCTGCTGGACGACGGTGAAGACAGTCTGGTGATGGGCGATCCGGATTCGGCGCTCGGTCTGGCGGCAGCGCGAGTCTTGACCGCAGCGCTGGCCACGCAGTCGAAAGTGGCATTGCCCGACGTGTTCAATCGTCAGGTGGGCGCGGCGCAACAACGTCTGTCGGTCAGTTCGCAACCATTTGCCGAAGCGCTGAATCTGTCCCTGCAACCGTTCGATCAGGCGCGTGCGACGGCGTTGCTGCAACGCTTGTTGCCACAGCAATCGACCCTCGAACGTGCACTGGCGCTGACCTGGCTGCAACGCAGCATCGCCCAGGCTTCGCCGACCATCGCGCTGACGCCGGGCGAAGGCTGGAAGAAAAATTACGGTGCGACTGGTGAGATGTTCTGGACCTGGCAAGGCGCGACGCCAGTGCCGAGCGTGTTGACGGTCTCCGGAACGCAGGAACGTCCGCTGCGCGCAGCCTTGAGCTTCCAGACGCAGCAGCCCGCCGTCGATCCAATGGCCGTGACCATCACCCGTCGCCTGTCGCGATTGGTGCCGGGCGACGAAGCGTTCACCTTCAAACTGGAGCCGGTTGGCACCAAGCCGCTGTCCAGCGACAGCCTGTATCTGGACGAAGTGATCCTCACCAGCAAAGCGTCGAAACCGCTGCGCTACGGGATGCTCGAAGTGCCGCTGCCACCGGGTGCCGATGTCGAACGTACCACGTGGGGCATCAAGTTGCAGGGCAAGGACGGCACCGAGCCGGCCGCGTTGGAGAAGGCGCGTTTCGAGCCGGGGCAACTGGCTTACGCGGTGCCGGTGGATGCGCTGAGTGGCGAGTTGCGTCTGCGTCATCTGGTGCGCTTCTCGCAGAAGGGCCAGTTCACTCTGCCGCCGGTGCGCTTCACCCAGATTTACGCGCCGCAGCATCAGGCCCAGGAAGCGAAAGCCGCCCTCGGTCAGGTCACGGTCAACTGACATGACCCGGCCGCTGCTGTGGCTGCTGATGTCTGTGATTCCTGCGCTGGCGACGGCGCAGGATGAGCCGTTGCGCGTGGCGTACAAGGGTGAGTTATTGTCGTTGAATCAGACGCAACTGGTCGCTCGTGAGCCGTTGTCGTCGTCGCTGGATACGCCGGTGGGCAGCCTGTGGAAGCTGTTTGTTTACGCGTGGCTGGTGGATACCGGCGCTCGCGAGCCGGCTTATGAATGTCGCGGGCAGTCGAAAGAGGAAGTCTACTGTTGCTCGGCCGGCGGCAAGATCGAGCGAGATCAGGCGTTGGTGAAATCCTGCGGGTTGTATTTCGAGCCAGCGCGGTTGGGTATTGCGGCTGCGGATTGGCGAACCTATTGGCAGGCGCGGCAGGCGCCTTCGTGGTTGCTGGAGTTGCCTTCGGTGCAGCCAGCCACGCGGGTTTCCGTGGCTGACTTGCTCAAGGTGTTGGCTTCGCTGCCAGCGCAGGATCAGATGCGCCGAGTGTTGCTCGATGTGGTGCTGAATGCTGCCGACGGCAATGTCGTCGGTGAACTCGGCGGACGCCTGCGGGTGAAAACCTGGAGCTGGCTCGGCGATCAGGATCCGCATTCGCGGCAGGGTGGTTTTGCCGGTTGGACGGCTGATGGCTCGCCGGTTTGGGCCGGTGGGCGCGGCACCAGTCAGATGGTTCTGCGTCATTACGGTCAGGCGTTGGCGACGGTATTGCCAGCGGCATGGCCGGCGGAGGCCGGGCGCTGTGTCGAGGTCGGGCTGTTCTCGCGCTATCCGCTAACCCGCGTTCTGGCGGGTGACCGGGCGGTAACTTCCGGCCCGTTACAGGGCGACTACCGCGTCGAATTCGCCAACGGCAACGCGCTGGATATCCACAGCGACGGCGAACTGTTTCTGCTCAACGACAAACTCGTCGCCAGGCTCGATCGCGAAGAATACGTCGCTCGTGTTCTTGAGCGCGAAGCCAAACCCGAGCCCGCCGAAGCCGCCAAGGCCCTGGCTGTGGCGATCCGCACTTATCTGCTGCAAAACGCCACGCGCAACGGTGACTGCCTGAGCATCGACGACAGCAGCACCCGTCAACGGGTCGCGCCACGTCCTGCTTCCGCCGAGTCGCGCAACATTGCGGCGTGGACCGCTGATCTGGTACTGGCTGGCAGCACCGTCACCTATCATTCCGATCAACCCGGCCCGGACAAACTCGCTTGGCAACAAGCCGTTGAGCAAGCGAATTCCGGCCAGCGCTACGACGCCATTCTGCTGCATGCCTACCCGCGCGCCAGCCTCAGCCGTTGGGACAACCCGGTCGCTTCCTGCGAAGCATTGCCCGCCGCGCAAGACTGGTTGCAAAAACAGCGTCGCGGCTGGCGTCCGAAGCTGGAAAGCGAAACCGGCTACAACGAAGTCAGCACGTTCGCCGTGTGCAAACTCGCTTTCGGTCGCCCGTTCGTTGATCGCGAACGCCAGCGTATCTATGTGCGCGGCGTCCTGACTTTGCAGGATCGCCTCGACCTGACTCACGAATATCTGCACCTGGCCTTTGAAGCACATCCCAATGGCCAGGATGAAACCTACATCGAAGGGCTCGCCCGTCACCTTTTGCTGGAATAGACCATGACACTTCGTTATCCACAGGTCTTGCTGCTGCTCTGCACGTTGACCGCGCTATCGCCGGCGATGGCCGCCGACAGCGTCAAACTCGACACGCCGATCGGCGGCTGGCGCAGCGGCGCACCGGAAGGCGAGGGCGAAAGCTTCCGCCAGACCGTCAACTACCCGGCCTCCTCGGTGAACACTCCGATCGGTCAAGCCAACACCGCCCGCATCAGCGGCCAGATCAGAGCCACTCCGAAGAGCAACGAGCCGGGCCGGCTGATCGTCAACGGCGTCAGCATGCCGCTGAAAATCGACGACAGCGGCCGCTTCGACCGTCCGTTCTCTTTCCCCAACGGTAGCAACAGCGTTGAAGTGCGCAGCCCCGACGGCCAGCAACGCCGCCGCACGCAATTCCTCAACACCAGCGGCGGCGCCACCCCGGCGAAACTGCGCGTGCTGCTGGCGTGGGACAGCGACGGCACCGACCTCGACTTGCACCTCGTCACCCCTGACGGAGCGCACATCTGGTACGGCAACCGCAGCGCCGCCAACGGCGCCGCCCTCGACGTCGATGTCACCACTGGCTATGGCCCGGAAATCTTCGCCATGCCGGCGCCGATCAAGGGCCAATACCTGGTGTATGTGAATTATTACGGCGGCGGGTATCGCGGGGATGACGAGGGCGGGGATGAAGCAGTGCAGGCGCTGACCACGGCGCAGGTGACAGTGATTACTGAAGAAGGCACGCCGAGCGAGAAGATGGAGACGTTTTTGATCCCGATGCGCGCAGTCGGCGAGCTGACGCTGGTGAAGTCGTTCAGTTACCCGTGAGGCCCAAATACAGCGAACGCAACGTCTGCACCCGATTACGCCCCTGATCCTTGGCGCCGTACAGCGCCTGATCCGCCTCCGAAAGCAACCGCGACAGGTCGTAACCCGATTCACGGGTGGTGACCACGCCAATACTGACGCTGAGCAGGCCCGGTTCCGGAATGGAGAGCCGGGCGAAGGAGTGACGGATTCGCTCGGCAATCTCCAGCGCGGTCGGCTCATCGCAGGCGCCGAGCAGGCAGGCAAACTCCTCACCACCGATGCGCCCGAATACATCCTCTTTGCGCACGCTCTCCATCAAGACATCGCTGAACGCGATCAATGCTTGATCGCCGACAGGATGGCCGTAGGTGTCGTTCAATCGCTTGAAGTTATCCAGGTCGCAAAGCAGCAGCGCCGCCGGTTCGTCCCGCTGCTGACTGTCGTCCAGCAAGTGAATGGCGTGCAGCATGAACGCTCGGCGATTGCCGATGCCGGTCAACGGATCGCTGAACGCTGCGGCCTTCAGTTTCAGTTCGGCACGCTCCTTGACCATCGCCAGCGTCACGTAAGCAATGCCGATCACATACAGCATCGACTCAAACAGCATAAATGAGAAAAACGAAACGCCTTCGCCACTGCCCAGCAAAGCGTTGGTCACCGGCAGGCCTTCATCGATTACGCTGCGCACGGCATAAAACACGGTATGTGAAACCGTCAGCAGCAACGCTGGCATGAACGCGACGTCCAGGCTGTCGCGGCTGCGCCAGAGTTCTCGTGTCGTCAATACGCCGTAGCCGAATGCCAGCAGCGAGTAGAACAACACACGGTTCGACATCGACTGGTAGAAGGCGGGTATCAGACACAACAGCAACCAGATCACACATCCGGCGAGAATCCCCGGCAAGCATGCCTTGCGACCGACCAACGTGCGCATGGCCGTCCAGTTGAACGCCGCGCTGAGCAACAAAACGACGTTGCCGAAAATGATCGGAATGTAATCGACACCCCGGTCACGCCAGCTGACCAGCACCACACCCAGCGCCCCCAGCAACATCATGCCGCCAAGAAAGGCCAGTGAAGGTTCACGGGTCTCGCGATACCAGGCGTGCAGCGTCAACAGCCCCATCAAAAAGAAGACGAAGACGGAAACGACCAGCAGGGTCGGGATATGCAGGGCCATTCCATGGATTCCCGTGAGGCTCAATACCGGAATCCGGCCGGTGAAGGGGATGCGGGTAAAAACAGAGGGTGGTTATGGGGCGGGATTTAGCACTGAGGAGGTGGAATTGGCAAGTGTCTGGGGGCCACGCAGATGAGTGATTCACCAGAACTTCCTCGGAGCGCAAACGGTATCCACGTTTCACGGGGGTACCGGTACTGGCGGTCTGTGGCGCCAGGTTGACGCCGAAATGATCATCGCCTGAAGGCTTCTTGCCGGGTGTCGGTGAGGTCACGGCAATGATCGTCGCCTGTTCCGGGCGGCGCATCGGCATGACTACGCTGGTGTCGGCGTTGAGGTAGCTGGCCATCGTCGCCAGCGTGAGGCCAACGAACGGCGAGGCCGAGCCGGTGTCGCCCAAGCGCTGAGTGAGGTCGTAGCTCTCGCGCGAATCGAGCAGGTCCAGCGGACTGTGCGCGGCAGTGAGCGCCGGCAGCAACTCCGCCAGTGGCGTGGTGTTCGCGCCGCCATCAAAGAACACCCGAACCGGTTTTTGCGCGAGTCCGTCGGTGGCGCTTTTCCAGCCAGCGGCCAGTTTGGCGGTCAGCGCGTCACGCTTCAGGCGTTCGCCATTGTCTGGCCGCAGCAGTGACACGGTGACCGGCCGATGCAGCTTGGCCAGCACCGGTTGCGCATCCCATTGCTCGAACGCACGTTGGGTCCAGGGTTGCGGAATGAACGTCGATGGCTGGAACTCCACGGCGGGTTTGCTCGCGCCCCAACCGCTGAACTCCGGGTCGATTTTGTTCTCGTTGACCTTGGCGAATTGTGCGTAATAACGCAGCCATTCGACGCGTTCGGGGCGGCCGACCACCATGGCGACCATGGCGTCGGTGAGTTCTCCCGGTTTGCGCGGGCCCGGCCCGCCAATCAACGGTGCCTTTTTTGCCGACAGTGCGAACGACATGCTGAACCCTTCCACGTTGTAGACCAGCACAGCGGGGAGGTCGGGGTTTTGTTCGAACAGGCTGAACAGGTTTTCCACCAGGCCTTCGGGGGTGTCATTGCAGACCACGCTATCTTGCAGATTGCGCACGCGATGCCAGTGCAGGCCCGCTTCCGTGCGGTAACTGTTGACCATGCCCGAGAGCATTTCCCGGGTTCTTTGCGGGGCGTAACGCAGGTTCGGTGTATCGGGATTCCAGCCACGCACGACGGTGATGGTCGGGATCGGCCACTTCTCCATGAAGTCGCGCAAGCCCAATTCCAGCGCATCGGCCTTGCGCTTGTCATAGGCGAGGTCTTTGGCGTCACCATCCACCGGGTACTTTTTCGGATCCGTGGGCAGAATGCTGCCCACATGCAGGGCTTCGGTCTGCTTTGCATTCTGCTCCTGCAAGGCTTTCCAGGCCTGACCCTGACGGAACACGTCGAGGCTCAGGCCAATGGCGAGCACATCCAGCGTGTCCAGACGAGGCGAGGTGGCAGGGGCGCGGTAACGGGCATCAACAGGCATGGTGGCGGCCTCCTTGGCCGAGGTATAGGCAGTCACGGGAGAAGCCGCGCTGGCAAAGCAACGGCTGACCGTCGATGGATGTTCAGCCGCGTGAACCAGAGGGCTGGTCAGGAAAAAAGCGCTGAGCAGCAGGCAAGCAGGCTTGAGAGACATGCCGTTTTTGCTCTTGCGACGCCGGCAGGCTGTGCCGTCATCGTTGGCGCGCATGCTGTTGCTGGCTGGCGGCGGATAGGGGATCGATTGCCTGGAACAAGGTTCCTTTGCCTGTGCAGCGTCAGTCATCACGCATTTCCTCCTTGAAAATTGACTCGATGGCCTCAACGAATGCGCCTTCGATTTGATCCCCCGCGATAATGACCCTTATTGGCGTTGCACCTCAAATACGAAGGGATCTCCCTGATTCGGGAAGTGCAGCAGGTACTGCGCAACCGGAGTCTTACCATCGGGCAACAGATAATCCATTTTCAGCCCGGTCGGATTATTTTCCCGCTCCGGACCCAGGTAGGAATTGTCCGGATAGCTGAACTGATTATGTGGTGCTTTGCGAACGCTCGCACAGGACGCAAACAGCCGCGGCAACGCGTAAAGGTGTTGGCCGTGTAGCAGCAAAACCTGAGGGTAACGATCACCGTAGCCACTGCTCACGTACTGCATCTCGAGACACGCCGAGGTGCCTTGGCGCCAGACCGTAGCCGACGCCACATTTTCCGGGTCGACCGGATCACCTACGCGCCATGCCGGCGTCGCGAGGTTGCTGACGTCGCGCAGCGGCCAGCGCTGTTTGCCGATCGCCAAGGCCTTGCCATCGAAAACAATTTCGGGCGTGCCTTTGGGCGGTTTTAGTGGCAGCCCATCGGGCGCGCTCCAAAGCGCCTGGTCATAACGTTCAAACGCTGGGCGCATGGCATTGACCCAAAGGCAATGCCTCGGCGATTCCGAGCAGGTCATGGCCAGTTCCATCCCCGGTCCTGCAAACAGGTTGCTGCCCAGCGACTCATAGAAAGCACGGTAATCGGTGAACTGCACTTGGGCTGCCGAGGCTGCAAAGGGCAGGCCCGCACCGAGAAACAGGCTCAGGCAACAGGTAAGTGTGCTCATCGATGCCCCTTGGCGTCGGATGCCTTGATGTAATGCGGATTGATGGTACGGAAATCGCTTTGCCGATGGTTTGCCAATTGTGCTCAGAAGTCTTCCGTGGTGACTGACACATTGATATAGAAGAACGTTATTTCTGACCATGATTCGCGTCTGTTTATGAGCGTTTCTTCGGACCCCATCCCTAGCAGATACCAACGCTGTGTATTTTTATCGCGATAAGAAAAAAATGTGGAATCCCATCCACAGCAGATATGTCGCAACTCAGGCATTGCGAAGCTACGGCTCATGTAGCGCTCAGCTTTAAGAGCATCCGAGCCTTTGACGCGGTAACGAGCATTGAGCGGTTTGCCCAACTGTTTGTTGTCTTGAGTGCACTCCAGAAACTCGACGAAGCCAGGCTTGTCGCTGAGTTTCGCAAGAAAATCCCCGCATTGCTGTTCGGCCATCGCGTTACCTGCAAATGTGGATAAGCCTGCGAAGACAAGTCCGCCAATCAACCTGTTCATGTATTCATCCATGATAAGTGCGCCAACGTATTTTCCTCCTGCTCTTTTCATACGATCAGGCAGCGAGGTTATATAAGGCTCGCCTATTGATACAGCTTTACGCTGGTCAAGCTATCGGGGAGATTTCTGGACAGGATAGGATTATTTCAGGCATTAAAAAGCCGGCTTGTGGCCGGCTTCTCGGGGACTGGCTTGGCCTATTTTTGGTAAGCCTTGCCAGCCTTCAAAACGTACACCCGGATCTGCGTCCGGCTGTGGGACTTGGTCAGACGTTGGTCTGCCGCGTCGGGCGCTCTCTGAGCCGCGGGGCGGGTCGATGCGCAAATGTGGGGCGCAGGATACTGAGTTTTGCTTGGAATTCCCAGTCTGAAGTGCGGTTTAGAGCGACTGCTGCAGTAGAAACTCGGGATTTGTACCGCTTTTCGGGGCCTCATCGCGAGCAGGCTCACTCCTACAGGGGGAGGTGCTAGTCGTCAGATCAGAGAAACGGCACCACCGGTCTGCGTTTGCTCAGGGTCGACCACCAGAACACCCAGCCCAATATGTGAATTCTCTGTTCCTCAATCTGTGCCGGCCGGAAGATTTCGTCGGGGTATTCGGCGCTGTTGTGGCTGCGCAGGCGCAGGCCGTTGCCGGGCATGCGGTGCAGGTATTTGATGCGCAGCATGCCGTCGTGTTCGATGGCGTAGATTTCGCCGTCGACGACTTGGGTCAGGCCGCGGTCGATGGCGACGACGGAACCGTCTTCGATACGCTCGGCCATGCTGTTGCCGATCATGTGCGCGCAAATGGCGTCGGAGTGGCGGATGTCCAGTTGATCGAGGTGGGCACGCAGCAGGCGGATCGATTGGTCCGGGTCCTGGATGACGTGGGTTTTGCCGGAGCCGTTGTTGAGCGACGTTTCTTTGAAGAACGCCAGATTGATGTCGTTGGGGTCGATGACGGTGTAGACGCCGCAGATGGCCTGAGCGTCGAAGGTATCGCCGTTGCTGGCCGGCGTGTTCAGGCTCGGCGACTCTTTGATGCCTTCGCCGGTTTTCAGCCATTCGCTGTTGACGGACAGCAGGCGTGAGACTTCTTCCATGCGATACGCCGGGACGCCCCGGGTGTACCAGTTGTGGACATTTTGGGCTTCCGTGCCCCAGAACTTTGCGAAATCCGTGGTCGAGATGTTCGCTGCTCCCAGGAGTGCCCTGAATCTTGGACCGCTAGTGTTCTTTCTCATAAACACGGAGTCTACGGCCGTGCCAGAGCGGTTTGAATAAACCGGGCGTTCAAAAACGAGCTGAATTTTGCGACCGGATGTAAGACGCTCTTGTGGGAAATTACACAGATTAAAACTTTTCTGTAGTCCGTCATAAACACACTGTTTAAGACGGCTTTTACCGAGCATAAAAAACCCCGGATCAACCGGGGTTTTCTTCAGGCGTTACGCGAGTCGCAGATGCTTAGCCTTTGTAGGCAGCAACCGACTTGGTGATCGCGTCGCGAGCGGCGTCAGCACCGGCCCAGCCTTCGATCTTGACCCATTTGCCTTTTTCGAGATCTTTGTAGTTCGCAAAGAAGTGCTCGATCTGCTGGATCAGCAGTGGCGGCAGGTCGGTGTATTCCTTCACGTCGACATACAGCTGGGACAGCTTGTCGTGTGGGACTGCGATGACTTTGGCATCGCCGCCGCCGTCGTCGGTCATGTTCAGGATGCCGACTGGGCGCGCGCGGATCACCGAGCCTGGCGCAACCGGGTAAGGGGTCACAACCAGCACGTCGAGGGGATCGCCGTCGTCAGCCAGGGTGTTCGGGATGTAACCGTAGTTGGCCGGGTAGAACATTGGGGTGGCCATGAAACGGTCAACGAACAGGCAATCGCTGTCTTTGTCGATTTCGTATTTGATCGGCGCGTGGTTGGCCGGGATCTCGATCGCGACGTAGATGTCGTTCGGCAGGTCTTTGCCAGCCGGAATCTTGCTGTAGCTCATTGGGCGTTGCCCCCGTAGTTGACCAAAAACACTTGGCCGGATTGACCAAAAAGTGGCGGCGATTATAGGCATATTCCTACGCCGACGCCACGTACCAGAAGTCGTGCAGCACTTAGTGTTGCGCCTGATAGACCGGGTCGCTGGCCTGAAGTTGCCGCAACCTGGCCAACGGATCCTGACGGTAGAAAAGCTTCAACTGCGCATAGACCTGTGGATAAGCCTCGTGCAGCAGATCCGGAGCACTGAAGAAGTATTCGCTGGTGACCGCAAAGAACTCCGCCGGGTTTTCGGCGGCGTAAGGATCGATGGCCGTTTCGGCATCGGGGTTACGCTCAAGCTGGCCATCAAGATCGTCATAAGCGGCCTGCATGACCTCGGCCCAGTCGCTGACGCGCATATCGGCGTGCAGCGGCGGCAGTCCGTTGGCGTCGCCGTTGAGCATGTCGAGTTTGTGCGCCAGTTCGTGGATCACCAGGTTGTAACCTTCCCAGCCGCCGCTGGCCATCACGCCTGGCCAGGCGAGGATGATCGGCCCTTGTTGCCAGGCTTCACCGCTGTGCTCGCCGTCCCACTCATGCTCGACGCCACTGGCATCGCGATGACGCTGCGGGCTGAGAAAATCATCGGGATAGAGGACGATTTCGTGGAAACCCTGATACCAGTTCAGATCACCGAGGTTGAGCAGCGGCAATTGCGCCTGGGCCGCGAGCAACAGGCGTTGTTCCTGATGCAACTCGACGCCGGGCAGGGCGGTCAGGTGTTTTTCTTCGAGGAACAGCACGCTGGCTTCGCGCAGCCACTGGTCTTGCTCGGCCGTGATACCGTCGAGAAAGCTCAGGTGATGGCGCACCCGTTGCCACATGTCGTCGGCAATCGGGTGTTTGGCCAAAATGCGCCGGCGTCGCCAGGCGCTCAGCGACCACATGGCTCAGCGAGTTTCGGCTTTGGCACCGCCGAAACGGCTGCGGACCACGCCGATGATCATCGGCACCAGCGACAGCAGAATGATTGCCACGACCAGCAACGACAGATTTTTCTTGATGAACGGGACGTTGCCGAAGAAGTATCCCAGCGTCACCAGGCCACCCACCCAGAGGATGGTGCCCAGCACGCTGAAGCCGAAGAAGCGCGGGTAAGGCATTCTCGCCACACCCGCGACGAACGGGGCAAAGGTGCGAATGATTGGCAGAAAGCGCGCCAGGGTCACGGTCTTGCCACCGTGCTTGTCATAGAAGTCGTGGGTCTTTTGCAGGTAGTCGCGGCGGAAAATTTTCGAGTTCGGGTTGTTGAACAGTCTTTCCCCTGCCGTTCGTCCGATCACGTAGTTGGTGCTGTCGCCGAGTATGGCCGCCAGCATCAGCAAGCCGCCCAACAGTACCGGATCCATGCCGCCACCCGCCGCTACGGCGCCCGCAATGAACAGCAGCGAATCGCCCGGCAGGAATGGCATCACCACCAGACCGGTTTCGCAGAAAATCACCAGAAACAGAATGGCGTAGATCCACGGCCCGTAGTTGGTTACCAGCAAATCGAGGTAAACATCGAGATGCAGGATAAGGTCGAGCGGGTTGAAATCCATGGAGGCACCTGTGTGTCGGCCCGACTCAGCGGGTCTGTGCGGGTGAATCGGGTGTAAGCCTACAGCGAGGTGTAGTTTTTCTTACAAGCCGGAAAGATCGCGATTATACGGTCTGAAAGATGAAAAGCGCGTTGGTTTTGTAGCGGGGGATGTCGGGGTGTGAATATTTGTCAGGGACGCATGGATTTTGGTGGCGAGTGTTTTTTGTGGCAAGGGCGCTTGCTCCCGCTGGAGGGCGCAGCACTCCCGAATCCGCAGGCATGCGGTGAGCCTGCGGGATCGAGGTGTTGGGGTTTGGGGCTGCTTTGCAGCCCAGCGGGAGCAAGCTCCCTCGCCACAGGAGCTGTCCGAAGTCGGTCCAGGGGTCAGAGCTCGTCGCTGATCGGCAGCACGTAGTTCTTGAATTCGGTGTCTTCCTTGAAGCCGATGGATTCATAGGTTTTCTGCGCGACTTCGTTATTGCTGCTGGTGGAAACGCGCATACGCACGGCCTGGGTTTCCTTGGCCATTTTCTTCGCGGTGCGGATCAGGTTGTCGGCGACCAGTTGGCGGCGGGCGTCTTCGGCAACATAAATGTCGTTGAGGATCCATACGCGCTTTAGCGATAGCGAGGAAAAGCTCGGATAAAGCTGGCAGAAACCCATCAGTTTCTTGTCGTCATCGTCGGCCAGGGCCAAATAGATCACCGATTCCTTGCGACGCAGACGTTTTTCCAGAAACGCGCGGGAGGAATCCGGGTAAGGCAGGGAACCGTAGAACTCGCGATATTTGACGAACAACGGAGTCAACAAATCCAGATGTTCGAGGGTCGCTTGAATAATCCGCATGATAGGTCTCGTCTTCAAGTGGCTGTCTTCAACTGCTCTGACGGCGATGGGAAACCCTGGCGGCCGTGCATCGATCCTGCCTGAAACCGGCGCAGAAACGCAATGCGGAAACGGTTCAGGTTGTGGGCGGATCGAGTAGGAAGTTTCCTTTAATGTCCGTTTTGGCGTCCGACTCAAGCGTCTGAACCTGCGCTTCGTCTTTCAGATTGACCCCTGACAACTGCCGCCGACAGGCTTCGCGCATCAGGTACAGCAAGCGATGCGCCGCCATGCCGTAGCTCAAACCTTCCAGCCGGACATTGGAAATACAGTTGCGGTAGGCATCCGTCAGCCCTGTTTTTGGATTGTAGGTGAAATACAAACCCAGGCTGTCCGGCGAACTGAGGCCCGGTCGTTCGCCAATCAGCATCACCAGCATTTTCGCACCGAGCAATTGGCCAATTTCATCACCGACGGCAACGCGGCCCTGTTCCACCAACACTATTGGCGCGATTGACCATTCATCACCGTCCATTTGTTCTTCCAGACGGCTGAGAAATGGCAGTGTGTGGCGATGCACCGCCAGCGCTGACAGGCCATCGGCCACAACAATCGCCAGATCGACGCCGCCCGGATGTGCCGCCGCGTAATCGCGCAGGTGTTGCGCCGACTCATCACTGAGCTTGCGCCCCAGATCCGGGCGTTGCAGGTAGCTATTGCGATCCGCTGCCGCGCTGTGCAGCAACAGGCTTTCGCGCCCGCGTTCACTCAATTGTGTGCTGAGCCCGACGTGATCGAACGGCAGGTGTACGGCGTCGCGCGCCTGGGCGTGGGCAAACTGGAAATCCAGTTGTGCGCGGGTCGGCAGGCTGGTGCCGGTGCGGCCGAGGGCGATTCGCGCCGGGGTCAGGCGGCGCAGTTCCAGCCAAGGGTTTTGCGGGTCGATGGGCGGTTTTTCCATGTGACTCATCCCAGTTGCGCCAACGCCTGGCGGAAGGCCGGCGGCAGGTTGTTACCGAAGCGAACCTTGCCGTCCGCCTGGGTGAAGATGCCCATATTGGCCAGCCACAGCTCGAACTCTGGCGCCGGTTTCAGCCCCAAAGTCTGCCTGGCGTAGAGCGCGTCGTGAAACGAGGTGGTCTGGTAATTGAGCATGATGTCGTCGGAGCCGGGGATGCCCATGATGAAGTTGATTCCGGCGACACCCAAGAGCGTCAGCAGGGTGTCCATGTCGTCCTGATCGGCTTCGGCGTGGTTGGTGTAACAGATGTCGCAGCCCATCGGCACACCGAGCAACTTGCCGCAGAAGTGGTCTTCGAGGCCGGCGCGGATGATCTGTTTGCCGTTGTAGAGGTATTCCGGGCCGATAAATCCTACGACGGTGTTCACCAGGAACGGCTTGAAATGTCGCGCCACGGCGTAGGCCCGGGTTTCGCAGGTCTGCTGGTCGACGCCATGGTGGGCGTTGGCCGACAGCGCACTGCCTTGGCCGGTTTCGAAATACATCAGGTTCTGTCCGAGCGTGCCACGATTCAGACTCAAACCGGCGTCGTAGCCTTCCTGCAATACGTTGAGGTTGATGCCGAAACTGGCGTTGGCCGCTTCAGTGCCGGCGATGGACTGGAACACCAGATCCAGCGGCACGCCTCGGTTGATCGCTTCTATAGAAGTGGTGACGTGAGTGAGCACGCAGGCCTGGGTCGGGATGTCGTAGCGCTGGATGATCGCGTCGAGCATTTCCAGCATGGCGCAGATTGAGGCGATGCTGTCAGTGGCCGGGTTGATGCCAATCATCGCGTCACCGTTGCCATAGAGCAGACCGTCGAGAATGCTCGCGGCAATGCCTGACGGTTCGTCGGTGGGGTGATTGGGTTGTAGCCTTGTGGATAACCGTCCGCGTAGGCCGAGGGTGCCGCGAAACTTCGTCACCACGCGGATTTTTTGCGCGACCAGAACCAAATCCTGCACGCGCATGATCTTCGATACGGCGGCGACCATTTCCGGGGTCAGGCCGGGAGCCAGATCACGCAGACTGGTTTCATCGGCGGCGTCGCTGAGCAACCAGTCGCGAAAGCCGCCCACGGTGAGGTGACTGACGACCGCGAAGGCCTGTTTGTCGTGAGTGTCGATGATCAGTCGGGTGACTTCATCGGACTCGTAGGGAATCAGCGCTTCCTGTAGGAAATGCGTGAGCGGGATGTCGGCCAGCGCCATCTGCGCGGCCACGCGCTCGCCGTCGTTGAGTGCGGCGACACCGGCGAGAAAATCCCCGGACCGCGCCGGGCTGGCCTTGGCCATCACATCCTTGAGGCTGTCGAAGCGAAAGGTCTGGGCGCCGACGGAATGGGCAAATGCGGCCATGGGGCGGTGTCCTCCGGTAATTACTGCAATCTGCTTTATATAGGAGTGAACCTTTGTGGGAGCGAGCCTGCTCGCGAATACGGACTGACATTAAAACAGTTGTCGACTGACACTCCGCCTTCGCGAGCAGGCTCGCTCCCACATTGGATCTGCATGCACTTCAATAATGCCGGCACCGGGCGAAAGGCCCGGTGCCGGTGCAACTAGATACCTTCGAGCATAGCGTCTGCCGGCGCTTCGGCGCGTTGCTTGGCGGTCAGCTGGAAATACAGGTAACCGGCGGCCATGAAACCCAGGAACACGCAACCGATCAGCGTGTTGAACCACGCCATCGCCACCAGGCATACCACGGCCAGAAACAGTGCAATCGCCGGCACCACCGGGTAGCCCGGCGCGCGGAAGGTGCGCTCCAGATTCGGTTCGGTTTTGCGCAACTTGAACAGGCTGAGCATGCTGATGATGTACATCACGATGGCGCCAAACACCGACATGGTGATCATCGCCGCCGTCAGGGTCATGCCTTGCAGATTGACCAGACCGTCGCTGTAGATCGCCGCGATGCCGATCACGCCGCCGGCCAGAATGGCGCGGTGCGGGGTCTGGAAGCGTGAAAGCTTGGCCAGGCCTTTCGGCAAATAACCAGCGCGGGCGAGGGCGAAGAACTGCCGTGAGTAGCCGAGAATAATCCCGTGGAAACTCGCCACCAGACCGAACAGGCCGATCCACACCAGCATGTGCATCCACGATGAGTTATTGCCAACCACGGCTTTCATTGCTTGCGGCAGTGGATCGTTGATGTTCGACAGTTGGCGCCAGTCGCCAACGCCGCCAGCCATGACCATCACACCGATGGCGAGGAACACCAGGGTCAGGATGCCGCTGACGTAAGCCTTGGGAATCGTGCGTTTCGGGTCTTTGGCTTCTTCGGCCGCCATGGCCGCGCCTTCGATGGCGAGGAAGAACCAGATCGCGAACGGTATCGCCGCAAAGATCCCGGGAATCGAGGCCATACTGAACTCGTTCGAGCCCGACCAGCCGTTGAGCACGAAATTGCTGAAGCTGAAGCCCGGCGCGACCACGCCCATGAACACCAGCAGTTCAGCGACGGCGAGCACGGTGACCACCAGTTCGAAGGTCGCGGCAATGCTGACGCCGAGAATGTTCAGCGTCATGAAGACGAAATAGGCGCCGACGGCGGCGATCTTCGGATCAAGCTCGGGATATTGCACGTTGAGATAAGCGCCGATGGCCATGGCAATCGCCGGTGGTGCAAAGACGAACTCGATCAGCGTGGCGATGCCGGCGATCAATCCGCCTTTCTCGCCGAACGCCCGACGGCTGTAGGCAAACGGCCCGCCAGCGTGTGGGATCGCGGTAGTCAATTCGGTAAAGCTGAAGATGAAGCAGGTGTACATGGTCGCGACCATCAAGGCTGTGACCAGAAAACCCAGGGTGCCCGCAGTGCCCCAGCCGTAACTCCAGCCGAAGTATTCGCCGGAAATCACCAGGCCGACGGCAATGCCCCATAGGTGCAGGGTGCCGAGTGTGGGTTTGAGCTGTGTGATGGAAGTCATAAGTCCTCGCTGTCTTTTTTATTGTTTGATCTGTTGGACTTTCGGGTGCGGCGGTTTGGGTGGATGAATGCTGTTCACGCAGCGGCAGTCTTGGTGCAAAACCTGAATGACGGGTACGCAAGGGCCGTGCCAGAGCGGCCAGACCTATGTGTCGTGTTATTTAGGACGCCAATCGCGAGCAGGCTCACTCCTACAGGAGGAATGTGGTGCAATTGTAGGAGTGAGCCTGCTCGCGATGGCGGTCGAATGGGCGACACCGAAACATCAGTGTCGCCCCAGCTTTTTAGAAAAAGCCCAACGGATTGATGTCGTAGCTCACCAGCAGGTTTTTGGTCTGCTGATAGTGGTCGAGCATCATTTTGTGAGTTTCACGCCCCACGCCGGACTTTTTGTACCCGCCAAACGCGGCATGCGCCGGGTACAGGTGGTAGCAGTTGGTCCACACACGACCGGCCTTGATGGCGCGGCCCATGCGGTAGGCTCGGTTGATGTCGCGGGTCCACAGGCCAGCGCCGAGGCCGAACTCGGTGTCGTTGGCGATGGCCAGGGCTTCAGCTTCGTCCTTGAACGTGGTGATGCTCACCACCGGCCCGAAGATTTCCTCCTGGAACACGCGCATCTTGTTGGTGCCCTTGAGCAGGGTCGGCTGGATGTAATAACCGGTCGACAGATTGCCCTCGAGTTTTTCCACTTTGCCGCCGGTCAGCAGTTCGGCGCCTTCACCCTTGGCGATTTCCAGGTAAGAAAGAATCTTGTCGAATTGCTGCTCGGATGCCTGCGCGCCGACCATGGTGTCGGTGTCCAGTGGATCGCCGCGTTTGATTTGCAGAACTTTCTTCATCACGACGGCCATGAACTCGTCGTAGATCGATTCCTGCACCAGTGCACGGGAAGGGCAGGTGCAGACTTCGCCCTGGTTGAAGAAGGCCAGCACCAGACCCTCGGCGGCTTTTTCGATGAAGGTCGGCTCGGCCTGCATGATGTCTTCGAAGAAGATGTTCGGCGACTTGCCGCCCAGTTCCACGGTCGACGGAATGATGTTTTCGGCAGCGCATTTCATGATGTGCGAACCGACCGGGGTCGAGCCGGTGAAGGCGATCTTGGCGATGCGTTTGCTGGTCGCCAGCGCTTCGCCGGCTTCTTTGCCGAAGCCTTGCACCACGTTAAGCACGCCAGGTGGCAGCAAGTCACCGATCAGTTCCATCAGCACGGTGATGCCCAGCGGGGTTTGTTCGGCCGGCTTGAGCACCACGCAGTTACCGGCGGCCAGCGCTGGCGCGAGTTTCCACGCGGCCATCAGGATCGGGAAGTTCCACGGGATGATCTGGCCGACCACGCCCAGTGGTTCATGGATGTGATAGGCCACGGTGTTGCCGTCGATTTCGGCCGCGCTGCCTTCCTGGGCGCGCAGGCACCCGGCGAAGTAGCGGAAATGGTCGGCGGCCAGCGGGATGTCGGCGTTGAGGGTTTCGCGGATGGCTTTGCCGTTGTCCCAGGTTTCGGTGATCGCCAGCAGTTCGAGGTTCTGTTCGATGCGGTCGGCGATCTGCAGCAAAATCAGCGAGCGCGCCTGCACGGACGTCGAGCCCCATGCATCGGCAGCGGCGTGGGCGGCGTCCAGTGCCTTGTCGATGTCTTCGGCAGTGGAGCGCGGGAATTCGGCAATCGGCTGGCCATTTACTGGCGAAGTGTTGGTGAAGTACTGACCTTTGACAGGCGCGACGAACTCGCCGCCGATGTAGTTACCGTACTTGCTCTTGAACGAGACTTTGGCGCCTTCAGTACCGGGGTGAGCATAAAGCATGATTGTTCTCCTTGGCTTTGTACTTATTAGAGAAACGCGCAGGTGCGCTTGCTATAAGCGTAGAGCAAAGGTCGGGCCACTGCCGTGCAGGTCAGGTAAATCAAGGTGTTGCGTGGTTTGTGTCGGACGAGCGGATTGCCGCTGTGATGGTTTCGGTACAGTCGGAGTGACAGTTTGTACCGTTTTCGGCACAGCCTGTGACCGGCCGGTCCCGCCAGCATTGCAATACACATTTACCTGGAGGATCCTCAGCCAACAGCAACCCCTGCAGGAGCTGCCGCAGGCCGCGATCTTTTGATTTTGCTTTTCTGCAGATCAAGATCAAAAGATCGCAGCCTGCGGCAGCTCCTACAGAGGGAACATGTCGACCTTTCGGGGAGAACAATAAGAAATGCACGACAACCATTTGAGTCGCCATGCCCAACAGGTTCTCACCGTTACCCAGGGCAAACCGCACCTGCATGGGCCCGGTGCCGATCCGTCGATTGCCCGGTCGTGGCTGCGTTGCCTTGAGGACTATCACCTCGACCCGGCGCTGAGCATGGCACCGACCGTGCTCGAACACGGACGTGTGCTGGAAAGTCGCGAACGTCTTCAACAGGTTCTGCAGATCGCCGGCACTGAAATGAGCAGCCTGCATCAGCAACTCTCCGGCGCCGGCCACGCGGTGTTGCTGACCGATGCGCGCGGGGTGATCCTCAACTGCGTTACCGCACCCGCCGAACGCAAGATCTTCGAACGCGCCGGCCTCTGGCTCGGTGCCGACTGGAGCGAAGCCTGTGAGGGCACCAACGGCATCGGCACCTGCCTGGTCGAGCGTCAGTCGCTGACCATCCATCAAGATGAACACTTTCGTGGTCGTCACACGGGCCTGACCTGCTCGGCAAGCCCGGTGTTCGACCCGCATGGCGAACTGCTCGCGGTGCTCGACGTGTCCTCGGCACGCCACGACGTCTCGCGTCAGAGCCAGTTCCACACGATGGCGCTGGTCAATCTGTCGGCGAAGATGATCGAGAGCTGCTACTTCCTGCGCTGTTTCGATAACCAATGGTTGCTGCGCTTTCATCTGCAGGCTGAATCTGTCGGCCTGTTCAGTGAGGGCTTGTTGGCGTTCGACGGGGAAGGGCGGATCAGCGCGGTCAACCAGAGTGCGCTGAACCTGCTCGGGCATATTCGCGGTGGCTTGCTGGGGAAACCCGTGGAGGCGTTTTTCGATTGTTCGCTGGGTGAATTGCTTGGCCGCGCGAGTGCCAATGCCAGCGCCAGTTGGCCGCTGCGTACCCGTGACGGGCGGCATTTGTTTGCCGTGTTGCGCGGTGAGTCGCGCAAGCCGTCGCCGATCACCCCGGCAGCAAAAACAATCGAAGCTCCGCGCCTTTCCGGCATCTGCCTGGGGGACGCTGCACTGCAGGCCGATTTCCGCAAAGCGCTGCGCGTGTTCGAGCGCGACGTGCCACTGCTGATCATTGGTGAGACCGGCTCCGGCAAGGAAGCCTTCGCCAAGGCTGTGCATCTGGCCAGTCAACGCTCGGGCAAAGCCTTCGTCGCGCTCAATTGCGCAGCCATCCCGGAAAGCCTGATCGAGAGTGAACTGTTCGGCTATCGCGGCGGCAGTTTCACCGGCGCGCGCAAGGACGGCATGCGCGGCAAGTTGCAGCAGGCCGATGGCGGCACGTTGTTCCTTGATGAAATCGGTGACATGCCGCTGGCGTTGCAGACGCGTTTGTTGCGCGTGCTGGAGGATCGGCAAGTGGTGCCGATCGGCGGTGAGCCGGAAGCAGTCAACGTGCGAATCATCAGTGCGACCCACCGCAATTTGCTCGGGCGGGTCGAGGACGGTAGTTTTCGTGAGGATTTGTATTACCGGCTCAATGGGCTGGAAGTCGCGCTGCCGGCATTGCGCGAGCGAAGTGATAAATCGCAGTTGCTGGATTTTCTGCTGGCCGAGGAGGCGGGCGGCGATACGATCCTGATCGAAGAGCCGGCGCGTCAGGCGTTGCTGGCGTTCAACTGGCCGGGGAATGTGCGCCAGTTGCGCAACGTGCTGCGTACGCTGGCGGCGTTGTGTGATGAAGGGCGGATCGGACTGGAGGATTTGCCGGCGATGATTCGGCAGTTGCGGCCGCCCGTCGTGGAAACGCCGACATCCGATCACCCGCTGGAAGACGCCGAGCGGTCGGCATTGCTGAATGCCCTTGAGCAAACGCGCTGGCACATGACTCACACGGCGCAGCAACTCGGTGTCAGCCGCAACACCCTCTACCGAAAACTGCGCAAACACGGCATCGCCCGCACCGCGTAACTCCCCTGTAGGAGCTGCCGAAGGCTGCGATCTTTTGATCCAGCTTTTTAAAATCAAAAGATCGCAGCCTGCGGCAGCTCCTCCGGGAAAGGTGTGTCTATCAAATCTCCTGATCAGCTAAAGAGTGCGATTTCCCCCTCCCTACGCTAACCTGCGGCCATGTTTTACGAGGTCGACTATGCACATTCATATTCTGGGTATCTGCGGGACTTTCATGGGCTCGATGGCGGTGTTGGCCAAAGAGCTGGGCCATCACGTGACCGGCTCCGACGCCAACGTCTATCCACCGATGAGCACGCAGCTTGAAGCCCAGGGCATTCAGCTGACGCAGGGTTACGATCCGGCGCAGCTCGATCCGGCACCGGATCTGGTGGTCATCGGCAACGCCATGTCCCGCGGCAACCCGGCGGTGGAATATGTGCTGAACAAAGGCCTGCCGTACGTTTCCGGCCCGCAGTGGCTGGCTGACCATGTGCTGCAAGGACGTTGGGTGCTGGCGGTTGCCGGCACGCATGGTAAAACCACCACCAGCAGCATGCTTGCCTGGGTGCTGGAGCACGCCGGCATGAGCCCGGGTTTCCTCATCGGTGGTGTGCCGCAGAATTTCTCGGTGTCGGCCCGTCTGGGTGGCACGCCGTTCTTCGTGATCGAAGCTGATGAATACGACAGCGCATTCTTCGACAAGCGCTCGAAATTCGTTCACTACCGTCCGCGCACCGCAATCCTCAACAACCTAGAGTTCGATCACGCCGACATCTTCCCGGATCTGCCGGCGATCGAGCGGCAATTCCATCACTTGGTGCGTACTATCCCGAGCGAAGGCCTGGTGATCCATCCGACCACCGAGCCTGCCTTGCAGCGTGTGATCGAAATGGGTTGCTGGACCCCGGTGCAAACCACCGGTGCGGGCGGTCAGTGGCAAGTCAAATTGTTGAGCGAGGACGGCTCGGCCTTCGAAGTGATGTTCGAAGGCGTGTCCCAAGGCACCGTCGAGTGGGAGCTGACCGGTCAGCACAACGTCGCCAACGCCTTGGCTGCTTTGGCGGCTGCGCGTCATGTTGGCGTGGTGCCGTCGATGGGCATTGCCGGGTTGAGCGCGTTCAAGAACGTCAAACGCCGTATGGAGAAAGTCGCCGAAGTACGCGGCATCACTATTTACGACGACTTCGCTCATCACCCGACCGCGATTGCCACCACGCTCGACGGTTTGCGCAAGCGTATCGGCGATGCGCCGTTGATTGCGATTATCGAACCGCGTTCCAACTCGATGAAGCTCGGCGCGCACCGTGACGGTTTGCCGGAGAGCGTGAACGATGCCGATCAAGTGATCTGGTACGCCCCGGCGAACCTCGGCTGGGATCTGGCGGGCACGGCTGCACTGTGCACCGTGCCCTCGATTGTCAGCGATTCGCTGGAAGGCATCATCGAACGCGTGAAAAGCCAGGCCCAGCCCGGCACTCATGTGGTGATCATGAGCAACGGCGGCTTCGGCGGCCTGCACGGCAAACTCGCCGAGGCGCTGCAATGAACACTCGTTTGCAGAGCAATGGCCCCGAACGCATCACGCTGGCGATGACCGGCGCGTCCGGCGCGCAGTATGGCTTGCGCCTGCTCGATTGCCTGGTGCGTGAAGATCGCGAAGTTCACTTCCTGATCTCCAAGGCTGCGCAACTGGTGATGGCCACCGAGACCGACGTCATGCTGCCGCCCAAGCCGCAGACGATGCAGGCGTTTCTGACTGAATACACCGGGGCCGCCGCCGGGCAGATTCGCGTGTATGGCAAGGAAGACTGGATGTCGCCGGTGGCCTCGGGTTCCGGCGCCCCGGCAGCGATGGTCGTGGTGCCGTGTTCCACCGGGACGCTGTCGGCGATTGCCACGGGTGCCTGCAACAACCTGATCGAACGTGCCGCGGACGTGACGCTGAAAGAACGCCGCCAGTTGATTCTGGTGCCGCGCGAGGCGCCGTATTCGAGCATTCATCTGGAACACATGCTCAAGCTGTCGAACATGGGCGTGACCATCCTGCCTGCCTCGCCAGGCTTTTATCACCAGCCGCAGACCATCGATGACCTGATCGATTTCGTCGTGGCGCGGATTCTCAACCTGCTGGGCATTCCTCAGGACATGCTGCCGCGTTGGGGTGAACATCATCTGAGCAGCGATGAATAAGCTGCTGGCGTCTCTGTTGGTGATAGTGCTGGCGCTGCATCTGACGGGTTGCGCCACGGCGCGAACGCTCGATGCGGCCAAGCCCGGGGCGCCGGTGGTGTATTCGGGGACGCGGCTGGATTTGTATGCAATGAATGGCGGGTGTTGCGCGATGGATCGGTTTGGCGCTGAGGCGCCAAGCTATCCGGGGGTGGATCTGCCGGCGAGTGCTTTGTTGGATACGCTGCTTTTGCCGTTGTCTTTGCTCACCGTCATTGGCGTGGGGTTTCAGGCGACTGGCGGATTGTAAAAGCAAAGATCGCCGCCTGCGGCAGCTCCTACAGGTGGTTGATATCAGTCACGGATCCGTGGCGATAACCAATTCCCCTGTAGGAGCTGCCGCAGGCTGCGATCTTTTGATCTTATTTGCCGAGCTTCCTCAGATCATCCGACTCGATCACCCGAACCCCATCCTGCTCTTCCAGCGCCAGCCGCCACATCGCTCGCGCCAGTTGGCACGCCTCGATGCCACGGTATTTACCCGGAATCAGCTTCGACAACGGCCCGGCCAACTGCTCGGCCAGACGTGGCTCCGTGCGTTCACCCAACAACAGTGAAGGTCGGCAAATGGTCAACTGCGGCCAATCCTGCGCGCGCAAGGCCTGCTCCATTTCGCCTTTGACCCGATTGTAGAAAACCGATGATTTCGGATCGGCGCCAATTGCACTGATCACAATCAAATGCCGCGCGCCCATTTCCCGTGCGCGTTTGGCAAACGCCACGACCATGTCCAAATCGACCGCGCGAAACGCCGCTTCCGAGCCCGCTTGCTTGATGGTCGTACCAAGACAGCAATAGGCGATGTCGACGCGCCCCGAAAGCTGCGGCAGAAATACCTGCGGATCACCGACCGGGTTTTCCAGGTGCGGATGCTCGGCCAATGGCCGACGCGAAGGGGCGAGCACGCGGGTGATCGTTGGCTCGTTGAGCAAACGGTCGAGTAGATGTTCACCGGTCAAACCGGTGGCTCCGGCTAGCAAAACGTGCTGAGGCGTCAAGTACATAGTGTCTCTCCCTTGATACTGTTCAGCTTAGTTGCTCTTTATCGCTCCGTCGTTCAATGCAGCACTTTGCAACGCTTTTCTGGCTTGCTGTTTACGCAGCAGTTGCCAGTGCGACAGCACAGTTTTCGGCGCCCAGATTTGCGGCTCGGACGCTTCGAAATTATCCGCCAGTTCTCGCTCGGCGACAGTGGCCTTGGCCAGTTTGAATGCTTGCTCGAGATCGTCGGTCTGGTTCAGCGCCTGGGCGAACAGCGCGTCGCCGAAGTAGGTGAAGTTGGCCTCTTCGGAGCAGCCGAACGAAACGCGATCAGCGCGTGACGCGGTCATGATCAGCGTGCGTTCGTCTTTCAGGGCAGGAATGAAACCGCCTGAGTAGCACGAAGAGATCACGATGATCTTGTCGCGGTTTTTCAGCGGCGCCAGCACGGCGGCGAGTTCGTCGGCGGGCAGATCGGCGAGTTCCATGCGCGGCTGGTCGAGCACCAGTTCATGCTCGGCGGTGCCGTGGCTGGTCAGGTAGATGAACAGCAAGTCTTCCGGGCCACTGCGTTCAGCGAGGGTCTGTGCCGCTCGCCGCAGATTCTCGCGGGTGGCCATCGGCCGGTCGCCGAGGTGGTCACGGTGGTTGACCAGACGGATCTGGCCATACGCGCCAAAACGCGTGGAGAGCATGTTGGCGACGTAGTCGGACTCGCGCAGGAACACGCTCTGCTTGCCGTCGCCGCCCAGTGTCAGGGTGTACAGCTCGACCGCTGGCGTCGAGGCCGGAACGGCGGCCAGTGCATCGTTGAGCAGTCGGCCCTGGGCGAGCAGGCCGAGTTCGAGGGTGTCGGGCAGCAACTTGCCATCGGCATCGCGCACGCGCTGGCCGTTGATCCAGGTGCCGCTCATCACGCTGCCATCGGTGAGCACCAGCGTGCCGCGCCCGGAGTAACTGTCGTTGTCGAAACCGCCGATATAAAAGCTGCCGTCGGACAGATTCAGTCGGCCCTGACCGCTGAAGCGCCAGTCGCTGAACTCGCCGACGTAATGGCTGCCGTCGGCACCGATCAATTCGCCCTTGCCGGTCAGCGCGCCTTCCTTGAATTGGCCGAGCCAGACATCGCCGTCGGCATTTTCGTAGCGGCCCTTGCCGTGCAATTGATTGTTCTTGAAGCCGCCGACATAGATGTCACCGTCGGCGCTGTTGAACGTGCCGTTGCCCTCCAGCTGACCGTTGACGAAATGCCCGGTGAACGAGTTGCCGCTGGCGTCGCCACGCTGGCCTTCACCGTTGGGTTTGCCGTGGGCGAACTGGCCTTGATAGGAGCTGCCGTCGTCCATTTCGAGACGGCCGAGCCCGGAATACTGGTCAGCCTTGAACTCGCCACGGTAGGTCATGGCGTTTTCTTTCAGCGTACCTTCGCCATCGCGCCGGCCTTGTTTGAAGCCGCCGGTGTAACTGCTGGCATTGGTCGTCAGGCTGCCCTGGCCGTCGAACAGGCCTTGCTGGAACTGGCCGCGATAGACCTCGCCATTGCTGCCGTGCCATTCGCCCTGACCGTGCCACTGGCCCTTGTCGAATTGCCCGGCGTACCAACTGCCGTTGGGGTAGTCGACGCGTCCCTGACCTTGCAACAAGCCATCGACCAGTTCACCGCGATACCGTCCGCCATCCGGCAGGCGCGCATCGGGAGGCAACAGCGATTCGCCGTCGCCGCAAGCGGCAAGCAAAAGGGTCATGGCAAGCGGTGCTAGAGAAGCGAGTGGGCGCATAGCGGGATCCGGGCAATTAGGCGACCGAGTATGCCGCAGCTGTGTGACCTAATGCAGCCGGTAAAAACAGTGTTGACGCGAAACAGCGTGCGCTGCTTCGCGTCCGGAACGTTTACACGAAGCAGAGCGACAGTGGCTCGGCGATATAGGCCGGTTTGTCCGAGCCTTCTATCTCAAGCGTTGCGGTAGCTTTGAGCAGCCACTGGCCAGGTTTTTTCTCGGTGACTTCAACCATATCCACCTTCAGGCGGACTTTCGAATTGACCTTGACCGGCTGGATGAAACGCACGCTGTCCAGACCATAGTTGACCACCATCTTCACGCCTTGCGGCAGGACGAGGATGTCTTCCATCAGTTTCGGCATCAGCGACAACGACAGGAAGCCGTGGGCTATGGTGCTGCCAAATGGCGTTTGCGCGGCTTTGACCGGGTCGACGTGAATGAACTGATAATCCCCGGTGGCTTCGGCGAACAGGTTGATGCGTTCCTGATCGATGGTGAGCCATTCGGAACGTCCGAGTTCCTTGCCGACATAATCTTTGAGCTCTGCAACGGGAACATAGGGCATTGAGACTCTCCTTGGGTTCATCGGTTTTATATTTTTTTGGGTGGGGGATTTGACCGCCCTGCGAACCACTGTAGATCATCATGGCGATTTGCTCCGGTCAACCGACCATGCTTTTGGCGAATGCCGATCCATAGCGCAGGCGTGCTTATAATGCCGAGCCCCCGCTGGGTGAAAAGTAAGACGGAGATGTCGGATGTTGCTACGTGGCCTGACCCTGCTGGTGCTGTTCCAATTGCTCGGCACGGCGATCAATCATTTGCTGTTGCCGGTGCTGCCGGGGCCGATCATCGGCCTGCTGCTGTTGCTGATATTCCTGATCATTCGCGGTGAAGTCGGCGAGCCACTGAACCTCGCGGCCGGCAGTCTGCTGCGTTATCTGCCTTTGTTGCTGGTGCCGCCGGCGGTGGGTGTAATGGTTTACGCCACGGCAATTGCCGCGGATTTCTGGGCGATTGTCGGCGCCCTGGTGGTGTCGCTGATCCTGTCGATGGCCTTTGCCGGCGTGCTGATGCAACGCATGGTCAAGCGTCACGCGCACCGCTCGGAGGAGTCCTGATGCTCTTTGATTGGCAGGGTGCCTGGGCTTCGGTCATTCATCATCCGTTGTTCGGCATAGGCATCACGCTCGGCGCCTATCAACTGGTGCTGGCGGCGTTCGAGAAGACCCGCTGGATCTTTCTGCAACCGGTGCTGGTCTCCATGCTGTTGGTGATCGGCGTGCTGGTCGGCTGTGGCCTGACTTATGCCGAGTACCGCAAGAGCACCGAGATCCTCAGTATTCTGCTCGGCCCGGCAACGGTGGCGCTGGCGGTGCCGTTGTATTTGAACCTCAAACGCATCCGCCAATTGTTCTGGCCGATTTTTACTACGCTGGTGATAGGCGGGGTGGTTGCGACGGGCATGGGCGTTTTGCTCGGTTGGTGGTTCGGCGCCGAACACATGATCCTGATGACCATGGCGCCGAAGTCGGTCACTTCGCCGATTGCGATGTTGGTGGCGGAGCAGATCGGTGGCGTCGCAGCACTGGCTGCGGTGTTCGTGCTGATCACTGGAGTGATCGGCGCGATCTTCGGCCCGGCGCTGCTTAACCGTCTCGGCGTACACAGCCCCGAGGCGCGCGGCATGGCGCTGGGCATGACCGCGCACGCGGTCGGCACGGCGGTGGCGATGCAGGAAAGTGATGAGTGCGGCGCCTTCGCGGCGCTGGCGATGAGTCTGATGGGCGTGGCCACGGCGGTGTTCCTGCCGTTGGCGGTGTCGATGGTGGTGTAAGGAAATGTCTATGAGTCTGCCGCTTTTCCCGCTGAACACAGTGTTGTTTCCCGGCTGCAACCTCGATTTGCAGATCTTCGAGGCGCGCTATCTCGACATGATCGGCCGCTGCATGAAACAGAGCGGTGGTTTTGGCGTGGTGTGCATTCTTGAGGGCGACGAAGTCGGCCTGGCGCCGGAAGGTTTTGCGCTGGTTGGTTGCGAGGCACGGATCACCGACTTCCAGCAGCAGGACAACGGCTTGTTGGGGATCCGCGTGCAGGGTGGGCGCCGCTTCAATGTATTGCGCACTGAAGTGCAGCGCGATCAGTTGATCCTCGCCGACGTCGAATGGCTGGACGATGAACCCGAGCAACCGTTGCAGGACGAAGACGCCGATCTGGTGGCGTTGCTCAAGGCCTTGGCCGAACACCCGATGGTCGAGGCGTTGAACATGGGCACTGACGCGCTTGGCCAGCAGTCGCTGGCCAATCAGTTGGCGTATCTGTTGCCGTTCGCCGAAGAAGACAAGATCGACCTGCTGCAACTCGACGATCCACAGCAGCGGCTGGATGCGATCCAGGCGCTGCTCGATGAGTTGCAGGGTGAACTGTTCGCCTAGTTTTACTTTGAATCAACTCCCGTTACTTGCCAGCATTGTTTTGGCTTTTCCTTTGACTTAATTTCAAGTTGCCCGCAGGACGCGGGTGACCTGGTTAATAATAAGGATAAGTCATGACTGTTTATGAAGATGAGTGGGGCTTCTGGGACGATATTGCCGGTAAGTATATTTTGAAACATGCCGGTAGCGATCATAACGTTAATCACGTTATTGAAGCGGCGGCGGTCTACGCCGATTTGATGGTCATCGAGCGTCGTAAACGCAAGGCCGCCAAAATTCCTGCCAACGATATTCCTCGTGTTTCCGCCACGGTAGAGTCTGTCGCTCCGATGGCTGCGGCCTGAATTTTCTTGTCATGCAGAAGGATCAGTTGCTGCGGATGGATAAGCGGCAAGACTTCTGCGTGGAGGTGGTTTTATGTCTACGAATAAAAGAGACAACATTGCATTTACCGCAAATCTTTATGTCAACGGGCTGCCAGTGGTGCTTAATCAGCAACGCCTGAAGCAGCGTTTACGCGACTCGCGGATAACCCAAAGTGAGAAGCTCGATGTTGAAGTAGCACTGGCGGACCTGCGCGAATCGAGTTTTATTACCCTCGCCGACCATGAGGATGACAAACCGCTGCTGCTGAAATTCACGCCACAGGGCGACAGCTATGCGATCAATGTTGTGCTGCGCGGTATGAATGATGGCGCACGATTGATCATAGAGAGTAATACGCACAATCTACTGGTCAGTCAGAACGAACAAAGTGAGTTTTTTCAATCAGCAAGAGCGCAGTGATGCGAGCCAGACTGAGTGATCTTGAAAGCGGCCCGACTTATATCGGGCTGGCGAGCGAGTCGAATAAAAAACCGCTGTATCGCGACACCGTTAATAGAATGGATATTTTCAAAAGTGTGGATCCGAATGTGACGGGGCATATTGCTTATAACAATAAACCGGTAGTTTTTGTGTTCAAGCTTATTGATAAGCTCCCGGTTGAGGCTTGATGAAACACGCCATTCATTTGTGCAATGAATGGCGTGTTTCACACGTTCAAATTATTTTGCGAATCAGGTTCTGTAGTGCTCGGGAACGGGCCACGCAATGTCGTTGGCAAATGTATTGTTACCTTTCGGTAAATTGAGTATCTCCCCGCCAGCATTTGCAACTCGATTGATCAGTGCGTCGTAAGGGGTGTAGCCAACGAGTTCTACAGAGCGTGCGTCGGCGCCTGTCCACGTTGCTTTCTCGATTTCCTCGGCGTCTTCGCCTGCTTGCCGAAAGATGTCTTCAACCCGGGCAGCCCGCTTCAAGTCCGAGTGCACCAGCCAGATCCTTTCGGCGCTGATGCCCCGCGTAGGCATTGATATCCGGCCTTCGAGTGTATCCCCGTCAAAATCCGTGTTGATCAGATAAATGTTTTCCACCCGGGGTACGACCTCGACGCCGCGGGTGTCGATGACATACAGGAACCCCAGTTTTTGTTCGCGTCGCAGCAATGGATAGTCGCGCGAGTCGTCCATTTCAAACGATGTATCAGATTCCCCGTCGGTGCTGTGTCGACCTCCGCCTGACGCATCGCTGTCACTGAAGTGTCCCGGATAGCGATTGGCCTGGGTGTTGTAATGCCGAGGGTTGGAGTAGTAATCAAAACTCATGTAGGACAAGGCATTGGCAAGGCCAAATGTCGCGCTCAAGGCCCGTTTGGTGGTCGAGTCAGAGGGGTTGCCACGCAGTTTTATCAGTCGTTTGTCGCGAGCCAGTTCGAAAGGCGTACGCAGATCAGCACGAAACATCCCCGGGATGTCAGTCCGATACAGCGAGTCGCGCACATTGCGCTTGTAACCTGCATGCTCCAGATAGCTTTGCAGAAACTGACGGTCATAGCGTTTATCAACGTCGGGTAATGAGTCGTTGAACTGTTCACCTTCATTTCTCAATCTGAGAATGTATGGATCCAGTTCTTCGGCAATTAGCTTGAACCGTTGCTCGTCATTACTCTGGGTCAATTGCTTGTGCTGTTCGGCCCATTCGGGGAACGGTCCGTTTTGCAGATCTTGCCGCAAACGAGTCTGCTGGGCCGCCGTCAAGTTGTAGCTGCGCAGGAGGTCCGAGCGCTCGCTCAGCGATTTCTGTGGATGGAGCCATTTCAATGAGTCAGCCAAATACCGGGAGACATCCGGTTCGTCGAAACGGGTGGCCCAGTCAGGCGCCCTGCCAAGGGCTTGCGCTTCGGTGCGAAAGACTTGAGCTTCGGCGCCGTGCAGGCGGTAGGCACTCCAGATTTCGCCATCGGTCCAGTGCGCAAGCGGTGTGGCAGATGAGTCTGCTGGCGCGTGGGACCGAACGGCCTTGACCCAATTGCCGCTGCGAGAATCTCTGAGCGCCAAAAGGTCAGTGGGTAACCATCCATTGGCTTCGAAATAGTTGCGCCTGGAAACGCCGTAGTAGCCTTGGCTATCCGGTAAATGATGGATGGAGTAGTCGAGGTGATCGTAATACTCAACCGGCTTTTTCAGGCTCCAGGTGTTGCCGTTGGCGATTCGATAAAGCGGTGGCCCGGAGGGATTGCGTTCGGAAGGCAGCTTTGCCCGCCAGGCTTTCATGGCGTCATCGAACATCACCATCACTGTCTGCGTGCCGCTTTCTGCATGATCGCCGGCCACTTCGGCGAATTGCCTGCCTTTGTAGGATTTCAGTCCGGCTGTATCGGGCGCGGATAACTCGCGTCCGGGTTTTTGTACGTAGGGTTGCAGTGGCGAAACCGGGGCGGTATGCACCACCGCGGTGGCGTCCGATAGCGGCGTGACCGATACCGTCACGGCAGGCTCGGTGTGCACTGTCCTTCCTGACGAACTTTCCAGTCCGCCTTCTGATGGGAGCGGGGTTGACCCCCGGGCCTGATGCGACCGGGCAGATTGAAATCCAGGTGTTCCAGCCCGGTGTCAGGTGTGACGGGGCGGGATGTCGAAGGCGTGGAGGTATCGACTTCAGGCGTTAATCGAGGGACTTTCGGTTTGTTGCGCATAAAGGTGGGACTCCATGTCGATAAGTCAGCCGATCCAATGGCTGACTGAAGTTTCCCGATGTGGTGATGGACATCACATCGGGCGTTTCACATTAAGCAGGTCGTGCAATGATCAATGGTTAGTTGCCGGCTCGATGATCAGAGGCCGGCGCGAGCCTTGTCGGCTAGGTAATGTCGTCAGGTCCGGTAGTGCTCAGGCACCGGCCAGACGATGTCGTCGGCGAAGGTGAGTTCGCCTTTCGGCAGTTCAAGCACTACGCCGCCAGAACTGGCGATTTCGTCGATGAGTCCGTCGCAGAGGGATCTTCGGTGGTAGTTGTCGAAGTCGGTCCCCTCCCAAATGCTCTCCTCGTAATATTCGAGCCTGTCGTTGGTCTCCGCCATTGCGTAAATGTCGTCCACTCGAGCTGCCCGTCTGAGGTCCGATCGCACCAGCCAGATTCTTTCAGCACTCACGCCCCGAGTCGGCATTGATATATGCCCTTCGAGTTCGTCGAACCAGAATCTGTTCTTTTTATTGAAGGCTAGTTCCTCGTGCCCCGGGACGACTTCTACGCCACGGGTGTCAATGGCATAAACAAACGAGGTGGTCTGCTTGCGGCGCATGGAGGTGTAGTTTTGCGTGTCATCAAAGACGAACGAACTGTCAGAGTCGGATTCGTTACCTTCACGTTCTCCACGGGAAACGCTACTGGCATCGGAGTCGTAGCCATCTGACCTGTCGCCGTCTTGCGAGACATTGTCGTCGAAGGTGGATTCACCGCCCGAAGGCCTTCTTCTTACCCCCGTGTCCGGATTGATGCCGGGGTAAAGGTTGGCCTGCGAGTTGTAGTGCAGCTCGTGAAAGTAACCACCATTTGATGCAGCGTAACTTGTGGCGTTTTTCAGGCCGAAGGTCGCGCTGAATGCGCGATGGGTGGTCGTGCCGCTCGGGTTGCCCTTGCGATGGATCATGCGCCTGTCCCTGGACAGCTCGAACGGCGTTCGAGTCTCGCCTCTGAACATGGCCGGAATATCGGTACGGTAAAGCGCGCCGTACTTGTTGCGCAGGTAGCCGAGGCGGGCCGTGTAGTCGGCAAGAAATTCTTCGCTATAGCGAGACATCGGTTCACCGTGGGCGAATTTGCTACCTTGGGTCCTCAGCTTCTGCACGTGATGTTCAAGTTCTTCGGCGATCAGTTTGAAGCGCTGATCATCGTCCTTGTTCATTGTCATGCGTTTATGCTCTTCGGCCCATGCGGGCATCTGGTAGCTTTCGAGGTCCGTGCGCAGGCGCTTCAATTGCGACGCCGTCAGGTTGTAGCTGCGCAGTAGTTTGCGACGCTCTTTGAGGGACATTGTCGGGTGGACCCACCTCAACGAGTCTGTCACTTGCACGAGATCCTGATCGTGCTGGGCGCGCGTGGCCCAGGACGGCGGTTTGCCGGATGCATCCGCCTCGGCACGGAAGTCCAACAGTTGGGCGTCGGTCAGGTTGTACGTTTGCCGCAGATCGCCATCTGACCAATTCGCCAGTTTTACCGGTGGCGGGATGGTGTCTCGGGGTTGGGACAGGTCAACTTCCACCCAGCGATGGTTATGGTCTCTGTAGGCATGGGCGACAATGGGCGCGTCGCTGTCGGAGCCGAGATTGCGTACTTCGTGGAATCCGTTGGCACTCGCGGATTCGGAAACTATATGGCTTTCGCCGTCCTGAATGATCTGATGGCTGTCCAGAAAGGTCAGATGGCGGCCTTCCTTCCACAGGTTGTTTTTGATGGAACGGTAAATCACCGGGCCCGGCTCTAGTTCCGACCGCTTCTTCACTCGCCACATATTGATGCTTTGGTCAAACATGACGAATGCATGATGTGTTTTACCGTTGATTTCCAGATCCACGAACGGAGTGCCGCCGTAGCTTTTTACCCCGAGCGCGTTAGTTTCTATCGTCTTCCTATCCAACAAGGACGGGGAGAATGTGTAATCCATCAATGATCCTGGACCGGGCGTGCGGGTGGTCGAGTGACTGGTTGTCGGCAAATCGTGCACGGTCACGAAAGGTGTTGTTTGCAGATCAGCAGGGGACGGCCCGGTGAACGGCGTGTACGACGGCAGGTCCCCAGGGTTTGGGGAATCAAATCCCAGCAGCCGTCTCTCGAAATCCCTGAGGTATTCTAAAGTTATGTCGTCATGACCTGATCGTTTGGTGGAACTGCCTGGCAGGTCAGACCCCTGGGGCGAGCGTGGTCGAGGTTTTTGCCGCATAAAATTTGCACTCCATGTTTAATGGCTCGCCGATCCGTCGGCGGGCTCCGGTAAACCCGGCTCGACGCAAAGGGCGAACCGGGCAGAAATCATCGGGTAAAGCGTCAGGCGTTTTGGCTCGCCTCGATAAACAGGTCCTGCTCCTCGATACGCAAGGCTGGATCGCTATCGATGCTCCAATAGTTGTCCACCGAGTCGTAGTAAACCGTCCCGGCCATGCGCGGGGTAAAGCCGATGTTCTTGACGGTTATTTTCGTCGCCAGCTCGTTCTTTTCCCGTTGCCGACGAATATCGGCCAGCAACGCGTCGACGTCTGCGTAGCCACGCGCGTCGATCACATAGAGTTGCAGCACTTCAAACAGCAACTCGACCGAATAGATGTTGCCGGACGACGTCGCCACGCTGATCGATTCCACCGGACCTGCATGATCGACACTTGGCAGTTGAATGACCGCACTGCCGATTTGCAGATGGCGGGCGTCCAGCCGGATATCGTCGCGGGTAATCGTTTCAGTCATTTTCGTGGTGAAGATGGTCCATGACGACGCGTCGGACGTTTGCGCAATGGCCCCAGGAGTGGACAGGCTGAACGTGCTGTTGCTGACCGGATAGACATCGTAGGAAGAGGCCTGACCGTGCAAAACGTAAGTGCCATTGTGTGGTGGCGGCGGAAAGTCGATGGCCTGGGGTTTGCTGCCCAGTTGCACCGGTTTGATGGGGCCAGGTCGGACGAACGGGTATTTGCCTTGCCTTGGCTGCAGGCATTCGCGGGCGGTCAGGGTTTTGCTGCCCGGGGCGTCGGCGTCTTCACGGTAAGGCACGCGTGGCGCGGCGATGTTGTACGAGGTGCCATCACGCATGATCAAGACGATCGGGTGCCTGACTTGCACGAAGGTGGTCTTGATGTTGTTGAAGCCAGTCTGACCATCGCGGTCTTTTTTGGCCTTTATCACGCCGGTGAAATTTAGCGTCTTCGACGGCAGAAGCAGCCACAGGTTGAATTGTTCGTACTGCAAATAGCGGACGCCCGCCGCATTGCTGCTGACGGATACGTCGTAGCTGACCCTGACGTCGAGAATGTCGGTCGCGTCGTAGTCCAGATGAAGGGTTCGAGCGGCTTCGGGCGCGTTGGCAGGGGCGAAAATATTCAGGCGTGAACCGTTGCGCGAAACAAAGTGATGCGTGGCCGGGTGAGTAAAGATGTCCACCGTGCCGCTGTTGGCGATGTGTGGCGCCGGTGGACGTTCACCGATGACCAGCACGCGGCACTCGACGTCATGCGCCAGGGCATCCGTGAGTTGCAGCGCCAGAACCGGTTCCAGTTCGTAACGGTCCTGGGTCTTGAACAGCAGCCGGCTGTTTTTCACTACGCGTTTATCGTCGATCTGTTGATAAACACCTTCGACGGTCAACACATGGTCGGGCTCTTCGCCGTCCACGCCCTTTAGAGAAGTGACGACCAGCGACGTGCCAATGACCTGCCAGCGTTGAATCCGCGCCAGTGGCCAGCCGAACTCGATGATGCTCGTTTCTGTACCGTCTTCGATGATCACGGGGCGGGCTGCGGTGTTGGCGATGTAGTAACGATCAATGCCGGGCCCGCCACCCACCCGACAGTCGGTGCCGCGAATGATGATCGTATCGTCACCGGCGCCAGCCGCGACGTGGTCGTTGCCGTTGGCCGAGATTTGATCAGCGCCGTCGCTACCGGTGATTCGATTCGAGCCATTGCGCAGGGTCGAGAGGTTTTCGATGGATTTGATTTGCGCGACTTCGACCGCCGCGACGGTGGCATCCTGACTGCGCAGCGCGATCTTGCCGGTCTGCAAGTTCACGTCGTAACCCACATGACGGGTGTCGCTGGTCGGGCGCGAGCCTTCGAAGGTCAGCGTGTCGTTGCCTGCACCCGCGTCGAGGACGCTGCCTTTTGCCGGTTTTTCGGTCCGATCGAACTCCTGTCGGGTGGCCTCGAAATAGAACACATCATTCTTGTCGCCACCGGTCAGCACTTTCTCGCCTTCGGCATAGCTGAAAATATTCGGCCGGGCCTGTACGCCGACGACCTGATCATCGCCGCCACCCAGCCGCCACAAAATCGCCTTGTCGTCCCCAGGTGTGCCGGTGATCACGCCTCTGAGGTCGGCGGGCAGCCCGTCGCGGGCGTCGATGCGGTCATCGGCGCTAATGACGGTGGGCAATTTGTCTGCTTTATAGGGTTGTTCGCCGAGCGTTTCGTCCCACTGGTAACGCCAGACTTTCACCGGTTCGAGCACCACTCGGTAGTTACCGTTGACGACATGTTCCACGTAATTCTTGTAGGCGCCTTCAAGCAGTTGCTCGGTCGAGCCCTGTAGTTGTTTGGCGTAGTGAACGGAGAACTGCGCGATTTTGAAGCGGTCCATGATGTCTTCATCCAGCTCTTGGCGGGTGAAGGCGAACCAGCCGGAGCGCAAGCGTTCGTGGGCGGTCAATTCGATGTAGTCATCGATGTCGTCGACCACCCTGGCCGCCCGGTAGATTTCCGCTGTGAGAATAAGGACGACAGCGGCCGCGATACCGAGGGGGCCGGCGACGGCGCCAAACCCTTTCAGTGCAGCCAGGCCCAGGGCAATACTGATGCCCGCACCGGCTACGGACAAACTGCCGGCGACGTAGTGATCCTGACTTTCCTTGCCGGAGGTGGCGGCGGCTGCGTTGAACGATTTGATGGCGCTGAAGACGTCAAACGGCAATGTGATCACGCTGGCGAATAACCCGGCCCCGCGTGCCATATATTTACCCACCGAGGTAGCGGGAAAACGACCGAACACCTTAGAGCCACTTTCAAGCATCGCTTCACCGGTTTTGGTTAAACCACGCTCGATGATCAAGGAGCCGAGTTCAGCCCCTATCGCACCACCGTTAAACGCCGCTTCGCCCCAGTCCCCGACCTTGATGGCTTCTACCAACCCCATATAACCGCTGTAGATGCCATAAGCCTGCAAACCGACGCCGGCGCCGCTGGTAAGGTAGGTTTTGCCCGTGTGCACCCAGGAAGGCAAGTGGTCCAGAGTGTTGACACGATGGATATCGATTTTCTGCGCGGCATTGCTCAGCTTGTTCAAGCGATCGACCTGGCTGCCGGGCGTGACAGGCTCGGCGCTGACCATCAGTGCTGGCGCATCGACAGAGCGCAGTGTGGAAATCTCGAACATCAGCGTTGCCACGGTCTCGCTCGCGGCGACGTCCGTGGCGACGATGCGCGCCACGACTTTGGCCGGGTCAAAACTCATGCTGTCGAGAAAGCCCTGATCGGCCACTTTCAGATTGAGGTTGTCAGGGCTGAGGTGTTGCCCGTTGATTTTCGCCCCGAGAACCTCAAGCTCGACCCGGGACACGGTGAATTCGCCGATGCGCAGTGGTCCATAGCGTTTGTCGAGGGACTTGAGCGTCGGTGCCGGAGACTTGTCAGGCCTGGCTGTCGGCTCAGGCAGGACGGCAGGTAACTGCAGGTGCCCGGCCGGTGGTGCGTGGGTATTGGCCGAAGAGTCGATGTCCGATATCTGCAGTGTGCGAAAAGTTACCAGTTCGACAGCGGGTTGAATAAGTTTTGCCATTGTTTCAATCCTTTATAAAACGCCGCGATGCGGCGCCGGTTTCCATACCGGTGGGCGAACGAAAGGGCTCCCGTAGAGTCATTCGAGAGTTGCAGTCATGGTTATTGGTGTTTCTAGTAGTTACTGTCAGGAAACTCGTTACGAGTTGATGGTTTTATAGCTATGTGTTTGTCGTGGCTTATGTTTCAGGCCAGACAATGTCATCGGCATATTCATTTTTATTTCCGGACAACAACAATATCGGCTTGCCACTCGCCGCGACTTCATCAATCAACTGGTCGTATTCGTATTTATTGGTTCGTCCCGCATGGGTGGCCGCTTCAATAGATTCGGCACGGTTTCCGGCCTGTTCGGTAATGTCCTGGACTTTTGCGCCTTTGGTCAGGGTTGAGTTCAACAACCAGATCCGCTCCGCTGGCAGTCCTGCCCGGCTGACCGAGATCAAGCCTTCATAGTCGTCGTCGGGAAACCAGGTCTGCGGCTGCTCGCGGGCTGCGGAATTGAACATGTGGTTCTCTTCATGCGGCACGACTTCCAGGGTGCGGGTGTCCAGCGCATAAATGAACATCTCGGTCTGCCGTTCGCGGATCGTCACGTAGTTGCGTTCGTTATCCAGAGAGACTGGATCGTCGGTGTCCGACCAACTGGAAGATGAGCTGCTGTCACTGTCACTGGAGTCACTCGAACTGCTGTCCGACGCCGCCTCGCCGGCGCTTCTACCGGGATACTTGTTGGTCTGAGAGTTGTACTGGAGATATTCGGGATCTGGTGCGCTGGCATACATCAGGCCTTCCTTCAGGCTGAAGGTGGCGCTGATCGGTTTGAGGGTCGCCGCGCCCGGTTTGTGGGCATAACGGGGAAGCATCGCATCGTCATTCGCCAGTTCGAACGGGGTGCGATCGTCGCCCCTGAACAGGGCCGGTACGTCGGTTCGATACAGGCAGTCATGCTTGTTGCGCCGATAGCCCAACCTGGCGAGTAACGCTTCACGCAGTGGCGTGGTCAGGCTGGTTTCCGGGTGATACCAGTCATGCCGGGCGCCGCGTTTGAGATTGAGTTCGTTGCTCAGGTCCAGGCTCAACCGGGTGAGATTCTGCGGATTACTGAAGTCTGCCGTCAGTTGCTTGTGCGTTTCGGCCCACTGCGGAATTTGCAGTTCGGTTTTCATCTCCATGCGCAAACGCAGCAATTGGCTCGGCAACAGGTTATAGGACTGCAACAACGCTTCGCGTGCGTCCGGGCTGAGCGCCGGATGCAGCCAGCGCAAGCTGTCGCGAAGCAGGTCAGCGGCCGGGTTTGCCGTGACATTGACTTCTGCCCACAGCGGAGGCTTGCCGAGTGTTTGTGCTTCTACCCGGAACCGCCCGATGTCGGCGCCTTGAATGTCGTACACCTCCCAGATTTCCTGGTCGGTCCAGTGTTTGAGGTGCGTGGGCTGTGCGCTGAAACCAGCGCTCGGTGGGTCGACCTGGATCCAGTTACCGTAGCGATCCATAAAGGCAAAGCGCGTGCCGGTCTCCACTGAACCCAATGCCGGCTCAAGGTGGTAATAACCTTGCCCGTCGGGCGAGTGTGCCGATGCCCTGTAGCGGCTCTGGTTGAGAATGATGTGGGGTTTGGAGACGCGGGGCTGTTTGGCCGCGCTGTCGGTTTGCGCGTCTGCGGCCGGGCCCGGTCTTTTTGTCGTGTGGGGTTCTGGGCTGACGACGGGGTTCTCATTGGTTTGGCTGGCGAGGCGCCAGGTCGGCCGTCCGGGGTTTTTTACCAGCAGTGGGCCGGATGCATCGCGCTCCGTCAGCAGCTTGACCTGACAGGTGCCGAGTGTTGCATCGAATTCGACGTGCGCCGTATGCAGTGCGCCTTCGTGCTCGATGTCGACGAATCGGCGTCCGACAACAAAGCGAAAACCCGCTGCATCGGCATCTTGCAGACCACGGAGGAAGTCGGGCCTAAGCCAGTATTGGTTAAACGGATTGTCTGCTGCCTGCGCGGTAATGCGGCTGCCTGGCAATTCGCTGATGACCACTGCTGGCATGCGCGGGGTCTCCCTGCTTGAGTGGGGCAGGGGAATTTCAGTGGCGATATTGTGGGGCCAGGTGTCGACCGGCCTTGCGAAAGGCGATGAAGGCGCCGGGTTGATGCCGGGTTGTCGAGTCGTAGGTGAGTTGTTTTCGGTCTTGTTCGGAGTTGTGGCGGGTGGCTTTCTGGGTATCTTTGGGCTCATTGAAACTCCGTGGTAATTGAACTTGTATTAAGTTGGCTGTTATTTGGTATGTTTCGGGAGGGTGTTTATTTGACGTGCGGTCAAGTACAAAGCCAAATCTGCAAGAGTGATTTGCCTTGTCGGAATCGGGGTGAGCGCGGGGCTTAATCTAAATGATTTTGTACGGAGTGTGAGAGGAGAAGTGCGAGGCTTTTATCTTGAATGTGTAACTTCAGTTTTTTATTTTCGATAAAACCAAGGCTTGTAGGAAGTTGACTGGGAAAATTCTGGGGAGGGAATAAGAAGTTGGCCTCACTCTCGTCGGAAAAGTCCTCGGAGAGTGGGTAGGGGAGTTGCGTAAAGATGTGTTGCGATTAGTAGGCGTAGCGCAATAGCGTATGAGGCAAATGACGCAGGACGAAAAAGCCGAACAACACCAGCAACGCCGGCAAAATCAACCACCAGACCTTGACCGGCATGGCATTGAGCGGCTCTTTACGCTGGCTCAACCACAGTCCCGCCGCACACACGCACGCCGCCAACATCGACCCGGCGAGGATGTCCGTCGGCCAATGCGCCCCCAGGTAAACCCGCGATAACGCAATCGACAACGCCGGAATGCAACCGAGCAGCAGCCAGGTCAGGCGCATGCGCGGCGGTTGTCCCCGGCCTGCCAGAACGGCCAACACCAGGAACAGCGCAAACGAGCCGGAAGCGTGGCCGCTGGGCATGCTGTAACTGGTCAGCGGATCACTCAGCACTTCCGGGCGTACCCGAGCGAAAAACATTTTGGTGCCGGTGTTCAGCAACGCTGTGCAGAGCAACACGCCGCCGGCGAAGATTGCCTGACGCCATTGTCGACACAGCAGCAACAGGCCGGTAAGCAGGGCGCTGAACATCAGCATGTTGCGGAATTCGCCGATCAGGGTAAACGTCACCGCAATCTCATCGAGCATCGGTTGACGATGCTCCTGCACCAGGGTCATCACGCCTTGATCGAGTGCCGTCAGGTACGGATAACCGATGAACAGGCCAATCAGGATCAACAGGCTCATGCTGCTGATCCAGATCGTCGCACGGCGATGGCGGCGCAGGCTGCTGTTGACGCTGAGGCCGACCATTACCGCAATGCTTGCCGCAACGATCCCCGCTTCCAGCCAGAAGCCCTCCGGCAGTGGCAAGCGAATCGCCGCGCCGGTTGCCCAGCCCGGCAGCAGGTAAGCGAGGCTCCAGCCGGCGGCGGCCAACAGGCTGACGGCGGCAAAACGCGGAAAGGGCATGTCGCACATGCCGGCGACCATTGGCAGCATCGGACGCAAAGGGCCGATGAAGCGACCGACCAACAGGCTTGCGATGCCGTAGCGCTGGAAATAGCTTTCGGCGCCGGCCATCCATTCTGGATGATGGCGCAGCCCCGGCAAGCGGCGGATGTTCTGGTGGAAGTGGCGGCCGAGGAAATACGAAATCAAGTCGCCGAGAATCCCGCCGAGGAAACCCAGCAGCAAGGTCTCGCTCAACGACAGCGCGCCGCTGCCGGCCAATACGGCGATGGCAAACAGCAGCACCGTGCCGGGCACGATCAAACCGGCAATCGCCAGGCACTCCACGCAAGCAACGATGAACACCGCTGCGGCCAGCCACTGCGGATTGGCCGCCAGCCAACCGGTCACGCTATCGAGCCATGGCCCCATACAAACAACTCCAAATCATTAGTGGCCTCTTGTAGGAGCTGCCGCAGGCTGCGATCTTTGCTTTGCAAAAGATCAAAAGATCGCAGCCTTCGGCGGCTCCTGCATGAGTGTGTATTTACAGCAGAAAATAGTCGCGGCCTTCGACCTGACCCCGGCGCAACGGGTTCCGCGTGCACCATTGCGCGTAGGTCGCGTCGACGAAGCGGTACATCAAGTGTTCGTCGCGGCCGTGGGGGATGCCCAAACGGGTGGTCTGGATAATGTGCGGAGGTGCGGGCCCGGTGTCTTCTACCAGAAGTACTTCGTGATCGAAACGTTTGGCGTCCCACATCGGCACTTTCAGCCCGAGTGCCTTGCACAGCAAGGTCTGCCCGGCGCAGAGCTTCTGCGAAGGGCGGGCACGCCCCTGAGCATCGGGATTGTTCAACAGCATCTGCGCCAGACTCGCCGGACCACTGATGTCATCGACCCACGGATAAGCGGATTTGATCAGTACGGCGTTGCCCGGACCCTGCGCGCTGAAGTTCAGCGAATCGCCGCCACGGGCGTAATACATATAGATGTGGCCGCCATCCAGAAACAAAGCCTTACGCTTTTCCGTATAGCCAAGGGAGGCATGACTGCCTTTTTCCGCGCAGTAATACGCTTCGGTTTCGATGATCCGCGCGCTCAGCCATAAGTCGCCAACGCGATGGCGGATGACTTTGCCGAGCAGATCTTGCGCGAGCACTTGCGCGTCGCGGTCGAAAAAAGCGTCCGGGAGCCCCAGCGGCAGGCGCTCGGCGTGGGAGCGAACGGTCAGGTTGGACATGGCAGGCAAGGTTTATCCAGGCTGAAGAGGTCGTGATGATAACAATGCGCGGCTTAATTACGCCTGAACGTCGGCGATTCAAGGCTCATTTCGACCATCCGCCCGTCACCGCTGTTAGTCCCGAGACGCGACAGCTATAATCTGCCGCTTTCCTCTTTGCCAAGACCCCAGCAGACCATGACTGAGTCCGTTCTTGACTACATGACCCGATTGGGTCGCGCCGCCCGCGAAGCTTCCCGGGTCATCGGCCGTGCCAGCACCGCGCAGAAAAACCGCGCCTTGCAGGCTGCTGCCAATGCGTTGGACGCTGCGCGCGCCGAACTGGCTGCAGCCAATGAACAGGATCTGGCCGCCGGTCGCGCCAACGGTCTGGAACCCGCGCTGCTGGAGCGTCTGGAACTGACCCCGGCACGCATCGACGGCATGATCGTCGGCCTGCGTCAGGTCGCAGCGTTGCCGGACCCGGTTGGCGCGATCCGTGACATGAGCTTCCGTCCGTCGGGCATTCAGGTCGGTAAAATGCGCGTGCCACTGGGCGTGATCGGGATCATTTACGAATCCCGACCGAACGTGACCATCGATGCCGCCAGCCTGTGCCTGAAGTCGGGCAACGCAACCATCCTGCGCGGTGGCTCCGAAGCGATCCATTCCAACCGTGCCATCGCTGCCTGCATCCAACGCGGTCTGGCCGAGGCAGAATTGCCCGCCGCCGTGGTGCAAGTGGTCGAAACCACCGACCGCGCCGCCGTCGGCGCGATGATCACCATGCCCGAGTACGTCGACGTGATCGTGCCGCGCGGTGGCCGTGGCCTGATCGAGCGCATCAGCCGCGATGCCCGCGTGCCGGTGATCAAGCATCTGGACGGCATCTGCCACGTTTACGTCAGTGCCCACGCCGATCTGCCGAAAGCCCAGCGTATCGCCTTCAACGCCAAGACCTATCGGTATGGCATCTGCGGTGCGATGGAGACCTTGCTCGTCGATCAAACCGTTGCCAAGGATTTCCTGCCGTCGATGGCTGCCCAGTTCCGCGAAAAAGGCGTTGAACTGCGCGGTTGCGCGCGCACCCGAACGATCATCGAGGCCGTGGCGGCCAGCGAAGACGACTGGAACACCGAATATCTGGCGCCGATCCTGTCGATCCGCGTGGTCGACGGTCTGGATCAAGCCATCGAACACATCAACCATTACGGCTCGCACCATACCGACTCGATCGTCAGCGAAAATCTCGCCGACACCCGCCGTTTTGTGGCGGAAGTCGACTCGGCGTCGGTGATGATCAACACCCCGACCTGCTTTGCCGATGGATTTGAATACGGATTGGGTGCCGAGATCGGCATTTCTACTGATAAGCTGCACGCCCGTGGCCCGGTGGGCCTCGAAGGACTGACCTGCGAGAAGTACATCGTGGTCGGTGATGGCCAGTTGCGCGGCCAGGCGACGGTCTGACTTGACCGACCTCGACCTGACAGCGCCGCGTACCGGCAGCGAGCCCCGGCCCCGTCGCATCGGCGTACTGGGCGGAACGTTCGATCCGGTGCACATCGGTCATTTGCGTGGCGGCCTGGAAGTCGCAGAAGCGCTGGCGCTCGACGAATTACGCCTGACGCCGAGCGCCCGCCCGCCGCATCGCAATACGCCGCAAGTGTCGGCGCAGGATCGGCTGGCGATGGTCGAGTGCGCGGTGGCCGGAGTGCCGCCGCTGGTGGTGGACGCCCGCGAATTGCAGCGGGATAAACCGTCCTACACCATTGATACCCTGGAGTTGATGCGCGCCGAAATGCCCGCCGAGACCCAGGTTTTTCTGCTTTTGGGCTGGGACGCATTTTGCGGCCTGCCCACTTGGCACCGCTGGGAAGAGTTGCTCCAGCATTGCCACATCCTGGTGCTACAGCGCCCGGACGCCGACAGCGAACCGCCGGATGCCTTGCGCAACCTGCTGGCAGCGCGTTCGGTGAGCGACCCGCTGGCCCTGAAAGGGCCGAGCGGACAGATTGCATTCGTCTGGCAGACACCGCTCGCGGTTTCCGCCACCCAGATCCGTCAACTGCTGGCCAGCGGTAAGTCGGTACGTTTCCTGGTGCCCGACGCGGTCCTGGCCTACATCGATGCGCACGGTCTGTATCGTGCGTCGAACTGAACAAGGCGTGCTTCACTGATACGAATCCACGTGTCGCCAAGCCGCCGAATATATGAGCAAAACGAGTTTTATATGACTGACAAAGACCAAACCAAAGTAAAGCGCAAAGGCACATTCAAGAGCGCCCCGCTGCCAGAGCCGGTCAACACCAATGAGCCGCTCAAAGGCGACGAACTGGTCAAGCTGGCCGTAGCTGCCCTGGAAGACGTCAAGGCACAAGACATCCAGATCATCGATGTTCGCGACAAGCAGAGCATCACTGACTACATGATCATCGCCACTGGTACGTCCAATCGCCAGATCAACGCGATGCTCGACAAGGTTCGCGAAGAAGTCAAAAAGCAGGGCGCCAAGCCGCTGGGCGAAGAAGGCAAGGGCGACAGCGACTGGGTGCTGTTGGACCTGGACCTTGTGATCGTGCACATGATGACTGCCTCGGCACGTCAGTTCTACGACCTGGAACGCCTGTGGGCCGGTGCTGAGCAAAGCCGTGCGGCAGACGCCAAGCACCACAGCCCGGAAAACACCCACGAGCATTTCACCAAGCTCAATAAAGACCAGCTGTAAGGGATTGCTGTGCGACTGCGACTGATCGCCGTCGGTTCACGCATGCCCAAATGGGTGGAAGAAGGCTGGCATGAATATGCCAAGCGTCTTCCGTCCGAGCTGGCCCTGGAACTGGTGGAAATACCGCTCAATACCCGTGGCAAGAATGCCGACGTGGCCCGCTTCATCCGCCAGGAAGGCGAAGCCATGCTGGCCAAGGTCGGGCCGAACGAGCGGATTGTCACGCTGGAAGTCCACGGTAAACCCTGGAGCACCGAACAGTTGGCGGTCGAACTCGATCGCTGGCGGCTGGATTCGCGCACGGTCAATTTCATGGTCGGTGGCCCGGAAGGGCTGGCGCCGGAAGTCTGTGCCCGCGCCGATCAGCGCTGGTCGTTGTCGCCGTTGACGTTGCCGCACCCGCTGGTGCGGATTCTGATCGGCGAACAGCTGTATCGTGCCTGGACCGTGCTGTCCGGTCACCCTTACCACAAGTAATCCTGCCCTCATGTCTCAGCCGATCCGCATCAAGGACCACGAAAAAGACGCACGCTTAGTGCGTAGCCGCGTCGTGTTCGGGGCCATTGCGATCGTGTTGCTGATCGGTGTATTGATCGCGCGGCTGTATTTCCTGCAGGTGATCCAGTACGAGTACCACTCGACCCTTTCGGAAAACAACCGCGTCCACGTGCAGCCGATTCCGCCGACGCGCGGGCTGATTTTCGACCGTAACGGCGTGGTGGTGGCGGACAACCGTCCAAGCTTCAGTCTGAGCATGACCCGCGAGCGCTCCGGCGACTGGCAGCAAGTGCTCGATGTGATCGTCGAAGTGCTGGAGCTGACGCCCGAGGATCGGGTGATCTTCGAGAAACGCATGCGTCAGGGGCGCCGGCCGTTCGAGCCTGTACCGATCCTGTTCGAGCTGACCGAAGAGCAGATCGCCCGCATCGCGGTGAATCAGTTCCGTCTGCCCGGCGTCGAAGTGGTTGCGCAACTGGTTCGTCACTACCCGCAGGGCGCGCACTTTGCGCACTCGGTGGGTTACATGGGGCGGATCAACGAGAAAGAGCTTAAAACCCTCGATCCGGTCAACTACAGCGGCACCCATCACATCGGCAAGACCGGCATCGAGCGTTTCTACGAGCCGGAATTGCACGGTCAGGTCGGTTACGAAGAGGTCGAGACCAACGCCCGTGGCCGTGTTCTGCGCGTGCTCAAGCGTACCGATCCGATTCCCGGCAAAGACATCGTCCTCAGCCTCGACATCAAATTGCAGGAGGCGGCCGAAGCCGCGCTCGGCGGGCGTCGTGGCGCGGTGGTGGCGCTGGATCCGAAGACCGGCGAAGTGCTGGCGATGGTCAGTCAGCCGAGTTTCGACCCGAACCTGTTCGTCACCGGGATCAGCTTCAAGGCCTATGCCGAGTTGCGCGATTCCATTGACCGGCCGCTGTTCAACCGTGTGCTGCGCGGTCTGTACCCGCCGGGCTCGACGATCAAACCGGCGGTGGCGATTGCCGGTCTCGATTCGGGTGTGGTGACGGCGTCGAGCCGAGTGTTTGATCCGGGCTACTACATGCTGCCCAACTACGACCACAAGTACCGTAACTGGAACCGCACCGGTGATGGCTTCGTCGACCTCGACACGGCGATCATGCGTTCCAACGACACCTACTTCTATGACCTGGCGCACAAGCTGGGCATCGATCGGCTGTCGGCTTATATGAACAAGTTCGGCATCGGCCAGAAGGTCTCGCTGGACATGTTCGAAGAATCCCCCGGCCTGATGCCGTCCCGCGAATGGAAACGTGCGACGCGCAAACAGGCGTGGTTCCCCGGCGAAACCCTGATCCTCGGGATCGGCCAGGGCTACATGCAATCGACGCCACTGCAATTGGCCCAGGCCACAGCGCTGGTCGCCAACAAAGGTGTGTGGAACCGTCCGCACCTGGCCAAATCCCTCGAAGGGGTGAAGCCGATCGACGAAAACCCGATACCGGACATTGTCCTGCGCGACCCGTCGGACTGGACCAAGGTCAACCACGGTATGCAGCAGGTCATGCACGGCGCCCGTGGTACCGCGCGTAAAGCCGCCATTGGCGCGCAATACCGTATCGCCGGTAAATCGGGTACGGCCCAGGTCGTTGCGATCAAGCAAGGCGAGAAGTACGACCGCTCCAAGGTTCAGGAGCGTCACCGCGACCACGCCTTGTTCGTCGGTTTCGCCCCGGCCGATGATCCACGCATTGTGGTGTCGGTGATGGTCGAGAACGGTGAGTCCGGCTCCGGCGTCGCCGCGCCGGTAGTACGTCAGGTCATGGACGCCTGGCTGCTCGATCAGGACGGACGTTTGAAGGCCGAATACGCCAGCCCAATCAGTGCGGAGGCTACGGCCCGTGATGAATAATTTTGATCGCATGCTCTCCAGTGAGGATGTGATGCGTCGCCGCGCGACGTTGCTGCAAAGACTGCATATCGATGGCCCGTTGTTGATTCTGTTGCTGATCCTCGCCGCCGGCAGTCTGTTCGTGCTGTATTCGGCGAGTGGCAAGAGCTGGGATCTGCTGGCCAAACAGGCCACTTCGTTTGGCATCGGTCTGGTATCGATGATTGTCATTGCTCAGTTCGAACCGCGCTTCATGGCGCGCTGGGTGCCGCTCGGTTACGTGATCGGGGTGGTGCTGCTGATGGTGGTGGACATCATGGGCCACAACGCCATGGGCGCTACACGCTGGATCAACATTCCCGGGGTGATCCGCTTTCAGCCCTCGGAATTCATGAAGATCCTGATGCCGGCGACCATCGCCTGGTACCTGTCGAAACGCACGTTGCCGCCGCAGCTCAAGCATGTCGGCATCAGTTTGATGCTGATCGGTGTGCCGTTCATTCTGATCGTGCGCCAGCCCGACCTTGGTACGTCGCTGCTGATTCTCGCTGGCGGTGCGTTCGTGCTGTTCATGGGTGGGTTGCGCTGGCGCTGGATCCTCAGCGTGCTGGCCGCTGCCGTACCCGTGGCCGTCGCCATGTGGTTCTTCATCATGCACGACTACCAGAAGCAACGAATCCTGACGTTCCTCGACCCGGAAAGCGATCCGTTGGGCACGGGCTGGAACATCATTCAGTCGAAAGCCGCCATCGGTTCCGGTGGCGTGTTCGGCAAAGGCTGGCTGCTCGGCACCCAGTCGCACCTGGACTTCCTACCGGAAAGCCACACCGACTTCATCATCGCCGTACTCGGCGAAGAATTCGGTCTGGTGGGCATTTGTGCGCTGCTGTTGATCTATCTGCTGTTGATTGGCCGGGGCCTGGTGATCACCGCTCAGGCACAGACGCTGTTCGGCAAATTGCTCGCCGGCGCGTTGACCATGACGTTTTTTGTTTACGTTTTCGTCAACATCGGTATGGTCAGTGGCCTGTTGCCGGTCGTAGGGGTGCCGTTGCCGTTCATTAGCTACGGAGGAACTTCGCTGGTGACGCTGCTGTCAGCGTTTGGGGTTTTGATGTCGATCCATACCCATCGCAAGTGGATCGCACAGGTTTGAATAAGGTGAAGAGTTCAATGCAAGTAATGCGTGGCTGGGCGACTCGATGCGCGCCGCTGGTTGGCCTGATGGGCCTGCTGGGGAGCGTGCAGGAAGCGCTGGCCGGCGAATACGAAGGCTCGCCGCAGGTGGCCGAGTTCGTCGGTGAAATGACCCGCGACTACGGTTTCGCCGGTGAGCAACTGATGGCGGTGTTCCGCGAGGCTCAACGCAAACAGGCGATTCTCGACGCCATCTCCAGACCTGCCGAGCGGGTCAAGCAGTGGAAAGAATACCGCCCGATGTTCATCACTGACGCGCGTATTGCGCGAGGTGTGGACTTCTGGCGTCAGCACGAGGCGACACTGGCCCGTGCCGAGCAGGAATACGGCGTACCGGCACAAGTCATCGTGTCGATCATCGGCGTTGAAACCTTTTTCGGACGTAATACCGGTAATTACCGGGTGATCGATGCCTTGTCCACGCTCGGTTTCGACTATCCTCCGCGTGCCGAATTTTTCCGCAAGGAATTGCGTGAGTTTCTGCTGCTGGCCCGTGAAGAGCAGGTCGATCCGCTGACCCTCAAAGGCTCCTACGCCGGGGCCATGGGCTTGCCGCAGTTCATGCCGAGCAGCTTTCGCGCCTATGCGGTGGATTTCGACGGTGACGGCCACATCAATATCTGGAACAACCCGGACGATGCGATCGGCAGCGTCGCGAGTTATTTCAAGCGTCACGGCTGGGTGGCGGGCGAGCCTGTGGTCAGCCGCGCCGATGTGCGTGGCGATCAGGTCGATGCCGGCCTGACCACGGGCATCGAGCCGACAAAGACCGTCGGAGAGTTGCGGGCGCTGGGCTGGTCGAGTCATGATGCGCTGCGCGATGATATGCCGGTGACTGCATTTCGCCTCGAAGGCGAAAACGGCCCTGAATACTGGATGGGCCTGAAGAATTTCTACGCGATCACGCGTTATAACCGCAGCGTGATGTACGCCATGGCCGTACATCAACTGTCTGAACAGCTGGTACAAGCACGGGGCGTCAAGTAATGCGGGCATTGCCTAACAATAAACCCCTGAAGCTGGTGGCATTCGCTGCGTTGGCGGTGCTGGTCGCCAGCTGCACGACCAGCCGTTCGCCGACGCCGAAAACCTCCAATACCGCTGTGCGAGCGCAGCCGGGTCTGGACATCAACCGCGCGCACAAAGACGGCGCGCCGTGGTGGGACGTCGACGTTTCGCGCATCCCTGATGCCACACCGACCCTGCACACCGGCCCGTACAAGGCCAACCCGTACACCGTGCTGGGCAAAACCTATTTCCCGTTGCAGGAATCCAAGACCTACGTTGCCTCGGGCACGGCGTCCTGGTACGGCACCAAGTTTCACGGTCAGAACACCGCCAATGGCGAGGTCTACGACCTGTACGGCATGAGTGCCGCCCACAAGACATTGCCACTGCCAAGTTACGTTCGGGTGACCAACCTGGACAACAACCGCACGGTGATCCTGCGGGTCAATGACCGTGGGCCGTTCTATTCCGATCGCATCATCGACTTGTCGTACGCCGCCGCGAAAAAACTCGGTTACGCCGAAACCGGCACCGCGCGCGTCAAGGTTGAAGGCATCGATCCGCAGCAGTATTGGGCAGCCAAGGGCCGTCCGGCACCGTTGATGCTCAACGAGCCGCAGGTTGCGCAGAATAGCGCGCCGGTGATCACGGCGTCGGCCGGCACCGTCGAGCAATGGACGCCGCCACCGCAGCAACATGCCTCTGACACCGTCCCGGTGCCGATGAGTGCAAAAAAAAACGCTTCTGCAACAGCAACTGGCCAGTATCTGCAGGTGGGCGCGTTCGCCAACCCGGACGCTGCAGAACTCCTGAGGTCGAAGCTCAGCGGGATGGTGAGCGCTCCGGTGTTCATCAGCTCGATCGTGCGCAATCAGCAGACCCTGCATCGGGTCCGTCTGGGGCCGATCGGTTCGCCGGGTGAAATTGCTCAGGTGCAGAACAGCGTGCGCCTGGCCAACCTTGGTTCGCCAAGTGTGGTCACGGAATAAGCAATACGTAGGACTTGATTGACGATTCACCAGCGATTGGGGGGTGAATCAGGTTGTTGGCTCGTCGAAGAACAAAAGCCCGGCAAGGGTGACTGGAGTGAGCAACTGAATACGCGATGGCTCGTTAGAAAGTCATCTGATTAAATTTTGCCTTAGGGCAGTTTCCATTAGCGATTTCGAGAGACGGATGAACATCACCACCTTTGCCAAACGCCTGTGTCTGCTAGTCCCGCTGCTCCTCTCGCCAGCCGCCTTCGCGGCCGAGATGATGCCGTCGCCACCACAACTGGCCGCCAAAGCCTACGTCCTCATGGATGCCGCCAGCGGCAACGTGCTGGTAGAAAGCAACGGTGACCAGCGTCTGCCGCCGGCCAGCCTGACCAAGCTGATGACCGCGTACATTGCGACCCTGGAAATCCGTCGTGGCCAGATCGGTGAAAACGACCCGGTGACCGTCAGCGAAAACGCCTGGCGTACCGGCGGTTCGCGGATGTTCATCAAAGTCGGCTCGCAGGTGACGGTCAGCGACCTGCTGCACGGCATCATCATCCAGTCCGGCAACGACGCCAGCGTGGCACTGTCCGAGCACATCGCCGGCAGCGAAGACGCTTTCGCCGACCTGATGAACAAAACCGTGACTGATCTGGGCATGAGCAACACCCACTTCATGAACCCGACCGGTCTGCCAAATCCTGAGCACTACTCGTCGGCTCACGACATGGCGATCCTGGCGCGCGCGATCATCCACGAAGACCCGGCTCACTACGCGATCTACTCGCAGAAAGAGTTCTTCTGGAACGGCATCAAGCAGCCTAACCGCAACCTGCTGCTGTGGCGTGACAAGACCGTTGACGGTCTGAAAACCGGTCACACCGACGAAGCCGGCTACTGCATGGTGTCCTCGGCTGTACGTGATGGCCAGCGCCTGATTGCTGTGGTGTTCGGCACCAACAGCGAAGTGGCTCGCGCCGCTGAGACCCAGAAGTTGCTGACCTACGGCTTCCGCTTCTTCGAAACCCAGACCTTCTATCAGAAGGGCACCGAACTGGCTCAGGCCCCGGTGTGGAAAGGCACCACCAATCAAGTCAAGGCCGGCCTGGCTGAAGACCTGACCATGACCCTGCCAAAAGGCCAGCTGAAAAAGCTCGCAGCCAGCATGACCATGAACCCGCAACTGACCGCGCCAATCGCCAAGGGCGACGTGATCGGTAAAGTCGAAGTGAAACTGGAAGACAAGGTTGTGCACAGCGCCGACCTGATCGCTCTGGACGCTGTCGAGGAGGGTGGTATCTTCCGCCGCATGTGGGATAGCATCCGTCTATTCTTCTACGGCTTGTTCAACTGATTTGTGTTGACCTGCATGGCCCCGCCCCGATCCGGTGCGGGGCCATGCGCGTTACCACGGCTTAAGAGGCCGTTACGCCATGACCGATACCGAAGTAAAGGCGCCAAAGATCGAATTCCCGGTGACTGATTATCCCGTTAAGGTGATCAGCGATACCGGAGTGGGCAACAAAGACAAGATCATCGACATCGTCAAAAAACACGCGACCATCAATGATGAGCGTATCGACGAACGTCAAAGCACCAACGGCAAATACACCACGATTCAGTTGCACATCGTCGCGACCGACCAGGATCAGCTGTACAACATCAACAGCGAACTGCGGGCGACCGGCTTCGTGCATATGGTGTTGTGATGCCGGGCACGCTGGGCTTTCGTGAGCTCGGCCAGATGGCGTACGAGCCGGTCTGGCATGCCATGCAACGCTTTACCAACGAACGCGGCAGCGATGCCGCCGACGAAATCTGGCTCGTCGAACACCCGCCGGTGTTCACTCAGGGCCAGGCCGGCAAGGCCGAACACCTGTTGCTGCCGGGCGATATCCCGGTGGTGCAGGTCGATCGCGGCGGGCAGGTGACTTATCATGGCCCCGGCCAATTGGTGGCTTACTTGCTGCTGGATGTGCGCAAGCTGGGTTTCGGCGTGCGCGATCTGGTCAGTCGCATGGAGCTTTGCCTGATTGAACTGCTGGCCAGCTACGGGGTAACCGCAGCGGCCAAGCCAGACGCTCCCGGCGTATACGTCGATGGCGCGAAAATCGCTTCTCTGGGTTTGCGGATTCGCCACGGTTGTTCCTTTCATGGCCTGGCCCTGAACGTGGATATGAACCTGGAACCGTTTCGACGGATTAATCCCTGCGGCTATGCCGGGCTGGCGATGACCCAGCTGAGCGATCACGCAGGATCGATTGAATTTGCCGAGGTAAGTGCCCGGCTGCGTGCGCAGCTCGTCAAACACCTCGACTATGCTGAGCAGACGACCCTGACGGGCGGAATCGACTGATATGACTACTGATGCAGTGCAAACCATGATCCCGACGCTCGACGTGACCGAGCGCCCGGCCCCGCGTCCCAAGGTAGAAGCCGGCGTCAAGCTGCGCGGCGCCGAGAAGGTTGCACGCATCCCGGTAAAGATCATTCCGACTACCGAACTGCCGAAGAAACCTGACTGGATTCGCGTGCGCATCCCGGTTTCGCCGGAAGTCGACCGTATCAAAAGCCTGCTGCGCAAACACAAGCTGCACAGCGTTTGCGAAGAAGCGTCCTGCCCGAACCTCGGTGAGTGCTTCTCCGGCGGCACCGCGACCTTCATGATCATGGGCGACATCTGCACCCGTCGCTGCCCGTTCTGCGACGTTGGCCACGGTCGTCCGAAGCCACTGGACGTCAATGAGCCGCAAAGCCTGGCCATCGCCATCGCCGACCTCAAGCTCAAGTACGTGGTGATCACTTCGGTAGATCGCGATGACTTGCGTGACGGCGGTGCCCAGCACTTTGCCGACTGCATCCGTGAAATCCGCAAGCTGTCGCCGAACGTGCAGCTGGAAACCCTGGTCCCGGACTACCGTGGCCGCATGGACGTCGCCCTGGAGATCACTGCCGCCGAGCCGCCGGATGTGTTCAACCACAACCTGGAAACCGTGCCGCGCCTGTACAAGGCTGCGCGTCCGGGTTCGGACTACCAGTGGTCGCTGACTCTGCTGCAACGCTTCAAGCAGATGATGCCGCACATTCCGACCAAGTCCGGCCTGATGCTGGGTCTGGGCGAGACCGACGAAGAAGTCATCGAAGTCATGAAACGCATGCGCGAACACGACATCGACATGCTGACCCTGGGCCAATACCTGCAACCTTCGCGCAGCCACTTGCCGGTGCAGCGTTTCGTCCACCCGGACACTTTCGCCTGGTTCGCCGAAGAAGGTTACAAGATGGGCTTCAAGAACGTTGCCTCGGGCCCGCTGGTGCGTTCTTCGTACCACGCCGATGAGCAAGCGAAGCTGGTCAAGGCTGAGTTGATGGGTTCCTGATTCAGCGCTGAAGCCTTCACAAAAATACCCGCCTCGGCGGGTATTTTTGTTTTTGGGAAGCGCTCACCTAACCTGTGGCGAGGGAGCTTGCTCCCGCTGGAGTGCGAAGCAGTCCCAAAAATCTTGGGGTCGCTGCGCAACCCAGCGGGAGCAAGCTCCCTCGCCACAAGGTGGGCGAGTCATAGTGCCTCTTTTTTTGCGCGCTTTCCTGACTACTGTGTGCGCATGACTTCACACTGGGAGCCCCAAGGATGACCGTTCGACCGACCCACAGCCTTTTTCCGCATAAACCGGTGCCGGCGCTGCCGTCAGAGGGCGTGATCGGCGTTATTGCGCCTGCCGGGCCCGGCGCCCTGGACACCGACAAGGCTGTGCAATGGATGCGCGCCCGCGGTTACGCACTGAAGGTGTTCCCCGGCGTCTATGAGAAGGATGGCTATCTGGCCGGCAGCGATGATGTTCGTCTCAACGACCTGCACGCTGCGTTCGCCGATCCAGAGATTCACGCCATTATCTGTCTGCGCGGCGGCTACGGCACGCCGCGCCTGCTGGATCGCATCGACTACGACCTGCTCAGTCGTAACGCCAAGCCCTTTGTCGGCTACAGCGACATCACCGCGCTGCACCTGGCGATCAGCCGGTACGCCGGGTTTGTGACCTTTCACGGGCCGCTGCTCAACGCTGACCTGCTCGGCGACAAGGAGCCGCCGACCGTGACTTCGTTCTTCGCCATGCTGCGCGGCCAGTTGAAAGCGGGGAGTGTGCTGAGTCATCCGGTGGCGTATCCATTGACCACCGTTGAGCCCGGAGTTGCCCATGGGCGTTTGCTCGGCGGCAATCTGGCAATGATTGCTTCGACATTGGGCACGCCTTACGAAATCGATGTCGAAGGGGTGATTCTGCTGATCGAAGACATCAACGAACCGCTGTATCGCATCGACCGGTTACTGACCCAGATGCGTCTGGCCGGCAAACTGGCGAAGTTGCGCGGTGTCTTGGTCGGGGATGTGGCTGGGGTGGATGTCGCGGCACTGAATCGCTTGCTCAAGCAGACCTTCGAGCCGCTACGGATTCCAGTGCTGTCGGGATGGCGCAGCGGACACTGCGATCCGAACCTGACGTTGCCGATGGGCGCGTTGGTAAGGCTGGATGCCGGCAAGAAAGAGTTGATGCTCGAGCAGGACGTCGTTACCCGATAAAACAAAAAGATCGCAGCCTGCGGCAGCGCCTACATCGACCCTTGTAGGCGCTGCCGCAGGCTGCGATCTTTTGATCTTGCTTTACTGAGTACGCAGGCTCTCAAGCAGCTTGTGCGTCGGATACCCGTCCGCCGGCCAGCCAAACGACTGCTGCGCACTGCGAATCGCCTTGCGCGTGTTGGCGCCGATAATCCCGTCCGCTGTGCCCGCATCGTAGTTGCGTGCGCTCAGCAGGTTCTGCAATTCGATCCGCTCGGAGCGGCTCAGCGGCAGATCATCTTTTGGCCACGTGCCATTGATCAAACCACCGCCATTGAAGCGTTCCGACAACAGGCTCACCGCCAAGGCATACGACGACGAGTTGTTGTACTTGAGGATTGCGCGGAAGTTGTCGAGGATCAGGAACGCCGGGCCACGATAACCGGCCGGCAGCAGCAGGGCGGCCGAGAGCTGTTCGGAACCGGCAGGTACTTGACCGCCGTTGGGCAGGGTCACGCCCAACTGACGCCATTCGGCGACGCTTTTGCGCATCGCACCGTCAGCCAGGGTGTAATCGAAACTGCTCGGCAATTGCACTTCGAAGCCCCATGGCTGACCACGCTGCCAGCCCGAGCTTTGCAGGTAATGCGCAGTCGATGCCAGAGCGTCGGCCGGGCTGCCCCAGATGTCGCGGCGACCGTCACCGTCGAAATCCACGGCGTGGGTGTTGTAGGTGGTCGGAATGAACTGGGTCTGGCCCATCGCACCGGCCCACGAGCCCAACATTTTCTCCGGGGTGATATCGCCCTGTTGCAGGATTTGCAGCGCGGCAATCAATTGCGCATGGGCAAAGCCCGGACGCCGGCCTTCATAAGCGAGGGTCGCGAGCGAGTTGATCACCGACTTGCTGCCCTGGAACTGGCCGAAGTTGCTCTCCATGCCCCACACCGAGACCAATGCCTGGCGATCAACGCCATAGCGTTGCTCGATGCTTTGCAGAATGTCGGCGTACTGGTTGATCAGCGCCTGACCTTTGCGCACACGCAGCGGCGACAGCGCGCCGTCGAGGTATTCCCACACCGGGCGCGAGAACTCTGGCTGGCTGCGGTCGGCGCGAATCACGCTGGCGTCGAAGCTGACATTGGCAAACGCCCGGTCAAACAGATCAGGACGAATCCCGGCGGCCAGCGCGTCCTTGCGGAAACCCGCCTGCCATTCGGCAAAGGTCTGGGTCGGCTGAAGGTCGAGAGGGTCGGCGGACGGCACTACCGGCGGGATGATCGCTGGGGCCGTGGCGACAGGGGCGGCTTGAAGAGGTTGCGCGTCGGCGGCGGTGGGTTTTTCCGCACAGGCGACAAGCAGAACGAAGCTTGCTGCAGCGATCGAATGGCGAACAGGCCAACGACGGGAAAGACTTGGGGGCATGCACAGTTCCAAGGGAAACGAATCAGGTGCAGACCTTAACATGACCGGGGGGTACTGCGCTTCAGGCAGCCAGAAAGTAAGAAGCCTCCCAGCTGTCAGACTGGAAGGCTTCGCGGCGGTAGCTGCCTTTACCCTTGGTTGGTCGTTCCTGACGACTGCGGAACAGGGGTTGGGCGACGATGGATTTGGCCTTGTTGGGGCCATGTTTCGATGGCTTTTTGCTCATGAGGAGTCTCTTCAGTGAGTGGGTTTTGCGCGGCAAATAATCTGCCGATGTCGGGCATCTGTCTAGAGGGCAAATGCGGGTGTTTTTGTAGGAAAACAAGGTCAAAGGATCGCAGCGTGCCGCAGTTCCTACACCGATCCATGTAGGAGCTGCGGCACGCTGCGATCTTTTGATCTTATTCAGCAGGCAAAGACAGTCGCTGGCCAGACATCAACAAAGCCAGTCGGCTCAGACTCATCCACGGCGAACCTGCAGCCTGACCCTTGATCTGCGCGTCGATGCGCTGCGCTTCGAGCAACAACTGCGCCCAGCGTTGCGCCGAGTAGCGTTGCAGGGCTTTGCTCATCAGCGGCTTGCGTTTGTCCCAGACCGGCGGCTTCGCCTGGCTGAAACACTTGTCCAGCGGCGTGCCCTGGCTGTACTGCAACGAGATGTTGGCCAGCAGGCGCAACTCCCGCGCCAGTGCCCAGAGAATCACCGGTGGCTCGACGCCTTCACCGCGCAGCCCTTCGAGCATGCGCAGTGCATGGGCCGGTTCACCGTTGAGCACGGCATCGGTCAAGCCAAACACGTCGAATCGCGCACTGTCCGCCACAGCGGCCTGCACGGTTTCAACGGTGATCTGCCCGCCTTCGGCCATCAGCTTGAGCTTCTCGATTTCTTGCGCGGCGGCGAGCAGGTTGCCCTCGACACGTGCAGCAATCAATTCGACTGCGTCCTGGCTGGCCGACAAACCGGCCTGTGACAAGCGCTGACGAATCCAGCTCGGCAACTGATTGGCATCCACCGGCCAGATCTGGATGAACTGAGTTTGCTGACCTTCGACCAGCGCCTTGCCCCACTTGGTCTTCTGCGCACTGCCATCGAGCTTGGGCAGGCTGATCAGCAGCACCGTGTCTTCAGCGGGGCGTGTGCAGTATTCGATAAACGCGGCGGCACCCTTGTCACCGGGTTTGCCCGAAGGCAAGCGCAGTTCCAACAGGCGTTTTTCGGCGAACAACGACATGCTCGCGCCGGCTTGCAACAACGTGCCCCAATCGAAATTGGCGTCGGCAGCAAAGACCTGGCGCTCGTCGAAACCTTGCTGGCGTGCAGCGCGGCGGATGGCGTCGGCGGCTTCCTGACACAACAGCGGGTCATCGCCGCTGATGATGTAGACCGGCGCAAGGGCGCCTTGCAGGTGTTTAGCGAGTTGGGCGGGAGCGAGCTTCATAAGAAAGGTCGAACGGGGCGCCTGAGCGCCCCGAACGTCTTACTGCTGCGGTACTTCGAGCGGCGACTGGCGCGGGGTTTCCGCTTCAGCCTTTTGTGCCGCTTGCAGCGCATCGGCTTCAGCCTTGGCGCGGTCATTGGCGGCTTGCTGCAGTTGCTGCAGTTGCGCCGGGGTCAGTTGTTGCAGACGCAGCATCATGCGCTGAACCAGCTCACGACGGGTTTCGCGACGAGCGTCGTTGGCTTCCTGATCGGAGCCGACGAGGTTGTTGCCGTCGTGAATGAACACTTTCTGCACTTCAAGCTTGCTGCTCAGCAGGTTGAGGTTGTGTTCACCAATAATGTCGTAGTTCAGGACGGTGTTGACTTGATACTCGCCAGTACGGCCAGCACCGGCGTAGCTGAGGATGCGCTGGTTTTCCTGTTCGTCAGACAGGTACAGCTTGTACGGCGCGCCGCTGTAAACCTTGACGCCGCTGGACTCCAGCACCTGACGCAGCTCGGTGACGGTCTCGCCGTAGGCGTTACGTGCGCTCAGGTCGAGCTCTTTGATCGTCAGTTCGGTGGTGCCGGTGCCACGCAGCTGGAAACCGCAGGCGCTCAGCAGCACAGCGAGGCCCATCACCAGCAGATTGCGTTTGATCATTGTGTTGCTCCCCTTGAAACCATGTGGGCCGACCCTGCGGCCCGAAAGGTTTTACAGTGCGTCAGGCGAACCTGACGCCCAATCCAATTTAGCTGGCGACGATGTTGACCAGTTTCCCCGGTACAACGATCACTTTACGAATGGTCAGGCCGTCGACGAAACGCAGCACGTTTTCGTTGATGCGCGCGGCGGCTTCGACTTCTTCGCGCGTCGCGCTGGCCGGCATTTCGATCTGGCCGCGCAGCTTGCCGTTGACCTGGATGACCAGTGTCAGGCTGTCCTGCACCAGCGCACTTTCGTCCACTGCCGGCCAGCCGGCGTCGATGACCGCGTCGGCGTGGCCCAGTTGGTTCCACAACTCGTGGCTGATGTGCGGGGTGATCGGAGCCAGCAGCAGCGTTACCGCTTCCAGACCTTCGTGAAGCAGCGCACGATCCTGTTCGGTGCCTTGCGCGGCTTTTTCCAGCACGTTCATCAGCGTCATCACTTGAGCGATGGCAGTGTTGAATTTGTGGTTCTGGCCGACGTCATGGCTGGCCTGTTTGATGGCCAGGTGGATCGAGCGGCGCACGGCTTTCTGCTCGTCGTTCAGCGCGGCAACGTCGAGTTTGCCCGGCAAGCCCTGAGTGACGTGGGCTTGCGCCAGGCGCCAGACGCGCTTGAGGAAACGGTGCGAGCCTTCAACGCCGGAGTCAGACCATTCGGCGCTCATGTCAGGCGGCGAAGCGAACATCATGAACAGGCGGCAAGTATCTGCGCCGAACTGATCGATCATCGACTGTGGGTCGACGCCGTTGTTCTTCGACTTGGCCATCTTCTCGGTGCCACCGATTTCCACCGGCAGGCCGTCGGATTTCAGCTTGGCGCTGATGACCTTGGCTTTGCTGTCACGCTCGAGTTCCACGTCTGCCGGGTTGAACCAGGTATAAGCACCATTGGCTTCGCGACGGTAGTAAGTCTCGGCGATCACCATGCCTTGGGTCAGCAGGTTCTTGAACGGCTCGTTGGAGCTGACCAGGCCTTCGTCACGCATCAGCTTGTGGAAGAAACGCGCGTAGAGCAGGTGCAGAATCGCGTGCTCGATACCACCGATGTACTGATCGACCGGCAACCAGTGATCGGCTGCGGATTTTTCCACCAGACCACCTTCAAAATGCGGCGAGGCGTAGCGGGCGTAGTACCACGACGACTCGACGAAGGTGTCCATGGTGTCGGTTTCACGCTTGGCAGGCTGGCCGCATTTAGGGCAGGTGCACTCGTAAAACTCAGGCATGCGTGCCAGCGGCGAACCGGCGCCGTCCGGCACGACGTCTTCCGGCAGGACGACAGGCAGTTGATCTTCCGGCACCGGTACGTCGCCGCACGCGTCGCAGTGGATGATCGGGATCGGGCAGCCCCAGTAGCGCTGACGGCTGATGCCCCAGTCGCGCAGGCGGAACTGGGTGCGCGAGGCGCCCAGCTCTTTCTTGATCAGCGCAACTTCCATGGCATCGAACGCGCCAGCGAAGTCGAGACCGTCGAACTCGGCGGAATTGATCAGCGTGCCGTGTTCGCCGTAGGCGTCTTGCCACGGGGCCGGGTTGCTGTCGCCAGAGCTGGTGCGCACCACCGATTTGACCGGCAGGTTGTACTTGTGAGCGAATTCGAAATCGCGCTCGTCGTGCGCCGGCACTGCCATGACGGCGCCGTCGCCGTAGTGCATCAGCACGTAGTTGGCGACCCATACCGGGAGTTTTTCACCGGTCAGCGGGTGCTCGACGAACAGGCCGGTTGGCAGGCCTTTTTTCTCTTGAGTGGCGACGTCGGCTTCGGCAACGCTGCCGCCCTTGCATTCAGCGATGAACGCTTGCAGCTCGGGATTGTTCTTTGCCGCCAGAGTGGCCAGTGGGTGTTCGGCGGCCACGGCGACGTAAGTCGCGCCCATCAGGGTATCCGGACGGGTGGTGAAGACTTTCAGCGTGCCGGCTTCGCCGATAGAGTCGACGTTGTACGGGAACTGCACTTCCATGCCGCGGGATTTGCCGATCCAGTTGCGCTGCATGGTCTTGACCTGTTCAGGCCAGCCAGTCAGTTCGTCGAGGCTCTCCAGCAGCTCATCCGCGTAAGCGGTGATCTTGAAGTAGTACATCGGGATTTCGCGTTTTTCGATCAGCGCGCCGGAACGCCAACCGCGACCGTCGATCACCTGTTCGTTGGCCAGAACGGTCTGGTCGACCGGGTCCCAGTTCACGGTGCCGTTTTTACGGTAGATCACACCTTTTTCGAACAGGCGAGTGAACAGCCATTGTTCCCAACGGTAGTAATCCGGCTTGCAGGTGGTCACTTCACGCGACCAGTCGACCGCCAGGCCCAGGCTGCGCAGCTGGGACTTCATGTAGGCAATGTTTTCGTAGGTCCACTTGGCGGGCGCTACGTTGTTTTTCATCGCGGCGTTTTCTGCCGGCATGCCGAAGGCGTCCCAACCCATCGGTTGCAGAACGTTCTTGCCTTGCATGCGCTGGTAGCGGGAGATCACGTCGCCGATGGTGTAGTTGCGCACGTGCCCCATGTGTAGCTTGCCGCTGGGGTAAGGGAACATCGACAGGCAGTAGAAAGTCTCCTTGCCTGGCTGTTCACTGACTTCAAAGGACTTTTGCTCGTCCCAAAACGACTGGGCGGCGGCTTCAATTTCACGGGGCTGATATTGTTCGTGCATGGCTACTTTTGTACTGGATAGGGGTGGCCTAATCCTCTTCAACGCAGGTCTCGGGGTTGGCCCGGACGAGCTGGAAGTGGAATTACAGGAAGCGCCGTAGCATACATGACCGCGCTTGGCCTAGGGAAACCCTGATTACAGCTACATACCCCGCAATACTTGCGTCGGGGCCGTTGGTCGCGGCGTACAGCCGGTTTGTATAGCGAAGCTAAGCTCTAACTGGGGAGTGAGTCTTATCTTCAATGAGGTGAGGGATGGTGGAGCAACGGCAAAAAAAAGTGACGAAACCCGAGTTGTACGAGAGGTTGATCGATCGTCTGGGGATGGCCTTGGACGCTGTAAAAACCGCTGACCGGCTGCGCGACGAGCGCCCCCTGGAACTGGAATTGCGTGGCTTGAGCCCCGCCGAGTTCAAACTGGTCAAGGCCTATCTGGATCGTAGTGAACGTGAAACGCATGGATGCCTGTCACAAGCAGTGAAGCAGCTCGATGCAGCACATTCGGCCAAGGTCATCTGGCTCAAGGACAAGGCGCCCGGCAGAGACACCGTCAAGGTACGTGCTTTGCAGGCCAAGTAAACGCATGGCAGGTTAAGAACCGGATCTTTTTCCGCAAGATCCCGCCTACTGGTTGTAACGCTTCATTAACACTCTTAGGCTTCGGGCATCTCTGGAGATGCCCGATGCCTTTTCGTTATTTCATCAAGCAACTTCTATTGCCGCCCGGCATTCTGTTGCTGCTGTTGCTCGCCGCGTGGTGGCTGCGCCGCTCGCGGCCGCGACTGGCGGGTTTGTTTTTTGCCATGGGTTTTGGCGGCTTTTGGTTGATGAGCCTGCCGGTGGTTGTGCAATGGGGCGCCAAAGCGCTGGAGCGCGAGCCGCCGTTGGCCCGTCAGGAATGGACGACGCTGGCCCAGCGCGCTGATGCCATTGTGGTGTTGGGTTCCGGGCGTGAGCGCGGCGATCTGGCCTGGGGCGAAGATCAGCCGACTGGCGTCGGGCTTGAGCGCCAGCGTTATGCCGCGCGATTGGCCAAGGCGTCCGGGTTGCCGATCCTGACCAGTGGCGGCTTGCATTACGGCACGCCGCCGACCGAAGCAAAGTTGATGGCCGATTCCCTGCTGGACGACTTCGGCGTGAGCGTTCGTTGGCAGGAAGGCGAGAGCCGCACGACGTGGGAAAACGCGAAGTTCAGCGCCGACATGCTGTTGCCACAGGGGATCAAGCGTGTGGTCGTGGTGACGCAGGCGTGGCATATGCCGCGCGCAGTGTGGTGTTTCGAGCAGGCAGGGTTTGAAGTGGTGCCGGCTCCGGTAGGTTTTCTCGGCACTGACAATGCGCGGCCATTTGGTGGCTGGCTGCCGGAGTTCAAATCGATCTGGCAGAGCGGGCAGTTGCTGAATGAGGCGGTGGGGCAGGTGGGGTATTCGCTTTTCTATCGCTGAAGATCAGAAGACCGCAGCCTGCGGCAGCTCCTACAGGGAAAATACAAGTCCTGTGTAGGAGCTGCCGCAGGCTGCGATCTTTTGCTTTAAAGGGTTTTCGACATCCGGCTCGCCATCAGCGCCCAGCCAAACAACAGCAAGCACACGATGATCAACGGCCACGAGCGCCATTGCAGATACGGCGTCAGGTTATGCATCGGTACCACTTCGCCGTACAAAATGCCCTGCTCGAACTGCGGGATCTGCTCGGTGATCTGCCCATAAGGGTTGATCAGCCCGGTCACGCCGTTGTTGGTCGCACGGATCATCCAGCGACCCGCCTCCAGCGCGCGCATCTGCGCCATCTGCAAGTGTTGCAGCGGGCCGATCGAGGTGCCGAACCAGGTGTCGTTGCTGATCGTCAGCAGCAAATCGCTGCGTGCCGACAGGCTGGCAGCGAACTCCGGGTACACCACTTCGTAGCAGATGAACGGCGCAATCTGATAACCCTTGGCCTGTAACAACGCTTGATCGGCCGGGCCACGTGCGAAGTCGGACATCGGCAAGTCGAAGAAAGCAATCAGTCCACGCAATACATCCTGCAATGGCACGTATTCGCCAAATGGCACCAGTTTCTGCTTGAGGTAAGTACCGTCGCCTTCGCCAACCACGGTGATACCGTTGAAGAAGCGTTTTTCGTGACGAACCGTCTCGCGGATTGGCACGCCAGTGATCAGCGCCGATTTACGCTCAGCAGCGAAGTTGCCCATCATGGCCAGGTAGCCCTCGGCGGACTCCTTGAGCACCGGCACGGCGGTTTCCGGCCAGATCAGCAGGTCCACCGGTTTCGAGCGAAAGCTCAGGTCACGGTACAGCGCCAGTTGCGCGTTGAGCTGCGCCGGATCCCATTTCATGCTTTGTTCGACGTTACCCTGAATCGCGGCAACGGTCAGTGGTGCGCCAGAAGGGCTGGTCCAGGCGTGGCCCTTGAGGGCGATACCCGCGACCCAAGGCCCGACCAGCAACAGCAGGCCGGCGACGACAAAAGCTTTGCGACCGGTTTGCAGCAGGCGCGGTGTGTTGTAGATCAGCGCCGCCGTCAACGCCAGCACGAACGACACCAGCCACATGCCACCGACGGGTGCTAGTCCGGATAACGGGCCGTCGAGCTGACTGTAACCGGAATACAACCACGGGAACCCGGTGAGGAACCAGCCACGAAACGCTTCCTGGCCGACCCACAGCGCAGCAAATGCCAGGGCATCGGCCACCGGCGCTTCGTTACGTCGCAACCAGCGCGCCCATAGCCAGGCTGGCAGCGCGAAGAACCATGCGATCGCGGCCGTGAACAACAGCATCAGGAACCCGGCCAGCAGCACTGAAGCGCCGCCGAAATGGTGAATGCTGTAATAGATCCAGCTGGTGCCGGCGCCAAACAGGCCGAAACCGAAGCACCAGCCACGGCCCAGCGCCTGACGCGGACTTAGTTCGCGCAAACCGGCATAGAACAAGCCGACCGCGAGCAAAGCCAGCGGCCAGATGTTGAACGGTGCCAGAGCGAATGTGGTGATTGCACCGGCCGCCACGGCCAGCAGGTTACCGGGCCAGCCGGGGCGGGTTGTCCAGCGCATTTCAGTCCTTAGATTTTTTACCGGGCGATTGGCGTCAGTCGCAGCAAATGAATCCGACGGCTGTCGGCGTTCAGGATGCGGAAACGATAGGCGCCGATTTCAGTGATTTCATTACGTTTTGGCAAGTGCCCGAACGCGCTCATCACCAGGCCGCCGACAGTGTCGAATTCGTCGTCGGAGAACTCGCTGTCGAAGAACTCGTTGAAGTTCTCGATCGGCGTCAGGGCCTTGATCAGAAAGTCGCCACTTGGCAGCGGCTTGATGTAGCTGTCTTCTTCGACGTCGTGTTCGTCTTCGATGTCGCCGACGATCTGCTCCAGCACGTCTTCAATCGTCACCAGACCGGCCACGCCGCCATATTCGTCGATGACGATGGCCATGTGGTTGTGGTTGGCGCGGAATTCACGCAGCAACACGTTCAGACGCTTGGACTCCGGCACGAAGGTGGCCGGGCGCAGCAGATCCTTGATGTTGAAGCTGTCACCGTTCTCCTTGAGGATCAGCGGTAGCAGATCTTTGGCCAGCAGCACGCCCATCACGTCGTCATGGCTTTCGCCGATAACCGGATAGCGCGAGTGGGCCGAGTCGACCACGGCCGGGAGAAACTCACGCGGTGTCTGGGTCGCCTTGATGCTGATCATCTGCGAGCGCGGGACCATGATGTCGCGTACTTGCAGGTCAGCCACCTGAATGGCGCCTTCGACGATGGCCAGCGCTTCGCTGTCCAGCAGTTTGTTCTGATGTGCATCACGCAGCAGCTCAAGGAGCTCCTGGCGGTTCTTCGGCTCGTGGGCAAAAGCCTGGGTCAGTTTACCCAGCCATGACTTCTGCCCGTTGCTCGATCGATCTTCGCTCATAGCGATTACTCTGAATCCTTTGTTGTAACGATAGGGGATGTTTCGGTTTCGATTTCGTCGTCCGCGTACGGATCGGGATAGCCCAATTCGGCAAGCAACGTTCGTTCCAGTGCTTCCATTTCTTCGGCTTCTTCATCATCTATATGGTCGTAACCAAGCAGATGCAAGCAGCCGTGAATGACCAGATGCGCCCAATGGGCCTTTAGTTCCTTGCCTTGCTCGGCGGCTTCGCGCTCGACCACGGCCACGCAGATCACCAGATCGCCAAGCAATGGGATGTCGAGAAACTCGTCGGGCACTTCGGCCGGGAACGACAGGACGTTGGTCGCGTAATCCTTGTGGCGCCAGGTGTGATTGAGCTCACGGCCTTCTTCCTCGTCAACCAGACGAATGGTCATTTCCGAGTCAGCGGTGCGCTGGCGCAGGGCCAGTTCGCACCACAGGCGGAAGTCGGCCTCACTCGGCGCGTTCGCGTCAGTCGCGATTTGCAGGTCTAGCTCAAGCATTTCGCGAGGTGTCCTTGGGTGCTTCGTCACGGTTTTCGAAGCGCTCGTAGGCTTCGACGATCCGCTGGACCAAAGGATGGCGCACGACGTCTTTGGGCATGAAGTGCGTGAAGCTGATGCCTGGCACGTCTTTGAGCACTTCGATCACATGGTGCAGACCCGATTTGGTGCCTTTCGGCAGGTCGACCTGGGTGATGTCGCCGGTGATGACCGCTGTAGAGCCGAAGCCGATCCGGGTGAGGAACATCTTCATTTGTTCGACGGTGGTGTTCTGGCTTTCGTCGAGGATGATGAAGCTGTTGTTCAGCGTGCGGCCACGCATGTAGGCCAGCGGCGCGACTTCGATCACTTGGCGTTCGATCAGCTTGGCGACGTATTCGAAGCCGAGCATTTCGTAGAGTGCGTCGTAGAGCGGGCGCAGGTACGGGTCGATCTTCTGCGACAGGTCGCCGGGCAGGAAGCCGAGTTTTTCACCCGCTTCAACCGCCGGACGCACCAGCAGGATGCGCCGGATCTGCTCGCGTTCCAGTGCGTCGACAGCGCAGGCCACGGCCAGATAGGTCTTGCCGGTACCGGCCGGACCAATGCCGAAGTTGATGTCGTTGCCGAGGATTTCCTTCACGTAGCGCAGCTGATTCAAGCCGCGTGGGCGAATCATGCCTTTCTTGGTGCGCAGGGCGACGGAGGCTTCGGCGGGGGCGTGATTGTCCAGCTCGACGACGGCCGATTCCTGGAGGAACAGGTGCACGATGTCTGGCGACAGCTCGGTACCCTTGGTTTCCCGGTACAGGCGGCGCAGCAGGTTTTCCGCAGACGTGGTGTGCTTGGGGTCGCCGATCAGCTCGAACTGATTGCCGCGGTTGCGGATCTCGATGGTCAGGCGCTGTTCGATCAAGCGCAAATGCTCGTCGAATTGCCCGCACAGATTGGCGAAGCGGCGAGCCTCAAAGGGCTCGAGGATAAAACGATGTGGTTCTATGGGTGCGTTCAAGGTCGTATTTAGCCGCCCTGGGGCAATTAAGATGAAATCAAGGATAACGCCAGAGGCTTGGGTGCGAAAGCTCTTAAATATGGATGCTGCTTTCGAACCCATTCTCTGTGGCTGGCGGTGACTTTTGTGGTGAGGGGATTTATCCCCGACGGGGTGCGGAGCGCCCCCAAAACCAGCCCGCGCGGTACATCAGAGTCACCGAGGTCGCTGGTTTTGGGTTGGCTGCGCCAACCATCGGGAATAAATCCCCTCGCCACAAAAGCCCGCTCTGCCTGTGTTACTGGATCAGCGAGCCGCGCAGCGAGTGCGGTTGCGCCGCATCGATGTGCACGTCGGCGAACTGACCGATCAGGGTTGGATTGTCGCAGCGGAAGTTGACGATTCGATTATTCTCGGTGCGCCCTTGCAGTTCACCCGGATCTTTTTTCGAGTAATCGGTCACCAGAATGCGCTGGATCGAGCCAACCATTTGTCGGCTGATCTCAAACCCTTGCTGATTCAGGCGATGTTGCAGGGCGTTCAGGCGTTCTTTTTTCAGCTCTTCCGGCGTGTCGTCGGCCAGATCAGCCGCCGGAGTGCCGGGGCGCTGGCTATAAACGAAGGAATAGGAGAAATCGAAACCGACGTCGGCAATCAGCTTCATGGTCTGCTCGAAATCTTTCTCGGTTTCACCAGGGAAGCCGACGATAAAGTCCGAACTGATGCAGATGCCCGGCACCGCCGCACGCAGTTTGCGCAGCTTGGATTTGTACTCCAGTGCGGTGTGGTTGCGCTTCATCGCCGCCAGAATCCGGTCGGAACCCGATTGCACCGGCAAGTGCAGATGCTTGACCAGTTCCGGCACGTCGGCGTGGGCCTGGATCAGGCTGTCGGAGAACTCCAGCGGGTGCGAAGTGGTGTAGCGAATGCGGTCGATGCCATCGATGGCGGCGACGACGCGAATCAGCTCGGCGAGATCGGCCAGGCGCCCATCATGGGTCGTACCGCGATAACCGTTGACGTTCTGCCCCAGTAGAGTCACTTCACGCACGCCGTTCTCGGCGAGGTGGATGACTTCGGCGATCACGTCGTCGAACGGCCGGCTGACTTCTTCGCCACGGGTGTACGGCACCACGCAGAACGTGCAGTACTTGCTGCAACCTTCCATTACCGACACGTAGGCGCTCGGGCCGTCGATACGCGGCTCGGGCAAGTGGTCGAATTTTTCGATTTCCGGGAACGACACATCCACTTGCGGCAGCTTGGTGATGCGCGCGGCGTCGATCATTTCCGGCAGGCGGTGCAGGGTTTGCGGGCCGAAGACCACGTCGACGTACGGTGCGCGATCACGGATGGCCGCGCCTTCCTGACTGGCCACGCAACCGCCGACGGCGATCACCATTTCAGGATTGGCCAGTTTCAGTTCGCGCCAGCGACCCAGTTGCGAGTACACCCGGTCCTGGGCGCGTTCGCGGATCGAACAGGTGTTGAGCAGAATCACGTCTGCGTCTTCCGCCCGGGCGGTGACTTCCAGGGCCTGATGTTCACCCAGCAGATCGACCATGCGCGAGCTGTCGTACTCGTTCATCTGGCAACCGTGGGTTTCGATGTAAAGCTTCTTGGCCATGGATTTAGGTCGTCACGTGATTCAAAGAACCGCGCATTATAGGGAACATGCTGTCAGGTTCCTACCGCTGTGCGTCCGGTGGCTATGCTATAGTTCGCGCCCTCATTTTTATCCCCGATGTTGTCCGCCCGCCATGACCAAACGCGAAGCTCCAATCTACAAGGTGATTTTCCTCAACCAGGGCCAGGTGTTCGAAATGTACGCCAAGCAGATCTATCAAAGTGATCTGTGGGGTTTCCTGGAAGTGGAAGAGTTCGTCTTTGGCGAGCGCACGCAAGTGGTCGTCGACCCGAGCGAAGAAAAGCTCAAGGCGCAGTTCGAAGGCGTGGTGCGCAGCTTTGTGCCGATGCATTCGATTGTGCGCATCGATGAGGTGGAACGTCTGGGCACCCCGAAAATCAGCGAAGCCCGCGGCGCGGTCGGCAACGTCATGCCGTTCCCGATGCCGATGCCTGAGAAGTAAAACCGAGATTCACAGATGAAGGGATTTTTGTGGCGAGGGGATTTATCCCCGTTGGGCTGCGAAGCGGCCCTAAATCCTGCAACCAGGTTTTATCTGACACACCTCATTGATTGGATTTGCGACTGCTACGCAGCCGGTCGGGGATAAATCCCCTCACCACGATGAGTAATCACTACAGACTCATTCTGCTGACGTTCAGGGAAGCGGCGAGAAAGGCGTGCGCCCATCGGCGCTCTGCAATTCCATCAGGTATTTACGGAAAATTTGCCCGAGCACCTGCGTGGCAGTCTCAAGGTCTTCGCGAGACATTTTTTCGGAAACTTCGTCAGCCGTGTCCAGCGCATCTTCAGCGCCGTTGACTGCAGCCATCTTCAGCACGATGTACGCCTGAATGTTATTGGCTTGCACGCCTTCACCGTGGAAGAACATCGTGCCGAGTTTGAATTGCGCCTGAGCGTGGCCTTGCAACGAGGCTTTTTCGAAATAGCTCAGGGCTTGATTGAGGTCGCGTGGCGCGGTTTTGCCGTCGTAGTAGAACTCACCCAACTCGTACTGCGCTTGCGCATCCCCTTCGTCCGCCGCTTTTTGACACGCGGCCAAGGCCTGCGTGACATCTTGCGGCTGAGTATTGAGGGTGCAACGACCCATCGCCGGGATCAACAACGAGTTGCCGCCTGCTTGTGCATGCGCGAGCAGGGGCTGAAGGAGCAACAGGCAGCCCAAGGCAAGGGTGCGGCCGGTGCGGTTCATGGGAATCGACTTACCTCTGAAGGGCACGCGGACCCATCGAGGGATCCAATAAGCGCGCATTATGAAATAAGCAGGGCCAACCTTACAAAGTCTTTACTCGTTTTTCTGCTGCGCGGGGAATATATCGCCCACTTTATGGGAGATTCCTGGCAGGAGCGCTGGAAAAACAGTGCGGATGTAGGTGAAAGCTGACGCTGGCAATAGCCAACGTCAGCGGTACGGCGATTACTTCAGTGCAGCGAAGGCGCGCTCGGCAGCGTCCAGCGTCAGTTTCAGCTCGGCTTCGCCATGGGCGATCGAGGTGAAACCGGCTTCAAATGCGCTCGGTGCCAGGTACACACCGCCTTCCAGCATCAGGTGGAAGAAGCGACCGAACAGTGCCGCGTCGCTGGCCATGACGTCTTCAAAGGTGACGATGTCGTCGGCGCCGCTGAAGTACAGACCGAACATGCCGCCGGCCTGAGTGGTCACGAACGGAATGCCCGCAGCATCGGCGCGCTGTTGCAAACCGTCGAGCAGACACGTGGTGTAATCGGTCAGTTCGGCGTGGAAACCGGGACGGCTGATCAAGCGCAGAGTGGTCAAGCCCGCCGCCATCGCCAGCGGGTTACCCGACAACGTGCCGGCCTGATACACCGGGCCCAGCGGCGCGATGCGCTGCATGATTTCACGCTTGCCACCGAAGCAACCGACCGGCATGCCGCCACCGATGATCTTGCCGAAGGTGGTCAGGTCAGGATTGACCCCGTAGTACGCCTGGGCGCCGCCGAGGGCAACGCGGAAACCGGTCATCACTTCGTCGAAAATCAACACCACGCCATGCTTGTCGCACAACGAACGCAGGCCTTCGAGGAAGCCTGGCGCCGGCGGTACGCAGTTCATGTTGCCAGCTACCGGTTCAACGATGATGCAGGCCACTTCCTGGCCGACTTCAGCGAGCATTTTTTCAACGGCGTCGATGTCGTTGAACGGCAGGGTCAGGGTGTGTTTGGCGAACGCTGCCGGTACACCGGCCGAGCTCGGTACGCCCTGGGTCAGCGCGCCGGAGCCGGCCTTGACCAGCAGGCTGTCGGAGTGGCCGTGGTAGCAGCCTTCGAACTTGATGATGCTGTCGCGGCCGGTGTAACCACGAGCCAGACGGATTGCGCTCATGGTCGCTTCGGTGCCGGAGCTGACCATGCGCACCATGTCCATCGATGGCACCAGCGAGCAGACCAGATCGGCCATCTCGGTTTCCATCGCAGTTGGCGCGCCGTACGACAAGCCGTGCTGCAGTTGATTGCGCACCGCGTCGAGCACGTCCGGATGGCTGTGGCCAAGGATCATCGGGCCCCACGAACCGACGTAATCGACATAACGCTTGTCGTCTTCGTCGGTGACGTAGGCGCCTTCAGCGTGTTTGAAGAACAGCGGTGTGCCGCCAACGCTCTTGAACGCGCGAACTGGCGAGTTCACGCCACCGGGAATGTGTTTTTGGGCGTCGGCAAACAGGGTTTCGGAACGAGACATGATCGGGCTCTCAATCTTTAGAAATTGGCTATTTATTTACGAAGCAGTTCATTGAACGCGCGGGCGCGGCGGGTCACTTCGGCGGTGCTTCCGGCGCCGAACAAACCGTGAACCACGGCCAGCAGGTCGACCCCGTGGGCCACCAGCGGCGCGGCGTTGTCGAGAGTGATGCCGCCAATCGCGCAGATCGGCAGGTGCAGTTTGCGCCGGGCTTCGTCGAGCAGATCAAGGCTGCAGGTCGGCGCGCCGGGCTTGGTGTTGGAGTTGAAGAAGCGGCCGAAGGCGACATAACTCGCGCCTTCTTTAGTCGCCTGCTCTGCCAGTTCAAGTTGCGCGTGGCAGGTCGAACCGATGATCGCTTTCGAGCCGAGCAGGGCGCGGGTCGGCGACAGCGGGCCGTCGGTCTGACCGAGGTGCACGCCGACGTTGAGGCGCGCGGCCAGTTCGGCGTCATCGTTGATGATCAACTGCGTCTTGTAGCGCTCGCACAGATCGCGCAGCGCTTCGGCCTCGCGCAGACGGCGGGCTTCGTCGTTGCTCTTGTCGCGGTATTGCAGCAGGGTGACGCCGCCTTCCAGCGCCGCCTCCACGTAAGACAGAAACTTGCCGGCCAGCAGCTCGCTGTCGGTGATGGCATACAGGCCACGTAGTTTCATCAGGCAGACCTCACGACGTTACGAGCAAAAATCCAGCGGCAGGCGACGCGGGACGAACTGGCCTTTGCCCAGCTGTTCGGCATCGCGCAGGGTGCGCCAGGTGTAATCCAGGGCACTGCGCACGGCGCTGGCCAAGTGTTCGCCCTGGGCCAGTCGACCGGCGAGGGCGCTGGCCAGAGTGCAGCCGGAACCGTGATAGCTGCCCGGCAGACGCTGGCAGACAAAGGTTTCACGCAGGCCATCGCGGCTGTACACGCGGTTGTGGATTTCAGTTTCGTCGCCATGGCCGCCGGTGATCAGCAGGTTTTTGACGAACGGCAGGAGTTTTTCAGCGCACTCGTCCGCGGTACCTTCGGGCAGTTCGGCAAGGATGCGGGCTTCAGGGAGGTTAGGCGTGGCAATGATCGACAGTGGCAGCAGACGCTCGCGCATCGCATAGCCGACTTCGTCCTTGCCCAGGCGTCCGCCGCCACCGGCGCGCAGCACCGGGTCGCAGACCACTGGCAAATGCGGGTGCGCCGAAAGCAGTTCGACAACGGTGTCGACCATTTCCAGCGAGCCGAGCATGCCCAGTTTGACTGCAGCGACTTCGGAGTCGTTGAGCACGGCATTGGCCTGAGCCAACACCCACTCACGGTCGAGGACGCGGAAGTCAGTGACGTTGACGGTGTCTTGCACGGTCAGGGCGGTGACGGCCGGAGCCGCATGGCAACCCTGCGCGAGCAGGGCTTCGATATCTGCCTGCAAGCCGGCGCCACCACTTGGGTCGTGGCCGGAGAGACAGAGGACAACGGGGCGGGAGCTGTAGATATTCATGGTGCGCGAGCTTACCACCAAAGCTGATTTTCGGGGGTAGGTGACAGAGCAAGATCAAAAGATCGTCCGAACGCGGCCCGAGCCTTCGGCAGCTCCTACAGTGAACGTATTCCAATGTAGGAGCTGCCGAAGGCTGCGATCTTTTGATCTTCCTGACCAATCTAACAGCTCTAGCTCGCTGCTTTGCTCTGAAACGCCCGTTCTAGAGCCTTTGTAGGAAAAATTTCGATGGTGCTCAATGGCCATCAACGGCTATGCTAGTCTGGATCCAAACCAATAACAGGTAATACCGGTTTTACGTCTACTCAAAAGGAATGGGGGGCTTCCTGACACAACCGGACGAGCCACGCTGGGGCTTCAATGCGCTATTTGCTGATGTTGCTGTTCTGCTTGCCCCTCCTGGCGAGCGCCGTCGAATTCGACGAAACCACCCAGAGCCTCCCACTGGGCCGGTCTCTGCAAGTGTTCGAAGACCCAAGCGGTCAGGCGAGCATTGCCGATGTCCGTGCGCAGGCCGCTGCCGGCAATTTCAAAGCCCACGATAAAGCCACGCTCAATGCCGGGTATTCGCGTTCGGCGTTCTGGCTGAAGATCGACCTGCATTACCGGCCGAACAATCCTGCGGCCCAGCGCACCTGGCTGCTGGAGTTGGCGTATCCACCGCTCGATCATCTTGATTTGTACTTGCCCGATGCCAGTGGCGACTATCACCTGATCCGTCAGACCGGCGACGCGTTGCCGTTCGCCAGCCGCGAGATTCGCCAGAACAATTACCTGTTCGACCTGGCCTTCGAGCCCGATCAACGACAAACCGTGTACCTGCGACTGGCCAGCGAAGGTTCGATCCAGGCGCCGGTCACCTTGTGGTCGAGCACTGCCTACCTCGAAGATCAACCGGTGCGCCTATACGTACTGGGCATCATCTATGGCGTGTTGTTGGGGATGCTGGTTTACAACCTCTTCATCTACCTCAGCGTACGCGACACCAGCTACCTCTATTACATCTTTTACATCGCCTCATTCGGCTTCTATCAACTGTCGGTAAATGGCGCGGCGGCCGAGTATTTCTGGCCGAACAATCCGTGGTGGACCAACGCCTCCACGCCATTCTTCATCGGTTGCGCCGGTTTGTTCGGCAGCCAGTTCGCGCGCAGTTTCCTCCAGACCAAAACCCACAGCCGCGGGCTCGACCGCTTGCTGATCGGCTTGATTGCCTTTGGCGCGCTGGTCATCGGCCTGTCACTGATGACCAGTTACGCCCTGGCCCTGCGTTTGGCGACGACGTTGGCGCTGACCTTCACCGTGGTGATCTTCGCGGCCGGGATTATCGCCTGGTGGCGTGGCCTGCGTGTGGCGCGCTACTTCATCATCGCCTGGTCGGCGTTTTTGCTTGGCGGCGTCATCAATACGCTGATGGTGCTGGGCCTGCTGCCGAACGTATTCTTGACCATGTACGCCAGCCAGATCGGTTCGGCCATTGAAGTGGCATTGCTCTCGCTGGCGCTGGCTGACCGCATCAACGCCATGCGCGAACAACAGGCGCAGACGCTTTACGACGCCGGGCAAAAACTCGAAGTGCTCAACCAGCAACTGGCGCACAGCAACAAGCTCAAGGACGAATTCCTTGCGACCCTGACCCACGAACTGCGCACGCCGATGAACGGTGTGATCGGTTCGCTGGAATTGATGCAGACCGTCGAGTTGGACTCGGAGCTGGAGCAATATCACCAGACTGCCGCCGGTTCGGCGCGGGACATGATGCGCATGGTCAACGGCATCCTTACCCTCACCGAATTGCAGGCCGGCAAGCTCAAGGCTGCGCCGGGCAGTTTCAGCCTGCGCACGGTGGTCGAGGCGCTACGTGCGCAGTTCGACGGCAATGCGTCGAGCAAGTCGCTGGACTTCAAGGTCGAGGTGCTGCCAACCCTGCCGGATCGTCTGTACGGTGACAGCGCCAAGCTTGCGCAATGCCTGGAATGCCTGCTCGACAACGCGATCAAGTTCACCCGCGTAGGTGGCCTGGCGCTGCGGGTGACCGGCAAACCGTCGACGGGCAATCGCCTGGCGCTGTCGTTTGCGGTGATCGATACCGGCATCGGTTTCACCGATCTGGGCGAGGCGACGATGTATCAACGCTTCTTCCAGCTCGACGGCTCGATGACGCGCGAGTACGGCGGCCTGGGCGTTGGTCTGGCGATCTGCCGACAGTTGGTGGAGTTGCTCGGCGGCAAGCTGACTCACCGGTCCGAGCCGGGTCGCGGCAGCCGCTTCCAGCTGGATGTCGAATTCGAATTGCCGGAGGTCGAACCTACGCCGATAACCGCGCCTTTGCGTGAATGCGTGCGCGCGCCGCAGGACTGCACGGTGTTGCTGGTGGATGACAACAGCGTCAACCTACTGGTGATGCGCGGCATGTTGCTCAAGCTCGGTTTCCGTGTGCGTAGCGCCGACAACGGCGCGGCGGCGCTCGAATGTCTGCAACGCGAAACGGTCGACGCGGTGCTCATCGATTGCCAGTTGCCGAGTCATGAAAGTGCGTCGTTGTGCTGCCAGATCCAGGCGCTGCCCGGTTGCGCCAACCTTCCGGTGTTCATGCTGGCGTTGAACGTTGACCGAGAACTTTGCGCCACGGGTGCCGCGATTGATTACCTGAACAAACCGGTGAAATTCGAAGATTTGCAGTCAGCCCTTGAGCGCCGGGTGCTGTGCTGCGCATAGGGTAAATGCGCCGCCAATTCGGCAGGTATGACACTTTGATCGGTCTGAGGGCAGTGCTTAACTGACTTTCTGGCCGACAGAGGAGCCCGTGTCATGAACCTGCATCAGTTCGCCGAAACCCACGAAGTCACCAACCAGCCACCGTCGCTGGACGGCACCAACCTGTATCGCATCGACCTGCCTTTACAGGAATGGTCGCGCCGGTTCGGTGCCGGTTGGGCCGAGTCGCGGATCGATGCGTACGGTGCGCTCGCCGGCGGGCCACTGATGGCCGCCGGGTTCCTCGCCAATCAGAACAAACCGGTATTCACCAGCCATGACCGCTATGGCCATCGTATCGATCTGGTGGAGTTTCATCCGGCCTATCACGAGCTGATGCGCACGGCGATTGAACACGGTCTGACTTCGCTGCCATGGACACATCCCCAGGATGGCGCCCATGTCGCCCGCGCCTCGATGAGCTATCTGCACAGTCAGGCCGAGGCTGGCAGCGGTTGTCCGTTGACCATGACCTTCGCCAGCGTGCCGGCCCTGCGTTTGCAGCCGAACCTGGCCGAGCAGTGGCTGCCGAAAGTCCTCGCCAGCGAATACGACCCGCGTAACGTCGGCATGGCGCACAAGGCCGGTGTGACTATCGGCATGGCCATGACCGAAAAACAGGGCGGTACCGACGTCCGAGCCAACACCACCAAAGCGTATCCGGTGGGCGCCAGTGGCCCGGGCGAGGCTTATGAATTGGTGGGTCACAAGTGGTTCTGCTCGGCGCCAATGTGCGATGCCTTCCTGACGCTGGCGCAGACCGACAAGGGCCTGACCTGCTTCCTGTTGCCGCGTCATCGCCCGGATGACACGCGCAATCAGTTCTACATCCAGCGCCTGAAAAACAAACTCGGCAACCAGTCCAATGCTTCCAGCGAAGTGGAGTTCCGTGGCGCGCTGGCATGGATGGTCGGTGAAGAGGGCCGCGGCGTGCCGACCATCATCGAGATGGTGGCGATGACCCGGTTCGATTGCATGGTCGGCTCCAGCGCACTGATGCGTCAGGCACTGACCCAGGCCAGCCATCACTGCGCGCACCGCAAGGTCGGCGGCAAATTGCTCAGTGAACAGCCGTTGATGCAAAACGTGCTGGCCGATCTGGCGCTGGAAAGCGAAGCCGCGCTGGCCCTGAGCTTGCGCATGGGCAAAGCGCTGGATCATCTGGATGATCGCCACGAAGCGCAGTTTGCGCGGCTGGTGACGGCGGTGGGCAAATACTGGATCTGCAAACGTGCGCCGGGGATGATCAACGAAGCGGCCGAATGCATGGGCGGCGCGGGGTATGTGGAGGACAGCATCCTGCCGCGCCTGTACCGCGAGGCCCCGGTGAACTCGACGTGGGAGGGCTCGGGCAACGTGCAGTGTCTGGATGTGCTGCGCGCGCTGTCGAAAGAACCGGGTGTGCTCGATGTGTTGTTCAGTGAATTGGGCGATGGTCATGGCGACAAACGTCTGGCCACGCATATTCAGCAGTTGCAGGCGCAGTTCAAGGATACGAGCGACATTCAGTACCGGGCGCGGCAACTGACCGAAGACATCGCGCTCGGTTTGCAGGCCAAGCTCCTGTTGGAGGCCGGAAACTCAGCCGTCAGCGACGCCTTCATTGCCAGCCGCCTGAGCGGCGGTGGCCGCGTATACGGCGCGCTACCGCGAGGCCTCGACGTCGAAGCCATCGTCGCCCGCGCAACCCCACAAGGATTCTAACCCACCACAAATCCCCCCTGTGGGAGCGAGCCTGCTCGCGAAAACGGTGTATCAGTCGACATCTTTATTAATGACCCACCGCATTCGCGAGCAGGCTCGCTCCCACAGGGGATCTTCATTGATTTAAAGATTTAGGTACCGCCACAACGCCACTGTTCCCGTGACGCCACGATGCAGGCAAGATGAAGCTCTGCAAGTCAGAACACAGGAAGCTGATCGTGACCGAAGCGTTTATTGTCGTTGAAACCGCCGAACAAGCCGTGGATCGTCTGGCCGAGCTGCATGAGCGTGCCACCACTGCGCTGAACTCGGCGCTCAAGCGTTACCTCAAGGATCGCGTCGAGCCTGACGCCGAACAGCGTGCGCTGTTCCGTTATCCCGAACTGCGTCTGACCTATCTTTGCCAGGGCGAAGTCCCGCAGACCACCCGCGCTTACGCCAAGGTGCAATTGCCGGGCACTTACAGCGTCACCGTCACCCACCCGGCGGCGTTTCGCAAATACCTGCTCGAACAACTGGTGCCATTGATGCACGACTTCACCGTGACGGTGGAAGTCGGCGTCAGCCAGCAAAACATTCCGTATCCGTACGTGGTCGAGCAGGGCGATGAACTGGCCGGCTCCGGGGTCACCGCTGCGGTGCTGGCGCGCGTGTTCCCGAGTACTGACCTGTCTGCTGCCACCGATGGCATCGCCGATGGCCTCTACGATTGGGAAAACACCGATCCGCTGCCGCTGGCGCTGTTCGACGCCGCGCGCGTGGATTTCTCGCTGCGTCGCCTGGTGCACTACACCGGCAGCGACTGGCGCCATGTGCAGCCGTGGATTCTGCTGACCAACTATCACCGCTACGTCGACCAATTTATCGTCCATGGTCTGGAGCAATTGCGCAGCGATCCGCGTTTCGTGCGCATGGTCTTGCCGGGCAATGTGATCATCGAAAAGAGCATGGATCACGGCGAAGCGTCGGCGATTGCTGCCGGTGTGGTGTGGCACCGTTATCAGATGCCGGCCTATCACCTGATCGCCAGTGACGGCCACGGTGTGACGCTGGTCAACATCGGCGTCGGCCCGTCCAACGCGAAAAACATCACCGACCATTTGGCGGTGCTGCGTCCGCATTGCTGGCTGATGATTGGTCATTGCGGCGGCCTGCGTCAGTCGCAGACCATCGGCGACTACGTGTTGGCGCATGCTTACATGCGTCGCGACGGCATTCTCGACCGCGTGGTGCCGCCGAATATCCCGATCCCGGCGTTGGCCGAAGTGCAGATGGCCCTGCAACAAGCGGCTGCCAACATCACCGGCGAGAAGGGCGACGACCTGAAAAAACGCCTGCGCACCGGCACCGTGCTGACCTACGACGACCGTAACTGGGAACTGCGTTGGGCGCAGGAGCGACCGTTGATCAACCTGTCCCGCGCAGTTGCCGTGGACATGGAAAGCGGCACCATTGCCGCCCAGGGTTATCGCCTGCGCGTACCGTACGGCACGTTGCTGTGCGTTTCCGACAAACCGCTGCACAGCGAAATCAAACTGCCGGGTTCGGCCAACGCGTTCTACGAGCGCGCAGTCAGCCAGCACTTGAAAATCGGCATCGAAGCGGTGGATCTGCTGCGCACCGAACTCAACTCGCTGCACTCGCGCAAACTGCGCAGCTTCGACGAGCCGCCGTTCCGTTAACGGTTAGTCGTGGTCATTTGGCGGTCGGGGCACTAGCATTAGCAGCCCTGACCGTTAGATGTTCCTTCCGCCATGTCCCGTCCCCCGCGTCCACCTTCCCGCCATCCCGGCGCGAAGCCTCAGTCTTCCTCCCCGCGGCGTGTCGCCAAAGCGCCACCGGCCGAGCCGAAGCTGATCCTGTTCAACAAGCCCTTCGATGTGCTGACGCAATTCAGCGACGAAGGAGGGCGGGCGACGCTCAAGGATTACATCGATGTGCCCGGCATCTATCCGGCTGGCCGCCTTGATCGCGACAGCGAAGGTTTGTTGTTGCTGACCAACGACGGTCAGTTGCAGGCGCGTATCGCTGATCCGAAACACAAACTGGCGAAGACCTATTGGGTGCAGGTCGAGGGCGTGCCGACGGACGAGCAGTTGCAGCGGCTGCGTGACGGCGTCGAGCTGAATGACGGCATGACCCTGCCGGCCGAAGCACGACAACTGGATGAGCCCGAGTTGTGGCCGCGCAATCCGCCGGTGCGCTTTCGCATGACGGTGCCGACTTCTTGGCTGGAGTTGGTGATTCGTGAAGGGCGCAACCGCCAGGTGCGGCGCATGACGGCGGCGGTCGGTTTGCCGACCTTGCGACTTGTCCGGGTGAGGATTGGCGACTGGACGATCGAAGGACTCGATCAGGGCCAGTGGAAAGAAGTGCCGGCGCGCTTATAGAGCGCCGGATTCGATCAGGCCGATCACCACGCTCTTGATGATGAACGCGGCCACGCCCAGGCCCAGCACGAAGAACAAAATGAACGAGCCAAAGCGCCCGGCCTTGGACTTCTTCGCCAGATCCCAGACGATGAACCCCATGAAAATGATCAGGATGCTGACCAGGCCGGTCATCATCCATTCTTCTAATAGTGCTGGATCCATTAGGTTTCTCCGACGCGCGCGGGGCTAAAAGGGCGCGGCGAGTATACGCCAAGGTCGAACGGCGGGGCATTGACCTGCGTCGGTGTGCCGCAGTCATTGGTCTGGAACCCTGTGGCGAGGGGATTTATCCCCAACGGGTTGCGAAGCGACCCCAAAAATATCCGCCTCGCTGCAAAATCTTGCCAGTGCTGCGCACTGGATCGGGGATAAATCCCCTCGTCACGAAAGCAATCAGCTGCGAAGATGAGTCAGCGGCAGTTCGGTGCTGTTGAGCACCTGATTGAGCACAAAACTCGAGCGCACGCTGGTCACGCCATCGATGCGCGTAAGGTGGCCAAGCAGCAGCTTTTGATAGTGATCCATGTCCGGCACCACCACTTTCAACTGATAGTCAGCGTCGACGCCAGTCACCAGACTGCACTCCAACACCTGCGGCAATGTGCGAATCGCCGCTTCGAAATTCTCGAAACGCTCCGGCGTGTGCCGATCCATGCCGATCAGCACGTACGCGGTCAGGCTCAGACCGAGCATTTTGCGATCCAGCAAAGCCACTTGGCGCGAGATATAGCCGTCGTCTTCCAGTTGCTTGACCCGGCGCGAGCACGGCGATGGCGACAGACCGATGCGTTCGGCCAGTTCCTGGTTGGAGATGCGGGCGTCGCGCTGCAATTCCGCCAAAATGCTCAGGTCGTAACGGTCGAGTTTGCTCATCAATCTGTCCTTGGTTGTAACTATTGCGGCGGATTATCTATCCAGGGTTAAAAATTGCGCAAGTGGTGTTTATTTCAGCAATCTTCGCAATCATCTGTCGCGGCCTCAGGCCTATTCTTATCACCAGAATCACTGCTCGGTAACACAGTCCACGCGGCCCGCCCTATCCGGCCCGCCGCGGCCGCCACCCCCACCGGGGTTGTGCCGGCCCCCGAGCTGCACACTGTCCACAAGACGGCGTGAGGTGAGCCGACGTCAAAAGCGTCGAGCCAGGACGAAGTTCTCTAAGGGGAGGCCGACGGGTCTCCCCTTTTTCTTGTTGGCGATTTTTGTGCCTCGACAGCACGCAGTCCTCAATAAATAAGTTGCGTGACTGATAACCTGTTGCAGAACCGGAAGTGCACATCCCCGGTCTTAGTTACAGGCCCCTTAATGACAGGTCTTAGCCGCAGTGAGGAAGAGCATGAAGTCGCGCATCTGGCGTCTGGCCGGTGTTGGTTTGCTGTGTGTGAGTGTCAGTGCGCAAGCGCTGGCCGATGATCCGCAGAATCGTGGACCCGATGGCGGTGGCCACGGTCAGGACCATCAGGGTAACAATCAGGGCCATGGCGGCAAAATCAGCCGCACCCGCAGAACAATCCACAGCAAAACCAGCCGCGTCCGCAAAATCAGCCGCCGCAGAATCAACCGCGTCCGCAGAACAACGAGATCATTCGTGGCGACAACAGCCGCCAGTTCGAGCACAACGGCCAGCCGCACAATAACAATGGTCAGTGGCAAAACCACGACCAGAACCGGCCTGCCTACAACCCCAATCCGGTGCGCCAACCGCCACCGCCGGCCAACAGCCTGCCGATTCAGCCGCGCCCCGATGCCGTGCGCCAGACCCAGGAACCGCGTCAGGGTTACTACCGCGACGAGCGTCCGCAAAACGGCTACAACAACCAGCATTGGCAGACCAACAATCGCCCAAACGACAATCATTGGCCGGGGCGCCCGGACGGGCATGGCAACGGTTGGGGCCCCGGCCCGCAATACCGGCCGGGGCATGTGATTGATCGCTTCCCGGATCGTGAATACCGCGTGCCGTATCGCGGTCAGGATTACTTCTATTCCGGCGGCTACTGGTATCGCCCGCAAGGTCCGCGCTACATCGTCGTGCAGCCACCGCGGGGGATCCGCACTCAGTACCTGCCGGACTACGCCCGTGAAGTATGGATCGGTGGCTCGCTGCTGTTCCTCGCCGCCGGTTCCTATTACGCCTATCAGGAAGCGACGCAGGATTACGTGGTGGTCGAGCCGCCAGTGCAGCAACAACCGCAACCGCAATCCCCGGGTTATGACGTCGAGGCGTATCCAGCCAACGGTCAGTCGCCGGAGCAAGTGCAGCAGGACGGTTACCAGTGCTATCAGTACGCGGTGCAGCAAAGCGGCTTCGACCCGCGCACCGCGACCTATCAACCGGCGCCCGAAGTGGTTCAGGCGTATCGCCAGGCGCAGGGCAATTGCCTGAGCAGTCGCGGTTATCAAGTCCAGTACTAGCAGCGGCGAGCTGCAAGCTTCGAGCTACAGGATTGAAGCTTGAGGCTCGCGGCTTGTAGCTGCTTTTATCGGGTCGGCGTGCACCAGCACTTCGGCCCGTGGGTAGGCTTTGTGGATGGCATCGGCGGCCTGGTCGCTGATGCCATGCGCCACTGACAGGGTCAATTCTCCCGGCAACTCCAGGTGCAACTGCACGAACCAGTGGTTGCCGGAAATCCGCGTGCGCAAGTCATGCGCGCCCAACACCCCCGGTACACTGCACGCCAGTTCGAGCATGTGCTGACTGACATCGGTCGGCAGTTCTTCATCCATCAACACCGAAAAACTTTCCCGGGCGATCTGCACCGCGCTCCACAGAATGTAGGCAGCAATCCCCAGACCGAACCACGCATCAAGCTGATGAAAGCCGAGCCCGGCCAAAATCAGCGCAATCAGAATGCTGCCGTTGAGCAACATGTCCGAGCGATAGTGCAGCGAATCCGCGCGCACCGCGTTGGAGCCGGTCTGCTTGATCACCCGATGCTGCAACACCAGCAGCGCCGCTGTCAGCAGCAGCGAAAACACGATCACCCCGATGCTCAGCCACGGCGCGCCAAGCGGTTGTGGATCGTGCAGTCGCTCGTAAGCCTGAAACGCGATCAACACCGCACTGCCGCCAATGAACAGCGCCTGCGCCATGCCCGCGAGGGACTCGGCTTTGCCGTGACCGTAACGGTGATCGTCATCGGCCGGGCGCAGCGCGTAATGCACCGCCAGCAGATTGAGCATCGAGGTAATGCCATCGAGCGCCGAGTCGGTAAGGCCGGCGAGCATGCTCACCGAACCGCTCAGCCACCAGGCGATGGCTTTGGCGACGATCAGCGTGCAGGCCACCGCCACCGAGGCGCGGGTCGCCAGCCGTAACAGGCGGGCGTGTTCGGGGCTGGTTGTCATCAAGCTTCCTTTTTAGGCGGCGGGTTGCAGGCCGAACATCGCCAGTTGTTGAGTGCTGCCTTTGTGTTGAATCAGGCGCGGATCATCGAGAGGGAAGTCTCTTCCGAGCTCGCTTTCGAGAATAGCCTGCAACTTGTGATTATCGACCTGACCGTCAGGGCCGATGGCTTGCTTGAGCTTGGCCGGGTCGATCTGTGCGGTGTGACCGGGTTCGAAGTAGATCGCGCCAGTGGCGAAGTCGACGGCAAACGCGATCAAGCCGGGAATGATGTAGAAGAGCAGGCCCACGGCATCCAGCACGGCAATCGCCGGGTCGACCTTGCCATCAATCTGGCCGCGCCGATCCGGGTAGAAAATCGAACCGCACGCGGTGATTTGGGTGAGCAGAGTAGCGACCAGCACACCGCCGATCAGGCGAAAAGGTAAACGCATGGGAAATCTCCTCAGTCATTTGAAAACGAAGCGTCGTCATTTGGAATTAAGACCCTGACGAACGCCCGGCAGTTCGCCGTTATACTCGGCCCTCTGTTTTGGAGCCAGCATGAATTCTTTGCCGATCGACGACGTTTTACCCGCCCTGCGTGAAGCCTTGGCGACACGCCACGAAGCCGTGCTCGAAGCACCGCCCGGTGCCGGTAAAACCACCCGCGTGCCGCTGGCCCTGCTCAATGAGGCATGGCTGGACGGGCAAACCATTCTGATGCTCGAACCGCGTCGCCTGGCTGCGCGTGCGGCGGCGGAGCGCTTGGCCAGCGAGTTGGGCGAGAAGGTCGGCGAAACCGTCGGTTATCGCATTCGTCTCGACAGCAAGGTCGGCCCCAAGACGCGCATCGAAGTGGTCACCGAAGGCATTCTCACCCGCCGTTTGCAGGATGACCCGGCGCTCGAAGGCGTGGGTTTGCTGATCTTCGACGAATTCCACGAGCGCAGCCTCGACGCTGATCTGGCGTTGGCCTTAAGTCTGAACGGTCGTGAGCTGTTTCGAGCTGAACAGCCGCTGAAGATCTTGCTGATGTCGGCCACGCTCGAAGGTGAGCGCTTGGCCGGGTTGCTGGATGACGCGCCGATCCTGCGCAGCGAAGGACGCATGTACCCGGTGACGATGCGCTGGGGCCGTCCGTTCCAGCCTGGCGAATACATTGATCAACGTGTTACGCAGACCGTACTTGAAGCCCTTAATGATGAAACCGGCAGTGTGTTGGTCTTTCTGCCGGGGCAGGCCGAAATTCGTCGTGTGCATCAGCAATTAGCCGACGCGATAGGTGAGCGCAGTGACGTCTTGCTCTGCCCGCTGCACGGTGAACTCGACCTCAATGCCCAACGCGCGGCAATCGATCCGGCACCGGCCGGCCAGCGCAAAGTGGTGCTGGCGACTAACATCGCCGAGACCAGTCTGACCATCAACGGCGTGCGCGTGGTGATCGATGCCGGGCTGGCGCGGGTGCCGCGTTTCGATCCAGGCAGCGGCATGACCCGGCTCGACACGCAGCGGATTTCCAAGGCCAGCGCCACCCAGCGTGCAGGCCGCGCCGGGCGTCTGGAACCGGGCGTTTGTTATCGCTTGTGGTCGCAGGATCAGCACGAGCAACTCGCCGCTTATGGCAGTGCGGAAATTCTCTCGGCGGATCTTGCCAGCCTTGCGCTGCAATTGGCGCGCTGGGGCGTGACCCCGGGCGAATTGGTCTGGCTGGATGTGCCGCCAGCAGCGGCTTATGCACAGGCGCAGGATTTGTTGCAGCGACTGGGTGCGCTGGAAGGTGAGGCGCTGACCACTCACGGCCAGGCCATGGCTGAGTTGCCGGCGCATCCACGGATCGGCCATCTACTCCTGCGTGGTCAGGCGTTGGGGCTGGCCGACATGGCGTGCGACGTTGCCGCGTTGCTCGGCGAGCGCGATATCTTGCGCGGCGCCGGGGCCGATCTGCACAGTCGATTGGTCCTGCTTTCTGGCGAAGAACGTGCGGCCCGTGGAGCACAGGGCGGTGTGCAGCGCGCTAAGCAGCTGGCGCGGCAGTATCGCGGTTATCTGCGCGGCAAGGCGAGCGAACCGGTCAGCGATCCCGATCATCCGCGCTGGCTGGGTGCGCTGCTGGCGCTGGCGTATCCCGATCGCGTCGCGCAACAGCGGCGAGCCGGTGGCGCCGAATATCGCCTGGCCAACGGTCGCGCCGCGCTGTTCGCCGAAGCCGACAGCCTGATGAAAGAGCCGTGGATCGTCATCGCCGATCTCGGCAGCCGTCAGGGCCAGCGTGAAGAGCGGATTTACCTCGCAGCGGATTTCGATCCGGCGCTGTTCGATTCCGTGCTCGCCGAGCAAGTGCGCAACGTCGATCAACTCGACTGGGACGAGCGCGAAGGCGTGCTGCGCGCCGAACGTCAGCGCAAGGTCGGCGAGCTGATTCTCAGCCGTGAACCGTTGACCGGTCTCGATGAAAACGCGCGCAGTCAGGCATTGGTCAATCTCGTGCGGCGCAAGGGGCTGGAGCTGTTGCCGTGGACGCCGGAACTGCGTCAGTGGCAGGCGCGAGTGGCGTTGTTGCGACAGCTCGATCTGGATTCGCAGGACGCAAGCCAATGGCCGGATGTCAGCGATGCGACGTTGCTGAGCACCCTCGAGCATTGGTTAATGCCTTACTTGGGCAAGGTCTCGCGACTCAGCCATTTCGGCAATCTGGATCTGTCGAGCATCGTGCGTAATCTGCTGCCGTGGCCGTTACCGCAAAAGCTCGATGAACTGGCGCCGCATCATTTGAGCGTGCCGTCGGGGTCGTCGATTCGCCTGGATTACAGCGAGCATCCGCCGATTCTGGCGGTACGGTTGCAGGAACTGTTCGGGCTGGCGGACACGCCACGGATTGCCGGTGGGCGGCAGGTGGTCAAACTTCATCTGTTGTCGCCAGCGCGGCGGCCGGTGCAGGTAACGCAGGACTTGGCGAACTTCTGGCGCAGCACCTATGCCGAGGTGAAGAAGGATTTGAAAGGGCGGTATCCGAAGCACTACTGGCCGGACGATCCGTTGGTGGCCGAGGCGACCGCGCGGGCTAAACCACGTGGTACGTGAAGATCAAAAGATCGCAGCCTCCGGCAGCTTCTACAGTGCTGGAGTTGGCGCAACATCTATCTACTGTGGGAGCTGCCGCAGGCTGCGATCTTTCGATTTTAAAAACGGCTCTTGGCGGTCAGTTGCTCGCGGCAGTAATCGGCAAACAACTGCGCCGGTTTGGTCAGTTGCCCACGCTTGAGCCACGCCGCCACCAATCCTGAGCCGGTGACGTCCTCGGCAATTTCCACGCACACGACTTTCTTGCCATCGTAGGTGCATTCCGAATGCGGCCGCGTCACCAGTATCGAGAAGCCGAAACCCTGGCCGACCATTCCACGGACCATCTCGATTGACGGTGAGCTGAAGTCGATGCGCGGCGTCAGGCCCAATTCTTCGAAGAGGCTGACGAAGTAGGTCCGGCTCGGTTGCACGTCGAGCAGGATCATCGGCTCCAGGCACAAGTCCCGTAGCGAAACCTGCTTGTACTCGGCAAAGCGATGGTCGGCGGGTAGCAACGCATATGGCCGTTGCGCCGGCATCAGCGGTTCGGTCTGAATCGTCGCGTCGAGTTCGTGTTCATAGAGGATCACCAGGTCAAATGCGCCCGAGGTCAGGCCTTGCACCAGTTCCTGTTGCTCGCCGTCGCGGATGCGGATTTTTACCCCCGGGTACAGGGCGGAAAACCCGGCGATCAATTGCGGCAGGTATAACGGCGCGACGGTTTCGAAACAGCCGATGTCGATCTGCCCGGCGACCACATCGTTGTCGGCCAATGCGTTCTGCTCGAACTCCTTGGCCATGCGCAGCAGTTCCTGAGCCTTGCGCAAGAAACGTGCGCCGCTGGGTGTCAGGGAAACCCCTTGGGCGTGATGGCGGATCAGCAGTTGCACGGCGAAGCTGTCTTCCAGCGCCTTGATCGCCGTGGAGATCGCCGGTTGGGCGATGTAGAGCTTGCGTGAAGCCTCGGCAACGCTGCCGCATTCGACGGTGGTGATGAAATATTTCAACTGACGCAAATTGTAGGCGGCCACGGCAAACCTCAGGACGAGCGGACTCGACTTCCAAGCAATTTGTGCGCCGCCGCGTCCGCTGCGCGACGTTGTTTTTATCCTTCAACCATAGCCACCTGCGCAGTGTTTGGGGGAAGTCATTGCCCAGTGTTTTTATTGCCTGCGAAGACATTTTTACTATTTTTAGCTCGCGCAGGCCTGAGCGACCATCGACTGCACAATAAAGCCCAAGGAGCATCCGACGTGTTCGAGTTTGCAGAGTGGCAGCGCCAGGCCGTTGCATTGAAGTTTCCCGATCAAGCCGTGATCAACGGCCAACACTGCGCGGCGCAGTCGGGGCAGACCTTTGCCGCGATCAACCCGGCTACCGGCCAGTTACTGGCCAACGTTGCTGCGTGCGGCGAGGCCGATGTCGACGCGGCGGTGCGCAATGCCCGACAGGTGTTCGAGTCCGGCACTTGGTCGCAACGCTCGCCGGCCGAGCGCAAGCAAGTGCTGTTGCGTCTGGCCGATTTGTTGATGAGCCATCGCGAAGAGCTGGCGCTGCTCGACTCATTGAACATGGGCAAACCGGTGAAGGATGCCTACAACATTGATGTGCCGGGTGCCACCGGGGTGTTCCGCTGGTACGCCGAAAGTGTCGACAAGCTCTACGATCAGGTGGCGCCGAGCGCGTCCAACGTGCTGGCGACCATTACCCGCGAAGCCCTCGGTGTAGTCGCTGCGGTGGTGCCGTGGAATTTTCCCTTGGACATGGCCGCGTGGAAACTCGCGCCAGCGTTGGCGGCGGGCAATTCGGTGATTCTCAAACCCGCCGAGCAGTCACCGTTTTCGGCATTGCGTCTGGCCGAGCTGGCGCTGGAGGCGGGCCTGCCGCCGGGTGTGCTGAACGTACTGCCGGGGCTCGGCGAGCAGGCCGGCAAGGCCTTGGGCTTGCACGCGGATGTCGACTGTCTGGTGTTTACCGGTTCGACGCAGGTCGGCAAATATTTCATGCAATACGCGGCGCAATCCAACCTCAAACAGGTATGGCTGGAGTGCGGCGGCAAGAGCGCCAATCTGGTCTTCGCCGATTGCCGGGATCTGGATCTGGCGGCGGAGAAAGCCGCGTTCGGGATCTTCCTCAACCAGGGCGAAGTCTGTTCGGCCAACTCGCGGTTGCTGGTGGAACGTTCGATTCATGATGAGTTTGTCGAGCGCCTAAAAGCGCAGGCCGAACTTTGGTTGCCGGGCGATCCGCTGGATCCGCAGAGCCGCGCGGGTGCCATCGTTGATCAGCGGCAGACGGCGGGCATCATGCGCGCCATTCGCCAGGCACAAGAGCAGGGCGCGACGCTGGTATGCGGCGGCCGGCAACGGCGTTTCAATGGTTCGGACAATTTCATCGAGCCGACGATTTTCACCGGTGTGAAAGCCGACATGTCGCTGTTTCGTGAAGAGGTGTTCGGGCCGGTGCTGGCGGTGGTGCCGTTCGACAGTGAAGAGGAGGCCGTGCGTCTGGCGAATGACAGCGTCTACGGGCTGGCGGCATCGCTGTGGACCGATGATCTGCATCGCGCGCATCGCGTGGCGCGACGGTCGCGTGCCGGCACGGTGTCGGTCAATACCGTCGATGCGCTGGACGTGACCGTGCCGTTTGGCGGCGGCAAGCAATCGGGTTTTGGCCGCGATTTGTCGCTGCATTCATTCGACAAATACACCCAACTGAAAACCACTTGGTTCCAATTGCGCTGATACCGCGTCGCCCCCTTCGCGAGCAGGCTCACTCCCAAAAGAGTTTTGTGTCGATCACACATCCCCTGTAGGAGTGAGCCTGCTCGCGATAGCGATGGGTCAGGCGGCAAAGATATCGACTGACCGGACGCCATCGCTGGCAAGCCAGCTCCCACAGGTTTCAGTGGTGCTCACAAAATCCGGGCACACCTTAGATCCTTGTAGGAGTGAGCCTGCTCGCGATAGCGGTGGGTCAGGCAGCAAAGATGTCGACTGACCGGACGCCATCGCGAGCAGGCTCACTCCTACAGTATTCAGCGGTGCTCACAAAATCCGGGCATACCTTAGATCCATGTAGGAGTGAGCCTGCTCGCGATAGCGGTGGGTCAGGCAGCAAAGATGTCGACTGACCGGACGCCATCGCGAGCAGGCTCACTCCTACAGTATTCAGCGGTGCTCACAAAATCCGGGCACACCTTAGATCCTTGTAGGAGTGAGCCTGCTCGCGATAGCGGTGGGTCAGGCAGCAAAGATATCGACTGACCGGACGCCATCGCTGGCAAGCCACACAGGTTTCAGCGGTGCTCACAAAATCCGGGCATACCTTAGATCCATGTAGGAGTGAGCCTGCTCGCGATAGCGGTGGGTCAGGCAGCAAAGATGTCGACTGACCGGACGCCATCGCTGGCAAGCCAGCTCCCACAGGTTTCAGTGGTGCTCACAAAATCCGGGCACACCTTAGATCCTTGTAGGAGTGAGCCTGCTCGCGATAGCGGTGGGTCAGGCAGCAAAGATGTCGACTGACCGGACGCCATCGCGAGCAGGCTCACTCCTACAGTATTCAGCGGTGCTCACAAAATCCGGGCACACCTTAGATCCTTGTAGGAGTGAGCCTGCTCGCGATAGCGGTGGGTCAGGCAGCAAAGATGTCGACTGACCGGACGCCATCGCTGGCAAGCCAGCTCCCACAGGTTTCAGTGGTGCTCACAAAATCCGGGCACACCTTAGATCCTTGTAGGAGTGAGCCTGCTCGCGATAGCGGTGGGTCAGGCAGCAAAGATATCGGCCGACGGGGCGCCATCGCGAGCAGGCTCGCTCCTACAGTATTCAGTGGTGCTCACAAAATCCGGGCACGCCCGAGATCCCTGTGGGAGCTGGCTTGCCAGCGATGGCATTCTTTCTGTCACAGAAAATCCCCGACTTGCACCGACCTCGAACATCCGCGCAAGCCCCGCTCTTTTGCGGTGCGCCCTAAGCAGTTTTTTCATTGTTCGCAGCCAACAATTTCCTGATTTTCCTCACCGCGCACATGGGCCACCATCGATCTCGCCAGCCCAAGCCTTTCACGCCAGAGTCCAGCAGAGACCGCAGCGTGGATTCACATCATTTGGCGCTGGCCGTACTGCCCATGACAAAACTAAATCAACAGCGTCGGGAGTGCTCCATGATCAAGTCCTTGTGTATCCGTCTCGCTCATCCTCTGGCGATCACCGCCCTTGCCGCCACGGTCGCGACCAGCGCCCAGGCCGGCACCCTGTCCATCGGCCACACCACGTGGGTCGGTTACGGCACGCTTTATCTGGCTCAGGACCTGGGCTATTTCAAGGAAAAAGGTCTGACCGTCGAATTGCCCGTGGTTGAAGAAGCCTCGATGTACATGGCCGCGCAGGCGTCCGGGCAACTCTCGGGCTCGGCGTCGACCATCGACGAAGTGCTCAAGTACCGGCCGCAATTCTGCTTCAAGGCGGTCGCGGCACTGGATGACAGCCATGGCGGCGACGGCGTGCTGGTCGGCAAGGATGTGCAAAGCCTGCAAGAACTCAAGGGCAAATCCGTCGCGGTGAACGAAGGCTCGACCTCGCAGTTCTGGCTCTCGTATCTGCTGAAAAAGAACGGCATGAAAATGAGCGACATCACCGTGCAGAACATGACCGCTGACGATGCCGCCACCGCGTTCATCGCCGGTCGCGTGCCCGCTGCGGTGACTTGGGAACCGCATCTGTCGATGGTCCGCGACAAGCAGCAAGGCAAGGTGTTGATCGACAGCAGCACCACGCCCGGAGTGATCGTCGATGTGGTGGCGCTCAACTGCAGCGTCATCGAAAAACAGCCGGAGGACGTCAAGGCGCTGGTCGCCGGTTTGTACAAAGCCGTGCAATACACCAAGGATCACCCGGAAGACGCTTACAAAATCATGGCCAAAGGCGTCGGCGGTTACCTGTCCGATCCGAAGGAACTGGCTGCCGCCGCGCAAGGCGTGCGCTTCTACGATCAGGCCATGAGCGAGAAGCTCCTCGGCGCACCGGGCCAGCCGGGTGACAGCGCCGCGTTGATCAAACTGGCCAACGAAACCGCCAGCGAGTTGCAAGGCAAACCCTACAACGTCAGTCATGACGAGTTGGTCGACAACCGTTTCGTCAGCCCGCTCTAGGAGGTCTGCAATGTTCAAGCGCAATTCGTGGCTGAGCCGCAGCCTCACGCCGAAAACCGCTTTGCCGGTACCCGTGGTGTGGAGCGCCAGCGGTCTGGCCTGGGTGTTGTTGGTCGGTCTGTGGGCCGGGTTGTCCTACGGCGGCATCGTGCCGGGGATGTTCTTGCCTACGCCGGGCGCGGTGGTCGAAGCGGCCGTGCGGTTGAGCCGCGACGGCACCCTTGGCACGCATGTCTGGGCCAGTGTCGAAGTGGTGATGGTCGGCTTCATTGTGTCGTCGCTGGTGGCGGTACCGTTGGGATTACTGATGGGCAGCTTCCGCATCGTCCAGGCGTTTCTGGAACCGCTGGTGAACTTCATTCGTTATCTGCCGGTGACCTCGTTCGTGCCGCTGTTCATCCTGTGGATCGGCATCGGTCTGGAACAGCGGGTGTCGGTGATTATCTTCGGTGTGTTCTTCCAGCAACTGGTGATGATTGCCGATGTGTCGAAAGGTATTTCCAAGGACTTGATCAACGCCTCCTACACCTTGGGTTCCAACCGCCGTGATGCGGTGTTGCATGTGATCGCCCCGGCCTCGGTGCCCGGCGTGCTCGACACTTTGCGGGTAACCATGGGCTGGGCCTGGACCTATCTGGTGGTGGCCGAACTGGTCGCGGCGTCCAGTGGCCTCGGCTATTTGAGTCTGAAAGCCATGCGCGGCTTTCAGGTTGACGTGATTTTCCTCGCCATCGCGATCATCGGCCTGCTCGGTCTGGTGACTGATCAACTGTTCCGTTTTCTCCGCTTGAGGGTTGCCGCATGGGCTCAGTGACTGCTGCCAATCATCGTTTTATCGAACCGGTCGCGGCACCGGTGCAGGCCGCGCCACGCTTGCAGGTGGACAAGGTCAGCCTGCGCTACAAGAAGCCCGATGGCGGAACGTTTACCGCGCTGGAAGAGGTTTCATTCGAAGTGCCGGATCAGCAGTTCGCCGTGCTGGTCGGGCCGTCGGGTTGCGGCAAGTCGAGCCTGTTGTACTTGACCGCTGGCCTGGCCGAACCCACCTCCGGCGAGATCTACGTCGGCGGCCAGCAGGTGCAAGGTCCCGGCGCGGATCGCGGCATGGTCTTTCAGAGCTATACGTTGTTCCCGTGGCTGACGGTACGACAGAACGTCGAGTTCGGCCTCAAGCGTCGTGGCCTGCCGGCGGCGCGGCGCAAAGAGATTGTCGATTACTACGTCAACGAAGTCGGCCTCGCCGGGTTCGCCGACAGCTACGCCAAACAGCTCTCGGGCGGGATGATGCAGCGCGTGGCGATTGCGCGGGCGCTGGCCAATGATCCGCAGATTTTGCTGATGGACGAACCGTTCGGTGCGCTGGATAGCCAAACGCGTTTGCAGATGCAGCAGTTGTTGCTGCGGGTGTGGGGCAACAGCAAAAAAACCGTGCTGTTCGTCACCCACGACATCGACGAAGCGATTCTGCTCGGTGACCGGGTCTATGTGATGGGCGCCAAGCCGGGGCGGATCAAGCAGATTCTCGACGTACCGATCGAGCGTCCGCGCTCGCTGGACATGGTCATGGAACGCTCATTCATCGACATGAAACGGCAGATCTTCGGCCTGCTGCACGACGATCTGGAAGAAGTGCACTGATCACGCAATACCCCTGTAGGAGCTGCCGAAGGCTGCGATCTTTTGATCTTGTTTTTTAAGATCAAGAGATCGCAGCCTTCGGCAGCTCCTACAGGGGCATTGTTGTATTGAAGGTTATGAGGAAAACCAGGCTCAAGGCGCGGCGGGCAGGAGGAAACGCGCGATCACCGGCAGGTGATCGGAGATGCGCAGCGTGTCGTCCTGGCGCACCATCGCTTCGATACGTTTGATTTTCGGGCTGTAGAACAGATAGTCGACCGTGCGATCCGGGCCGTTCAGGCCGGGGTCGTTGGGGTAGTGGGTCAGCCACTGCGCGCGGTCGATGCCGCTGGCCTCGTTGTTGGTCGGGATCATCGGGTATTTGTCCCACAGCAGGTGCAGTTCGCTGTCGGCCGAGTAGGGCGTGCGCTGTTCGGCGGGCAAGCGCCGATATTGGCCGAGCGGCAGCAGGTTGAAGTCGCCACCGATCAGCCAGGGCAGGCCTTGGCTTTCATACTTGTCGAGCACTTTGGCCACGGCGCTCACTTGCGTTTGCAAGGTGTTGTCCGGTTGCCGGGCACGCTCCAGGTGGGTGTTGAATACGGTCAGTTGCCCACCATCGCTGAGCGGCAGTTTGGTCGCGAGCAGGGCGTCTTTCGGTTGAAACTGACGGCTGATGAAGTTGCTCGAGGCCACCGGCAGTTGCAGGCGTTCGGCGTGTTCGATGCGATAGCGGCTCAGCGTCGCCAGCTGCCGGCCAACGCTGCCGAAGATATGCGGATCCGGGACAAAGTCAGCCTTCCAGTCAAAGGCATGGGCGCTGCACGGATACAAATCGGCGACGCGTTCCTGCAACAGCTTGAGCTGGTCTTGATAGTCGCTGGCTTTGGCGCCGTCATCCAGTTCCTGCAACAGCACCACATCGGGCTGCTCATCGCGAATCACCCGCGCCACTTCGTCGAGGCTGAAGGCCATGTCTTCCGGCGTGGGTGCTTCGTCATCACCCTGTGCCAGGTCATTCCAGAACACATATCGCTTGCCGGCCAGATACTGCACGTTCCAGGTCATGACTTTCAGCGCTTGCCCGGGCACCAGCGTCGGCGGCTTGCCGGTGCAACTGACCGGCAGGGTTTCGCGGGCGTCGGGGCGCCAGGTCAGGCTGAACATCAGCACGCCGATCAGGACGACGGCGAGCACAAAAAGCATCAGGGTGTAGCGCAGTAGACGGGTCATGGCTCGGCTTATAGCGTTACAGAAAGTGGCCCCGAGCATACCTGAGGGCGGTCGCGATGCCCAAGCGCCGTGCGGTCAGACCGCTCCGTCACGTTTGTCAGGCAATTCGCTGATCAGCATGAACAGCCGGAACAACACCACACTGGTGAACAGTTGCAGGAAACTGTGAGCGCTTTCGATCAGCACGGCGATCGCCGGGTTTTGCGGCTCCGGATACACCGCCAGTGTCGCGCCCTTGAGCAACCACAGGGGTGTCATCACGCAGAGAATGCACAGCAGGATTCGCCAGAAATGCCCGCGAGTCAGGCGCAGGCTTTCTTTCATTGCCTGCAACGGCCCCATGCCGCGCAGTACCAGCAGGTATTCGCCGAACGCGAGCATGACCATCAAGATCAGCCCCGGCAGGAAATACAGCGACAGGCCCAACAGGATCAGCAGGGTGTTAAGCGCTGTCAGCAGGGCGAAACGCGGCCACAGGCGCGCAGACATCGCCAGCAGATCGAGGGTGCGCGGCGCTTCGCCACGGGTGCGGGCGTCGAGAAACAGGATCAGTGCGGCGGTGTACAACGGGTAAACCAGCAGGCCGACGACCACGCTGACCGAGGAAAAACTCTCCGGGTCGCTGTTGTGATCGACCACTTGCTGCAGAAACGCTTCGAAAATCACCAGCGGCAGGCACAGCTGCACGATGCTGCCCAAATGGCGTTTGAAAAAATACAGAGAGTCGCGCAGTACTTCGAGGGCATTCATCAGTCGGTATCGCAGGTCGAAAACAGTGGCTCACTTTAACCGATGATGCGCGAGGCGACACGAACGTAAACATTCGGTAAAGGTCATTGAAACGTTTTGTCACTGTCTCCATTACAGGAGAGCACCTTGTCCAATGTGGACGAGGGCAATGTTATCCCCGGCAATCTACGAGGTCGCCATGAACAGCGAAGAGCAAACCCTGATCGATGGACTGTTTTCCCGGCTGCAACAGGCCGAAACGGAGGCAGCCCCGCGCGATGCCCAGGCTGAAACGCGGATCAAGGAACACCTGACGCGCCAACCGGCCGCAGGTTATTTCATGACCCAGGCGATTCTGGTGCAAGAGGCTGCGCTCAAGAGCCTCGATGAGCAGAACAAGCAACTGACCCAGCAAATTCAGCAATTGCAGGCGGAACTGCAATCGGCCAAAGCACAAAGTGCCGCGCCTGCGCCGAGCGGCGGCGGGTTTTTGTCGAGCATCTTTGGTGGCGGCAGCTCGCGCCCAGCGCCAACCCAAAGCGCTCCAGCCTCGACCGGCGGCTGGCGCGAGCCGGCGCCGCAGCAGAACTTTAACGCGCCTGCGCCCCAGCAGAACTTCGGCGCGCCGCCGCCTAACTACGCGCAGCAAGCCGCTCCGGCGGCGGGCAGCAGCTTCCTCGGTGGCGCGCTGAAAACTGCGGCCGGTGTGGCCGGTGGCGTGATGCTGGCGCAAGGCATCAGCAGCCTGTTCCATCACAACCAGCAACCGCAGGAAATCGTTGAGGTGATCAAGGAAGAGCCGGCACAGGTGGCCGACCAGAGCAGCAGTGGCTGGGGCGATGATCAGCGCATGGCCGGCAACGATCAGGGCGGCTTCACCGACACTGATTACAGCAGCGACGACAACTCATCATTCTTCGATGACGACGACTCCTTCGTCTGACACCTGCATTCATCAGGTTTGACACCAAACCTGTGGTGAGGGGATAAATCCCCTCACCACTCGTCAGCAGCACCTGCGCGCCTGCCGGTGATTATTCGCTGAACCTTCCTCTTGGCTGGCATACTGAGCGCCTTTTTCGGGCCCCGCGCCTGATCCCGCTTCTTGCGCTCGCGCGCTCACAGGAACTCCGGTGAAAAAAATCGCAGTGTTCGCCGACGTGCAGAACCTCTACTACACCGTGCGTCAGGCCTATGGTTGCCACTTCAACTATGCCGCGCTGTGGGCGGATATCAGCAAGGACGGGCAGATTGTCGAGGCCTACGCCTACGCGATCGACCGTGGCGACAGCAAGCAGCAGCAGTTCCAGCAGATCCTGCGCAACCTCGGGTTTACCGTGAAACTCAAGCCCTACATCCAGCGCAGCGACGGCTCGGCCAAGGGCGACTGGGACGTGGGCATCACCCTCGACATCATGGACGCCGCCGACCATGTCGACGAAGTCGTCCTCGCTTCCGGTGACGGCGATTTCGACATGCTGCTCGAACGCATCATCAGCAAACACGGGGTGCAGGCAGTCGCCTATGGCGTGCCCGGCCTGACCGCGAACTCGCTGATTCGTGCCGCCAGCCGCTACGTGCCGATCGAAGGCGCGCTGCTTCTGAAGAATTAAGCTGCACCCGAGAAATTGAATTGGACGGAGTACATCCCGGTTTGGAACGCATTGCAGTCATCGACTTTGAAACCACCGGCCTCTCGCCGAACAGCAGCTGTCGCGCCACGGAAATCGCCGTGGTCATGCTGGAAAACGGCCGTATCGTCGAGCGTTACCAGAGCCTGATGAACGCTGGCGTGCGCGTCCCGGCGTTCATCGAGCAACTGACCGGCATCAGCAACGCCATGCTGCGCACCGCGCCGCCGGCGGAGCAGGTGATGAACGAGGTCAACGAATTCGTCGGCTGCACGCCACTGGTCGCGCACAACGCTTCGTTCGACCAGAAGTTCTGGGATTTCGAGCTGGGGCGGATCAAGCGCACGCGCTTGCAGAACTTTGCCTGTTCGCTGCTGCTGGCGCGTCGATTGATGCCGGCCGCACCGAATCACAAGCTCGGCACGCTCACCACTTTTGCGCGCCTGCCGCACACTGGCCAGGCTCACCGGGCCATGGCCGATGCCGAGATGGCGGCCAACCTGATGGCGCATCTGGCCGCAGAGTTGCGCGACAAGCATGGCGTGCGCGAGCTATCGCATGACCTGCTGTGCAAACTGCAGAAAGTCCCCGCCGCCAAAGTCAGCGAACACCTGCAGCGCTACCGCTGATCCCGCGCCCCACACAAAGCCCCTATGGGAGCGAGCCTGCTCGCGAAAGCGGTGTATCAGGCAACATCAATGTTGAATGAAAAACCGCATTCGCGAGCAGGCTCGCTCCCACAGGGGCATGTTCGTCCTCAGGATTTGCCGTTGTTTTCGATGTGGTCGAGCGGCACGCGTTTTTCGATGGCGCTGGACAGCACAATCGACGTCTTGCTGAAGCCGAATTTCGCCACGCGATTGATCAACTCCTCAAGCTCGGGCATCGAGCCCACCGCGCCTTTCATGATCACGCACGGATCGCCTGTTACTCGAAAACACTCGGTCAGCTGCGGAATTTTCACCAACTCGTCATACACCTTCTGACTGCCGTTCTGGTGCAGGCGCAACTCGATCACGCATTGGATCGGCAGCCCGATTTTCGACAGGTCGATTTTCGCCTCATACCCGGTAATCACCCCGGATGCCTCAAGCTTGGCCACCCGTTCGGCGACGGCCGGGGCGGACAGGTTCACTTTGCGCGCCAGATCGGCGTAGGACGCGCGGCCGTTTTCGAGCAGGGCGCTGAGCAGCATGCGGTCGTATTTATCCAAGGGAAACTTCCTGAAAATGCCAGACTTTCGAAATCGCGGTTTATTCCATCGATCTCCGTGATTTCCAAAGTGTACCGGCGTGATAAACAGGTTTTGTAGCTTATTTTTGCTCCCTGGCCTTTCTAGAATAATCTATTCACTGACGCTGATATTTGAGCTGCCCATGCCTGCCTTGCGCCGTTTTTCCTTACCGTTGATTGCTGCGTTTTTCGCGCTGTATGTGATTTGGGGATCGACCTACCTGGTGATTCGCCTCGGCGTCGAGTACTGGCCGCCGCTGATGCTTGGCGGGGTGCGCTTCGTCATCGCGGGCAGCCTGATGTACGCCTTCCTGCGCTGGCGCGGGGCGCCGGCGCCGACCTGGGCGCAGTGGAAAGCGGCGGGGATCATCGGGATTTTGCTGCTGAGTTTCGGTAATGGCGCCGTAAGTATCGCCGAGCATACCGGCGTGGCTTCGGGTGTGGCGGCGTTGGCGGTGGCGACGGTGCCGTTGTTCACCTTGCTGTTTGGTTATTTCTGGGGCGCGCGTAACACTCGTCTGGAGTGGGCCGGTGTCGGCTTGGGGATTATCGGCATCGCCATGCTCAACATGGGCTCCAACCTGCAATCGAGCCCGATGGGCGCGGCGTTGCTGATTTTTGCGGCGGCGACCTGGGCGTTCGGTTCTGTCTGGAGCAAGCACTTGCCGTTGCCGCAGGGGGCGATGGCCAGTGCTGTGGAAATGCTGGTTGGCGGCGTGGTGCTGCTGATCGGCAGTGCCGTGAGCGGCGAACACTTGCAAGCGCTGCCGCCCATCGAAGGCTGGCTGGCGCTGGCGTACCTGATCTTTTTCGGCTCGATCATCGCCTTCAACTCTTATATGTACCTGCTCAAGCATGTGCGTCCGGCCGCGGCGACCAGTTATGCCTACGTCAACCCGGCGGTGGCGGTGCTGCTCGGGATCGTGTTCGTTGGCGAGACCATCGGGATCGAAGAAGCGCTGGCGATGCTGGTGATCATCAGCGCCGTGGTGCTTATTGGCTTGCCGCAGTGGCGCCGGCCAGCACAGCCGCCAGTCGTGGCGCCGACAGCCGTTCCCACAGAAACGCGTACGAATTAGGGTAAACTGCGCGCAATTGCATCCTTGTTTTGCGCAACCGCGCTGATTTTTCCTACGGTACTTCCATGACTTTCGCCACCCTTGGCCTGATCGAACCCTTGCTGCGCTCCCTTGAGAAGCTCGGCTACCAGACCCCGACGCCGGTTCAGGCGCAAGCCATTCCGGCCGTGCTGGCCGGTCGTGACCTGATGGCAGCGGCCCAGACCGGCACTGGCAAAACCGCCGGTTTCGCCTTGCCGCTGTTGCAGTTGCTGGCGATGGAAGGCCCAAAAGTTACCGCGAATTCGGCGCGTGCGCTGATTCTGGTGCCGACTCGCGAGCTGGCCGAGCAGGTTCATGAGTCTGTGCGCCAGTACGCCGAAAACCTGCCGCTGCGCACTTATGCGGTTTACGGTGGTGTCAGCATCAACCCGCAGATGATGAAGCTGCGCGGCGGCGTCGATGTGCTGGTCGCTACGCCCGGTCGCTTGATTGACCTGTTCCGCCAGAACGCGCTGAAACTCGATCAGTTGCAAACTCTGGTGCTGGATGAAGCCGATCGTATGCTCGACCTGGGCTTCTCCGAAGAACTGGCGAACATCTACCGCATGCTGCCGAAAAAGCGCCAGACCCTGCTGTTCTCCGCGACCTTCTCCGATGACATCCGCTTGTTGGCCGGGCAGATGCTCAACGATCCATTGAGCATCGAAGTCAGCCCACGCAACGTCGCCGCCAACACCGTCAAACAGTGGGTGGTAACGGTAGACAAGAAGCGCAAGGCCGAACTGTTCGTGCACCTGATGCGCAAGAACAAGTGGAAGCAGGTGCTGGTGTTCGCCAAGACCCGCAACGGCGTCGATGCGCTGGTGGAAAAACTCCAAGGCCTGGGCGTCAACGCCGACGGTATCCATGGCGACAAACCGCAGGCCACTCGTCAGCGCGCGCTGGAACGTTTCAAGTTGAGTGAAGTGCAGATTCTGGTCGCCACCGACGTGGCTGCGCGTGGTCTGGATATCGAAGATTTGCCACTGGTGGTCAATTTCGATCTGCCGATCGTCGCGGAGGATTACATCCACCGCATCGGCCGTACTGGCCGTGCAGGTGCGACCGGTGAGGCGATCTCGCTGGTGTGTGCCGATGAAGTGAACATGTTGTCGGCGATTGAAATGCTGACGCGCCAGACCTTGAAGCGCCAGAACGAACCGGACTTCGAGCCCGAGCATCGCGTGCCGGACACCGATGCGACTGGTCAGGTGATCAAGAAGCCGAAGAAACCGAAGAAGCTGAAAACTTCGGGTGGGGGCGGCAAGCGTAACCTGGGCAAGTGGGTCGACAGCGGCGACACGCAGGCGCCAGAGCCTTCGATCAAGCCAGTGCGCAAAGTGCCGGTGTTCAACACTGGACCGCGTAAGCGTAAACCTTAATATTCGCTGCACCTGTAAGGCCGCTATCGCGAGCAGGCTCACACCTACATTGGAACGAATTTCCCTGTAGGAGTGAGCCTGCTCGCGAAGGGCGCAACGCGGTCTTCAGTCCTTGCGCAACCACTCCAGCATCCCAAAACCCGCCGCCCGGCCGCTGGCAAAACACCCCGTCAGCAGATAGCCGCCCGTCGGCGCTTCCCAATCCAGCATTTCCCCCGCACAGAACACCCCCGGCAACGCCTTGAGCATCAAGCGCTCATCCATCGCCTCGAACGTCACACCACCGGCACTGCTGATCGCTTCGTCCAATGGACGGCTTTTCACCAATGTCAGCGGTAGCGCCTTGATCGCCCGCGCCAACAGTGCCGGATCGGCGAAGGTCGCCGCATCGGTCAGCTCCCGCAACAGTGCCGCTTTCACCCCATCAATCCCGACCTGACTGTGCAAATGCTTGGCCATCGAACGCGAACCGCGCGGCTTACTCAGCGCTGCCTGCAATTTATCCACAGGCCGGCCGGGCAGCAGATCGATATGAATCGTTGCTGCACCGTGCACATTGATCGCCTCACGAATCGGCGCCGACAGTGCGTAAATCAGACTGCCCTCAATCCCGGTTGCGGTGATCACGCATTCGCCCAAACGCGGGATGTCGTCGTTCAAGCCAATGGCGATGTTTTTCAGCGGCGCCCCGGCGAATTTGCTGACCATCAGTTCGCTCCAGGCCTGCACTTCGAAGCCGCAATTACTCGGCTGCAAGGGCGCCAGTCCTACACCACGTTGCTCCAGCGCGAGCATCCACGCACCGTCCGAGCCCAGGCGCGACCAACTGCCGCCGCCGAGGGCGAGCAGGGTGGCGTCGGCCTGGATCGTTTTTTCGCCGTCCGGGCTGTCGATGCGCAACGCGCCGTGTTCATCCCAACCGAGCCAGCGGTGGCGGGTGTGGATAACGACGCCGCTGTCGCGCAGACGCTTGAGCCAGGCGCGCAGCAGCGGTGCGGCTTTCATGTCGGTGGGGAACACGCGGCCGGAGCTGCCGATGAAGGTTTCGATGCCCAGGTCATGAATCCATTTGCACAGCGCATCGGCATCAAAGTCGCGCAGCAGCGGGGCAATGTTCGGCGCGCGCTCGGCGTAGCGTGAGAGGAATGCCGGGTAGGCTTCGGAGTGGGTGATGTTCATGCCGCCGACCCCGGCCAACAGAAACTTGCGGCCTACCGAGGGCATGCCGTCGTACAGATCAACGCGAATTCCGGCCTGGCTCAGCACTTCAGCGGCCATCAGGCCAGCGGGGCCACCGCCGATGATGGCGACGTGAGCGGGGGAGGAGGCGGAGTTCTGGGTCATGGCGAGCGCTGCGGTATGGCGGGATAAGCCGCGCATTCTAACAGCCGGGATTCCTGTAGGAGCTGCCGCAGGCTGCGAACTTTTGCTGTTGATTTTTAGCAGCCAATCAAAAGATCGCAGCCTGCGGCAGCTCCTACACAGAGTTGGTTAAATATTAACCATAGTTCTGTACGCCATAGCCAGCATGGGCGGTAGACGCTTTCACTCAGGTTATCCACAGGCAGTTCCACAGCGATTGTGGGTAACGCAGCACAGCTCAATGACAACCGTGTGACTGCCATACCCGTTGCGCGCTGTGATGGAGGATGCCGTGGCGGCGGGCGAGGGCGTGCCGATCTTTGCTGTAGCCACCGCCGATCACGCCCATCACCGGGATGTCGCGGCCCAGGCAATGGCGCATCACCCGTTCATCGCGCGCGGCGACGCCTTCGTCGGTCAGCTGTAGATAACCGAGGGCGTCGTCCTTGTGCACGTCGACACCGGCGTCATACAGCACCAGATCCGGTTGATACAGCGGCAGCAAATAGTTGAGCGTGTCGTCCACGACCTTTAGATAGTCGGCATCGCCCATGCCTTTGGGCAGCGGAATGTCCCAGTCGCTTTCGGCTTTGCGTGCAGGAAAATTCTTCTCGCAGTGCAGGGAAACGGTAATCGCCTCCGGCGTGTCATGAAGAATTCGCGCCGTGCCGTCGCCCTGATGCACATCGCAATCGAAAATCAGCACCCGGTTGACCCGACCGCTTTGCAGCAGGTAATGGCTGATGATCGCCAGGTCATTGAAGATGCAGAACCCCGCCGGGTAGTCGTAATGCGCGTGATGGGTGCCCCCGGCCAGGTGACAGGCCAAACCGTGCTCCAGCGCTTTCTCGGCCGCCAGTATCGAACCGCCGACCGCGCGCACCGTGCGCCGCGCCAGCGCCTCGTTCCAGGGCAAGCCAAGACGCCGCTGGTCTTCGCGGGACAACTCGCCGCTCATGTAGCGTTCGATATACGCACGGTCATGGGCGAGGGCGAGGATGTCGTTGGGGCAGATTTCCGGACGCAGCAGATCGGCATCGCGGGTCAAACCGCTGTCGACCAGGTGATCGCGCAGCAGACGAAACTTGTCCATGGGAAAGCGGTGATCCGCCGGAAACTCGGGGCTGTAGTCTTCGTGGTAGATCAGCGGCAGTGGCATGGTGATTTCATGTAGGAAGCGTAGGAAAGAGTGAACGATCCTACCAGCGATGTAGACTTGCGGCATGGAAACGGAGGGGCACGATGGAGCCGATACTGGAACTGCAAAGCGCGCGCTTGCTGATGCGTCAGTGGCAGGACGAGGATTTGCCGGCATTTGCGGCGATGTGCGCCGATCCTCAAGTGATGCGCTACTTTCCGGCAGCGTTGAGCCGACTGGAAAGCGCTTCGGTGATCGGCCGCGTGCGCGGGCATTTTGCCGAGCACGGTTTCGGCTTGTGGGCGCTGGAACGCAAGGACAGCGGTGAATTCATCGGTTTCACCGGGCTTGGCGTGGTGGGTTTCGACGCGCCGTTCACCCCTGCAGTGGAAATCGGCTGGCGTCTGGCCAGGGAACATTGGGGTTTGGGTTATGCCAGTGAAGCGGCGTGGACAGCTTTGCGCGCAGGCTTTGATCGATTGGCCTTGAAAGAAATCGTGTCATTCACCGCGCAAAGCAATCTGCCTTCGGAGAAAGTCATGCAGGCGATCGGCATGCACCACGCTCCGGCCGATGATTTCGATCACCCGAAACTGGCCGTCGATCATCCGTTACGCAGGCATGTGCTGTACCGCATCACCCGGGAACAATGGCTGCAAACCTTGCATGGCTAAGCCGACATGGACGTTTACAATGGCGCGATAGTGGCTCGCGCCAGAACCTGAATCGGCCGCCGCAGCCAAGACTGCGCGGCATTGCGTTGTGTGAGGAGAGTCTGAATGAGCCAAGTGTTGGAAGATCTGGTCGACCTGCTGACCCTGGAACCGATCGAAGAAAACCTCTTCCGTGGCCGCAGCCAGGATCTGGGTTTTCGTCAGTTGTTCGGTGGTCAGGTACTCGGCCAGTCGTTGTCGGCGGCCAGTCAGACGGTTGAAGAAGCGCGCCATGTGCACTCGATGCACGGCTATTTTCTGCGTCCGGGCGACGCCAAGTTGCCGGTGGTGTATTCGGTTGATCGCGTGCGCGACGGCGGCAGTTTCAGCACCCGCCGCGTCACGGCGATCCAGAAGGGCAATCCGATCTTCACCTGCAGCGCTTCGTTCCAGTACGACGAAGAAGGCTTCGAGCACCAGAGCCAGATGCCCGTCGTGGTCGGTCCGGAAAACCTGCCCTCGGAGCTGGAACTGACCCAGCAACGCGCGCACCTGATCCCGGAACACATGCGCGAAAAACTGCTGTGCCCGAAACCGATCGAAGTGCGCCCGGTCACCGAAAAAGACCCGTACAACCCGCAACCGGCCGATCCGGTGAAGTACGTATGGTTCCGCGCCGATGGCGCTTTGGCCGACATTCCGGCACTGCACAAATACCTGCTGGCCTACGCCTCGGACTTCGGTCTGCTGACCACATCGATGTTGCCTCATGGCAAATCGGTCTGGCAGAAAGACATGCAGGTCGCCAGCCTCGATCACGCGCTGTGGTTTCACAACGACCTGCGCGCCGATGACTGGTTGCTGTACGCGATGGACAGTCCGTGGGCCGGCAATTCCCGAGGTTTCTCCCGTGGCAGCGTGTATAACCGCGCCGGGCAACTGGTGGCGTCGGTCACGCAGGAAGGCTTGATTCGTCATCGCAAGGATTGGGCATGAGCCTGGCCGACGTCCGCCATTGGGTGTTCGACATGGACGGCACACTGACCGTCGCCGTGCATGATTTTGCGGCGATTCGTGTGGCGCTTGCCATTCCGCCCGAGGACGACATTCTCACTCACCTCGCCGCGTTGCCCGCAGATGAAGCCGCCGCCAAGCACGCGTGGTTGCTGGAGCATGAACGCGATCTGGCGCTGGGTTCGACCCCGGCTACCGGGGCTGTGGAGCTGGTGCGTGATCTGCACTCACGCGGTTATCGCCTCGGCATTCTGACCCGCAATGCCCGAGAGCTGGCGCATGTGACGCTGGAGGCGATTGGTCTGGCGGACTGCTTTGCGGTGGAGGATGTCTTGGGGCGCGATGAAGCACCGCCGAAACCGCATCCCGGCGGTTTGCTGAAATTGGCAGACGCGTGGGCGGTGCCGGCCAGCGAGTTGGTGATGGTCGGTGATTACCGCTTTGATCTGGATTGCGGACGTGCGGCGGGGGCACGGACGGTGTTGGTGAATTTGCCGGATAACCCGTGGCCGGAGCTGACGGATTGGCATGCGCAGGATTGTGTCGAGTTGCGGCGGATGCTTTTGGCCTGAGAATTTTGTTGTCAGAAGGGGCGCCTTCGCGAGCAGGCTCGCTCCTACATTAGATCTCCTGTGCACAGAGATTTTGTGCAATGCGTAAATCCATTGTGGGAGCGAGCCTGCTCGCGAAAAGGCCCGCACAGTCGCCACAAAAATTACTGCTCGAACAGAGCCTTCTGCCCCTCCGGCGAGGTCAACATTCCATCGCCGTTATGCCCAACCCCGGGTACCTCGACCAGTCGTTGATTGACTCCTTCCGGATGGCGGCGCAGCAGGTAGCCGAAAAACAGCTTGCCGCGCTCCAAGCGATAAGCGCCTTGCGCTTCGGCTGAACAGCTCTTGTCCAGCGCCGGATGCTGGGGGTCGATATCCTGTTGCCCGAGTAAATAAATCACTTCGCGTTTGGTGTAACTGCTTTCCAGCTGCAACGGTGTTTGCCCGCCGGCATACACCGGCATGTCTGCCAGACCGTACTTCCAGCGATTGAAACCCGCGCACTTGGCATGATCGAACGCCACCGGTCGTTGCTCATTGAAGTACGCATAAGAAGACGGATTGGCTACCACATAACGCAAGCGGATGCCGTTGGCTTTAAGCGCCGGCTGATCCTTGGCGAGCAGGGCGTAACGCTGCACCACCTGGCCGCCGCCAGAGTGGCCGAAGATCACGATTTGCTTCACGTCGGGAAATTGTTTGCGATCACTGATGCGCGCAACGATTTCATCCAGCGCCGCATAGGAACTCAATGGATTCGGCCCTGTGGATAAACCGCCGCCCATCCATTCGTTGCCTTTCCAGCGCAGCAATGTTGCGGGCAAGGAATACAGGGCAACATCGCTTTCGTTGAGAAACTGCGGCGCGATCACCAGCGTGTGCGCGGTTTGTCCCGCCAGTTCGGCAGCGCTTTCGGCGCTTTTGCGATAGGTCTCGGCGTTACGCAACCGACCATGAATGACGATCAGCACGCGCTCGATCTTCTCGGGCGCGGGGCCGATGCCCACCGCCATTTCGCCAGCCTTGAATTGCAAGCGACCGGAGCTGATCGCGTCGACGCCGGCCGCTTGCGCGGTGCTGCCAATGATCAGTAACGCCAAAAGCCATTTATGCATTTACAGGTTTTTCGCCGCGAAGGTATCGCACTGGCCAACCTGGCCCTGCGCGAATCCGGTTTTGAACCAGCGCACCCTTTGCGCCGACGTACCGTGGGTAAACGAGTCTGGCACCACACGGCCCTGACCCTGTTGTTGCAAGCGATCATCGCCGATGGCATTGGCGGCGTTCAAGGCTTCTTCGATGTCGCCCGGTTCCAGCCAGTTCAGACGCTTCTGCGCGTGATAGGCCCAGACGCCAGCCAGGCAGTCGGCCTGCAATTCCTGACGCACCAGTAGACCACCGTCGCCTTCCATCTGCCGGCCCTGCTGGCGGGCTGTCTGAATTTTCGCCGAGACGCCAAGAAGCGTCTGCACATGGTGTCCGACTTCGTGCGCGATCACGTAGGCCTGCGCGAAATCGCCCGCCGCTTTGAAGCGTTGGGCCATTTCCTGGAAGAACGCCATGTCCAGATAGACCTTCTGATCTGCCGGGCAGTAGAACGGGCCGGTGGCGGAAGTCGCCAGGCCGCAGGCCGAATTCACCCGATTGCTGAACAGCACCAGCGTCGGATCTTTATATTGCCGGCCGGCCTGCTGGAAAATTGCGCCCCAGGTGTCTTCGGTATCGCCGAGGATCGAACGGACGAATTCCGCCTGTTCATCATTGGCCGGCGGTGCCTGGCGGGTTTGCGAGGTCGGCGCCGTTTGCTGGCCCACTTGCCCGGTCAGTTGGCCGAGGATCTGCAATGGATCCTGTCCGGTGATCCAGCCAATCCCGACGATCAGCAGGATGGCCCCCAGGCTCAGGCCTTTGCCCCCGCCGAAGCGCATGCCGCCGCCACCGCCGGCATCATCACCACGCGCATCGACGACGTTGTCACTGCGTCGGCCTTTTTTCCATAGCATGCGGGAATCCTCTATTTGTACGGTAAAGAGTTACGTGGTGATGAGTGTTGCTGGTGCGCGGTCACGGCGCCAGTCCGGTCGTCAGACACCTGAACGGCCCCGACGGTTCGATGGCCAGTCAAGGATCATGTGCCCGACGTGAACTATAACGGTGTGCCGTCAGGCCTGCTGTTTTTCATGTGCTTCACTTCCAGCGATTGAAACCCGTGAATCGCGTGTGATTGAACGTCACGGGTCGCTGTTCATTGAACCAGTTGCACGAGTAACCACTCACGACCACATGACGCAGGTGGCAAAAGCCATTTATGCATTTACAGATTCTTCGCCGCGAAGGTGTCGCACTGGCCAACCTGGCCCTGCGCGAATCCGGTGTTGAACCAGCTCACCCTTTGCTCGGCGGTGCCGTGAGTAAACGAGTTCGGATCTACATCCTCATCCAGCAGGAGATCATCACCGCCGTCGAAGGCGGCGTCCAAGGCTTCTTCGATATCATCGGGCTCCAGCCAGTTCAGACGCTGCTGAGCGTTGAAGGCCCAGACTCCGGCCAGGCAGTCGGCCTGCAATTCCAGGCGCACATCGAGTCCACTCTCGCCGACGACAGTCTCCCCGCGCGCTTTAGCCTCATTTATTTTTTTGTGGCTTCCCAAAAAGTTCTGGACGTGGTGTCCGACTTCATGAGCGATGATGTAGGCCTGCGCGAAGTCGTTGACGGTTGAGGGGGTTGTCGTCTGTTCATCTAGCCAGCGCAGATCAATATAGATTTGCTGATCAGTGGGGCAATAGACCGCACCGTGCTTTTGCGCGTCTACTACACCGCAGGCCGAGGGTTTTTTTTCGTTGTATAACACCAGAGTCGGTGGGGAATATGCCTGACCTGACTCGGCGAAAAACTCAGTCCATACCTCTTCGGTACTTCCCAGTACCGCCTCGATGAATACGCGATGCGGATCGTCTTTTAAAAGGGCGGCGATCTCTGCGTCGTGCTGCGCCTTGACTACGGCCGCCGCCGCAGGACCGACGGTAGTTTCAAGCGCTGCCCAGTACCCTCCGTAGGCGACCGCAAGGGAGGCAATCAGCCCTGTGGCCAAGGCTATCCCTGTCGCGCTACGGCGCTCCTTTTGCTTTCGCTGATCGTCCACGTTGTTGCTGCGTTCAGATTTGTTCCATAACATTTTGCTTATCTCTCATAGGTTTATGGGCGTTTATTGCCCGGCCTATGAATATCCGCATGTGGAGGGTGTTGCAGGCGCAATGTGTAAGAGCGCGTAAGCCACTTTCGGCTGATGAAATAAATGTCGTTCTTTTCAGTATTAACTTGTCGAAAATGACTACGTCCGGATGTAATCCGGGCAGGGCTTCTTTATGCGCTCAGGAAACCTTCCAGCCATCGCCCCGGAAGTGTCCGAAGTGTTGTGATCGAATGAAGCTGTGCGCTGTTCGCCCGGTATTTCGAATGTTGTCTGTAAGAGCCAGAACTCCGGCTCTAGATTGTTGCGCAGTATTTACAGGGAGGTCCCATGACCGTCAGCACACCGTTATCCGGAATAAACCAACCCTTCAAGGGGATCTTGCTGATCGTCGTGGCAACCTTCCTGTTCTCCAGCCATGACGCACTGTCGAAATACCTGTCCGGTTTCTATCCGATCGTGATGGTGGTCTGGGCGCGTTATCTGGTGCACACGTTATTGATGGCGGGAATTTTTCTGCCGCAGTCGGGGTTGCGCGTCCTGCGCACCAAGAAGCCTTTATGGCAGTTGACCCGAGCACTTTGCCTACTGGGCACCAGCCTGTTTTTCACCACGGCGCTGCTGTACATCCCGTTGGCGGAAGCCACGGCGGTCAACTTTCTTGCGCCGGTTTTGGTGACGGCATTGTCAGTGCCGCTGCTCAAGGAACGGGTGACACGCGGCCAATGGATCGCGGTGATTTGTGGCTTTATCGGTGTGCTGATCATCGTCCATCCGGGCGGTGAACTGTTCACTCCAGCGGTGCTTTTGCCGTTCTGCTCGGCGTTGTTTTTCTGCTTTTATCAGTTGCTCACGCGAAAACTGGCGGAGGTGGACAGCCCGACCACCAGCAACTTTTTCGCCGGGCTGTGCAACACGTTGGTGATGAGCGCGCTGGTGCCGTTCTTCTGGCAGGTGCCAACGCTCAATCACGCCGTGCTGATGCTGGCGCTGGGCAGTTGCGGGATGACCGCGCATTTGTTTCTGACCCAGGCGTTCCGGCATGCCGCACCGGCATTGCTGGCGCCGTTCGGTTATTGCCAGATCGTCTTTGCGGGGTTGTTGGGTTGGTTGCTGTTCAATCACACGCCGAGTCTGTTGACGATCATCGGCATTGCGGTGATTTGTTGCAGCGGCCTGGCGGCGGCGTGGCAGCAGAGCCGCCGCTGAAGGAATCCACACGCTTTTTTGCCGAATACAAAACCCTGTAGGAGCTGCGGCACGCTGCGATCTTTTGATCTTCAGCATCAAGATCAAAAGATCGCAGCGTGCCGCAGCTCCTACAGGGTTTATTCGGTGACGGTCGGGATTTTGCGCGGGGCCATGAAGTACATCCACGTCAGCGCAATGAAGTACATCGCCGGGATCAGGGTGAACAACACGGTGTAGTTGTTGTTGGTGACGGTGAGGATGTGGCCGACGATCTGGGTCATGAACATCCCGCCAATCGCCGCACACATGCCGCCGAAACCGAACACCGTACTCATCATGTGCTTGGGCGTGTAGTCCATCACCAGGCTCCAGATGTTCGCCGTCCATGCCTGATGCGCGCCGATGGCCAGGGAGATGGCGGCTACGGCGACCCACAGGTTCGCGGAGCCGGCGGCCATGACCACGCCGATGATGCAGCAGGCAAACAGGAACATCGACAGCAACCGCGCTTTGATCGAGTTCATCCCGCGACCGATCAGGAACGAAGACAGAATGCCGCCACCGACACTGCCGAAATCGGCGGTGACGTAGATGATGATCAGCGGAATGCCCATCTGGGTGACGTTGATGCCCAGGTTGTATTGCTGATTGAGGAACGGCGGCAGCCAGTACAGGTAGAACCAGAACACCGGTGCAGTCAGCGAGTAGGCGAGGGCAAAGGCCCAGGTGCCGCGCATGCGGAGGATTTTCGAGAACGGCACGCGGGCCTGTTCCGGTTCGACTTCCTGCTGGATGTAATCGAGCTCCGATTGTTTAACGCTCGGGTGATCTTCCGGGTTGAAGTACTTCAAGCCCCAGAACAACAGCCAGATCCCGCCCAGTGCCGACATGCACAGGAACGCCGCCTGCCAGCCCCAGACGTGGAGCACCAATGGCAGCAACATTGGCGTGAACATCGCGCCAACGTTGGTGCCAGCGTTGAAGATGCCGGTGGCCACGGCGCGTTCGCCGGCCGGGAACCACAGGCGCGTGGTTTTCACGCAGGCCGGGTAGTTGGCGGCTTCAGTCAGGCCAAGGATGAATCGGCAGACCATGAAGCCGACCGCCGATGTCGCCAGGCCGTGGGCACCGGTGGCCAGGCTCCAGAGCAGGACGGCGCAGAAGAACACGCGCTTGACGCCGACCCGGTCAATCAACCGCCCTTGCAGGACGAAACCGATCGCGTAACCGACCTGAAACCAGAAGTTGATGTTGGCGTAATCCATCGCCGTCCAGCTCATTTCCTTGGCGAGGATTGGCTGCATGACGCCGAGTGCGGCGCGGTCGATGTAGTTCAGGGTGGTGGCGAAAAACACCAGTGCCAGCATGCCCCAACGGGTTTTGCCGACCGCCATGGCGCCGCGGATCTTGTCGCCGATGCCACCCGTGGCAGTGCTCATGGCCGGGGCCATGCGGGAAGTCTGTGAAGGAATCATGTGTTCCACCCGTTTTTGGATTTTTTATTTGGTGTGCTTTTTTCGTGCACGCTGCGACCGGTGGTTCAGATCCGGACTCAATGTGCAGTCGATGGTGGGCAGCGGACGAAAAATCGTCAATTCGCCAAAACGCCATTGTGTTCGATAATCGCACGCAAAACTAACCGGCTAGTACACTTTAAATTGCTGCCGCGTTCGATGCAGCCAATAATTTCCCCACTATAAAAACGATCCCCCGCCATACAGCCGCGCAGTCCGGGAGTTGAAGCATGCAGCGTTCCATTGCCACCGTTTCCTTGAGCGGCACCCTGCCGGAAAAACTCGAAGCCATCGCCGCCGCCGGGTTCGACGGGGTGGAGATTTTCGAAAACGATCTCCTGTACTACGACGGCAGTCCGCGGGAAATCAAACAGATGTGCGCCGATCTCGGCATCGCCATCACTCTGTTTCAGCCGTTCCGCGATTTCGAAGGCTGCCGCCGTGATCGCCTGGCGCGCAACCTGGAACGTGCCGAGCGCAAGTTCGACCTGATGCAGGAACTGGGCACCGATCTGGTGCTGGTGTGCAGCAATGCTTCGGCGGACAGCGTCGGCGATCAGCAAATCCTCATCGATGACCTGCACCTGCTGGCCGAACACGCCGGCGCGCGCGGCTTGCGCATTGGTTACGAGGCGCTGGCCTGGGGCCGCCACGTGAATACTTATCAACAGGTCTGGGACATCGTCCGTCAGGCCGATCACCCGAGCCTTGGCGTGCTGCTCGACAGTTTTCATACCCTGTCGCTGAAGGGCGATCCGCGTGCGATTGCCGACATCCCCGGCGATAAAATCTTCTTTGTGCAAATGGCCGACGCGCCGATTCTGGCGATGGATGTGCTGGAGTGGAGCCGGCATTTCCGCTGCTTCCCGGGGCAGGGTGAATTCGATCTGCCGGGGTTCCTCGCGCCGATCATTCAGAGTGGTTACACCGGGCCGCTGTCGCTGGAAATCTTCAACGACGGCTTCCGTGCGGCGCCGCCACGGGCCAATGCCGCTGACGGTTTGCGTTCGCTGCTGTATCTGGAAGAGAAGACCCGCCAGCGTCTGGAGCAGGACAGCCAACCTGTGGCGAACCGTGAAATCCTTTTCGAAACGCCGAAAGCCAGTGAATACAACGGCATCGAATTTCTCGAGTTTGCCGTCGATGAAGCGCTTGGCGCGAAGCTCAGCCATTGGCTGGAACGTTTGGGTTTCGTCAAGGCCGGGCAGCACCGCTCCAAGAGCGTCAGCCTGTTGCGCCAGGGCGATATCAACCTGATCCTCAACTCCGAACCCTATTCGTTTGCCCACAGTTTTTTCGAGGCTCACGGCCCATCGCTGTGTGCGACGGCTGTGCGAGTCAAGGACAGCGCCAGTGCGCTGGCCCGTGCCGTCGCTTACAAAGGGCAGCCCTATCGTGGATTGGTCGGCCCTAATGAACTGGAACTGGCGGCCGTGCGCGCGCCGGACGGCAGCCTGATTTATCTGGTGGATGAACAGGCCGATGTCTACGGCACCGATTTCAACCTGCTGACAAACGCGACGGCCCGTGGCGGCCTGAAGCGCATCGACCACATGGCCATGGCGCTGCCCGCCGACAGCCTAGACAGTTGGGTGCTGTTCTATAAAAGCCTGCTGGATTTCGAGGCCGACGACGAAGTAGTGCTGCCCGACCCGTACGGTCTGGTGAAGAGCCGCGCGTTGCGCAGCCGCGACAGTTCGATCCGGTTGCCGCTGAACATCTCAGAGAACCGCAACACTGCGATCTCCCACGCCTTGTCGAGTTATCACGGTTCTGGTGTGCATCACATCGCCTTCGATTGCGACGACATCTTCGCTGAAGTCAGTCGCGCCAAAGAGGCCGGAGTGCCGCTGCTGGATATCCCGCTCAACTATTACGACGACCTCGCCGCACGTTTCGATTTCGACGACGAATTCCTCAGCGAACTGGCGTATTACAACGTGCTCTACGACCGTGACGCGCAGGGCGGTGAGTTGTTCCACGTCTACACCGAGCCGTTCGAAGGACGCTTTTTCTTCGAGATCATCCAGCGTAAAAACGGTTATGCCGGTTATGGTGCGGCGAACGTCGCCGTACGTCTGGCAGCGATGGCCAAATCACGCAGTGGCGCCGTTCGCCAGGCTAAGTTGTAGGGAATTCGTAAACGCGGGATTAAACACGGGCTGCGCGGCTTCCTTCACTGTGCCGCGCGGCTCATAATCGCCGCCTGTGCAGTGATGGCCGTGAGCCCGCAATGACAATGATCCCAGAACTCCCCGCAGCTTCCGTCGTACCAGCGGTAGAGCCGCGCAAGAGTCGCAAGAACAACCCGGAAAAGACCCGCGAGAACATCCTGCAGGAGGCGATCGTCGAATTCGTCCAGCAGGGTTTGTCCGGTGCCCGCGTCGACGCGATCGCCGAGCGTATCCATACCTCAAAACGCATGATCTATTACTACTTCGGCAGTAAGGAACAGTTGTACGTCGAGGTGTTGGAGAAGCTTTACGGTGATATCCGCAGCACCGAAAACCGACTGCACCTCGACGAACTGTCGCCGGTGGTGGCGATTCGGCGGTTGGTGGAGTTCACCTTCGATCACCACGACCGCAACGTCGATTTCGTGCGCATCGTCAGCATCGAAAATATCCACAACGCCGAATACGTGAAGCGTTCCGACGCGATCAAGGCGATGAACAACACCATCCTCGATTCACTGGGCGAGATTCTGCGTCGCGGTGTCGAGGAGGGAGTATTCCGCAGCGGGCTGGATGCTCTGGACGTGCATTTGCTGATCAGCTCGTTCTGCTTCTATCGCGTGTCGAACCGGCATACGTTTGGCGAGATTTTTCAGATCGATCTGCCGGATGAAAGCATCAAGCAGCGGCATCGCGAGATGATCTGCGAGTCGGTGTTGCGCTACCTGCAAGCCTGACACTGAACCCCTGTAGGAGTGAGCCTGCTCGCGATAGCGGTGTGTCAGGCAACTAATGTGTTGGCTGACAGGACGCCATCGCGAGCAGGCTCACTCCTACAGGGAAGCAAATTGTTTCACCCGTTCATGCTTTGAAAATGCGCGAGCATCCGCTGTGCATCCGGCACCACGCCGCTGAACAGTTCGAACGCCTTCACTGCCTGGAACACCGCCATGTTGCCGCCGTCCAGCGTGCGGCAACCCAAGGCACGGGCGTTGCGCAGCAGTTCGGTTTCCAGCGGGAAATACACAATCTCCGCGACCCACAATTCCTTGCGCAGCAACTCGACCGGCACCGGCATGCCCGGCAGTTTGGCCATGCCCATCGGCGTAGTGTTCACCAGACCATCTGCCTGGTTCAGCGTACTCGGCAGATCTCGGCCGGCCACCGCGCGACCGAAGCCGAAATGCTGATTGAGATTGTTCGCCAGACTCTCGGCGCGGTCGCTGTCGACGTCGAAAATGCTCAACTGCTGTACGCCTTCGCTCAACAGGGCGTGGGCCACTGCCGCGCCCGCACCACCGGCGCCCATCTGCACCACACGCTCACGGGCGGCGTCCTGCAAGCCTCGGCGAAAACCCTCGGCGAAACCGAGGCAATCGGTGTTGTGACCGACACGTTTGCCGTCCTTCAATACCACGGTGTTTACCGCGCCGATGCCCTTGGCTTCCGGGGACAATTCATCCAGCAACGGCATGATGGCCTGCTTGCACGGAAACGTAATGTTCAGTCCGGTGTAATTCATGCGCTCCGCCGCCAGCAGCAGATCGGGCAGGGCGGTGGTGTCCATTTTCAGCTGATCCAGATCGATCAATCGATACAGGTAGCGCATGCCCTGTGCATCACCCTCGTGCTCGTGCAGCGCTGGCGTGCGCGAGGCCTGAATGCCAGCACCGATCAGCCCGGCCAGTATCACGTTGTGGCGACTCATGCTGTTTGCCCCTTCAGCCGCTGGCTGAAATGTTCCAGGGCCAGACGATAGCCATGGCTGCCGAACCCGCACATCACTGCTGTGGCGATGGCCGAGACGAACGAGTGATGCCGGAACGGCTCGCGTGCATGGACGTTCGACAGGTGCACTTCGATCACCGGCAATTCACTGGCGACCAAGGCATCGCGAATGGCTACCGAGGTGTGCGTCCACGCGGCCGGGTTGATCACGATCCCGGCGCAACGACCGCGAGCAGCGTGAATCCAGTCGAGCAGTTCGCCTTCGTGATTGGTCTGGCGAAATTCCATGGCCAGGCCGAATTCTTCGGCCGCGCGACCGCACAGTGCAGAGATGTCCGCCAGGGTTTCGTGACCGTAAGTCGCCGGCTCTCGAGTGCCGAGCAGGTTCAGGTTCGGGCCGTTGAGCACCAGAACGATAGGGGGCATGAGGGGGTGACTCCACTTATTGTTTTTGGCTTTGGCCGAAGGTTTCAGCCTGTGGAGATAAAATGTACCAGATGGTTACCATGGTCAATTGAACAAAAATGGCCGTGGCGTTTTATGTTCGGTGATCGCACACAAGTAATATTCGCGTTGCGCTTGGATCGAGATGTGACGACAGCTTTGCTTACGGTTTTTCCCGAAAACTGTGCCACTCACCGACCGCTTCGACGCTAGCCTTGACTGCGGTGGGAGGCCTGGTCGAGCTGTTCACCAGTCGTCGGATTTGAACGGGATATCAAATCCTGAAACTTATTAACCTAACGGATGGGTTAGCATGCGGGTGTGCAGTTACAAAGGATTGTCGATTGTCGTCATGCTGCGAGATGAGCATTGCCCGCCACATGTTCACGTGAACGCAGGCGCCTGGAATGCCCGGTTGCAGTTTAGTTTCTGGCATAACGATATTGAGGTCTGGGATGTCGCTCCGCTCTCTTGTCGACCGCCGCTGGCCGTGCTGGAAGGCTTGTGCCAATCCCTTGAACAGCCCGCTCATCTGCGACGGGCCCGTAGGATTTGGTGGTCGAGATTACAAACCGTCTGTCTCGACAATAAATTGTGGGACAACCACTCAAACCAGGTGCTGGGGATGAAAGTCGTCACTCACACAACTTACAGAGTCGGTTCGGCACGTTATGAGCCGGAAGGGGACAAGACCTTTCTGACCTTGATAGGCGCATTGGAGGGAGTCGAAATCAATTTATGAACATCATCAAGGCAAAGCCTTCCGCACGTAGGCCATTGACGGAAGAAACGATCGATGCAGCAATCAAACGCGGGGAAGCAAACCGCGCCAGCAGCTTGCAGGCTGTCTCTGTAACCTATGAAAAACCATCTTTGGTCATTCGTTTTGAAGACGGCAGCGGCGTGTTGCTGCCGGTGAATCGCTATCCTGAGTTCAACGGATTCGATGCACAGGATTATGCGAACCTGACGATAGGATTCGCGGGCACTGCACTTTGCCACGAGGGCAAAGACCTCGATGTTTCCATCGCCGGACTGATCTCGGCGAGTCCGTCACTGATGGCGATGGCGGCTTCGGTAGTCGCTTCGCGCAACGGTCGTCAAAGCAGTGCTGCAAAGTCTGAAGCAGCACGGGCCAATGGCAAGAAGGGCGGACGTCCGCGCAAAATCGACCCCGCTGTGTGATCGTCCACAAAAAAGCCGTCAATCACGACGGCTTTCTTGTGTCCAGCATCTGCGGCAAATCAACGGCGGGTCAGTAACACACCCGATTCCATGTGATGCGTCCACGGGAACTGGTCGAACAACGCGCAGCGTGTGATGCGGTGCGTGTCGTGCAACTGGGCGATGTTGGCCGCCAGGGTTTCCGGGTTGCAGGAGATGTAGAGGATGTTGTCGAAACGCCGGGTCAGCTCGCAGGTGTCCGGGTCCATGCCGGCACGTGGCGGGTCGACGAAGACACTACCGAACTCGTAGCTCTTCAGGTCGATGCCTTGCAGGCGACGGAACGGACGCACTTCGTTGAGCGCTTCGGTCAGCTCTTCGGCGGAAAGGCGCACCAGCGTGACGTTATCCACAGCGTTTTCGCTGAGATTGCTCAATGCCGCGTTGACCGAGGTCTTGCTGATTTCGGTGGCCAGCACTTTGCGCACGCGGGTGGCGAGCGGCAGGGTGAAGTTGCCGTTGCCGCAGTACAACTCCAGCAGATCGTCAGTGCGATCGCCAAGTGCTTCGTACGCCCAGTTCAGCATCTTCTGGTTCACCGTGCCGTTGGGCTGGGTGAACGCGCCTTCCGGTTGGCGATAGCTGAAGGTGCGGCCGCCGACTTCGAGCTTCTCGACAACGTAATCGAGGCCGAGCACTTCGCGTTTGCCCTTCGAGCGACCAATGATGCTGACGCCGAGATCTGCCGCCAGTTTCGAAGCCGCCGCCTGCCAGTGTTCGTCCAGCGGGCGGTGATAGCACAGGGTGATCATCGCATCGCCGGACAGCGTGGTCAGGAACTCCACCTGAAACAACTTGTGGCTCAGCGCCGAACTCGCCTGCCATGCGGCTTTCAACTGCGGCATCAACTGATTGATACGCAGGCTGGCGATCGGGAATTCTTCGATGAGGATTGGCGTGCGCTTGTCGTCCTGAGCGAACATCGCGTAATGCCGATCGCCACCCTCGCGCCAGAGGCGGAACTCGGCGCGCAGACGGAAGTTCTGCAGCGGCGAGTCGAACACTGTCGGCTCGGGTGCATCGAACGGCGCCAGCAGATCACGCAAACGCGTGACCTTGGCTTCAAGTTGCTCGGCGTAAGCCTGGGAATCAAATGTCATGCGTTGAACCAACCCAACTTGATCACGAACAGAATCGACAGAATCACCAGCGCCGGGTTCAGCTCACGAGCGCGACCGGACAGCAACTTGATCACGGTCCAGGAAATGAAGCCGAACGCGATGCCGTTGGCGATCGAATAAGTGAACGGCATGGCCAACGCGGTGACGACGACCGGTGCGGCAACGGTGATGTCGTCCCAGTCTATTTCCGCCAGGCCCGAAGTCATCAACACGGCGACGAACAGCAGCGCCGGTGCCGTGGCGAAGGCCGGAACGCTGGCCGCCAGTGGCGAGAAGAACAGCGCGAGCAGGAACAGGATCGCGACAACGACGGCGGTCAGACCGGTGCGGCCGCCCGCGCTCACGCCAGCAGCCGATTCGATGTAACTGGTGGTGGTCGACGTGCCCAGCAACGAACCGGCCATGGCCGCGGTGCTGTCGGCGATCAGCGCACGGCCCATTTTCGGCATGTGGCCGTCCTTGCCCATCAGGCCGGCACGCTTGGCGACGCCGATCAGGGTGCCGGAGTTGTCGAACAGGTCAACGAATAGGAAGGCGAAAATCACGCTGACTAGACCGATGTCCAAAGCGCCTTTGATGTCCAGTTGCAGGAAGGTCGGGGCCAGCGAAGGTGGCATCGAGGTCACGCCGCCGAACGGGGTAAAGCCCATGGCGATCGACACGATGGTCACCACCAGAATGCCGATCAGCACTGCGCCGCGCACTTTCAGTGCTTCGAGGGCAACGATCAGGGCGAAACCGAGGGTTGCGAGGATCGGCGCAGGTTGTTTCAGGTCACCGAGGCCGACCATGGTCGCCGGGTTGCTGACCACGATACCGGCGTTGTGCAGCGCGATCAGCGCCAGGAACAGGCCGATACCGGCCGCAATCGCCGAGCGCAGCGGCAGCGGAATACTGTTGATGATCCATTCACGGATGCGGAAGATCGACAGCAGGAAGAACAGCACCGCCGAAATGAATACCGCCCCCAGCGCTACTTGCCAGGTGTGGCCCATGTGCAGCACGACGGTGTAAGTGAAGAAGGCGTTCAGGCCCATGCCCGGTGCGAGGGCGATCGGGTAGTTGGCGATCAGGCCCATCACCGTCGAACCGATGGCGGCGGCGAGACAGGTGGCGACGAATACCGCGCCCTTGTCCATACCGGTCTCGCCGAGAATGCTCGGGTTGACGAACAGAATGTAGGCCATGGCCAGGAAAGTCGTGATGCCCGCAAGAATCTCGGTGCGCACGTTGGTGTTGTGTGCCTTGAGTTGAAACAGCCTTTCCAGCATGTCTGCTCCCCGTGGCGCGCATGGCGCCGTGAATGTATCGACCTCAACAGCAAAGCACAGACCGTCGCAAGCGCCTGGAAAATTGTAGTGGGCCGGAAAAAGCCGCGCATCATACCAGCAGCGTGAGGAATATGGCGGTTGTTGGTGTCGATCGTCGGCGAAGTTTTGCGCCGGGGCCAACTGCGCCATACTGCGCGCAGTTTTTTTCTAAGGATGTGGATCGCATGAGCAAGCGCTGGATGACGGCTTTCGGATTAATCGCCGGGCTGATGACTGGAGCCTCTGCTGCGTTCGCGGCATCGGCGCCGCCATTGACCCAAGTGAAAGTGATCAAGGTGCAATCGTCGGCCTGCGGCCTGGAAGACATTGCCGATAACCAGCCGCAAACCCAGTGCAATCACAGCGGACCGAGCATCAAGGTCTACGTGCTGGAGGTTGGCTATGGCCAGAGCCAGCCACAAGCGACATTGGACGGCTTCGAAGTGAATGGCACGCGATCCCCGGTATGCGCCTTCGATAACGGCAACCTGACCGAATGCAACCCCGGCAGTAAAACCGTTGGTTCTCTCTATACGTTCGATCTGGCAGGCAAGCAGGAGGGCACTTTCAGCTTCAGCAACACCTCGATCAACGCCCCGCGCAACACGATGTCGACCCAGCTTTACATCAAGTAACGGCAACCCCGAACGGTTGAGGGCAAAGCTGACTACGCTTTAAAGATCATTCAGTGGATAGCGCCCATGACCTTTAGAGCCCTGATTACCCTCGCCGAGGGCATCGATGATCTGCAAAGCGTGACCCTGATCGACGTGTTGCGCCGCGCCGGCATCGAAGTGGTCGCGGCCAGCGTCGAAGGCCGGCGCATGCTCACCTGCGCGCGCGGCACACGGCTGACGGCGGACGGCATGCTGGTCGATGTGCTGGCACAAACCTTCGATCTGATCGTTCTGCCCGGCGGCGCCGTCGGCTCACAGCACCTGGCGGCGCATCAACCACTGCAACAAGTGCTCAAGGATCAGGCCAGCGCCGGGCGCCTGTTTGCCGCCATCGCCGAAGCCCCTGCCGTCGTCCTGCAAGCCTTCGGCTTACTGCGCCAGCGGCGCATGACCTGTTTGCCGAGTGCCAGCCATCAACTCTCCGGCTGTACGTTTATTGATCAACCGGTGGTAGTCGATGGCAACTGCATCACCGCCCAAGGTTCCGGCGCGACGCTGGAGTTTGCGTTGACGCTGGTTGAGCAACTTGGTGGTAGGGCTTTGCGGGCGAAGGTGGCGGTGGAGTTGGTTATCTGAAGAGGGTCAAACCTTCGCCTCTTCCACCAACTCCGTCATCCGGTCTCGTTTGGCCAGCGTCGGGAACAGTTTGATCCACGTCCCCGTCACCACCAGCGTGCCGATCCCGCCCATGACCACTGCTGGCACCGTGCCGAACCAGTGCGCTGTGACGCCGGATTCGAATTCGCCCAACTGGTTCGAGGCGCCGATGAACAGGCCGTTCACCGCGCTGACCCGGCCGCGCATTTCGTCCGGGGTTTCCAGTTGGACGAAAGAGGCGCGGATCACCATGCTGATCATGTCTGCCGCGCCCAGCACCACCAGCACCGCCAGCGAGAACCAGAACGAGGTCGACAGGCCGAAGGCGATGGTGGCGACGCCGAAAATGCCGACAGCGGTGAACATCACTCGACCGACATTCCTCTCCACGGCAAATCGTGCGAGGAACAGCGACATCCCCAGCGCGCCGACTGCCGGCGCCGAGCGCAACAGGCCCAAGCCCCACGGCCCGGTCAGCAGGATGTCTTTGGCGAACACCGGTAGCAATGCCGTCGCGCCGCCGAGCAACACCGCAAACAGATCCAGCGAAATCGCCCCGAGAATGTCCGGCCGGCTGCGAATGAAGCGGACCCCCGCCAGCAACGAATCCAGCGTGGCCTTGCCTTTGTTTAACGGCGTTTGTCGGGCGGGCAGGTTGAGCATCAATGTGCAGGCGATGACGTAGAGCAGCACGGTCGGGCCATAAACCCAGACGCTGCCGAATGCGTAGAGCAACCCGCCGAGGGCTGGCGCCACGATAGTTGCCGATTGTTGCGCCGATTGTGCCGCCGCCACGGCCCGCGGGAACAGCGCAGTTGGCACGATGCTCGGCAGCAAGGCTTGAGTGGTCGGCATCTCGAACGAGCGCGCCGCGCCGAGCAGGAAGGCGAGGATGAAGATCATCTCGCGGGTGACGTGATCAGTGGCGCTGCCGATGGCCAATGACAGGGCGATCAACGCCTGCAACGACTGACAGATCGCCGCGACTTTGCGTCGGTCGTAGCGATCAGCGACATGCCCGGTGTGCAGCATGAACAGCACCCGTGGAGCGAATTCGACCAGCCCGACCAGGCCCAGGTCGAGGACGTTGCCGGTCAATTGATAGAGGTTCCAGCCAATCGCCACGGTGAGCATCTGAAAACCGCTGGCGGTGAAAATCCGCGCGAACCAGAACGCGAGGAAGGGACGATGGTGACGTAACAGCAAGGGCTCTTGGCTGGGCATCTGAGGGCAGGTCTGGTGCGGAGGGAATTCCGAGGTTATCACCAGTCTGTAACAGGAAGTTGCTATGACGAAAAATTTAGTTAGCCAGACATCTATTTTCCGTGCCTGTGAGATTTCCCTTGTGGTGAGGGGATTTATCCACGATGGGGCGCGAAGCGGCCCCGATAGCATTCAACTCAGTTGTTTCAGATGAATAACGTGGTCGGATTTGCGACTGCTGCGCAGCCGATCGGGGATAAATCCCCTCGCCACAGGGGACTTCATTCATCTGAAAAATGCATTTCAGAGTGTTGCCATAGCTGTGAGGCAACTTGTCACGCGGCAAACGACCACGCAGTTCTTCGTCGCAAATGGGACTACTCTTTCAACGTTGCTTGATCCAGATCAAGACCCCAGACGGAATTGATCCGGTGGCCAGTCGGCCAGACTCCCTGCGTTGCGATGGTTTTAAAAAGAACGAATCAGAATTCGCCGCACTCCATATCCGTGGGGGCAGTAGGTGCAGGGGCCACGAGCCCCGCAGCCGGTTTTACCTGACAGAGGAAGCCATATGTTCGGTTTAGAGGCACTCGATCTCGCCCGAATTCAATTCGCGTTCACCATCTCGTTCCACATCCTGTTCCCGGCCATTACCATCGGTCTGGCGAGTTACCTTGCGGTACTCGAAGGCCTGTGGCTGAAAACCCACAATGACACCTACCGTGACCTCTATCATTTCTGGTCGAAGATCTTTGCCGTCAACTTCGGCATGGGCGTGGTCTCGGGGTTGGTCATGGCCTACCAGTTCGGCACCAACTGGAGCCGCTTCTCGGACTTCGCCGGCTCGGTGACCGGGCCGTTGCTGACCTATGAGGTGCTCACGGCGTTCTTCCTCGAAGCGGGTTTTCTTGGCGTGATGCTGTTTGGCTGGAACAAGGTCGGGCGCAAGCTGCACTTCTTCGCCACGGTCATGGTGGCCATCGGCACGCTGATTTCGACCTTCTGGATTCTCGCGTCCAACAGCTGGATGCAGACGCCGCAAGGCTTCGAGATCGTCAACGGTCAGGTGATTCCAACCGATTGGTTTGCCATCATCTTCAACCCTTCGTTCCCCTACCGTCTGATGCACATGGCAACGGCGGCGTTTGTCGCCACGGCGTTTTTCGTCGGCTCTTCGGCGGCCTGGCACTTGCTGCGTGGCAAGGACAACCCGGCGATTCGTACCATGCTGTCGATGGCCATGTGGATGGCGTTGATCGTCGCGCCGATCCAGGCCGTGATTGGCGACTTCCATGGCCTCAACACCCTTGAGCATCAGCCGGCAAAAATCGCTGCGATTGAAGGTCATTGGGAAAACAAGGGTGACGAAGCGACGCCGCTGATCCTGTTCGGCTGGCCGGACATGAAAGAAGAAAAAACCAAATTCGCCGTGGAGATCCCCTACCTCGGCAGCCTGATCCTGACTCACTCGCTGGATAAGCAGGTGCCGGCGCTCAAGGAGTTTGCGCCTGAAGACCGGCCGAATTCGACCATCGTGTTCTGGTCGTTCCGGGTCATGGTCGGCCTCGGTTTCCTGATGATTTTCACCGGTCTGTGGAGTCTGTGGCTGCGCAAGCGCGACTCGCTCTATACCTCGCGCCCGTTTCTGTATCTGGCGTTGTGGATGGGGCCGTCCGGGCTGATCGCGATTCTCGCCGGTTGGTTCACCACTGAAATCGGTCGCCAGCCATGGGTGGTCTACGGGCTGATGCGCACGGCGGATGCTTCTTCCAACCACAGCTTCATGCAGATGAGCATCACCCTGATCATGTTCGTGGTGGTGTACTTCGCGCTGTTCGGTGCAGGGCTTGGCTACATGATGCGCCTGGTGCGCAAAGGGCCGAAAACCGATGAAGGCAAGGAAACCAACGACGGTGGTCCTGGCCAGAAACGCACGCCGGCGCGGCCATTGTCTGCAGCTGACGACGATGGCGCCGAGGCTGACCACAGCCCCAGCCTGACCAAGGAGATTTGAATCATGGGTATCGATCTTCCGCTGATCTGGGCCGTGATCATCATCTTCGGCATCATGATGTACGTGGTCATGGACGGCTTCGACCTGGGCATCGGGATTCTCTTCCCGTTCATCCCCGGCAAAGTCGACCGTGACGTGATGATGAACACCGTCGCCCCGGTCTGGGACGGCAATGAAACCTGGCTGGTGCTGGGCGGCGCGGCGTTGTTTGGCGCGTTCCCGCTGGCTTATTCGGTGGTGTTGTCGGCGCTGTACCTGCCGCTGATCTTCATGCTTATCGGTTTGATCTTTCGTGGCGTGGCGTTCGAGTTCCGCTTCAAGGCCAAGGATGACAAGCGTCACCTGTGGGACAAAGCGTTTATCGGCGGTTCGGTGGCGGCGACATTCTTTCAGGGCGTGGCGCTCGGCGCGTTCATCGACGGATTGCCGGTGGTCAATCGACAGTTCGCCGGTGGCTCACTGGATTGGCTGACACCGTTCACCCTGTTCTGCGGCGCCGCGCTGGTGGTGGCTTATGCCTTGCTCGGCTGCACCTGGCTGATCATGAAAACCGAAGGCAAGCTGCAAGAGCAGATGCACAATCTGGCGCGGCCACTGGCCTTCGTGCTGTTGGCGGTGATCGGTGTCGTCAGTCTGTGGACACCGCTGGCCCATCCGGAAATTGCCACGCGCTGGTTCAGCATGCCAAACCTGTTCTGGTTCATGCCGGTGCCGATTCTGGTGCTGGTGACAATGTATGGCCTGATTCGCGCCGTGGCGCGTAACGCCAATTACATGCCGTTCCTGCTGACCCTGGTGTTGATCTTCCTTGGTTACAGCGGTCTGGGCATCAGCTTGTGGCCAAACATCGTGCCGCCGTCGATTTCGATCTGGGACGCCGCCGCACCGCCACAAAGTCAGGGCTTCATGCTGGTGGGCACGCTGTTCATCATCCCGTTCATCCTGGGTTACACCTTCTGGAGCTACTACGTGTTCCGCGGCAAGGTCACCCATGAAGACGGTTATCACTAAACCTGTGGGAGCGGGCCTGCCCGCGATGGCGTCGGTAGCGGCGCCATCGATCTGACTGAGGATCGAGACAATGACCGGCAAACATTCCCTGCATGACATTGAACAAGCCGAAAAAAAACCGCTGTGGCAGCGGCTCGGCTGGTTGGCCCTGATCTGGGTTGGCAGCGTTGGCGCGCTGTTTATCGTCGCCAGCCTGATGCGCATGTTCATGAACGCGGCAGGCCTGACGACGCACTGAATCATCCCGCCCCGGCGCCTTCGGGTGCGGATTTGTAACCCTCCTCACGGAGGGTTTTTTTTGCCTTGGCGATTACTTGCGAGCCTTGAGGATGACGAATTTCGGCGTCGCCGCCACTTGTTCGACGCCGCGGAACAGTCGCGCCAGTTTGCTGTGATAACCCAGATGACGGTTGCCGACGATGTACAAGGCCCCCCCAACCACCAAGGCTTCACGCGCCTGCTGGAACATGCGCCACGCAAGGAAATCGCCGACCACCTGCTGCTGATGGAAGGGCGGATTGCACAGCACCACGTCCAGCGATTGCGACTCTTGCCCGGCCAGGCCGTCACCGGCGCGCACGATCACCTCACGTTCACCCAACGCTGCGCGCCAGTTTTCAGCCGCCGATTGCACCGCCATGAATGACTCATCGACCAGCGTGTAATGCGCGTCGGGGTTTTGCAGTGCGCTGGCAATCGCGAGCACGCCGTTACCGCAACCGAGGTCGGCGACCCGTGCGCCACCCAGGTTCTTCGGTAGATGCGGAAGAAAGGCGCGCGTGCCGATGTCCAGGCCTTCACGGCAGAACACGTTGGCGTGGTTGAGCAGTTCGATCGCCGGTTCGTCGAGGCGATAGCGCGATGGGTAGGGCGAAACGGCAAGGGCTTTTACTTCCGGCGTGGCGATCAGCAAACGGGCCTTTTTCACCGCCAGAGACGCTTGTACCGGGCCTATATAGCGCTCCAGCAGATCCCCCGCAGCACGCGGTAGATGTTTGACCATCGCGGCGGCGATCACTTCAGCGCCGGGGGCGAGCTGCCCTTGCAAGCGGATCAGTTGTTCCTCCAGCAGGGCCAGAGTTTTCGGCACGCGGATCAGCACGCGGTCATACGGCCCGGTCAAAGGTTCGCTGGCGGCGATCGGGCGTATCGCATCGAAAGCCTGGCCATTGCGCAGCAGATTTTTTTCCAGCCCTTGAAAACCCAGGAACGAATCGCCGCTGCTGCTCACGTCGACCTTGCCGAGAAGGCTGGCCGCCAGCGCGCCGAAGCTGTCATTGAGAACCAGCACCCGCGTGTTCGCCGCCGGCAGTTGCGCGGCAAGATGATTGAGCAGGTATTCGTCGGCAGCATCGAAAGCTTGCAGCGGTTCGTTCTGCTGTTCGGGCTGGCGGATCAGATCGAGTTGGGCGAAAGGGGTATCGAGCAAAGGCATGGGGCGGGGACTCAGGGTAATCGACGGGTGTCCCGCTGCCCTGGCGTCGTGCGGCGGAACCGACCGAGTGGACTGCAACGTGAGGAAATCACGCCATCACTCAGGAAGGCCGCAAATGGTACGTTTTTTTCAGCGAAATACCCGCAGGTTTTCAGGTGGTGACAAGGGCACCACTCAGATAATCCCGGCTCTGGCGGCCGCGATGACAGCAGAGATCTTGTTGCAGACGTTGAGCTTCTCGATCACGTTTTGCACGTGGTAGTTCACGGTGCGTTCGCTCAGGCTGAGGATCTTCGAGATCTCATAGGCCGTCTTTCCGCCGGCGGACAATTGCAGAACCTCTAGTTCTCGTGGCGAAAGATTTGGCTGTCGGGGTTTGGCAGGTTGCTTGGGCAGGGTCCGGGCGAACAATTCACTGAGGTGGCTGGCGGCGTAAAAGATGTAGCCAAAATGCTCATACAGCTCAAGCGGGCTGATCGGGCAGTGTTTGCGCGCCAGGCTGAGAATGCAGCACAAGCCGCTTTCCTCATGGTGGAAAGATTGCGACCAGCCATGTTGCAGGCCCTGTTGCTTCAAGCCTTGCCATAATTGTGGTGCATTTGAGAATGCCTTTTCATTCCAGACGATGGGAATCATTGAATGATTGCAGTGTGCTATTACCGGGTCGATCTGATTGAAGTTGTCTTTTTCATATTGTTGATTCCAGTCTTGAGGGTAGTTGTTGATTTGCAGGGCGTTTAATTGCGTGACCTGCCGGGGCGAAGTAACTGAAATTGCACAAAAGTTAAAACCCAGATTTTCGGCAAATCTGAGCAATATCGGATATGCCGTATCTATACCCTTGGCGAAAGTCAGTTGCTTCGATTGCGACTCCTTCCACGTTTCCATACCAATGCTCCAAGCAATGACCGGGGTGCTTTTTTGGATCCAACCGAATCCGCACGCCACCGAGTGTAGGACTTTTCCTACGTGCTGTTTTAATTTTTTTGCACTTGAGTTGAGCGAAAACTGAATAACTAATTCTTAAGTACATATTGTTTTATATGGGGGTTGACATCTTTCGTGAATCTTTTACTAATTAGTGATAAATGTCATGGGGTTGTACAGCTTTTACAAATTGCAAGATGTACTGAATACCATTACAAAACAGTGGTATTTAAGCGAGTGACTTTGCGAGAGACTAGGGCACCGCAAAATGGAGCGCCAACATGACTGCCAGCGCAGACAAGTTCACTCGCCAGACCCTGCTCGATGTTCAGCCCCTCACGCCGAATCTGTTCACCTTGCGTACCACTCGGGATGCGGGCTTCAGATTTCGTGCCGGTCAATTTGCCAGGCTCGGCGTCACCAAGGCCGACGGCAGCACGGTGTGGCGTGCCTATTCGATGGTGTCATCGCCGTTTGACGAGTTTCTCGAGTTTTTTTCCATCGTTGTGCCGGACGGAGAGTTCACCAGTGAGCTGAGCCGTCTCGAAGTGGGGGATACCTTGCTGGTCGAGCGTCAGGCCTTCGGTTATCTGACCCTTGATCGTTTTGTCGACGGGCGTGATCTCTGGCTGTTATCCACAGGTACCGGCGTCGCACCGTTCCTGTCGATCCTGCAGGATTTCGAGGTGTGGGAAAAGTTTGAGCGGATCATCCTGGTGTACAGCGTGCGCGAGGCGCGAGAGCTGGCCTATCAACAGCTGATCAGCGAGTTGACGCAGCGAGATTATCTGGCCGACTACGCCCACAAGTTGCAGTTCATCCCGATCGTGACCCGTGAAGCGCATCCGGGGGCGCTGAATGGCCGGATCACGACGCTGATCGAAAACGGCAAGTTGGAGCGAGCAGCCGGTGTGGAGCTGTCGGCGGAGCATTCTCGGGTCATGCTGTGCGGCAATCCGCAGATGATCGATGACACCCGCGCCTTGCTCAAACAGCGGCACATGAGCCTGAGCCTGACCCGCAGGCCGGGCCAGGTGGCGGTGGAAAACTACTGGTAAACAAACGGCGCCTTGAAGGCGCCGTTTTCAATCCTGCCGGTTTATTGCGGCCGGTTGTTCTGTGCTTTGAGCAGGTCGCGGATTTCACCCAGCAACTCTTCTTCTTTGGTCGGAACCGGCGGCAGCGTAGGGGCCACGGCTTCTTCGCGCTTCAGGCGGTTGATGGCTTTGACGCCCATGAAGATTGCGAACGCGACGATGATGAAGTCGAGAATGGTCTGGATGAATTTGCCGTAAGCCATTACGACTGCAGGCGTAGTCCCTTGCGCTGCCTTGAGGGTTACCGCCAGATCACTGAAGTCCACCCCACCGATCAGCAGGCCGATCGGCGGCATGATCACGTCGCCGACAAACGACGAAACAATCTTGCCGAAGGCGGCACCGATGATGATACCGACGGCCATGTCGACCACATTGCCTTTGACCGCGAAGGCCTTGAACTCACTTAGCACGCCCATAGGTTATTCCTTGTTACAGATGAGGTTGGTGTACGCAGTGTAAATCAGCAAAACGCGTCCTGCGCGAAACACGTTCTTACAATGCCCGTTTTTATCGACACATGAATCGACGATTAGTTTGCAAAGTGCCACTAATCGCGCGCGAAATACGCCGTAACCAGCTGATCTGGAAGCTAATTTTTTCAATCGTCGAGTTACGATCTTTCTATTTATGTTCGGCGACGCAGGCCTCTAGCCTTGGGTTGGCGCACCTGGATGCGCCCAAAAAAAACAGAGGATCCTGATATGAATTCCACTCCTGGACTGGGGGCTTTTCCCCATCGCCGTACCCTCGGTGTACTCACCGCCAGCCTGCTGACCTTCTCCGTGCATGCAGCGCCCCTGACCCGGGACAACGGCGCCGCGGTGGGTGATAACCAGAACTCGCAGACTGCCGGTGCCAACGGCCCGGTGTTGTTGCAGGACGTGCAGTTGATCCAGAAACTGCAACGCTTCGACCGTGAGCGCATTCCCGAGCGCGTGGTGCATGCGCGCGGCACCGGTGCCCACGGTACGTTTACGGTGACCAACGACCTCAGCGACCTGAGCAAGGCCAAGGTTTTTGCCAGCGGCCAGACCACGCCGGTGTTCGTGCGTTTCTCGGCGGTGGTGCACGGCAATCACTCTCCGGAAACCCTGCGTGACCCGCGCGGATTTGCCACCAAGTTCTATACCGCTGACGGTAACTGGGACCTGGTCGGCAATAACTTTCCGACATTCTTTATTCGCGATGCGATCAAGTTTCCGGACATGGTCCACGCCTTCAAACCCGATCCGCGAACTAATCTCGATGATGATTCGCGCCGCTTCGACTTCTTCTCGCATGTCCCCGAGGCCACTCGGACACTGACCGAGTTATATTCAAACTCGGGAACGCCGGCCAGTTATCGTGAAATGGATGGTAATGGCGTACATGCTTACAAGTTGGTGAACAGCAAAGGTGAGGTGCACTACGTAAAGTTCCACTGGAAGAGTCTGCAAGGGATAAAAAACCTGACGCCTGAAGAGGTCAATAAAGTTCAGGGTCAAGATTACAGTCACATGACCAAAGATTTGGTGACGAATATAAATAAGGGCAATTTCCCGAAGTGGGACTTGTACATTCAAGTGCTGAATCCACAAGATTTGTCCAGGTTTGATTTCGATCCATTAGACGCAACCAAGATCTGGCCAGGTGTGCCGGAGCGAAAAGTTGGACAAATGGTCCTCAATCGCAACCCGGCCAATGTGTTCCAGGAGACCGAACAAGTGGCCATGGCGCCGGCCAATGTCGTGCCTGGTATCGAGCCGTCGGAAGACCGTTTACTGCAAGGTCGAGTGTTCTCCTACGCGGACACGCAGATGTATCGCCTCGGTGCCAACGCCCTGCAATTGCCGATCAATGCGCCGAAGGTCGCGGTGAACAATGGTAATCAGGACGGCGCGATGAACTTCGGTGCGAGCAACTCCGGGGTGAACTATCAGCCGAGCCGACTGCAACCGCGTGAAGAAACGCAAAGTGCGCGTTACAGCCAGGCTGCGCTGTCTGGCAATACTCAGCAGGCGAAAATCACTCGGGAGCAGAACTTCAAGCAGGCCGGTGATCTGTATCGCTCGTTCAGCAAGACAGAGCGTCGCGATCTGATCGAAAACTTCGGCGGCTCGCTGGCAACGACCGATGACGAGAGCAAACACATCATCCTGTCTTTCCTTTATAAGGCCGATCCGGAATACGGCGCTGGCGTGACTGACGTGGCCAAGGGTGACCTGAACCGAGTCAAGGCGTTGGCGGCGAAACTGGTCGACTGATCTAGCGCCAATACGACGCGGGGCCTGAGCCAGGCCCCGTTTCGCTCAAGGAGATCGCTGATGCGTATCTGTCTTTTACTGTTAGCCGGTTGCTGGTCATTCACCGCGTGGGCGGCAACACCTGCGCAGCGCCCTGACGCGATCCAGCTTCAGTTGCAAAGCTACTATTTCGATGCGGCACGGCGCGGGGACGTACCGATGCTCGACACCTTCATCGAGTCCGGTTATTCCCTCGACACTCGCGACGCCAAGGGTTACACCGCGCTGATCCTCGCGGCCTATCACGGTCAGGCGCCGGCGGTGGAGCGCTTGCTCGCTGCCGGCGCCGATGCCTGTGCCCAGGATCAACGCGGCAACACGGCGCTGATGGGCGCGATATTCAAAGGCGAGTTGCAGATTGCCCGGCGGCTGATGGCCACCGAGTGCAGCGCCGACCAGCGTAACGGTGCCGGGCAGACGGCGGCGATGTACGCCGGGTTGTTCAAACGCCTGGAATTACTCGATGCTCTGAAAGCCAAGGGCGCCGACCTGAATGCCGAAGATCCGCTGGGCAATAGCGCCGCGCGTCTGGCCAGCGGGGAAATCCGTACGGCAGCGCCGCGCTGATCGGCGACGCGTGCGTTATCATCGCGGTTTTTGTCGGGGGTTCTGATGGCCAAGGCCAAGCGCATGTACGGCTGCACCGAGTGCGGCGCAACCTTTCCCAAGTGGGCGGGCCAGTGCGGTGAATGCGGTGCCTGGAACACCCTGACCGAAACCATGATCGAAAGCGGCGGCGCCACGGCGCCGACCGGTCGCACCGGTTGGGCCGGGCAACAGGCGCAGATCAAGACGCTGGCCGAAGTCAGCATCGAGGAGATTCCACGGTTCTCCACGGCTTCCGGTGAACTGGATCGCGTGCTCGGGGGCGGTCTGGTCGATGGTTCGGTGGTGTTGATCGGCGGTGATCCGGGTATCGGTAAATCGACGATCCTGTTGCAGACCCTGTGCAACCTCGCCAAAAGCATGCCGGCGCTGTACGTCACTGGCGAAGAATCCCAGCAACAAGTGGCCATGCGCGCGCGCCGTCTCGGCTTGCCGCAGGATCAACTGCGGGTGATGACCGAAACCTGCATCGAAACCATCATTGCCACTGCCCGGCAGGAAAAGCCCAAGGTGATGGTGATCGACTCGATCCAGACCATCTTCACCGAACAACTGCAGTCGGCGCCCGGTGGCGTATCTCAGGTGCGTGAAAGTGCGGCGCTGTTGGTGCGTTACGCCAAGCAGAGCGGCACGGCGATTTTCCTCGTCGGTCACGTGACCAAGGAAGGCGCGCTGGCCGGTCCTCGCGTGCTGGAGCACATGGTCGACACCGTGCTGTATTTCGAAGGCGAGTCTGACGGTCGCTTGCGTCTACTGCGCGCGGTGAAAAACCGTTTCGGCGCGGTCAACGAGTTGGGCGTGTTCGGCATGACCGACAAGGGTTTGAAAGAAGTATCCAATCCTTCGGCGATTTTTCTCACCCGTGCCCAGGAAGAAGTCCCGGGCAGTGTGGTGATGGCAACGTGGGAAGGCACCCGGCCGATGCTGGTCGAAGTGCAGGCGCTGGTCGATGACAGCCACTTGGCCAACCCGCGCCGGGTGACGTTGGGTCTGGATCAGAATCGCCTGGCAATGCTGCTCGCGGTTTTGCATCGCCATGGCGGCATTCCGACTCACGATCAGGACGTGTTTCTCAACGTCGTCGGTGGGGTGAAGGTGCTGGAGACGGCCTCTGACCTGGCGCTGATGGCCGCCGTCATGTCGAGCTTGCGCAATCGGCCATTGCCGCATGATCTGCTGGTGTTTGGCGAGGTGGGTTTGTCTGGAGAAGTTCGCCCCGTGCCAAGCGGTCAGGAGCGCCTGAAGGAAGCCGCCAAGCATGGCTTCAAACGCGCGATCGTGCCGAAGGGTAATGCGCCAAAGGAATCCCCTCCAGGCTTGCAGATCATCGCCGTCACCCGCCTCGAACAGGCCCTCGACGCACTCTTCGAATAAAAAACTATCTTCTGGTGAATTCTGTGGCGAGGGGATTTATCCCCGATGGCTGCGCAGCAGCCCCTTTTTTGGGGCCGCTACGCGACCCATCGGGGATAAATCCCCTCGCCACAGAGTCCCCACAGGGCAGATTGATTTGTGTTGGCGCTAGATTTCGATCAGGGCGCCCAGTTCGCGCTCAAGCTCGGCTTCATCCGCCAGGTTCAGTTCGATCAATCGGCGCAGACGCTGGATCGATTCCAGGCTGATATGTCGGCAGACGAAGCCCAGTTGTCCGTGATCTTCGTGCTTGAGTTGCACGTCCATCTCGATGTCGACGTCATCGCTCAGATGAATGTCGACGTAAAAAACCTGATCGACATTTCCCAGCCATGGCTCCGGCCGTTCGATCAGCAGGCCTTTGAGTGACAGGTCGATCAGCTTTACCGGCCAGATATATTCACCTTGGCGTAATTCGGTTCTGGCATCGAACGCAATTCGTTTGAAGCGGCGACGATTGGCAGGGTGCTCGCTCATGGCGCAATCCTCCGGATGTTCGCTGACTATAGACCCGCATTCTTCAACCGTGCCAGTGCAGACAAGCGTCTAGACCAACGTCGGGGTATGGTCTTTGGCGCCAGTAGCGCTAAACTCGGGGTGGCTGTCTTTCTTGTCCACCCTGGCTGGAATAATAAAATGAAAAATAATAATAGCCTGCTACGCCACTTACCCTGGCTAGTGCTGGCAATCGTAGGAGCGTGCGCCCTTGGCGTAGTGGCATTGCGCCGCGGCGAGGCGATCAACGCCTTGTGGATTGTGGTCGCTGCCGTGGCCATTTATCTGGTTGCGTACCGTTACTACAGCCTGTTCATCGCCAACAATGTGATGCAACTCGATCCGCGTCGGGCCACCCCCGCCGTACTCAACAACGACGGTCTGGACTATGTTCCGACCAACAAACACATTCTTTTCGGTCACCACTTCGCAGCGATTGCTGGCGCAGGCCCTCTGGTCGGCCCGGTGCTGGCGGCGCAGATGGGCTATTTGCCCGGCACGCTGTGGCTGATTGCCGGTGTGGTGCTGGCGGGCGCCGTGCAGGACTTCATGGTTCTGTTCATGTCGACCCGTCGCAACGGCCGCTCCCTGGGCGACATGGTGCGTGAAGAAATGGGCCGCATTCCGGGCACCATCGCACTGTTCGGCTGCTTCCTGATCATGATCATCATCCTCGCGGTGCTGGCGCTGATCGTGGTCAAGGCACTGGCGGAGAGCCCGTGGGGCATCTTCACCGTGATGGCGACCATCCCGATCGCGATGTTCATGGGCATCTACATGCGCTACATCCGTCCGGGCCGCATCGGTGAAATCTCCGTGGTCGGCGTGTTGCTGCTGCTCGGTTCGATCTGGCTCGGTGGGCAGATTGCCGCTGATCCGGTGTGGGCCAAGGCGTTCACCTTCACGGGTGTGCAGATTACCTGGATGCTGATCGGATACGGTTTCGTCGCGGCCTCGTTGCCGGTCTGGCTGATTCTGGCGCCACGTGACTACCTGTCGACGTTCCTCAAGATCGGCACCATCATCGCGCTGGCGATCGGCATTCTGGTGACCATGCCCGAGCTGAAAATGCCGGCGCTGACCCAGTTCGTTGACGGTACTGGCCCGGTCTGGAAGGGCGGCCTGTTCCCGTTCCTGTTCATCACCATTGCTTGCGGTGCGGTCTCCGGTTTCCATGCGCTGATTTCTTCCGGCACCACGCCGAAGCTGCTGGATAACGAAACCAACGCCCGTTACATCGGTTACGGCGGCATGCTGATGGAATCGTTTGTCGCGATCATGGCGATGGTTGCCGCCTCGGTGATCGAGCCTGGCGTGTACTTCGCCATGAACAGCCCGGCTGCGGTAGTCGGCAGTGATGTCGCTTCGGTTGCGCAAGTGGTCTCCAGCTGGGGCTTCGCGATCACGCCGGAAGCGCTGCAAGCGGTGGCCCATGACATCGGTGAAACCACCATCCTGGCCCGTGCCGGTGGTGCGCCGACCCTGGCGGTCGGTATTGCGCAGATCCTGCACAGTGTCCTGCCTGGTGAGAACACCATGGCGTTCTGGTACCACTTCGCGATCCTGTTCGAAGCGCTGTTCATCCTCACCGCTGTGGACGCCGGTACCCGTGCCGGGCGGTTCATGCTGCAGGATCTGCTCGGCTCCTTCGTGCCGGCGCTCAAGCGTACCGAGTCGTGGACCGCCAACCTCATCGCCACCGCCGGTTGTGTGGCGATGTGGGGCTGGTTGCTGTATCAGGGCGTGATCGATCCACTGGGCGGTATCAACACCCTGTGGCCACTGTTCGGTATCTCCAACCAGATGCTGGCTGGTATCGCGCTGATGCTCGGCACCGTGGTTCTGATCAAAATGAAGCGTCAACGCTACATCTGGGTCACCCTGCTGCCGGCTACCTGGCTGCTGATTTGCACCACCACTGCAGGCTTCATCAAGCTGTTCGACGCCAACCCGGCGATCGGCTTCCTGTCGCTGGCCAAGAAGTACAGCGACGCACTGGCCAACGGTCAGATCCTCGCCCCGGCCAAGAGCATCGATCAGATGCAGCACGTGATCTTCAACGCCTACACCAACGCAACGCTCACCGCGCTGTTCCTGTTCGTGGTCTTCAGTATCCTGTTCTATGCGCTCAAAGTCGGCATCGCCGCCTGGGGCAAAAAAGAGCGTACGGATAAAGAATCGCCATTCCAGGCTCTGCCGGACGCGTAACCAGAGGATTGCACCATGTTCAATGACCTGAGTCGCCTCGGTAAATACCTCGGTCAGGCTGCGCGCCTGATGGTCGGCATGCCCGACTACGACACCTACGTCGAGCATATGCAAACCAAACACCCGGACAAACCGGTGATGAGCTACGAGATGTTCTTTCGCGAACGTCAGGAAGCCCGTTACGGTGGCAAGGGTGGGCCGAAGTGCTGTTGAGCTGACAGCCTGAGGCCTGAGTTGTCCCCTGTGGGAGCGAGCCTGCTCGCGAATACGGAGTGTCAGTTGATGCATGGGTGACTGACACACCGCTTTCGCGAGCAGGCTCGCTCCCACAGTTGTTTTTGTGTTGTTCATTCCTTTTGTGAAGGGGGTCGATTTGACTTCTCCAATCCCGGTCACGGTACTCAGCGGTTTCCTCGGCGCCGGCAAGACCACCTTGCTGCGCCATATCTTGAAAGCCGAGCACGGCCTGAAAATCGCCGTGATCGAAAACGAATTCAGTGACGCCGGCATCGACACTCAGTTGCTCGGTGACGAACCGGTGCAAGTCATGACCCTGGCCAACGGCTGCGTCTGCTGCACCATCCACACGGATCTGACCAAAGCCCTGTACTTGCTGCTCGAGCGCCTGGACAGTGGCGAAATCGCCTTCGATCGTCTGGTGATCGAGTGCACCGGTCTGGCCGATCCGGCGCCCGTCGCGCAGACCTTTTTCATTGATGAAGAACTGCGTGAGCGTTATCTGCTCGACGGCATCATCACCTTGGTCGATGCCGCTCACGCCGATGTCCATCTGACCCAGACCATCGCTCAGGCGCAGATCGGGTTTGCCGACCGGTTATTGGTGAGCAAGACCGATCTGGTCGATGAAGCGGCTTTCACTGCGCTGAGTGAGCGCCTGACGCGGATCAACCGTCGCGCGCCGATCCGCATAGTCGAGCACGGCAGCATCGATCTGGCTGAACTGCTGGATGTGCGCGGCTTCAACCTCAATGCCGACCTTGGCGGCGGCTTGAGCCTGCGTCCGGTGAGCAAGGCGCCGTCGATTGATCGCATCTCCAGTCTGGTATTACGCACCGACCAGCCGCTGGATATCGATCAGCTCAGCGAATTCATGAATGAACTGCTGGAGGAGCACGGCAAACAATTGCTGCGTTACAAGGGCGTGCTGAACATTGCCGGCGAAGATCGGCGGTTGGTGTTTCAGGGCGTGCTGAAACTCTATGGTTTCGACTGGGATACCGAATGGGCCGAGGGTGAAACACGGGAAAGCGTGATCGTGTTTATTGCCGATGATTTGCCGGAAGAGAAGATTCGCGCGGGGTTTGCCGGAGTAGTAGCAGGCTGATGATTCTCGGCAGTCAGTAATGGCCTCTTCGCGAGCAGGCTCGCTCCCACAGTGGACTGCTTTCTTTCAGTTGGAATGCATTTCCCTGTGGGAGCGAGCCTGCTCGCGAAGGCAGTCTAACCGGTAACACAGGCTTCATGGGCTGAACCCAGCAACGTCTGCTCAAGATGATCCAGATGCCGATTCATCAGCATGCCAGCCCTGCAAGCATCGCCACGCTCCACCGCCTCAACCAGTGCCAAATGCTCCTGCCACGCGCAACAGCTGTGCGTCTGACATTCACTTCGCGCAATTGCCAGGGACGTCAGTGGCACCAGACTGCCGAGAAAATGCGCCAACGGTGCATTCCCCGCCATCTGCGCCAATTGCAGATGAAACTCCCCAGACAACCGAATCGCCGCTGCCCGCCGATCTTGCTCGACTGCCTGGCGCTCGCGCTCGATCAGTGCTCGCAGACGTTTCACCCCATCAACCGATGGCCGCTGACACGCCAGCCGCACCAACGTGCTTTCGGCCAGGCGCCGGGCATGCAGGGTCTGTCGCGTTTGCTCGGCATCCGGCGCGGCAACGCGCGGTCGATGGTTGGCGCGCAGCACCACGATTTGCTCATGGGACAACTTTGTCAGCGCCCGCCGAACATCCGCGCGACTGACGCCGAACATCAGCTTCAGGCTGTCTTCGGTAAAACGGCTGGCCGGGTCGATACGTTGTTCGAGAATCGCATCGAACAGTCGCGGATACAGATCATCCACCGGCGCCCGCAGTCGGGAGAAGGGCAGGGGCGCGGCGCTCGGCTGGGCGTGCGAGGGTGAAGCGAAACTGTTCATGGCCTGTCTCCATAAGGGCTCAGCGATTCAAGTTGTCTTCCGGAATATTCAGCTCGATGCCCATGCGCTGACCTTCGCGCAGAATGTGCCGGCGCATTTCGGCACTGGCCTGGGCGCTGTTCTTGCTACGGATCGCGCGCACCACGGCTTCGTTTTCTTCGAGGCGTTCGGCGAGGTGTTCCGGGGAGTTGCGCAACACTTCGGCGCTTTGCTTGAGGGCATTGCTGGTCTGCTGCACGACACTCTGGAAAATCGGGTTCGAGGTCAGGGTGAACAGCTCTTCGTGGAAGGCGATGTAGGCACTGACCCCGGCTTCGCTGTCGCCGGCCTCAAGGGCTTCGCGCATGTCCATCAGGGTCAGGCGTAACTGGCCGACTTCCTTGCTGCTGATCGACTGCGCGACCAGGCCGACAATAAACGGCTCGAGGGTGTAACGCAGTTGCAGCACGTCTTCGAGGCTGGCGCCGGCCACTGCACTGTCGTGGCTTTGGCTGTCGTTGAGCTGCGCGTCGAGTACCACCACGCCTTTGCCCGGCATCGAGCGCACGAGGCCGAGGGTTTCCAGAACGATCACCGCTTCACGCAGGCTCGGGCGACTGATGCCCAGTTGTTCGGCCAGTTCGCGCTGGCCCGGCAACATGTCGCCGGTGCGCCATTGACCCCGGGCGAGGGCGGCGCGGAGTTTTTCCACGACTGAGTTGACGACGGTTGATGTGCTGATCACTTGTCTTGCTCCATGTGCCTGTGGGAGGGAACCGCAAACTCAAGATCAACAGATCGCAGCCTGCGGCAACTCCTACAGGGGTTAAATCAGAACTCTTGCTGGTGCGCAGGAGTTACTGGTTTACGCGGTTGAAAGGTGTAGCCCTGCTGACCGCTGAGTACTTTGTTGGCGCGTTGTACGTCGATGTCTTTTTCCCAACGGGCGATGGCGACGGTGGCGACGCAGTTGCCGATGAGGTTGGTCAATGCCCGGCCGATGCCCATGAACCAGTCCACGGCCAGCACCAGTACCAGGCCGACCACCGGGATCGCTGGAATCGCGGTCAGCGTCGCCGCGAGGATCACCAGCGCCGAACCTGGAATGCCGTGGGCGCCTTTCGAGGTGATCAGCGATACCAGCAGAATCGTCAGCAAATCGGTCATCGCCAGCGGTGTACCGGTGGCGTTGGCGATGAAGACGATGGCGAGGGTCAGATAGATCGAGAAACCATCGAGGTTGAACGAGTACCCGGTCGGAATCACCAGACCAACCGTCGAGCTGCCGATGCCCAGATGTTCGAGTTTGCGCATGATCTGTGGCAACACGGCGTCGGACGAGGCGGTGCCCATGACGATCAACAGTTCTTCACGCAAGTATTTGAGCAGCGGCCACATGCGCAGACCGGACGCGCGCATCACCAGACCGAGAATTACGCTGACGAAGGCCGTGCACGTCAGGTAGAACAAACCGACCAGACTGCCCAAGTGCTGCAGCGAATCGAGGCCATATTTGCTGGTGGTGAAGGCGATGGCGCCGAATACGCCAATCGGCGCCAGACGGACGATCATGCCCATGATGCGAAAGATCACATGGCTCAGTTCGTTGATCAGCCGGGAGATCCCGGAAGCAGCTTCGCCGACCAGATTCAACGCGCTGCCAAACAGCACAGAGAACAGCAGCACTTGCAGGATGTTGTTGTCGGCAAAGGCGCCAATCACCGAGGTCGGGATCAGGTCCATCAGGAACTGCGTGGTGGTGTGCATGTGCTGGCCACGCTGGGCGATGTCGCCCATGTCGGCGGCAGACAATTGCTCCAGATGAATATTCGCGCCGCTACCGATGCCGGTACTGAACGCAAACACCAGACCGATCACCAGGGCGATGGTCGTGAGGATCTCAAAGTAGATAACTGATTTGAGGCCGATGCGCCCGACCTTCTTCAGGTCGCCCGCGCCGCTGATGCCGCTGACCACCACGCAGAACACGATCAGGCCGATGAGCATCTTGATCAGTTTGATGAAGCCGTCGCCGAGCGGTTTGAGCTGGGCGGAATATTCGGGAAGGGTCAGCCCGCAGACGATGCCGAGCACCAGTCCGAGAACCACTTGGAGGAAGATTGAACGCGAGCACCATCTGAGCATGGGAGGAATCCTGGTCGGTGTCCTGGCTGCCGTGCGCTTGGCGCATCAGATTCAGAACTTAATTATTGTGGTCTTACCGGTATGTCCAGTGCAGGCGCAGTCTACGCTCGGTTTTTTGGTGATCGCAAGTGAAAAATGACAAATTGGTTTGACCGGTCTGACCAGTTGGTCTGTGAGACCCATTCTTGAGCGGACAAGGCGTGAAGACAATTTTTGTTGGCGATTGGCAGTTCCGGAATGTGTATGCCGCTCCGTTGACAGGATGAAGTCGCGAAAATGCTTGTCGAGGGTTGTTGTCGAAGTCCTCACCGCGGACTTTAAAGCGCAGTGGCGGTGAGAACTTCTTCCGGTTTTATTGAAATTGTATGCGGTCGTTATTTAGCGCCGCGCTTGATGATGTCGAGTTTAAAGTCGAGTACCTGCCCGCCTTCTTTGCCAGTGCACACTAGTCCACCCACTTTTGAGTTTTCACGAACACTGAGTTTACGGCCGCCGCGGGTTTGAATCTTCAGGTTGTGTGTGTCCCCATGGAGTTGGTCGAGGGTGACAATCCGGTTGTTGGCATCCAGCAAGTTGTATGAGGTTTGATCGGCATTGTCGGTAAAGGCACTGATCAGGTCACGGTGCTCGTTACTCAAGGCGTAATTGTGATAGTGACTGCCCGTCAGCAAATAAATGAAGTAGTAGTCTTCAATACAGCGGAAGTGGAATCGGAGCTGGTCTGCCGGCACCTCCGGATGCACGCACAGTGTGTTGGATACATCGACGTGGGCGTCGAAGGTGAAGGCTTCGTAGTACCAGCGTTTTATGAAGGTCTTTTGTCCATAGGAAATGCGCGGCACGTGCAAGTTGCCATACTGGGTCTGCAGACGTGCAGTGAAAGACTTTTCTATATTCGTGCTCATGGGTATCTCCATCCATAGATGATAGGTAAATAATATTTTTTAGGTGCAATTTGTGCTGAAGGAAACTTACCAGTGTTCGTGCTGGTTGTTTTTTTATGCTGTTTCCGTGTTTTTCAACAGTCGGCAAGTTGCCGTTGATGTGTTCAATTGTTTTTCTTGTGTGGTTTGTTCAGGGCAAAAAAAGCCCGGCCAATTGGCCGGGCTTTGTGTTTCAGTTGCTAACTATCAAGCGCCGTACACCGGCAGTTTCTTGCAGATGGCTTTGACTTTCTCACGAACGGCGTCGATTACCGCTTCGTTGTTCAGGTCAGCCAGAATGTCGCAGATCCAGCCTGCCAGTTCTTTGCACTCTGCTTGCTTGAAGCCACGCGTGGTCACAGCTGGAGTGCCGAAGCGCAGGCCGGAAGTGACGAACGGCGAGCGTGGGTCGTTAGGTACGGAGTTCTTGTTCACGGTGATGAACGCTTTGCCCAGAGCGGCGTCGGCGTCTTTACCGGAGATGTCCTGCTTGATCAGCGACAGCAGGAACAGGTGGTTCTTGGTACCGCCCGAAACTACGTCGAAACCGCGTTCGATGAACACTTCGGCCATGGCCTGGGCGTTCAGCACCACTTGTTCCTGGTAAGCCTTGAACTCAGGCTGCAGTGCTTCCTTGAAGCAGATCGCCTTGGCAGCGATCACGTGCTCCAGCGGGCCACCCTGGGCGCCCGGGAATACTGCGGAGTTCAGCTTCTTCTCGATGTCGGCGTTGGCGCGTGCCAGGATCAGGCCGCCACGTGGACCGCGCAGGGTCTTGTGCGTGGTGGTGGTCACGACGTCAGCGAAAGGCACCGGGTTCGGGTAGACGCCAGCCGCGACCAGACCGGCTACGTGAGCCATGTCGACGAACAGGTAGGCGCCCACCTTGTCAGCGATTTCGCGGAAGCGCGGGAAGTCGAGGATCTGCGAGTAGGCAGAGAAACCGGCCACGATCATTTTCGGCTTGTGTTCAACCGCCAGGCGCTCGACTTCGTCGTAGTCGATCAGGCCGTTGGCGTCGATGCCGTACTGCACGGCGTTGTACAGCTTGCCGGAGGAGGAAACGCTGGCGCCGTGGGTCAGGTGACCGCCGTGGGCCAGGCTCATGCCCAGAATGGTATCGCCACCTTGCAGCAGGGCCAGGTAAACAGCGGCGTTGGCTTGCGAACCGGCGTGCGGCTGAACGTTGGCGTAATCGGCGCCGAACAGTTCTTTTGCACGGTCGATAGCCAGTTGTTCAACGATGTCGACGTACTCGCAACCACCGTAGTAGCGCTTGCCTGGATAACCTTCGGCGTACTTGTTGGTCAGGACCGAGCCTTGAGCTTCCATCACCGCTGGGCTGGTGTAGTTTTCCGAAGCGATCAGCTCAATGTGTTCTTCCTGGCGCTGAGCTTCTTGCTCCATGGCGGCAAAAAGGTCGGCGTCGTACTTGGCAATAGTCAAATCACGGCTGAACATGGCGGTCCTCAAGGATCGGGGGCAGAAAAGGGGGGCATTCTAACCCAATGGGTTTTGTATGGCATATGAAACGACATCATGTCGCAGACAAGTGGCGTTCATGAAAGATGTGCGGTGCTTTTGAAGGCCTCTTCGCGAGCAGGCTCGCTCCCACAGTAACCGAGGCAGGCCTGCGATTTTGTGATCGACATCAATTCGTGTGGGAGCGAGCCTGCTCGCGAAAGCCGCGCCACAGACTCTCAGTCGAACATGAAGAGGGCGTCATTGCTGAACTGCGCCTCAAACCGACTCGCCGGCATCGGTCGCCCGAACAGATACCCCTGAACCTCATCGCAACCATGCTCGCGCAGGAAGTCCAGTTGCTCGTGGGTTTCCACGCCTTCAGCGATCACCGCCAGATTCAGGCTGTGGGCCATGGCGATGATCGCCCGGGCGATCTGCGCGTCTTGCTCGCCAGACGGCAAACCATCAACAAACGTGCGGTCGATCTTCAGCACGTCGATCGGGAATTGCTTGAGGTAGTTCAGCGATGAGTAACCAGTGCCGAAATCATCAACCGCGATGCTCAGGCCAAGGTTTTTCAGCCCGGCGAGAATCTGCATGGCCTCGCTGACTTCACGCATCAGGATACTTTCGGTCAGTTCCAGCTCCAGACACGCTGGCGGCAGACCGGTTTCGCGCAGGATCGTGGCGATCCGCGTGCCGAGTTGGCCGTCGGAGAACTGTCGTGCGGAAATGTTTACCGACACCTTCGGTACGCGCACGCGGTTCTGGTGCCAGGTCTTCAGTTGACGGCAGGCCTCGCTGATTACCCAATCGCCAACGTCCACCACCAGCCCGAGTTCTTCCAGCACCGGAATGAAATCCCCCGGCGGCACCAGTCCGCGACGTGGATGACGCCAGCGCAACAGGGCTTCGGCACCGGTCAGACGCTTGCCGTCACCGCTGAATTGCGGCTGGTAATACAGCACGAATTCGTCCTGCTCCAGGGCATGGCGCAGGTCGCTTTCCAGCTCCAGACGCTCCAGCGCACTGGCGTTCATGTCGGCCTGGTAGAACTGGAAGTTGTTCTTGCCGCGTTCTTTGGCGTGATACATCGCAGTGTCGGCGTTCTTCATCAACTGGCTGAGTTCGTTGCCGTCCTGCGGGCTCAGCGCGATGCCGATACTGGCGGTGACGAAAAACTCGCGACCCTCGAGCACGAACGGTCGCACCAGGCTGCCGAGAATCTGTTCGGCGACATGGATAGCTCGGTTCAGCGCCATTTCGCGGCTGGACCGATGCTGCAGCAGCAGGGTGAATTCGTCGCCGCCCATCCGCGCCACGGTGTCGTCATCGTCGACGCAGGCCAGCAGGCGCGTGGCCATGTCCTTGAGCATGCGGTCGCCCGCAGCGTGACCAAGGGAGTCGTTGATCGGTTTGAAACGGTCGAGGTCGAGGAACATCAGCACCACCCACGACTTTTGCCGCTCAGCCGATTGCAGCGCGGTGTGCAGGCGATCCTGGAACAGCGTGCGGTTCGGCAAATGGGTCAAAGCGTCGTAGTAGGCGAGGCGGTGGATGCGCTGTTCGCTGGCCTTGCGCTCGCTGATGTCGCTGAAGAAGCACACGTAACTGGCCAGATCACCTTCATCGTCGAGCACCGCGGTGATGCCGACCCACGCCGGGTAATGCTCGCCGTTGCGGCGCTTGAGCCAGACTTCGCCTTCCCAGGTGCTGTGCTGATGCAGTTGCTTGAGCACGTAACGCAGATGAGCATCCTGTTGTTCGTCGACGGTGAGCATGTTCGGCAACTGGTCGAGCACTTCGCTCACCGCATAACCACTGACGCGGCTGAACGCTTCGTTGGCCTGAACGATGTAACCGGCCGGGTCGGTGATCAGGATCGCCGACGTCGAGTGCTCGAATACCGTGGCCGCCATGCGCAGGTCTTTCTCGGCGCGGCGTTGCTGGCTGATGTCGCGACCGACACCCAGCACGCCTTCGAATGCGCCGTGCTCGTCCCACACCAGCACCAGACGCAGCTCGATCGGGATCTTGCGGCCGTCGGCGCGCAGGCAGTCGAACAGGAACATTTGCGTCTGCACCTGGCTGCGCAACAGCGCCAGTTGCTCGGGTTTGTCCAGTGCTTTGCTGACTCGGTCCATCAGGGTGTAGATGCCGCTCAGTTGCTGCGGATTGGCGATGGTCGATTGCCAGCCGTTCTGGAAAATCCACTCGGCGTCGTAGCCCAGCACCGCTTGCACCGAGGGGCTGACGTAGTTCAGCGAGAGCTTGCTGTCGGTGGAGAAGATCACGTCACTGATGCTTTCGGCGAGCATGCGATAACGCTGCTCGCTGTCGCGCAGCGATTCACTGGCCTCGATCTGCTCGGTGATGTCCTTGGCCACACCGATGATCCGCGTGACCTGATCGTGCTTGTCGCGCGCCAACGCCTGTTCGCGAATGTCGAAACGCCGCCACTTGCCGTCGCGGTGACGGAAGCGCAGTTGGCATTGCAGTAACTGGCTGTACCCGGCGTGCCGCTGCATCTGCCGCGAACGATGGTAATAATCGGCGTCTTCCGGGTGCAGGAGGATTTCCCAGAAGTACTCGCCCATCTGGTGCAGTTCGGTGCGGTTGTAACCGAGGGTCTGGCCGAGGTGGTGGTTGCTGAAAATCATCCGCTGGCTGATCACGTCCTGCACATACAGATGGTCCGGCACTGTGCGCACCACGTCCGACCAGAACCCTTCGCGCTCCAGCAGCGACAGTTCGATCAGCTTGCGGCTGGTGATGTCGTTGATGCTGAGGATCACCGCTTTATAGTCGTGCTGCTCCTGCGGCAGGCGCAATACCATCCACAGGTGCTGATCGCGGCCGTTGATGTCCGGCAGTCTGATTTCCAGTTCCAGCTGCTTTTGCTGTTGAAGCACGGCGTCGAGCACTTGATTGCCGATCGCGCACTGCGGGTGCGGATGGCCGTCTATCAACAGTTGCCAGGCGTGCTCGCAGGAATTGACGTTGAGCAGTTGCAGCGCGACCTGATTGACCTCGGTCACGCGCAGTTCCTGGAGCAATTGCTGGCGCTGCTGCGGCTGGTCGAGCCACGCTTTGAGCTGGTCGCTGGTCTGAATCTGCGCTCTTTCAAAAACCTGTTTCAATCCGGACAGATCCAGCACACACAGGGCCACGCCGGTGCCTTCGAAAATGTCCTGATAGCGTCGGCGACCCTCATGCAACTGGCGCTGACGCCGACGCATGTTCAGCAGTGCGATCACCGGCAGCATTGAAAACGCCAGGCCGAGCAGGCATTTGCCGATGAACGCCGGCAGCAATTCTTCGAGCACACGCTGGCGGTCGAACAGACCACGCAATTGCCAGTCGCTGCTGCTCAGCGGCACGGTCAGTACGGTGTTGGCCAGATCGTCTGCGGTGAGTACCCCGGGTTTGGCTGCCGGCATGGCTTCGTCGCGACTGATGATCTGATGGTTGAGGCGGTTTTCCACCAGCCACAATGGGCGTACGCCGGTGTCACCCTGTTTGGTCAGCGAATCGAAAAAGGTCGGGGTCAGGCGCAAGGCCCAATAACCACGGGTGCTACCGCTGGCCTGGTGGAGCAATAGATGCACCACTGAGCCATCGTCGGCATTGCTGAAGTAATGCGCCTGGGCACGGCTGCGGCGAACCAGTTCGGTGAGATAGTCGGCATCGCTGCTGTCGACGGCACTGTCGCTGATGATTCTGCCGGACGGGCTGAGCAGGGCAACGCTGCGCAGGTCGGGCAGCGATTGCTGGAGCTTGCGTAGCAGCGCCTGCTGTTCGTCGGCTGACTGCGGTTGTTCGACGATCGGTAGGAGGTTGAGGGCGATTTGCGCGTTCAGCGCCATGTTCAGGCTGACCTGCGAGGCGAGGTCGGCGGTGTAGTCGATGGTGTACTGACGCTGGTTTTTCTGGGTTTCGCGCAGTTGATCGAGCAGTTGCCAGAACAACAGCGCCAACAGCAAAAGCACCAGCGTCGCCAGCGCGCCCTTTAATGTTCCGCGCAGGGGCGAGCCGGGCGCCGGATGGGTGCTGCTCACAGAGGCTGGCGGAGTGACATTGGACAAGCTGTAATCCTGCGGTTTGGCTGGACTGGCGCGACGTGCACTATAAGCCGGACGCCCGAAGGGCGGCTAGCATGCCTTGAGTTGTGGCGAAGTGCCAGCCCCTCGCGGCTGGACTGCCTTCCGTCATTCAGGTAGCTTTGCCGGTTACGCGGGAGCGTTCCAGCTCCTAGACTCAGACTTTTTCAGCGCGCACGCATTGATAACCATCAAGTGAACGACGCGCATGGTCTGGCCGGGCATCGCCTGCGCTGCAATCATTCATCTGTCACTGACCCAAGGTTCTCCATGGCTCAATACGTCTTCACCATGCATCGGCTGGGCAAAGTTGTTCCGCCGAAGCGGGAAATTCTCAAAAACATTTCGCTGTCCTTCTTCCCCGGCGCCAAGATTGGCGTGCTCGGCCTCAACGGTTCGGGTAAGTCCACGCTGCTGAAAATCATGGCTGGCGTCGACACCGAGTTCGAGGGCGAAGCCCGTCCGATGCCGGAGCTGAACATCGGTTATCTGCCGCAAGAGCCACAACTTGACCCAACCAAGACTGTGCGTGAAGTGGTCGAGGAAGCGGTCAGCGTGATCAAGAACGCTCAGGCTCGCCTGGACGAGGTCTACGCGGCTTACGCTGAAGAAGACGCCGACTTCGACAAACTGGCTGCCGAACAGGCCAAGCTCGAAGCGATCCTGCAAGCCAGCGACGGTCACAACCTTGACCGCCAACTGGAAGTTGCCGCCGACGCATTGCGTCTGCCGGCGTGGGACGCCAAGGTCGAATTCCTCTCTGGTGGTGAAAAGCGTCGTGTGGCCCTGTGCCGTCTGCTGCTGTCGGCCCCCGACATGCTGCTGCTCGACGAACCGACCAACCACTTGGACGCCGACTCCGTTGCGTGGCTGGAGCACTTCCTGCACGACTTCCCGGGCACCGTGGTCGCGATTACGCACGACCGTTACTTCCTCGACAACGTCGCTGGCTGGATTCTGGAACTCGACCGCGGCGCGGGCATTCCGTACGAGGGCAACTATTCGGGTTGGCTCGAAGCCAAGTCCGACCGTCTGGCTGCCGAATCCAAGCAGCAGTCGGCCCACGAAAAAGCCATGAAGGAAGAACTGGAGTGGGTGCGCAAAGGCGCGAAAGCCCGCCAGTCGAAATCCAAGGCGCGTCTGCAACGCTTCGAAGAAATGCAATCGCAGGAATTCCAGAAGCGTTCGGAAACCAACGAGATCTACATCCCGGCCGGCCCGCGCCTGGGCGACAAGGTCATCGAATTCAAGAACGTCACCAAGGGCTACGGCGATCGCGTACTGATTGACAACCTGTCGTTCTCGATGCCCAAAGGCGCCATCGTCGGCGTGATCGGCGGTAACGGTGCCGGTAAATCGACCCTGTTCCGCATGCTGATGGGCAAGGAACAACCGGATTCGGGCAGCATCGAAGTCGGTGAAACCGTGCAACTGGCGTGCGTCGATCAGAGCCGCGATGACCTCGATGGCAGCAAGACTGTATTCCAGCAGATCTCCGACGGTTCCGACCAGATCCGCATCGGCAACTACGAGATCCCGTCGCGTACCTACGTCGGACGCTTCAACTTCAAGGGCGGCGATCAGCAGAAGTTCGTCAAGGACCTCTCCGGTGGTGAGCGCGGTCGTCTGCACCTGGCGCTGACCCTGAAGGAGGGCGGTAACGTCCTGCTGCTCGACGAACCGTCCAACGACCTCGACGTTGAAACCCTGCGTTCCCTGGAAGAAGCCCTGCTGGACTTCCCGGGCGCCGCCATTGTGATCTCTCACGATCGGTGGTTCCTTGACCGCGTCGCGACGCACATCCTGGCGTACGAAGACGACTCGCAAGCGATCTTCTTCGAAGGTAACTACACCGAGTACGAAGCCGACCGCAAAAAGCGTCTCGGCGAAGCAGCTGCCCAGCCGCACCGTGTACGTCACAAGAAACTGGCCTGATATCGGGTTGGTTGCATGAAAAAGCGGAGCCTTCGGGCTCCGTTTTTTTTGCCTGAAGTTTTTCAGGGTACCGAGCCGCTACCTTCGCGAGCAGGCTCGCTCCCACATTTGAAATACATTCCCCTGTGGGAGCGAGCCTGCTCGCGAAAGCGGTGTAACTGTTGGTGCATGCCGCGAATCCGAGCTCCTCATTCAGGTGCGAAAACAGCTCGAAAAACGAGCTGATTTATATCCTGTGCACCATTTAATTTCATAACTGCGACATTTTGCGCTGTTCCTGTGCGCGAATCGTTTGCTACAGTCCGGCTCAATCTCTTCCAACGACAATAAATTTGCCGAGACTTTTCCCATGATCGAATCCGTCGAATCCTTCCTCGCACGCCTGAAAAAACGCGACCCGGATCAACCCGAATTCCACCAGGCTGTCGAAGAAGTCTTGCGCAGCCTGTGGCCGTTTCTCGAAGCCAATCCGCATTACCTGACTTCAGGGATTCTGGAGCGCGTCTGCGAGCCGGAGCGGGCGGTGGTATTCCGCGTTTCGTGGGTCGATGATCAAGGCAAAGTCCAGGTCAATCGCGGTTTCCGCATCCAGATGAACAGCGCCATCGGCCCCTACAAGGGCGGCTTGCGTTTCCATCCTTCAGTGAACATGGGCGTACTGAAATTCCTCGCCTTCGAACAGACCTTCAAGAACTCCCTGACTTCGTTGCCGATGGGCGGCGGCAAGGGCGGCTCTGACTTCGATCCGAAGGGCAAGAGCGACGCCGAAGTCATGCGTTTCTGTCAGGCCTTCATGAGCGAGTTGTATCGCCACATTGGTGCCGACGTTGATGTGCCGGCCGGTGACATTGGCGTCGGTGCGCGCGAGATCGGTTTCCTGTTCGGCCAGTACAAGCGCCTTAGCAACCAGTTCACCAGCGTCCTGACCGGCAAGGGCATGGCTTACGGCGGCAGCCTGATTCGCCCGGAAGCTACCGGTTTCGGCTGCGTGTACTTCGCCGAAGAAATGCTCAAGCGCCGTGAACAGACCGTTGAAGGCAAACGCGTGGCGATCTCCGGCTCCGGTAACGTTGCGCAATACGCAGCGCGTAAAGTGATGGACCTGGGCGGCAAGGTGATTTCCCTGTCCGACTCCGAAGGCACGCTGTACTGCGAATCGGGTTTGAGCGAAGAGCAATGGCTGGCGCTACTGGAACTGAAAAACGTCAAACGTGGACGCATCAGCGAACTGGCGACAGCGTTCGGTCTGGAATTCCGCGCTGGTCAGTTGCCGTGGTCGTTGCCATGCGACATCGCGCTGCCGTGCGCCACTCAAAACGAGCTAGACGCCGAAGCCGCGCAAACCCTGCTGCGTAATGGCTGCGTATGCGTGGCCGAAGGCGCGAACATGCCGACGACGCTGGAGGCTGTGGATATCTTCGTCGAGGCGGGGATTCTGTTTGCACCGGGCAAGGCGTCGAATGCTGGCGGCGTAGCAGTGAGCGGTCTGGAGATGTCGCAGAACGCCATGCGTCTGCTGTGGACTGCCGGTGAGGTCGACAGCAAGTTGCACGCGATCATGCAGTCGATCCACCACGCTTGCGTGCATTACGGCGAAGAAAATGGCCGGATCAACTACGTCAAAGGCGCGAACATCGCAGGCTTCGTCAAAGTCGCCGATGCGATGCTGGCGCAAGGCGTGGTTTAAGCCGGTTCGATGCGGATCACTTCAATCACTTGATCACCGACGGGGCGCTGCCACAGCACTTCGTCGTTGAGTCGAGCGCCCAACAACGCTCGGCCCAAAGGTGAACCCCAGTTGATCAGGCCTTTAGCGGCGTCGGCCTGATCTTCACCGACCAATTGCACGCGGCGTTCGGTATTGTGTTCGTCGGCGTAAGTGACCCAACTGCCGATATGTACCTTGTCGGTGGACGTGGCGGTAACCGCCACTTGCGCGCTGCCGAGGCGTTGATTGAAGTAACGCAGGTCGCGTTCCAGATCGGCCTGGCGTTGTTTGTCGGCCTGGTCACCCTTGGCCGATTGCTCGGCGTGCAGGGTTTGCAGTTCGGCCACTTTGGCCTGTAACTGCGCCAAGCCCTGTGGCGTGACGTAATTGGGTTGTTCGCTGACCTGCCGTTCAACGGGCTGATCGGCTTGTGCGGCGGCGTTGTCTTCGTTGACGAATGCGCGACTCATGGTGTCCTCCTCGTATGAGGTTTGGGCCATGTTCGCAGGCATTTGGTTTCACTGGATGTCTGGATGCGACCTACTGCGAGCGATAGGCCCGCCCGGCGTCCTGATCTTTCTGTTGTTGCCAGGCACGTTCGCGTTCATCCCAATGTTCGTTGCGGTAGTCTTCGCGATCCTTGTTTTCCAGCATTGCCTGACACTGGCGGAAACCGTCGGTCCAGCCGTCGGCGTATTGTTTGTCCTTGAGATAGCGCGGCACGTTCTTGCGAAATTCGCCGCTGATCGAGCCGGCAGCCTGACGACCACTGACACAACCGTCATCAAAACCGTCGGCGAAGGCCGGTGGATAACCTTTGGCAATCAAATCATCGTGGGTGGTCTGGCAACCGCTCACTAACAGCAAAACCCCCAACAAAGCCGCACACCGCCACATCGCACTCTCCCGCGCCGCTTCTTCGGCTTGTAAGGAGAGTCTAGAAGGGGATTCATGAGGCGGCTGTCGTAGGCGTGTGAAAAATCCATCAGCACCACCCATCCAAATGTGGGAGCGAGCCTGCTCGCGAATGCGGTGTGTCAGTCAGCATCAGTGCTGAATGACCCACCGCTTTCGCGAGCAGGCTCGCTCCCACAGGGTTTATCTGTCGGGCTTTAGATCAGTAGTGATACCACTTCACTTCAAGCATGACTTCGGTTTCCGGGGTGGCGAGGTGGCTGAACTCGCGCTGTGCACTCAGGCGCAAACCAAGATTGCGTGACAACTCCCACTGCTGATTCAAGCTCAGGCTGCGACGCACTTCGCCGTTGGTGAAGTAATCGCCTTTGGCTTCCAGGCTCATGTTGCCCAGCGGGTTTTTCCACAGCACGCCGCTGTTGAAACCGGCCGCCGGGGCTATGAATCCGGCGAAGTCGTTGTTGTGTTCGATTCGCACGGTGCCGAGGGCAAAGCCCAATACATCCTCACCCAACTGCCATGTGCCACCGCCACCACCATTGACGTGGCTGACCAGCGTTTCGTCGTCATGCTTGCCCGGCACGCGCTCTAGGCCACCAGTGACTTGCCACGACAGCGGTTGCAGCAGCTCATTGCGCGGGGTCAGTGAGCGGATGGTTGCCAGGTCCAGTTGCTGGAACTGCCAGTGATTGCCTTCGTACTGGCGCAGCTTCATTTGCAGGATCTCGATCTGCGCGCCGAGCGGGAAGCTTTCGGCGTTGTCGTTGAGATCGTGGTAAGCCATGCGCAAGCCATATTCGCCGAACGCACGATCGCCACGGGTGCCGAGGCCGGCCTGCCAGGTGCGCGATTCGTGGCCATCTTCCGGCAAGCCCGGTTGCGGGATTTGCAGATCCGGTGCCGGGTTCTTGTTGATTGCCCGCAGCAGTTCGAAACTGCGTTGTGCCCGTTGCGGATCGCGTTCCTGGCCATTGGCGCGATAGCGTTCCAAGCGGTAAGCCGCGTCGATGATCAAGGCTTGGCGATCACGGGGCAGGGCCTTGAAGGCCGGGTCCTGCAACTGCTGTTGATCGGCGCTGACCTTCAGGACCCATTGCTGTTCTTCGCCACTCAGCGGCTCGGCACGGCTGAGCAGTTCGCGTTCGCGGGAAGGACGGTATTCAATGCTTTCCACCAGCCCGGCTTCTTTCACCGCTTTGACAGTGTCGGTGGGAATCGCGGTCAGCGGGAATTGCTCGGTCAGACGCAGGCTCGGCCGTGCCACTTGCAGCAGTTCGAGCAAACGGTAGGAGCAGTTTTCATCGAAGAAGAAATAGTCGAACTGGATCTGCTTCAACTCCCACACATGCTCGACCATGCGTGCGGTTTCTTCCTGGGTCAGATTAAGCCGGTATTCCCACAGGTCGCGGTTTTCCAGGCTGCGGTATTCGGAGAGTTTTTCCTGATACGGCACCAGCGCGAACAGCCCCGGATAGCCGCCCATCAAGCCTTTCCAGGCGTAAAGAATGCTGTTGTCCGAACCTTCGATGTAGGCGCCGAAGTTGATCGCGTAACTGAGCAACGAGGTCTTGTCGGCCTGCACATCAGCCTGGTCGATGCGCAGCAGGGTGTGACCGAACATCGATGACGGGCTGTTCAAATAAGCCGCCGGGAAGATCATCACCGCGCTGTGCGGCGACACGTCCTTGATCCACTTTTTGTACTCGGCGCACTCGGGCGTCGGTAGGTCGGTCAGGTTCAATTGCGTCTTTAGCCAGCGGGTACGGGCCGGATAAACGCATTGCGCATGTTGCTCGCCGAGGCTGGCCGGGGCGTACAGCGCTTGCACGGTGGCGGCGAGTTCATGATCGGGATGTTCATTGCCATCGGGCGCGAGAAAGAATTTCTTGTCGCTGACATAGCTGCGCCAACCGCCAAGTTTGGCGGTTTCGTAGTGACCGAGGGAAATCCAGAAGCGGTCGTTGGCCAGTTGCTGCAAACGTTGAGGGTCGATGTGTGGCGCGGCGGACAGCGGGGCGCAGACACAGAGCGCCAGCCAGGCAAGGCGTTTGAGCATAGGTGGCAACTTAACTCGAAAGAAAAACAAAACCCGGATCGGGGGTTAACACTCCACCCTTGTGGCGAGGGGATTTATCCCCGTTGGGCAGCGAAGCGGCCCCAAAACCTATATCCCCAATGCATCAGCTATAACGCATGCACAGGTTCACGACTGCTGCGCAGCCGATCGGGGATAAATCCCCTCACCACAGGTTCAGCGTCACGGTGGAATCACTGCATAAAAAACAAAACCCGCTCCCCGAAGGAAGCGGGCGGGGTCGAGCTTAAGCCTGAGTTGCGTACTTGGCCAGACGAGGGTCCGATTTCAGTACAGCCAGGGTGTTGGTATGCACGTCTTCAGCGGTCACGTCAGCCTTGCTGAAGATCTGCTGGAAGTGCTCGTGAGTCACTGCAGCGAAATGCGCACGGTCTTCCGGCGCCACGCCCAGTACCACGGCATAGGTCGTCAGCGCTTCGCCGTTGCCCTTGGCCATGTCTTCGGACAGTTCGTTCATCATGCCATTCATGGCAAACCAGGATTTGCCGCCGTAGGTCAGCGACGCATTGGTCGAGCAACCGTTGGTACCGGAAGTCATACCAAAGGTAGCGTTACCGGAAGTGCCGTTGGTGGTGGAAGCAAGGAAGTGCGCTGGGGTGCCACGCTGACCTTCGAACAGCATGTTGCCCCAACCGCAATCCGGGCCGCCCGGAGCTTGCGCCATTGCGTTGATGGATACAGCGGTGAAGAGAGTACCGAGAAGAATCCGTTTCATAGCTTTGTTCTCTTTGTGTGCATACCAATGGACAGGGTTCTGGCCCCCAAGCTCTGTACGAAACAGACCCAAACGAAGCCAGTGGGCCGGTATTAGTTCCAGCCGCGCAGTTTGGAGTTTAGGCACGTTCCCGCAGTTCCGTGATTTTTTACAAAAGATTCGGTCATAAGCCCGGTTTCCGGGGGGCTGCTGCGCAGAGCGCGAGTTGTCTATGCTTTGTCACATGGCGCGCCTTGCCAGTGGGGCACGGGCAGCGCCAGAATGCCGCTATCTGCCCCGCCTGATTGTTAAGGAAGCCCGATGCCTGATCCTGTTGCTGCCAGCTTGCGTCTAGCGCCCGAAGCGCTGACCCGTCCGTTTTCCGCTGAACAGTTCAGCTTCACTACCACCAATGATCTGGAGCCCTTTCGCGGTGTGCTCGGCCAGGAACGCGCGGTCGAAGCCTTGCAGTTCGGTGTGGCCATGCCACGCCCCGGTTACAACGTCTTTGTCATGGGCGAGCCCGGCACCGGCCGGTTCTCGTTCGTCAAACGCTACCTGAAAGCCGAAGGCAAACGCCTGCAGACCCCGGCGGACTGGGTCTACGTCAATAATTTCGATGAGCCGCGCGAGCCTCGCGTGCTGGAGTTGCCATCGGGCACTGCAGGCGCATTCATCGGCGACATCAACGGCCTGATCGACAACCTGCTGGCGACTTTTCCGGCGGTGTTCGAGCACCCGTCCTACCAGCAAAAGAAAAGCGCCATCGACCGCGCCTTCAACCAGCGCTACGACAAGGCCCTCGACATCATCGAGCGTCTGGCCCTGGAGAAAGACGTCGCCCTGTACCGCGACAGCAGCAACATCGCCTTCACGCCGATGCTCGACGGCAAGGCGCTGGATGAAGCTGAGTTCTCGCAACTGCCGGAAGCTGATCGCGAGCGTTTCCACGAGGATATCTCCGGCCTCGAAGAGCGCCTGAACGAAGAGCTCGCCAGCCTGCCGCAGTGGAAGCGCGAGTCGAATAACCAGCTGCGCTCGCTCAACGAAGAAACCATTACGTTGGCGCTGCAACCGTTGCTGTCGCCACTGTCGGAGAAGTACGCCGAGAACGCGGCGGTCTGCGGTTACCTGCAAGCGATGCAGGTCTACCTGCTGAAAACCGTGGTCGAGCAACTGGTCGACGACAGCAAGACCGACGCCGTCGCGCGCAAGTTGCTGGAAGAACAATACGCGCCAAGCCTGGTGGTTGGGCATCCGGCCAGCGGCGGTGCGCCGGTGGTGTTCGAACCGCACCCGACTTACGAAAACCTCTTCGGCCGTATCGAATACACCACCGATCAGGGTGCGCTCTACACCACGTATCGCCAGTTGCGTCCGGGTGCCTTGCACCGCGCCAACGGCGGCTTCCTGATCCTTGAAGCGGAAAAAATGCTCAGCGAGCCGTTCGTGTGGGATGCGCTGAAACGCGCGCTGCAATCGCGCAAGCTGAAAATGGAATCGCCGCTGGGCGAGATGGGCCGTTTCGCCACCGTGACCCTCAACCCGCAGCACATTCCTTTGCAGGTCAAAGTCATCATCATCGGTGCGCGGTCGTTGTATTACACGCTGCAAGACCTCGATCCGGACTTCCAGGAGATGTTCCGCGTTCTGGTCGATTTTGACGAAGACATTCCGATGGTTGACGAGAGCCTGGAGCAATTCGCCCAGCTGCTGAAAACCCGCACGTCGGAAGAGGGCATGGCACCGCTGACCGCCGATGCAGTGGCGCGTCTGGCGACTTACAGCGCACGGCTGGCCGAGCATCAGGGGCGTTTGTCGGCGCGTATTGGCGATCTGTTCCAACTGGTCAGCGAAGCGGATTTCATCCGTCATCTGGCCGGCGATGAAATGACCGATGCCGGGCATATCGAACGAGCATTGAAAGCCAAAGCCACGCGTACCGGACGTGTGTCGGCGCGGATCCTCGACGACATGCTCGCCGGGATCATCCTGATCGACACCGATGGTGCGGCGGTCGGCAAATGCAACGGTCTGACCGTGCTCGAAGTCGGCGACTCGGCGTTCGGTGTGCCGGCGCGGATTTCTGCCACGGTATATCCGGGTGGCAGTGGCATCGTCGACATCGAGCGTGAGGTCAACCTCGGCCAGCCGATTCACTCCAAAGGCGTGATGATTCTCACCGGTTACCTGGGCAGCCGTTACGCTCAGGAATTCCCGTTGGCGATTTCCGCGAGCATCGCCCTGGAGCAGTCTTACGGTTACGTCGATGGCGACAGTGCGTCGTTAGGCGAGGCGTGCACGCTGATTTCGGCGCTGTCGAAAACGCCGCTCAAGCAGTGTTTTGCGATCACCGGTTCGATCAACCAGTTCGGCGAGGTGCAGGCGGTCGGCGGCGTCAACGAGAAGATCGAGGGTTTCTTCCGCCTCTGCGAAGCACGCGGTTTGACCGGTGAACAAGGTGCGATCATTCCGCAGGCCAACGTTGCCACGCTGATGCTCGATGAAAAAGTATTGGCGGCGGTGCGCGCTGGGCAGTTCCACGTTTACGCGGTGCGTCAGGCTGATGAGGCGCTGAGCCTGCTGGTCGGCGAGCCGGCCGGTGAGCCGAATGCCGAGGGTGAGTTCCCTGAGGGCAGCATCAACGCACGCGTGGTCGAGCGCTTGCGCGACATCGCCGAAATGATCAGCGAAGAAGACCTCAAGGAAGCCGAGAAGGAATTGGCGCAAGAGGCATTAGCCGAAGCCAAACCCGCGTAAGCCTGGCGCGGTAAAACTGTAGGAGTGAGCCTGCTCGCGATGGCGGTGTGTCAGTCGGCAGAAATGTTGCCTGACACGCTGCCATCGCGAGCAGGCTCACTCCTACACTATTTGTTTTGTGTCGATCTTCGGGAAAAGTGCCGTCAGTCTGGCGTCAATATTCACACAATGACCATTCGGCGCCTTCTGGTTCTATCTGGCTTGCGCAGCGGACTTTTCTTCTATTCTCTGCTCAAGGATATCGACAGTATCACTGGATCGAGCCAGTCCTCCCGTGAGGGCTGAACACCGGCTTCACCGAGGGTCGCCGCCATGTCGCGCAACCTCTGCCTCACCCGTCAATGCCTGGGTCTTGTGACCCGTATCGAATGCGCCATCAAACCCTTGGCCGGCGATAACGGCATGTGGACGCTGCTCTTCGCTGCCGGCATGGCCGGCGAACAACCTTCCGCAATCAAAGCCCAAGGCCCGTTTCACGGACCCGTAGCCGCAGAGTCGATTCTCGACACTATCGTCGAAAGCCTGACCTTGCACGGCTACGAATTGGCCGACGATCCGCAGATCTGGAGCCTGCACCTGCAAGCCCAACTGCGCCAGATCAACGGCGGCCGCAGCCGCAGCCTCAATTAACTCCTCCCCATGCAGGAGCTGCCGCAGGCTGCGATCTTTTGACTGTACTCTTCAAGGCGCAGTCTCAGGCAACGACGCCTTGTCGAGTTTGACCTCAAAGCCGTATTGCACGGTGGCGAGGTCTGTCCGCTGATAGGTCTCCACGCGCGTTGGACGGCCATAAAAGTAATGCACTCCAAACAACGCCGGGCCTTCTGCGCTGGCGTCATGGCTGACCGAGAGAATCTGTTTCAGGTAATTGCCGCTGTCGTCCTTGACGAAAAACCGCCATTCGTTGGCCGGGAACAGTTTCAGATCCACCACCAGCATGTTGTTCCTGATCTCCAGGCCTTTGGGCAATGCCTTGGCGTCGTAGGCTTGCTGCGCCACTGTCGCCAGAAACAGCGGCATCGAACCGACGGCAATCGCCGGGGTTTCCGGAAACAGATTCAGGTCATAGGTAATCGTCGCGCGCAGCGGATCGACCTGATAAGCCTCGGGCGGCAGTTCGATTGGCTCGTCGAGTTTGCCATTGTGTTTTTCGGTGAAGAACGTCACCGGGCTCTCGCCTGGATTGAAGTCGTCACCGAGCAATTCATCGTTGAAAGTTCGGCGGTGAGAGAACTCGATGCGCGCGGCGCTCGGTTCTTCCACGGATTGATGGATACGGATGCCGGCTTTCAGTTGCTCCTCCGTCAGCGTCGCGCCCTTGAGCCAGTTAGCGGCTTGATCGTCGTATACCACCACCGATGGGTCCAGTGCCTGAATGGCTTTATCAGTGGTGTGCTGATTGAAGGCGCGAATCGGCAGATCCAGCTTTTTACGGCTCACGGTGACGGCGGAGAAGTCCAGCACGCTGACTTCTAGTGTCTCGATGGGGCCATTGAAATAGACCTTGTTGTAGCGTTTCGGGTGCTGTTGCTCAAACGTCTGCTGATCGTCGTTCAACTGCTTTTCCAGGATATCGCTCCAGCTCTTCTGCTGTTGCAACTGCGCCAGTTGCTTCTCGTAGAAAGACACCTGCTCCGGGCTCTCGTTGATCGACCCGGCGCGCACCAGATATTGCCCGGTGGTGTCGCGAGCCTGAACGATTAGCGGATTGAGTTGGGCGCCGGCCACTTCCGGGGCCAGCGGCAGGCTGTTGCTGAATTCGACTTCGGCGTAGTTCTTTTCAAGCTTCAGCAGTTTGACGCTGAGGTTGTCGTTGGTGCGCGTCTGGCCGACATCCTTTTTCGTCAGGTCGAAGCTGTACAAACGACGCGGGGCAATCACTTCAACCTGGCCTTGCAGGCTGACCGGTTGCGGCTGGGTTTTCTTGTCGACGTCCAGCCCTTCGATGAATGGGTAGGTCACGGTCAGGTCATCGGGGTTGGTCACATTGGAACTGGACGGGCTGAGCTGAATGCCCGGGTCGGTTTCCGACCATTCCGGCTGATAAGCAATGACCCGTTTGTTGCTCAACGTCACCGATTGCCATTCCACGCCATGCGGGAACAGGAAGCCGCCGGGAATGTTCAGGTTGAATGGAAACACCGGTTGCAGATCGGTGAGGTAATCGGAGCTGGCATCCTTGTGCAGCACGAACAGCCCGTTGATGAAAGTATCGACCAGCGTTTGCGGGGCAGGGTAGTGCTTGAGCACCGCGAGGGCGTCTTCGCCATATTCGGTGCGTGGCGGATTGTCAGTGAGTTTGAGTTGCGCGCGTTCGAGCAGCAGCAACGAGCCGCCAAGCTCGGTGATGGCGTCCTTGAGTTTCGGATCGGTGATGGCGTCCAGCGATTGTTCGAACTTTGCGGTCTTTTCTTCCAGGCTGAGCGTGTGTTTCTCATCGCCGGGCGAGCAACCGCCCAGCAATAGGGCCAAGCAGATTCCGGCAGTCGTTATCGGCAATCGCACATCCATTTCCACTCGTCCTGTCCACTGTCGCTGGGCTGTCAATGCTTTGGACACTAGCAGAAATAAATCCACATACACACGCAGGTAGCGGATTTGCAGGCAGTTTCTGGCGGTCACAGGTGGCTGGTATACTCGCCGCCGATAACCACCCCCCCCCTTGTGTGAGATTCAATGGAACGCTTTATCGAAAACGCAATGTACGCCTCGCGCTGGCTGCTGGCACCGATCTACTTCGGGTTGTCCCTGGGCTTGCTGGCGCTGGCGCTGAAATTCTTCCAGGAAGTTTTTCACGTCATCCCCAATGTGTTCTCGATGGCCGAATCCGATCTGATTCTGGTGCTGCTGTCGCTGATCGACATGGCCCTGGTGGGCGGCTTGTTGGTGATGGTGATGATTTCCGGCTACGAAAACTTTGTCTCGCAACTGGACATCGATGAAGACAAGGAAAAGCTCAGCTGGCTGGGCACCATGGACTCTTCATCGCTGAAGATGAAAGTGGCGGCCTCGATCGTGGCGATTTCCTCGATCCACTTGTTGCGCATCTTCATGGATGCCAAGAACGTCGATCCCGAGCATCTGAAGTGGTACGTGATTATCCACATGACCTTCGTGCTCTCGGCCTGCGCGATGGGGTATCTGGACAAGGTGACCAAGCACTGATCATTTTTTGATCGCTGTAATAGCGCCGCCCGTCTGTTGTGAAACAGACGGGCGGTGGCGTTTGTGGCTTGTGCTTTGGTGCGCACCGGCCTATCCCTGTAGACGTCCTGACTCGCCATAGCGTGAGGTACGTTCATGAACCTGCAAGAGTTGAATGCGTTTGCCATCGCCAGAAAAGTCGATGAACTGAACCTGATCTCCATGGAAGGCGGGATTTACCTGCTCGAGGCACGAATGCACGGTGCGGCGTATCCGTTGAGAGATCTCAAAGGCGACATGTTGACGCTGCGTTCGGTGGAGCATGCTCGGGATTTGCTGCATAACTTTCCGGTGCTGCCCTTCAACCTCGTTCACACCTCGGTACATGATGAAATGTGTGGGCTCGGGGCCAGTGGCGAGGAAAGCCTGAAGGTGCCGATCGCCTGGCGCTCGGCCCTGTAGGCGCTGCGTCCCATCACCTGAGCATCTGTGCTAGTCTGCTCGCCCTTTTGGTTCCGGGCGCGCCGGGACGGGCTGTGCACGCACGGCAAGTCTTGTGGCCGTCCGCACAGCGGAGCAGTGTCATGTCCGAAGTAAATCTGTCCACCGACGAAACCCGCGTCAGCTACGGCATCGGCCGTCAGTTGGGTGACCAGTTGCGCGACAACCCGCCACCGGGCGTTAGCCTGGACGCCATTCTGGCTGGCCTGACCGACGCATTCGCCGGTAAGGAAAGCCGTGTGGGTCAGGAAGAAATGTCCGCCAGCTTCAAGGTTATCCGCGAAATCATGCAAGCCGAAGCGGCTGCCAAAGCTGAAGCGGCTGCTGGCGAAGGTCTGGCATTCCTGGCTGAAAACGCCAAGCGTGACGGCATCACCACTTTGGCTTCCGGCCTGCAGTTCGAAGTGCTGACTCAGGGCGAAGGTGCCAAGCCGACCCGTGAAGATCAAGTGCGTACTCACTACCACGGCACGCTGATCGACGGCACTGTGTTCGACAGCTCCTACGAGCGTGGCCAGCCTGCAGAATTCCCGGTTGGCGGCGTGATCGCTGGCTGGACCGAAGCCCTGCAACTGATGAATGCCGGCAGCAAATGGCGTCTGTACGTGCCGAGCGAACTGGCTTACGGCGCTCAAGGCGTTGGCAGCATCCCGCCGCACAGCGTTCTGGTATTCGACGTCGAGCTGCTCGACGTTCTGTAATTCCTGGCCTGCCTTCACGGCGGGCTAATGTAGGAGTGAGCCTGCTCCGGGCGGCGATCCGACGATAGCGTTTTTTCAGTCGACTGATTTGTTGTCTGACACCCCGTCATCGCGAGCAGGCTCACTCCTACAGTTTTTACCGCGTTTCATAGTTCTATCTTGTGATGCAGTTCATTGGTCGGGCGCAAGGCCCGGGCATAGCAGAACAGGAACAGATTGCGCACCAGCTCCTTGAGCACCAGCGGCTCGCTGGAATTCAGGCTGCTGACGTCCAGATCCCCCTGATCCTGCAGTTCATGCAAGGCTTCTTCTTCAAGCACCGCACAGACCTCGCCGGTTTCCCGATGGAGGATTCTGAGGTAAGGGTGTGGGCGATCCAGCCAAGCGTCGATCAAATAAGTCATGGTTCTCATCTCCATTGAAGGTGTTTGATGAGAATAATTCTTATTATCGAAATAGCAAGTGTCTATTGGCAGATTGTGGATTTTTAAGGGTAAAGATTGCGTAAGGTCAAAACGGCTGGCGTTTGGCTATCGCGTGGATTGGCTGGGGGAAAGCGGGGAGGGTGAAGCTCCATCCCACGTCGGGCGCGGGATGGATGACAACGGGTTCAGACTTTTCTGACGAACTCGGATTTGAGTTTCATCGGGCCGATACCGTCGATCTTGCAGTCGATGTCGTGGTCGCCATCGCACAGGCGGATGTTCTTGACCTTGGTGCCGACCTTGACCACCAGCGAGGTGCCCTTGACCTTCAGATCCTTGATCACGGTGATGGTGTCGCCGTCTTGCAGGACATTGCCAACCGAATCTTTTTTCACGGCGTCATCGGAAGTCACTTCGGCTTCACCGCCGGCAGACCACTCGTGGGCGCACTCCGGGCACACCAGTTGGGCACCGTCTTCGTAGGTATATTCGGAATTGCATTTCGGGCAGGGTGGCAGCGTGCTCACTAAGGCTCCTTGAGTGTGGATCGCTAAAAGTCGCACATTATATAGGGTTTTAGCTTTTCAGGCAGGCAAAAGCAAAAGATCGCAGCATCGACAAACCCCTGTAGGAGCTGCCGAAGGCTGCGATCTCTTGATCATGCTTTTGGATGTCAGTGAGTACGGGCGACCGCAAACTCACTCAGTTCAACCAGGGCATCCCGATATTCGCTGGCCGGCAGTGCATCGAGGCACTTGATTGCTCGGGCCACGTAATCACGGGCCAGTTGCGCGGTGTACTCCAGCGAGCCGGAGGCTTCCACAGCAATGCGGATGCTTTCCAGGTCTTCGATCCCGCCTTTCTGGATCGCCTGGCGCACCAGTGCAGCCTGCTCAGGCGTGCCTTCGCGCATGGTATAGATCAGCGGCAGGGTCGGCTTGCCTTCGGCCAGATCGTCACCGACGTTCTTGCCCAGGGTTTCAGCGTCGCCCTTATAGTCGAGCAGATCGTCGACCAGTTGGAACGCCACGCCCAGGTGATCACCGAAAGTACGCAGGGCTTCGCTCTGCTCGGCAGTGGCGCCGGCCAGTGCGGCGGCGCTGTGGGTCGAAGCCTCGAAGAGCATCGCGGTTTTGCCGCGGATGACTTCCATGTAGGTTTCTTCGGTGGTGCTGGCATCGCGAACCTTGGACAGTTGCAACACTTCGCCTTCAGCGATGATGCGCGTGGCCTGGGACAGGATCTTCATCACCGGCATCGAGCCCAGTTCGACCATCATTTCGAAGGAGCGCGAATACAGGAAATCGCCGACCAGCACGCTCGGCGCGTTGCCCCACATGGCGTTGGCGGTCGAGCGGCCACGGCGCATGCCGGACATGTCGACGACGTCGTCATGCAGCAAAGTCGCGGTGTGCAGGAATTCGATGGTGGCGGCCAAAAGGCGCATGTCTTCGCCTTCGCGACCCAGGGCCTTGCCACACAGCAACACTAATAAAGGACGCAGACGCTTGCCACCGGCCGAGGTGATGTAATCGCCGATTTTCGATACCAGCGGTACTCGGGAAGTCAGCTGCTTCTTGATGATGCCGTCGACGGCGCTAAAATCGTCCGCCACCGCGCGGTAGAAAGCTTGGGGTTGCATCAGCGAGAGTCGCTCCAGAAGGGTTGCGCGGCATGCTAGGACCCCCATCCAGACCTGTCAAGGCGCGGTCGGGCACTGTGAAAGCTGCTGCGGGCTGGGAGCCTTCGGCTTTACGCACGTAATCCTGCGTCAAAAACAGGCTCGGAATGCTCATTTACAAACCGTAAACTCCGCTTCCTCGCCTGTTTTTTCCTTGTCTTCCCTTCGCTCGCGACGCTTTCACAGCGCCTGAAGGCTACTTGCAAGCCTGCTGCGCCTTGCGTACAATCGCGCACCCTGAACTTCCTGGGCAGCACCTGCCTTACGCAATTGCAAGTGGGCCTTCCAGCCCCATGCAGCCATGCCAGCCAATACCTCTTCTTATAAAGAGCTGGGTGAGCAGGATTATCGGAGAAATACCATGTCTTATGCAGTAATCGTTACTGGCGGCAAGCAGTACAAAGTCGCCCCAGGTGAATACCTGAAGATCGAAAAACTGGAAATCGCTACCGGCGAATCCGTTACCTTTGATCGCGTTCTGTTGGTTGCCAATGGCGACGACGTAAACATCGGCGCTCCAGTTGTTGCTGGCGCTACTGTTGTGGCTGAAGTGATCTCCCAAGGTCGTCACGATAAAGTCCGCATCATCAAGTTCCGTCGTCGTAAGCACCACATGAAGCGTATGGGCCACCGCCAGTGGTACACCGAGATCAAAATCACCGGTATTCAGGCTTAATTTCAGCCTAATTCCTCACTAGGAGAATTGAACTCATGGCACACAAAAAAGCTGGTGGTAGTACCCGTAACGGTCGCGACTCAGAAGCCAAACGCCTTGGCGTCAAGATGTATGGCGGCCAGAAAATCATTCCGGGCAACATCATCGTGCGTCAGCGCGGCACCCAATTCCACGCCGGTTACGGTGTTGGCATGGGTAAAGATCACACCCTCTTCGCTAAAATCGAAGGCGTGATCAAGTTTGAAGTAAAAGGCGCGTTCAACCGCCGTTACGTGAGCGTTGTCGCAGCTTAATTGCGCAATCGCTGGAAGAGCCCTGTCTTGCGACGGGGCTTTTTCGTTTGTGGGGTGAGTCTCTTGCAAAACTGTTTGTATGGGCTGTCGGCGTGCGATGCAGGTCGTGTTTTGGGGTCGCTGCGCTCATTTTTGCAAGAGTCTTATGTCTTGATTGTTTTTCGGCTCGTCCGTATGGCGAGAGGCGTTGGTTATGAAGTTTGTTGATGAAGTATCGATTCGCGTAAAAGCTGGTGATGGCGGCAACGGTGCCATGAGTTTCCGTCGGGAAAAATTCATCGAGAACGGTGGCCCGAACGGCGGTGATGGCGGTGACGGCGGTTCCATCTACATGATGGCTGACGAAAACCTCAACACCCTGGTGGACTACCGTTACACCCGGCACTTCGATGCCGAGCGTGGCTCCAACGGCGGCAGCACCGACTGCACCGGCAAGAAAGGTGAAGACCTGATCCTGCGCGTTCCGGTCGGCACGACCGTGATCGACTCGGCGACTCAGGAAGTCATCGGCGACCTGACCAAGGCCGGTCAGAAGTTGATGGTCGTGCAGGGCGGTTGGCACGGTCTGGGTAACACCCGTTTCAAATCCAGTACCAACCGTGCGCCACGCCAGACCACACCGGGTAAGCCGGGTGAGCAGCGTGACCTGAAACTGGAAATGAAAGTACTGGCTGACGTGGGGCTGCTGGGCTTGCCGAACGCCGGTAAAAGTACCTTCATCCGTTCGGTCTCGGCCGCCAAGCCGAAAGTTGCCGACTACCCGTTCACCACGCTGGTGCCAAACCTCGGTGTGGTCAGTGTCGATCGCTGGAAGAGCTTCGTTGTTGCCGACATTCCGGGTCTGATCGAAGGTGCTTCCGACGGTGCCGGCCTGGGTATCCGCTTCCTCAAGCACTTGGCGCGTACGCGTCTGTTGCTGCACCTCGTCGACATGGCGCCGCTGGATGACACCAGTGCACCGGATGCCGCGGAAGTGATCGTCAACGAACTGATCAAGTTCAGCCCGTCCCTGGCTGAGCGTGATCGCTGGCTGGTGCTGAACAAGTGCGACCAGATCCTTGAAGAAGAGCACGAAGAGCGCGTCAAGGAAATCGTTGATCGCCTGGAGTGGACCGGTCCGGTCTACGTGATCTCGGCCATCGCCAAGATCGGTACCGAGCGTCTGTGCCACGACATCATGCGCTACATGGAAGATCGTGCTGATCGTCTGGCCAATGACCCGGCTTACAAAGAAGAGCTGGCCGATCTCGATCAGCGCATCGAAGACGAAGCCCGCGCGCAATTGCAGGCGCTGGATGACAAGCGTGCCCTGCGTCGTAGCGGCGTGAAGTCGGTCCATGACATCGGCGACGATGATTGGGACGAAGAAGATGTGGATGACGAAGACGGTCCGGAAATCATTTACGTGCGTGACTGATCCGTTGCGATAAACTTGAACGCCGCTCAATCGAGCGGCGTTTTAGTATCTGGAAATCGATCGTTGGTCAGCAATAGCCACGATTAACGTCACGGGCAGTGCCAGGTCGCGCTGTCCTCAAGCTAAGGTTGAAGATGATGCGGAGCAAGGTGACAGGTGCGCAGCGTTGGGTCGTGAAGATCGGCAGCGCTTTGCTGACAGCTGATGGCAAAGGGCTGGATCGCGCGGCAATGAGTGTCTGGGTCGAACAGATGGTGGCCTTGCATGAGGCTGGCGTCGAGTTGGTGCTGGTGTCCTCCGGGGCGGTGGCGGCCGGCATGAGCCGTTTGGGCTGGACCGCACGACCCAGTGCGATGCACGAGCTTCAGGCGGCTGCAGCGATTGGCCAGATGGGGTTGGTGCAGGCGTGGGAATCAAGCTTCGCCGAGCATGGCCGCCACACGGCGCAGATTCTCCTGACTCACGACGACCTGTCCGATCGCAAGCGCTACCTCAATGCCCGCAGCACCTTGCGCGCGTTGGTCGAGCTTAAAGTCATCCCGGTGATCAACGAAAACGACACCGTGGTCACTGATGAAATTCGTTTCGGTGACAACGACACGCTGGCCGCGTTAGTGGCCAACCTGGTTGAGGCTGATCTGTTGGTGATCCTTACCGATCGCGACGGCATGTTCGACGCTGATCCGCGCAACAATCCGGATGCGCAACTGATTTACGAAGCGCGTGCCGATGATCCGAGTCTGGATGCGGTGGCGGGCGGTACGGGCGGTGCGCTGGGGCGTGGCGGCATGCAGACCAAACTGCGCGCGGCGCGTCTGGCGGCGCGCTCCGGTGCGCACACCATCATCGTCGGCGGGCGTCTTGAGCGTGTGCTCGATCGCCTGAAGGCGGGTGAGCGTATCGGCACGCTGCTGTCGCCTGAGCGCGGCATGCTCGCGGCGCGCAAGCAATGGCTGGCCGGGCATCTGCAAACGCGCGGCACGCTGGTGCTGGACGATGGTGCGGTGTCGGCGCTGTCTCAAGGTAACAAGAGCTTGCTGCCGGTGGGTGTGAAGCTGGTGCAAGGCAGTTTCCGTCGTGGTGAGATGGTGGTTTGCGTGGCGCCGGATGGTCGTGAGATCGCCCGGGGCCTGGCCAACTACAGCGCGCTGGAAGCACAAAAAATCATCGGTCAGTCGTCGGAAGCGATTGTCGGTTTGCTGGGTTACATGGCTGAGCCTGAGCTGGTTCACCGTGACAATCTGATTCTGGTTTAAGGAAAACTCGATGCGCGTAGCAAAAGGATTGTTGGGTTTGTTGATGGCGCTGCCATTGCTGGCCTCGGCCGAGGAAATCGGTCAAGTGTCGACAGTGTTCAAGCTTGTCGGGCCAAATGACCGGATCGTGGTCGAGGCGTTTGATGACCCGAAGGTCGAGGGCGTGACCTGCTATCTGTCGCGCGCCAAGACGGGTGGAGTGAAAGGTGGTTTGGGTCTGGCCGAAGATCGTGCTGAAGCCTCCATCGCCTGTCGGCAGGTTGGCCCGATCAAGTTCAAGGGCGAACTGAAGGATGGCGACGAGGTGTTCAAGGAGCGCACATCGCTGGTGTTCAAGACCATGCAGGTCGTACGTTTCCTCGACAAGAAGCGCAACACCCTGGTGTATCTGGTCTATAGCGATCGCGTGATTGAAGGCAGCCCGCAGAATGCGGTGACGGCGATCCCGATTCTGCCTTGGGTTCCGGTCCAGCAATAACAGCGCAAAACCAACTGTAGGAGTGAGCCTGCTCGCGATGGTGGTGTGTCAGTCAGCAAATGTTTGTCTGGCTAACCGCTATCGCGAGCAGGCTCACTCCTACATTTTTGCTCTGCGTTCAGTAAATCGCAGGCAATAAAAAACCGACCCTGAGGTCGGTTTTTTAATGACTACGTCGATTAAGCAGCTTCTTTCAGTGCTTTGACGTGGCCATTCAGACGGCTCTTATGACGAGCAGCCTTGTTCTTGTGGATGATGCCTTTATCGGCCATACGGTCGATAACTGGCACAGCCAGAACGTATGCAGCTTGAGCTTTTTCAGCGTCTTTTGCGTCGATGGCTTTAACTACATTCTTGATGTAGGTGCGAACCATGGAACGCAGGCTGGCGTTGTGGCTGCGACGCTTCTCAGCCTGTTTTGCACGTTTTTTGGCGGAAGGTGAGTTGGCCACCGTCGAGCTCCTCGAAAGACTTTTTAGGAAATAGCAAACAAAATAGGCCGCGAATCATGCCGATGAAGAGAAGTCTTGTCAAGGGCACTTGAAACGTTCCGCTAAGTGGTAGGTATAAAGAGGCGGGATATTTATTTCCGGCGCTTGACCTGTAAACTCGCGAGCTTTGGCTCTGTGCTGCTGCGGCGCGGAGTATCGCATAAGTAGGCGCTTAATTCGCCTGCTGTTTATCGACAGGCACAAATTCCCTCAATGAATCTGCTCAAATCGTTGGCCGCCGTCAGCTCTATCACGATGCTTTCCCGGGTTCTGGGTTTTGTTCGTGACACGCTTATCGCCCGCACATTCGGCGCCGGGATGGCGACAGACGCCTTCTTTATCGCCTTCAAACTGCCCAATCTGCTGCGGCGAATCTTCGCTGAAGGGGCGTTCTCACAAGCGTTTGTGCCGATTCTTGCCGAATACAAAAGCCAGCAGGGCGAAGAGGCAACGCGCACTTTCATTGCTTATGTATCGGGCTTGCTGACGCTGGTGCTGGCCGTGGTGACCGCGCTGGGCATGATCGCCGCACCTTGGGTGATCTGGGCCACGGCACCGGGGTTTACCGACACGCCGGAAAAATTCCAGCTCACCTCTGATCTGTTGCGGGTGACCTTCCCCTATATATTGCTGATCTCCCTGTCATCGCTGGCTGGAGCAATCCTCAATACCTGGAACCGTTTCTCGGTGCCGGCCTTCGTGCCGACCCTGCTCAACGTCAGCATGATCGTGTTTTCGCTGTTCCTCACGCCGTACTTCGATCCGCCGGTCATGGCGCTGGGCTGGGCAGTCCTGGTTGGTGGTCTGGCGCAACTGCTCTATCAACTGCCGCACCTGAAAAAGATCGGCATGCTGGTGCTGCCGCGCCTGAACCTGCGTGACACCGGCGTCTGGCGAGTAATGAAGCAGATGCTGCCGGCAATTCTCGGCGTCTCGGTCAGTCAGATTTCGCTGATCATCAACACCATCTTCGCTTCGTTTCTGGTCGCAGGCTCGGTGTCGTGGATGTATTACGCCGACCGTTTGATGGAGTTGCCGTCCGGCGTATTGGGTGTGGCGCTGGGCACCATTCTGCTGCCGACACTGGCGAAAACCTACGCCAGCAAGGATCGTCACGAATATTCGCGAATTCTCGATTGGGGCCTGCGCCTGTGCTTTGTGTTGGTGCTGCCATGCTCGCTGGCGCTGGGGATTCTCGCCGAGCCGCTGACCGTTTCGCTGTTCCAGTACGGCCAGTTCAGTGGCTTCGATGCTGAAATGACTCAGCGTGCGCTGATTGCCTATTCTGTCGGTTTGCTCGGGATAATCGTGATCAAAGTGCTCGCGCCGGGCTTCTATGCGCAACAGAACATCCGTACCCCGGTGAAAATCGCAATCTTCACCCTGGTCGTCACTCAACTTTTCAACCTGGTGCTGATTGGCCCGTTGGCTCACGCTGGGCTCGCCTTGGCGATCAGTGCCGGTGCCTGTATTAACGCGGGATTGCTGTTCTATCAACTGCGCAAGCAGCAGATGTATCAGCCTCAGCCGGGTTGGGCCAAGTTTGGTTTCAAACTGATCGTGGCGGTTGCGGTGATGTCGGTGGTCTTGCTGGTCGGCATGCAATTCATGCCGGCGTGGGATCAGGGTCATATGCTTGAGCGCTTCCTGCGTCTGGGTGCATTGGTCGCGGCGGGCGTGGTCGCTTATTTCGGTATGTTGCTACTGCTGGGTTTCCGCCTGCGCGACTTCAATCGCAAGGCCTTGAGCTGAGGGTTTTACCCTTTATAAACGGGCGCGGGCCGGCAGTTTTGTCGGCTCGATCACTTTGCGTTACGGTGTTGCCTGTCGTCGACCGTCGGGTGTGGTTATAATCGACCACTTTATGAGCAAGAAGCGCGTTATGCAGCTGGTTCGAGGCCTCCACAACTTGCGCCCCCAGCATCGGGGCTGCGTCGCCACTATTGGCAACTTTGACGGTGTTCACCGTGGTCACCAGGCTATCCTGGCCCGACTGCGTGAGCGTGCGCTTGAGTTGGGCGTACCCAGCTGCGTGGTGATTTTCGAGCCGCAGCCGCGGGAATTCTTTGCTCCCGAGACCGCGCCGGCGCGTCTGGCCCGGTTGCGCGACAAGCTGCAACTGCTGGCCGCCGAAGGCGTTGACCGGGTGTTGTGCCTGGCGTTCAACCAGCGCCTGAGCAAGCTCAGCGCCAGTGAATTCGTCGACACCATCCTTGTGGATGGCCTCGGCGTGCAGCATCTGGAGGTCGGTGACGATTTCCGCTTCGGCTGCGACCGCCTCGGTGATTTCGATTTTCTGATGCAGGCCGGGCAGATTCACGGGTTTACCGTCGAAGCCGCGCAAACCGTCGAGCTGGATGGCATTCGTGTCAGCAGCACGCAGGTGCGCAACGCGTTGGCTGCCGCCGATTTTGCGCTGGCCGAACGTTTGCTCGGTCGCCCGTACCGGATCGCCGGTCGCGTGCTGCACGGCCAGAAACTGGCCCGGCAACTGGGTACGCCCACTGCCAATGTTCAACTCAAGCGTCGTCGCGTGCCGTTCACCGGGGTGTATCTGGTGGAGGTCGACATCGACGGCAAGACCTGGCCCGGCGTCGCCAATATCGGCGTGCGGCCCACGGTACAAGGTGATGGCAAGGCCCACCTTGAGGTCCATCTTTTAGATTTTGCCGGCGATCTGTATGACCGGCGTTTGACGGTGGTTTTCCACCAAAAGCTGCGTGAAGAGCAGCGCTTCGCCTCCCTGGAGGCATTGAAAACGGCGATCAATGCGGATGTCGCCACCGCCCGTGCACTAGCCGCACCTAGCGCCCATCGCTAATGAAGAGCCTTAAATGACCGACTATAAAGCCACGCTTAACCTTCCGGACACCGCCTTCCCAATGAAGGCCGGCCTGCCACAGCGCGAACCGCAGATTCTGCAGCGCTGGGACAGTATTGGCCTGTACGGAAAGTTGCGCGAGATTGGCAAGGATCGTCCGAAGTTCGTTCTGCATGACGGCCCTCCGTATGCCAACGGCACGATCCACATCGGTCACGCACTGAACAAGATTCTCAAGGACATGATCATCCGCTCGAAGACCCTGTCGGGCTTCGACGCACCGTATGTTCCGGGTTGGGATTGCCACGGTCTGCCGATCGAACACAAGGTTGAAGTGACCCACGGCAAGAACCTCGGCGCGGACAAGACCCGTGAGCTGTGCCGTGCCTACGCCACCGAGCAGATCGAAGGGCAGAAGTCCGAATTCATCCGTCTCGGCGTGCTGGGCGACTGGGCCAACCCGTACAAGACCATGGATTTCAAGAACGAGGCCGGTGAAATCCGCGCCCTCGCGGAAATCGTCAAGGGCGGTTTCGTGTTCAAGGGCCTCAAGCCAGTGAACTGGTGCTTCGATTGCGGTTCGGCCCTGGCCGAAGCGGAAGTCGAGTACGAGAACAAGAAGTCCTCGACCATCGACGTAGCGTTCCCAATCGCTGACGAAGCCAAACTGGCTGCAGCGTTCGGCCTGCCGTCGCTGGGCAAACCTGCTTCGATCGTGATCTGGACCACCACCCCGTGGACCATCCCGGCCAACCAGGCGCTGAACGTTCACCCGGAATTCAACTACGCCCTGGTCGACATCGGCGACAAACTGCTGGTGCTGGCTGAAGAGCTGGTCGAAGCATGCCTGGCGCGCTATGGCGTTGAAGGTTCGGTCATCGCGACCACCACCGGTAAAGAGCTGGAGCTGATCAACTTCCGCCACCCGTTCTATGACCGTCTGTCGCCGGTGTACCTGGCTGACTACGTCGAGCTGGGTGCTGGCACCGGCGTGGTTCACTCCGCTCCGGCCTACGGCGTAGACGACTTCGTGACCTGCAAGAAATACGGCATGGTCAACGACGACATTCTCAATCCGGTGCAGAGCAACGGCGTTTACGTGCCGTCGCTGGAATTCTTTGGCGGCCAGTTCATCTGGAAGGCCAACCCGGCCATCGTCGACAAGCTGACCGAAGTCGGTGCGCTGATGCACACCACCGTCATCGAACACAGCTACATGCACTGCTGGCGCCACAAGACTCCGCTGATCTATCGCGCGACTGCGCAGTGGTTCATCGGCATGGACAAAGAGCCCACCAGCGGCGACACCCTGCGCGTGCGTTCGCTCAAAGCGATCGAAGACACCAAGTTCGTCCCGGCCTGGGGTCAGGCGCGTCTGCACTCGATGATCGCCAACCGTCCGGACTGGTGCATCTCGCGTCAGCGCAACTGGGGCGTGCCGATCCCGTTCTTCCTCAACAAGGAAAGCGGCGAACTGCACCCACGCACCGTCGAGCTGATGGAAGAAGTCGCCAAGCGCGTTGAAGTCGAAGGCATCGAAGCCTGGTTCAAGATGGACGCTGCCGAACTGCTCGGCGACGAAGCGCCGCTGTACGACAAGATCAGCGACACCCTCGACGTCTGGTTCGACTCGGGCACCACGCACTGGCACGTCCTGCGCGGTTCGCACCCGATGGGTCACGAGAGCGGCCCGCGTGCCGACCTGTACCTGGAAGGTTCCGACCAGCACCGTGGCTGGTTCCACTCGTCGTTGCTGACCGGTTGCGCCATCGACAATCACGCGCCGTACCGCGAACTGCTGACGCACGGTTTCACCGTCGACGAAGCCGGCCGCAAGATGTCCAAGTCGCTGGGCAACGTGATCGCGCCGCAGAAAGTCAACGACACCCTGGGCGCCGACATCATGCGTCTGTGGGTCGCGTCGACCGACTACTCCGGCGAGATGGCGGTTTCCGACCAGATCCTGCAACGCAGTGCGGACGCTTATCGTCGTATCCGTAACACCGCGCGCTTCCTGCTTTCGAACCTGAGCGGTTTCAACCCGGCCACCGACATCCTGCCAGCTGAAGAAATGCTCGCGCTGGATCGTTGGGCGGTCGACCGTACCCTGCTGCTGCAACGCGAGCTGCAAGAGCACTACGGCGAATACCGTTTCTGGAACGTCTACTCGAAGATCCACAACTTCTGCGTGCAGGAGTTGGGCGGTTTCTACCTCGACATCATCAAGGACCGTCAGTACACCACTGGCGCCAACAGCAAGGCCCGCCGTTCGGCGCAAACCGCGCTGTTCCACATCTCTGAAGCGCTGGTGCGCTGGATCGCGCCGATCCTCGCCTTCACCGCCGACGAACTGTGGGAATACCTGCCGGGCGAGCGTAACGAATCGGTCATGCTCAATACCTGGTACGAAGGCCTGACCGAATTGCCGGCCGACGTTGAACTGGGCCGCGAGTACTGGGAGCGCGTCATGGCGGTCAAAGTCGCGGTCAACAAAGAGATGGAAATCCAGCGCGCGGCCAAAGCCGTCGGTGGCAACCTGCAAGCCGAAGTGACGCTGTACGCCGAAGACGCCCTGAGCGCCGATCTGGCCAAGCTGAGCAACGAACTGCGCTTTGTATTGATCACGTCGACCGCCAGCGTAGCGCCATTCGTACAGGCTCCGGCCGACGCGGTAGCCACTGAAGTCAGCGGCCTGAAGCTGAAGATCGTCAAATCGGCCTTCCCGAAGTGCGCCCGTTGCTGGCACTGCCGTGAAGACGTCGGCGTGAACCCGGAGCATCCGGAAATCTGCGGTCGTTGCGTCGACAACATCAGCGGCGCTGGAGAGGTTCGTCACTATGCCTAATGCCATTGGCCGTTTCGGACGGTTGAGCTGGCTTTGGTTGAGCGTGCTGGTTCTGGTCATCGACCAGGCCAGCAAGTTCTACTTCGAAGGCAAGCTCGAAATGTTCCAGCAGATCGTGATCATTCCGGATTACTTCAGCTGGACCCTGGCCTACAACACCGGCGCTGCTTTCAGCTTCCTGGCTGACAGCTCCGGCTGGCAGCGCTGGTTGTTCGCCCTGATCGCCATTGTGGTCAGCGCGGTGCTGGTGGTCTGGCTCAAGCGTCTGGGCCGCAACGAAACCTGGCTGGCCATCGCTTTGGCGCTGGTGCTGGGCGGGGCGCTGGGCAATCTGTATGACCGCATAGCCCTGGGCCATGTGATCGATTTCATTCTGGTGCACTGGCAGAATCGCTGGTACTTCCCGGCATTCAACTTCGCCGACAGCGCCATTAGCGTGGGTGCGGTGATGCTGGCGCTGGATATGTTCAAAACCAAGAAAACCGAAGAGGCCGTTCATGACTGAACAGGTATTGGCTGAGCAACGCATCGGCCAGAACACGGAAGTCACTTTGCACTTTGCATTGCGCCTGGAGAACGGCGACACCGTCGACAGTACGTTCGACAAAGCCCCGGCGACCTTCAAGGTCGGCGATGGCAACCTGCTGCCGGGTTTCGAAGCGGCGCTGTTCGGTTTCAAGGCCGGCGACAAGCGCACGCTGACCGTCGAGCCGGAAAACGCCTTCGGCCAGCCTAACCCGCAGAACGTGCAGATCATCCCGCGCTCGCAGTTCGTCGACATGGAGCTGTCACCAGGTTTGCTGGTGATCTTCAACGATGCGGCCAATACTGAGCTGCCGGGCGTGGTGAAAGAGTTCGATGACACGCAAGTGACCATCGACTTCAACCACCCGCTGGCAGGCAAGACGCTGACCTTTGACGTCGAAATTATCTCCGTCAAAGCGCTATAAGTAACACCGCAACCCATGTGGGAGCGGACTTTGCGAGAGCGAACTTTGTGGCGAGGGGATTTATCCCCGTTCGGCTGCGTAGCAGTCGTCGACCTATCAGTGCATTCATTGAGAATTGCGGTGACTGGTTCGGGGGCGCTTCGCACCCCAACGGGGATAAATCCCCTCAACACAGAGCTTTGCTCCTACAAGGGTGATTGATCTAATTTCTTGCGCGCAAGACACGAGGCACAGCATGCAAATCAAACTCGCCAACCCCCGTGGCTTCTGCGCCGGCGTGGACCGGGCGATCGAAATCGTCAACCGCGCTCTGGAAGTCTTCGGGCCGCCGATCTACGTGCGCCATGAAGTGGTGCACAACAAGTTTGTCGTCGAAGACCTCCGCAGTCGTGGCGCGATCTTCGTCGAAGAACTGGATCAGGTGCCGGACGATGTCATCGTCATCTTCAGTGCCCACGGCGTTTCTCAAGCCGTGCGTACCGAAGCCGCCGGCCGTGGCCTGAAAGTGTTCGACGCCACCTGCCCACTGGTGACCAAGGTGCATATCGAAGTGGCGAAATACAGCCGCGACGGTCGCGAGTGCATCCTGATCGGCCACGCCGGGCACCCGGAAGTCGAAGGCACCATGGGCCAGTACGACGCCAGCAATGGCGGCGCGATCTACCTCGTCGAAGACGAGAAAGACGTCGCCGAATTGCAGGTACATGACCCGGAAAAACTCGCCTTTGTGACTCAGACCACGCTGTCGATGGACGACACCAGTCGCGTCATTGATGCCCTGCGTTCGCGTTTCCCGGCCATCGGTGGCCCACGCAAGGACGACATCTGCTACGCCACGCAAAACCGTCAGGACGCGGTCAAGCAATTGGCCGACGAGTGCGACGTTGTGTTGGTGGTCGGCAGCCCGAACAGCTCCAACTCCAATCGTCTGCGTGAACTGGCTGAGCGCATGGCCACGCCCGCCTACCTGATCGACGGTGCCGAAGACCTGCAGAAGAGCTGGTTCGATGGCGTCGAGCGTATCGGTATCACCGCCGGTGCTTCGGCGCCGGAAGTGTTGGTACGGGGTGTTATCCAGCAATTGCAGGCCTGGGGCGCAACCGGTGCCGATGAGCTGGCCGGGCGTGAAGAGAACATCACGTTCTCGATGCCGAAGGAACTGCGCGTCCGCTCGATTTGATGTTCTGCGCTTTTTGACACAGCGCCTGCTCAGTTTTTGTACTGCTCAGGCGCACTCGACCGCTAGCCGCCAGCACGATCTGCTGCTGGCTGACCGGTTCGCGAGTCGAGCAGATATGTAATGTCCCAGCCTGAAATGCCCGCCCGGGCATCAGCGGTTGTCCCAGACTGCTGAAACGCACGTAACGACTCACCGACCAATTGCCGACAATCGGCACTCGCCCGTCACTGGCGCGTTCGACCAACAAAGGATTGTTGCTGTCCTTCGGACCTTCGCCGCTAAGATCAAGAATGATCCGCCAGCCCTGGCTCCAATCGCCGTTGATGCCGTGGATGACTACGCTCTGACTGTGCGTAATGGCCATGCTGCGAGCGGTGCGGATGCCATCAAGCAGCGATTGCGCCGCCAGATCACGATTATTCGATTCCTTGAGTGTGGCAAACGCCGGGCTGACCAGTAGCAGAACAATTGCGCCAATCGCCAGTCCCATAAGCAGTTCAATCAGGCTGAAGCCTTGTGACGGCATGAAATTTCCCTCCATGGCGGGTGATGAACGGCGCGATCCGTGCGCCGCGCAGGGCAAATCAACCGACACAGGTCGGTTGGATGTTCTAGCGTGTAGAAGCAGGTATAGCCGACGGCAACGGAGGGCATCGATGGGTTTTCGTACAAAAGGTTTCACGCTGATCGAAGTGTTGGCCGCGGTGGCGATCTTTGTGATCCTGATCACCCTGGCGGTACCGGCGTTTACCAAGTCGATACAAAGCAGCAAGGCCGATACCGAAATGGCCGATCTGCAACGGGCGATCAATTTTGTCAGGCTCGAAGCCATTGACCGCGGCACCACCCTTCGCCTGCGCCCAACGGCCGGCGGCAGCGTATGGACCGGCGAATTGTCGGTCTACGACAGTACTGGCACTCCGGCCAATGTATTGCGGGTTGTTCCAGCAATGAGCAGCGGCGCAACTCTGACGCTACCCTCAGGAGTGACCGCACTGGATTTCAATAATCTCGGCGGTCTGGCGGCACCGTCGACGGCGGTGGTCATCAGTTACACGCTGGGCACACAAAGCAGGACGCTGAACGTGTGTTTGAACGGACGAATTCAATTGAGTGGAAGTTGCGGATGAGGGCAGGGAGTAGAAGCGCACAGGAGGGCATGACGCTGATCGAGGTACTGGTCGCGTTGCTGATTCTGACGGTAGGGCTGCTCGGCGCGGCGGCGGTGCAACTGAATGCGCTGAAGTACACCGACAGCTCGCGGATGACCAGTCAGGCCAGTTTCATTGCGTACGACATGATGGACCGTATTCGCGCCAACTCAGGTGCCGACTACACCGTCACGCCACCGACCTCGGGCAATCTCAGCGTTGCCCGCGATCAGGACCTCTACGATTTCACCACCAATATTGTCAATTTCGGCGGCCCGACCGCCACCGGCAGCATCACGCTCAATCAACGGGTCTATACCATCACCATCAACTGGAGCGACGCACGCGCGGCCAACACCGCCAGCGCGCCGCGCAGTTTTGTCCTGAGCAGTCGCGCCGCGGTCGATCCGGTGACCACGCCATGAAGCGCCATAATCGGGGATTCGGCCTGATCGAGATGCTCATTGCCTTGGCTCTGGGGCTGATCGTGGTGCTGGGTGTGGTGCAGATTTTCATCGCGGCGAAAAACACATATGTCAGCCAGAACAGTGCCGCTGCCATGCAGGAAGATGCGCGTTTCGTGTTGAGCAAGATGATTCAGGAGCTGCGTATGGTCGGGATGTTCGGTTGCCTGGGCACCATCACCGATGCCAGTACGGCGGGGGATTTCAGTGCTGCACAAATCCTCCCGATCAGTTGGGATAACGCCAATCAGAAACTGACGCTGGTGACCGCCGACGTCGGGGGCAATGGTGGCACGCCTACCTGGACAGTGGTGTCCGATTGCCGCAACAGCGCGACGGCTTATACCGGATTGCGAGCGGCGGCGAGCGGGCAAATCGCTTTTCCGATTCGTCGTCTGGTCTACAGCTTCAGTAACAACCAGATTCTGATGGGCACTGGCAGCGGCACCCCGACCCAGCAGGTGCTGGTGAATAACGTCAATGCCTTCAACGTCACCTTCGGTCTGGCCGCCTCGGCGACGGATGTAGCGGCTTCGAGCTACAGCAGCAACCCCAGCGATCCGGCGCGCATCCGCAGCGTGCGTCTGAGTCTGACCCTCACCGACCCGAACAATCTGGTCAGTAATCAAACCTTCAACGTGGTTGCCGCTTTGCGCAACCGCTTGCAGTGAGGGCCGGCTGATGAGTCGTTCTCTCCAGCAGCCTCAGACCCAGCGCGGCATGGTGCTGCTGGTCACGCTGGTGTTTCTGTTGCTGCTGACCGTGATCGGTCTGTCTTCGATGCAGAGTGCCAATCTGCAGGAAAAAATGGCCGGCAGTGTGAGCCTGCGCAATCAGTCATTCCAGACGGCCGAGGCGACGTTACGTGTCGGTGAAAGTGCCGTGCAGCTTGCCAATTATTCATTGGCCGTGTGTGCCAGCACGACTCAATGTGCACCACCGGCGGAATCTTCGGTGGTCAGTTCTGCTGGACTCAATTCGACTTCGGGCGTGACCTGGATCGCCGCCGGCAATGGTTTTTATGGGGTGCAGAACATCGGCACCACGCTCACTGCGGTGAATGTGCCGAGCAATACTTCGGCGACGCTGTATCGAGTGACCGCTGTCGGCATCGCCGGCACTTCGCGTAGCGTAGTGGAGAGTGTCTATGCGAAGTATTGATCGGTGCCGGATGCTGCTGCTTGGCCTGTTGCTGAGTTTTTATCTGGCGGCGCCGGCCTGGGCGTTTACGCCTTCCGACTCACCGCTGCTGAGTGCTGCAGCGGTACCGCCCAATGTGATGCTGCTGATCGACGACTCCGGCAGCATGAACAGCATTATCTATGCGACAGGGTTTGATCCGACGGTTACCCGCACCCCCGCACGGCAATGCAACGCAGTGCTCGGGCTGTGCCTGACGTCATCAACGATCACCGGCGATCCGGTGTTTCTGTCGAGCCTGCCGACCTCCGGTTGCTCGGGCGGCGCCTATGCGTTTTACAACAACAGCCTGATTCCACAATGCCTGAAGCTGCCGGATCCGGTCGGTAGTGGCAACACGCGATACACCGGCGATTACATTGCCTATCTGGTAGGGCTGGCCAATGGTGCAAACCGTGACTTTACGACCGGCACGATCCCTACCGACTACCGGATCAACGTTGCGCGTAACGTGTCGACTGCGTTGGTGAGCAGCAACCGGACCTTGCGCATCGGCCTGTCGACCTTCAATCCGGTTACCAGCAGCAACCAGGGGAATGGCGGCTACATCGCCCGTTCGATCAGCGATTTGGCCCCGGTCACCGGCAGCGTGACGCAGGCTCAGGCGGACACCAACTACAATGCACTGATCTCGTCGATTAATGGCTTGAGCGCTGTGGCCAACACGCCATTGGCGGAAACCTATTACGAAATCACCCGCTACATGCGCGGCATGACGCCGTACTACAACACCACGCCAACCACCTACACCAGCCCGATCCAGTACCGTTGCCAGAAAAACTATGGCGTGGTGATCACCGACGGTTTGCCGACCTTCGACCGTACCTTTCCGACCAACGATCCGTTGGGCGGCAGTCGCTTACCGAACTGGGACGGCGTCAACAATGATGGCAACAACCTTAACGGTGATAACGAAGGCGACACGCTGTATCTGGATGACATCGCCAAATTCGCCTTCGATATCGACATGCGTTCGACCGGTACTGATGCTGCGGGCAAAAGTTGGAATGCGGTGGATTTTCCCAAGCAGAACATGAACACCTACACCGTCGGCTTCACGGCGGCCAACACCATGCTGTCCGATGCTGCGAGTTACGGGCAGGGCAGGTATTACCAGGCAAACGACAGCGCCGGGCTCAACACGGCTTTGTCATCGGCATTGAGCGATATCACCTCCAAGGCTGGCTCTGGCGGCAGTGGCGTCACCAGTGGCACCACGCTGAGCAGTAGCAGCAGTTTTTTTCAGACCAGCTACGACCCCAAGGACTGGCGCGGCACGATCAAGTCATTTGCCTTCAATTCCGCTGGCGCAGTGAATACCTCAGCGACACTCTGGACCACCGATACGACGATAGTGCCCGGCGTCACCGCGCCCACTTATCAATCGTGGAACACTTCGAGCAACGCGGCGGTCACCCTTGCCTACGGCAATTTCTCCGCCACGCAACAGACCACACTGAGCCAGAGCCTGCCTACCGGCATCAGCGGTAGCGATCTGGTGGAATGGAGCAAAGGCACCAACAAAACCGGGCTCAAGGTACGCAGCGTTCTGCTGGGCGACATCATCAATTCGCCGCTGGTACTGGCCTCGCCCACGGACAAAACCGCGTCGGATCTGTCGGGCGACACCACTTACAGCACCTATCTGACCACCAAAGCCGCGAACATGAACACCAGCCTGGTGGTGAATGCCAACGACGGTTTCGTCAATGTCATCAACTCGGCCAACGGTACCCGGCGCTACGCCTATATGCCGTCCAGTGTGTTGCCGTCGCTACGGCTGATTGCCGACCCGGCCTACATCAATGGCGTCAGCCACAAGTTTCTGGTGGATGGGCAGGTCGGCGTGTATGACCTGCAATTCAACAGTGCCTGGAAAACCCTGGCCATCGGCGGTACAGGCGCCGGTGGCAAGACGTTCTATGCGCTGCAATTGTTCGACGCTTCGGCGGGCAATGCGCTCAATGCCTTGTGGGAAGTCAGCGCGCCAACCACCGCCAGCACAGCCAACGTTTTCAATGATCTGGGTTATGCCTACGCCCGCCCGGAAGTGGCACGCTTGGCCGATGGTCGCTGGGCGGCATTCATCGCCAATGGTTATGGCAGCAATTCGGGCGTGGCGGCGCTGTATGTATTGGATGTGCGCGACGGTTCGCTGATCAAGAAAATGGTCATCGACAGCACTGAAACCACCAACGGACTGTCGTCGGTAAAGCTCAAGGTCAATTCATCGAACGTGGTTCAAGCCGCTTATGGTGGTGACTTGAAAGGGCGGTTATGGAAGTTCGACTTGAGCGCGACGAGCACCGACAGCTGGGGCGTGGCATTTTCCGGCAAGCCGCTGTTCACCACGGCCGGCGGCACGACGCAGCCGATCACTGCCCAGCCGTTGCTGGCGGACAACTCGCTGGGTGGCAAACAGATTTTCTTCGGCACCGGCAAGTTCAACGAAACGGCCGACAAGACCAACAAGGATCTGCAGGCTTTCTACTCAGTGTGGGACGCCGATGGTGGTTCGGGGCAGTTGACGGTCAGCAGCCTGCAGGCGCAGGCGATTACCGGGGTGTTCTCCGGCAGTACCGGGCAGTTCGTGACGACGACCCAGAACGACACGACCTATCCGGCAGAGAAGGGCTGGTATTTGCCGCTGGTGTATAACAGCGCGTTGACCGGCGAGCGGGTGATCAATCAGGCCAGTCTGGTGCTTGGGCGGATTGTGTTTACCACTGCCAGTGTTGATACCACCGATCCCTGTTCAAGTTTCGGTACCGGCAAACTGGTCGAACTCGATGCGTTCAGCGGTAAGATGCTCAACTACGCCGTGCTCGACACCAATGCCGATGGCGTGGTTGACAGCAATGACACGATTTCCAGTGGCGTGGTGTTCAATGGCGGTATTCCGACCCTGAACTCCATCGTCAATGGCGGGACGGGCAAAGTCGTGACCGATACCAGTGGCACCATTAGCACCCTGGTGGAAAAGGGCGGCGGCGGCAGCCGTCGCATCATGTGGCGACAAATACAGTAAGTGAGAGTTTGAGGCATGCGCAGATCCAACCGCGGGTTTACCCTGATCGAAATCATGATCGTGATTGCGATCATCGGGATCGTCATCACCATCGGCTATCCAAGCCTCACCGAATACGTGAAGAAGGGCCGTCGCGCCGAGGTGGTGACGCTGCTGTCGGAACAATCGCAGATCCTCGAACGGTTCTATACCAAGAACAATGTTTACACCGGGATCACCGGGTTGAGCGCGGGTAATGATTTCTACACCATAACGCCGACGATCACTGACCAGACGTTCCTGCTGACGGCGACTCGCAAGACCGGCACGACCATGGCCACCGACAAGTGCGGGGATTTCACCCTGACCAATACCGGTGTCAGAAGCATGAACAACGCGACCACCGGGCTGACCACCAAGGATTGCTGGGGCCGCTGAGGCGCTTTCTTTCGGGCGCCTTTTGCGCCCACTGTCTTTTTTACGGTTGGATCAAACATGACCAGGCAACAGCAAGTGGTGATTGTCGGTGGCGGGGTGATTGGCCTGCTGACCGCTTACAACCTCGCCTCCGAAGTGCGCAGCGTGGTGCTGCTGGATCGTTCGAATGTCGGCCAGGAATCGTCCTGGGCGGGGGGCGGTATCGTTTCGCCGTTGTATCCGTGGCGTTATAGCCCGGCAGTGACTGCGCTGGCGCACTGGTCGCAGGATTTTTATCCACAGCTCGGTGAGCGCTTGTTTGCCGATACCGGCGTTGATCCTGAAGTACACACCACCGGCCTGTATTGGCTGGATCTGGAAGACGAAGCGGAAGCGCTGGCCTGGGCCGAACGGGAAAACCGCCCGTTGCGGGCTGTGGATATCTCGGCGGCGCATGACGCGGTGCCGGTGCTTGGCGGCGGTTTTTCGCGGGCGATCTACATGGCCGATGTCGCGAATGTACGTAATCCGCGTCTGGTGAAATCGTTGAAGGCAGCCCTGTTGGCACTGCCGAACGTGACGGTTCACGAACAATGTGAAGTCAGCGGTTTTGTTCGCGAGGGCGCGCGGGTTGTTGGCGTAAAGACTTCCACAGGTGTCATCGAGGGCGATCAGGTCGTGTTGACGGCAGGCGCCTGGAGCGGTGATCTACTGAAGACGCTGGACCTGTCGCTGCCGGTCGAACCTGTCAAAGGCCAGATGATCCTCTACAAGTGCGAGGCAGATTTTCTGCCGAGTATGGTGCTGGCCAAGGGGCGTTATGCAATCCCGCGTCGTGATGGACATATCCTGATCGGCAGCACGCTGGAGCATGAAGGCTACGACAAGACGCCGACCGAAGTGGCGCTGGAAAGCCTCAAGGCTTCGGCGATCGAGTTATTGCCGGCGTTGGCGGATGCCGAAGTGGTGGGGCATTGGGCAGGGTTGCGGCCGGGCTCGCCTGAAGGCATTCCCTACATTGGTCGGGTGCCGGGGTTTGATGGCTTGTGGCTGAACTGCGGGCATTACCGCAATGGGCTGGTGCTGGCGCCGGCGTCGTGTCAGTTGTTTGCCGATGTGATGTTGGGTCGGGCGCCGATTATCGATCCGACGCCGTATGCGCCTGCGGGGCGGATTTAAAGTCAGGATCAAAAGATCGCAGCCTTCGGCAGCTCCTACATTGAAATGCGTTCCCTGTAGGAGCTGCCGAAGGCTGCGATCTTTTAGAGGCTAATCCAGACCGAGTTTTTTCAGTCGATAGCGCATCGATCTGAACGAAAGACTCAAGCGCTGCGCCGCCGCCGTGCGATTCCAGCGGGTTTCCTCCAGCGCCTGCAAAATCAGTTTGCGCTCGACGTTTTCCAGATAATCCTCGAGGTTATCGATCTGCGTCAGATCGGCAATCCCGCCATCCGCCGCGCAATTGCCTTCGCTCAGCCGCAAGTCCTCAGCCTCGATCAGCTGGTTCTCGCACAAGGTGTGCGCGCGCTCGAGCACGTTCTCCAGTTCCCGCACATTCCCCGGAAAGCGGTAACGCTTCAGCGCTTCCAATGCCGCTGCATGTAGACGTGCCGCCGGTTGGCCGCTACCGCTGGCCAGTCGCTTGAGCATATGAGCCGCCAACACTTCAATGTCATCGCGGCGCTCACGCAGGCACGGCACGCGCAGTTCGATCACGTTCAACCGGTAATAAAGGTCCTGACGGAAACGCCCGGCAGCGACCTCGGCATCGAGATCCTTGTGCGTGGCGCAGAGAATCCGCACATCGACCACGCTTTCCTGCTGGCCGCCGACGCTGCGTACGGCTTTTTCCTGAATCGCCCGCAGCAACTTCACCTGCATCGAAAGCGGCAAGTCCGCCACTTCATCCAGAAACAATGTGCCGCCGTGAGCCGCCTGAAACAGCCCCGGTTTGTCCTCGACCGCGCCGGTGAAACTGCCTTTGCGATGACCAAAAAACTCGCTTTCCATCAGCTCCGAAGGAATCGCCCCGCAGTTCACCGGTACAAAGGGCTGGTGGGCGCGCGGCCCCTGTTCGTGAATCAGGCGTGCGACCAATTCCTTGCCGCTGCCGGATTCGCCGCTTATGTACACCGGCGCCTGGCTGCGGGCGAGTTTATCGATCTGTTTGCGCAGATTACGCATCGGCAGCGAATCGCCGAGCAAGCGCCGATCAATCGAGGTACAGGCACTGCCAGCCGCGGGCATACGCAAGGCTGTAGCCACCAGTTCGCGCAGCCGCGTGAGGTCCACCGGTTTGGTGAGGAAGTCGAACGCCCCGGCTTTCAGCGCGTTGATTGCTGTTTCCAGGCTGCCATAGGCGGTGATCATCGCCACCGGCAGTTGTGGATACCGTTGCTGGATATGCTGCACCAGCTCCAGCCCCGTACCGTCAGGCAGGCGCATGTCGGTCAGGCACAGTGCGAAGGTTTCGCGCTGCAACAGTGCCTGGGCTTCACCCCGATTGCGTGCGCTGAAAGTATCGAGTTTCATCCGTCCCAGGGTAATTTCCAGGAGTTCGCGGATATCCGGCTCGTCGTCGACGATGAGGATTTTTTGCCGTGGGCTCGTGTTCAACTTTGTTTCCGTCCGTGAGCAAAGGTGATGCGAAAGCAGCCGCCGCCTTGGCGTGGTTTGAAGTCTAGGCGCGCCTGGTTGCTTTCGCACAGCTCACGGGACAGATAAAGCCCAAGGCCGGTGCCTTGGCTGCTGGTGGTAAAGAACGGTTCGAACAGGTGCGCTTGCTGATCGAGCGGTACACCAGGGCCGTTGTCCTGCACTTCGAGCACGGCCAACTGGCTTTCCGGGTCGACGAATAACGCCAGCCAGACCTGGGCCTGCTCATGCAGCAGGGCACTGTGGCGCCAGCCGTTGCGTAGCAGATTGTCGAGAATTTGCGTGAGCTGGTCGGGGTCCATCAGCGTGGCGAATTCACCCGAGTTGATCCGAAGGTGAATCTGCTGGCGCTCGCTGGCCTGCTCGCGGCTTTCAGCAACGAAGTTTTCCAGCCACGGCTTGAGATCCAGCCGTTGCGGCGCACTTTGCTGGCGACGGGACAGTTGCAGAACGTTTTCGATGACACGATTCATGCGCTGAGAGTGATCTTGAATAATCTGCGTCAGACGCCGATCCGCGCCGTCGAGTTCCTCGGACTCGGCCAACAACTGCGCGGCATGACTGATGGCACCGAGCGGATTGCGAATCTCGTGCGAGATGCCGGCGGTCAAACGCCCGAGTGCGGCGAGTTTCAGTTGCTGGGCTTGTTGGGCGACCTGCGCGAGGTCTTCGAGGAAGACCAGGGTTTGCTGGTTCGGACTCTGTTCGAGGGCGATGAAGTTCGGCTGCAGTTCGAGGCCGTTGCCGGGGATCTTCAGGCTTTGCGGGCGCAAGGTCGGGTTATTCATCCACAGTTGCAGGCGATCAACCAGCGCTGGCGAATAGTCATCGATCATGTGGCCCGTTAAATGCGCTTGCGCGAGCAAGGTCTGGGCGCTGTGATTGGCCAGTTGCACCCGGCGTTCCGCGTCGAGCACCAGGATGCCGGTGCGCATGCGTTGCAGGATCAATGCGTTGAGCGCTTCGAGGCCGACCACTTCGCTCGCGCGTTGCTCGGCGAGTGTTTCGCTGACTTCCAGGCGTCGAATCAGCCCCTGCACCAGCAGCGACGCGGCAAAGCACAGGGCGCCGAGGGTGCCGGCCTGTAAGTAATCATTGGCACTGAGCGGGTGGCTGAAGCCCAGTAGAAAGCTTGAGCCGACCATGCCGAGTGCGCCTATGGCGGCGATCAGCAGGCCGATGCGTCGGCGCAGGAGGGTATTGCTGATTGCTACTGAAACGATCAGCAGATTGCCTATGGCGCTGGCGACACCGCCGGCGGCATAGAACAAGCCGCACAGCAGCAATACGTCGACCAGCGCCAGGCTGAACAGCTGCGCCGGGCGTCGGGTGTTCTCGAGGAACACCACCAGCAATATGTTCAACACCAGATACAGCCAACTGCCGCTGCGCAGCAAATCGTCGTCAATCGACGTCAGCAGGCGGTTGTCCATGTTGCTGGAGATCAACAGCACCAGGGTGATGCCGACACTTAAACGGTAGAGATGATAAAGGCGCAGCAGACGCTGAGCCTGTTTGCTGTCGGCGTTGGCGGCCTCAGCGATCACTGGCACCCGGGCCTTGCTCGAGGTGAGCCTGGCTGCAATACCACTGTTGTTGAACGCTCAGCGCGCGGTCGCGCGGCAGATGTACGCCGCAGTGGGCGCAACGCACCATCGGCGACGCGTCTTGCTCGCGCGGGGCACGGTTGGATTGATTTGAAGCGACGGGCGCCTTGAATTTACGCCAGAGCCATACCGCGGCGAAAATGACGGCGATCCAGAACAATAAACGAAGCATGATGAGCGGCTTTTCGACTGATGATCCGGCAGTTTAGCCAAGGACCCGACTAGCGCACAGCCTATTAAAGCGCGGACATGAAAAAGGGAGATCCGCAGATCTCCCTTTTTTGTCCATCCGGTGTGATCAGTCGAACACGCCGAAGGTCATGTAGCTGAACCACGAACGGTCGCTGGTGGACTCAGGCTCCGGTTCTTCGATCACGTCGCCGTTTTCGTCTTTAGGCTTGAGATCGTTCGGGATCGCGTCTTTCGCGTCCTGGAACTGCTTCTGTACGTCCTGGTTGGCGCGGGTTTCGCCCGGCGGCAGCGGTGGACGCGACTCGATCAGACCCAAAGTCGCCTTGCTCAGGAACGAACGGTTATCGGCTTCGGCAACCCGTGGCACGAACTGACCGTCCTGCAGGCTCGGGTGATTCGGGTAGTTGAGCTTCAGGGTTTCCAGGCTGGTGGCCGCCAGTTCGTCCAGGTGCAGACGCTGATAGGCTTCAGTCATCACCGCTAGGCCGTCGCCGACCGATGGGGTTTCCTGGAAGTTTTCCACTACATAGCGACCACGGTTGGCGGCAGCAACGTAGGCCTGACGGGTCAGGTAGTAGTCGGCCACGTGGATTTCGTAGGCCGCCAGCAGGTTGCGCAGATAAATCATGCGCTGCTTGGCGTCCGGCGCGTAGCGGCTGTTCGGGTAGCGGCTGGTCAGCTGAGCGAACTCGTTGTACGAGTCGCGCGCGGCGCCCGGGTCACGCTTGGTCATGTCCAGCGGCAGGAAGCGCGCCAGCAGGCCGACGTCCTGGTCGAAAGAGGTCAGACCTTTAAGGTAGTACGCGTAATCCACGTTCGGGTGCTGCGGATGCAAACGAATGAAACGCTCGGCGGCGGACTTTGCAGCTTCTGGCTCGGCGTTTTTATAGTTGGCGTAGATCAGCTCCAGCTGTGCCTGATCGGCGTAGCGACCGAACGGATAACGCGACTCCAGAGCCTTCAGCTTCGCTGTGGCACTGGTGTAGCTGTTGTTGTCCAGGTCAGTCTGAGCCTGCTGATACAGCTCGGCTTCGCTGAGGTTTTCGTCTACGACTTCCTTCGATGAGCAAGCAGCGGTCAATGCGAGGATGGCGATCAGCAGCAGGTGTTTCACTTGCATGGCGGCTTGCGTCCCTATGACGGCCGCTGTCTTGGGCGGGGCCGTCCTGTTATGATGAGCGCCCCGTTGAAAAGCCTCGGGGCAAAAGACGCCGTATTTAACCACAAGCGCGCAGCCGAAACCAAAAGCTGTGCCGACGCACAGTCAGAGCATGTCCGATAAAATTGAACTTCGCGCAGAGGTGCCGTCCGAATTGGGCGGCCAACGCCTCGATCAAGTCGCTGCCCAACTCTTCGCTGAGCACTCACGCTCGCGCCTTTCCGCCTGGATCAAAGAAGGTCGCCTGACTGTGGACGGGGCGGTCATCCGCCCTCGCGACATCGTGCACGGCGGTGCCATCCTTGAGCTGACTGCCGAGCAGGAAGCCCAGGGCGAGTGGATCGCCCAGGACATCGAACTCGACATCGTCTATGAAGATGACGACATCCTGGTGATCAACAAGCCTGCGGGCCTGGTGGTGCACCCGGCTGCCGGTCACGCTGATGGCACCTTGCTCAACGCCTTGCTGCACCACGTGCCGGACATCATCAATGTCCCGCGCGCCGGTATCGTGCATCGTCTGGACAAGGACACCACCGGTCTGATGGTGGTGGCCAAGACCATTCAGGCGCAGACAAAGCTTGTTACTCAATTGCAGAGTCGCAGCGTCAGCCGCATCTATGAGTGCATCGTGATTGGTGTGGTCACCGCCGGTGGCAAGATCAACGCGCCGATCGGTCGCCACGGCCAGCAGCGCCAGCGCATGGCGGTGATGGAAGGCGGCAAGCCTGCTGTCAGCCACTACCGCGTGCTGGAGCGCTTCCGTTCCCACACCCACGTTCGGGTGAAACTGGAAACCGGTCGTACTCACCAGATTCGCGTACACATGTCGCACATCAACTTCCCGTTGGTCGGCGACCCGGCGTACGGCGGTCGTTTCCGCATTCCGCCGGCAGCGAACCTGAACATGGTCGAAACCCTCAAGAACTTCCCGCGTCAGGCCCTGCACGCGCGTTTCCTTGAACTGGATCATCCGACGACCGGTGTGCGCATGAGCTGGGAATCGCCGCTGCCAGAAGATTTCGTCTGGCTGCTGACCCTGCTCAAACAGGATCGCGAGGCATTCATCGGATGAACTGGCTGACGCCGGACTGGCCTGCGCCGGCCAGCGTCAAAGCCTGCGTTACCACCCGCGAGGGCGGTGTCAGCGAGGCGCCGTTCGACAGCCTCAATCTGGGCGATCATGTTGATGATCGTCCTGAGGCTGTCGCCGAGAACCGTCGGCGCCTGACTGATCACTTCTCTATACAGCCTGCCTGGTTGCAGCAAGTGCACGGGATTGCCGTGGCGCATGCTGATCCGGGCATTGTTGCGACCGCTGACGCCAGTTGGACCGCTACGCCCGGCATTGCCTGTGCGGCGATGACGGCCGATTGCTTGCCCGCGTTGTTCTGCGACCGTGCCGGCACCCGCGTGGCGGCGGCTCATGCCGGTTGGCGTGGTCTGGCGGCGGGTGTGCTGGAAGCGACGCTCGACACGCTGGATGTTCCGGCGCAAGACGTGCTTGTCTGGCTCGGCCCTGCCATTGGCCCGCAAGCCTTCGAAGTCGGCCTGGAAGTTCGGGAAGTCTTCATCAATCAATTGCCGGAAGCGGCCACAGCTTTCGTGCCGAGCCACAATGCCGGCAAGTTCATGGCTGACATCTATACGCTGGCGCGCCTGCGTCTGGCTGAACGTGGTGTCACCGCTGTTTATGGTGGCGGTTTCTGCACCGTGACCGATCCACGCTTCTTCTCCTATCGCCGTGCCTCGCGCACTGGTCGCTTCGCCTCCCTTATCTGGCTTGAGGCGCCCAGCCTCACAAATACGATTCCTTTTTGACGGCGTCTGTTTTTCGTCACGCTGCGTTGCCGCTTCTCGCCATAGCAGGCTATGACTCGTCGCGGCGCCTTGCCTGACGAAAACAGCCACTCGTCAAAAGAGGATCGTATTTGCGAAGCTGGGCGCCCGCTAGACTTGCCTGACCTGAATCAACCCTCTGACGCTTGAATCTTCCAGAATCGACCGCATCTATAGCGGTATCTGGCAGGTTTCTTTATTCAGGATGGTTTTTAGGTCCGGCCTGCTCAAAAGGAAGGTGACTTATGCGAATAGACCGTTTAACCAGCAAATTACAGTTGGCCTTGTCCGACGCCCAGTCTTTGGCTGTCGGCCACGATCATCCGGCCATCGAGCCGGCGCACTTGATGCAAGCCATGCTTGAACAGCAGGGTGGTTCGATCAAACCTCTGCTGATGCAGGTGGGCTTCGACGTCAACAGCTTGCGTAAAGAGCTGACCAAAGAGCTCGACCAATTACCGAAAATCCAGAACCCGACCGGCGACGTGAATATGTCGCAGGATCTGGCGCGCCTGCTTAATCAGGCTGACCGTCTGGCGCAGCAGAAGGGCGACCAGTTCATTTCCAGTGAGCTGGTGCTGCTCGCTGCAATGGACGAGAACAGCAAGCTTGGCAAGTTGCTGCTCGGCCAGGGCGTGAGCAAAAAAGCCCTGGAAAACGCGATCAACAACCTGCGTGGCGGCGAAGCAGTTAATGACGCCAACCACGAAGAGTCGCGTCAGGCTTTGGATAAATACACCGTCGACCTGACCAAGCGCGCCGAAGACGGCAAGCTCGACCCGGTGATCGGCCGTGACGACGAAATTCGTCGCACCATTCAGGTGTTGCAACGCCGCACCAAGAACAACCCGGTGCTGATCGGTGAGCCTGGCGTGGGTAAAACCGCGATTGCCGAAGGTCTGGCCCAGCGCATCATCAACGGCGAAGTGCCGGATGGCCTCAAGGGCAAGCGTTTGCTGTCGCTGGATATGGGCGCGCTGATTGCCGGTGCCAAGTATCGCGGTGAGTTCGAAGAACGCCTGAAATCGCTGCTCAATGAGCTGTCGAAGCAGGAAGGGCAGATCATTCTGTTCATCGACGAACTGCACACCATGGTTGGCGCCGGTAAAGGCGAAGGCTCGATGGACGCCGGCAATATGCTCAAGCCTGCTTTGGCGCGTGGTGAGTTGCACTGCGTCGGCGCGACCACGCTCAACGAATACCGCCAATATATAGAGAAGGACGCAGCGCTCGAACGACGCTTCCAGAAAGTCCTCGTGGATGAGCCGAGTGAAGAAGACACCATCGCCATCCTGCGCGGCCTCAAAGAGCGTTACGAGGTTCACCACAAGGTGGCGATCACCGACGGCGCAATCATTGCCGCGGCCAAGCTCAGTCATCGCTACATCACCGATCGGCAACTGCCGGACAAGGCCATCGACCTGATCGACGAGGCCGCGAGCCGTATCCGTATGGAGATCGACTCCAAACCGGAAGTGCTCGATCGTCTGGAGCGTCGCCTGATTCAGTTGAAGGTGGAATCGCAGGCGCTGAAGAAAGAAAGCGATGAAGCGGCGATGAAACGTCTGGAGAAACTCCAGGAAGAAATCGTCCGTCTTGAGCGTGAGTATTCGGATCTGGAAGAAATCTGGAACTCGGAAAAAGCCGAGGTGCAGGGTTCTGCACAGATTCAGCAGAAGATCGAACAGTCGCGTCAGGAGCTGGAAGCGGCTCGTCGTAAAGGCGATCTGAATCGCATGGCCGAGTTGCAGTACGGGGTGATCCCGGATCTGGAACGCAGCCTGCAAATGGTCGATCAGCACGGCAAGAGCGAAAACCAGTTGCTGCGCAGCAAGGTGACTGAAGAAGAGATCGCTGAAGTCGTGTCGAAATGGACCGGCATCCCTGTGTCGAAAATGCTCGAAGGCGAGCGCGACAAGCTGATGAAGATGGAAAGCCTGTTGCACAAACGGGTGATCGGCCAGGAAGAAGCCGTGGTCGCCGTGGCCAACGCCGTACGGCGTTCGCGTGCCGGGTTGTCCGACCCGAATCGTCCGAGCGGCTCGTTCATGTTCCTCGGCCCGACCGGTGTCGGTAAAACCGAGCTGTGCAAGGCCCTGGCCGAATTCCTCTTTGATACAGAAGAGGCGATGGTGCGGATCGACATGTCCGAGTTCATGGAGAAACATTCCGTGGCACGGCTGATCGGTGCGCCACCGGGATACGTCGGTTACGAAGAGGGCGGTTACCTGACCGAGGCTGTGCGTCGCAAGCCTTATTCGGTGATCCTGCTGGACGAAGTCGAGAAGGCGCACCCGGATGTGTTCAACATCCTGCTGCAAGTGCTTGAGGATGGTCGCTTGACCGACAGCCATGGCCGCACGGTGGACTTCCGCAATACCGTGATCGTGATGACCTCGAACCTCGGTTCTGTGCAGATTCAGGAACTGGTCGGTGATCGGGAGGCGCAGCGTGCTGCGGTGATGGATGCGCTGACGTCGCACTTCCGTCCGGAGTTCATCAACCGGGTCGACGAAGTGGTGATCTTCGAGCCTCTGGCGCGTGATCAGATCGCGGGCATTACCGAGATCCAGTTGGGTCGTCTGCGTACTCGTCTGGCTGGGCGTGAACTGAAGCTGGAACTGAGTCCGGAAGCAATGGACAAGCTGATCGCGGTTGGTTACGACCCGGTGTATGGCGCACGTCCTCTGAAACGCGCGATCCAGCGCTGGATCGAAAACCCGTTGGCGCAATTGATCCTTTCGGGTCATTTCATGCCAGGCGACACGGCAACCGGCGTGGTCGAGAACGACGAAATCGTTTTCAACTAAGTCCAAACGCCAATGAAAATTGGCAGGCCCCACATTGTGGGGCCTTTTTTTTCGTTAGGCTGTTGAACTCAAAGGAAAAGGCTTGTAAAGTGCGCCCCGCAGTCAGTCGCCAAGACGGTCTCAGCTCACTGAGTTGAAATCTGAAATAAGTTGCAAATCATTAACTTGAAAGCAATTTAGGGGGTTGACAGAGGTGTTCTAGGTTGTAGAATAGCGCGCCTCAGACACACGAACGCAGCGATGCGAACGAGAGTCTAAGAGCTGTAAGTTTCACCGTTGTAAATTGAAATATGTAGTTCCGTGATAGCTCAGTCGGTAGAGCAAATGACTGTTAATCATTGGGTCCCAGGTTCGAGTCCTGGTCACGGAGCCAATTTCAAGCCGGGGTATAGCGCAGTCCGGTAGCGCGCCTGCTTTGGGAGCAGGATGTCAGGAGTTCGAATCCCCTTACCCCGACCATTTTTGGGTCGTTAGCTCAGTTGGTAGAGCAGTTGGCTTTTAACCAATTGGTCGTAGGTTCGAATCCCACACGACCCACCATTTTTGAAACCAGTTAACGCTGGAATCGAATCTTAAGATCAGAGGCCAAAAGCGCTGATCGAAGAAGGCGACTGAAAGGTCGCCTTTTTTTTACCGGGGTATAGCGCAGTCCGGTAGCGCGCCTGCTTTGGGAGCAGGATGTCAGGAGTTCGAATCCCCTTACCCCGACCATATTAAAAATCCTCGTATCGAAAGATACGGGGATTTTTTGCCTCAAATTCATGAACAGGCAGACACGAAAAAGCCGCGCTTTCCGAAAAAGAGCGCGGCTTGGTTTTTCCGGCAATCAGGCGCCGTCTTGATCCTTCAAGTGCTCGAACAGGCCTTTAGGCATTTTCTTGCCATTGGCTTCGAAATTGGCCTTCACGTTGTTGTAGGCCTCTTGCTCGTCGATGAAGCCGTCATGGTTGGTGTCGATCTTGTCGAAGTCGGACTTTGGCGCGACCTTGAGGAATTCCGCGCGGGATACCTTGCCGTCGCCGTCGGTATCAGTCTTCGCCATCGACGCATCGCCACACTTACCTTCACCGCATTTGCCTTCCGGCGCTTTCACCGAGGTTTCTGCCGAGGCCGCCATGTAGCCCTGAGCCAGCGGCTGTGCAGCGAATACCGAGCCGGACAACATCAGGCCGCCAGCCAGTGCAGCGCCGAGCAGGCCGATGGATTTTTTACCGAGAGTCGAAGTGCGGGACATTTACATTCTCCTGGGCTGCGCAACGCAACCACACGTTAAGGACGAGAGCCTGAGCAGGTGTTGCTCGGGTGTGGCCATTAAGCGGTGGCGGTGTATCGCGTCTGTGTCGCGGAGCGGGGAGTTTGTAAGCGAAGGTGGGATATAGAGGGCGCAGATACACTACGAGACAGAATCGCAAAGCAAATGTAGGAGTGAGCCTGCTCGCGATAGCGGTGTGTCAGACGACATCTTTGTCATTTGACACACCGCTGTCGCGAGCAGGCTCACTCCTACAGTGTTTAGTGCAGTTTGAGGCGCGGCTCGGTCCCGCGACCAATCTTGCTGCCGAGCATCAGCATTGCTGTGCGGAATGGCCCATACAGCGCCATCTGGTGCATGCGGTACAACGACACGTAAAACATCCGCGCCAGCCAGCCTTCGAGCATCACGCTGCCGGTCAGGTTGCCCATCAGGTTACCCACGGCCGAGAAACGCGACAGCGAGATCAGCGAACCGTAGTCGGTGTATTTGTACTCCGGCAAAGTCTTGCCTTCGATGCGCAGTTTCAGCGATTTGGCCAGCAACGACGCCTGTTGGTGCGCGGCTTGGGCACGCGGCGGTACGTTGCGATCGGTGCCCGGCTGCGGGCAGGCGGCGCAGTCACCGAAAGCGAAGATGTTTTCATCGCGGGTGGTTTGCAACGTCGGCAACACTTGCAGTTGATTGATGCGGTTGGTTTCCAGGCCGTCGATGTCCTTGAGGAAACCCGGTGCCCGAATACCTGCGGCCCAGACTTTCAGACTGGCCTTGATCTCGTTGCCGTCGGCGGTGATCAGGCTGTCGGCCGTCACTTCGCTGACCGAAGCGTTGGTCATCACGTTGACGCCGAGTTTCTCCAGGGTCTTGTGCACCGGGCCGCTGATGCGTTCTGGCAAGGCTGGCAACACCCGTGGCCCGGCTTCGATCAGGGTGATGTGCATGTTTTCCGGTTTGATCCGGTCGAGACCATATGCTGCCAGTTCATGCGCCGCGTTGTGCAACTCTGCGGCCAGCTCAACGCCTGTGGCGCCGGCACCGACGATGGCTACGCTGATCTGCTCGACCACATCGGTTTGCCCCGCATGCGCGCGCAGATAGTGGTTGAGCAGTTGCTGGTGGAAGCGCTCGGCCTGTTTGCGGGTATCGAGAAACAGGCAGTGCTGCGCCGCGCCCTGAGTGCCGAAATCGTTGGTGGTGCTGCCGACGCTGATCACCAGCGAGTCGTACTGCACTTCACGCGCAGGCACCAGTTCTACGCCGCTTTCGTCGTAGGTGGCGGCCAGCTGGATTTTCTTTTGGGCGCGATCGAGCCCGCTCATGCGTCCCAACTGGAACTCGAAGTGGTTCCATTTCGCTTGGGCAACATAGTTGAGTTCGTCTTCGGAAGAGTTCAGCGAGCCGGCGGCCACTTCGTGCAGCAGGGGCTTCCAGATGTGCGTCAGGTTGGCGTCGACCAGCATCACGCTGGCCGTGCCGCGCTTGCCCAGAGTCTTACCCAGACGGGTAGCCAACTCCAGACCGCCGGCGCCGCCGCCGACAATAACAATACGATGGGACATAGGGATAACTCGCAAGGTTTTTAAAGGAAATCGGTGCGGTTACCCAAGCGAGCGCCAAGCAGCTCATAGCGTCAGGTAACTGATAAATCGGCTCAACAGGCCCAGACCAATGGTCACTGCCAGTACCAGCACCAGGAGCATCCACGGCCGGAATGGCCGGCGCTCGACACGGTGTTGGGACAGTTGCAGGTACTCTTCGACATGTTTCTGGTCTTCGGGGTTCAGGCGGCTGGTCATAATTGCCTCGTCAGGTAGACGTTGCTGAATGTGAACAAGCTACAGCGGTTTTTATCCGGGGTTGAACGCAGCATAGCCGCTGTCCGGAACCGGCTCGACAGACACGCCATCATCGAGGCGAATGATCCCGCTTTGTAACACCCGCGCGGTAATTCCGCCATGCCCGCGCACGGCTTGAAAGGTGCCGGGGCCGAGGTTGTTCTGCAGGCGTGCGCAAGGCTGACACCAGCCAGTCGTTTCGAATATGGCCTGACCGATACGAAAGCGCCGACCCTTGAGGCTAAACAAATTGATACCGCTGATAACGAGGTTGCGTCGCAGATCTTCAGGCCTGACCGGTTGATCGACGGAGCGACCCATCAACGCGCTGATCACTGGCAGATGTTCGAACTGAATCAGCGTCACCTGCCGTGCGTTACGTAAACCAGGGCGAGCGTGGTCGCCGGTCAGCCCGGCCTCCAGCCGTGCTTCCACGGCATCCAGCTCGATCATCGGCCCACGGGATTCGGGGCGCACGCCGATCCAGCGAACGCGGCCGGTTTGCGGTACATCGGCGATCAATTGTTGAAGTGGCGTCACAGGCTGATTCCGACATCGAAAACGATACTGCGGCCGAGATTGCTACGCAGGAAATCCGGTGCATCCGGGTGAGCAAACAGTACCCGAGCGAACGTCGGACCGACCAGCGACAGTGAGCGCCAGCCTTGGCGCAAATACTCGGTCGGCGGCGGAAAGTGGCTGTTCAAATCCAGCACTTCGCGCTTGAGACTGGCGAAGGCGATGATATCCAGTTCGCCCAGATCCATGCCGCGTTCTTTGTAGTTGTGTGCTTTTTTACGCAAGGTTGGCGCCAGTCGCAGAAGAAACTCATTGGCCGGGATACGTTTGGGTTTGGCTTCGCGGCGTACCAATTGGCTGAGCGAGAAGGCGCTGCGTCGACGTTGCAATTCATCGCGCCATTCGTCGTTTAGCCGCCGGCCCTCATCGAGCACGAAGAACACTTCAAAGTTGGCGTCGCGAAACAGCACGTCCGGCGGCTCGCCGGCGGGGGCGAATTCGTCGGCGCGGTAGGGAATGTTCAAGCCTTGCAGCAGGCGCTGGCAGACCCAACGCTCACGCTCCCATTTGCGGGCATTGGACAGGAACGCGTTGGCTTGCTCGGCCGCGATGGTCAGCAGGCGTAAATAATCTGAGTCATCCATAGGCCCAAGCTTAGCGTTCAAATGCGACAAGCAGATAGCTTTGCATCGAGCGGTGTAGACTTTTCAGCACAGGAATCGCGCCCATGCAGAAGCTGTCGAAGGCTGCGATCTTTTGATCCTGTTTATTAAAGATCAAAATATCGCAGCCTTCGGCAGCTCCTACAGGGTATTCGAAGGAGAGGTGAGGGAATCATGATCGGTGCTGAACTGTTGTCGTTCACAAGTCTGACGCTCGGCTGGCTGATTTATTTGCCAGTGCTATTCTGGGCGATCATGCGCGCGCCTTGGGTCGAGCTGTTCAGCGACAGCCGTCGCCAGCACCTGCTGTTTGGCACAGTGTTCGCCCTGTTTCTGTTGTGGCTGGTGCGCAGGGATTTCGACACCGGCGTGTCTTATCACTTCATCGGCATGACAGCGGTAACGCTTCTGCTCGACTGGCCGCTGGCGATTGTCGGCGGGCTGATCGCACAAATCGGCCTGGTGCTACTCGGGCGTCAGGATCTCGCGGCGCTTGGGGTCAACGGTGCACTGTTTATCTTGTTACCGGTGGCCGTTACCGAGTGCGTGGCGATTCTCGTCGAACGTGCGCAGCCGCGTAATCCGTTCGTGTACATCTTTTGTTCCGGGTTTCTGGCGGCTGCATTGTCGGCGTTACTGTGCCTGCTGCTGAGCCTGACCTTGCTCTGGTACGACGGCCTCTTTGCCATGCCGGAATGGCTGGAAGACTTCATTGGTTACCTGTGGCTGATCATATTCCCCGAGGCGTTTATCAACGGGATGGTCATCAGTGCATTGGTGGTGTTCTGCCCTGAATGGCTGGAGACCTTCAATCGCACGCGCTACCTTTCGGCGCCGTGGAAGGACGACGATCCGAAGTCTTGATCCACATCAAACCCGTCACGCGCGGGAAATTTCATGCTCGGGCAAATCCCTTCAGGAGCAGCGGCATGAGTGTGTACGAATGGGCGAGGCAGGAAACCCGGCAGAGTCTGGAGATGGCGCAAGAGGTGGGTTTTGACCCGGGGTTGAGTTTGCGCGCCTTGCTCAGTGCAGTGGTGCAACAGAGCAAGGCGGTGCGCAACGCCGAAGACCTGGCTGACGAGTTGCGCTTTCTTGCGGAAAACCTCGACGACGATCAGGACTACGGCTTTATGCGACCCTGATCGGCCTCAGTGACGTGGATCGAAATCGCCGGAAAACATCTCGTCTTCTGCGTCCGGGGCCACCGGGATCTTGTGTTCTTCCGACGCCCAGGCGCCGAGGTCGATCAGTTTGCAGCGATCGGAGCAGAACGGCCGAAACTTGTTTTCGGGGGTGAATTCGACGGGCGCGCCGCAGGTCGGGCATTCAACGGTGGGAATCTGGCTCATGCTTGGCCTCCGGATAAAGTCAGGTAAAAGTGATGCAGACGTTCGACTTCGCTGTGCAGCCAGGCGAGGTCGCGGTCGTTGACCACCACGTCATCGGCACGGCTCAAACGGTCTTCGCGGCTCGATTGGGCCTTGAGGATTGCTTGAACCTGCTGTTCGCTGGTCTGGTCACGCTGCAAGGTGCGTTCGATCTGCAATTGTTGCGGGGCGTCGATCACCAGAATGCGCTGGGTCAGCGCGTATTGCCCGGACTCGATCAACAGCGGCGAAACCAGAATCGCGTAAGGCGATTTTGCCAGCGCCAAGTGATGAGCGATTTCCTCGGCGATCAACGGGTGCAGCAGTGCTTCGAGCCAGCGGCGCTCTTCAGGCACTTCAAAAATAAGTTTGCGCAGGGCGGCGCGATCGAGTGTGCCATCGGCTTGCAGGACACCGGCGCCGAAGTGTTCGGCAATTTTTGCCAGCGCCGGGCGCCCCGGTTCGACCACCCAGCGCGCCGCATGATCAGCGTCCACCACATGGATGCCAAGGTCGATGAAGTGCTGGGCTGCCGCGCTTTTGCCGCTGCCGATGCCGCCGGTCAGGCCGAGTATCCAGGGTTTTTTCACAGGGGTATTCATTGCAAACCGACAAACTGCCAATAGAAGTCGGTTATTTGACCACCCCAGAGCAAGGCAATCCAGCCGGCAATTGCCAGATAGGGGCCGAAGGGGATCGGCGTCGAGGTTTCCTGCTTGCGCAAACGCAGCAGAATCACCCCGATGATCGCGCCCACCAGAGACGACAGCAGGATCGTCAGTGGCAGAATCTGCCAGCCACCCCAAGCGCCACACAGTGCCAACAGCTTGAAATCACCGTGACCGATGCCGTCCTTGCCGGTCAGCAACTTGAACAGCCAGAACACCGACCACAGCGCCATGTAGCCCGCCACCGCGCCCCATAACGCATCGTGCAGGGGCACGAACAATCCGAAACTGTTGACGATCAGCCCAAGCCAAAGCAGCGGCAGCACCAACACATCCGGCAGCAACTGATGCTCGGTGTCGATCAGACTCATGGCCAACAAGCCCCAGGTCAGGAAGATCAACAGGCAAGCCTGCCAGCCAAAACCGAAATGCCAGGCAATGAATGCCGAGAGCAGGCCGCAGGCCAGTTCGGTCAGCGGATAACGTTTGCTGATCGGCGCAGCGCAGGCCGAGCAGCGCCCGCGCAACCACAGGTAACTGAGCAGCGGAATGTTTTCCCACGGGCGGATCTTGTGCGCGCAGTGCGGGCACTCGGAGTGGGGCAGCATCAGGTTGTAGGTCGGCTGCGGCGTTTCACCGGGCAAACCGAGCACATCCTGGGCCTGCTGGCGCCAATCGCGTTCGAGCATTTTCGGCAGGCGCCAGATCAGCACATTGAGGAAGCTGCCGACCACCAGCCCGAGGAGCAGCGCGGTACAGACAAAGGCCAGAGGATAGAGGGCAAACAGTTCTTCGATAGGCATGTCAGATCGCTGAGCCGAGTTGGAAGATCGGCAGGTACATGGCCACGACCAGCCCGCCGACGATCACCCCCAGCACGACCATGATGAACGGCTCCATGAGGCTGGTGAGGTTGTCGACCATGTTATCCACTTCTTCTTCGTAAAACCCTGCGACCTTGTCGAGCATCTCATCCAGCGCGCCGGACTCTTCGCCGATGGCGGTCATTTGTACCGCCATGTTCGGGAAGACCCCGGTGGTGCGCATCGAGAAGTTCAACTGCATGCCTGTGGCGACGTCCTGGCCAATCCGTAGCACCGCGCGCTTGAACACTACGTTGCCGGTCGCACCGGCCACCGAGTCGAGCGCCTCCACCAACGGCACCCCGGCGGCGAAGGTGGTCGACAAGGTTCGGGCAAATCGCGCCACGGCGGACTTGTACATCAGCGTGCCCACCAACGGCAGTTTCAGTAGCCAGGTGTCGCGCCGGTCACGTAGCGCCTGGGATTTCTTCAGTGCATGGCGAGTACCGAACACGGCCGCGATCACCACACCGAGTACGGCCCACCACCATTGCTGCATGAACTCCGAGATCGAGATGACCATCAGCGTGAACGCCGGCAGTTCTGCGCCGAAGCCGGAGAACACCGATTGAAATTGCGGCACCACTTTCACCAGCAGAATCCCGGTGACCACCATCGCCACCAGTACCACGGCGGTGGGGTAGGTCATGGCTTTCTTGATCTTGGCTTTGAGTCGTTCGCTTTTTTCCTTATAGGTCGCGACACGCTCCAGCAAGGTATCGAGCGCACCGGACTGTTCGCCGGCATCGACCAGGTTGCAATACAACTCGTCGAAATACTGCGGCTTCTTGCGCAGCGCCGTGGCGAAGCTGTTACCGGCCGCGACTTCCTGTTTTACCTCATCGACCAGTTTGCGCATGGCCGGGTTGTCGAAGCCTTCGCCGATGATGTCGAACGACTGCAGCAGCGGCACACCGGCCTTCATCATGGTTGCCATTTGCCGGGTGAACAGGGCGATGTCCTGCGCCTTGATGCGCTTGCCGAAGCTCAATAAGGAAGCCGACTTCTTGCGTACCTTGCCCGGATTGATGCCTTGTTTGCGCAACTGCGCCTTGACCAGTGCAGGGTTATGTCCGCTGAGCTCACCGCTGAGTTTGCTGCCCTTCTTGTCGGTACCTTCCCAGGCGTAGATGCTGATTTTCGCTGCCTTGACCGCCATGTTCAGTCCTTGGTGACCCGGTTGATTTCTTCCAGGCTGGTGATGCCTTGCATGGCCTTGTGCAGCCCTGAGGTGCGTAAGTCGTCGAAGCCGTCGCGCCGCATCTGGCTGTCGATTTCCAGCGAGTTGCCTTCGGCCATGATCAGGCGTTGCAGTTCAGCTGTGTTCTTCACCACTTCATAAATCCCCACGCGCCCCTTATAGCCGCCGTTGCAGTGATCGCAACCGACCGGCTCGTAGATCGTGAAATGGCCGATGCGTTCCGCGGGGAAACCTTCCTTGATCAGTGCTTCACGGGGGATTTCGATGGGCTTCTTGCAATGACTGCATAATTTGCGCGCCAGCCGCTGGGCGATGATCAGGCTGACCGAGGTGGCAATGTTGAAGCCGGGAATGCCCATATTATGCAAGCGTGTCAGGGTTTCTGCGGCGCTGTTGGTGTGCAGGGTCGAGAGCACGAGGTGACCGGTTTGCGCCGCTTTGATGGCGATCTCGGCGGTTTCCAGATCACGGATCTCACCGACCATGATCACGTCCGGATCCTGACGCAGGAACGAGCGCAGGGCCTGAGCAAAGTCGAGTCCTTGTTTGGGATTGACGTTGACCTGGTTGATACCTTCCATGTTGATCTCTACCGGGTCTTCGGCGGTGGAGATGTTGATGTCGACGGTATTGAGAATATTAAGCCCGGTGTACAGCGACACGGTTTTCCCTGACCCGGTGGGGCCGGTGACCAGAATCATGCCTTGCGGCTGCTTGAGCGCGGCCATGTACAAATCTTTTTGCGCCGGCTCGTAACCGAGCGCATCAATGCCGATTTGCGCGCTGGACGGGTCGAGAATCCGGATCACCACTTTTTCGCCCCACAGAGTGGGCAGGGTGTTGACCCGGAAGTCGATCGACTTGCTCTTTGACAGGCGCATCTTTATTCGCCCGTCCTGCGGTTTGCGTCGCTCGGAAATGTCGAGGCTGGCCATGACTTTCAGGCGCGCAGCAATGCGCCCGGCCAGTTGAATCGGTGGTTTGGCCACCTCGCGCAGAATGCCGTCGGTGCGTACCCGCACGCGGTAGTTTTTTTCGTAGGGTTCGAAGTGCAGGTCGGAAGAGCCGCTTTTGATCGCATCCAGCAGCATCTTGTGGACGAAGCGCACCACCGGCGCATCATCGGCGTCGATGACGCCGATGGCATCCTCTCTGCCGTCGTCGATGGACTGGACATCGACACCGTCGAGGTCAACGTCGGCCATCTCCTCGAGACCACTGGCATGGGTGTCGAAGAACTTTTCGATGGCATCGGTGAGTTTGTCGTCTTCGACCAGAATGGCTTCGGTGCTCAGCCCGGTGCTGAACTGGATGTCGTTGATCGCCTGGTGATTGCTCGGATCGGATATGCCCACGAACAGTTTGTTGCCACGCCGCCACAGGGGCAGGGCGTGGTGTTGGCGCACCAGTTTTTCGCTGACCAGGCCTTTGGGCTGGGTTTCCTTGTCCAGGCAGTTGAGGTCGAGAAACGCCATGCCGAAATGCTCTGACGCGATCTCGGCCACCTGCCAGCCTTTCACCAGTTTGTTCTGCACCAGATAACTGACCAGCGACAGGCGATTGCGCTGGGCCTGTTGCCAGGCTTGTTGTGCACTTTTTTCCGTCAGCAGTTCAGCCTGCACCAATTGTTTGGCCAGACCGCTCAGAGCGATGTCATTCATGGGGATTCCGCACGCTTGCAGTTCATGACTTATAGCCTAGTCAAGTGACAGCGCCAAACACGGCGGGTACAGGTGACAAAAAGTGTCAGATAGTGCGGTTACAGGTTGTAGGAAAGGGCGGAGCGCGGTATCGGCGCCCACTGCTCAGGGCCTGAAGGCGTTGGCATGGGCTATGCTGCGTCCTTTGCAGATCATGAGATTTCGACTCATGCATGGAGCGTGTCTATGAAAAAACAACAAGGTTTTACCCTGATCGAGCTGCTGATCGTCGTCGCGATCATCGGCATTCTGGCGACGATTGCGTTGCCGCAGTACACCAAATATCAGGCGCGCTCGAAAGTGACGGCCGGCCTGGCGGAAGTCAGCGCCCTGAAAGTGCCGTTCGAGGACACCATCAACCAAGGTACCGATCCAACGCTGACGCTGGTCGCGGGTAGCGCTACCGCGACTACTTCCAACTGCACACTGGCGGCTTCGGGCACGGCTTCGACCGGTGCCGGTTCGATTACCTGCACGCTGGTTGCCGCTCCAGGGCCGGTATTGGGTAAAACGATCACGCTCACCCGTACCGGTGCTGCAACAGGCAGTACGTCGGGCGTTTGGAGCTGTGCTACGACCGTTAACGCGGACTACTCGCCAAAGGGCTGTACTGCCAGCGGTACGTAATGTCAGGTCTTGTCTGAGCAATAAATGCCCCGCAATGCGGGGCATTTTTCATTGTCTGACGCTTCACAAAAGCTTCAATAATTTCAGCGCCTTAGGAACTTTCCGAAAAACCGCAACTTGCATGTGAATTTTGCACATGTCATGCAATTTGCATGAATCCGGAAATTTGCATTATTTATAAGGTATTGATTTATAAGGATTTTATGTGTTTTAAAAAGTTGGCACAGCGTTCGCAATATATCCAGTAACCCTGCTGACAAGACACGCAGCAGACTTTCCAGAAAAACAGGAGTTACTCGTATGAAGAAGTTCGCTATCACTGCCGCTGCTGCTACCGCGCTGACCCTGACCATGGCTTCCGGTGCGTTTGCACAATCCACCCAGGCTACCCAGGCTCCAATGACTCTGGCCGCCGGTGAAATGACCAAGGCTAAAGAAACTACTTCCGATACCTGGATCACTACCAAAGTCAAAAGCGACCTGGTTACCGAAAAAGGCATCCCAGGCACCGACATCAAAGTAGAAACCAACAAAGGTGTGGTATCGCTGTCGTCGACTGTAGCTATCACCGAAGCTCAGAAAACCACCGCGGTGAACATCACCAAGAAAATCAAAGGCGTCAAAGCGGTCTCCGCTGACGGCCTGAAAGCCGAGTAAGGCATGACTTCTCGCCTGGACCGGGAGAAGGCGCGACAGACGGGCCGAGCAATACGTCTGCCGCCACTTTAGAGTTCATGCGAACGGTCACACGGAAGTGACCATTACAGGCCCCGCCATTCGTGTCGGGGCCTGTTTTATTGTGTGGAAGCAAAGATCGCAGCCTGCGGCAGCTGCTACATGGGATACGATCCCTGTAGGATCTGCCGCAGGCTGCGATCTTTTGATCTTTCAGTTACCGCGTTTGCTGTTGATCTGCCGCAGGCGATTGCCTTCAAAGCGCAGGTATTGGTACATGCCGTTGCTCGGCCCGTACGTCCACTCCTCGACCTGGAACTCTTCCCGGCGATTGGCGCTACGCTTGTAGCCCAGCACGTCGCGGCTGACTGGTTCGCCACACTTTTGCAGCACTTCGCTGGAGCGATCGCCGAGGCTGATCAATTGGCTGCCACAGCGCAGCGTGTCGGACGCCACGGCATGGCCGGCAGCGAAGCTCAGTGTCAGCGCGGCCAGCCATTGGCGCTTCATCACTCGGCATCCAGGTGCATTTGTGTCACTACACGACCATCGCTTTCAGACTCGCCAAGGTTGGCGTCGATGAAATACACGCGGTCGTCCGCCAACTGGCCTTTGTCGACCAGATAGTCCTTGATGCTGCTGGCGCGATCCTGACCCAACTGACGCAGCAATACATCGCTGCCGCTCCAGAAGCTGATCACGCCTGCGCGCATTTTCGCCGTGCGTTCTTCCTTGCCCAGATCCTTCCATTCGGCCGGAGGCTGAGTTTTCAGGCGGGTGCGGTAGATGCCTTCAAGCAGCGGGCCTTTTTCGCCGTCCGGCACCTGCAGCAACGATGCCTGGGCCGGCACCTTGTCGCCGCGACGCTGGAGCATCTTGTAGTAGTTGTACTGATATTCACGTTCCAGACGCTGTTCGGCGAGCAATGGGCCGTCGCTGCTTTTCGCGGCAGTGCCTTCGATTTCCAGGCGCAGGGCCGGACGTGCCTTGAGCGCTTGGGACAACTTGTCCAGCGCACCTTGGGCATCCTTGCTCAAGTCACTTGAGCCAGGCGCGAAGGACACCGTCCCGAGGTCTTCGGAACCGCCGCCGCTAATCAGTCCGCCAATCAGTTTGAATGGGGCGGCTGCAGCTTTGACGATGAGGTTGCGCAGGGTCTGCCAGACAATCGGCATCACGCTGAACTGCGGGTTGTTCAAGTCGCCGGTCACCGGCAGTTCGATGGAGATCTTGCCGTCGACGTCCTTGAGCAAGGCGATCGCCAGTTTCAGCGGCAAGCTGACGGCATCCGGGCTGTCGACTTTCTCGCCGAGTTGCAGTTGCTCGACCACCACTTTGTTCTCGGCTTTGAGCTGGCCCTTGGTGATCAGGTAATGCAGGTCGAGATTGAGCCGGCCCTTGCGGATGCGGTAACCGGCGAACTTGCCGGAATAGGGCGTCAGGGTGGTCAGTTCGACCCGTTTGAAACTGGTGGTGATATCGAGGCTGGCCATCGGGTCGAATGGATTGACCGCGCCCTTGATGGTCACTGGTGCATAGCGGTCGACCTTGCCATTGATGTCGACGCTGGCTGGTTTCGTCTGACGACTGTCGATGGTGCCGATCTGGCCGTTAAGTTGCTGGACGGCGGTGGCGAAGTTCGGCGTCAGGCTGAAGTCGGCGAAGTTGGCGGAACCGTCATTGATGGCGATGCCGCCGATGTGAATGCCCAACGGCTTGTCTTTGCTGGCCGGTTTGGCCGCGGCGGTTTTTGCTCCGCTGTCGGCAGGCTGTGGAATCAGCAGGTCATCGATGTTGGTGGTGCGGTCATCGTTGATCATGAAGCGCACATACGGCTGGAACAGGTTGACCTTGTCGATCGACAGGCTGTCGCCGTGCTGATAGTTCAGGCCTTCCACCACCACTTGCTGCCATTTGAGGAAGTCGCGGGTTTTCAGGGTGTCGAGGGTGTGCAGTTGATCGATCTGCGCACGTCCGGTCACGCTGAGGGCCAGCGGCGCGGTACTTTTCAGATTGACCTTGAGGTCACTGCCCAGCATGCCGCTGCGCAGTTCGAGGCGAATGAACGGATTGATGTACGACTGTGCGACACGCAGGTCGATGTCCTGGGTTTTGACGTTGAGCTGAGCGTTGACCGGGGCGAGGTTGACCGTGCCATCGGCGCTGATCTTGCCTTGCTTGCCCAGCCCGCTGTCGAGCTTGAGCTTGAAGGGCGAGCCGTTGAGGCTGTCGAAATCCTGCAGGTTGACGTTCAGCGGGGTGATGTCCAGCGCGACTGCAGGCGTTGCCGAACGGTCGGCGAGATGCACGGTGTAGTTGCGCAATTGCACGTCTTTGAGCAGCACTTGCCAGGGTTTGCTCGGCGCCGTCGGTTCAGCTTTCGGCGAGTCTGCGGCCGCTGGAGTACTGGCTGGTTCGGCGGCGGCTTTGGCTGCCGGTTTCGACGGTTGACTGGCGAACAGTTTTTGCCAGTCCAGTTGGCCGTCGGCTTCAAGCGCGGCCCAGGTTTCGAGCTTCTGGCTACGGATCTTGCCGACCACCACTTGTTGTTTGGCCAGATCAACGCTGGTTTCGCTGACATCGAGGCGTTCGAGTTTCGCCAGTGGGCGACCGTCCGGCGCCTTGATCGCGAAAGGCGCAATGCTCACCGCGACGTTATTGAGCAGCAGTTCGGTTTCTTTCGACAGATTGAGTTTGTATTCGGTGCTGAGGCTGATCACGCCGTCTTCGAGCACCAATGGCACAGAATCACGCACGTAAGGCCAGAAAGCTTTCATCCTGCCGTCGGTAACTTTCAGCGTGCCTTCGGAGGTGAACGGGATCAGGCTGAAGTTGCCTTTCCAGTCGATCTGCCCACCCGCCGGACCGGCGGCGACCAGCGTCATATCGGCGCTGTCTTCGGGCAGGGTGCTGAGGTTTTTCAACTCGAAATCGAGTTTGTCGTAAAGGAATTCGATCGGCTCGCTTGGCCGTGCATCCTGGAAGTGCAGCATGCCGCCGGCCAGTTTGATGCGATCAATGCGCAGCGGGAAAGGTTTGGCGTTCGGATCGGTCGGGGTCGGCTCGCTGGCTGGAAGCTTGAACAGGCTTAGCAGGTTGAGCTTGCCGTCTTTGCCAAAGACGATTTCGGTTTTGGATTTTTCCAGTTCGATATCGGACAGGTGCAGGGCTTTTGTCCACAGGCTGTCGAGTTGCAGGTTGGCGTACAGTCGCTCGAAACCGACCTGTTCCTTACCCGGCTCGCCAATGACCAGCCCCCACAGCGTGACTTCAAGGCTGAACGGGTTGAGCTCGATACGCTGCAGATGCGCGGGCACCGTCGCGTAATTGGCCAGTTGCTGGTTGGCTATGCGCAGGGCGATGCCCGGCAAAATCAGAAACCCCAGCAGGCTGTAAAGGGCCAGAGCAGTCAACAAGGCGCCTATCGCGCGAATCAATCCTTTGGGCATGTGCGGCTTCATCTGTCTGAATCGGAGTGCCTTGGAGTATGGCACGCGATTCTGGTTCCGAAGTGCCTGGTGTGGGACAGGATTGTTCAGATTCTTCTGTAGGAACAAATAACATGTGGGAGCGAGCCTGCTCGCGAAGGCGTTGTATCAGTCGCTATATCTGCTGTTGATACACCGCTTTCGCGAGCAGGCTCGCTCCCACATCGGATGGTTGTCAGCCGCGCGGGAGGGCTCAGAGCTGCAGGATGAGGGTTTTCAGGGGTGGCTGCTGGTCCATCGACGGGAAGTCGGCGCCGGGCGTCATCACGCTCCACTCGCGCACCGGGCGGCCGGCCTTCTCGGCGCAGCGCAGCACTTGTTCGCGCCAGTCGTCCATGCTGACTTTCGCCAGGTTGTTGCAGCAGATCAGCACGCCGTTGTCGGCGGTGGTCAGCAGGGCGGGTTTGAGCAGGCTCTGATAGTCGCGCAGCAGGTCGACGGTGCCGAATGCACTTTTGGCCCAGGCCGGTGGATCGAGCAGCACCAGATCGTATTGACGCTGTTCGAGGCGCTGATAGCTTGGCAGTTTCTGCCCGCGCCGCTGGCTGATCGGCAGGCCGGCGAGTTGGCGGATGGCCGGAAAGTAGTCGGACTGGATGAACTCCATCGGCGGCAATGTCGGGTTGAGCAGGCCGTTTTCACGACCGACTGCCAGATTGCCTTCGGCGAAATCCAGGTTACACACCTCACGCGCACCCCCGGCCGCAGCACTGAGGCCGACGCCGCAGGTGTAGGCGAACAGGTTGAGCACGGATTTGCCCTTGGCGTGGTCCTTGACCCAGCCGCGGGTGTTGCGCAGGTCGAGGAACAGCAGTGGATCCTGCCCCGCATGACGCCCGCGTACGCGGTAGTTCAGGCCCCATTCGTGACCGACCAGATCAGCCAGTGCAGCATCGTCGGCTTTATAGACGTTGTCTTCACGGTCGATGCGCGAGTTGCCACGGGAGCGATCGTTGTAGACCAGCAGCGTTTCGAGCCCCAGGGTTTGATTGACCATGGCGTGCAGTTGCAGCAGATCGTCGCGCTCCAGCGTCTGGTGAAAGCTCTGTACCAGCAGTTGCGGGCCGTAGCGGTCGATGGTCAGGCCACCGGCGCCTTCCTGGCTGCCATGGAACAACCGATAGCAATCGGTGCCCTGGCTGTGCAGCTCGGCGAGCAAGTCCTGGCGTTGATCGAGGGCGGCGCGCAGCGCCTGATTCAAGGAAGACATGCGGGCGCCTTGCTGGTGAGAATTGGGGCGCGGGAGTTTAGCAGCTTGGCGGGCAATCGAGTTGCGGCCGTCGCGAGCAGGCTCGCTCCCACATGGGAATGCACTCCAAATGTGGGAGCGAGCCTCTCGCGAAGCTTTTAGGTCAACAGGCCCATCCTGCGCTTCGCCCGTTGCACCGAGCCATTGCGCATTGCCCAGCGCAGCATCGGTGCGCTGCGTTTGACGCTAGCGCGAATCAACTGGCGTTGCAGCGAGCTCTGGCGGACGTCGAGCATGTCACTGGCCCAGTCCGGCAGCAGATCAATTCCTGCCTTCATCATCAGATCGCCAAACGGTCGCGCCAGAACGCTCGGCGCTGGCGCGGCCAGTAACAAGCGCAACACTTCACGACTGCGTTGATCACACAGCAACTGGGGGCGCATGTGTTGCAGGTAATCGGCCACAGCTTGTCGCGATTTCGGCACATCGCGTGCGCCCAGACGCTCAGCGACGATAGCGATTTCCGCGTAATAACGATCTTGATCCAGCAACGACAACTGCGGGTTGCGATAGCGCAAATGCGCCGCAAGGAAGTTGCTGACCTCCGCCACATGCACCCACGTCAGCAAGTCGGGATCGCTGGCCGCATAGGGCCGGCCATCGGGTGCGGTACCGACCACTTGCAGGTGAATAGTGCGGACTTTCTCGATCAGCCAATCAGCATCCCGGCGCGAGCCAAACGTGGTGCCGGAGACGAACTGACTGGTGCGGCGCAAACGCCCGAGCATATCCTGGCGAAAGTTCGAATGATCCCAAACCCCGGCCAGCGCCAGCGGATGCAGCGCTTGCAGCAACAGCGCGCTGATACCGCCGATCAACATGCTGCTGAAGTCACCGTGCACCTGCCAACTGACGGAGTCGGGGCCGAACAGGCCGGGATCACCCTTGGGGTTTTCCAGGTCGAGTTGACCGAGCGACAGCCCGGTCAGACTCATGAGTTGGTTTTCGATACGGCTGCGGATGAATTCCATGACCACTCAGTGCTGAAGGGCGGGCGCGATCGGTTGAGCGCGCCCGCAATGTTACTGATTGAGGCGCTTGTCGATCAGGCCCTGTACCACGCTCGGATCGGCCAGGGTCGAAGTGTCGCCGAGGCTGTCGAGTTCGTTGCAGGCGATCTTGCGCAGAATGCGCCGCATGATCTTGCCTGAGCGGGTTTTCGGCAAGGCCGGCGCCCATTGGATCAGATCCGGTTTGGCGAAGCTGCCGATTTCCTTGCTGACGTGGGCCAGCAATTCTTTCTTCAGGTCATCACTCGGTTCGGCGCCATTCATGGGCGTGACGAAGGCGTAGATGCCCTGGCCTTTGACGTCATGGGGATAACCGACCACTGCGGCCTCGGCGATGCTGTCGTGCAGCACCAACGCGCTTTCCACTTCGGCGGTGCCGATGCGATGGCCGGAGACGTTGATCACGTCGTCGATGCGCCCGGTGATCCAGTAGTCACCGTCCTCGTCGCGGCGCGCGCCGTCGCCGGTGAAGTAATAGCCGGGGTAGGGTTTGAAATAAGTGTCGACCATTCGCTGCGGGTCGCCGTAGACGCTGCGAATCTGCGCCGGCCAGCTGGATTTGATGGCGAGCACGCCGCTGCCGGCGCCTTTGATTTCCTTGCCTTGCTCGTCAAGTAGCACCGGTTGCACGCCGAACATTGGCTGGGTGGCGCAGCCCGGTTTGATCCGCTGCGCGCTGACCAGCGGGCTGAGCATGATGCCGCCGGTTTCGGTCTGCCACCAGGTGTCGACGATGGGGCAGCGCTGTTCGCCAACCACATTGAAATACCATTCCCACGCTTCCGGGTTGATTGGCTCACCGACGCTGCCGAGTAGTCTGAGGCTGGCGCGCGACGTTTCCTTCAACGGTTCGGCACCTTCGCGCATCAACGCGCGCAGGGCGGTCGGTGCGGTATAGAAAATGTTGACCTTGTGTTTATCAATCACCTGCCAGAATCGTGAGCTGCTCGGATAACTCGGCACGCCTTCGAACATCAACGTGGTCGCGCCGTTGGCCAGCGGGCCGTAGACGATGTAGCTGTGGCCGGTGACCCAGCCGACGTCGGCGGTGCACCAGAACACCTCGCCATCGCGGTAATCGAGCACGTACTTGAAGGTCATTGCCGCTTGCAGCAGGTAGCCGCCAGTGGTGTGCAAAACGCCTTTGGGTTTACCCGTGCTGCCGGAGGTGTAGAGGATGAACAGCGGGTCTTCGGCGTCCATCGGTTCTGGCGGACAATCGTCGCTGACGTCGCGCACGGCCTGGTGATACCAGAGGTCGCGGCCCTCGATCCAGTCGACGTTGCCTTGGCTGCGTTCGACCACCACGACGGTGCTGACGTCCGGGCAACTTTGCAGGGCTTTGTCGACATTCTGTTTCAACGGCACGAACTTGCCGCCGCGCACGCCTTCATCGGCAGTGATCACTGTGCGGCAATCGGCATCGAGAATGCGGTCACGCAGCGAGTCTGGGGAGAAGCCGCCAAACACTACCGAATGAATCGCGCCAATCCGCGCGCAAGCGAGCATGGCGTATGCGGCTTCGGGGATCATCGGCATGTAGATGCACACCCGGTCGCCTTTCTTCACGCCACGGCTTTTCAGCACATTGGCCAGACGGCAGACATGGTGGTGGAGTTTTTTATAAGTGATTTGCGCTGATTCGGCAGGGTCGTCGCCTTCCCAAAGGAGGGCAGTCTGATCGCCGCGTTGTTCGAGGTGGCGGTCGATGCAGTTGTAACTGACGTTCAGCTTGCCGCCGGCAAACCAGGCGGCCTCACCGGTTTTCAGGTCGTAGCGCTGAACGGTTTGCCACGGCGTGCTCCAGTCGAGGAAGCGGGTGGCTTGTTCGGCCCAGAAGGTGCCGGGGTGTTCAATGGATTCGCGGTACAGGCGCTGATAGTCGTCCTGACTCAACTGAGCAGCCCGGCGGACGGCATCGGCTTTGGGGAACGTGCTGATATCGAACATGACGGTTCCTTATTCTTGTTGTGCGACAGGAATAAAGATGCGCCGAGAGGGCAAAGGGTTCAAGCCGGATCAGCATTCCGATGGCTGAACCTGATGTTGAATGCCCCCCAAAACAACTGTAGGAGCCGAGCTTGCTCGCGAAAGCGGTGGTTCAGTCAACACAGATGTTGAATGACACGCCGCATTCGCGAGCAGGCTCGCTCCCACATTGAATATGGGTTGCCCACTGGAATTGTGGGCACCCCATTCACATCAACCGCGGTGACGACCGCGGAAGTAGTTGATCAGGCCCTGAGTGGACGCATCGTCAGCGTTGCTCTCATCGCTGCCGACCAGGCGGTTGTAAACGCCTTTGCCCAATTCCTTGCCCAGCTCCACGCCCCACTGGTCGAAGGCGTTGATGCCCCAGACTACGCTTTGCACGAACACTTTGTGTTCATACATGGCAACCAGCGCGCCGAGACGACGTGGGCTGATGCGTTCGACCACCAGGGTGTTGCTCGGACGGTTGCCCGGGATCACCTTGTGCGGTGCCAGTTTGTGCACTTGCTCTTCGCTCATGCCTTTGTCGCGCAGTTCGGCCTCGGCTTCCGGCAACGTCTTGCCGAGCATCAGTGCCTGGCTCTGCGACAGGCAGTTGGCGTACAGCCACTGATGGTGGTCGGATACCGGGTTGAAGCTGACGATCGGCACGATGAAGTCGGCCGGGATCAGTTGGGTGCCTTGGTGCAGCAACTGGTGGTAAGCGTGCTGACCGTTGCAGCCGACACCACCCCAGATCACCGGCCCGGTATCGGTCGACACCGGGGTGCCGTCCTGACGCACGCTCTTGCCGTTGGACTCCATGTCCAGCTGTTGCAAGTGCTTGGTGATGTTGCGCAGGTAGTGATCGTACGGCAGGATTGCGTGGCTTTGCGCGCCCCAGAAGTTGCCGTACCAGACGCCGAGCAGGGCCAGCAGCACCGGCATGTTCTGTTCGAACGGCGCGGTCTGGAAATGCTGGTCCATGGTGAAGGCACCGGACAGCAGTTCCTTGAAGTTGGACATGCCGATGGCCAGGGCGATCGGCAAACCGATGGCCGACCACAGCGAGTAACGACCGCCGACCCAGTCCCACATCGGGAAGATGTTTTCTTCGCGGATACCGAACGCCACGGCGGCCGCGTTGTTGCTCGATACGGCGATGAAGTGGCGATACAGCTCGGCCTCAGAACCGCCCTGAGCCAGGTACCAGGCGCGAGCGGCCTGAGCATTCTTCAGGGTTTCGAGGGTGTTGAACGATTTCGACGAAACGATGAACAGCGTGGTTTCGGCGCGCAGCTTTTGCGTCAGTTCGTGAAACTCACTGCCGTCAATGTTCGCCAGATAGTGGCAACGCACGCCTTTTTGCGCGTAGGACAGCAGCGCTTCGGAAACCAGCTCGGGGCCGAGGAACGAGCCACCGATACCGATGTTCACCACGTCGGTGATCGGCTTCTCGGTGTAACCGCGCCACAGACCGTCGTGAATACGGCCAACCAGATCAGTGATCTGGTTGAGCACCTTGTGCACTTCCGGCATCACGTTGACGCCATTGACCGACAGTTTGTCGCCCACTGGACGGCGCAGGGCTGTGTGCAGCGCCGGTCGGCCTTCGGATGAGTTGACGATTTCGCCGTCGAACAGCGCTTTGATCGCGCCCTTCAAATCGACTTCATTGGCCAGACCCACCAGCAGGTTGCGGGTCTCGGCGTTGATCAAATTCTTCGAATAATCGAGAAACAGTCCGCAGCTGCTCAGGGTGAACTGATTGAAGCGCTGCGGATCGGCGTTGAAGGCTTCGCGCATGCTGAAATCCTGCATGGCTTGGCGGTGATCTTTCAACGCTTGCCAGGCGGGCAGAGCGGTAACGTCGTGAGGAGTGCGGTAGTACGCCATCGCTGCGGTTTTCCTTTTTACTTGAACGGCCTTTTGAACACTGAACAGACCGCCATGCCATGTTTGGGCATGGGGTCAAACTGCGTCGACACGATTTATTGGCGCAGGGCGAATACAGTAAACCTCGCGCTGCGATCTGTCTTGACTTTGTCTGACCTGTTTCCGGTACTTTTTTAACATCAAGGTTAGAAACAGTCCGACAAACGGACGAGGATGAGGAGGTTCAGGCGAGCTGAACAGGAATGGCGTTGCTGGTGTGGCTCAGCTCATTGCCCGCAGCCATGTAAAGCATGCGCGGTTTGAAGTTGAGCAACTCGGCTTCGCTGTAGTGCGCGTAGGCGCAGATGATCACCCGGTCGCCGACTTTGGCTTTGTGCGCCGCGGCGCCATTCACCGAAATCATTCGCGAACCTTCTTCGCCACGAATCGCGTAGGTGGTGAAACGCTCGCCGTTGTCGACGTTGTAAATCTGGATCTGCTCGTATTCACGGATGCCGGACAAGTCCAGCCACTCGCCATCGATGGCGCACGAACCTTCGTAATCGAGCACTGCGTGGGTGACTTCGGCGCGGTGCAGTTTGGCCTTGAGCATGATCGCGTGCATGAGGAGTTTCCCGGGTTGGAATCAAACGGCGGGCAGTGTGCCCGAAGGCTTTATGAGCAGCAATACAGCTGAAACTCAATCTTCCTAACACCGAAACCCCCTGTGGGAGCGCGCCTGCTCGCGAATGCGTCGGATCAGTCGACATCGTTGTCAGCTGACGGATCGCATTCGCGAGCAGGCTCGCTCCTACAGGGGGTTTCGCAGTGTTTTCAGCTCGGGGTGTCGAGGTTCAGGTGCAGGTTGTCGATCAACCGTGTGGTGCCGAGGAAGGCGGCCACCAGAATCACCAGATCACGGTCTTCAGCCGTTGCCGGACGCAAGGTCAGGGCGTGGCGGATTTCCAGGTAATCCGGGCGCAGGCCTGCGGCTTCCAGTTGTTGCGACTGTGCGCTGATCAGCGCCGGGAAGTCGCGTTCGCCTTGCTTGATCGACTCGGCAATGTTGCTCAGGGCGCGGTAGACCACTGGCGCTACGGCGCGTTGATCCTCGCTGAGGAAACCATTGCGCGATGACAGCGCCAAGCCGTCGGCAGCACGCACGGTCGGCTCGCCGATGATCTGGATCGGCATGTTCAGGTCATGCACCAGCGCGCGGATCACCGCCAGTTGCTGGTAATCCTTCTGGCCGAAAATCGCCAGATCCGGCTGGACCATGTTGAACAGCTTGCTGACCACCGTTGCCACACCTTCGAAATGCCCCGGACGGCTGGCGCCGCACAGGCCTTCGGACAGTTGCGGCACGCTGACCCGGGTCTGCCCGGCCATGCCGTCGGGGTACATCTCGTCGACGGTCGGCGCGAACAGCAAATGGCAACCTGCTTGCAGCAGTTTTTCCTGATCTGCTGCCAGCGTGCGTGGGTACTTGTCGAGGTCTTCGCCAGCACCGAATTGCAGCGGGTTGACGAAAATGCTCGCGACCACGAAGTCCACCCGTTGCGTGGCTTTGGTCACCAGTGCGACATGGCCGCTGTGCAGGTTGCCCATGGTCGGCACGAAGCCGATGCGCTTGCCTTCGCTACGGGCGCGGGCGACGGCAGCGCGCAGTTCGCGTACGGTTTTGACAGTATTCATGCAGAGAATCCGTGTTCGATGCCCGGGAACGTGGTGGCTTTGACTTCGCGCACATAAGCCTTCAGTGCGGACTGGAGGCTGTCCTGACCGTGCATGAAATTCTTGACGAATTTCGGCACGCGGCCAGTGATCGACAGGCCAAGCATGTCGTGCATCACCAGCACCTGGCCGTCGGTGGCGTTACCGGCACCGATGCCGATGACTGGAATTTTCACTGCCTGGCTGATTTCCGCGGCCAGTTCGCTTGGTACGCATTCCAGCAGCAGCATGGCCGCGCCGGCCTGTTCCAGCGAGATCGCGTCGGCACGCATCTGCCGCGCCTGATTCTCGTTGCGGCCCTGCACCTTATAACCACCGAGAATGTTCACCGCTTGCGGGGTCAGACCCATGTGCGCACAGACCGGCACACCGCGCTCGGCGAGCAGGCGGATCGACTCGGCCAGCCACAGAGCCCCTTCAACCTTGATCATGTGCGCACCGGCCTGCATCAGCATGGCGCTGTTGGTCATGGTTTGTTCAAGGGTGGCGTTGGCCATGAACGGCAGGTCGGCCAGGATCAAGGCATCGGTGTTGCCGCGTTTGACGCAGGCAGTGTGGTAGGCCATTTCTGCGGTAGTCACCGGCAGCGTGCTGTCGTGACCTTGCAAGACCATGCCGAGGGAGTCGCCCACCAGCAGCACTTCGACACCGGCCTGATTACAGGCGTGGGCGAAGGTCGCGTCATAGCAGGTCAGCATGGTGATCTTTTCACCTTTCTGCTTGAGGCTCTGGAGCGTGGTCAGGGTGATGGCTGGCATGTAAAAAATCCTCGTTCAGGCGCTCTGGAAACTACTGCGAGTAACGCGCGTGATTCTTCATCTACTCAGGCGCACGCTCTTTTGTCGTGCTTATAAGGCCTGGCTTGCGCCCGTATGTGCCGGGTTGGCGGCAGCGGGACGCCTATAGTCGTGATGAGCCAACAGGAAGTCAATTACGTGTGTTACCGCAATGTTACGAGGGGTGTGTTACCGGCGTTACTGATGCGATTCAGCGGTGCGGCGGGGCTGATTCGACGAATTTTTGTCCGACAAAAACCTTGTTGGAAAAGGGCTTTTGTGGCGAGGGGATTTATCCCCGTTGGGGTGCGCAGCGCCCCCTATATCTGCCATCACGGTACATCAGGCTGATCGCATTCAGCCTTTTTGGGGCTGCTGCGCAACCCAACGGGGATAAATCCCCTCGCCACAAAGGCTCAGGAGATTGCAGTCAATCAGTCGGCAGGCGTTCGAGGCCGACGAACAGGCAGGCGGCGAGCAGGTCGGGGAGGGTACGACCGTCAGGTAGGCGCAGGTCTGGCGGCGTCAGTTCCGCGAGGGGATACAGCACAAACGCGCGTTCCTGGATCTGGTAATGCGGGACTTTCAGGCGTGGTTCGTCGATCAGTCGATCACCGAACAACAGAATGTCCAGATCCAGCGTGCGCGGGCCCCAGCGCTCCGCGCGTTCGCGGCCCTGGTCATTCTCGATCGCCTGTAAGGCATCGAGCAATTGCAGTGGCGCGAGATCGCTGTCGAGCGCCGCGACCGCGTTGGTGTAACGCGGTTGCCCAGGCAGCAGCGAGTCGCTTTGATAGAAGGCTGAAACACCGGCGAGGGTCGTTTGCAGCAATTGCCCCAGCGCCTCGACGGCGCTGCGCAATTGTTCGGCCGGGTCAGCAAGGTTGCTGCCCATGCCGATGTAGATGCGTTCCATGCCTTTACTCGCCTGTCGAAGCGCTCGGGGCACCGGCGCGTTTGCGCTTGGAGCCGCCACTGCGACGACGTTTGCGTGGCGCGCCACTGGCGTCATCACCCTTGCCGCTGAGGTCACGGATCATGTCGCGACGCTCGCTTTCGTTGGCATCCTGATAGTCAGTCCACCATTCGCCGAGGCCGTCAGTCTCCTCGCCAGCGCTTTCACGTAACAGCAGGAAGTCATAACCGGCGCGGAAACGCGGGTTGTCCAGCAACAGATCGGCACGTTTGCCGCTGCGGCGTGGCAGACGCTCCTGCATGTCCCAGATCTCGCGGATCGGCATGGTGAAGCGCTTCGGAATCGCGATGCGCTGGCACTGCTCGGCGATCAGCTCGTGGGCGCCTTCCTGCATTGCCGGAATCGGTGGCATGCCACGCTCTTGCAAGCGCAACACCCGGGCCGGCAGGGCAGGCCACAGCAGGGCGGCAAACAGGAACGCCGGGGTTACCGGTTTATTCTGCTTGATGCGCAGATCGGTGTTGGTCAGCGCTTCACTGATCAGCGTGTGGGTGTATTCCGGGTTGTGTTCCAGCGCATCGGCACTGGCCGGGAACAGCGGGGCGAACAGTTGCAGGTCGACGAGCATTTCGAAGGTGATTGCGGCGTGTCCCGAGAGGAACAGCTTGAGCACTTCTTCGAACAGGCGCGCCGAAGGGATCTCGCGCAGCATCGGTGCCAGTTCGCGAATGGGCTGCACGGTGTGCTTTTCGATGCCGAAGTTGAGCTTGGCGGCAAAACGCACGGCCCGCAGCATGCGCACCGGATCTTCCTGGTAACGCTGCTTCGGATCGCCGATCAGGCGGATCAGGTGATTGCGGATGTCGTGTACGCCGTTGGCGTAGTCGAGGATGCGCTCGCTGACCGGATCGTAATACAGCGCGTTGATGGTGAAGTCGCGACGTTGCGCGTCTTCTTCCAGGGTGCCGTAAACGTTGTCGCGCAGAATGCGCCCGCTCTCGTTGCGCGAAGACTGGTTACTGTCTTCGTCGTCTTCGTTTTGCGGGTGATTGGCGCGGAAGGTCGCGACTTCGATGATTTCGCGACCGAAATGGATATGCACCAGTTTGAAGCGACGGCCGATAATCCGCGCATTGCGGAATTCGGCGCGGACTTGCTCGGGTGTGGCGCTGGTGGCGACGTCGAAGTCCTTGGGCGTAATGCCCAGTAGCATGTCACGCACGCAACCGCCGACCAGATAAGCCTGGTAACCGGCACCTTGCAGGCGTTCGACGATATTCACCGCGTAGCGGCTGAACTGCGTTTTCTGCAGCGAGTGTTGACCGCTGTTGAGCACTTCAGGGGTGCTGCGGATGTGTTGCGTACGACGCACGGGAGTTCGGAATGACTGGAACAACTTCTTCAGCATGGGATGCACTGTTTGAAGGAATGTTCGGCCATACCAAAGAATGACCGCATGATGGGCGCAGATTCTAGCATTTAGTCGGGGGATGGTGTAGGACACGGCAGATTTGAGCTGTAAGCCGCAAGCTGCAAGGGTCGAGCAAGGGAAATTCGAAGGATTTTGCCGGGAGGGAGAAACTACAAGGGGAGCCGAAGCTCCCCAAGAAGTAGTTGCGTGCTCTTTTTATTATTGATTCGGGCTTCTTGTTTTTGTTGAGTGCCCTCGCCACAAAGCGTTTCCTTCGTGACCCTCCCAATCGGGAGCCAAGAGCAAACGGATTGCTTTGGTCGCTGAATTGCAGTGATCTCTCGATCCAACCAGTACAGGCTCTGTCTTAGGACAGTTTTTGTTGTTCTCGGCCTGGTCGTGGGGCAAGCCCCAAATACAACGCCTCTCCAAAAGAATCAGTTAGCTGCGCCTCTCGCCGTCTTGTTTTTATTGTGCGTGAGTCGATTCGTCTTATTTTTATTGTCTTGTGCATTGCTTGTTATTGTTCTTGTACCAAACATATAGCAGGTGCCGTGCCAACTTTTGCGAAACCCAATAAAACAAGGGGTTAGGTCGATATAACCGTTTTGTCAGGGCGAAAAAAAGCCGGGGTTTCGTTACCGATAACCCCGGCTTCTGTTACGTGAATCGACTGAGGTAACAGTTTTTTCACATCTTCAAGCGTTACCCACACACCCGACAGGTAACGTTCAGCTCTCGCTGGCGACCCCGGTCTTGCGCCGTGGGATACCCAGACGCTGACGGCGTTCCCACAGACATTTACGGCTGACGCCCAGTTTGCGCGCCAGTTCGGTTTCGGTCATGTGGTCCTGATGTTCGAGGACGAAGTGCTGGAAGTAGTCTTCCAGCGACAGGTCTTCGGTCGGTTCGTGGCTGCTGTTACTGGCGTTACTCGCCGTTTGTGGCGGCAGGCCGATGAACTCGTCGTCGTCCAGATCGCTCAGCTCGATGTCGATGCCCAACAGATCCGCAGAGATTTCTGGACTCTCGCTCAGAATCACCGCGCGTTCGACGGCGTTTTCCAGCTCGCGCACGTTACCCGGCCAGGAATAGTGACGGATGGCCTGTTCGGCATCCGCCGCAAACTTGAGGTCGGTACGGTTGATGCGCGCACTCTGGCGAGCGAGGAAAGCCGTGGCGATTTCGTTGACGTCGGCGCCGCGTTCACGCAGGGCCGGCAGTTTCAGCGCAATCACGTGCAGACGGTAATAAAGGTCTTCACGGAACTGGCCGATTTTCGCCAGGCTTTTGAGGTCCCGGTGAGTGGCCGCAATAAGGCGTACATCAACTTTCTGCGACTGCACCGAGCCGACTCGACGAATTTCGCCTTCCTGCAACACGCGCAACAAGCGCGCCTGGGCTTCCAGCGGCAGTTCGCCGATTTCGTCGAGGAACAGAGTACCGCCATCCGCCGCTTCGACCAGACCGGCGCGACCGGCGCTGGCACCGGTGAACGCACCTTTCTCGTGGCCGAACAGTTCGGATTCGATCAGGCTTTCCGGAATGGCTGCGCAGTTCACCGAGATCATCGGTGCCTTGGCGCGTTTCGACAGGTTGTGCAGGGCGCGGGCTACCAGTTCTTTACCGGTACCGGACTCACCCTGGATCAACACATTGGAGTCGGTCGGTGCGACTTTGCGGATCTTGCTGTAGAGATCCTGCATCGGCGGGCAGGAACCGATAATGCCGATTTCACCGTTACTGTTGTCGGTCGCGGCTTTGCTGCTGCCACTGGACGATTTGCCTGCAACGACTTCGCTGACAGCCGGCGTCGATTGGCGATCACGCAGGATCCGCGCAACCGCCTGGAGCATTTCATCGTGGTCGAACGGCTTGGCGATGTAGTCGACCGCGCCCATTTTCATCGAGTCGACCGCCGAGCGCAGGCTGGCGTAACTGGTCATGATCAGCACCGGCGTGCCCTGGCCGAGCTTGATCAACTCGGTGCCCGGCGCGCCCGGCAGGCGCAGATCACTGACGATCAGATCGAACGTCGGAATGGTGAAGCGTTCTTGTGCTTCCTGCACTGAACCGGCTTCGCTGACCTGATACTGATTACGTTCCAGCAGGCGGCGCAAGGCGGAGCGGATAATGGTTTCGTCTTCGACGATCAAAATGTGCGGCATTGATTCGATACTCTCGACGGTCTCAGTTCACAGCGGACGTCGCTTCGACATGACGCGGTAAGGTCACCCGGATACGGGTGCCGCGTTGGCTTTGTACATCAGCCGGGCTGTCGATGGTGATTTGTCCATAATGCTCTTCAACGATGGAATAGACCAGTGCAAGGCCCAGACCGGTGCCTTCGCCAGGATCCTTGGTGGTGAAGAAGGGTTCGAACAATCTGTCCATGATGTTCTTCGGAATACCGCTGCCTTCGTCCTCGACGATCAGATCGACCGTGTGTTCGCCGGCTTCGCTTTTGACCCGTACCGCGCTGTGCGGCGGCGAGGCGTCGCGGGCGTTTGAAAGCAGATTGATCAAGACCTGGGCGAGCCGCTGCGGATCGCCTTCGACCCAGTGATCGGGATCACAAAGGTTGTAGAACTGCACTTCGAAATTGCGCCGGTTCAAGGCCAGCAGACCGATGGCATCCTGCGCCACTTCCGCCAGGCAAACCGGCTCGTCGCTGTGCTGATGGCTACCGGCGTGGGCAAAGCTCATCAACGACTGCACGATGCGCGAGACGCGTTTGGTCTGTTCGAGGATCTGTCCGCTGATTTCCGTCAGCTCGCTGTCGTCTTCGCGTTCTTCGCGCAGGTTCTGCGCCAGGCAAGCAATGCCGGTGATCGGGTTACCGATTTCGTGGGCGACACCCGCCGCAAGACGACCAATGCTCGCCAGACGCTCGGAGTGCACCAGTTTGTCTTCGAGCATCTGCGTTTCAGTCAAATCCTCGACCAGTAACACCAGACCACTGTTACCCGGTGCCAACGGTTCATCAATCGCCGCTTTGTGCAGGTTCAGCCACCGGGTCTGGCCATCGAGGGCCAAATGCTGTTTGTGCAAATGTTCGTCGGGCAGATTGATGAAGCCCTGGAGCAATTCTTTCCACGGTTCACCAATGGTGCTCAAGCGCGAACCGACCACGCGCTGCGCAGCGATTCCGGTGAGTTCTTCCATGGCCTTGTTCCACATCAGGATCTCTTGATCCTTGGCCAGCGAGCAGACGCCCATCGGCAGTTCCTGCAAGGTCTGGCGATGGTAACGACGCAAGGCGTCGAGTTCGGCAGCCAGGCCCGTAAGGCGTGAGTGGTAATCCTCGAGGCGGCTTTCGATGAAGTGAATGTCTTCGGTCACATAGTTTTCACCGCCAGCCTTGTACGGCAGGAAGGTTTCGACCATGTCTTGCGCCACGCTCGGGCCCATCAGGCCGGAAAGGTTGGCTTCGATGCGGTCGCGCAAGCGGCGCAAGGCGTAGGGGCGACGCTCGTCGAACGGCAGATAAAGGTCGCGCAGCGCCTGCTCGACTTCTTTCTGCGCAGCCTTGGCGCCCAGCGGTTTGGCCAACTGCGTGGCGAATTCCTGCGGCGAGGCGGCGTGTAGCTCACGACGTTGTGGGCGACGGACGTTATCCACCGCGCAGGCTTCGGCGGCGGAAGCCTCTTCAGGGCTGGCGTTGGTGAACAGCGAGATCAGGGTGAACATCAAAACGTTGGCCGCCAGCGACGCGATGGCCGCCATGTGCCAACTGGTGTCATCCAGCACGTAAATCATGTTCAGCAGCGGTATGTAGAAGCCCTGCAGATTACCGACCAGTGGCAACAGCATGGTAACGACCCAGACCAGAATCCCCGCCAGCAGACCGGCGATGAAACCGCGACGGTTGGCGGTCGGCCAGTACAGCACTGACAACACGCCGGGAAGGAATTGCAACGTGGCGACGAAGGCCACGATGCCGAGGTTGGCCAGATCCTGCCCGGCGCCGAGCATAAGGTAGAAGCCGAAGCCGGCCATGATGATCGCGACGATCAGCGCGCGGCGAGTCCACTTCAGCCAGCGGTAGATGTTGCCTTCGGCGGGTGGCTGATAAAGCGGTAGCACCAGATGGTTGAGCGCCATGCCCGACAGCGCCAGGGTGGTGACGATGATCAGTCCGCTGGCCGCTGACAGCCCACCGACGTAAGCCAGCAAGGCCAGCGGCTTGCTGTTGGCGGCAATGCCGATGCCGAGAGTGAAATATTCCGGGTCGGTGGTGGCGCCGAGCTTGAGTCCGGCCCACAGGATCAGCGGCACCGCCAGGCTCATCAGCAACAGGAACAACGGCAAGCCCCAACTCGCACTGACCAATGAGCGCGGGTTGAGGTTCTCGGTGAACGTCATGTGATACATGTGCGGCATCACGATCGCCGAGGCGAAGAACACCAGTAGCAGCGTGCGCCATGGGCCTTCCTGCAACGGCGTGTGCAGTGCGGCGAGAGCAGTCTGATTTTGTAACAGCCACAGCTCAAGCTGTTGCGGGCCGTCGAACACACCGTACAACGCATAGAGACCGACGCCGCCGAGGGCGATCAGTTTGATCACCGACTCGAAGGCAATCGCGAACACCAGACCTTCGTGTTTCTCGCGGGTAGCGATATGCCGGGAGCCGAAGAAAATCGTGAACAGAATGATCAGCGCACAAAACGCCAGTGCCACGCGGCTCTGAATCGGCTCGCCGGTGAGAATGCCGATGGAGTCGGCCACCGCCTGAATCTGCAACGCCAGTAACGGCAACACGCCGATCAGCATGAAGATCGTGGTCAGCGCGCCGGCCCAGGTGCTGCGAAAGCGGAACGCAAAAAGATCCGCCAACGACGACAGCTGATACGTGCGGGTGATCTTCAGAATCGGATAGAGCAGCACCGGCGCCAGCAGAAACGCGCCGGACACGCCGAGATAACTGGACAGAAAGCCGTAGCCGTACTGATAAGCGAGGCCGACCGTGCCGTAGAACGCCCACGCACTGGCGTAAACCCCCAGCGACAAGGTGTAGGTCAGCGGGTGGCGAATGATTGCGCGCGGGATCATGCCCCGCTCACTGATCCAGGCTACGCCGAACAGCACCGCCAGGTAGGCGGCGCTGACCAGGATCATCTGGGTCAGGCTAAAGCTCATCGGCATCTTTTTGGCTCTGCAGGATGAAGGTCACGACAATCAGGATCAGCCAGAGCAGATAAGGGCGATACCAGGCGCCCGTAGCGTCGATCCACCAATCCATGATGGCGGGGGAAAACAGGTAGATCCCCACGACTAAAAGCAGGACCAAGCGATAGATGTACATCCCGGCCTCTCTTTTTATGCGCGTGCCCGAAAACGTGCGGCGATGGTAACGGATGGCGGCGCGACTGCAAGTGTCGTCATAGCAGTTGCGCTTCGGGCAGGGTCAGTGTGCGCGGGATCTTGCTTGCATCCCAGTGCGCGCTACCCCAGATGAGCAGTTCCTGTGGCGTCGCGTGTTCGAGTTCGGCGCCGGGGTTTTGCCCCAGTGCGCGCAGAGCCCGCAGTAGCAAAGGCGTCGCTTGATCGGCTTCGAGCGGAGGCGAACGGTATGACTTGCCGAGCTTGTTGCCGTCCGGCTGAGTGATCAGCGGCAGGTGCAGATAGCGCGGCTGGCGCAGACCCAGTAGTTCTTGCAGATAGAGCTGGCGGGGTGTCGAGTCGAGCAGGTCGGCGCCGCGCACGATGTCGGTGATGCCTTGCCAGGCGTCGTCGAGCACCACGGCCAATTGATAGGCATACAACCCATCTCGACGGCGAATGACGAAGTCGCCGACGTCACGGCCCAGATGCTGGCGGTATTCGCCCTGCACACGGTCGATGAAGTGGTATTCCAGCTCTGGCACGCGCAGTCGGATCGCAGCGTCTTGCTGGTCGTGACCGGCGTTGCGGCACAGGCCCGGATAAATGCCGTGATACGGCTCCAGTTGTTTGCGCGAGCAGGTACAGGCGTAAGCCAGGCCGTGATTGAACAGGCTGTTGAGCACGTCAGCGTAAGCGTCGTGGCGATCACTCTGGCGCACCATCTCGCCATCCCATTCGAAGCCGTAGCTCTCCAGCGCCTGGAGGATGGCGGTCTGTGCGCCGGGTTCTTCACGAGGCGGGTCGAGGTCTTCCATGCGCACCAGCCAGCGGCCACCGACCGAACGGGCGTCTAGATAGGAGGCGAGGGCGGCAACCAGTGAGCCGAAGTGCAAATGGCCACTGGGTGTCGGGGCAAAGCGGCCGATGTAGGCGGAGGATTTTTTGGCAGTCATGAGGGCGAAACTACTTTTGGGGCTATACGCAGGTCAACCTGTGGGAGCGAACCTGCTCGCGAAAGCGATGGGTCAGTCAATATCGATGTTGAATGTCATACCGCTTTCGCGAGCAGGCTCGCTCCCACAAAGGCTCAAAGGCAAAAGGCAGAAACAAAAACGGAGCGTTCGCACGCTCCGTTTTTCGTTCAGGTCGGGATTACTTGCCGACCTGCTTTTCCTTGATTTCAGCCAGGTTCTTGCAGTCGACGCACATGTCGGCGGTAGGACGGGCTTCGAGGCGCTTGACGCCGATCTCGATGCCGCACGAATCGCACCAACCGTATTCGCCGTCTTCGATCAACTGCAGTGTCTTGTCGATCTTCTTGATCAGCTTGCGCTCGCGATCACGGGCGCGCAGTTCGAGGGCGAACTCTTCTTCCTGACTGGCACGGTCGGCCGGGTCGGGGAAGTTGGCTGCTTCGTCCTTCATGTGATCAACAGTGCGGTCGACTTCCTGCATCAAGTCCAGTTTCCACTTGGTCAGGATCTTGGTGAAGTGCGCGCGCATGGGTTTGCCCATGTACTCTTCGTCTTTGGCCTGAACATAGGGTTCGAAGCCAGTGATCGCCGTTTGCTGCTGTTGCTTTGCTTGGGTGGGCATGAAATGGACCGCCTCTACTCTTGTAATCCATTGCGCAGGATTGCTCCATCACCGACACCTGCCGGCCCTGCGGCTGCAAGCGGGCGAACTTACCAGATCAATTCGGCCTGCGCTACTCCCGGATGTCGAGGCCCCGGCGGGTGGCGCTTGCAAATGTTTGGCAAGCCGTGTCTGGCGGTGCGGGAGACCTGTTCAATCACTGATTTTAGTCAATCCTGGAGCGTACGCTCATATCGTTACAGTCCAGCGTTCTTGAGGCTGAGACCGCGGCGAGTTCTCGCTCGTTCCGGGAGATGAGTAGAATCGTCTCTTTTTCGCCGTCGAAGGAAATCCAATGGCTCAGCCCTACAGTGCGCGCAGTCGTGCGATCGAACCGTTTCATGTGATGGCGTTGCTGGCGCGGGCCAATGAATTGCAGGCCGAGGGGCACGATGTCATCCACCTGGAAATCGGCGAGCCGGACTTCACCACGGCCGAGCCGATCATCCGTGCAGGGCAAGCGGCGCTGACGGCGGGTAAAACGCGTTACACGGCGGCGCGCGGGATTCCCGAGTTGCGCGAGGCAATCTCCGGTTTCTATCAGTCGCGCTACGGCTTGAGCATCGATCCTCGGCGAATTCTGATCACGCCGGGCGGTTCGGGTGCGTTGCTGCTGGCCAGTGCGCTGCTGGTCGATCCGGGCAAGCATTGGTTGCTGGCGGATCCCGGTTATCCGTGTAACCGCCACTTTCTGCGCTTGGTCGAGGGCGCGGCGCAGTTGGTGCCTGTCGGCCCGGAGGTGCGTTATCAACTGACCCCGGATCTGGTCGAACGGCATTGGGACCACGACAGCGTTGGCGCGTTGGTCGCGTCGCCGGCCAACCCGACCGGCACGATTCTGACCCGCGATCAGTTGGCCGGGTTATCCACAGCCATCAAGGCCCGGCACGGGCATCTGGTGGTGGACGAGATCTATCACGGCCTGACTTACGGCACCGATGCCGCCAGCGTGCTGGAAGTCGATGACAGCGCCTTTGTGTTGAACAGTTTCTCCAAGTATTTCGGCATGACCGGTTGGCGCCTCGGCTGGCTGGTGGCACCGGAGGCGGCGGTCGGCGAGCTGGAAAAACTTGCACAGAACCTCTACATCAGTGCGCCAAGCATGGCGCAATACGCGGCACTGGCTTGCTTTGAACCAGACACCATCGCGATTCTGGAAGAGCGTCGTGCCGAGTTCGGTCGTCGTCGGGATTTCCTTCTGCCAGCGTTGCGCGAGCTGGGTTTCAACATTGCCGTGGAACCCGAGGGCGCATTCTATCTCTATGCAGATATCAGCAAGTTCGGCGGCGATGCCTTCGCGTTCTGCCGACATTTCCTTGAAACCGAGCATGTTGCGTTTACCCCGGGGCTGGACTTCGGACGCTATCAGGCCAGCCATCATGTGCGTTTTGCTTACACGCAAAACCTCCTTCGCTTACAGGAAGCGGTGGAACGGATTGCGCGTGGCTTGAAGAGTTGGCAAGGCTGATGCGTTTTTATCCTCCTCTGGAAGAGGCGCGACTGATTCGTCGTTACAAGCGTTTTCTCACTGATATCGAGACCGTTGACGGCGAGTTGTTGACCATTCACTGCCCGAATACCGGTTCGATGCTCAATTGTCAGGTCGAAGGCGGGCAGGTCTGGTTCAGTCGCTCCAATGATCCGAAGCGCAAACTGCCCGGCACTTGGGAAATCGGCGAAACCCCGCAAGGTCGCTTGTTTTGCGTGAACACCGCGCGGGCTAACGGGTTGGTCGAAGAAGCTTTGCTGGCCGGGGTTATCACTGAGCTGAACGGGTTTACCGCGCTGAAGCGTGAGGTGGCTTACGGGCAAGAGAAGAGTCGCATCGATTTTCGCCTCGAATACACAAGCGGCCCGGCCTATGTCGAGGTGAAAAGCGTCACGCTGGGTTTCGATGGTACTGATGTGGCGGCGTTCCCCGATGCCGTGACCCAGCGCGGCGCCAAGCATCTGCGTGAACTGGCGCACCTGGCGCGGGACGGCATTCGCGCGGTGCAGTTGTATTGCGTGAATCTCAGCGGGATCGAGGCCGTACGGCCCGCCGAGGAGATCGATTCGGCCTACGCCGATGCCTTGCGTGAAGCAGTCGCCTGTGGTGTTGAAGTGCTGGCTTACGGCGTACGGCTCAACCATGAAGAGATGGTGATCGACCGCCGCCTCGATGTGCTGCTCAACGGCTAAACATTGATCCACAGGCCCTGAGCATCTTCACGGCAGTCAATGGCCGTCAACGACTGCCCGGCGCAAGGCCCGACGACGCATTCACCGTCCTCGATCAGAAACAGTGCGCCATGGGTGGCGCACTGAATCAAACTGTTGCTCGGGTCGAGAAACTGGTCGGGATGCCATTCCAGACCCACGCCTCGGTGCGGACAGCGATTCAGATAGACATACGCCTGACCGTTGCGGCGCACGGCAAACAGCTTTTTCCCGTCGATTTCAAAACCGCGGCTACCGGCCTCGGCCAGATCGGCGCCCGCGCACAGAAACTTCATGGCTATCCTCTAATGTCTGCTCGTGTCCGGATATGTCCGAGCTTGACGTTTAAATGCAAACAATTATCAAATGGCGCCCTTCACCCGAAGGGTGGCTGACAGACGCCGAGGATACTTGGCCTGGCATCCGCGTGCGCGGGAAAACCTCATTCAAGGAAGCTGTGTATGCGCCTGAGTACCCACGTTGCTGTGCTGTGTGTCGGACTTTTAGTCAGCCACCAGGCTGCAGCGGCTGATTTGCCGCAACGTTGGGTCAGTGCTGGCGGCGCGTTGTCGGAGTGGGTCAGTGCGCTGGGCGGCGAATCGAAGCTGGTGGGCGTCGATACCACCAGTCAGCATCCGCAATCGTTGAAAGCGCTGCCAAGCATTGGTTATCAGCGCAGCCTTTCGGCTGAGGGCATCCTCAGTTTGCGTCCGGATATTCTTATTGGCACCGAAGAAATGGGGCCACCGCCGGTGCTGTCTCAGGTGAAAGCAGCCAAGGTGCAGGTGGCGTTGTTTTCGGCGCAGCCGGATCTGCCGACGCTGGAGAAAAACGTCACGCACTTGGGGCTGTTACTCGGCGCTGAACAACAGGCCGCGCAATTGCTGCAAAGTTATCATCAGCAACTCGATGCTCAGAAAGCGCGGGTTGTTGAGGCACAGTCCAAACACAAGGCACCGGGTGTGCTGTTGTTGCTGGGGCATGCGGGAGGGAAACCTTTGATCGCCGGCAAGGACACCGCCGCCGATTGGCTGCTGGAGCAGGCCGGCGGGCACAATCTGGCGACGCATACCGGCTACAAGCCGTTTTCCGTGGAATCCCTCGCCAGTCTCGACCCAGAGGTTTTGGTATTCGCTGACCGTGCGCTGACCGGTGACGCGGCGAAAGCGGCGCTGTTCAAGGAAAACCCGATTCTTAATGCCAGCCGTGCCGCCAAGGCCGGACGTGTGCTGGAGCTTGATCCGACCTTGTTGGTCGGTGGGCTTGGGCCACGCCTGCCAGCGGCGTTGCAGACTCTGTCTGACGGTTTCTACCCGGCCAAGAGCGGCCAATGACCACATTGGTCAAACCCCGTGGCCTGTTCATCGGCCTGACGCTCCTGTGTTTGCTGGCGATATGGCTGTCATTGGCCCTCGGCCCGGTCAGCTTGCCGCTGTTCGATACATTGCGCGCGGCGTTGCGCATGCTTGGTGTGCCGCTGGCGCCGGACGGGCTGGAGCAGGCTGAACTGATTCTCGGGCAGATTCGTCTGCCGCGGACTTTGCTCGGGCTGGCGGTGGGCGGTGTGCTGGCGCTGTCCGGCGTGGCGATGCAAGGACTGTTTCGTAACCCGTTGGCCGATCCGGGACTGGTCGGTGTTTCCAGTGGCGCGGCATTGGGCGCGGCAGTTGCGATTGTCGGCGGCTCGTTTTTTGGCGGTTTGCCGGAATGGTTCGGACCTTATCTGTTGTCGGTGTGTGCGTTTCTCGGCGGCCTCGGGGTGACTGCGCTGGTCTATCGACTCGGTCGGCGTAACGGCCAGACCAACGTCGCGACCATGTTGCTGGCCGGTATCGCGCTGACGGCGCTAGCGAGTTCGGCGGTCGGACTGTTCACCTATCTGGCGGATGACGCGACTTTGCGTACGCTGACTTTCTGGAACCTCGGCAGTCTCAATGGCGCCAGTTACGCGCGGTTGTGGCCGTTGTTGATCATCAGTGCCGGGGTCGCGTTGTGGCTGCCGCGTCGGGCGAAAGCATTGAATGCCTTGTTGCTCGGGGAATCCGAGGCCGGGCACCTGGGGATTGATGTCGAGCGGCTCAAGCGGGAATTGGTGTTTTGCACCGCGTTGGGTGTTGGCGCCGCAGTGGCAGCGGCGGGGATGATCGGTTTCGTCGGATTGGTAGTGCCGCACCTGGTGCGCTTGTTGGCCGGGCCGGATCATCGTGTGTTGCTGCCGGCCTCGGTGCTCGCCGGGGCGAGTCTGTTGCTGCTGGCGGATCTGGTCGCACGGCTGGCGCTGGCGCCGGCGGAGTTGCCAATCGGCATCGTCACGGCGTTTATCGGCGCGCCGTTCTTCCTTTATCTGCTGCTGCGAGGGCGTGCCTGATGCTGCGTGCGCACAATCTGCACATCCAGCGCGGGCGCAAGGCTGTGCTCAGCGAAGTCTCGCTGCAACTTCAACCGGGCGAAGTGCTGGGTGTGCTCGGGCCAAATGGCGCGGGCAAAAGTACCTTGTTGGGCGCCTTGTGCGGTGAGTTGACGGCCAGTGAAGGCGAGGTCTCGCTCGACGGCGAGGCCTTGAGTCACTGGACGGGAGTGCAGCGCGCCCAGCGTCTGGCGGTACTGCCGCAGGTCTCGACCCTGGATTTTGCTTTCCGTGTCGAAGAAGTGGTGGGCATGGGGCGCCTGCCTTATCAAAGTGGCCGAGTGCGCGATGACGAAATCATCGTGGCGGCTTTGGCGGCGGCGGATGCCGGGCATCTGAGCGGACGCAGTTATCTGGCGTTATCGGGGGGCGAGCGTCAGCGCGTGCATCTGGCGCGGGTGCTGGCGCAATTGTGGCCGGGTCAGACTGGGCAAACGTTGCTGCTTGATGAACCGACGTCGATGCTTGATCCATTGCATCAACACACAACCCTGCAGGCGGTGCGCGAGTTTGCCGATCGCGGCGCGGCGGTGCTGGTGATCCTGCATGATCTGAATCTGGCGGCGCGCTATTGTGATCGTATTCTGCTGCTTGCAGACGGCCGCCCCGTGGCGCTGGATACACCGGAGCAAGTACTGCGACCGGATTCGCTGAAAGCGGTGTTCGGTCTCGAAGTGTTGGTGCAACCGCACCCGGAGCGTGGGCATCCGCTGATCATCGCCCGCTGAATTCTTCATCGAGGTGATGACATGCGTGGGATCTGGGGGTTGGCGCTGCTGGTATTGGCGGGGTGTCTGGCGGGGTGTCAGCATGTTGCGTTGCCGCCTCCGGTCAGTGGCGACATTCGTGATCTGCACAACGGCCAACTGCTGACGACGCAGCAATTGCTGGCGCGTCTTGCCAAGCCCACGCGGGTGATCATTGGCGAGCAGCATGACAATGCCGATCACCATGCCGCGCAGTTGTGGTTGTTGCAATCGCTGAGCGAGCAACGACCGCAGGGCAGCCTGCTGCTGGAAATGCTCACGCCGGATCAGCAGCCGAAAGTCGATGCGCTTCGCCAATCTGCGTCGCTGCCCAGCGACCTCCCTAATGCGCTGTCCTGGCAGGATGGCTGGGACTGGAATCTTTATGGGCCGATCGTTCGCTTCGCCCTCACACAACCGTATCCGCTGCTGGCGGCCAACCTTGAAAGCACTGAAATCCGCGCGTTCTATCAACAGCCGCCGCGCTTGAGCGGGGCACGCAGCAATGCGCAAACCGTGAAAGCGACTCTGCTGGAGCAAATCAGCGATTCTCACTGCGGTCTGCTGCCCAAATCGCAGATGCCGGCGATGCTAGCGGTTCAGCAGCAACGGGACAGGCGTATGGCTGAGCGTCTGTTGGCTGCGCCGACGCCCTCATTGCTGTTGGCGGGGGCATGGCATGCGCGCAAGGATGTGGGAGTGCCGCTGCACCTGCTGGATTTGGGCGCAACGGAGGCGCCGACAGTTCTGATGCTGGCCGAGCAGGGGACTGAGGTCACCGCCGCCATGGCTGATTACGTCTTGTACACGCCCGCTACAGCCAAGCGCGATTACTGCGAAGAGATGCGTAAGCAGTTCGGCAAATGACTTTCTTGCAGGCAAAAAAAGACCCGGTAAAAAACCGGGTCAAATAACCGTGATTAGCCTGATGAGGAGATAATCTGAGAGTCCGAACCAAGGGCTTTTCAGAATATCGACTGATCTCGCGACCAGTTGTGATAATCATAGCGATTCTCATTACCGAGTCAACCACTGTTTCCGGATTTATTTTATTTAGTCTCGAAAATGGCGGGAATGCCCCGTAAACAGGGGGCTTGGTGTCAGTCTTTGCGCGCAGTGAATTGGCTGACCTGCCTGTTCAGTTGGCCGATCCGCCGCGCCATGCTCTCGATCAGGCTGTGGGCAATCTTCGGGTTGGTGCGGGTCATGTTCAAAAATTGCTCACCGGGGATCAGCATCACGGTGCTCGCTTCACGGGCGATGACCGTGGCATTGCGCGGCTCGCCAGTGAACACTGCCATGGCGCCGAAAATCTCGTCTTTGGGCACATCGCCGACCTTGTGTCCGTCGACAAACGCCTCGGCGTGGCCATCGATGATCACAAATACATGATCGGCAGCGTCACCCTGGTTGATCAGGATTTCCCCGGCCTCCACCCGTTTGAAACCATTGGTACTGCGAAACTCGCGCGGTTTCAGTTCGGCTACGGCGTGGGCGAGGATTGCCATTTGCCCCAACAGGTATTCGAGGAATTGATCCGCCCGGCCGGGCTCGGCATACACATGCTGGACAATCTCACTGCGCCGATAAGGTTGCAAGCGCAGTGGCCCATCACTGCACAAACGGCAATCGGCCCAGGCTTCGCCCTGTTGCAGGCCGAACAAATCACCTTCCTGCCAGTAAAACAGCGCCCGTGCACCGATGCCGCCATGGATCACACCGTCAGTCAGCAGAAACAACTGATCGCCTGGCAACTGCGCCATCAGGTCATCCGTCGATTCCAGTTGCAGATCCGGCCCGCACGGTGCCAAGCCGTGCAGCCACTGCGCAGGCAAATTCTGCAAGCGATTGATCAGCGCATCGGCAAACGCCGATTGTTCCCCCAGCAAATACATGACGGTCAGGGCCCGTTCAATTCTTGTGACGCGAGGAAATGGCTTCGAGCTGCTTGTTCAGGGCGTCCTTGCGCTCGGCGGGGATATCGTTCCAGTGCACATCCATCAGCGCGCCCTCGATCGCATACAGCAACACCTTGGATGCGCGAAACCCGCGGGTACGCACGGCCCGGTAAGCGTCCACCGCGCCCAGGCGACGCAAGTCCGAGGCGCTGTGGATGCCCACGGCATGCAGCCATTGCGCCGACGTCTTGCCAAGATTCTTCAGGTGTTGCAGTTCATCATTCATCAAGCCTCCTTGCGACGGCCGAATGGTGCGTGGGCGAGCTTCTCAGGAGTGTAGCCATCAGTAGGAAAAGCGTGGTTGTTTGGTCGGATTCAACGCAAACGCTTCTAAGAAAGGGCGCTTGAATGGCCTGCGGACGCAGAAAGGAGGGGGCACAGATCATTGTAGGAGTGAGCCTGCTCGCGATAGCGGACTGACAGGCAACATATTTGTTGAATGTTGGACCGATATCGCGAGCAGGCTCGCTCCTACAGGGGTAGGCGTTATGTCTGGGAGTGAGGGAGATTTAGCGGGTGCGATAACGCAGGCGCGTGCCGAAATTCATCGACATCAGAATTTCGTCGGCACTCAACTCCGGCGGGAAGTACGCCCCGGAAATCTGTGCGTGGGCCAGGCTTGCACCTTCAAGCGCCGCATTGCGGAAATCAATGCCGCGCAGGTCGGCGGAGCGGAAGTACGCGTCCCGGAAATCCACGCCATCGGCATTCAGTTCGCGCAGGTCGAGCCCGCGAAAGTCGCCGCCGACCATATCGATCGGACCGTCTTGTGGGCGTTCCTTGTTGAAACCTGTGATGTCGTCTTTGTGCAGCAAGGCATACAGCGGGGAGTCGAGCAGTTTCGGCTGGCTCATGTCAGATCACCTGTTGGTTTTATGACGCCAGTATAGTGCCACTATTTGGCGGCCGTGAAGCGAGCGAGGGCTCCACGGCCGAAATAGTTTCTTACAAGCCTGGCAGGCGCTGACGAATCTGCGCGACCACGGTGTCCAGCGTGCCGGATTCATTGGTCTGCACGCGTTTGCTGCGCAGAATCTCTTCCGGCGTCAGTGCTTCGCGATTGGCCTGCTGCGCTTCGATCACAGCGAGCGTGGCGTCAGACGGATCCTGTTTGTCTGACTGACGAATCGCCAGCCAGCTCTCGATCACCGCTTGCGGCGCGTTGCAGTCGAGGATCAGGAACGGCGTCCCGGTGGCTTCGGCGATTTTTGCGGCGCTGTCGCGTTGCTCACGCTTGAGGTAGGTCGCATCGATGACCACCGGGAAACCGGCGTGCAGAATGACTTCAGCGATCTCATGCAGGCGCGAGTAGGTTTTTGCGCTGGCGTCGGCGCTGTAAATGCCAGCCTGCACATCGTTGGCGACGGTTTGTTCGCCGAACAGGCGCTTGCGCTCGACATCCGAACGCAGGCGAATCGCACCCAGTGCCTCGACCAGGCGCATGGCCACGTGGCTTTTGCCGACAGCGGAAACACCGTGGGTGATCGCCATGAAACGCGAAGGAATGGTGCTGTAGCTTTCCGCCAGGTTGGCGTAGTTGCGGTATTGGCGCAGGGTGGTCGCACGCTGCACGGGAGTGGCATCTGCCGGCATGCTGAACAGCGCAACCTTGGCGCGAACCAGCGCACGGTAGGCTTTATAGAAGTTCAGCACTTCCAGGCCTTGGTAGTCACCGGTCAACTCAAGATATTGGCTGATGAAGCGGCGAGCCAGTGATTTCAGACCACGGTCTTCAAGGTCCATCGCCAGGAAACCGGTATCGGCCCAGACGTCAGTGAAGCGGAACGGCTCGTTGAATTCGATGCAGTCGAAAATCACCACTTTGCCGTCGATGACGGTGGCGTTGCCCAGGTGAATGTCACCGTGGCATTCGCGGGTGAAACCTTCGGTCTTGCGTTGGGCGAACAGCGGCTTGAGACGGTCGAAGCTGCTTTCGGCCCAGGCTTTCAGTGCCTCGAGTTGCAGCAGATCGTTTTTGTCGCTGAGGAATGGCAGGATCTGCTCGAAGTTTTGCGCGACCGGTGCCATCACGCTGTCCGGGGTGCCGGCGTCGTGTTCGGCAGGGACTTTTGGCGCGGTGAGGTGGAAGTGCGCGATCTGCTGCGCCATCTCATCGATGTGCTGGGTGGTCAGTTCGCCATTGGCTTGCAGGGTGCTGAGCAAACCGGTCTGTGGGAACTGGCGCATTTTCAGCAGGTATTCGATGGCCGGACCGTCGCCGCCCAGTTGCGGAGCCTCGATACTGCCGGTGACCGGCAACACTTCCAAATACAAATCGTCGGTCAGACGCTGGTTCAGACGCAGCTCTTCAGCGCAAAAGTGTTCGCGTTGTTCGAGGTTGGTGAAGTCGAGGAAGCCGAAATTCACTGGCTTCTTCACTTTATAAGCGAAGGGGCCGGTGAGGATCACCCACGAGATATGGGTTTCGATGACCTGGAACCCTTCGACGGGGTGCGGGTAGAGGGCCGGGTTTTGCAGGGCAGCGATCAGTGACTGGCTCACGGGCGATCCTTCAGAGACTGGGGGAAATTCAAGGTCGCCATTATGGCCGCTCGCCAGCCTGACGCAAACCTCGGAGCGCTCCTGTTGAGTATGAATAAAGTGCGTATAATCCGCCGCCATGACTCGAACTCGATCCCCCCGTACCAAGAAAAAACCACCATCCAAGGGCCTGCGCCCGTGGCTGAGCTGGGCCATTAAACTCAGTCTGGTCGGCCTTGTGGTGCTGGCCGGCTTCGCCGTTTACCTCGATGCCGTGGTGCAGGAGAAGTTCTCCGGCAAGCGCTGGACCATCCCGGCCAAGGTATACGCGCGCCCGCTCGAGCTGTTCGTCGGACAAAAGCTGAGCAAGGACGATTTCCTCACCGAACTCGATGCCCTCGGCTATCGTCGCGAAGCCGTGAGCAATGGCCCCGGTGCTGCGGCCGCCAATGGCAATACCGTCGACCTGAACACCCGTGGCTTCCAGTTCTATGAAGGTCTGGAAAAAGCGCAGCCAGTGCGCGTGCGCTTCTCCGGCGATTATGTCGCTGAGTTGTCGGCGACCAACGGTTCGAAATTGTCCGTGGTTCGCCTTGAGCCGTTGTTGATCGGCGGGATTTATCCGAAGAATCTTGAAGACCGCATCCTGATCAAGATCGATCAGGTGCCGCCGTACTTGCTCGATACGCTGATCGCCGTGGAAGACCGCGACTTCTACAACCACTGGGGCGTGTCGCCGAAGTCGATTGCCCGGGCTGTCTGGGTCAACACCTCTGGCGGCAAGATGACGCAGGGTGGCAGTACGCTGACCCAGCAGTTGGTGAAAAACTTCTACCTGACCAACGAACGCAGCCTGACTCGCAAGCTCACCGAAGCGATGATGGCGATGTTGCTGGAACTGCATTACGACAAGAAAGAAATCCTTGAGGCGTACCTCAACGAGGTCTTCGTCGGTCAGGACGGTCAGCGCGCGGTGCACGGTTTTGGTCTGGCCAGCCAGTTCTTCTTCGGCCAGCCATTGTCCGAGCTCAAACTGCATCAGGTCGCACTGCTGGTCGGCATGGTCAAGGGGCCTTCCTACTACAACCCGCGGCGTAATCCTGAACGCGCGCTTGAGCGGCGTAACCTGGTGCTCGACGTGCTCGTTCAGCAAGGCGTGGCAACGGCGGAGCAGGTCGACGCGGCGAAGAAAATGCCATTGGGCGTGACCACTCGCGGCAAACTGGCCGACAGTTCGTTCCCGGGCTTTATCGATCTGGTCAAACGCCAGTTGCGTGAAGACTACCGCGACGAAGACTTGACCGAAGAAGGTCTGCGCATCTTCACCAGTTTCGACCCGATTCTGCAGATGAAGGCTGAAGCGTCGGTCAACGACACCTTTAAACGACTGGCCGGGCGCAAGGGCTCCGATGACGTTGAAGCGGCAATGGTCGTGACCAACCCGGAAACCGGCGAAGTGCAGGCAATGATCGGTAGCCGTCAGGCAAGTTTTGCCGGCTTCAACCGGGCGCTCGATGCTGTGCGCCCAGTGGGTTCGCTGATCAAGCCGGCGGTGTATCTGACTGCGTTGGAGAAACCGAGCAAGTACACGCTGACCAGTTGGCTGTCGGACGATCCGTTGTCGGTCAAAGGTGCTGACGGTCAGGTCTGGAAGCCGCAGAACTATGATCGCCGTTCCCACGGCACGGTGTTCCTCTATCAGGGCCTGGCGCATTCCTACAACCTGTCGACTTCGCGTCTGGGTCTGGAAGTGGGTGTGCCCAACGTACTCAAGACGCTTGGGCGTCTGGGCGTAACCCGTGAGTTCCCGGCGTTCCCGTCGATGCTGCTGGGTGCCGGCGCCATGACCCCGATCGAAGTCGCGACCATGTACCAGACGCTGGCCAACGGTGGCTTCAACACGCCGATGCGCGGCATCCGCAGTGTGCTGACGGCCGAAGGCGAGCCGCTCAAGCGGTACCCGTTCCAGATCGAACAGCGTTTCGATCCGGCGTCGATCTACCTGATTCAGAACGCCATGCAGCGCGTGATGCGTGAAGGTACCGGTAGTTCGGTTTATAACGTGCTGCCGAAAACCCTGACGCTGGCGGGCAAGACCGGCACCAGTAACGATTCCCGTGACAGCTGGTTCGCCGGTTTCAGTCAGGATCTGCTGGCGGTGGTCTGGCTGGGTCGCGACGATAACGGCAAGACGCCATTCACCGGTGCCACCGGTGCGTTGCAGGTCTGGACCAGTTTCATGCGCAAGGCCGATCCGCTGCCGTTGGACATGCCGCAGCCGGACAACATCGTCCAGGCGTGGGTTGATTCGCGTACCGGGCAAGGCTCCGATGCCAACTGCCCAGGGGCGGTGCAGATGCCGTATATTCGCGGCAGCGAACCGCCACCCGGCGCTGCGTGTGCAAGCGAAACGCCTGCTTCGCCGGAGTCGGTGATGGATTGGGTCAAGGGCTGGATGAATTAAGCAAAGAGGGTTTCAAGTGAACAAGTGGTTGATTCCAGCGGTGACCGCCGTGGCTTTGCTCAGCGGCTGCTCTACCGTACAGCGTGGTTCGATCCCGGTGGTTGATTCCGGCACGGCCGTGTCCAACAGCGAACGTATTTCAGCCAATGGCGGCTTCCGTCAAACCACGGTGAAGCGTCCGGTGCAGGCTCAGACTCAAGCGATCCCGCAGGGTGATACCGGCGTGGTAGTGATGGTGCCGGGTGGTGGTGCGACGACATCGGCGCCGATCAGCACTTCGCCGATCGTGCCGGGTCCGGCGTCGGGCGGTATTACGGCCGGGCCGTATAACCCGTCGTCGGTAGAATCGGCGCCAATCAACTCCGGCAATTACAACATGCCGTCGACCCCGAGCGGCATTCCTTCGGCCAGCAGTGGCGGCGGACTGTCGGCGGATGAGCAACTGGACGGCCCGGTGCTCGCCTTGCTGACCACGGCGCAACAGCAGCAGGCCGGTGGCGACCTCAACGGTGCGTCCTCCAGTCTGGAGCGTGCACAGCGCGTTGCCCCGCGTGAGCCGCAAGTGCTTTATCGTCTGGCGCAAGTACGCATGGCGCAAGGTGATGCGCCGCAAGCCGAGCAGTTCGCCCGTCGTGCGCTGACCATGGCCAACGGTCGTCCTGACTTGCAAGCGAATCTATGGGAAATCATCGCGCAGTCCCGTGAAAAACAAGGTGATTCCGCCGGTGCTGCTCAGGCCCGTCAGAAGGCCAAGGTTTCGCTGTGATGGATGCCCGTTTTCCGAAAATCGCCGATCAGTTGTTGCTGATCGAGCGTGAACTGCGCACGCAAGGCTGGTGGGATGAGGTGTCGCCGTCGGCCGAAGCGCTGAGCAGTGTCGAGCCGTTTTCGGTCGATACGCTGGACTTCGAGCAGTGGCTGCAATGGATCTTCCTGCCGCGGATGAAGATGATCCTTGAGCAGGATCTGCCGTTGCCCAATGCCTCGGGTATTCAGGAAATGGCCGAAATGGTCTTTGCCCAGCGCAATCTTCAGGGCAAGGATCGTCAGCTGCAGGTGTTGCTCAAAGAGTTCGACCTGCTGATCACCGCCTCGCGCTGATCGAGTCCTTTCTGGAACGGACACCGGATCAATGTAGGAGCTGCCGCAGGCTGCGATCTTTTGATCTTTAAAATCAAAAGATCGCAGCCTGCGGCAGCTCCTACAGGCGTCTATTCACAATTCTGCGCAATCTGCTTCTGCGCCTCAACAATGCGCTCCTGACGCTGCGCATCATCCAGCCGTCGCATCTGTCCCTCGACTTCCTCCCTCAAACGCGGATTGTTCTGCAACTGCGCAAGGTTCGTCCGCGCCTGTTCGCAAAAGGTCTTGAGCTGCGCCTGTTGGTCAGCGACCTGTTTCTTGACCTTGTCGTCGATCGCTTTCTGATCACCCAACACACCGCTACCCGGCATTGGCGCAGGTTTCTGCGCGGGCGAGGAGGGCGTCTGCATGCTGGTCGACGGCTGACCCGGTGGCGGCTGTGCGTCGAAGTGCGTAACACCTTGGGCATCGACCCATTTGTAGATTTGAGCGGCCGAACACCATGGGCTGAGGCCGATCAGCAGAGTGAGGAGTAGCGTTCGCATGCTGATTCCTTGGCAAAATTGCGCAATTGACACTAACAGAGTAGCGGTTTTCAGGTTTTTTCTTGCGTTCTCATGTGCTTACCCACAATTAACCACACAGACGACTTGACTTGGAGAGGGCGAAACAGAAGAATCCAAAGTCCGCTGTAGAGGGACTGCCAGAAGCAGACCCACTCGGTAGATCATGAGGCGCACACCCGCGCCGACCTGTTACACCCGCAACGCGTTACCTCGCGCTGGGTGGGAAAGGCCCGCAACACTTGGGACGATCCCAATACTTGCTCAGTCAGTGCTGACGTAGTCGGCGACCACCGTCGCTCATGCTCTGCCGAGAAGTAAACCTATTAAGACCCGCCCCTTTTTTGTGGACGGTATTCTGGCGTTTTAGAGGTGAACAACGTGGAGCTTTTATCTGGCGGTGAGATGCTCGTCCGCTTTTTGCGTGACGAAGGCGTCAAATATATCTACGGGTACCCGGGTGGTGCTCTCCTGCATGTTTACGATGCCCTGTTCAAAGAACCGGAAGTGACTCACATCCTGGTTCGTCACGAGCAAGCGGCAACCCATATGGCTGACGGTTATGCCCGTGCCACCGGTAAAGCCGGCGTGGTATTGGTGACGTCCGGTCCTGGCGCCACAAACGCCATTACCGGTATCGCGACCGCCTATATGGACTCGATTCCAATGGTGATTATTTCCGGTCAGGTGCCAAGCACCATGGTCGGTACCGACGCGTTCCAGGAAACCGACATGATCGGTATCTCCCGGCCGATCGTGAAGCACAGCTTCATGATCAAGCACGCTTCGGAAATCCCGGAAGTCATGAAGAAGGCGTTCTACCTGGCGCAATCCGGTCGTCCGGGCCCGGTCGTGGTCGATATCCCGAAAGACATGACCAACCCGGCCGAGAAGTTTGAATACATCTTCCCGAAGAAAGCCAAGCTGCGTTCCTACAGCCCGGCCGTTCGTGGCCACTCGGGGCAAATCCGCAAGGCAGCAGAAATGCTCCTGGCGGCCAAGCGTCCAGTGCTCTATTCGGGCGGCGGCGTGATCCTCGGCAACGGTTCCGCACCGCTGACCGAACTGGCGAAAATGCTCAACCTGCCAGTGACCAACACGCTGATGGGCCTGGGCGGTTTCCCGGGCACTGATCGTCAGTTCATCGGCATGCTCGGTATGCACGGCAGCTACACCGCCAACCTGGCGATGCACCATGCTGATGTGATCCTCGCGGTCGGCGCGCGTTTCGACGATCGCGTGATCAATGGCCCGGCGAAGTTCTGCCCGAATGCCAAGATCATTCACATCGACATCGACCCGGCTTCGATCTCCAAAACCATCAAGGCCGACGTACCTATCGTGGGTCCGGTGGAAAGTGTCCTGACCGAAATGGTCGCGATCCTCAAGGAAATCGGCGAGACCCCGAACAAGGAGTCCGTGGCCAGTTGGTGGAAACAGGTTGATGAATGGCGCGGTGATCGCGGCCTGTTCCCTTACGACAAGGGCGACGGCAGCAAGATCAAACCGCAGACCGTGATCGAAACCCTGTGCGAAGTGACCAAGGGCGACGCCTTTATCACTTCCGACGTGGGCCAGCACCAGATGTTCGCTGCGCAGTACTACACGTTCAACAAGCCGAATCGCTGGATCAACTCCGGTGGCCTGGGCACCATGGGCTTCGGTTTCCCGGCGGCCATGGGCATCAAGTTGAGCTTCCCGGATGACGATGTTGCCTGCGTCACCGGCGAAGGCAGTATCCAGATGAACATCCAGGAACTGTCGACCTGCCTGCAATATGGCTTGCCAGTAAAAATCGTCATCCTGAACAACGGTGTTCTGGGCATGGTTCGTCAGTGGCAGGACATGAGCTACGGCAGCCGTCACTCGCACTCGTACATGGAATCGTTGCCTGACTTCGTCAAACTGGCTGAAGCCTACGGTCACGTTGGCATGCGCATCACCGACTCGAAAGACTTGAAGTCGCAGATGGCGGAAGCGTTTGCCATGAAGGATCGCCTGGTCGTGCTGGATATTTCGGTCGACACCAGCGAGCACGTCTATCCGATGCAGATCAAAGACGGCTCGATGCGCGATATGTGGCTGAGCAAGACGGAGCGTACTTAATCATGCGGCACATTATTTCCTTGCTTCTGGAAAACGAACCCGGCGCTTTGTCTCGTGTAGTCGGCCTGTTCTCGCAGCGCAACTACAACATCGAAAGCCTGACCGTGGCCCCGACCGAAGACCCGACCCTGTCGCGTCTGACGCTGACCACCGTCGGGCACGATGAAGTCATCGAGCAGATCACCAAAAACCTGAACAAGCTGATCGAAGTGGTCAAGCTGGTGGACCTGTCGGAAAGTGCTCACATCGAGCGCGAACTGATGCTGGTCAAGGTCAAGGCCACTGGCGCCCAGCGCGCCGAGATCAAACGCACCACCGATATTTACCGTGGACAGATCGTCGATGTCAGCGCCAGCGTGTATACCGTTCAATTGACCGGTACCAGCGACAAGCTCGACAGCTTCATTCAGTCCATCGGCACCGCATCGATTCTGGAAACCGTCCGTAGCGGCGTGACCGGCATTGCCCGCGGCGACAAAGTACTCAGCATCTAAACCAAATTAGCGAATGGCCTGAACGGCCTGGATATAAAGGGGAAATTCATGAAAGTTTTCTACGATAAAGACTGCGACCTGTCGATCATCCAGGGCAAGAAAGTTGCCATCATCGGTTACGGTTCCCAGGGCCACGCCCAAGCGTGCAACCTGAAAGATTCCGGTGTCGACGTTACCGTTGGTCTGCGTAAAGGTTCGGCCACCGTTGCCAAAGCTGAAGCTCACGGCCTGAAAGTGACCGACGTTGCTTCCGCAGTTGCTGCTGCCGACCTGGTCATGATCCTGACCCCGGACGAGTTCCAGTCGTCGCTGTACAAGAACGAAATCGAGCCGAACATCAAGAAAGGCGCCACCCTGGCCTTCTCCCACGGCTTCGCGATCCACTACAACCAGGTTGTTCCGCGTGCTGACCTCGACGTGATCATGATCGCGCCGAAAGCACCGGGCCACACTGTACGTTCCGAGTTCGTGAAGGGCGGCGGTATCCCTGACCTGATCGCGATCTACCAGGACGCCTCGGGCAACGCCAAAAACGTTGCGCTGTCCTACGCTGCTGGCGTGGGTGGCGGTCGTACCGGCATCATCGAAACCACCTTCAAGGACGAGACCGAAACCGACCTGTTCGGCGAACAAGCCGTACTGTGCGGCGGTACCGTTGAACTGGTTAAAGCCGGTTTCGAAACTCTGGTTGAAGCTGGCTACGCGCCGGAAATGGCCTACTTCGAGTGCCTGCACGAACTGAAGCTGATCGTTGACCTCATGTACGAAGGCGGTATCGCCAACATGAACTACTCGATCTCCAACAACGCTGAATACGGCGAGTACGTGACCGGCCCGGAAGTGATCAACGCCGAGTCCCGTCAGGCCATGCGCAACGCCCTGAAACGTATTCAGGACGGCGAATACGCCAAAATGTTCATCAGCGAAGGCGCAACCGGCTACCCTTCGATGACCGCCAAGCGTCGTAACAACGCCGCTCACGGTATCGAAATCATCGGCGAGCAACTGCGCTCCATGATGCCGTGGATCGGTGCCAACAAGATCGTCGACAAAGCCAAAAACTAAGTCGTCGTCCCTTGTACAAAAAACGCGGCCTCGGCCGCGTTTTTTCGTTTGCGCCGGTGGTTCTGGTATAAAGCTGCATCGTTTGTGGCCGAACCGTCGTCCCAGACACCTGTCGAATTTTTCCAAACCGTTGCAAGGTAATGTCCATGAGCGAACGTCCCGAAGAGCCGAACAAGGCTTCTGACGCCGAAAGCCTGCTGCCCATCGATGAACACATCGAAGAAGGGCACGACGCAGAAGGTCGTAAAGTCCGGCATCGTGGTATCTATCTGCTGCCGAATCTGTTCACCACTGCGAATCTGTTCGCAGGTTTCTATTCCATCATCAATTCGATGAGTGCGCAGGCTGCCTTGAGTGCTGGTGATGCAGCGAACGCGAGCAAGTATTTCGCGTTTGCGGCGATCGCGATTTTCGTTGCGATGGTGCTCGACGGCCTCGACGGTCGGGTTGCGCGCATGACCAATACGCAAAGTGCGTTTGGTGCCGAGTACGACTCGCTGTCGGACATGGTCGCATTCGGTGTTGCGCCGGCGTTGCTGGCCTTCGGCTGGGCACTGGGCGACATGGGCAAGGTCGGCTGGATGGTCGCCTTCATCTATGTAGCAGGTGCAGCCTTGCGTCTGGCCCGTTTCAACACCCAGGTCGGTACGGCGGACAAGCGCTACTTCATTGGCCTGGCCAGTCCGGCAGCTGCTGGCGTGGTGGCGGGGATTGTCTGGGCGTTCAGCGATTACGGGATTCAGGGTTCGAAGATGTCGTTCCTGGTCGCGCTGATGGTAGCGGCAGCCGGGATGCTGATGGTCAGCAACATCAAGTACAACAGTTTTAAAGAGCTGGACTTGAAGGGACGCGTACCGTTCGTTGCGATTCTCGCCGTGGTGTTGGTGTTTGCCGTCGTGTTCAGCGATCCACCGCGCATTCTGCTGCTGGTGTTCCTCGCCTACGCGGCTTCCGGCCCCGTGCAATACCTGTTGCATCTTCGTCGGCACAAAAAAGCCGAGTGATGTAATTTCCCGCATACTCCGCAGTCTATGGGTGCATCTGTCCTCCAAAGCTGCGGAGTTGTCATGTTGATCAAAATCCCCAAAGCGTCTGACTGCCACGAGTCGGATGTCACGCCTGAAGCCATTTATCTCTCTCGCCGCCAATTGCTCGGAGCTACCGCGGCCGGTATCGCTGTGAGCGGTCTGCCACGTTGGGCCAGTGCTGACGATGCTGCTCGGTATGCCGATGTGGAGCCGGGGAAGGCGCCTGCATGGCTTGTCGATAAGCTTTCTTCTACTAAATGGGGCGCCGTCAACGTCAAGGATGAGGCGATCACGCCTTATAAGGACGCCACGCACTACAACAACTTCTATGAGTTCGGTACCGACAAGGGCGACCCGGCAGCCAATGCTGGTTCGTTGAAGACCGAACCTTGGAGTGTGGTGATCGACGGGGAGGTGAACAAGCCAGGGCGATATGCACTGGAAGACTTCATGAAGCCGTACCAGTTGGAGGAGCGAATCTATCGCCTGCGCTGTGTCGAAGCTTGGTCGATGGTGATTCCGTGGATCGGTTTTCCAATCTCTGCATTGCTCAAGCAGGTCGAGCCGACTGCCAATGCGAAGTACATTCGCTTCGAAACGTTGCAGGATCCCAAGAGCATGCCCGGACAGCGTTCTGGTTTTGCTTTGATCGACTGGCCTTATGTAGAGGGTTTGCGTCTGGACGAAGCGATGAATCCATTGGCGATTCTGGCCGTCGGCATGTATGGCCGCGAGCTGCCTAACCAGAATGGCGCGCCGCTGCGTTTGGTGGTGCCATGGAAGTACGGCTTTAAAAGCGTCAAATCCATCGTGCGTATCAGTCTGGTCAGCGAGCAGCCGAAGACCACCTGGCAGAGCATTGCGGCTGATGAGTACGGGTTTTATGCGAACGTGAACCCGACGGTTGATCACCCTCGCTGGACCCAGGCGCGGGAGCGGCGGTTGCCAAACAGTCTGTTCAAGCCAAACGTGCGTGATACGCAGATGTTCAACGGCTACTCGGATGAAGTCGCTTCTTTATATACAGGGCTCGATCTGCGGAAGAATTACTGATGCGATTCCCGTTCTGGCGTATAGGCGTTTTCATTGCGGCGGCGATCTGGCCGATGCTCTGGTTGTATCAGGCGCTTGAGGATTTGCTTGGACCGGATCCCGGAAAAGTGCTGGTGGATCGATTAGGGCTGGGGACGCTGGTGCTGTTGTTGATCACCCTGAGCATGACGCCTTTGCAGAAACTCACCGGGTGGGCGGGGTGGATTGCTGTTCGCCGGCAATTGGGACTTTGGTGTTTCGCCTATGTGGTGTTGCACCTGTGCAGCTATATGGCATTTATCCTGGGGTTCGATTGGTCGCAACTGGCGGTCGAGTTGCGCAAGCGGCCCTACATAATAGTCGGTGCGTTGGGTTTCCTTGGTCTGTTGGCATTGGCGGTGACGTCCAATCGCTACAGTCAGCGTCGTTTGGGTTCGCGCTGGAAGAAGCTGCATCGCCTGGCGTACGTAATTCTGGGGTTGGGTTTACTACATATGTTGTGGATCGTGCGCGCCGATCTTGAGGAGTGGGCGGTCTATGCCTCTATAGGTGCGGTGCTTCTGGTGCTGCGTATTCCGCCGGTGACGCGTCGTATCCCGCGTTTGCTGGGCAAAAAGCCGGTTTTGCAAGAAAAGCGAAATTAACGGTTGACGGCAGATTCTGGACGTCTATAATTCGCCCCACTTCCGGCGCAGTCGAAACGGAAAACTCCTTGAGATTCAATGAGTTATACGGTTTTCGATAGCGGGTCGCTTCAGATCATCGAAGCCTGGAAGGAGTTGGAAATGCCGGTTGTTATGGCGCTTTCAACGTTTCGATCTTCTCGGTCGAAAGCGGAGAAAAAGAGGTGTTGACAGCAGCGTGTAACGCTGTAGAATTCGCCTCCCGCTGACGAGAGATCGGAAGTGCAAGTGGTTGAAGTTGTTGAAGAATTCTTCGAAAACTTCTGAAAATAATCACTTGACAGCAAATGAGGCTGCTGTAGAATGCGCGCCTCGGTTGAGACGAAAGATCTTAACCAACCGCTCTTTAACAACTGAATCAAGCAATTCGTGTGGGTGCTTGTGGAGTCA
>NZ_JAEKEE010000001.1:0-185000 GCF_016651275.1 Pseudomonas sp. TH08 | reverse complement strand
AATCTCTTAGTCAATGAAATCGAGTAGGACGGAGCACGAGAAACTTTGTCTGAATATGGGGGGACCATCCTCCAAGGCTAAATACTACTGACTGACCGATAGTGAACTAGTACCGTGAGGGAAAGGCGAAAAGAACCCCGGAGAGGGGAGTGAAATAGATCCTGAAACCGTATGCGTACAAGCAGTGGGAGCAGACTTTGTTCTGTGACTGCGTACCTTTTGTATAATGGGTCAGCGACTTATTTTCAGTGGCGAGCTTAACCGAATAGGGGAGGCGTAGCGAAAGCGAGTCTTAATAGGGCGTCTAGTCGCTGGGAATAGACCCGAAACCGGGCGATCTATCCATGGGCAGGTTGAAGGTTGGGTAACACTAACTGGAGGACCGAACCGACTACCGTTGAAAAGTTAGCGGATGACCTGTGGATCGGAGTGAAAGGCTAATCAAGCTCGGAGATAGCTGGTTCTCCTCGAAAGCTATTTAGGTAGCGCCTCATGTATCACTGTAGGGGGTAGAGCACTGTTTCGGCTAGGGGGTCATCCCGACTTACCAAACCGATGCAAACTCCGAATACCTACAAGTGCCGAGCATGGGAGACACACGGCGGGTGCTAACGTCCGTCGTGAAAAGGGAAACAACCCAGACCGTCAGCTAAGGTCCCAAAGTTATGGTTAAGTGGGAAACGATGTGGGAAGGCTTAGACAGCTAGGAGGTTGGCTTAGAAGCAGCCACCCTTTAAAGAAAGCGTAATAGCTCACTAGTCGAGTCGGCCTGCGCGGAAGATGTAACGGGGCTCAAACCATACACCGAAGCTACGGGTATCATCTTCGGATGATGCGGTAGAGGAGCGTTCTGTAAGCCTGTGAAGGTGAGTTGAGAAGCTTGCTGGAGGTATCAGAAGTGCGAATGCTGACATGAGTAACGACAATGGGTGTGAAAAACACCCACGCCGAAAGACCAAGGTTTCCTGCGCAACGTTAATCGACGCAGGGTTAGTCGGTCCCTAAGGCGAGGCTGAAAAGCGTAGTCGATGGAAAACAGGTTAATATTCCTGTACTTCTGGTTATTGCGATGGAGGGACGGAGAAGGCTAGGCCAGCTTGGCGTTGGTTGTCCAAGTTTAAGGTGGTAGGCTGGAATCTTAGGTAAATCCGGGATTCTAAGGCCGAGAGCTGATGACGAGTTATCTTTTAGATGACGAAGTGGTTGATGCCATGCTTCCAAGAAAAGCTTCTAAGCTTCAGGTAACCAGGAACCGTACCCCAAACCGACACAGGTGGTTGGGTAGAGAATACCAAGGCGCTTGAGAGAACTCGGGTGAAGGAACTAGGCAAAATGGCACCGTAACTTCGGGAGAAGGTGCGCCGGTGAGGGTGAAGGACTTGCTCCGTAAGCTCATGCCGGTCGAAGATACCAGGCCGCTGCGACTGTTTATTAAAAACACAGCACTCTGCAAACACGAAAGTGGACGTATAGGGTGTGACGCCTGCCCGGTGCCGGAAGGTTAATTGATGGGGTTAGCTAACGCGAAGCTCTTGATCGAAGCCCCGGTAAACGGCGGCCGTAACTATAACGGTCCTAAGGTAGCGAAATTCCTTGTCGGGTAAGTTCCGACCTGCACGAATGGCGTAACGATGGCGGCGCTGTCTCCACCCGAGACTCAGTGAAATTGAAATCGCTGTGAAGATGCAGTGTATCCGCGGCTAGACGGAAAGACCCCGTGAACCTTTACTATAGCTTTGCACTGGACTTTGAATTTGCTTGTGTAGGATAGGTGGGAGGCTTTGAAGCGTGGACGCCAGTCTGCGTGGAGCCAACCTTGAAATACCACCCTGGCAACTTTGAGGTTCTAACTCAGGTCCGTTATCCGGATCGAGGACAGTGTATGGTGGGTAGTTTGACTGGGGCGGTCTCCTCCTAAAGAGTAACGGAGGAGTACGAAGGTGCGCTCAGACCGGTCGGAAATCGGTCGTAGAGTATAAAGGCAAAAGCGCGCTTGACTGCGAGACAGACACGTCGAGCAGGTACGAAAGTAGGTCTTAGTGATCCGGTGGTTCTGTATGGAAGGGCCATCGCTCAACGGATAAAAGGTACTCCGGGGATAACAGGCTGATACCGCCCAAGAGTTCATATCGACGGCGGTGTTTGGCACCTCGATGTCGGCTCATCACATCCTGGGGCTGAAGCCGGTCCCAAGGGTATGGCTGTTCGCCATTTAAAGTGGTACGCGAGCTGGGTTTAGAACGTCGTGAGACAGTTCGGTCCCTATCTGCCGTGGACGTTTGAGATTTGAGAGGGGCTGCTCCTAGTACGAGAGGACCGGAGTGGACGAACCTCTGGTGTTCCGGTTGTCACGCCAGTGGCATTGCCGGGTAGCTATGTTCGGAAAAGATAACCGCTGAAAGCATCTAAGCGGGAAACTTGCCTCAAGATGAGATCTCACTGGAACCTTGAGTTCCCTGAAGGGCCGTCGAAGACTACGACGTTGATAGGTTGGGTGTGTAAGCGCTGTGAGGCGTTGAGCTAACCAATACTAATTGCCCGTGAGGCTTGACCATATAACACCCAAGCAATTTGCGTCGAAAGGCCAAGTTGCGGTGTGTGAAGACGAAACGAACCGAAAGTTCGATGTTCACAAACACCTAGCTGTCACATACCCAATTTGCTGAAGCGAGGCCATCTGGCCACGATTCGGTACCCGAATTTCTTGACGACCATAGAGCGTTGGAACCACCTGATCCCATCCCGAACTCAGCAGTGAAACGATGCATCGCCGATGGTAGTGTGGGGTTTCCCCATGTGAGAGTAGGTCATCGTCAAGATTAAATTCCGAAACCCCAATTGCGAAAGCAGTTGGGGTTTTGTTTTGCCCGCAGGAAAGTTTTTTGCTCGCGATAGCGAACAAATTTGCACAGTTATTTTCGAATCAGAACACTAGAATAGTCCCACCTTTTTCGGAGCCAGAGCCTTTATGTCAGAGTCGGTTGACGCTCCCGAGCTGTCAGATTTACCGCTGGAAGACTTGGTGGCCTGTCATGAGTGCGACCTGCTGATGCGCAAGCCAACGCTTGCCCACGGCGAGAAAGCCCTCTGCCCACGCTGCGGTTACGAGTTGTACGCTCACCGCCATAACGTGGTGCAGCGCAGCCTTGCCTTGGTCATCGCGGCATTGCTGTTGTACATACCGGCAAACTTTTTACCCATCATGCAACTCAATATCCTCGGACAGTCATCACAGGATACGGTCTGGAGCGGCGTGCTCGGCCTGTTCAACACTGACATGAAGGGTGTTTCGATCGTCGTATTCCTGTGCAGCATGGCAATTCCGCTGCTCAAGTTGCTGTGCCAATTGTTTGTGCTGTTGACGATCCGCTTCAACATCGGCCGCAGTTACGGCTTGCTGCTGTATCGCATTTACCACCACCTCAAAGACTGGGGCATGCTCGAGGTTTACCTGATGGGGGTGTTGGTAGCAATCGTCAAACTGGCGGACATGGCAGCCATCACCGTAGGCCTCGGCCTGGTGTGCTTTATCGGCTTGCTGTTGATACAGGTCTGGTTGGAGGTGGTGATGTCGCCGCATCAGATCTGGCAGGCGTTATCAGGAGAGGATGCTCATGCGGGCGATTGATGCGGGCATTCTGATTTGTACCGAATGCCATGAATTGAATAAACAGGAAGCGGATACCGACGAGCAGACCTGCACCCGCTGCGGGGCGCTGGTTCACGCTCGCCGACCCAATAGTCTGGGCCGAACCTGGGCACTGCTGATCACCGCAGCGATTATTTATATCCCGGCCAACGTGTTGCCAATCATGACTGTCAGTTCTTTGGGGCAGGGTGATCCGAGTACCATCATGTCCGGCGTGATCCAGTTGGTACAGCACGGCATGATTCCGATTGCGGCCGTGGTGTTCATCGCCAGTATTCTGGTGCCGACTTTCAAACTGGTTGGCATCGCATTGCTGCTGTTTTCGGTGCAGCGGCGTCAGCCGTTGTCTGCACGCCAGCGTATCTGGATGTACCGCTTCATCGAGTTCATTGGCCGCTGGTCGATGCTCGATATATTTGTGATCGCCATTCTGGTGGCGGTGGTCAACTTCGGCCGGCTTGCCAGTGTCGAAGCCAATCTTGGCGCCATCGCCTTCGCCAGTGTGGTGATTCTGACGATGCTTGCTGCAGTAACTTTCGATCCCCGACTGATTTGGGATAACACGGAGTCGGACGACGACCATGACTGATTTGCCCGTAGCGAAAACCCGACCGGCCTCTAACTGGTCCGCCATTTGGGTCCTTCCCTTGATCGCGCTGATTATCGGCGGCTGGCTCGGCTGGCGTGCCTATTCCGAAACCGGTATCGAGATCCAGGTGCGCTTTGAAAGTGGTGAAGGCATCCAGGCCAACAAGACCGAGGTCATGTACAAAGGCATGTCGGTCGGTAAGGTCAAGGCGCTCAAGCTCGACGATGAAGGCAACTCCAAAGGGGTGATCGCCACCATCGAAATGAACAAGGACGTCGAGCAGTACCTCAAGACCAGCACACGCTTCTGGCTAGTCAAACCGAGTGTGACCCTGGCCGGTATCACCGGTCTGGAGACATTGGTTTCAGGTAACTATGTGGCCATCAGCCCAGGTGAGGGCGAGCCGGTACGCAAGTTCAAGGCACTGGCCGAAGAGCCGCCGCTGTCCGACGCCAAACCTGGCCTGCACCTGACCATCAAGGCTGATCGACTGGGTTCGTTGAACCGTGGCAGTCCGGTGTTCTACAAGCAGATCAAGGTCGGCCAGGTCAAAAGCTACCTGCTTTCCGAAGATCAAAGCACGGTTGAACTCAAAGTCTTCATCGAGCCGACCTACGCCAAACTCGTGCGCAAACATACACGCTTCTGGAACGCCAGCGGCATCAGCATCGACGCCAATCTCTCCGGGGTAAAAGTGCGCAGCGAGTCCCTGGCGAGCATCGTTGCTGGCGGTATCGCCTTCGCTACGCCGGAGAACCGCAAAGACAGTCCGCCGACTGATCCAAGCCTGCCGTTCCGTCTCTACGAGGACTTTGATGCCGCCGCTGCCGGCATTCGCGTGAAGGTCAAACTCAGCGACTTCGAAGGGCTCCAGGCTGGCCGCACGCCGGTGATGTACAAAGGTATTCAGGTCGGCAACATGAAAGCGCTGAAGATTGACCCTGATCTGTCCAGCGCTACCGCCGAGTTGACGCTCGATCCGCTGGCTGAAGACTATCTCGTGGATGGCACGCAGTTCTGGGTGGTCAAGCCATCGATCTCACTGGCTGGCATCACCGGGCTGGAAGCATTGGTAAAAGGTAACTACATCGCCGTACGTCCGGGCGATAAGGGCGGTGCACCTAAACGCGAATTCGAGGCGCGGCCAAAAGCACCGCCGTTGGATTTGCGCTCTCCGGGCCTGCATCTGGTGTTGTTCACCGACACGCTTGGCTCGATCGATGTCGGCAGCCCGATTCTGTACAAGCAGGTCAAGGTGGGTTCGGTACAGAGCTATCAGTTCTCCAAGACTCGCAAGCAGATCATCGTCGGTGTGCACATCGAGAAGGAATACGAAAACCTGGTCAACGCCTCGACGCGTTTCTGGAACGTCAGCGGTGTCACGCTGACCGGCGGTTTGACCGGCGGGATTCAGGTGAAGAGCGAGTCTTTGCAAACCCTGATGGCCGGTGGCATTGCTTTTGAAACGCCGCAAGCCAAGGCACCGCTGCAGAAACGCATTCCACGTTTCCGCTTGTTCGCCAACCATGACGACGCCGATAAAAAAGGCGCCGTAGTGACGATCAAAGTCGATCGCGCCGACGGCTTGCGCAGCGGCACGCCGGTTCGTTTCAAGGGCCTGGATGTCGGCAAGATTGAAAGCGTTGATTTGGCTGACGACCTGCAATCGGTCCTGCTCACCGCACGGATCACCGAAGTACCGGAGAAAATCGCCCGGGTCGGCAGTCAGTTCTGGGTGGTCAAACCTGAGTTGGGTCTGATGAAAACGTCGAACCTGGAAACCCTGGTGACCGGCCAATATCTTGAAGTGCAACCGGCTGCCAAGAACCTTGGCCCGCAGAAAAACTTCGTTGCCTTGGCCAATGCGCCAGAAGTGACCAAGCAAGAGGCGGGTTTGAGCCTGGTCCTGAGCGCCGCTCGCCGTGGTTCGTTGAAACCCGGCGTGCCAGTGACCTACCGTGAAATCACTGTGGGCAAGGTCACCGGTTATGAGCTGGGCCAGACCGCCGACCGAGTGTTGGTGCATATCCTGATCGAGCCGAAATATGCGCCGTTGGTGCGCAGTGGCAGCCGCTTCTGGAACACCAGTGGTGTGGGCTTCGACATTGGCCTGTTCAACGGTTTGACGGTACGCACGGAGTCGCTTGAGACGGCGATTCAGGGCGGCATTGCCTTCGCCACGCCAGACGGCGAGCGCATGGGCAACCCGGCGCGGGCTGAACAAACCTTCCCACTGTTCGACAAGTTCGAGGATGAGTGGCTGACGTGGGCGCCGAAGATTTCGCTCGGCAAGTAGTTCTGTGGTGTCTGAAGTGACGCCATCGCGAGCAGGCTCACTCTTACAGGGGAATGCATCCACTGTGGGAGCGAGCCTGCTCGCGAAGAGGCCTCAAAGCCCAGTACAAACCCCAAGCCATAAAAAAGGGCCGCGATCCAAGCAGATCGCGGCCCTTTTTATTGCCTTCAGCTAAAGCCGATCAAACCGCGTCCAGCTCCGGCTCATCCGCTTCAACATTGACGGTCGCCTTCACCGCATCATGGCGACGGATGTACTTCCAGTCCGCCTCATCGATGTAGATCCCCGCCGGGCCGCTGCCGCCCTCAAGGTCGATGGCGACACTGGCGCAAACCTGCGGCTTCACACTCGCCAGAATCGGCACGAAGCCCAATTGCAGACTGGTTTCCAGCAATGCTGCCTGGTTCTTCTCATCGATGTCCGCCGCTTCGTCGAGGTAATACGGCAAACGCACGCGGCCGGCCAGGTCGCGATCCATCAAGTGGAGCAACAAGTACATGTTGGTCAGCGCCTTGATGGTCATGGTCGTACCATTGGACGCCGCGCCATCGATGTCGGTGTGGATCACCGGCTGGCCGTTGACCTTGGTGATCTCGAACGCCAGCTCGAACAAGTCCTTGAGGCCGAGCTGGTTGTGGTTCGCCGCCACCAACCGCGCCAGGTATTCCTTGGCCTCTTCGTTCTTGTTGTCCTGTTCGGCGCTCTGGCTGAGGTCGAACACCGACAGGGTTTCGCCTTCTTCGTATTGACCGGCGCTGTGGATGATCTGGTCGATGTGCTTGAGCGCTTCCTTGTTCGGCGCAAGGACGATACGGAAGCTCTGCAGGTTGGAGACCTGACGCTTGTTGATCTCGCGGTTGAACAGCGCCAGTTGATGCTCAAGGCTGTCGTAGTCGCTACGGATGTTACGCAACGTGCGGGCGATATCGGTGACCGCCGCGCGACGGGCCTTGCCCAGCGTCAGCGCTTCATCGGTGCGGTGCGCGTAAGCGTTGATCAGCAGTGACAGACGGCGCTCCATATCGTCTTCGCTGTCGAACTTGGCCACGCCTTTGAGGCGTACCTGCGCGTAGAGCGCTTCGATCTGACCATCGGCGCGGAGCAAGCCTTGCCAGCTGTCCTGATAGTCGTTGAGCAGCGGCAGCAGATTGTCCATCGAATCGTCGACCGGATCCATGAACGGCGTACCGAACGGCAAATCTGCCGGCAACAGCTGACGGCGGCGCAGCGCATCGTCGAGGGTGCGTTGCTTGGCTTCCATATCGGCGATCTGCCGGCCGACCAGTTGCAGCTTAGCCGACAGTTGTTGAACGCGCTCGGTGAAGGCATCGCTGGAACGCTTGAGTTCATCCTGCGCGCCTTCCATCTGCGCCAGTTGCTCGAGCTTGTCGCCTTCTTCAGCACTCAGGGTCTGGCTGCGGCGGAAGTCTTCCAGGGCTTTCTGCGCGTCCAGCACTTGCTGATACAGCGCTTCGGTCTGGGTTTTGCTCGCGGCGCGGTCGGCGGCTACAGCCTGCTGGGTTTTCAGCTGCTTGAGCTCTTTTTCCAGACGCTCTTTCTGATCACGCAGCGCGGCACGGTCGGCCAATGCTTGCAGGGCTGGAGGCTCGATATTGGAGATATCGATCGACAGGCCCGGCACTTCGAAACGTTCACCCTTGAAGCCATCAAGAATCAGCTCGACCGATTTCACCCACTCGCCATCGTCGTCGAGGGTGATGCCGTGTTCGCCCAGCGGCAGGCTGAACAGTGCGCTGTTGAACAGGCGCATCAGGCGCTCGACGTCCTGTTGCGAGAATTCTTCGCGCAGACGGGCGTAGCTGTTGTTGTCAGCGTGATCGAGTTGCTGCTTCACCGACTTCAGGCGTTTTTCCAGATCGCGCAGGCGCTCTTCCAGATCCTCGGCGCTGAATTGACGCGATTGCGCCAATGCACCGGCCAGTTCGTCGTGGGCATCTTTGGCCGCGAGCAATTGTTGCTCCAGCACTTTGACGTCGTCGACCAAGGCAAAGCGATTCTTCAGGACCGACAGTTCGCCGAGCCAGCGCTGGATGCCGGAAATTTCCCGCTCCAGTCGCATCAGTTCCTGAGTGCCGCCGCGCTGATCGTTTTGCAGACTGTCCTGCTCGCCACGGTAGTGATCGGCCTGAATCGTCAGTTCTTCCTTGCGCGCACTGGCGTAGTCCGACCAGGTGCCGAGCAACGAGTCGAGCAGCGGCGACAGGCGATGCAGTTTGCCGCGCAGCACGTCGCGCTGTTTCACGCCGTTGGCCAAGGCCTCAACCAACGGACCGGCAGCGACCAGCGAGTTATAGTCCTGCTCCATACGTCGTACGTCGCGGAAGGCTTCTTCGCACGCGGCGATGTAATCGACGCTGCCGGAACGCAGGCTGTGTTCGAAGGCATCGAGGAACAACTGCTTCAACTTGGCCGCAGTGATTTCGCGCATGTGCAGCAGGTTGATGAACAGTGCGCGGAAGGTCTTCAGGCTCTGCTCGCTGGTGGAACGCAGCGGGATCAGCGTCAGGTCGAGCGGGATCGACGTGTGACCGCCAACCAGCAAACGACGCAGCTCATCAGGCTTGAGTTCGTAGGCTTTCAGGCCTTCTTTCTCAAGGTTGCTGAACAGCTCTTTCTGGCGCAGGCAGGTGTCGTTTTTCTGGTAATGCGCCAGATCGAGCTTGCCGGCGTAGGCGAAGAACTGGTGACCGAAACCGCCGCCCGGGCCGCGACCGACCACGCCGATCACGTGCGGGCCGTGGGGCAGGTTCACTTCGACGAGGATGTAACTGGTGTCGGAGGCAAAGTAGAAGCGCCGCGATTGTTCGAGGCTGTACTTGCCGAAACTCATGTCCGACATGCGCGCCAGAATCGGGAACTGCAACGCGTTGATCGACGCCGATTTACCGAGGTTGTTCGCGCCGTAAACCGACAACGGCTCTTCCAGCGGGAACAGGCCGAGGCTGTAACCGGCGGTGTTCAAAAGGGCAAAGCGGCGGATGCCGTAGCGTTCCTGGCTCATGCGTCGGACTCCTGTTCTTCGGCAATGGCGCGGGCCAGTGCGTCTTCTTCGCTTTCTTCATCGAATTCGGTGAGATCCAGCGGATCGTCGGTTTCGAGGAATTTGGCCTCGGCTGCTTCGTCGATCAGCACTGGCGCCGGAAGCGGCAGTACGCTGTGCACGCTGGCCGCCAGATCGCGGTCTTGCTGCACCGACAGGCAGACGTCGAGGAAACGATGCATCGGCGGCAGGAAACGGTAGACGCCGTTTTCTTCGCCGGCGAAACCCAGTTGAGTCATGCGGCGCATGATCTTTTCTTCGAGTTCTTCAACCGTTTGTACTTCGGCCTGAATGAACAGATCGCGGTATTTTTCCAGCAGCGATGGCAACTCTTCGCGGCCGAGGCTACCGCCATCGAGCACGGCGATCGGATCGCGGCCCTGATCGGCCAGATGCTCGACAAGGATGAAGGTGAACAGCGCCAGACGCTGGGCAGTCTTGTTCACCGCTGCGGCAGCCATGTCCGGTACGAAGTAATAGAAGCCACGGGTGTCGCAGACCAGTTCAAAACCCAGCGCCTTGAACAGCGTGCGGTATTGATCCTGGAAATTCGACAGTTGCGCGTACAGCTCCGGGTCGCGGCGGCTGACGTGGTAGCCCTTGAACAGCTCGCGGAAGATCGGCGCGAGTTGCGACAGTTCGGAAAGATCAAGTTGCATTTGAAGTACCTGCAGAGAGGGCGCTCGCAGAATCCTCGGCGGCACTGGCGCTGGCCGAGAGCAGGGCGAAGGAGCGCAGGCTGACCTGGTGCTCGTGAGTGTGATATTCGCGGCGTTCCAGACGCTCGCGCTTGAAGCGTTTTTCCCGCGACAGGCGCGAGAACCAGTAAAGCAATTCGTCGGTGGCGCCGTCCGGTTCCTGTTCCAGCAGCCAGACCATCAGGTCCGGCATTGGCAGGGCGTCTTCGCAACGGTCGAGCATCTCGCGCACGGTGCGCGGCGCACGTGGCGCCTCGCCTTTCTGAGTCTTGTGCGCCTTGGGGAAGCGCGCCGGTTTCGGCTCGAAGCGCGCCAACGCGTAAACGTAGGCCTCGACCTGACTGGCGCTGCCGAGGAAGGTGCTTTGCGGTCGAGTGAACAGCGGCATCGCCGCTTGCGGCACGGCATCGATACCTTTACGGCGAATCGCCGCCAGCGCAAGCGCGGCGCCACGGGTCACGGCGTTGTGTCGGCGTGCTTCTTCACGCAGCGGCAGCAGCAGTTCGCGGGCATGACGCAAGGTCAGTTGCGCGCTGGTCTGCATTTCGAGGATGCGCGCCTGGGTGCGCAGGAGCATGTCGTCATCGACCAGATGGCCGAGGCGTTGCTGCTCGCTGAGCATCTTCAGCAATACGGTTTCGACCTTGCGCACGCCTTGTTCGAAAGCGCCGTCGGCGTTCACCAGATCGATCATCGGCTCGACGTATTCGTCCCACGTCGCCAGCACTTCAGCGTAACGCTGACGCAATGGAATCTGCCGGTCGCTGGTCTTCGCGCGTTCGGCGACGGCCACCAGCGCCTGTTCGTCGTTATCGAGCTTCTTCAGCACGTCACGCACGCGCATGTCGAGCAGGCGCAACTGGCGGGCGAGGTCGTGGCCGTCGCGGATGTCGAACGCGTCCTGGATGTAACCGGCCAGACGCTCGAGGTGGCGCAGATAGGCTTCGATTTCCAGGCACAGGCCCAGCCGGTGCTCCCTGCGCAAGTACGCGAGGAAGTCGTGGATCTGCGCGTTCAGCTCGAAACGGTTCGGGCTTTTCGCCACCGGAATCAGAATGTCGAGGCGAATCCACACGTCGAGCAGGCTGGTGATGTCCTGCGGCGTGCTGTCCAATTGTTGGGCGGCCAGTTGCGTGCGCAGTTCGTTGAGGCTCAATGTGCCTTGGTCGAAGTGCTCGCACAAAGGCTCCAGAAGCGCCCAGTGTTCAGCGAGGGCGCGCAAGACGCGCTTGGGTTCGATCATCGGAATGCCCGGCTGGTTGGCAATTAAAAGCGGCGATTGTACTGCATCACGAAGGATGCGATTCAGTCTCGGGACGGGCTGTCGCTTTTCTTTGAGTAAAGCGCTTGGATAAAGCACCTGGGTAGAACATCGCTCAAGGCTATCGATCAACAGCAAGCGATCTTGAGCGAAGGGCGGTAGAATCAGCCCACTTCAGTTATCCACAAGTGGCCGACCCTTGCTTATCGAGTCCCGCCGCCGCGCCTATTTGAACGCCATGCAGGTGGTCAATTGGCTGCCGCGCACCGAATTACCCTTCGCCGCGCCGTCCCGGCCAGAGCTGCTGGACATCCCCGAGCCTGAGATTGAGGTTGCGGTGGTGCTGGCGCCGCAGGCCGCCGCACCGGTACAAGCGGCGGCTGAGCGTCCGGCTGAGCGGCCGAAAATCGAAGTGCCGCGCCCATCGCTGGCAAGCACTCGCACTAATGCCAAACCGGTGGAGGAAGTCGACGACACGCCAGTGGTCGCGAAACCCGCGCCCGTGCCGCCGCCACGGTTTGCCCTGCAGTTGCTGCGCGCCGGGCGATGCCTGCTGCTGGTCGAGTTACCCACAGGCGAACCGTTCCAGTCGCGCGACCCCGCTTATCTGCTGCTCAAGGATATGCTGCGCGCCGCCGGTCTGCCGGAGGCGCCGCAGATCGTCGGCGAGCCGGTACGCTGGCCCTGGCTTAACCGCGGCACCATGGATCAGGGCCCGGAAGCGGCGCGCGACTTCGTCCAGGGTTTCCTCTCGGTGCAAATGGAAGCGGCACCGTGCACCTGTCTCTGGTTGATTGGCTTGCCGGCAATACGTTTCGCCGGTGAAGCGGATGCTGAAGCGTTCAATCGTGAATTGCAGATCGAAGGTCTGGGCTCGGCCTGGGCCATTCCCGGTCTGGAATTGTTAATGGAAGAGCCACAGCGCAAAGCCGCTGTGTGGCAAGCCATGCGTCGGCTGATGGCGCGCTGGAAAGATATCAATGAGTGACGCCGTAACGTTTCGCCCGATGATCGAGGCGGACCTCGACGCTGTGCTGAAGATTGAATTCGCCGCATACAGTCATCCGTGGACGCGCGGAATTTTTCTCGATGGCTTGGGCAAATATCAGATCTGGTTGATGTTCGAAGGTCAGCAACAGGTGGGTCACGGCGTGGTGCAGATCATTCTTGATGAGGCGCACCTGCTCAACATCACCGTCAAACCGGAGAATCAGGGGCGTGGGCTGGGGCTGACATTGCTTGAGCATTTGATGTCGCGAGCGTATGCGGCAGAAGCTCGAGAGTGTTTCCTGGAAGTGCGCGACAGCAATCGCTCGGCGTTCCGCTTGTATGAGCGTTATGGCTTCAACGAGATTGGTCGACGTCGTGACTACTATCCGGCTGTCGGCGGGCGCGAAGACGCCGTGGTCATGGCCTGCACCCTGGTTGACTGATTGCCTTTAAGCATCGCGAGCAGGCTCGCTCCCACAATTTGGAATGCGTTCCCCTGTGGGAGCGAGCCTGCTCGCGAAAGCATCCTGTCAGGCAACGCAGATCAGCGATTACCATCCAGCGGATCACGCCGCGCCAGCTCTGCCTCATCCAGCCCATTGCCGCCGCCGATGTCATCCTCATCGACAATGCTCAGATCCCAATCGGCCTGATTGCCTTCACCTGCCTCTTCGGCATCCCGCGCACCGTCCTCATGGATCAAGGTTTCCGGGCTCATATCATCGTCGGTCGGTTCGTGATCAGCGGTCGACGCACCCGTGAAGCCTGCTTCACGCACGCGCTCGTCAGGCATTAGTTGTTCGCGCTCACGCTCGGGCAGTTCATCACCAATCTTCGCGCTGGGTTCTTCTTCATCGAAATCCAGCTCATGCACCGAACCCATGCGGTCTTCGTTATCATCGATGGGCTCCGGTTGCACCGCATCGTAAGGGCGTCGTGAATCAGTCATGGCAAATCCTCATACTGTGGGCCTTACAAGGTGGACTCACCGGGCACACGAGAATTCCAACGAAATCACTTGCGATTCTGGCGTGACCCCGACGGACGGCCGTCTGTCACAGTTGCGCATCTTTCTTGAGGCCTTACAGCATGCATGACTTACAAGACCTGATTGATAACAACGAGCGTTGGGCTGACGCGATCACCAAGGAAGACCCGGATTTCTTCGCCAAACTGGCGCGCCAGCAAACGCCTGAGTACCTGTGGATCGGCTGTTCCGATGCGCGTGTGCCGGCCAACGAGATCGTTGGCATGCTGCCGGGCGATCTGTTCGTGCACCGCAACGTCGCCAACGTGGTGTTGCACACCGATCTCAACTGCCTGTCGGTGATCCAGTACGCGGTGGACGTGCTCAAGGTCAAACACATCCTTGTCACCGGCCACTATGGCTGCGGCGGTGTGCGCGCCTCGATGCAGGACCGTCAGCTCGGCCTGATCGATGGCTGGCTGCGCTCGATCCGCGATCTGTACTACGACAAGCGCGATGAGCTGGCCAAGCTGCCGACCGAAGAAGAGCGCGTCGATCGCCTGTGCGAACTCAACGTGATTCAGCAAGTGGCCAACGTCGGCCATACCAGCATTGTGCAAAACGCCTGGCATCGCGGGCAGAGCCTGTCGATTCACGGTTGCATCTATGGCATCAAGGACGGTCGCTGGAAAAGCCTGAACGCCACCATTAGCGGTTTCGAACAGTTGCCGCCGCAATACCGTTTGCGACCTGTCGGCGCGCCATAAAGGCGTTTCAGCGCCAGATTGAGTGGCGCCAGCGCTGCAAAAACTGCTGGCCTTCGAGGTTGGGTGGATCGTCGTAGCCGGTGATCCACCCGCGACAAAGGGATGAGCCGCAATCACAGGCGAACTGGTGCAAGAGTTTGTCTTCGGTGGCGGCGTAGTCCATGGTCAACCGTTCGCCGCTGAGGATATTTATCAGCGACCAAAGCCATAGCTCGCTCAAGTCGAGAAACACGTTGGGGTTGCAGGAGTGTTCCAGCAGGCCGCAGAAACGCGGGTCGTAGAGGTGGATGCCGAGTTGCAGTTGTCGGCTCTGGCGACATCGGTAAGGCAGCAATTGCCCCGACACTCGGCACATCCGGCTGATGCGCAGAAAATCCCGTCGCGCCGCGATCCCGGTTGGGGTGGCCTGCTCATCGTGGAGGACTTCAAAGTCGGCCCGGGCAGGAAAACCCAGACGTACGGGTAATCCGGCAAAAGGGTAAATGCCTTCGGTATCGCGAGGGACGGATCCTGTAAGCGCTTGGCTATTCATAACAATCCCTGTCGGAAGATGTTGCGACTTCCTTACTCTGACGTCCTGTCAGTTCTGCAACGTGGCTGTTTGGAGCCGATCGTGTCGCAAAGATGATGCCCGGTCTACTGTCAGATCTGACAGGCGAGTTAGACGCATCCCCGCGTCAGACATGGCTGACACGGGAATGGCCAACGTCGCTTACAGGTGCGGCGCCGGCACGGCACTTTCTGGCAATGGCGCCTGCAATTGCCTGAGTTGTGCCTTGATTGGCGTCGAAGCGCATTGGGTCACTGCCTGTTGCTCACTCAGGTTCCGGATCGAGGTGTAGAACAGCTCGCAGGTTTTAACCTTCTGCGTGACTTGCCAGGTTCGGGTGCAGTTATCGAGCGTGGTTTGCGCATTGCTCGTCAGTTTGCTGCCCATGTCGGCCTGCCAGCAGGCGGCGCTCAAATCCTGCCCCATCACTTTCAGGCCGGCAGCATCGGCTTTGGCCTGCGCATCGTCGCCGGTATAGCTTTTCGGATCGGCGGCGTACCAGATATAACTCGGGTGGTTCGAGCCGAGCACCGGTACGTTCACGCCGGCGCTGGGGCTGATGGTTGCCAGGCCCAAAACGTTCACGGTCGGCCCATATTGCTGCTTGATCCAGTTACGCACTGGCGCGCCGAAAGCGACCATCGGCAGCGTCGTGCCTTTGGCGGTCTGACTGAACTGTTTGACCAGCGTAGTCTGGTATTCCTTGAAGTAGTCGTAGACGCCTTCCAGGTCACTGCCGGCGTTGGCCGGCGCGGCAATCGGGGCGATGTCGATGATGGTCTGATAGGCCGGGGTCTGTTCGGCAGGGATGCCATTGACCGTCAGTAGCGTTGCCCAGCGATCGGTGGTGTTGGAACGCAGATAGTCCTGCGCCTGGGTCAACGAGTAATCCGGCGGGAAGTGCAGCAGCTCGATGCTCTTGCGATTTTCCAGTGCCATACCCAGCGGCAGGAACAGATACCAGCTGTAGGCCCATTTACCGTCGGCGTTGAGCTTGCTGGCGCCGGTGTACGCCAAGTCGCCGGCATCGAGCAGCGCCGCCAATGGCTTGTCGTAACCTTTCGGCACGCCGCTGATTTCGGCATAGAGCTGGCCGTTATCGTTTTTCACCAACACTTTCGCATGGGTATAGCCGTCGCGTTGCACGCTCTGGCTCAGGTAATGCGCGACGGTCTGCTCCAGCGACCAGTTGCGAAAGCAGATCACGCTGCAATTGTTGGGGTAAGCGAAGAGGCGGGTGACGCGTTCGGTACTGCCCAGTTTCAGGTCGACATCGGCGTGGGCGGCGGCGCTCAGGGTAAGCGCGGCGAGGGCCAGTGTGGCGGGGATAAGTCCTGTGAGTTTGAACATGCTCAGATCCTTTTCAGCGTGAGTCCCCCACGGTCGGGGGCGCCTCATAGTGGATCAGCCGTGCGGCACAGAGAAGTGGTCGGCCCGAGTTTTTTCGAGCCGACCCACAGGACTTTTCGTCAGACCGGAAAATGTAGCGCGTTGGTCAGATCGCCCATTGGTTTCTGGCCTCGGGCGGTCATCGCGTCATCGCGCATTTTCAGCCCGTCGAGGGTTTCCAGGGCAAACGTGCGCGTGATCAGGCGCAGGATCGAAGCGGTGTCATACACCGTGTGATCCACCGTGCCTTTGCGCGAGAACGGCGAAATCACCAGCGCCGGAATACGCGTCCCCGGGCCCCAGCGATCACCTTTCGGCGGAGCCACGTGGTCCCACCAGCCGCCGTTTTCATCGACGGTGATCACCACCACCATGTTTTTCCATTGCGGACTTTGCTGCAGCACTTTCAGCACGCGGACGATATGCCGGTCGCCCGAAGCGATATCGGCGTAACCGGCGTGCATGTTCAGGTTGCCCTGAGGTTTGTAGAACGCGACTGCTGGCAGCTTGCCGGCCTCGGCATCGGCGAGGAACTTGTTGGTGCTCGACTCATCGCCCAGGCCACCGTCGCGCAGACGCTTGGCGCGCTCGGCCGGGTTTTCCGGGCCTTGGTTCTTGAAGTAGTTGAACGGCTGATGGTGGTACTGAAAGTTAGGGATTTTCGGGATGTTGCCTGAATCCTTGTACTCGTCAATCGTGGCCTGCCATGCGCCGCCGTACCAGGCCCAGTCGACGTTCTTCTTCGACAGTTTGTCGCCGATATGATCATGCGTCTGTGGTACCAGCACGCTCGGCAATGGCTTGGCGTATTCCGGGCGCTCGGGGTCGCGAACCCAGGTCGGCCAGTACGGCGGGGCCATGGTGTTGACTGCGTAACCGTCAGGCGTCAGCAGGCTCGGACCGAATTGCGGCGGGCCGGTCATGGCGCTGGCTGGCGAGGTGTCGAGCGGCTTGAGACGATTGTCGGTCGGGTCGTCGCTTTGCAGGGTGGCGATTTGCGGTTTGGCGATCGAATTGGCGACATCCGGGTAGAACGGCACCTGCGCGCTGATCAGATATTGATGGTTCAGGTACGACCCACCGAAGGCGCCCTGGAAGAAGTTGTCGCAGAGCACAAATTCCTGGCCACATCCCATAGACGCAGGGAATAACGCGTCTGGGCGTAATGGCCCATGGTCAGACCACCGGAGTCGGCCCAAGCGACAAAACGGTCATTCTTGCCGCCGTTGATCTGCATCTGATTCTGATAGAAGACATGCCACAGATCGCGCGTCACCAGGCTTAAAGGCAAGTCTTCGCCCTGCGGGCCTTTGAGAGCGTAAGGCGCGTTGGGCAGGTGTTCCTGAAATTGCGTGCCGGCAGGGTAGATCACGCCATCGAGGGTTTGCGGGCCGACCTGATTCAGACCGCCCCAGACTGGCGGTAGGGTCGACAGCAGATTGCCGTCACGATCCCGTTGCGCGCCGTCTTCCGGCTTCAGCGCCGACAGCGGGTTTTCGACACCCGGGAAATCCGCAAACAGGTTATTGAAGCTGCGGTTTTCACCGTAGATGACCACGACGTTCTTCACGTTTTCGCGCAGGGCTTTATCCAGCTCGGCGGGCGTCAGCGGGCGTTCTACCGGTTGGCCGGAACTGTCGCCGGTATTACCGCAAGCGCTCAGTGTTGCACCGACGCCGAGTACCGCAACACCGCCGAGGAAGCGGCGGCGGCTGGTGTCGGTGGGGTTATCGGATTCAGGTGCGGATGCGTCGATGCCGTCTGTTTCGTCTTTCATCTCGAAGTCCATTTTTTCGCTAAATTGTTTCAGCTTGTTTCGGGCGGACCCTAGCAAGGAAATATGACTGCTGGGTTACAGCTTAAGGAAGTTGTGAAACAACGGTGGGAACCAGCCGGCTGGCGATGGCGGTGTGTCAGAAACAGTGATGTCGACTGACAGATTGCTATCGCCAGCAGGCTGGCTCCCACAGGGTATGACTTCGACTGTTAGATCCGGTTTACGGCATCACCGGCGGCGTATACGCCAGTGTCGTCCCCAGTGCCCACAGCAACAGCAGCACCAGCGGCGTGTGCACCAGCAACTGCACGAACGAGAAACCGATCAAGTCCCGCGCTTTCAGCCCAAGCACACCGAGCAGCGGCAACATGTAGAACGGGTTGATCAGGTTCGGCAGCGCTTCGGCGGCGTTGTAGATCTGCACCGCCCAGCCGAGGTGGTATTGCAGATCGTTGGCGACCTGCATCACATACGGCGCCTCGATGATCCATTTGCCGCCACCCGACGGGATGAAGAAACCGAGAATCGCCGAATACACGCCCATCAGCAGCGCATAAGTGTCGTGGGAAGCGATGCTGACGAAAAACGTCGAGATGTGGTGCGCGAGGGTTTGCGCATCGGCGCCTTTGACGGTGGTCATCAGCGCGGCAATCGAGCCGTACAGCGGGAATTGAATCAGCACGCCAGTGGTGGTCGGCACTGCGCGGGCCACCGCATCAAGAAAGCTGCGCGGACGCCAGTGCAGCAGCGCGCCGAGCATGATGAACAGGAAGTTGTAGGTGTTGAGCCCGGAAATCGCGGTGATCGCCGGTTTGGTCGAAAACTCGTGGAACAGCCAACCCGCTGCCAGCAACACCAGCACGATGATCAGCAGCGGACTGTGTTCCAGCCATTCGCCCGGCCGGGTGCGCGGTTGCAGCGGCGGCAGGTTGAAGGCCGGGTCGATGCCGCAGGCCTTGGCGTCGCGCGCCGAGTTCGGCCCGGGCGCGGTGGCGTAGGCGATGATGATCGAAACCACGATCAGCGCCAGCAGCATGACGCCGGACTGCCAGAGGAAAATCGTTTCGGTGAACGGAATCACCCCGGTGATCGACAGAATCGATGGCGGCAGGCTGGCGGGGTTGGCCTGCAACTGCGCGGCCGACGACGACAGGCCCAGCGCCCAGACTGCGCCGAGGCCCAGATAAGCGGCGGCGCCAGCAGCGCGGTAATCCATTTTCAGATCGGTGCGGCGGGCGAGGGCGCGTACCAGCAAACCGCCGAAGACCAGCGAAAGTCCCCAGTTGAGCAACGAGGCGACCATCGAGATCAGCGCGACCCAGGCCACGGCGGAGCGGCCGTTTTTCGGGATGCGTGCCAGGCGATCAATCAGTTTGACGGCGGGTGGCGAGCTGGCGACCACGTAGCCGCCAATCACCACGAAGGCCATTTGCATGGTGAACGGGATCAGGCTCCAGAAGCCGTCACCGAAGGCCATCGCGGCGTCGGTGGGTTTGGCGCCCATGGCCAGCGTGGCCAGTGCCACGATGATGACGGCCAACGCGGCGAACACCCAGGAATCGGGAAACCAGCGTTCGGCAAAACTTGAACAGCGCAGGGCAAAGCGCGCAGAGCGGCTATCTTCGATATCAACGGCCACAGGAATACCTCGGATTTTTATGGTTATTGTGGTCTTGCGGACGAATCACACATCCCCTGTAGGAGTGAGCCTGCTCGCGATAGCTTTCTTACATTCAACACTTGTATTGACTGATCTGGCGCTATCGCGAGCAGGCTCACTCCTACAAGGATCTCGGCATGACTTGCCGATGGTGGTTCGCCTAGCAGGACAGGCATTAACAGTAATTCAACTGCCGACGCTTTGTGAGCAGGTTTTGCAAAACCATGACTATGGTCTAACGGGTTGTCCACCAGCCCGTTTGCGTAGACCATGGGCGCCTTGGTTTTTGCCTGATCCAGAGTTCTTTGCCATGACTGCCCAACCCACGGCCAAACCTGCGCCGTTCAGCCGCTCCGACTACAAGACCCTCGGTCTTGCGGCCCTTGGCGGGGCGCTGGAGATTTACGATTTCATCATCTTCGTATTCTTCGCCCTGACCCTCAGCCAGCTGTTCTTCCCGCCAGAAATGCCCGAGTGGCTGCGTCTGCTGCAAAGCTTCGGCATCTTCGTCACCGGCTATCTGGCACGGCCACTGGGCGGAATCCTGATGGCGCATTTCGCCGACAAACTCGGGCGCAAGAAAGTCTTCAGCCTGAGCATCCTGATGATGGCGCTGCCGTGCCTGCTGATCGGGATCATGCCGACCTATGCACAGATCGGTTATTTCGCCCCCCTGTTGTTGCTGGCGCTGCGCATTCTGCAAGGGGCTGCCGTAGGCGGTGAAGTGCCGAGCGCGTGGGTGTTCGTCGCCGAACATGCGCCCACCGGGCATCGCGGTTATGCGCTGGGCTTTTTGCAGGCCGGCCTGACGTTTGGTTATCTGATCGGCGCGCTGACTGCGACTTTTCTGGCGCAAGTCTTCACCCCGACGGAAATCCTCGATTACGCCTGGCGCTACCCATTCCTGCTGGGCGGCGTGTTCGGCGTGATCGGTGTCTACCTGCGTCGCTGGTTGAGCGAAACCCCTGTGTTCATGGCCATGGAAGCGCAACGCGAGGCGCGGGTCGAACTGCCGCTGCGCACGGTGCTGCGCGAGCATCGACTGGCGATGTGGCCGGCCATGCTGCTGACCTGCGTGCTGACTTCGGCAGTGGTGGTGTTCGTGGTGATCACCCCGACCATGATGCAGAAAACCTTCGGCATGACCGCCAGCCACACCTTCGCCCTGAGCGCATTGGGCATCGTCTTCCTCAATATCGGCTGCGTGCTCGCCGGGCTGCTGGTCGACCGCATCGGCGCGTGGCGCACGGTCATGCTCTATAGCCTGCTGCTGCCATTGGGCATCGCAGTGCTTTACGGCTGTCTGATCTCGGGCGGTCATTGGCTCGGTCTGGCCTACGCGGTGGCCGGTCTGGCGTGTGGTGTCGTAGGCGCGGTGCCGTCGGTGATGGTCGGGCTGTTCCCGGCACGCATTCGTGTGTCAGGCATCTCCTTTACCTACAACATTGCCTACGCGGCGTGGGCGAGCATCACACCGTTGCTGTTGATCGGTCTGATGCCGTGGAGCCCCTGGATCTGCGTGATGTTCTGCGCGGTGATGGGCGTAGTGGGCATCCTCAGCGCGGCGTATTTCGGCTCGCGGATGCCGCGCACGGGACAGTGTCAGGTGGCCGGAACTGCCTGACGCGAAGAGCCAGAACTATTTTTGACTGATGGGTCTCAAGTGCTCTTCAGAAAAGGTTTTCATGGCCGATGGTTAGCCTGCATCCCGCTTTCTACTCTGCCCATCGGTACCTTCCCATGTTCAACAAACGCTTGAAGCAAGAGCTGGCCGCTCTTCGTGAAGAACTCTCCAGCCTTGTGCAAGTGAAGGAAAGCCTGGAAAGCGAGATGCTGGTGCTGACCCTGGAGCCCGATGGACGGGTGCAGTCGGTCAACCAGAACTTCCTCAACGAGATGCTCTACAAGAACCACGACCTGATCGGTCGGGCTATTGAAGACATCGTGCCGGCCCATGTGAAGTCCGACGAATTCCACCACCGCTTCAAAAGCGCCATGACCCGCGGCGAGCATTTCGCCGGCGCCATACGCCTGCTTCGCGGCAATGGTGAAGAAGCGTGGCTGCGTTCGATCGTCCAACCGGTGCGTTCTTCGGACGGGCGGATCAAACACATTTCGATCTTCGCCAGCGACCTGACCCGCACCATCGAAGCCTCTCGCGAGCACGAAAACCTGATCGGCGCGTTGGTACGTTCCACCGCCGTCATCGAGTTCGACCTCAATGGCAACGTGCTCAACGCCAACGATCGCTTTCTCGGCGGCATGGGTTACAGCCTGGCGCAGATCAAGGGCAAACATCACCGACTGTTTTGCGAGGCGCAGGAATACAACAGCGCCGAGTATCAAAACTTCTGGCGTCGATTGAACAGCGGCGAGTTTGTCGCCGGCCGCTTCAAACGGGTCGACAGCCATGGTCGTACGGTGTGGCTGGAGGCGTCCTACAACCCGGTGGTCGACGCCAACAACAAACTGTACAAAGTGGTGAAGTTCGCCACGGTGATCACGGATCAGGTCAATCGCGAGCAAGCGGTTGCCGACGCCGCCAGCATTGCCTACAGCACGTCGCAGCAAACCGACAGCACTGCTCAGCGCGGCACCACCGTGGTAACCGAAGCGGTGAACGTGATGCGCGATCTTTCACGGCACATGCAGGCTGCCGGTGAAGGCATCGAAGCGCTGAACGAGCAGTCGCTGGTCATCGGTACCATCGTCAAAACCATCAGTGGGATTGCCGAGCAAACCAACCTGCTGGCGCTCAACGCGGCCATCGAAGCCGCCCGTGCCGGCGAACAGGGTCGCGGCTTTGCAGTGGTGGCTGATGAAGTGCGGCAACTGGCGTCGCGCACCAGCCAGGCAACCGAAGAAATCGTTGGCGTGGTCCGCCAGAACCAGGAAATGGCACGCAACGCCGTGGCGCTGATGGCCGATGGCAAGCTCCAGGCCGAACAAGGACTGGCGCTGGCGGCGGAGGCGGGCACGGTGATCGTCGAGATTCAGGACGGCGCGCAGAAGGTCGTGGATGCGGTTGGCCAATTCGCCAACCAACTCTCCAACTGACCCGCACCGATCCCCTGTAGGAGTGAGCCTGCTCGCGATAGCGGTGTATCAGTCAGCACAAATGTTGAATGTCAGACCGTGATCGCGAGCAGGCTCACTCCTACAAATTTACGTTGGCGCTACAATCGGCTCCTTTTTCCCCGGAGCAGATCCCCATGAGCAACGCCCACCGCCGCCCGGTTCCTCTCAACAAAGCCTACCGCCTGCTCAATCACGGCCCAACCGTGCTGGTCAGCGCCGCCCATGATGGCCAGCGCAATATCATGGCGGCCGCCTGGGCGATGCCGCTGGATTTCGAACCGCCGAAAGTCGCCGTCGTGCTCGACAAATCCACCTGGACGCGACAACTGCTCGAAGCCTCCGGCACATTCGTACTCAACGTGCCGTGCGTCGATCAGGCCGACATCGTGCAAACCGTCGGCAATACGTCTGGCCTGGAAATCACCCAAAGCCAGGGGCAGGACAAGTTTCAGGCGTACGGCCTGCAAACTTTCAGCGGTGAGCAAGTCGAAGCGCCATTGCTCGACGGTTGCGTCGCCTGGCTCGAATGCCGTTTGCTGCCGGAGCCGCGCAACCACGAACAGTACGACCTGTTCCTCGCCGAAGTCATCGCCGCCCAAGCCGATGAACGCGTGTTCAGCGACGGGCGCTGGCATTTCGAAGGGCATGACGGTTTGCGCACCTTGCACCATGTGGCGGGTGGGCATTTCCTGAAGATTGGCGATGCGGTGGATGGCAAGACGCTAGCGGTTTGATGGTTGTTGATGGCAAAACGTTGCTGGATGTTGCAAGGTAGAGGGCATCGTCGAACCGATCAGGCGCATGCCCCATGGATCTTTCCCTTTCGAGTTATCTGGCGCCGTTGCTGTCGCTGGCCCTGTTGTGGACGGTCGCCGTGGTCACGCCCGGGCCTAACTTCTTCAACATCGCTCAATTGGCAGTCAGCCGTTCGCGCCGCCATGGCGTCGTCGCGGCGCTCGGCGTCGCCAGCGGAACCGTGCTGTGGGGACTGGCGGGCGGCCTGGGCATTCAGTCGCTGTTCAGTGCCGCGCCGACGCTGTACCTGAGCTTCAAGATTGCCGGCGGCTGTTACCTGATCTACCTCGGACTCAAGCAGTTCAAGCGCAAGCCGCCGATCGTCCCTGGCACGCTCGATACCTCGGAGCAGACGTTGCTCGGCGCTTACGGGCGGGGCTTTCTGGGCAACATGACCAATCCCAAATCCGCACTGTTTGTCGCCACCATCTTCGCCACCGCCATGCCGGCTCACATCCCGCCACTGTTGCTGGCACTGGCGGTGATGACGATGGCGACGCTGTCGTTCAGCTGGTATTGCTGCGTGGCGCTGTTCTTCGCCAGTCGGCGGATCGCAGGTGTGTATGAGCGTTCGCGGCAATGGCTGGATCGCTTGGCCGGTGGTTGTTATTTGCTGTTTGGGGCGCATCTGGTGGCTAATCGCTGAGCCGCGGTCAAAGGCTGGGGTGCTGCAATTTGTATCAGATTTGCTTAATTGGTTTGATCAGGCTTTCGGCAGGAATTCCAAACAGCTCATGAAGTTTCCATATCATTGGCAAAGTGAGTGCCCGCTTGCCGTTCAACACTTCATAGACCCTGTTTGTTCGACCGATAGCCGGAGCGAGATCCGCGGCTGACAGGCCTGACTGTTCCATCCGAAATTTGATGGCATCGATTGGATTAGGCAAATCCACTGGAAACTGTTTGGCTTCGTAGGCCTCAATGAGTGTGATCATGATGTCGAAGTAATCACCTTCAGGGGTACCCGGTTCTGGCTCGTTGTCGAAGAGTGCAGACACGTTTTTGAGCGCCGCACGGTAGTCTTCTTCGTTATGAATCGGACGTATGTTCATGGGTTACTCCATTTCGACGGTATCAGCGTCGATTGCATCGTACTGCTTGTGGGTGCCGACGAATTTTATGTACATGGCTCCGAAGCGATAAGCCACGGCTACGATCAGTCGAAAGTCATTGCCCTTGATGTTGAACACCACTCTGCGGCTTTTCAGAATGCTCGCAGAAGCAAAATGAGCCTTGATGTCCGAGGGCGTTGACCAGCTTGCTTTCCTCGCTTCATCTATCCATGCCAACAGTGGTTGCTCTGAGTCCGGATAACGTTCCCAAAAATTTTTGAGCTGACTGACAGCGATAATTCTCATGACGCGATCCTAGTCCCGCTATGGGACTGATGCAAGGCTGTTGGCGGTCGGTGGACGTACGGTTCAAATATTTGTGTGTTCATGTATGCCAGCAGATCCCGAAAGTGTTGTTTGCTGAACAGCCACTTACTCTATCCGTGGCAGCAAATTTTCGGGGTAGGAAAAGGCGACGGAATGCGAGTGAACACAATCTGTTAGCTACAAAAAGGCCTACCTCGCGGTAAGCCTTTTTTGTTTGTGTCCTGGCTTCAATCCCCCAACGCTTCCCCTTCACGCCGTGGGTCCGCGCCACCCGCCAACGACGCTTTCCCCTGCGCATCCTTGACCCGCACGATGGCCTGGGTGCCGCTGGTCATATCGATCTCGTTCACCGCATGCCCCTTGTTTTTCAACGCCTGAATCAACGCCGGGCTGAACTGGCCTTGCTCCAGTTCAGTCGGGCCGTTGCGGCTGCCGAAGTTGGGTAGGCTGATGGCGCTTTGTGGATCGAGGTTCCAGTCGAGCAGGCCGATGGTGGTTTTCGCCACGTATTCGATGATTTGCGAGCCGCCCGGTGAGCCGACGCTGGCGAGGAATTCGCCGCTGTTGCGGTCGAAGATCAGCGTCGGCGCCATCGATGACCGTGGGCGTTTGCCGGGTTCGACGCGGTTGGCGACTTTCTGGCCGTTCTCTTCGGGAATGAACGAGAAGTCAGTCATCTGGTTATTCAGCAGAAAGCCCTGAACCATCAAGTGCGAGCCGAATGCCGCTTCGATGGTGGTGGTCATCGACACGGCGCCGCCTAGGTCATCCACCGCAACCACTTGCGAGGTCGAGATGCGCAGCGGCGAGCGGTCCGGCGCGTAGGCTACCTGCACGCCCGGCGGTGTGCCCGGTTTGGCGCTGCCCATGCTGCGTTCGCCGATCAGGCTGGCGCGGCTGGCGAGATAACCCGGGTCGACCAGGCCTTTGACCGGCACTGGCACGAAGTCGGTATCGGCGACGTATTGCGCGCGGTCGGCGTAAGCCAGGCGTTCCGCTTCGGCGATCAAATGCACGGCTTGCGGATCAGGTTCTATGCCGGCCGGTTTGTCGGTTTTCACCGGTTTCAGCGGTGTCAGGGAAAGGCGTGGATCGCGGGTTTCCAGCGCCTGCAAGGTGCCGAGAATCTGCGCCACAGCGATCCCGCCCGACGACGGCGGTGGCATGCCGCAGACCTGCCAGCGCTTGTAATCGGTACACAGCGGCGCGCGCTCCTTGGCCTGATAGCGCTGTAGATCGTTCAGCGACAGGCTGCCGGGATTGGCGTGGCCCTGAACCTTGGCGACGATCTCCTCGGCAATCGGGCCTTTGTACAAGGCATCCGCGCCTTCGTTGGCGATGCGCTTGAGCACCGCGGCCAATGCCGGGTTCTGCAGGCGCGTGCCGACGGCTTTGACGCTGCCATCGGCGTTAAGGAAGTACTTGGCCATGTCTGGCGATTTACTGATCACCGGATCGGAGGCAAGCAGCGAATGCAGGCGAGGGGAAATCGCGAAGCCTTGTTCGGCGAGCTTGATCGCCGGTTCGAACAGCTTGGCCCAAGGCAGGCGACCATGTTGCTGATGGGCCATCTCCAGCGCACGTAACACGCCCGGTGTGCCGACCGAGCGCCCGCCAATCTGCGCCTGCGGGAACGGCATCGGTTTACCGTCGGCCTGTAGAAACAGCTTTTCGGTAGCGCCCGCCGGTGCGGTTTCGCGGCCGTCGTAAGTGCGTACCTGTTTGCCGTCCCACAACACAATCATCGCGCCGCCACCGATCCCCGAGGATTGCGGTTCCACCAGCGTCAGTACCGCTTGCATCGCAATCGCCGCATCAATCGCCGAGCCACCCTGACGGAGCATCTCGCGACCCGCTTCGGCGGCCAGCGGGTTGGCGGCCGCGGCCATGTGTTGACGGGCGTGGCGGGTTTGCAGATCGGTGCGGTAGCCGGAAGCGGCTTCCGGCGCCAGCGGCAGGGTCGAGGAGGGTGGGGCGTTGCACGCGGTGAGGGTCAGGGCGCTGATGATCAGCGTCAGTGCTGGCAGGCGAAAGCGGCTCAAGGGCAAGGCTGAAAACACGCGGGCTCTCCGTCCGTGGGGTGAAAGGTCTGACGGACTTTATCGACCGCTCGGTCGCGACGCAAACCGATGGGCATTTTTGTCTTTCTTTTCGGGGCGGATGTTCGCTAGGGTCAACGTCAAATTCATCTGACTGAAACAAGCCCCTGTGGGAGCGAGCCTGCTCGCGAAGGCGGCGTGTCAGGCAATCAAAATGTTGGATGCATCATCGCCTTCGCGAGCAGGCTCGCTCCCACAGTTAGAAAACCAACAAGAGGCCAAGAATGCACAGCGAGTTCCCCACCGAATCCAGCTACCGCGATCAACGCGAACAGTTCCTGGCTGCCGCCAATGCCGCCGGCGCCACGCTCACCTCCTACGCACATCCACGCCGCGGGCCCTTCGGCGAACCCCTGAGCACTGATGTCGCCATACTTGGCGATGCGCAAGCCAAACGCCGACTGGTGGCGCTCAGCGGCACGCACGGGGTCGAGGGCTATTACGGCTCCGACTGTCAGATCGATTGGCTGAAAACCTTCGTAGCCGGCTCGCTGCCCAAGGATGTCGCGGTGGTGATGGTTCACCTGATCAACCCGTGGGGCACGGCGTGGTTACGGCGGGTCAACGAAGACAACATCGATCTCAACCGCAATCACCTGGATTTCACCGGACCCTTGCCGGATAACCGCGCATACGCTGCATTGCATGAAATCTACGCGTGCACTGATCTGAACGGCCCCGAGCGCCAGCGCACCGATGCCTTGCTCGATGCGCAGATCAACGAACACGGCTGGCCAGCGGTGATGTCGATTGTCGAGGGCGGTCAGCACAGCCATCCCGACGGACTGTTTTACGGCGGCCGCGCGCCGAGCTGGTCGAATCGCACGCTGCATCAAATCATCGACGCGCATGTGGCTGGCGCTGAAACGGTGATGTGTTTTGACCTGCACACTGGCGCTGGCGAATACGGCCACCCGATGTTACTGACCATCACCGAGTCGCCTTACCCGGCACTTGCGCAAGCTCAGGCGATCTACGGCCCATGGCTTTACACACTGCACACGGGCGCCGACACCCTGAGCGAAACCGGAGTGGCGGCGACGGCTACCGGGTACACCTCGCAGGCGTTGCTCAATGCTTTACCGGACGTTCAGTTGATGCCGTTTGTAATCGAGTGCGGGACATATCCGGGGCCGGATGTGCATCGCTATTTGCGCGATGACCATTGGCTGCATCTGCATGGCGATCCGCTGGATGCGACGGGGCGGGGGATCAAACTGAATCTGCTGGAGCAGTTCTACCCAGCTGATCCGGCCTGGCGCGCAATGGTCGGTTTGCGCACTCGGCAAATCTGGGCGAAAGGGTTGTTAGCCCTGTCGACAGAGAAACCTGAGTAGGTCAGACATAGCGTTGTGGTGAGGAGGTTTATCCCCTCGCCACAAGTTCGGTGATTATCCCGAGGTGTGAATTAGTACTTATTGCTTAAACCCAGGCAGTCCATTCGCAGCGCGCCATTCTTTTACGGTCGCCGTGATGCCTTCAGGAGAGCATTGCGCCTCATCCTCTGGCCAGTAGATCAAGTCAGTGCCCGCGGGATGTTCGGCCAGCTCACTGAAGTTATCTAACATATCCGCCAGCACTGTCTCTGACGTATCGTCTGTGTTGGAGGTGAATATTTGCTGCAGCAGATAAATAAATTGCTCCTCCTTGTAGTTAGAAATTTTCTTGGCCAAGTTGTGTACTCCGAAATACTGCTTTTGGTAAAAGGAGGGAGCATATTTTGCGTTCGATACCTATTGCTTGAAGCCTGGAAGTCCATTCGCGGCTCGCCACTTTTTCACGGTTTCGATGATTGCTTCGTTAGAATTATCTGCCTCATCTTCTGGGTAGTAGATCAAGTCCGTCCCATCTGGATGTTCGGTGATGGTGCAAAAGTGGCTTAACAGCGGGTCGAGAACTTCATCGGAAGCGTTTTTGTTGGCGGCTCGAATCTCTTGCAGAAAACTTAGAAACTCTGCTTCGGTATAGTCAGAAAGACGGCTTTTCATTGAATTATTTCCGATGAATATCTGCGTGGTTTTTTGGCGTGTTGATCCGCAAATTGTCTACGTGATAAACCTCGCCACCCTTTGAAACTGGATCGACATGATGAATTTCAAAGGAGCCTTTTGAACCATTGGCGTCCCTGTAACGTGCCTTTGGTGCATTACCATTCTGCATCCGCTCAATGTTGTCCGGGATAAATTGGCTGCGCAAATCTGGATCATTCACAACCTCAGTCCAAAACGCCTTTCTGAAGGCATCGAAGCTTGAAAACTCCCTCCCCCTAAGCCTATCCGCAATCCGTGTCGGAATCGGCGCACCGATCCCCGTTCCCGCCCCAGCAAGCCATATCCCCGACACATCCTCTCCAACCCCCGTCACCGTACCCGGCGTCAGTCTGGCCGGTTTCGAAAACACCACATACAGCGACTTCAACCCGGTCTCTGCCGGGAACACCAGAATACAATCCTCGGCAGTAATGTCCTCGCCGGGCAGGCCTTCTATCTGGGTATCAGTGTTGTCGGGAATCGGATGAACAAGGATCGTGTTCAGTGGCTCGCCATGTTCGGGATAGACCAGTGGCGGCATTGCACCGAGTGGCCCGCGTTGCGGTGTCCACAAAATCGTGATGCCGTTGAGCTTGGCCTCCATCGCAGTCTTGTCGCTGTTCCACTCGACTTTGACAGTACGCACCGAATCATCGCCCGAGGCGCCGGTGTGGATGCCGTAGACCTGCATGACCCCTTCGGCGTCACGCCGGAACTGGAAGCGCACGCGGGTGGTGGCGCGGGTCATGCGGCGTAATTCGTCATCGGTGTGCAGCGTGCCATCGCCCATTCGGGTTGGCAGCATCCCGAGGATGAACACGCTGGCCGGCCCGCCAGCGCCGCGAATGGCCCAGTTGAGGCGTTGTTGCAGAATCCCGCCGCCGGCTAAACGGCCCAAGGCCAGATCGGCATCTATCGCCGTCGCGACAGCGGTGCTGGCTGACGGAAAGAGCATGGCCCCCGCGACCATGATCTTGCCGAAGTTGGCGGCAGATTCGGGCAGCGTGCCGGCGTCCGTTCGGCACCAGTTACCCGGCGTGCAGGACTTGGCGAACACCTGACTTTCGCGGGGCTTGGGCGTTGGCCATTCATCCTTTTCGATGTACACCGGTTCCGGTGCTTTAGGCACATGCCACGAGGCCCATGAAGTGCCACCGTTGTAGCGTCTCCAGAGCCAGTCAACTTCGAAGAGGAATTTGAATCGAGCCACGACAACTCCCTGTATGGCTTTGAATCGAGCCAGGGAAGCTTGTCGGTCAGTGGGGATTTCGGGCAAACCGCAGGGGTGAGTTTTATGCGCCTGGATTTACGAAAAATCCAATTCGTACTTGGATCGAATCCGTTTCCTACAGCGCTCTCTCGGTCTGTTGATTTGGCGATTGATACAGATGAACCAGCGGTGTTTCGCGCTTGTAGTCTTTCGGTGTGGATAACGGGGTAGTCTGCATTTCTCCTACAGACTTTTCAGGTCGACAACTTACGCACCGCTGCCTGAGGATACTTTCTGTTGTTTTTTCCAGGATGGATTTCAGATGAAAAGGATGAGTCCGTTGCCATTCAACTCTATTTTCAGTCGGCCATTGTCATGAGTATTTCCAATGAGGACCGCGATTTTCTGGTGGCGATGGGCAGTCGCATTGCTCACTTACGCACAGTGCACGAGATCACACAGACTCGGTTTGCAAGGGCTTTAGGTCTTTCCCGGCAGACCTTTTAGGGTTACGAGGAGGGCACGCGCAGCATGCCGGTCACGACGCTGGTGAAGATGGCATTTGCGCTTCGCGTGCCAGTTGAAGACCTGCTCGGGGTTCCCTCCTACACGGAGAAGCCCAGACGCAGTTTGACCTCGACGTGGTATCGACGACTGCAGTCCATCAATGAGCTTTCGAAGGTTCAACAGAAGGTTATTGCGCAGATGCTCGACGCCCTGATCGCACAGGCAGCGACCAAAACGAGCGACGAAGAAAAAGAGGTTTGAAGTAACCCAAAGAACGCGGAACCAAGGTGCGACAACACCTTGGAGTAACAGATTGCCGAGACTTTTCTCGAGGCATAAAAAAACGGCCTACCTTTCGGTAAGCCGTTTTTAGTACTTGGTGGCTACACAGGGACTTGAACCCCGGACCCCAGCATTATGAATGCTATGCTCTAACCAACTGAGCTATGTAGCCAAGTGGCGCGCATTATTCCCCTGAAATGGAAAAGCGTCAAGCGTAAATTTAAAAATTTTTTCTACGCTTTCAACCGTTTATCAAAATCACTGGCTCAACAGGGGCGAAGGGCAGCGTTCGAACCAGCGGCTGACCTGCTCATAAGCGTGCGCCAATTGCAGGACAGCGAAGTCGGCCTGGTGCTTGCCGATGATTTGCAGCCCCATCGGTAAACCCTGCGCATTGAATCCCGCCTGGACGCTGGCGACCGGGCAACCCGACAACGTGCCGGGGATGACCACCTCCATCCAGCGGTGATACGTGTCCATGCTCACGCCCTCGATAGACGTCGGCCAAGGCTGGTTTTTGTCGAACGGGAACACCTGGGCGCTGGGCAGCAGCAGGTAATCGTAGTGTTCGAACAACCGAGAAATCGCCCGATACCAATCGCTGCGCACCACGGACGCGGCGAACACTTCGCTGGCCGACAGCTTCAAGCCGTTTTCCACTTCCCAGATCGCCTCCGGTTTCAGCAACGCGCGTTTCTGCGGATCGGCGTAGGTTGCGCCCAACGACCCGGCGACCATCCAGTGCCGCAACGTTCGCCAACTGCTCCACAGCCGCTCAGGCGCGAAACCCGGCTGAACGGACTCAACGTGGCAGCCGAGGCTTTCAAAGTCGGCAAAAGTCTTCTCACACAACGACAGAACGCCGTTCTCCATCGGCAGGTAACCGTTGAAGTCCCTGAGCCAACCCAGCCGCGTACCTTTGAAATCACGCTCCAGCGGCGCCGCAAACGCCTCACCGGTTTCAGCGATGGACAACGGCGCCCGCGCATCGCCCCCGGCCTGCACCGACAGCAGCAACGCCGCATCCTTCACACTGCGCGCCATCGGCCCTTCATAACCGAGCTGATCAAAAAACAGATCAGCACTGTCATCAAACGGCACGCGCCCCTGCGACGGACGAAAACCAAAGATGTTATTGAACGCCGCCGGATTGCGCAGCGAACCCATCATGTCGCTGCCATCCGCCACCGGCACCAGATGCATCGCCAGTGCGGCCGCCGCGCCACCGCTACTGCCACCAGCGGTTTTGCTCGGATCAAAAGCGCAGCCAGTGGCACCAAACAACGGGTTGTAGCTTTGCGAACCGAGACCGAATTCCGGGGTGTTGGTCTTGCCGATAATGATTGCGCCGGCCGCCTTGATTCGCTCGACCATGATGCCGTCGCGCTCAGGCACAAAATCCTTGTACAGCGGCGACCCCAGCGTGGTGCGAATGCCTTGGGTCAGCGACAGATCCTTGATCGCATGAGGCAAGCCATGCATCCAGCCACGGTATTCGCCACGCGCCAGTTCGGCATCGCGTTCATCGGCCTGAGCCAGCAGATTTTCCGGTGACTGCAGGCTGATCAACGCATTGACCAACGGGTTGAAACGTTCGATATGGGCAAGGTAAGTCTGCATCACTTCCCGGCAGGAGACCTGGCGCAGGCGGATGCGTTCGGCGAGTTCATGGGCCTGCAACAGGACCAGTTCGCTGATGTTATTAGAGTTCATTGCAAGCGGCCTTTCAGACGGCTGGAAAAACGCCCCGCCAGTGCGACGGGGCGATAAAGGTCAACGCATCAGGTTGGTCCAGAGACGGTCAGCGAGGCGAATCGCACCCTCGCCGCAAGTCTTGCTGAACACCACGTTGGTGCCTTCGGGAATGTGCAGTTCCGGCGCGTCCTTGAGCGCTGCATCGAGGAACGGTTCGACACCTTTGATCGGGGTCTGGTGCTTGAGGAAGTTCTGCGTCATCGCCGAGTTTTCCGGCTGGCTGAGGAAGGCGATGAACGCCTTGGCATTCGCCGGGTTCTTGCTGCCGGCGGGGATGACCATGTTGTCGACCCAGGCCAGTACGCCTTCTTTCGGATAGAGGTATTTCAGCGTCGGTTTCATCTCGCGGGCGCGCATCGACGAGCCGCCCCAGAACATCGACATGTCGATTTCGCCCGAAGCAAGGTTCTCGCGAATCGAACCGGCCTTGGAGCTGTAGGTTTTGACGAACGGCTTCTGCGCCTTGAGCAGCGTCAGCACTTGCTGCATCTGTTTCGGGTCTTCGCTGCACAGCGGAATGTTCAGATAGAGGCTGGCCATGTCGACCATGTCGCTGACCGAGTCGAACATGTTGATGCGCCCCTGCAATTCAGCTGGCGGCTCATACAAAACCTTGTAGCTGTCGGCCGGGCCTTTGTAGCGCGCGGAGTCGAGCACGACGCTGGTGGTGCCCCAGATGAATGGCACCGAATATGCGCCTTCCGGATCCCAGCTCGGTTTTTTCAGGTTATCCACAACGCTGGCGTAGTAAGGCTCTTTGACCGGGTCGAAGCGCTCCAGCAGGTTTTCCTTGATCAGGATCGGGATGAACTGGTGCGACGGAATCGCCACGTCATAACCGGCGCCGCCCTGTTTCAATTTCGCCAGCAGCGTTTCGTTGGAATCGTAGGAATCGACGGTGACTTCGATGCCGGTCTGCTTCTGGAACTTGGCGAGAATCTCCGGCGAAAAGTAGCCGCTCCAGCTCACCACGTTGAGTTTCTCGGCGGCCTGAACACTCGCGGCCATGCTCAGCGGCAATGTCAGGAACAACGAAGTGCCGACGCTTTTTATCCACTTGCTCATGCTATTTCCCCACAGGTCGTAAAAGGTTCAGGCGCTCTTTTTGCCCAACAGGTAAGAGAGGCTGACGAACAGCACCGAGACGCCGAGGATCAGCGTCGACACAGCATTGACGTCGGGTGTCACACCCATGCGCAGCAGGCCGAAGATGAAGATCGGCAGGGTCGTGGTGCCGGCCTGCGAGACCATCATCGAGATCACGAAGTTATCCAGCGAGACGATGAAGGCCAGCATCAGCCCGGAGAAAATCCCCGGCATCAGCAGCGGCAGAGTGACCTTGCGAAAGGTCCGCCACGGGCCGGCGTAGAGGTCGGCGGAGGCTTGCTCCAGCGACAGGTCCATGTCGTTCAGCCGCGCCCGAATCGGCAGGTAGGCAAAGGGAATGCAGAACACCGTATGGGCGATGATCAGGTTGCCGTAACCCAGCGACAGACCGATGGTTGAGAACAATGCGAGCGTCGCCACACCGACGACAATTTCCGGCAGCACCAGCGGCAGCATGATCGCGCCCATCGACAATTGCAGGCCCTTGAACTTGGCACCTCGCGAAGTACCGAGCGCGGCGAGGGTGGCAATCGCCGTGGCGATCATGCTTGCGCAGACGGCGATCAACAGGCTGTTACCGGCAGCCTGGCGCAAGGCCTGATTGGCGAACGCGGCGCGATACCAATCGAGGCTGAACCCGGTCCACACTGTCGCCGACTGGTTGGCGTTGAACGAGAACACCACCAGCACCACGATCGGCGCGTACAGGTACAGATAGAACAGTAAGCTGAAACCACCGAAACCGGGGAAGTCCTGCACGCCCAACCCTTTGCGTTTGAATAGGCCGATCATCACGCACCTCCTTTGGCGATGCGCTGGCGCTCGGCGCGCAGGGCATAGACCGTCAGCACCAACATCACAGCGGCCATCAGCACCAGCGACAGCGCTGCGCCAAACGGCCAGTTACGCGCATCGCTGAACTGTCGGAAGATCAGGTTGCCGAGCATCATTCGTGTGCCGCCGCCGAGCAGTTCCGGGGCAATCATTGCGCCCAGGCACGGCACGAAAGTGAGGATGGCGCCGGCGAGAATCCCCGGTTTGGCGATTGGCAAAACCACTTTGCGTAATGTGCGTATCCGTCCCGCATACAGATCCTGGGCAGCTTCGAGCAGGCGTATATCCATTTTTTCCAGCGTCGCGTAAATCGGTAAAACCACGAACGGCGCATAGGTGTAAACCAGCCCCAGCAGCACCGCGCCGTCGGTGTAGAGCAACTGCAACGGTTCGTGAATAACGCCCAAACCCATCAGGCTGTTGTTGATCACTCCGGTGTTACGCAGCAGCAGAATCCACGCATACGTGCGGATCAACAGGTTGGCCCAGAACGGCACGGTGATCAGAAAGATCAACAAGCCGCGCCGATGCGCCGGCTGCATGGCCAGCCACACCGCCACCGGAAAACCGATCAGCAGCGTGATGATCGTGGTCAGCCCGGCAATGCCGATCGAGCGCAGGGCGATGATCAAATAAGAGTCGGCAAACGCGAGGCTGTCGTCCAGTTGCCGCTCGAACAGCAGCGAGGTGTAAGCGTCACTGCTGAAGACTTTGTTGACCCCGCCGTAGGGGTTGGCCTCCATCAGCGAATAGCCGATGACGATCAGAATCGGCACCAGCAGAAACAGGCCGATGGCGATCAGCGCCGGGCTGACGCCGAGGAAACTCTGGAAGGCTTTGCGCCGCTCCAGCGTGTTGGCAATCGGTAAGGCATGCATGGCAAATCCTCCGGCTCAATCGTGCAGGACGCTGGCGCTTCCACGGTCGAACAACAGACCGGCCTGAGAACCGACGGCAAAGCGCTGGCTCTGGTCGACGCAATTGGGCGTACGCACGGTGAGACGCGAACCGTCGCTGAGGCTGACCTGATATTGCAGGTCGGTGCCGAGGTAGATCTGCGCTTCGATCCGGCACGGCAGCGCGGCTTCGGTTGTGGCCGGCACCAGATGCAGGCGCTCGGGGCGCACCGACAAAGTCACGCTGGCGCCGACCGGCACATCGCTGCATGGCTGCGCGGGCAGTGGATGCCCGGCGGGTCCGGCGAACCACGCCTGACCGTTCTCCACGCGAGTGACAGTGGCGTCGATGAAATTGGTTTCGCCAATGAAGTCGGCGACGAAGCGATTGCGCGGCCGTTCGTAAATGTCTTCCGGCTGCCCGACCTGCTGCACTTCGCCTTCGGACAACACGGCGATGCGGTCGGACATGGTCAGCGCTTCTTCCTGATCGTGGGTGACGAAGATGAAGGTGATGCCGGTTTTCGCCTGGATGGTTTTCAGCTCTTCGCGCATCGCCTGGCGCAGCTTCAGATCGAGTGCGGAAAGTGGTTCGTCGAGCAACAAAACTTTCGGGTGTGGTGCCAGCGCACGGGCGAGGGCAACACGTTGTTGTTGACCGCCAGACAGTTGCGCCGGTTTGCGACTGGCGAAGCGCTCCATCTGCACCAGCGCCAACATCTCGCGGACGCGCTCGGCGATTTGCTCTTTGTTGAGGACTTTGCCCATCGGGTGCGATTCGAGGCCGAAAGCGAGGTTCTCGGCGATGGTCATGTGCGGGAACAGCGCGTAATGCTGGAACACCGTGTTGACCGGACGCTGGAACGGCGGGCGGTCAGCGATGTTTTCGCCGTAGAGCAGGATCTCGCCTTCAGTGGGAAATTCGAACCCGGCGATCATGCGCAGCAGCGTGGTCTTGCCGCAACCGGAAGGGCCGAGAAGGGTGAAGAATTCGTTGTCGCGGATGTCCAGGTCGATGCTTTTCAGTGCCACCGGACCTGTGTGCGGATCACCGTAAACCTTGCGCACTGAGCGGATCGAGACCGCCAGCGTTTGCAGCGAATGCAGGGCATTCATGCGTTACCTCCGATTCCCCCATCGCCTGCGACTCGCTTGCAAAAGCGTTGCCGTCGGGCCATGGATATTATTTTTTTGGGCAGGATCGAGATTGCGTTCGGATGTGAAACCAGCTGTTTTTTTGTTCTGCTGTGGCTCGATTATCAGCCAGGGGTTGCGCGGCGCGACACTTCAATTTAAACATGGCAGGTGTTAGTTAATTTAACAGCCGAAGGTGCCAGGAATCATGCCCGACCACCGTTTGCCGCCGCTCAACGCGGTGCGCGCCTTTGATGCGGCAGCCCGCTTGGGCAGCTATGTCGAGGCCTCAAAGGCCCTGCACGTGACCCAGCCCGCGATTGGCCGGCATGTGAAATTGCTTGAGGACTGGTTGGGCATTCAATTGTTCGAACGCACCTCGCGCGGGGTTAACCTGACTCCGGCGGGGGAGAAGTACCACCGCAAAATCGCTGCCGCGTTGCAGTTGATCATCGAAGCGGGCAAGGAAGCCCGGCCGAAAGACGCCGAGCGTTGGCTGCGGATCATGGTGGTGCCGGGGTTTGCCAAGCGTTGGTTGATGCCAAGGATCGAAGCGCTGCGGCATCTGCGCCCGGGACTGAAACTGGCCATCGAGCCGAATTCGACCTTCACCGAAGTCGATGGCAAAAGTGCAGATCTGGGTATCGTCTACGGCCTCGACGGGCAATATGCCGACTCACGGGCAGCGCTGATTTGCCCGCGAGTTTTTCCGATCTGTACGCCGGCGTATCTGGCCAGCATCGCCCCCATCAACAGCCCGGCCGATCTGGTCGGACACGAACTGATCCATGTCGATGACGGCGAATGGTGGAACCTGTGGTTCGCCGCCCACGACCTCGATATCCATCTCAATTCCGACATGCTCTACGTCAACAATGACCACGCGCTGTCAGTTGCCGAGAGCGGACAGGGCATCGCGCTGGCCAACGAAGTGCTGGTGCGCCATGAACTCGCCAGCGGCAAACTGGTGCGCGCAGTCGACGCGCAAGTGAAGCTGGAGAGTTACCGAGTACTGACGCCGTCCGCCGAACTCTCGGCGGATGTGTCGTGGTTTATTCAGTGGTTGAAAGCTGAGCTGGAAGCGGATTTCCCCGAAGCAGTCATCAACTGAGACGGAAACGTGCGGTGTTGTCGCTCAGCGCCTTGCTGCCTTGGCTCAGCGTGTCCGCCGCCAGATTCACCGCACGTGCGCCTTCCAGCAAGCGCACAGCGGCCTGATCCACCTGCTGGATATTGCTGCTGACTTCATCAGCAGTGCTCGCTTGCTCTTCAACTGCCGTGGCGATCTGCGCCAGCGTGTCAGTGACGCTTTGCACCGCGCTGGCGATTTCTCCCAAACGTTCACCGAGACCGGTGACCGACTCGGCATCGGTTTGCGCCTGGCCGCAGGCGGCTTCCATCAGACTCACGGCTTCGTTGACTGTGGCGCGCAGGCTGTCGACCGTGCCGGCGATCTGCGCGGTGGACGATTGCGTGCGTTGCGACAGGCTGCGTACCTCATCGGCCACCACGGCAAAGCCGCGACCTTGTTCACCGGCGCGTGCCGCTTCAATCGCTGCGTTGAGCGCCAACAGATTGGTCTGCTCGGCGACGCCGCGAATGGTGTCGACCACCAGTTGAATCTGCTGGCCTTGCTCGCTGACCCGGCCCAGCGCCGCTGCGGTCTCGTTCAAGCGCTGATTGAGTTGCTGAATACTCGCCGTGGTGCGCTGGCTGTCGCGGCTGCTGTCGGCGGCGATACGCCGAGTGTGCTGGGCGCTGCCGGAGGCCTGTTCGCAGCTCTGTGCCACGCCTTGGGAGGTGGCGGCCAATTGCGTGGCGGCAGCGGCAATCTGGCTGATCTGCAACTGCTGCGCCTCGACTTCACCGAGGGCGCCGCTGGAGTGTTCGTTGAGGCTGCGCACCGCGTTGCTCAGTTGCGAGGTCTCGTGATCGACGCCAAGCATGCTTGTGCGCAGTTGCACCACGGCAACGTTGAGCGCGGTGCTGATCGCCGCCAATTCGTCGCGACCCACCACCGGCACTTGCAGGCTCAGATTGCCGTCACGCAATGCTTCGGCGAGCACGGTAATGCCGCTGGCGCTGCGACGAATCGAGGCTTGCAGGCAGATGAACAAGTACAGCGCGGCAAGCAGCAGGCAGCCGAAGATTACCGCGACGATGATGAACTGACGGATCGCCGAGCCGTGATAGGCGTCGAGCCGCTGATCCAGTGACACCAACGACTGCTGACGCAGTGAAGCGAGATCCGTCAGTAACGTGTCGAGGCTGCGTTCGAAGTCTTCCGGCTTGAGCGTAATGCTGCCGCCGAACACGCCGTCATCAAGGACCTTCAGGCCGCTGTCGAGGCGTTTAAGGCTGTCATGGTATTGGTTGGCCCAGCTCTGCTGATCTGTCGGCAGGCGTGCTTCGAGCAGCGTGGCGGTTTTGACCAGTTGCTCGCGGGCGTCGCCGATACGGCTGCGCAAGTCGCGCAACTGCAAACGGCTCTGCAGGGTGAATTGGCCGGAGACGACTGAGGCTTGGCCGACCGCAGCGAGGCGGCCGACGCGTTCGATCAGATCCGGCGCGTGCTGCGTGGAGATCTGTGTGAGCAAATAGGTTTCCAGCCACGGCGCGAGGGTCAGGCGATTGTCCATGACGATCTGCTCGCGCAACGCTTGCAGGGCGCTGAGGGCGTTGGTGAAACGGTCGTAGCCGTCCGGCCACCAACCGACGCCGTTGAGGCTTTTCGAATCCAATCCGTTCAGTGCAGTTTGCAGCGCCTGGTAACGACTGAGCGTTTCGCCTTCGGCACCTTCGTTTTTCAGGGTGTTACCCAAATCGGTGATGGCTTGCACAACCGCCGGTTGTACTGCGTCGAACGCGCCCATGGCGGCGAGGGTGGCCGGTGTCGGCTGGCGATTGGTTTCGGTAGCGCGCCAACGGGCAGCACGGTCGCGTTGGGCGGCGAGCAGGTTGTCCAGCGCGTCCAGTGCGAGTAACTGCCGTACGCCGGCACGTTCGCCGGAGATCAGGTTGAGCTTGTCGCGATAGTCCTGGCCAATCATCAACAGGCTGCCGGTCAACGGCAGAATGAACAGCAAAAACAACAACTGGAATTTACCTGCGAAGCCAAACCGCCCCAGCAATTTGATCCCCGGTGAAAGGAAAGCCTGCATGCCCCATGACTCCTCTGAACACCACGCACCATCGGCGTGCATCGCCGTCGTAAGACGTTGATGTTGTGCCCTGCTAAAAGGCCTCGAAAGTTCACTGTCGCCCGCTCTGTAGGCCGGCTCTGTAGCGAAACTTCCCATTGTCGGTACCCTTTGTAAGGGCGCCGCGTTCAAGGGATGAAGCAAGGCAAGATTCAGACCATGGCGTTGCGCTATCACTTGTCCCCTGTAGGAGTTGCCGCAGGCTGCGATCTTTTGATCTGTTTTTCAGAGGCAAGATCAAAAGATCGCAGCCTTCGGCAGCTCCTACATGATTCGGTTAGTCAGTAATCCGGACATTCAGCCATTCAGCCATTCAGCCATTCAGCGATTCGGTCAGATTGGTCAGTTAGTTAGCTGCCTAAGGGGATGGCGCTCGCGCACCTAAAAATGGCACATTGGCGCACCTGCCTGCGTGCACTCATCTGTTGTCCGGAAACTTCCATGGCTATCAGCAACGCTCAGACCGCCGCTGCCTCGGCGCCCGCTGCTCCGCAAAGCAGTCCATTGGTGATGCGCATCATTGGCGCGGTGGCGCTGGCGCATTTGATCAACGACTTGATTCAATCGGTGCTGCCGTCGATCTATCCCATGCTCAAGGCCAAATACGATCTGAGCTTTACTCAGGTCGGCCTGATCACCTTGACCTTTCAACTGACCGCGTCGCTGTTGCAGCCGTGGGTTGGTTATCACACTGATCGCCATCCGAAACCGTGGCTGTTGCCGGCAGGCTCCATTTGCACGCTGATTGGCATCGTGATGATGTCGGTGGTCGGTAGCTTTCCAATGATTCTGTTGGCGGCGGCGCTGATCGGTATCGGTTCCTCGACCTTTCACCCCGAGGCATCACGTATCGCGCGACTGGCCTCGGGCGGACGTTTTGGTCTGGCGCAATCGACCTTTCAGGTCGGCGGTAACGCCGGTTCCGCATTCGGCCCGTTGCTCGCGGCAGCGATCATTATTCCGTTCGGCCAGGGCAACGTGGCGTGGTTCGGCTTGTTCGCGGTGTTTGCGCTGTTCGTGATGTACCGTATCAGTCGTTGGTACGCCCATCACTTGAACCTGTTCAAACTCAAGGCCGGCCAGGCGGCGACTCACGGGTTGTCGAAGGGCAGGGTGACCAGTGCGCTGGTGGTACTCGGCCTGCTGGTGTTCTCCAAGTATTTCTACATGGCCAGCCTCACCAGTTACTTCACGTTCTACTTGATCGAGAAGTTCGACTTGTCGGTGGCGAGTTCGCAGCTGCACCTGTTCCTGTTCCTTGGTGCGGTGGCGGCGGGTACGTTCTTCGGCGGGCCAATTGGCGACAAGATCGGCCGTAAGGCGGTGATCTGGTTCTCGATCCTCGGCGTGGCGCCGTTTACCTTGCTGATGCCGCACGTCGATCTGTTCTGGACCAGTGTCCTCAGCGTGGTGATCGGCTTCATCCTCGCCTCGGCGTTCTCGGCGATTGTGGTGTATGCGCAGGAACTGGTGCCGGGCAATGTCGGGATGATTGCCGGGGTGTTCTTCGGTTTGATGTTCGGGTTTGGCGGGATTGGCGCGGCGTTGCTGGGGCATCTGGCGGATGTGCACGGGATTGAGTACGTGTATTTCCTGTGCTCGTTCTTGCCACTGTTTGGCGTACTGGCGATCTTCTTGCCACGCACCAAAAAGGCCTGACCCCACACCATTCCTCCCTGTGGGAGCGAGCCTGCTCGCGAAGAGGGTGTGTCAGTCAATGAATATTTAGCTGACACACCGCTTTCGCGAGCAGGCTAGCTCCCACAGGGGGAATGTGGTGTGGCGGGAAATGTTTCAGGCACAAAAAAGCCGCGTATCAAACGCGGCTTTTTCTTGTGTGCTGCTTTTACACGTTGAAGCGGAAGTGCATCACGTCGCCGTCTTTGACGATGTAGTCCTTGCCTTCCAGACGCCATTTACCGGCTTCTTTGGTGCCGGCTTCGCCCTTGTACTGGATGAAGTCGTTGTAGGCGATGACTTCGGCGCGGATGAAGCCTTTTTCGAAGTCGGTGTGGATCACGCCGGCTGCCTGAGGTGCGGTGGCACCGACTTTGACGGTCCAGGCGCGGACTTCTTCGACACCAGCGGTGAAGTAGGTCTGCAGGTGCAGCATTTCGTAGCCAGCGCGGATCACGCGGTTCAGGCCAGGCTCTTCCAGGCCCAGGGCCTCGAGGAACATGTCTTTCTCTTCGCCGTCATCAAGCTCGGCGATTTCCGCTTCGATCTTGTTGCAGACCGGAACGACCATGGCGCCTTCTTCTTCGGCGATGGCGCGAACCACGTCCAGGTGCGGGTTGTTCTCGAAACCGTCTTCAGCGACGTTGGCGATGTACATGACCGGTTTGGTGGTCAGCAGGTGGAAGCCCTTGATCACTGCTTTTTCGTCAGCGCTCATGTTCTTCATCAGGCTGCGTGCAGGCTTGGCTTCGGTGAAGTGCGCGATCAGTTGCTCCAGCAGAGCTTTCTGAACGACGGCGTCCTTGTCACCGCCCTTGGCGTTGCGCGCAACTTTCTGCAGTTGCTTCTCGCAGCTGTCGAGGTCGGCGAAGATCAGTTCCAGATCGATGATTTCGATGTCGCGTTTCGGGTCGACGCTGTTGGAAACGTGGATCACGTTTTCGTCTTCGAAGCAGCGCACGACGTGAGCGATCGCGTCGGTTTCGCGGATGTTGGCGAGGAACTTGTTGCCCAGGCCTTCACCTTTCGAGGCGCCGGCAACGAGGCCTGCGATGTCGACGAATTCCATGGTGGTCGGCAGGATGCGCTTCGGATTGACGATGGCCGCCAGGGCTTCCAGACGCGGATCCGGCATCGGCACGATACCGCTGTTCGGCTCGATCGTGCAGAAGGGGAAGTTCTCGGCCGCGATACCGGATTTGGTCAGGGCGTTGAACAGGGTGGACTTGCCGACGTTAGGCAGGCCGACGATGCCGCAATTGAATCCCATGGTGTATCCCCTCGGATAAGAGTCAGGCCTTCTGGCTGTGCAGGTTTTTCATCGCGCGGTTCCATTCACCGGCGAGGATATCCGGCAGCACGCCGAGGGCAAAGTCGATGCTGGCATCGAGTTTTTCCTGTTCGGCGCGTGGCGCACGACCCAGGACGAAATTTGAAACCATACTGGCGACGCCCGGGTGGCCAATGCCAAGCCGCAGACGGTAGAACGTATTCTGATTACCCAGTTGCGCAATGATGTCGCGCAACCCGTTGTGACCGCCATGGCCGCCACCCTGCTTGAGCTTGGCGACGCCCGGAGGCAGATCGAGTTCGTCGTGTGCCACCAGAATTTCTTCAGGCTTGATGCGGAAGAAACCGGCGAGTGCCGCCACGGCCTGGCCGCTGCGGTTCATGTAGGTGGTGGGAATCAGCAGACGAACATCCTGACCCTGATGCGAATAGCGCCCGGTCAGGCCGAAATATTTGCGATCGGCCACAAGATTCACATTCTGTGCGTGGGCGATGCGCTCAACAAAAAGGGCCCCTGCGTTATGCCGGGTCTGGTCGTATTCGGCGCCTGGATTTCCCAGGCCAACGATCAGTTTGATGGCAGTCACGATAGGGGCCCTTCCTTGGAGTGGTGGATAACATCGCCGCAATCAGGAGAAGCGGCGAAAGTGGACGAAAAATGCTCATTTACCATGGATGTAAACTCCGCGTTCTCGCCCGCTTTCTCGCTACGTTCCAGTCCGCGATGTTACTTGCTCACTCCGGCTTGGCAGAGTGAATTACTCTGCTGCGCCTTCTTCAGCTTCTGGAGCAACGCGTGGAGCGTGTACGTTTGCAACAGCTTTGTCGTCACCGTGAGCCAGTGCAACGAACTCAACGCCTTTAGGGGCTTTGAGGTCGGACAGGTGGACGATTGCGCCGATTTCCAGAGCCGACAGGTCGACTTCGATGAACTCAGGCAGATCTTTCGGCAGGCAAGTTACTTCGATTTCGTTCAGGACGTGCGAGATCTCGCCGCCTTTCTTGATCGGAGCTTCTTCACCAACAAAGTGCACAGGCACGATAGCGGTCAGTTTCTGACCAGCTACAACGCGTACGAAGTCAGCGTGCAGAACGTGACCCTTGGACGGGTGACGTTGCAGAGCTTTGATGATGACGTTCTGCTTTTTGCCGCCAACGTTCAGTTCGATAACGTGGCTGTAGGCAGCATCGTTTTCGAGCAGTTTGGCAACTTCTTTGGCCAGCATGCTGATGGATTCAGGGGCTTTTTCGCCACCGTAAACAACAGCTGGAACCAGAGCGGCGAGACGACGCAGGCGGCGGCTCGCACCTTTCCCCAGGTCGGAACGCACTTCAGCATTCAGAGTAAAATCGTTCATTTTGTATCTCCAAAATAGCCATGACCGAGTGGCGTTTGCGACCAGCGCCGAACACGGTATGGGCAAAAAAGCCCCGCCCCGACAGGAATGCCGGGGCGGGGCGCTTTTCGTCAACGAGACATTTCGAGAAGGGCAGGGCCCTTAACGGAACATCGCACTGATCGATTCTTCATTGCTGATGCGGCGAACCGCTTCGGCAACAACCGGTGCGATATCCAGTTGACGGATACGTGCACAGGCTTGTGCTGCAGCGGACAGCGGAATGGTGTTAGTCACCACCAGCTCGTCCAGCACGGAATTTTCGATATTCTCGATGGCCCGACCCGACAGCACAGGGTGTGTGCAGTAGGCAAAGACCTTGGCTGCGCCATGCTCTTTCAGGGCCTTTGCCGCGTGGCACAGAGTGCCGGCGGTATCGACCATGTCATCGACCAGAATGCAGGTACGCCCTTCGACATCACCGATGATATGCATCACTTCAGAGTGATTGGCTTTCTCACGGCGTTTGTCGATGATCCCGAGATCCACGCCCAGCGACTTGGCAACAGCACGTGCACGCACGACGCCACCAATGTCCGGGGACACAATCATCAGGTTTTCGAAGCGCTGATCTTCAATGTCATCCACCAATACCGGGGAGCCGTAGATGTTATCTACCGGAATATCGAAGAAACCCTGAATCTGGTCAGCATGCAGATCAACCGTGAGAACACGGTCGATGCCGACTACGGTAAGCATGTCAGCGACGACTTTCGCGCTGATAGCCACACGTGCGGAACGCGGACGGCGATCCTGACGGGCATAACCAAAATAAGGAATAACAGCAGTGATACGAGTAGCCGAGGAGCGGCGGAAGGCATCAGCCATCACTACCAGTTCCATCAGGTTATCGTTGGTCGGAGCGCAAGTCGGCTGAATAATGAAAACGTCTTTACCGCGAACGTTTTCATTGATCTCTGCAGTAATTTCGCCGTCGGAAAATTTACCGACAGAGATGTCACCGAGAGGAATATGCAGCTGACGTACAACACGCCGAGCCAGATCGGGGTTAGCGTTCCCCGTAAAGACCATCATCTTGGACACGCGCAGTACCTAGAGGCTGAGGGTAACCTGGATGAGTATAGAAAATGGCAGGGGCGGCTGGATTCGAACCAACGCATGGCAGGATCAAAACCTGCTGCCTTACCGCTTGGCGACGCCCCTGTATCTGTTGCATCAAGTGCCGAGCACTTGGTTCCTTTAGAGCAGACTTTGCAGCTTGCGATGCAACATCGAAACGTTGCTTCCTTTCGCTACAAACCCTGTAAGGGTCTCTGTCAGAAGGGCCGAGACTTTATCAGCTTCAGCTTTGCTTGGGAAGCCCCCAAACACACAACTTCCAGTTCCGGTGAGCTTTGCTTCGGTAAATTTACCTAACAAATCCAATGCGTTACGTACTTCTGGATAACGCCTTGCAACCACCGGCAAGCAGTCATTTCGACTGTTTCCCTCGGGAACGGGGCGCACTTTAATGGGCGGCGTGTTACGTGTCAACAATGGATCTGAAAAAATTTCTGCCGTACTTACAGAGACTTGCGGTACGAGCACCAGATACCACGGTTCTTCGGGATCGACCGGGGTGAGTTTCTCGCCCACGCCTTCGGCAAAAGCCGCATGACCGCGGACGAAAACCGGAACGTCAGCACCCAGCGAAAGACCCAGCGCGGCCAGGCGATCTTCATCCCAGCCCAGTTGCCACAAATGATTCAGGCCGAGCAAAGTAGTCGCCGCGTTCGAGCTGCCGCCACCAATGCCGCCACCCATGGGCAGCACTTTATCAATCCAGATGTCGATACCGAGTGCGCAGCCGGATTGTTCTTGCAGCATTTTCGCTGCGCGCACGATCAGGTTGCTGTCATGCGGCACGCCTTCAAATTCGGTGTGCAGCTGAATCACGCCGTCATCACGCACGGCAAACGTGATTTCGTCGCCGTAATCGACAAACTGAAACAGCGTCTGCAACTCGTGATAACCGTCTTCACGGCGACCGAGAATGTGCAGCATCAGGTTGAGCTTTGCTGGCGATGGCAGGGTCAGGCGTGCAGCGGTCATGCGTTATTGTCCCAACTTGCGCGGTTGCCAGGTCTTGATCACCAGCGTCACATCGAGGTCGGTGCCGTGCAGCTTGATGCGCTCGGGCAACCAGTAGCCGTTTTGTTCGGTGTAGGCGGTGTATTCGACTTTCCAGCCATCCTGTTCAAGGTCGGCCAGGCGGCTGTCGGCGTCCAGATTCAAGCGACTTTTGCTGCCCGGAGCTGGCAGACCACGTACCCACCAGGCCAGATTCGACACCGGCAGTTTCCAGCCAAGCTGCTCTTGCAGCAGGTCTTCTGGAGATTGCGATTCGTAGCGGCCCTGATTGGCGACTTCCAGCGATACTTTGCCCGGACGTCCGGTCAAGCGTGCAGCGCCACGACCCAATGGGCCGGACAGGCGGATGTCGTAATAGTCCTGGCGCTGCAGCCAGAACAACGTGCCGCTGCCGGAATCTTTCGGTGCGCGGATGCCGATCTTGCCGTCGATCTGCCAGCCGTCGAGGCCGGTCAGCTGTTGTTTGTTCGCGGCCCATTGAGCCGGACTGCCGTGGCCTTCGACCGATTCGCGAGCGCCGAAACCCGCGCAACCGGCGAGCAGGGCGATGAAGCTGAAAACAATAACGTGGCGCAAAAACATGAGTTAAAGAGTCTCGGATCCGGTCAGGCGCTTGATGGTGCTGCGCAGAATGGTGCTGTCGGGCTGATCCTTGAGGAATTTGCCCCAGATTTGTTTGGCTTCACGCTGGTTGCCCTTGGCCCACAACACTTCGCCGAGGTGCGCGGCGACTTCGTGATCAGGGAAACGCTCCAGCGCCTGGCGCAGGTATTTCTCGGCGTCATCCAGATTGCCCATGCGGTAATTCACCCAGCCAAGGCTGTCGAGGACCGCCGGGTCTTCCGGATTGATCTGGTGAGCCTGCTCGATCAGCGCTTTGGCCTCAGCGTAGCGTGTCGTCCGGTCAGACAGGGTGTAGCCCAAAGCGTTCAGCGCCATGGCGTTGTCCGGGTCGCGCTTGATGATCAGGCGCAGGTCTTTTTCCATCTGTGCCAGGTCATTACGTTTTTCCGCGAGCATGGCCCGGGTGTACAGCAAGTTCAGGTCGTCCGGGTATTGCAGCAATGCCTGTTGCAAGACTTTCCAGGCTTTGTCGTCCTGTTTATTGGCCGACAGGGTTTCCGATTCGATCAGATACAACTGAATGGCGTAATCCGGTTCTTCGTCACGCTGGGCCGCCAGTTTGCTTTGCGCTTCAGCGGTCTTGCCGTTGTTCATCAGAATATCGGCCTGACGCAATTGTGCCGGCAGATAGTCGTTGCCCGGGCCAACCTGCGCATATTCGATGAGCGCGCCTTGCGGGTCGTTGCGCTCTTCGGCAATGCGACCCAGGTTCAGGTGCGCGGAGTCAACGTGGCTTTCGCGGGCGATCAAGTCTTCCAGATAGCCTTTGGCCTCGTCCCAGGCCTTGGCTTCCAGGCACACCAGCGCCAGCGAGTAACGCAGTTCGTCGTCTTCCGGGTATTGCTGAACGAGGCTGGAGAACTCGGCCTTGGCGTCGTCCATTCGGTCCTGTTCGACCAGCATGCGTGCGTAAGTCAGGCGCAGGCGTTTGTCGTCCGGGTATTTCTTGATGCTTTTTTGCAGCAGCGGCAGCGCTTCGCCGCCGCGGTTCATCAACTGAAGCAGGCGGGCGCGCAGCAGAATCGGCGCTATTTCGCCTTCTTCCGGCGGATGGTCTTCGAGCAGGGTCAGTGCCGCGCGATTGTCACCGTCCTGCTGCAACAGCAGGGCCTTGCCGAAAATCAGCTGGCTGTTGTTCGGATGACGCTGCAACAAACGGTCGAAGCTTTTCATCAGACCGTTGCGGGTTTCCTGATCGGTGTCGGCCGCTGACAGCGCGAGGAAGTCGAAATGGGTGTCGCCCTTGCCTTGCAGGACTTTCTCCATATAGACCATCGAGTCGTCGTAACGCCCGGCGCGTGCCAGTTGCACGGCGGCGGCGCGTTGCGCTTCGAGATCGTCCGGGGCGTTTTTCGCCCAGATCAGCGCGGTATCAAGGGCCGGTTGATCGGCGCCCAGATATTCGGCAATACGGAACGCACGCTCGGAAACACCCGGATCCTGGGTGTTGATGGCCTGGGTCACGTAGTTATCCAGGGCAATGTCGAAGCGATTGCGCTGGCCGGCGAGTTCGGCGCTCAACAGACTGAAAACGGTTTCTTCGCTGAACGAGCTGTAAACCTTGGGTTTTTCAGGCGCGGGCGTGGTGTCTTCGACCGGCGGCGTACCGTCCGGCGACACGGGTGCCAAGGCCTGGCAGCCGCTGAGGAAGACAAAAGCGAGGAGCAACGCGGAGGATCTATTCATATAGGAAGAGGACGACTAACCTGCGGTCGGATCATCATGACACAAGCTTTGGGCCAAACATAACCGAGTCTCAATTGTGCCCATTATAGGGGCTGACGATTGGGACAATAGTCAGCGGTAGTTGTTCTGAATCTGACGAAGTAGGACAATTGCCGGCTTCACGTCACCATCAGCGACCTTGAATGGCCTTCCTTGCACTCGGTATCAACCACAAGACTGCTTCAGTAGACGTCCGCGAGCGCGTGGCCTTTACCCCTGAGCAGCTGGTGGAGGCCTTGCAGCAGCTCTGCCGACTGACCGACAGCCGCGAAGCTGCGATCCTCTCCACCTGCAATCGCAGTGAGCTTTATATAGAGCAGGATCAGCTTTCTGCCGATATCGTGCTGCGCTGGCTGGCCGACTATCACCATTTAAGCCTCGATGAGCTGCGCGCGAGTGCTTATGTGCACGAAGATGATGCGGCAGTTCGTCACATGATGCGTGTCGCCTCCGGGCTCGACTCGCTGGTGCTGGGCGAACCGCAGATTCTCGGTCAGATGAAATCGGCCTACGCCGTGGCCCGCGAGGCCGGCACCATCGGGCCGTTGCTCGGGCGACTGTTTCAAGCGACGTTCAACGCCGCGAAGCAAGTGCGCACCGACACCGCCATCGGTGAAAACCCGGTGTCCGTGGCATTTGCGGCGGTCAGCCTGGCCAAGCAGATTTTCAGTGACCTGCAACGCAGCCAGGCCTTGCTGATCGGCGCCGGCGAGACCATCACCCTGGTCGCCCGCCATCTGCACGAACTGGGGGTCAAACGCATCGTCGTCGCCAACCGGACACTGGAGCGCGCCAGCCTGTTGGCGGAGCAATTCGGTGCCCACGCGGTGTTGTTGTCGGACATCCCGGCAGAACTGGTGCGCAGCGATATCGTCATCAGCTCGACCGCCAGTCAGTTGCCGATCCTCGGTAAGGGCGCGGTGGAAAGCGCATTGAAGCTGCGCAAGCACAAGCCGATCTTTATGGTCGACATCGCCGTGCCGCGGGATATCGAGCCGGAAGTCGGCGAACTGGACGACGTTTACCTCTATAGCGTCGACGATCTCCACGAAGTGGTCGCCGAAAACCTCAAGAGCCGTCAGGGCGCAGCGCAAGCGGCAGAAGAGATGGTCTCGGTTGGCGCCGACGATTTTATGGTGCGTCTGCGCGAACTGGCGGCGGTCGATGTGCTCAAGGCCTATCGTCAACAGAGCGAACGCCTGCGCGACGAAGAGTTGCAAAAGGCCCTGCGCCTGCTGGCCAATGGCGGCAACGCCGAAGATGTGCTCGGGCAACTCGCTCGTGGCCTGACCAATAAACTGTTGCATGCGCCCAGCGTGCAATTGAAAAAGCTTTCTGCCGAAGGCCGCCTCGATGCGCTGGCCATGGCCCAGGAACTCTTTGCCCTCGAGGGCTCACCGGATAGCTTTTCGGATAAAAAACCGCAATGAAAGCGTCACTGCACAATAAGCTGGACACTCTCCAGGATCGTTTCGAGGAACTGACCGCGCTGCTCGGCGACGGCGAAATCATTGCCGATCAGACCAGGTTCCGCGCGTATTCCAAGGAATACGCCGAACTCGAGCCCGTCGTACACGCCTATCAAAAGCTGCTCAGCGTACAAAGCGATCTTGAAGGCGCGCAGGCGCTGCTCAAGGACAGCGACCCGGACATGCGTGAAATGGCCGTGGAAGAAGTCCGCGAAGCCAAAGAACTGCTGGTGACCCTGGAAGCCGATCTGCAACGCATGTTGCTGCCCAAGGATCCCAATGACGGGCGTAACGTCTTCCTCGAAATTCGCGCCGGCACCGGTGGCGACGAGGCGGCGATCTTCTCCGGCGACCTGTTCCGCATGTACTCGCGTTACGCCGAGCGGCGGGGCTGGCGTGTGGAAATTCTCTCGGAGAACGAGGGCGAACACGGTGGCTATAAAGAAGTCATTGCCCGCATTGAAGGCGACAACGTTTACGGCAAGCTGAAATTCGAATCCGGCGCGCACCGCGTACAGCGTGTACCCGCCACCGAATCCCAGGGCCGTATCCACACCTCGGCCTGCACTGTGGCCGTGTTGCCCGAGCCGGATGAGCGCGAAGCCATCGAGATCAACCCGGCGGACTTGCGCGTCGACACGTTCCGCTCCTCCGGGGCCGGTGGTCAGCACGTCAACACCACCGACTCGGCGATCCGCATCACGCACATACCGACCGGCACGGTCGTCGAGTGTCAGGAAGAACGTTCTCAGCACAAGAACCGTGCCCGCGCGATGGCTTGGCTGTCGGCCAAACTCAACGATCAGCAAACCGCTGCGGCAGCCAATGCGATTGCCAGCGAGCGTAAATTGCTGGTCGGTTCCGGCGACCGTTCCGAGCGCATTCGTACCTACAACTTTGCTCAGGGCCGGGTCACCGACCACCGCGTCAACCTGACCCTGTACTCCCTTGATGAAATTCTCGCCGGTGGCGTTGAAGCGGTGATCGAGCCTTTGCTGGCCGAGTACCAGGCCGACCAACTCGCTGCGATAGGTGAATAAATGACCATCATTGCCAGCCTGTTGCGTGCCGCCGAACTTCCGGATTCGCCCACTGCGCGTCTGGACGCCGAATTGCTCCTCGCCGCGGCGCTGGGCAAATCGCGCAGCTTTCTGCACACCTGGCCCGAGCGCATCGTGCCAAGTGACGCAGCGTTGACGTTTGCCGAGTACCTGCAACGTCGCCGTGGCGGTGAGCCGGTGGCGTACATCCTCGGCCAGCAGGGTTTCTGGAAACTGGATCTGGAAGTGGCGCCGCATACGCTGATCCCGCGTCCCGATACCGAACTGCTGGTGGAAGCGGCGCTGGAATTGCTGCCCGCGACGCCGGCCACAGTCCTCGACCTCGGTACTGGCAGCGGCGCGATTGCCCTGGCCTTGGCCAGCGAGCGTCCGGCGTGGAACGTCACTGCCGTGGATCGCGTGCTGGAAGCTGTAGCACTCGCTGAACGTAACCGTCAGCGTCTGCATTTGAACAACGCCACGGTGCTGAGCAGCCATTGGTTCAGCTCGCTGGCGGGCCAGCGTTTTCAGTTGATCATCAGCAACCCGCCGTACATCGCCGCCGCAGATCCGCACCTGGTTGAAGGCGATGTGCGCTTCGAACCGGCCAGCGCATTGGTCGCCGGTGAAGACGGGCTCGACGATCTGCGCTTGATCGTCGCCCAAGCCCCGGATCATCTGGAGGCCGGTGGCTGGCTGATGCTCGAACATGGCTATGATCAAGCCGAAGCCGTACGCGATCTGCTGCTGACTCGTGGCTTCGAAGAAGTCCACAGCCGCACCGATCTGGGCGGTCATCAACGCATCAGTCTGGGACGCCTGCCGTGCTGAATGATCAGGAATTGCTGCGCTACAGCCGGCAGATTCTCCTGCAACACATCGACATCAATGGCCAGTTGAAGCTCAAGGACAGTCGCGTCCTCATCGTCGGTCTTGGCGGCCTGGGCGCGCCAGTAGCTTTGTATCTGGCCGCCGCGGGTGTCGGCGAATTGCATCTGGCGGATTTCGACACGGTCGACCTGACCAACCTGCAACGTCAGATCATTCACGACACCGACAGCGTTGGCATGAGCAAGGTCGATTCGGCGCTCAAGCGCCTGGGCGCGATCAATCCCGAGATTCAACTGATTGCTCATCGTCAGGCGCTGGACGAGGACTCTCTCGCCGCTGCCGTGACCGCGGTGGATCTGGTGCTCGACTGTTCCGACAATTTTTCCACCCGCGAAGCGGTCAACGCGGCGTGTGTGGCCGCGCGCAAACCGCTGGTCAGCGGCGCGGCGATTCGCCTTGAAGGGCAACTGTCGGTGTTCGACCCGCGCCGCGACGAGAGCCCGTGCTACCACTGTTTGTACGGGCACGGCAGCGAAGCCGAGCTGACCTGCAGCGAGGCGGGCGTGGTCGGGCCTCTGGTCGGTCTGGTCGGCAGTCTGCAGGCGCTGGAGGCGTTGAAAGTGCTGGTCGGCTTCGGTGAGCCGCTGGTGGGGCGGCTGCTGTTGATCGATGCCCTTGGTTCGCGCTTCCGGGAGCTGCGCGTCAAGCGTGATCCGGGTTGCAGCGTCTGTGGCTCGCGCCATGCGTGAAGCGCCGATCGGCGTGTTCGATTCCGGTGTCGGCGGCTTGTCGGTACTGGCGGAAATCCAGCGACTGTTGCCCAACGAGTCGTTGTTGTACGTCGCCGATTGCGGGCATATTCCCTACGGCGAAAAGACCCCGCAATTCATCCGCCAGCGCTGTAGCGTGATGGCCGGTTTTTTCCGCGAGCAGGGCGCCAAGGCTTTGGTGCTCGCCTGCAATACCGCCACCGTGGCCGGCGTTGCCGATCTGCGTTGCGACTTTCCCGATTGGCCGATTGTCGGTATGGAGCCAGCGGTTAAACCGGCGGCGGCAGCCACCCGCAGCGGTGTGGTGGGCGTGCTCGCCACCACCGGCACGTTGCAGAGTGCCAAGTTCGCCGCCTTGCTTGATCGCTTTGCCACCGATGTACGCGTGATCACTCAGCCGTGTCCAGGCCTGGTCGAGCTGATCGAGAGCGGCGATCTGCACAGCCCGCAATTGCGTGCGCTGTTGCAGAGCTACGTTGATCCGTTGCTGGCCAACGGCTGCGACACGATCATTCTGGGCTGCACCCACTATCCTTTCCTCAAGCCGATGCTCAAGTCGATGATCCCCGAAGACATCAGCCTGATCGATACCGGCGCCGCCGTCGCGCGACAGCTTCAGCGCTTGTTGGCCGAGCGCAATCTGCTCGCTGTCGGCCCGAACCGGCCGGTCAGATTCTGGACCAGCGCCGACCCTGAGTACTTCAAAAACATCCTGCCGCTGTTGGGGCAGGACGCGGGCGAAGTGCAAAACTTCGGCTTGTAAAAAAACTGTGAAATAACTAAAAAATCGGCTGAACTTCTCAGCAGGCGCTAGCTTCTATAGCGAAGAGTTATCTAGAAAACCAAACGATCGTTCCGGAAAAGGAAGTTTCAAAGTGAAGCGACTATTCTGCTTGGCCGCGATTGCGGCCGCACTAATGGGGCAAAGTATTACTGCACAAGCTGCCGGCGTTGAATTCGCCGTTGGCGCGACAAGCGATTCAACCATGACTTATCGTCTTGGGATGAATTTCGACTGGGACAAGAGCTGGCTGCAGAGTGACGTCGGTCGCCTGACCGGTTACTGGAGCGGTGCCTACACCTACTGGGAAGGTGACAAGACTTCCAGCAACAACAGCCTGTCGTTCTCGCCGGTATTCGTTTATGAATTTGCCGGCCAGTCGGTCAAGCCGTATGTGGAAGCGGGGATTGGCGTGGCGGCGTTCTCCAATACCAAGTACGAATCCAACAACATCGGCGGCTCGTTCCAGTTCGAAGACCGCCTCGGTTTTGGTCTGCGTTTCAACGGCGGGCATGAAGTCGGGATCCGTGCGACGCACTATTCCAACGCCGGCCTGGCCAGCAGTAACGACGGCGTAGAAAGTTACGCGCTGCACTACACCATGCCGTTGTAAGCAAGATCAAAAGATCGCAGCCTGCGGCAGCTCCTACAGGGGAATGCATTTCTTCTGTAGGAGCTGCCGCAGGCTGCGATCTTTTGTTTTTAATCAGCGGTAGGCGGTGGCGATGCCCTGGCGCTCTTCGATGCACTCCGGAGCGCCCATTTCGAATTCGCGGCAAATCAGCGGACGTTTCTCATAGATCGTGCACATCATCGTGTCGCGATCCAGCGCCGCGCACCAGCCGTCGTCCAGACGCAGCATCACTTCACCACCCCACTCATCGGTATCGATAAAACGATCAGGCACGCCGGTGTCGGTGATCAGCATCACTTCGAGCTGACAGCAGCAGGCTGCGCAGGTCGAGCAGGTGACAGCAGGCTCAGTGATTTGCTGGTGGGGAATGGTTTTCATGGCGGCAGTGTAAGGCAGCGACCGATGACTGTGTGAAAGGTCTGACGGACGCTCAGTTGGCCAGCCGCCGAGCCATCGCGTGCAACAACGGAAACAGTAGCGCCCAGAGCAAGCCGATGCCAATCAGCGTCGGTAACTCGCCGTAGGGAAATTGCACCCCGGCCAGTCGTCCACCGCCGTAATAAGACATTGCTCCCCCCACCGCGCCGAGCGCGCTTGCAAGCCACCAGGGCCGGGCGCTCCATTGCAGGCAATGACGCAGCGTGGTCGCGAGCAACGCCCAGAGCAGCATCAGCCACAACGGGATCAGCGGCGACAGATCCTGAAACGCAAACACGCCTACAGCGCGCAGAACGCTGTCGACCGCCGTGCCGACGATCACCACGCTCAGAATCAGGCGCCCCTCGTCCGGCCAACTGCTGATCCAGCACAGATGAATCACCAACACCGCCAACGCCAGCAACAACCACAAACTGTTGCCGCCGAGCACGCAGGTCAGCCAGCCGATCTGGAACAGCAGCGCGTTGGCCAGCCGCTCAAGCATCGAAGCGGCCCAGCAGCGGTGCGGTCATCGCGTCGGGTTTGGCCAGTAACAGTTGCGCGGTACCGATGGTGCGTTCTAAGAAGCCGCCCTCGCAGTAGCACAGGTAAAACTCCCACAGCCTGAGGAAATAATCGTCGTAACCCAATTCACTCAGACGGCCATGGGCGCGGCGAAAATTCTCGTGCCACAGGCGCAGGGTCTTGGCGTAGTGCAGGCCGAAATCTTCCATGTGCAGCAGGTTCATGTCGGTTTCGCGGCTGACCACTTCGAGCATCTTCTGTACGCAGGGCAGGGCGCCGCCCGGGAAGATATAACGCTGAATGAAATCGACGCCACGCTTGGCCTGTTCATAGCGCTGCTCACGGATGGTGATGGCCTGGATCAGCATCAGGCCATTGCTTTTGAGCAGATGCGCGCACTGTTTGAAGTACGTCGGCAGAAAGCGATGGCCGACCGCTTCGATCATCTCGATCGACACCAGTTTGTCGTACTCGCCGGTGAGGTCGCGGTAGTCCTCAAGCAACAACGTCACTTGATTCTGCAAACCGAGTTGTTCGATACGTTGTGCGGTGAACGCGTACTGCTCTTTCGACAGCGTCGTTGTGGTGACGCGGCAACCGTAGTTCTGCGCGGCGTAGAGCGCCATGCTGCCCCAACCGGTGCCGATCTCCAGCAAATGATCGCTGGGCTTGAGCGCGAGCTTCTGGCAGATACGCTCGAGTTTGTTCAGTTGTGCTTGCTCCAGGCTGTCTTCGGGCGAAAGGAACTGCGCCGCCGAATACATCATGGTCGGGTCGAGAAACTGCTCGAACAGATCGTTGCCGAGGTCGTAATGCGCCGCGATGTTCTTCTGTGAACCCTTGCGGGTGTTGCGGTTGAGCCAGTGCAGGCCCTGCACCAACGGCCGGCTGAGGCGGGCCAGGCCGCCCTCCATCGCATCGAGCACGTCGAGGTTGCTGACGAACACGCGCACCACCGCGGTCAAGTCCGGTGAACTCCAGTAACCGTGGATAAATGCCTCGCCCGCGCCGATCGAACCATTGCTGGCAACCATGCCCCAGACTGCCGCATCGGTGACGTGGATTTCCCCCAGCAATGCACTGCCCGGCGTGCCGAACAACAGCTGTTCGCCATCCTCGACCACCAGCAATTGCCCGTGTTTAAGCTGACTCAATTGGCGCAATACGCCGCGGCGCAGCAGCGAACCGGTCAAACCGTTAGTGCTGAGCCGACTGACCGACAGACTAGAGGATTTCATGGCGGTGCTCCTTGGGAGGCACAGTGGCGGTTTGAAAGCTGCCGTCGGCAGCCTGATGAGCAAAGATCGGTGCGCGTTTGAGCAGCAGTCGCAGCGCTTGCCAGTAGATGGCCAATGCGGTTTTTGCGGTCATCCACGGAAAACGTCGCAGGTAGCGATGCAGGCTGTCGCGGTCAAGCGCCTCGCGCTGCAGGTTGAGGGTCGCATCGAACAGTTTTTGTTCGCCCTGCCAGTCGGCCATGTGCACGCCGAGGGTTTGCGCGGCGGGGCTGAAACTCATGCGGTATTCAAGATCGCGCGGCAGGAAGGGCGAAACGTGGAAGGCCTTGGCCACCGCAAAGTGCTGATGAAAGTCCTGCAGGTTGGCGGGTGCGCGCGCCGGCAACACATAGTGATAGCGCTCGCGCCACGGCGTGTTGGTGACTTCGCAGACAATCGCCGCCAGTTGCCCGTCGGCTTCGTGGCAATAAAAGAAACTCACCGGGTTGAACGACAAGCCCCAACTGCGTGCCTGGGTCAGCAGGCAGACCGAGCCTTGTGGCTCATGACCGATGGCGGCGCCGACCTGCTGGCGCACGGCATCGATCAGGCGCACGCCGCGACCGGTGAAGGTTTTCAGGTAGTCGGTCTCGCGAAAGGAGAACGGCGCAAAGCGACTGCGCCCAGCCAGCGGCGACAACGCCAGCACTGCCTCCTGTTCGCTCAGATCGAGGTAGAGCAAGCCGATCTTGTAGCGGAACGCATGCTGGCGCGGCGAGAAACGCCGATGACCGATCCAGCCGCTGTAAAGGGCGCTGTTCATAACGTTTCCCCGAACGACGACGCTACCCGCAGTGCGCTGACTACGCCGTCTTCATGGAAGCCGTTGGCCCAATAGGCACCGCAATAATGGGTGTGCTGCTCGCCGTCCAGTTCCGCCCAGCGGTTTTGTGCCGCCACGGCCGCCAGGCTGTATTGCGGGTGCGCGTAGGTGTACTTGGCGAGCACTTTGAACGGGCTGATGCCGGCGCTCTGGTTGAGGCTGACGCAGAACGTGGTGTCGCTCTGGATGCCCTGCAGAATGTTCATGTCGTAGGTGACGGCGGCCAGGGTATGGCCAGAACCGCCGAGGCGATAATTCCAGCTCGCCCACGCCAGTTTGCGTGTTGGCAGCAAACGCGTATCGGTGTGCAGCACCACCTCGTTGTCGGCGTAGGGCAGGGCGCCGAGGATCGCGCGTTCTGCATCGCTCGGGGTGGCCAGCAGTTGCAGCGCCTGATCGCTGTGGCAGGCGAACACCACTTTGTCGAAGTGCTCGATGCCGGCGGGGCTGTGGATAACCACGCCGTGCTCATCGCGATCGACGCGGTGCACCGGGCAGTTCAGGCGGATCTTGTCTTTGAAGGGCGCGGTCAGCGGTGCGATGTAGGCGCTGGAACCGCCTTCGATGACTTGCCATTGCGGGCGATCACTGACTGACAGCAGTCCATGGTTTTTGAAAAACCGCACAAAGAACTGCAGCGGAAAATTGAGCATTTCGGCCATCGACATCGACCAGATCGCTGCGCCCATCGGCACGATGTAATGCAGGATGAAGCGCTCGCCGTATTGGCCTGCCTTGAGGTAGTCGTCGAGCGTCATGTCGCTGGCGATGCGCAGTTCGGCGAGGTCGCGCTGAGCCTCTTTGTTGAAGCGCAGAATATCGCGCAGCATGCCCCAGAACCCCGGCGACAGCAGGTTGCTGCGCTGGGCGAACAGGCTGTTGAGGTTGTTGCCGTTGTACTCCAGGCCGGTGTCCGGATCGGTCACCGAAAAACTCATCTCGGTCGCTTTGAAAGGCACCCCGAGCTGCCCGAGCAAGCGAATGAAATTCGGGTAGGTCCAGTCGTTGAACACGATGAAACCGGTGTCCACTGCGTATTCGCGACCGTCGACGGTGACGTTCACCGTGTGCGTGTGGCCGCCGACCCAGTCGCTGGCCTCGAACACGTGCACGTCATGGCGGCGATTGAGCAGGTGGGCGCAAGTAAGCCCGGCGATCCCGCTGCCGACGATGGCGATTTTCATGCTGGATCTCGCAGCGGCGGCGACTTGCGCACCATGCGCTTGCCAATCGCCAACTGGAGGCTTGCGGGGAGTTTCGACAGCGGCCACAGCGCCGCCATGAACAATGCCGGGAAAGCGATTTCCAGTGGCCGATCCTGAAGTTTGGCGAAGATGTGCCGCGCGGCTTTATCCACAGGCCAACTGAGCGGCATCGGGAAGTCGTTTTTCGCCGTCAGCGGCGTTTCGACGAAACCGGGGCTGACCACGGTGACTTCAATGCCTTCGTCCGCCAGATCGATGCGCAGCGATTCGAAAAGGTAACGCAGCCCGGCTTTCGATGCGCCATAGGCTTCGGCACGCGGCAATGGCAGATAAGTCACCGAGCTGGCGACACCCACCAAATGCGGCGCGGTGCCCTTGCGCAGCAGGGGCAGGGCGGCTTCGATGCAATAGCTGCTGGCGAGCAGATTGGTGCGCACCACGTGCTCGATGATCGAGGCGTCGAACTGTTTCGCATCGACGTACTCGCAGGTGCCGGCGTTGAGAATCACCGAGTCCAGCGAACCCCAGTCTTCGGCGATCTGTTCGCCGATTTCACGGACGGTCTGGCTGTTGGTCAGGTCTCCCGGCACCACCAGCACTTGGCCCGGATAGCGTTGCGACAAGACTTTGAGCGGTGCGATCTGACGCGCGCTGACCGCCAGGTGCGCGCCGGTTTTGAGGATCTCTTCAGACAGCGCGGCGCCGATGCCACTGCTGGCCCCGGTCAACCAATAACGCCGTTGGGGTGTACGACTCATCCCACTCTCCTTTTTAGCCAGGCGATCACCCGGCCCAATACGGGTAAATGTTCATACAACAGTGCCCCGGCATCGAAGTAATCCCGGTGGCGATAGACCTTGTCGCGCCAGAGCAGATGCGAGCAGCCGCTGACGCGTATGACGCGACCACCCGCCAGACGCGGATGGCGATAACTCATGACCCAGCGCAAATAACCTTCGCAATCGCTGATCTGGTCGAAGCCATGAAAGTCGAAACGCAGTTCGCTGACGTTGGCGTACAACTCGCTAAAGTAGGTGCGCAACTGTGTCAGCCCCTGCACCTCGTGCAACGGGTCGGTGAAGTGAATGTCATCGCTGTACAGCTCGCCCAGCCGGTGCAGGTTGTCTTTGTTCAACTCGCAGAACTGGCGGGCGAAACGGCGCAGGAATTCACTCATCGCCATCTCCGGTAGGTGCACGTGACGGCAGGTTCTTGAACGCGGCCAAGGCACGCTCGCGTGAAGCGCTGAGGTTAACGATCGGCGCGGGATAATCGGCGACGCCGAACAGCCCGCCGAGATGGGCCGGGTTATGAATTTCCTTTTTGTTGAGCCCGGCCAGTTCAGGCAGCCAGTGCTTGATGAACAGGCCTTCGCTGTCGAATTTTTCCGACTGGCTCAACGGGTTGAAAATGCGGAAGTACGGAGCCGAATCAGTGCCCGTCGACGAGCTCCATTGCCAGCCGCCGTTGTTCGCGGCCAGGTCGCCGTCGATCAAGTGACGCATGAAAAAGCGTTCGCCTTCGCGCCAGTCGATCAGCAGGTTTTTGGTCAGGAACATCGCCACGACCATGCGCAGGCGATTGTGCATCCAGCCGGTGTCGAGCAATTGGCGCATCGCCGCGTCGATGATCGGCAGGCCGGTGCGTGCTTCCTGCCACGCGGCGAGGTCGTCGGGCGCATCGCGCCAGGCCAGCGCTTCGGTTTCCGGGCGGAAGGCGCGATGGCGCGAGACCCGTGGATAACCGACCAGAATGTGTTTGTAGAACTCGCGCCACAACAGCTCGTTGATCCAGGTGACGGCGCCGACCTTGCCGCTTTCGAATTCACCCTGATTGCTTTGCAGGGCGGCGTGCAAACATTGGCGCGGTGAGATGACGCCGGCGGCCAGATAAGCCGAGAGCTGGCTGGTGCCGGGCTTGGCCGGGAAGTCGCGTTCGCTTTGGTAGTAGTCGATTTGCGCGTCGGTGAACGTATCGAGGCGGCGTCGGGCTTCGTGTTCGCCCGCCGGCCAAAGGGCGCGCAGGGAGTCGCTCGGTGTGGCGAAGCCTTTGACAGAGGCTGGAACCGGGTCACTGTCGAGCGCAAGTTTTGCCTGCTTGCCGGGGGCTTTGACCAACGACGGCATTGAACGATGCAGGCGTTCGTAGCAGACCTTTCTGAACTGACTGAACACTTTGAAATAAGTGTCGGTCTTGGTCAGGACAGTGCCGGGCTTGAACAGCAACTGGTCGAGGTAGCTGCGAAATTCAATGCCCTCGGCCTGCAGGGTTTCGGCCACTGCTGCATCGCGACGGCTTTCGTGCACGCCGTATTCTTCGTTGGTGTGGACCGCTTCGATCTTCAATTGCCGGCAGAGCTTGAGCAGTTCCGCCGGGGCTTGATCCCAATGGGTTGCCGTGCGGATCAATAAGGGAATGTTCAGTTCGCCGAGGCTTTTGCTCAGCTCATCGAGATTGCGCAGCCAGAAATCGACTTTGCACGCAGCATCGTCGTGTTCCAGCCATTGTTGTGGGCTCAACAGGTACACGGCCACGGTCGGGCCACGGGCTGCGGCGGCCGCGAGGGCGGTGTTGTCGTGTTGGCGCAAGTCGCTGCGCAGCCAGATCAATTGCATGACATTAAACCCATGATTAAATCAGCCCACGCTGAACGAGTGCCTGGTGCGCTGAAAGCGCGTCTTCAGCCAGGTACAAATCAGCGATCTCGGAAGTTCTTACGGACAACTCGGCGTGGTGGATGCATACCGTTGGTCCGACAATTATTTTTGGGCAACCGACTCCATTCAGTAACTTGGGTAACTGCGCAAGGTTCATGGCTTTGCTGGAATACAGCAGTACGCCACGGGCTTGCAGGTGTTCGACGGCCAGTGCCAGCTCTCCCGGCGGCAGCGGCCAGTCAAACACTTGCACCGGGCAATCGGCGCTGCTGATCAGCCACGCGCATAGCCACAGATGAGGTTCCAGTGACAGGTCGGAATGATTGATCAACAACAAGGGCGCGGCGTGCAACTGACGGTTGTTATGGTAGATGCGTGCGCCGAATTTGCTGCGTAACCAGGAAAAAAAGAACACACGCTCCATCTGCGCACCGAATTGACCCTGCCAGCGTTGTTCGAGATCGGCCAGCAGCGGCATCAGCAATTGTTCGCACAATGTGCGCGGCGGATAGAGCGCCATGGCCTGATTGACGCCGTCGTCGAGGTTGCGTTCATCGAGTTGGGTGACGGCGCTGAGCAACGTCTGGCGCAGCAGATGCCAATCGCTCTCCACGGTTTCTGTGAACGCTTGCGGGGTGTCGAGCAGCGGTTTGACCTGGCTGACGGCAACGCCGCGATTAAGCCAGGTGAGGATGGTCAGAATGCGTTGCACATGTTCGGCCGAATACAGGCGATGGCCCTTGGGCGTGCGCTGTGGGATGACCAACCCATATCGGCGCTCCCATGCACGCAAGGTGATCGCGTTGACGCCGGTCTGTCGCGCAACTTCGCGGATCGGCAGCCAGCCTTCGTCGAGGGCTTTCTTGAAGTCGGCGCCGAGGTCTTCCTGGGCGCTGGAATCGGGTTTGTCGTTCATCAGATGGCGTTTCGCAGGCTGAGGTTTTCCGGGTGCGGCTGCAGGTAAACCTGTTGCGCGATGTACGGATCGGGGTGTTGGCGAAAGTGATGCTTGAGCAGCGTCAGCGGCACCACCAGCGGCACGATGCCTTGGCGGTACTGGCCGATGACGTGAACCATTTCCTGTTTGTCTTCGGCGCTGATCGCTTGTTTCAGATAGCCGCTGATGTGCAGCAGCACGTTGCAGTGAGTGCCGCGTGTCGCGCATTTTTTCAGCGCCGCCATCAACTCGCTGAAGTAGCGTGGGCCGATTTCGCCGGGGTCGCTATGCGCCATGTTGCCCAGCAGCTTGCCGAGGGCCTTGTATTGCGGCGGGTTGTGGGCCATCAACAGGTATTTGTAGCGCGAGTGGAATTCGGTGAGGGCGCGACGGCTCAGGCCGTCGGCAAGTACTTGCTGCCAGGCGCTGTAGGCGAAGACGCGCGTGATGAAGTTCTCACGCAATACCGGATCGTTCAGGCGCCCGGCTTCTTCCACCGGCAAGTCCGGGTGGCGCGCGCAAAAGGCGTGAGCGTAGATGCCGCGTCCGCCGCCGTTCACCGGCGCGCCGTTGGCGTGGTAGACCTTGACTCGCTCCAGTCCACAGGATGGCGATTGCTGCATGAAGATGTAGCCGCAGATGCCTTCGAGTTCGCCGGCCATTTGCTCGCCGTACGCGGCCAGAGGCTTGGTGACGTTGATTGCCGGATTGACCGTGCCGATGGCTTGAGGACTTTCCGGGTCACCGACCAGGCGGATCGGTTCGCGCGGAATGCCGAGACCGATGGCGACTTCCGGGCAGACCGGGGTGAAATCGAAATACTCAGTGAGGGTGCGGCTGCACAGCCGCGATTCCTTGTGTCCGCCGTTATAGCGCACCTCGGCACCCATCAGGCAGGCGCTGATGGCGATTTTCGGTTTGGCGCAAGGAAGAGCGGACATAGTCACCTCGAATCTAAACCTGTACAGAGATCAATCTCTGTACAACATTGGCTTAGCATAGATCCAAAGGTGTACAAGTCAAATAGTTTGTATAGGTTTTGAGGTTGAATGCGATCTCTGTAGGAGTGAGCCTGCTCGCGATCGCGGTCTGACATTCAATATTTGTGTTGAATGACAAACTGTCATCGCGAGCAGGCTCACTCCTACGAGGGGAGCTATTGCCAGCCGAGTAGCCAGTGCTCGTTGTTCTTGAGAATCTGCCAATCGAGGCGTTCGGCGCGTTTGGTCAGCACTGCCTGCAGTTCAACTTCCAGCACCGTGCCTTCCTCATCACGGAACAGCTCCGTCACCAGAAAGTGTTTTTCGCGATGCTGCGGGTGGGCTGCTGTCCATTTCGACAGCAGCAATTTGCGCGGATTGATTCGGTTCATTGCAGGTGTTCGTGTAAGCGTCGTGCCGCTTCCTGGCCACTGAGCCATGCCCCTTCAACACGTCCTGAGAGGCACCAGTCGCCACAGGCGTACAAGCCCAGATCGGCATCGGCCAACGTGCCCCATTCATGGCCGATGGCAGGGCGGGCGTAGAGCCAGCGATGCGCAAGGCTGAAGGTCGGCGCGGGCATGGCACTGTGCAGCAATTCGGCAAACGCACCGTGCAGTTGTTCGATCACAGCCTCCTTGGACAGGTCGATATGTTGCCGGCTCCACGCGCTGGTGGCGTGCAGCACCCAGGTGTCGAGCGTGTTGTCGCGCCCCGGTTTGCTGCGATTGCGCGCCATCCAGTCGAGCGGGCTGTCCTGCACGAAGCAACCCTCGATGGGCGTATCCAGTGGCGTATCGAAGGCGAGGGCGACGGCCCAGGTCGGGTCCATTTTCACCCCGGCGGCGGCACCGGCGAGTTTCGGCGCAGCGGCCAGCAACGCGGTGGCTTGCGGCGCGGGCGTGGCGATGACCACATGGCTGAAGGGGCCGTGAGTGAAACCTTCGGCGTCCTGCAAATGCCAGTGTTCTTCACCGCGAAAAACCTCGGTGATGCGGCAGGCGAAATGCACCTCCAGGCCATCGAGCAAGCCCCGGGTGATGGCGCTCATGCGCGGTGCGCCGACCCAACGGGTCTGCTCGTCTGGCGACAGGTTCAGTTGCCCGCCCTGATAGGTGTAGAGCTGCGGCGTCCACTCGGCGACCCAGCCCTGGCTTTGCCAACGCTGGACCTCGGTGACAAATCGCCGGTCACGAGCAGTGAAATATTGCGCGCCCATGTCCAGTGAGCCGGCGTCGCTGCGCTTGCTCGACATGCGCCCGCCGCTGCCGCGACTCTTGTCGAATAATTGGACGGTGTGCCCGCTCTCTGTCAGAGCCTGGGCGGCGGAGAGCCCGGCGATGCCGGTGCCGATGATTGCGATAGGTACAGTCATAGGGGCCTCGTTTACCTTTCTGTACAGACTACGCCGTGGATGAAACCTGTACAATTTTGTTTTTTGGTATAACTTCTAGCGTTCTCGTTCTGACAGCTTGGCCTATGGTTAAACAATAGAGCCTGCCCGATAGAAAAGATCCCTGCTTTTAAAAATAGACTAGTGATCCGGGTTAAACGCCACGCGAGGAAGATGTCATGCACATATTGCTGACCGGCGGTACTGGTTTGATAGGTCGTCAGCTCTGCAAGCACTGGTCGGGACAGGGACATCGCCTGACGGTGTGGAGTCGTCAACCGGACAAAGTCGCGAAAATCTGTGGTGCGCAGGTGCGCGCAATTGCACGGCTGGGAGACCTCGGCGAAGAGCCGGTGGACGCGGTCGTCAATCTGGCCGGCGCGCCGATTGCCGATCGGCTGTGGACGCATCGGCGTAAAGCGTTGCTGTGGAGCAGCCGAATCACGCTCACCGAAACGTTGCTGGCGTGGCTCGACAGCCGCACGCAGAAACCGGCGCTGCTGATTTCGGGCTCGGCGATTGGCTGGTACGGCGATGGCGGCGAACGCGAGCTGAGCGAAGACTCGCCGCCAGTCATCGACGATTTCGCCAGCCAGTTGTGCATCGCCTGGGAGGAAACCGCTTTGCGCGCCGAAGCGCAGGGCATTCGTGTGGTGCTGGTGCGCACCGGTCTGGTGTTGTCGGCTGAGGGCGGCTTTTTGTCACGGCTGTTGCTGCCGTTCAAGCTGGGGCTGGGCGGGCCATTGGGGAGCGGGCGGCAATGGATGCCGTGGATTCATATCGACGACCAAATCGCCCTGATTGATTTTCTTCTGCACCGCGATCAGGCCAGGGGTCCTTATAATGCGTGCGCGCCGAAACCTGTGCGCAATCGCGAATTTGCCAAAACGCTGGGCAGCGTGTTGCACCGCCCGGCGTTCATGCCGATGCCGAGCCTGGCACTGAAGGTTGGCCTCGGCGAGATGTCTTTGTTGTTGCTCGGTGGTCAGAAGGCCGTGCCGGCACGCTTGCTGGAAGCGGGTTTCACTTTCCAGTTCACGGATTTACGCGCGGCGTTGGACGATCTCTCCAGCCGCCTCTGAAATAGGACGTTGCATGACCGATCACGCCTTGCTTCTGGTTAACCTGGGTTCCCCGGCCTCAACTTCTGTGGCCGATGTGCGCAGCTACCTCAATCAATTCCTGATGGACCCGTACGTGATCGACCTGCCGTGGCCGGTGCGGCGTTTGCTGGTATCGCTGATCCTGATCAAACGCCCGGAGCAGTCGGCCCACGCTTATGCGTCGATCTGGTGGGAAGAAGGTTCGCCGCTGGTGGTGCTCAGCCAGCGCCTGCAACAGCAGATGAAAGCGCAGTGGACGCAGGGGCCGGTAGAACTGGCGATGCGTTATGGCGAGCCGTCGATTGAAACCTGCCTGCTGAAGCTGGTCGCGGCGGGGCACAAACGCATCACGCTGGCGCCGCTGTATCCACAGTTCGCCGACAGCACCACGACCACGGTGATCGAAGAAGCGAAGCGGGTGATCCGCGAGAAGAAGCTCGATGTGAAATTATCGGTGCTGCAACCGTTCTACGATCAGCCGGAATATCTGGAAGCACTGGTGGAAAGCGCCAAGCCGCACTTGCAGCAGGATTACGATCACTTGCTGTTGAGCTTCCACGGTTTGCCCGAGCGTCACCTGACCAAACTCGATCCGACCGGCAATCACTGCTTCAAGAATGACGATTGCTGCAAGAACGCCTCGCCGGCGGTGTTGGCCACCTGTTATCGCGCGCAATGCTTGCGCACGGCGGCGTTGTTCGCAGAGCGCATGGGCCTGCCGGATGGTAAATGGTCGGTGTCGTTTCAGTCGCGTCTGGGGCGGGCGAAGTGGATCGAACCGTACACCGAAGCGCGGCTGGATGAGCTGGGTAAAAGCGGCGTGAAGAAGTTGCTGGTGATGTGCCCGGCGTTTGTCGCCGACTGCATCGAGACGCTGGAAGAGATTGGTGATCGCGGCAAGGAACAGTTCCGCGAAGCGGGGGGCGAGGAGTTGGTGTTGGTGCCGTGCCTGAATGACGATGTGCAATGGGCGAAGGCGTTGGCCACTCTATGCGAACGAGCGCCGCTGGCGCTTTAAAGCCAATCGCGAGCAGGCTCACTCCCACAAGTATTGCGTTGACCTTGTAGGAGTGAGCCTGCTCGCGATAGCTATCTGTCAGGCAATAAAAATCTTCAAGCCTTAGAGAAGCGGCTCATCTGCCTTCTTGTTCTTCCAGCCATCATTGCCCGGCAGCAGCAGGTTCAGCGCAATCGCCACCACCGCGCACAGCGCGATGCCTTTGAGGCCGAAGTCTTCCGGACCAGTGCCGGTGCCGACCAGCACACCGCCAATCCCGAACACCAGGGTCACCGACACAATCACCAGATTGCGCGCTTCGCCCAGATCGATCTTGTGACGGATCAGGGTGTTCATCCCCACCGCCGCAATCGAACCGAACAACAGGCACAGAATCCCGCCCATCACCGGCACCGGAATGCTTTGCAGCAGCGCGCCGAATTTGCCGATGAACGCCAGGCTGATGGCGAAGATCGCCGCCCAGGTCATGATTTTCGGGTTGTAGTTCTTGGTCAGCATCACGGCGCCAGTCACTTCGGCATACGTGGTATTCGGCGGACCACCGAACAGGCCTGCCGCGGTGGTGGCAATGCCGTCACCCAGCAGCGTGCGGTGCAGGCCCGGCTTCTTCAGGTAGTCGCGACCGGTCACGCTACCCACGGCAATCACGCCGCCGATGTGCTCGATGGCTGGAGCCAGCGCCACGGGAACGATGAACAGAATCGCCTGCCAGTTGAATTCTGGCGCAGTGAAGTGCGGGATCGCGAACCACGGCGCAGCGGCAATCTTCGCGGTGTCGACCACGCCGAAATAGAACGCCATGCCGAAGCCGACCAGCACGCCCGAGATGATCGGCACCAGGCGGAAGATGCCTTTGCCGAACACCGCCACGATCAACGTGGTCAGCAGCGCCGGCATCGAGATCATCATTGCGGTCTGATAATGGATCAGTTCAGAACCGTCGCCAGCCTTGCCCATCGCCATGTTCGCGGCAATCGGCGCCATGGCCAGGCCGATGGAAATGATCACCGGACCAATCACCACCGGCGGCAGCAGACGGTCGATGAACCCGGTGCCTTTGATCTTCACGGCCAGGCCGAGGAAGGTGTAGACGAAACCGGCAGCCATTACGCCGCCCATGGTCGCGGCGAGGCCGAACTGGCCTTTGGCGAGAATGATCGGGGTAATGAAAGCGAAGCTCGACGCGAGGAACACCGGTACCTGACGGCCAGTGACGATCTGGAACAGAATCGTCCCCAGACCTGCGGTAAACAGTGCCACGTTCGGGTCAAGGCCCGTGATCAGCGGCATCAGCACCAAAGCGCCGAAAGCCACGAACAGCATCTGTGCGCCGGACAGCACCGTGCGCCAGAGCGGATCGTTGAACTCTTGCTGCATGGTTACGCGTCCTTCTGCTTGGTGCCGAAGATCTTGTCACCCGCATCGCCAAGCCCAGGAATGATGTAACCGTGCTCGTTCAAGCGCTCATCGATGGACGCGGTGTAGATGGTCACGTCCGGGTGAGCTTTTTCTACGGCAGCAATGCCTTCCGGCGCGGCAACCAGCACCATTGCGCGGATGTCTTTGCAGCCAGCCTTTTTCAGCAGGTCGATGGTCGCAACCATGGAGCTGCCGGTGGCGAGCATCGGGTCGATGATCATTGCCAGGCGTTCGTCGATTTCCGGAACCAGTTTTTCCAGATAGGTGTGCGCTTGCAGGGTTTCTTCGTTGCGGGCGACACCCACAGCGGAAACCTTGGCACCCGGGATCAGGCTCAGCACGCCTTCGAGCATGCCGATGCCGGCGCGCAGGATCGGCACGACGGTGATCTTCTTGCCGGCGATTTTCTCGACCGACACAGTGCCGCACCAACCTGCGATATCGTAGGATTCGAGCGGCAAATCTTTTGTAGCTTCATAGGTCAACAGGGCGCCGACTTCCTGAGCAAGCTCACGGAAATTCTTGGTGCTGATGTCAGCGCGGCGCATCAGGCCGAGTTTATGGCGGATCAGCGGGTGGCGGATCTCGAGGATGGGCATGAAAAAACTCCGGCGGCGGGCAAAAAAACCGGCCTAGATTAATCTATCCGAGGGTGATGTCCTATAGGACATTCTGTACGTTAGTCCATAAAGGCTTGATTCGACCGCGCTAGATGCGTACCTTTGCCCGCTTTTCGCGGTTATACCCCCCGCCAACCACCCCCCGGAGAGCGCCATGTCCGCTGATCTCGAGCATATCCGTCAAATCATGCGAGAGGCTGACTGCCTGTACACCGAATCTGAAGTCGAGGCCGCCATCGCCCGCGTCGGTGCACAAATCAACGAACAACTGGCTGACAGCAACCCGGTGGTGTTCTGCGTGATGAACGGCGGCCTGATCTTCTCCGGCAAACTGCTGACTCATCTGCAATTCCCGCTGGAAGCGTCGTACCTGCACGCGACCCGTTATCGCAACGAAACCAGCGGCGGCGACCTGTTCTGGAAAGCCAAGCCGGAAGTGTCGTTCATCGACCGCGACGTGCTGATCATCGACGACATCCTCGACGAAGGTCACACCCTCGGCGCGATCATCGACTTCTGCAAACACGCCGGCGCGCGCAAAGTGCACACCGCCGTGCTGATCGACAAGGATCACGACCGCAAGGCGCGTCCTGACCTGAAAGCCGATTTCGTCGGCCTGCCGTGCATTGACCGATACATCTTCGGTTACGGCATGGACTACAAAGGCTACTGGCGCAACGCCAACGGGATCTTTGCCGTTAAAGGCATGTAAGAACCTGGTATTGCCCCCTGTGGGAGCGAGCCTGCTCGCGAAGACGTTGTGTCAGTCAGCATCATTGAAAACTGACACACCGCTTTCGCGAGCAGGCTCGCTCCCACAGTTGTTTTGTGTGGGCTGATCCGTTTCGTACACCCATGCTAGAGTGCTCGGCCCCGCCCCCCGGAGCCTGTCATGAGCCGTTTGATCCGCAGCTTTGTTTTCCTGTTGCTGACCCTCAGCCTGCCCTTGGCCGCCGCCCCGATGCACAGTCAATTCCTGCCGCCGGACGATCTGACCGTGCGCGATGCCGAGCCCGAGCAGCAGCAACTCATGCAAGTCACCGACTATGCCGTGGTGGTCGGCGCGCAACGCCAGTCCAATCAGCAACCGATCCCGGTCACCTCGCCGCTGATTATCCGCCTGAAGGGCAAGTCCCTGAACAAGGGTGCGACGATCGCTCAGGTGCTGGTCAACTTCGACGGCGAAAGCAAAAGCCTGAAAAAACCAATCTACGACGACAAGAGCAAAACCCTGACGTTGTTTTATCCACAGGCTCAATACCGCGTGATCATCGATCTGCTGCGCAACGATACCGTCTATGTGCAGTTCCTCAGTTACGCCAACGGTCACATCTGGGCCGATTTGCACACCGGGGCGGTGCGATCGCGTTGAGCCGGGCGGCCGGGCAGGGGTAAACTGCCCGCCCCGTGTAATGTCTGCGAGCTGGAGTCGGCAATGCGTAAAGATAAGAAACAAGTGATTGGTGACGAGATCGGCGATGAGCAGATCAAGCTGTTCCTCGATTTTGAACCGGTCGACGCCACTTCGCCGTCGCTGCACAAATTGATCAAGGCCTATCGTGGTCTGCGCATCGATGATTTCGAGCGGTTTCTGGGCTTCTTCGTCGAGGCGGGTTACGACGTCGATGGCAAGGACGAGCAGGGCAAGACGTTTGTCGACCTGATCGCCGATCAGCGCAACGCACCGGAATACATCGAGCTGATCGAAAAATCCCGCACCTGAGGTATCCCCAATACCTGTGGCGAGGGGATTTATCCCCGTTCGGCTGCGCAGCAGTCGCAAAATCAGTGAGTGCGGTTTGCCTGACACACCTTATCAGCAGGTTTTGGGGCCGCTTCGCAGCCCAGCGGGGATAAATCCCCTCGCCACAGAAGTCTTGCCAATGTTCAGGCGTAAAAAAACGCCCCGCACTCACTGAGTACGGGGCGTTTTTTATGCCGCAAGATCAAGCGTAGCTTGGGGTCTCGCTGCTTTCTTCAACCAGTTCCAGGGCGATGTTGTTCTGCGAGTTGATCTTGCGATACAGCGCAGCATCGGTTTCCAGAACCTTTTCACGGGCCGGGAAGATCTCGGCCAGTTTGCCGGCCCATTCACCTTTGGCCTTGGCCGGGAAGCACTTCTCGATCAGTTCCAGCATGATCGAAACGGTCACCGAGGCACCTGGCGAAGCGCCGAGCAGTGCGGCAAGGGAACCGTCCTTGGCCGAGACCAGTTCGGTACCGAATTGCAGGATGCCACCCTTTTTCGGGTCTTTCTTGATGATCTGCACCCGTTGGCCGGCCACTTCCAGACGCCAGTCTTCGGCTTTCGCCTCCGGGTAGAAACGGCGCAGGGAATCCAGTCGCTGTTCCATCGACTGCATCACTTCGCTGACCAGGTATTTGGTCAGGTCCATGTTGTTTTTCGCCACTGCCAGCATCGGCCCGATGTTGCCGGCGCGAACCGACAGCGGCAGATCCATGAAGGAGCCGTGTTTGAGGAACTTGGTGGTGAAACCGGCGTATGGCCCGAACAGCAGGGACTTCTTGCCATCGACCACACGGGTGTCGAGGTGCGGCACCGACATCGGTGGCGAACCGACGGCAGCCTGGCTGTACACCTTGGCCTGGTGATGCTTGACCACTTCCGGGTTGTCGCAACGCAGCCATTGGCCGCTGATCGGGAAGCCGCCGAAGCCTTTGCTTTCTTCGATGCCCGATGCCTGCAACAGCGGCAATGCCGCGCCGCCCGCGCCGAGGAAGACGAATTTGGCGTCGACTTCACGGCTGCTGCCGCTGTTGACGTCCTTGATGCTCACGGTCCAGCCGTTGCCGTTACGCTTGAGGCCGGTCACGCGTTTGCAGTACTTGACCTGAGCATCCGGAGCGCTGGTCAGGTGCTTGAGCAACTGATTGGTCAGGGCGCCGAAGTTGACGTCGGTACCGTTCATCACGCGGGTGGCAGCGAGGACTTCGTCCGGCGAGCGGCCCGGCATCATCAGCGGCATCCACTCGGCCATTTTGGCCTTGTCTTCGGTGTATTCCATGTCGGAGAAAGCGTGGTGCTTGCTCAGCACGTCGAAGCGTTCCTTGAGGAAGGACACGCCTTTGTCGCCCTGCACGAAACTCAGGTGCGGCACCGGGCTGATGAAGGATTTGCTCGAGCCGAACGTGCCTTTCCTGGTCAGGTACGACCAGAACTGCTTCGACACCTCGAACTGGGTGTTGATGTGCACGGCTTTCTTGATGTCGACGGTGCCGTCGGCGGCTTGCGGTGTGTAGTTCAGCTCGCACAGGCCAGCGTGGCCAGTACCGGCGTTGTTCCATGGGTTGGAACTCTCGGCGGCACCGGAATCCATCAGCTCGACGACTTCCAGCTTGATCGCGGGGTCGAGCTCTTTGAGCAGCACTGCCAGGGTGGCACTCATGATGCCGGCCCCTACCAGAACTACGTCGACTGCTTCGTTATGCGCCATTTAACGCGTCTCCAAAATCTGCAGCACCAAATTGTCGGCATGGCTGCCAGGCGTTCCGGGACAGATCTGTTATGCCCCAGCTATCCATGGTCAGGTCGCCATGTCCGAATCTTCGCAATTTTTCGCAACTTCGACGGATGCGTGCGGCCTCGCTTCAAGAGCTCCATGAACTCATTTCAGCACGTGGCTGGCAATTCGACTTATGGTCGAGACATCCGTTTTTGTGCAACCAAATCCGTAGCGGACAGGCTTCAGGCTCCGATATTCGAGGTATACCCGGTCCTGTGTCGTTGGGCTGTTTCAGACGCTAATGGTGCATGTTCAGACGCAAAACTATTCATTTGCTCGCCACACTCTTGTGAAGTTGTGAAAACCCGTTTTTTTCACGCTCTTTTGAAGACGTGAACCTCAAAAAAGGGCTGTCCAAGCCTGGCACCCTGCCCCCAAGGGCAAAACAACGCGGTGGCCGAGCGTCATGACAGCTCTGCAGATTCGCGAAAAGCGGGTTTTTGCCGGAAGAACAGGCAAGCGCGCCAACTTCACTCGATCTGTGTGGGCGGCTCTCTGTGGGCGATTTTGATGTCGATGCATGCGCATTGACGCTGTTGCGGGGCCCGATCAGGAGACGTCCTTATAATCGGGGGGAGATTGTATCGAAGAAATGCGGGCAGTTGCTCGTGTTTAATGACTTTTATTAGGCATCCGGTCAGATGCTCAACATCGCCTGCACCCGTGCGCGGGGCTGCGACGCCATGACGCGGGCGCTGGCGGGCAGTGGCTGGTGCAACCAGTTGAGACGGATTTCTTCAATTTCCACCCAACCGTCGCCCATGGGTTGCAGGCTGCACTGCTTGAACGCCTGACAATGACCGTTGCGGTCGAGCAGGGCGAAGCTGCGATGCAGTGGGCGCGGGGCGAATAACGAGATCAGATAACGCATGGCTGAGTACCTTGTTGGAGGACTGCTTTGAAGGTTGGCGAAGGGGCGTGACGTCAACGTGTATGGCAGGTGAACAATCTGTGACAGGAACCGCTTTTGCCCGGGTTGGTCAGACATTGCAGTATTCGCTGCCGGGCGCTGGTTACCCGCAGTGGCCCACCGCTATACTGCCGGCCTGTTTGTGCCTGATTCTGGAGAGAAGAGCATGTTGCAACGCCTGTTGTTCGGTTTGATCACTGTGGCCGGTTTGACCCTGGCCGGCTGCGCCCACAGCCCGCAACAACTGAGCCCGGAGCCGAAGCTGACCACGCAACTGGCAGCGGTCGGCCGTGGCCAGCCAGTCGTCGTGCGTGTGGTTGACGGTCGTCCGTCGCCAACCCTGGGCACCCGTGGCGGTCTGTACCCGGAAACCAGCGCCATCACCGTGCAGCGCGAGCAGATCCTGCCGAAGTTGCAGGCTCAGGCGGAAGCCGCCGTGCGTCTGCTCGGCTTCACCCCGACCAACAACGCGCCAAACGCGCCGCAGTTGACCGTGACCCTGGCTGAGCTGAAATACCAGTCGCCGAAAGAAGGCATGTACGTGACCGAAGCGACCATCGGCGCAACCTTCCGCTCCGACGTGCAAAACGCCAACCGTCGCTACAGCGGCCGTTACGGTGCTTCGTTGGACCAGCGTTTCGGCATGGCGCCGAACCAGGAAACCAACACCAAACTGGTCAGCGATGTGTTGAGCGATGCGCTGACACGTCTGTTCAAGGACCCGACCGTGGGTCAGATCCTCGCCGAGTAAGTGTTGCGGCGGATGTAAAAAAGCCCGGTGCCAGTGATGGCCCCGGGCTTTTTCAGGCGGCCTGCGAGTAGAAGTCGAGGACACTGACGCCCGTCAGCAAATCAGTCTCAGGCAAATCCGCATGCTGATGCCCGCCCAGTGCGCAATACACCAGCCAATGGCGATCCTGAACATTGAAGGCGAGGCTGCCGACGAGGCTTTGCTGTTCGTCGTAAGGGGTGATGAGGTACAGGCGATCCTGGTTTTCAGCGTGAAGCATGTCGCGTTCCATGTGCGTTTCGAGGCGCGCAGGGTGGCGTATCCACATGACGATGCCGTGACACAGGACAGCCATCGGTCGATTGTCAGGTTATTTATCGCAAAGGCTGGGGCAGGGGGGGAAGGTTTCGGTAGAATTCGCGCCGCGGTCGTCGGTCTGGCGTCTGCCACACCGGTTTAGATTGAGGTCTGTGATGTCGCTGCACTTGATGACGCTGTTTACCACTCATCCCGCCAAATTGATCAACCTGCTGGCGTTGCTGTTGGCCTTTCCGGGCAGCTGGCTGCTGCACGCGACCCGCCGCCGTGAACAGCGCGCCATGGCCAGTATTGCCGCCCAGCGTCAGGCGCAACCCAATGCCGAGCCGATGCTGGATTGGGCGACGTTGCGCATGAACCGGTTTTTCTATCGTTTTGGTTTTGCCTGCCTGGGCCTGGCCCTGATCGTCTCCTGGATCAGCACCCGCTTCTGAAGCGAATGCAAAACCTTGTGGTGAGGGGATTTATCCCCGATGGCCTGCGCAGCAGGCCCATGATTTATCAGGCAGAAACATGGGGCCGCTTCGCGACCCATCGGGGATAAATCCCCTCGCCACAGGTGCGCAGTGCTGTTGAATTTACAACGGCAACCCAGCCTTCACCCGGTACTGATTACGCACCGGCGTCGCATATTGCAGCACCAGATACGGACGATGCTCCACAGGGCACGCGTCCAGCCGGCTCTGCCACTCTTCCTGCGCCTTGGCCAGTTCGTCCGCCGGGAATACCTCGGCAGCCTTCGGCACATTCAGTTGCGGATCGGCATCGGCCCACTGCGCGTACGCCAGGTAATGCACCGGAAACAGGCGATAACCGCCAAGAATCTGCTTGTCCATCTCGACTGCCAATTGCTTGGTGTCTTCGAACAGCTCGCTGATCGGCGCGGCGAAGTTTACGTGCACGCGGCCCTTGTAGCCGGTGATGCCCTTGGCAATGCTCACGTCATCTTCGCCCGGCGCTTTCGCGTAAGTGCCGGTGGTGGCGCGGATGTACAGCTCGCGAGCCTTGGCCTGGTCGCACGGGTCGTATTCGTAGCTGATCGACACCGGGGTGACATTCAGTGAGCGAATGACTTCGCCGAACGGCTCGTCCTTGCGGCTCATGTGGAACATTTTGAGGATCGCCGACTCGGTGCGATCGTCGCCATCCTTCGCCCGGCCCTCGGCCTGAGCAATCCAGATCGAGGCGCAATCGTTGCGGATCGAGTGGTTGATGTACGCCGACAGCAGTTGATACGCGGCCATCTTCTCGCGACGGCCGGTGATCGAACGGTGGACGATGAAGCTCTTGTTCAAACGCATCAGGTCGCTGACAAACGGCTTTTGCAGCAGGTTGTCGCCGATCGCGATGCGTGGCGTCGGCAGGCCGGCGTGGTACACGGCGTAGTTGACGAAGGCCGGGTCCATCACGATATCGCGGTGGTTGGCGATGAACAGATAGGCGCTGCCGGACTTGAATTGCTCGACACCGGTGTAGGTCACGCCGTCAGTGGCGCGCTCGATGGTGTGGTCGACGTAGGACTCGACCTTGTCCTGCAAAGTCGCCACCGATGTCACGTCGGCGAACTCACGACGCAGCCGATGGGCTATAAGTGGTTTGAGCATCCAGCCAAAAGCACCGGCAAAACGCGGGAAGCGGAAGTGGGTGAGGATATCTAGAAACGCCTTGTCGCCGAGCAGTCTTGCCAGTACCACAGGTACTTCGCTGTCGTCGTAAGGTCGGATGGCATCGAATTCGCCCATCATGCTCTCTTGTTGGAAACGGCTAGGGTAAGTAAAGGTTTTGATCGAAAACCAACGGGGCACGGTCTGAAAAGGTAGCCAGACAAAAATAGCCCTGCAAATAGACCGGCGATTATACGCACAAGTCACTTGGGAGACCGCGATGCTGGAAGCCGCTGAATACGAATGTCCTTATTGTGGGGAGCCGGTCGAGACGACAGTGGACCTGTCCGGCGGCGATCAGACCTACATCGAGGACTGTCAGGTGTGTTGTCGGCCGATCACGTTCGTATTGCAGGTTCATGGCGAGGATTGGTTTCTGGAAGTCTTCAGCGAAAACGAGTGAGGCGCGCCCATGCAGCGAATCTACGAGCCGGAAAACCTGATGGAAGGTGAAATGCTCAAAGGCATGCTCGCCAGCGAAGGCATCGAGGCGCATCTGGTCGGCCGCGATCTGCTCGGCGGTACCGGCGAATTGCCGATCTTCGGCCTGCTGGGGCTGTCCGTCGATAACGACCAGGCCGAGTACGCCCGTGAGTTGATCACCGCGTACAATGCCGCGCTGCCACTGCCCGGCGATGAACCGGAGAGTTTCCCCGGTACGCTGGTCTGTTAGGCTGACGTTCGTTTTATTCAGAGTCGTGTTGCCCCATGTGTGGACGTTATGCCCTGTTTCGCTGGAACCGCGACTTTGCGGCCCTGCCAGGTTTTCCTGCCGATCAACTGGCGCAGTGGAACATTTCCCCCAATGATTCGGTGTTGATGCTGCGTGCCGGTGAAGCCGGCGAGCGCACCCTGGCCCGCGCCCGTTGGGGGCTGACGCCGCCGTGGCTGACCGATTTGTCGAAAACACCCGCGCATGCCCGGGCGGAAACCGTGGCCGAACAGCCGATGTTCCGTGAGGCGCTGCGACTGCGTCGGTGTCTGCTGCCGGCCAACGGCTTTTACGAATGGCGCGGCACCCAGCGCAAACGCCCGTACTGGCTGACGCCGGGAGAGGGTTCTTCACTGTTTTTCGCGGCGATCTGGGAGGCGTATCCGGTGCAGGAGCAGGTCTGGCTGAGCACGGCCGTGATCACTCAGCCAGCGTCGAGTCAGCGCCGGCCGTTGATTCTCGATGAAGCGGGGCAGGCGGCATGGCTCGATCCTGCGACGCCGCTGCATACGCTACAAGCGCTGCTCGCCAGTGAACCCGGCGCGCTGCGCGAGCGGGTACTGGCGAATCTGATCAATGATCCGAAGCTCAATGGCCCGGAGTGTCTGACCCCGGGTTGATATGAAAAGCAAAAAGATCGCAGCCTTCGGTAGCTCCTACAGGAAAACGCGTATTTTCATGTAGGAGCTGCCGAAGGCTGCGATCTGTTGATCTTGCCCTTAAACCTTGAACTGATTGATCAACCGCCGCTGCTGCTCCGCCAGTTTGGTCAGATCGGCACTCGCCGAACTCGACTCATCCGCGCCGCCCGCGACTTCATTGGCCACTTGCCCGATGTTGATCACGTTGCGATTGATGTCATCCGCTACCGCACTCTGCTCTTCTGCCGCACTGGCAATCTGCGTGTTCATGTCGTTGATCACCGACACTGCTTGCGTAATCGTCTCCAGCGCTTGCGCCGCTTTCGCCGCGTGCTGCACGCTTTCGTCGGTGCGGTTCTGGCTGTCCTCCATGACCCGCACCACGTCGCGCGTGCCCTGTTGCAGTTGCTGGATCATGCTCTGGATTTCTTCGGTGGCTTTTTGGGTTTTCTGCGCCAGATTGCGCACCTCGTCCGCCACCACCGCAAAGCCGCGACCCTGCTCACCCGCGCGTGCCGCTTCGATCGCTGCGTTCAACGCCAGCAGATTGGTCTGCTCGGCAATCCCGCGAATCGCCGTGAGGATCGCGTTGATGTTCTCGCTGTCCTTGGCCAGCGTTTGCACTACGTCCACGGCCTTGCCGATTTCCACCGCCAGCACGCCAATCGAGTTCGACGTGTCACGGACGATCTGCATGCCCTGACTGGCCGCCTGATCCGCATGGCTGGCGGCTTGCGCAGCTTGCGTGGCATTGCGCGCAACATCTTGTGCGGTGGCAGTCATCTCCTGCACGGCGGTGGCCACCTGATCGATCTCGGCCATTTGTTTCTGGATGCCGATGTTGGTGCGAATGGCGATGTCGGCGGTGTGCTCCGAGGAATCGCTGACGCTCTGCACCGACGTCACCACCTGAGTGATCATCGCCTGCAACTTGCTCAGAAAAGTGTTGAAGCCCTTGGCGATCAAACCCAATTCATCGCTGCGATCACTGCTCAAGCGTCGGGTCAGATCACCTTCACCCTGAGCGATGTCATTGAGCATGGCGACCATTTGCTTCAGCGGTCGGGCGATGCCGTGACCGACCAGCCAGATCACCAGCAGGCCGATGCCGGCGATGAGCAGGCCGACCATGGCCATGCCGAAGGTGTCGGATTTGCGTTGGGCATCGAGATCACCCTGAAGCTTTTGCAGGTCAGCCATCACCGCGTTGAGCGGCAGTTGCAGCATCAGCGTCCAGCGCGCATCAGTCTGGCCGATGCCGAACGGCAGGTACAACTCGATGCGCCCCTTGTCCTTATTGACCGAATAGGTGACTTCGCCGCGCTGTAATTTGGCCATATTGGCGGTCTGTTCGGCATCAAGAATGTCGCTGACTTTCTCGCCGAATTTGCTCGGGTCTTTGGTGTAGGCAACGATCCGGCCATTGCCGCCGATCAGGGCCATTTGCCCGGCGCCGCTGTAGAGTTTCTGGTTCGCGCTTAGGAGCATTTCCTGAATGAAGTTCACCGACAGGTCGGCGCCGACGATGCCCTGGAACGTGCCATTGAGCATGATCGGTTCGATAAACGAGGCGAGCATGACGATCTTGTCACCGACCTTGTACGGCGCCGGATCGATCACGCAGGCTTTCTTGCTCTCTTTTGAACACAAGTAGTACTCACTGGCGCGCACGCCCGTGGAAAGCACTTTTTGATCGTCGACATCCGCCAGTTTGTCCAGGCCCAAGGTGCCGTCGTCATTGCGGAACCACCACGGCAGAAAGCGCCCGTTGGCGGCATCGATGCCGACCACGCTGGTGCCGACGTAGGCGGCGTCATTGTGATCAAGTGCGTTTTTTTCCCAGCCGATGTAGGTGCCGAGAATCTTCGGATTCTTCTCGACGTTCTCTTTGATCAGGCTGATCAGTTGTTCGCGGCTGACATTGAGGCGCGGCTGGCCATCGGTGCCCGGCGTACCGAGCAGAGCGTTGACCCGCACCAGTCCGCCGGCAATCAGCAGCGGCGCCTCGAGTTCGCGCTGGATCTGGCTGACCTGGGTTTGTGCCAGCGATGTCAGGCGCTGCTCGATGACTTGTTCGAACTGCGCCTGAGTGCGCTGCTGCACCATCTCCTGCGTGCGGGCGCCGGCAAACAGCGCGTAAAGCACCAGTGCGGCCACCACGCTAAGGACGATGGCGCCGGCGAGGGCGGCAACGGAAAACTGGATCGACTTGAACTTCATGGGAGCTCCGCACGCGAGAGGACGTCTGCGGTGATGTATCGGCAGCAAGCATTGGGCCATGAGTGCGAACAATTGCCATTGAACGCCGATGTCGCAAATGGATCAGTGTGCGACGCAGTTGCAGAGGGCCTGGCGCTCGGTATGAATCTTTTACGACAGCAGCGGTGGGACGCGTCTGAAAGTCGCTGCAATACGTCCGTTGTATCTGGCGTCGATACAATTACCCGCCTAGGATACGCGGCAGGTTTTCAGGGAGCTTTTGAATGAACAAGACATTGGTTGTAAGTGCACTGAGCGCAGCGCTGTTGCTGGCCGGTTGTCAGTCGGTCAACACCACCAGCGGCGGCGCCGTCGGTGTCGAGCGCAAGCAGTACATGTTCAGCATGCTGTCCTCGCAAGAGGTCGACCAGATGTATGCCCAGTCGTATCAGAAGACCGTTGGCGAAGCGTCCGGCAAAGGCGTGCTCGACAAAACCAGCGCCGATGCCAAACGTATTCAGGTGATCGCCGATCGGTTGATCGCCCAGGCGCCGACATTCCGGCCGGACTCCGCGCAATGGAAATGGGAAGTCAATCTGATCAAGAGCGATGAGCTCAATGCCAACTGTGGTCCTGGCGGCAAGATCATCGTTTACACCGGTCTGCTCGACAAACTGCAACTGACCGACGATGAAGCGGCCGCAGTGATGGGGCATGAAATTGCCCACGCTTTACGCGAACACGGTCGTGAAGCGATGTCCAAGGCTTACGGTATCGAGATGGCCAAGCAGGGCGCGGGTGCGTTGCTCGGTCTGGGGCAGGACAGTCTGGCGCTGGCCGACACCGTGGCCAACTACGGCATGACCTTGCCCAACAGTCGTACCAATGAAAATGAAGCTGACCTGATCGGTCTCGAACTCGCCGCCCGCGCCGGCTACAACCCTAATGCGGCGATTACGCTGTGGGAAAAGATGAGCAAGGCCAGTGAAGGTGCTCCGCCGGAGTTCCTCAGTACGCACCCGTCTTCCAGTAGCCGCACTTCTGCGTTGCAGGCGGCGATTCCGAAGGTCATGCCGCTGTACGAAAAAGCCCCGAAGTCCTAAGAGTCGAAGGACACAACGATTCTTCAGGTTGGGAGGGCTGTTGTGGCGAGGGGATTTATCCCCGATGGGCTGCGAAGCAGCCCCAAAATCTGCAAATGCGCTATGTCTGACACTCTGAGGCAGCAGGTTTGGGGGCGCTTCGCGCCCCATCGGGGATAAATCCCCTCACCACAGGTTTTGGGTAGTTCAGTAGACGGGGGTTAAACCCAGCCACTGCTCTGCATGGCCTTGTACACCGCGACAATTGCCAGAATCATGAACGCCGAAGCCGCGAGGCGACGGATCAAGGTCAGTGGCAATTTGTCTGCAGCAAAATTACCCGCCAATACCACCGGCACGTTGGCAATCAACATGCCCGCCGTGGTGCCGAGAATCACCAGCCACAGATCCGGATATTGCGCCGCGAGCATCACTGTGGCGACCTGCGTCTTGTCACCCATTTCGGCGAGGAAGAACGCAATCAGCGTGGTCAGGAACGGCCCGAACTTGCGCGCGGTGCTGGTTTCATCGTCGTCCATTTTGTCCGGCACCAGCGTCCACAACGCGGTGGCGGTGAAGCTGGCGGCGAGGATCCAGTGCAGCGTCGCATTCGAGAAGAAGCTGCCGAACCAGGCGCCTACCGCACCGGCTGCTGCGTGGTTGGCCAGGGTCGCGGCGACAATACCGGCAATGATCGGCCAGGGTTTGCGGAAGCGAGCGGCGAGAATCAGCGCGAGCAGTTGCGTCTTGTCGCCGATTTCGGCCAAGGCAACGATTGCGGTGGGAACGAGTAACGAGTCCAGCATCAGGATTTCCTAAGGGGCGGGTCGACACGGCTATGACACGTACAGCCTTCCCGCCCCGGGTAAGGTGTGCGTGTCATAGGTCTTGTCAAACCCTGCGATCCGTCTGGTGCGGACGCTTGGGTCGCATACGCCATGATCTGAGGATCAAGTATGTTGACGTATGCCGGACGAGCTTGGCGCTCGTGGGAGACTACTCCCCTAGGACGGAGCGGATTCTGCCTTCGCAAAACCGATACGGCAAGCCTCTTTTTGAAAAGAGTTTTCAGCCGCGCTTGGCTCGGTAAATGCGGAAACCATTGCCCTCGGCCTTGATTGCACACACACCCAGATGCTCTTCGATCAGCGGTTGATACTTGAGGAAACTGTTCGCGACCAAGCGCAGTTCGCCGCCGTTTTTCAGATGTTTGGCTGCTTTTCGCAGCAAGTTCTCGGTGGCGAAATAATCGGTGTGCACCCCGACATGGAACGGCGGATTGCTCAGAATCGCGTTCAAACCCATCGGCGCAGCGTCGATGCCGTCACCGGTCAGCACTTCGGCTTCCAGACCGTTGGCGGCCAATGTCAGACGGCTGCTGGCGGCAGCAAATGCATCGACGTCGAGCAAAGTCACCTGATTGTGCGGATAGCGACGTTTGACCGCCGCGCCCAACACACCTGCACCACAACCGAAGTCGAGCAGATGGCCACTCGGCAGTTTGTCCAGATGCTCCAGCAGCAGAGCGCTGCCGCGATCCAGGCGACCGTGGCTGAACACGCCCGGCAGGCTGATGACTTTCAACGGGCCTTCAGCCAGTGGCAGTTCATAGGTCTGCGCCAGGCTTTCCAGGGATTTCGCTTCAGGGGCGTTGGCCACGGTCACTTGCCAGAGTTGGCAGTGACGTGCGCTGTCGAGTTTGCGCGGTTTGCCGAACGGGTTGAGCTGTTTCGACGCACCTTCGATACCGCTGCGCTTCTCGCCGACCAGAAACACCTCGCGCCCGGCCAGACGCGAAGCCACGGCGTTGAGGATGTAATCGGTCAGATCCTTGGACTTGGGCAGGAACACCACAGCGCTGTCGAACTCACGCTCCGGGACATTCACGCCGAAATGGCTACGGCCTTCGAAGCGGGCGTCCAGTGCGGCTTGGTCGCCGGCATGCCAGCACCAGCCGAACGCGTTGGGCAGGCGCCCGAGCAAATCGTCGGCGGGCAAACCGGCCAGCAATAACGAACCTTGAAACAACTCGGGCTGACGAAGCAGTACTTCACTGCGCGGATCCATAACTGCTCCTCAAAAAAAAGTGCCGCAGTTTATCAACTGACGACACGCAGCGCCTTACCGCTGAAGAACGCTTGAGCGTTTTCGGTCAATTGGCCAACGATGCGCTGGCGCGCCTCGCGGCTGCCCCAGGCGTTATGCGGGGTGACAATGAGGCGCGGGATGTCCGCCGCCAGCAATGGATTGCCCTGAGTCGGGGGCTCGACGCTGAGCACATCGGTCGCCGCGCCGCCGAGATGACCGGCGCGCAAGGCATCGGCCAGCGCCTGTTCGTCGATCAGCCCGCCGCGGGCGGTGTTGACCACGAATGCGCCGGGCTTCATCGACGCCAACTCGCGGGCACCGATAAAGTGGCGAGTGTGTTCGTTGAGCGGGCAGTGCAGGGTGAGCGCGTCGATCTGCGGCAACAATGCATCCAGCGGCAGACGATCCGGGCGAGCAGGGCGCCCCGGAATTTGTCCGAGCAGTACGCGCATGCCGAACGCTTCGGCCAGCCGCGCCACGGCACCACCGAGTTCGCCGTGGCCGAGCAGACCGAGGGTTTTGCCTTCGAGCTCGACAATCGGGTAGTCGAGCAGACAGAACTGTTTGGCTTGCTGCCAGCGACCTTCACCGACGGCTTTCTGATAGTCGGCCAGTCGCGTGGCGAGGTTGAGCAGCAACATGATCGTGTGTTGGGCCACCGACGGCGTGCCATAACCCTGGCAGTTGCACACGGTAATGCCGTGGGCGCGGGCGGCTGCCAGATCAACGTTGTTGGTGCCGGTGGCGGTGATCAGGATCAGTTTCAGATCCGGGTTGGCGGCCATGGCGGCGGCGTCGATGTGGATCTTGTTGGTGATTGCCACGGTGGCGCCTTGCAGGCGTTCGCTGACTTGCTCGGGCAGGGTCTGGGCGAACAGTTGCAGGTCGCTGAAGCAGACGCGCAATGGACTGAGGTCGAGGTCGCCGAGGTCCAGCGAAGGGTGATCAAGGAAAACGGCGCGGCGCGTGTTCGTCATCAACTGTACCTTTTAGGCTTTGAGCGTAGGGCGTAATCTGCCGAGCCTACCAGATGAAACAAAACGTTACGCAGCCCCCGCAGTACCCTGTGGCGAGGGGATTTATCCCCGTTGGGTTGCAAAGCAGCCCTAAAACACCGCGTTGTAACAGTTGGACCGCATTGGCTGGACTTGCGACTGCTACGCAGCCGAACGGGGATAAATCCCCTCGCCACAAGGCACTGCGTTTCCTGCAGATTTTTTTTTGACCAAGCTGCCCCAGAGGAGCCCCCATGTACTGGACCGAGTTCTTGACCGTTGCACTGATCCACTTACTGGCCGTCGCCAGCCCCGGCCCGGACTTTGCCGTGGTGGTGCGTGAAAGCGTGACCCACGGTCGTCGCGCCGGTACCTGGACGGCACTCGGTGTCGGCACGGCGATTTTCCTCCACGTCGGTTATTCGCTGCTCGGTATCGGCCTGATCGTGTCGCAATCGATTGTGCTGTTCAACGCCCTGAAATGGGCCGCGGCGGCTTACCTGCTGTACATCGGCTTCAAGGCCTTGCGTGCGCAACCGGCGAAAGCGGTCACCGATGATCTGCACAAAGAGGTCGGTGAGCGCACAGCGCGCGGCGCGTTCACGTCGGGTTTCGTGACCAATGGCTTGAACCCGAAAGCCACGCTGTTCTTCCTGTCACTGTTCACCGTGGTGATCAACCCGCACACGCCGCTGTCGGTGCAGGCCGGTTACGGGGTTTATCTGGCGGTCGCCACCGCGTTCTGGTTCTGCCTGGTGGCGATGCTGTTCAGCCAGCAACGTGTGCGCGCCGGTTTCGCCCGCATGGGCCACTGGTTCGACCGCACCATGGGCGCTGTGCTGATCGCCATCGGCGTGAAACTCGCCTTCACCGAGATGCACTGATCCTGCTATGAAGGAGCTGCCGAAGGCTGCGATCTTTTGATCTTGTTTTTAAGGACCAAGATCAAAAGATCGCAGCCTTCGGCAGCTCCTACGTGGCTCCTATACGAGTTGGCTGAGCTTGCTCAGGGTGTTGAGGTAATCGCGGGGATTCTCGCCAAGCAAACGGCGAAACATCGCGCTGAAGGCGCGGGCACTGCCGTAACCCAAATCCCGCGCCACGCTCTGCACGCTGTCACCGGCGAGCAGGCGCGGCAGGGCTTCCATCAGGCGCAACTGCTGGCGCCAGGCGTTGAAACTCATCTGCAATTGTTGCTGAAACAGCCGCGCCAATGTGCGTGAGCTGGCGCCGACTTGCTGCGCCCAGTCTTCCAGCGTGTTGGGATGATCCGGGGTGTGTAGCAGCGCCAGGCAAATATTTTGCAGGCGCCGGTCGCTGGGCAGCGGAATGTGCAGCGGCAGGTTTTCGAGACTGGCGAGTTCCTCCAGCATCAATTGCTGAATCAGCGGATTGTCGGCGTGAGGCGGGCCTTGCACCGCACGCAGAATCAGTTCGCGCAACAGCGGCGTCACCGCCAGCACACAGCACTGTTGCAGGCTGGCCGGCGACAATTGCGGAGCGATGAACAGCGAGCGCATCTGCACATCGCCACTCATGAAGATCTCGTGCGCCACCTCGGGCGGAATCCACACCGCACGACTCGGCGGAATCACCCACGCGCCCGATGCAGTGACCACGCGCATGATTCCGCTGACCGCATACAACAGCTGCGCTTCGCGATGCAGGTGCAACGGCTGATGCGCACCGTCCAGGTAATCCCGGGGGTAGGCACTCACCGGGCCGTGTTCGAAGTGGCTGATCAACATGTCTGATTCGCTGACTTGCTTGGCAGGAATGCGCTTTCTAGCCAACTTAGCATAGGCCGCTCACAACAACGCAAAGCGTGCTGCCATGAATCAATCCAGAAACGTCATACGCTACATCAATGCCGCCCATGTGATCGATCACATGTTCATGCTGATTTTTCCTGCCGCCGTACTTGGCATGACGCAGGCCTTTGGCCTCGACTACGCCGCGCTGATCGCTCTGTCACTGGGGGGCTTCATTGCCTTTGGTGCGTGTTCGCTACCCGCTGGTTGGCTGGGCGATCACTGGAGTCGGCGGCAGATGATGCTGGTGTTTTTCTTCGGCATCGGCGCCTCGGCGATCTTCACCGGCCTGAGTAACAGTCCGACGATGTTGGTGGTGGGTCTGAGCCTGATCGGTATTTTTGCTGCGATCTATCACCCGGTGGGCACCGCGATGTTGGTCGCCTACGCGCAGAACCGTGGCCGCGAAATCGGCATCAACGGTATGTGGGGCAACCTCGGCGTGGCGTTTTCGGCATTGATCACCGGGTTGCTGGTGGCGCAGTTTGGCTGGCGTTCGGCATTTCTGATACCTGGGGCGGTGGCGATTGTTCTGGGGGTCGGCTTCGCCTTGCAGGTGCGTGAAGAACCGATTCCCAAGCGCCCGCACACACCGCTAAAAGGCGCCGCCGGCCAGCGTATTTCAATGGTCATGGTCTTCGGTGTGCTGGCGTTGGCCACGGCCACCGGCGGTGTGGTGTTCAACGCCACCACCATGACCTATCCGAAGCTGTTCCAAGAGCGTTTGCATGACGTGTTCGCCTCGCCGCAGACACTCGGTGTGGTGGTCAGCCTGGCGTATGCCTTCGGCGCTGTCGCACAGTTGAGCATCGGTCGAGTGCTGCACCGCGTCAGCCTGAAATGGCCGTTCATTGTGTTGACGTTGTGCCAGGCGCCGCTGTTGTTTGCGCTGGCGTATGCCGATGGCTGGGCCGTGATCGCCTTCGGTGCGGCGTTCATGTTCGTCGTGTTCGGTCAGGTAACAGTCAACGATGCGATGGTCGCCAACTTCGTCGCGCCACACTGGCAGTCTCGGGTGTTCGCCCTGCGTTACTGTTTATCGTTCGGCGCCAGCGCGACAGCGATTCCGCTGATTTCCTATGTCGAACCTCGCCATGGTTTCGTAGGCCTTTACTTGATTCTTGCGGGTTTTGGCGCGCTTACCTTCCTTGCTGCGGCAGTTTTCCCACGGACGCCTTCTGAGGAGGCTGTAGGGCAAACGATCTGATAGGTGACGAAAACCGGCAAATGCTGGCGCAAAGCTAGCATTTGTACGGCTCTGCAAATCATTCCTTTGGCTGATTTGGCTGGCGTATAAGGGTTCTAGAGTACAAATCTCTAAGCCAACACCGTGCAGCCAGAAAAGGGATTCATATGTTGCAGACTCGCGTCATTCCCCCGGCCGATGGGGCCTACCAGTATCCATTGCTGATCAAACGGCTGCTGATGTCGGGCGCCCGTTACGAGAAAACCCGCGAGATCGTTTACCGTGACCAGTTGCGCTACAGCTATCCGACCCTGATCGAGCGGGTTGCGCGGCTGGCCAACGTATTGACGGCCGCCGGTGTAAAGGCCGGTGACACCGTGGCAGTGATGGACTGGGACAGCCATCGTTACCTGGAATGCATGTTCGCGATTCCAATGATTGGCGCGGTGATCCACACGATCAACGTGCGCCTGTCGCCAGAACAGATCCTCTACACCATGAACCACGCCGAGGACCGCTTCGTACTGGTCAACAGCGAGTTCGTCGGGCTGTATCAGGCCATCGCCCCGCACCTGACCACGGTAGAGAAAACCCTGCTGCTGACCGATCTGCCGGAGAAAACCGCCGAGCTGCCGAATCTGGTCGGCGAGTATGAGCAACTGCTGGCCGCTGCAAGCACGCAGTACGATTTTCAGGATTTCGACGAAAACTCGGTCGCCACCACGTTTTACACCACAGGTACCACCGGTAATCCGAAAGGCGTGTACTTCACCCATCGGCAACTGGTGCTGCACACCATGGGCGTGTCGACGATCATGGGTTCCATCGACAGCGTGCGCCTGCTCGGCACCAACGACGTGTACATGCCGATCACCCCGATGTTCCACGTTCACGCCTGGGGCCTGCCCTATGTGGCAACCATGCTCGGGCTCAAACAGGTCTACCCGGGGCGCTACGACCCGGAGTTTCTGGTGGAGTTGTGGCGCAAGGAGAACGTCACGTTCTCCCACTGCGTGCCCACCATCCTGCAAATGCTGCTCAACGCCAAAGGCGCGCAGGGCAACGACTTCGGCGGCTGGAAAATCGTCATCGGCGGCAGTGCGCTGAACCGCACACTCTATGAAACCGCCAAGGCTCGCGGCATTCAGCTCACCGCCGCCTATGGCATGTCGGAAACCGGGCCACTGGTTTCCTGCGCGCACCTCAACGACGAATTGATGGCCGGCAGCGAAGACGAGCGCACCACATATCGAATCAAGGCCGGTGTGCCGGGGCCGTTGGTGGAAGCCGCGATCGTCGATGCCGACGGTAATTTTCTGCCGGCCGATGGCGAAACCCAGGGCGAACTGGTGCTGCGCGCACCTTGGCTCACCGAGGGTTATTTCAACGAGCCGCAAAAGGGTGCCGAGCTCTGGGCCGGCGGCTGGCTGCACACCGGTGACGTCGCCACGCTCGACAGCATGGGCGTGATCGACATCCGCGACCGCATCAAGGACGTGATCAAGACCGGTGGCGAGTGGATTTCTTCGCTGGACCTCGAAGACCTGATCAGCCGTCACGCCGCGGTACGCGAAGTAGCAGTGGTGGGCATCGCCGATCCGCAGTGGGGCGAGCGCCCGTTTGCCCTGCTGGTGATCCGTGAAGGGCACGTGATCGGGGCGCGTGAACTCAAGGAGCACCTCAAGCCGTTCGTTGAATTGGGCCACCTGAGCAAGTGGGCGATTCCGAGTCAGATCGCCCTTGTTACCGAAATTCCCAAGACCAGCGTCGGCAAGCTCGACAAGAAGCGCATCCGCCTCGACATCACCGAATGGCAGGCCAACAACAGCACCTTCCTCTCGACACTTTGAGTGTCTGCTGGCGCGCCGAAAACGGCGCGCCAGACCCACCAAGCAAGCGCTTGGCTTGTGAAATCGAAAAATTCAGCCATCCTTGCCGTGCCGACATGTGTCGGACTGGCGAAAGGACTGTTCCAGAGTGGCCGGCAGCTGCAAATCACACTTTAGAGGGATCAAGCAGTACCACCTGCTGGCTATAGTCCGCTCAAGGATTTTTAAGAACGGAGCACACGCACTAAACGGGGCGAGCAACTTTGGAGTGAATTCGGGCAGCCCTGGCGCCCGGTCCCTCCACAGCGTTTTTAAAAGTACTCACTGCCATAACAATAATGCACATGGAGTAGCGTCGATGACCTCAGTAAACCAGTTCTGGCGCCGGGCAAAATTGCCTCTGGCAGTCAGTCTTGCCTCTACGCTCGCCGGGCCCGCATTCGGCGTCAGTTTCAACGTCGGTGAAATCGAAGGCCAGTTCGACTCTTCGCTCTCCCTGGGCATGAGCGTTTCGACCCAGCAGCCGAACAAGGACCTGATTGGTGTCAACAACGGCGGCAAGGGCCTGTCCCAGACCTCCGATGACGGCCACTTGAACTTCAAGAGCGGGCAAGCCTTCTCGAAGATCTTCAAAGGCATCCATGACCTCGAACTGAAATACGGCGATACCGGTGTCTTCGTACGGGGCAAATACTGGTACGACTTCGCGCTGCAGAACGCCGACCTCGAATACAAGGACGTCAGCAACCACAATCGCGACGTAGCGGCCAGATCTTCTGGCGGTCAGATCCTCGACGCCTTCGTGTACCACAACTATTCGATTGCCGATGAGCCGGGTTCGGTGCGTCTGGGCAAGCAAGTGGTGAACTGGGGTGAAAGCACCTTTATCGGTGGCGGCATCAACTCGATCAACCCGATCGATGTGTCCGCGTTCCGCCGTCCAGGCGCCGAGATCAAGGAAGGCCTGATCCCGGTCAACATGTTCTATGTATCCCAGAGCATTACCGAAAACCTCTCGGCTGAAGCGTTCTATCAGATCGACTGGCAGAAGACCGTTACCGATAACTGCGGCACCTTCTTCTCGCAACCCGACATCGTGACCACCGGTTGCGACGACAATCTCCGGGTGCTGAACAAGCGTTCGACCATTCCAGGCATCGCGCTCGGCCCATTGGCCAACGCGGGCGTGGACGTCAACGAAGAGGGCGTGCTGGTGCGCCGCTCGCCGAACCGCAACGCGCGTGACAGTGGTCAGTGGGGCGTGTCGACCAAATACATGTTCGATCCGCTGGCGACCGAGTTCGGTGCCTACTTCATGAATTATCACAGCCGCGCGCCGATCTTCAGCGCCACGGGTGCGCCGCAGTCGATCTACAACGGTGTTGCGGCGCTGCCAGGGCCGTTCCAGGCGCTGGGGCCATTGGTGGTGGCGGGCAACTCGGAATACTTCATCGAATACCCTGAAGACATTCGCCTCTATGGCCTGAGCTTCTCGACCACCCTGCCTACCGGCACGGCGTGGAGCGGTGAGGTCAGCTACCGGCCGAACGCGCCGGTACAACTGAACTCCACCGACATCCTGTTCGCCGGTGTTCGCCCGTTGGGCGGTGCGCTGACCAATGCCTCGATCCTCAACGGTGTTCCGGGGCAGGACCTGCACGGTTACAACCGCAAGGAAATCACCCAGTTCCAGACCACCCTGACGCACTTCTTCGATCAGGTCATGGGCGCCAACCGTCTGACCCTGGTGGGTGAAGTCGGCGTGACCCACGTGGGTGGGCTGGAAAGCAAATCCGATGCTCGTTATGGCCGCGACCCGGTCTTTGGCCCGGGTGAACTGCCGGCCACCGGTGGCCTCGACACCTGCTCGCAGATTCTCAACACCTCCACCATCAACGGTGCAGGGCCGGGTGCATCGACCAGCAACCGCAGCAGCAACTGCAACAATGACGGTTTCACCACGGCGACTTCGTGGGGTTATCGCGGTCGTGCGATCTGGGATTACAGCGACGTGTTCGCGGGGGTCAACCTCAAGCCGAACGTGGCTTGGTCGCATGACGTCAAGGGTTACTCGCCAGGCCCAGGCGGCAACTTCGAAGAAGGCCGCAAGGCAGTCAGCCTCGGGGTCGATGCCGAATACCAGAACACCTACACAGCGAGTCTGAACTACACCAACTTCTTTGGTGGCGACTTCAGCACGGTGGATGACCGCGATTTCGTGGCACTCAGCGTTGGCGTGAACTTCTAAGCAGAGTTTTTTCAGGACGAACACACATATGAAAATAACAAAGAGTCTGTTCCACGCCGGTGTTCTGGGGCTTTCGCTGCTGGCGACCAGTGTGATGGCGGCCGTTCCCGCCGCTGAAGCCGACAAGCTGGGCAAGAGCCTGACCCCGATGGGCGCCGAGATGGCAGGTAATGCCGACGGCTCGATCCCGGCCTGGAAGCCGCTGCCGAAAAATGCCGGCACCGTCGACAGCAAGGGCTTCCTGTCCAATCCTTACGGCAGTGAGCAACCGCTGTTCACCATCACTGCGCAAAACGTCGATAAATATAAGGACAAGCTTGCGCCGGGCCAGTACGCGATGTTCAAGCGCTACCCGGACACCTTCAAGATGCCGGTCTACGCGTCCCATCGCGGTGCCACCGTGCCGGATGACGTGTTTGCCGCGATCAAGAAGAACGCCACCACGACCAATCTGGTCGCCGGCGGCAACGGTCTGGAAAACTTCGACACGGCCGTGCCGTTCCCGATTCCCAAAACCGGTCTGGAAGTCATCTGGAACCACATCACCCGCTATCGCGGTGGCAGCGTGACGCGCCTGGTTACCCAGGCAACGCCGCAAACCAACGGCTCGTTCAGCCTGGTGTATTTCCAGGATCAGTTCGTGTTCCGCGACAAGATGAAAGACTACGACCCGAAAAATCCGGGCAACGTGCTGTTCTACTTCAAGCAGAAAGTGACCGCGCCGGCCCGTCTGGCCGGTACCGTGCTGCTGGTTCACGAGACGCTCGATCAGGTCAAGGAACCGCGCAAGGCCTGGGTCTATGCCACTGGCCAGCGCCGTGTCCGTCAGGCACCACAAGTGTCCTATGACGGTCCGGGTACTGCGGCGGATGGTCTGCGGACCTCCGACAACCTCGACATGTACAACGGCGCACCGGATCGCTACGACTGGGCACTGGAAGGCAAGAAAGAAATCTACATTGCTTCCAACAGTTACAAGATCGACTCACCGACGCTCAAGTACGCCGACATCATCAAGGCCGGCCACATCAATCAGGACCTGACGCGGTACGAGCTGCGTCGTGTCTGGCATGTGGTTGCAACCTTGAAGCCGGGCCAGCGCCATATCTACGCCAAACGTGACTTCTTCATCGACGAAGACACCTGGCAGGCAGCGGTCATCGACCATTACGACGGTCGCGGTCAACTGTGGCGCGTAGCCGAGGCGCATGCCGAGGATTACTACGACAAGCAAGTGCCTTGGTACGCCCTGGAAACCTTGTACGACCTGCAATCGGGTCGCTACCTGGCGCTGGGTATGAAGAACGAAGAGAAGCAGGCGTATGACTTCGGCTTCTCTGCCAGCAAAAGTGAATTCCAGCCGGGCAACCTGGGCCAGGACGGTATTCGCTAAGGTGTAACCAGAGGCCGCATCCTCGAAACAACGCCCCGACCGGTTCGGGGCGTTTTTTCGTGTAGGAGCTGCCGAAGGCTGCGATCTTTTGATTTTTAAATATCAACATCAAAAGATCGCAGCCTTCGGCAGCTCCTACAGAGGGGACGTGCATACGTGTCTGTAGTCTTTTTGTAGCCATTTGTAGCAGCAACCTTCATAACCGGTTCGTTTAAGGCTAGTCTGCGGACATCTGCAACGCCGCCAACAGCAATTCGAACAAGAGCCGGCCATGACTGATCTGTCCCCACTTCCGGGTCCCGCAAGTGTTGCTGTCGCGGCATTGGACGGGCGATTTTTTCGCCCGCCATTGCCTGACGGATACGTATTGCGCCCACGCCTTTGCGAGCGCCTGCAAGCCGGGCTCGGTGGGCGGCTGTTGCTGATCAGCGCCCCCGCCGGGTTCGGCAAGAGTTCGCTGGCGGTGGAATTCTGTCAGAGCCTGCCGGCGTATTGGCAGAGTCTCTGGTTGGGGCTGAGCCCGCGAGACAGCGACCCCGGGCGGTTTCTCGAACGCCTGCTCGAAGGGTTGCAGGATTATTTTCCGCAGTTGGGCAGTCGCGCGTTAGGGCTGCTGAAAATGCGTCAACGCCATCAGCCGTTTGCCTTCGAAGAATGGCTCGACGGCTTGCTCGACGAGCTGGCGCTGCACCTTGATCCAGCGGCACCATTGCTACTGGTACTCGACGATTACCATCTCGCCCAGGGCCCGGTGCTCGACCGTTGCCTGCAATTTTTCCTCAATCATTTGCCTGACGGTTTGCTGGTGATGGTCACCAGTCGGCAGCGCCCGGACTGGCACCTGGCGCGGTTGCGCCTGTCCCGCCAGTTGCTTGAATTGCACGAACAGGACTTGCGCCTGACCCACGACGAAGCCCTGACCTTGCTCGATCGCCACAGCAGCTCATTGCGTGGCGAAGCGCTGGAGAACCTGATCCAGCGCAGCGAAGGCTGGGTTGCCGGGCTGCGCTTCTGGTTACTGGCGGTGGCCGAAGCCGGCAGTGACGCGACGTTGCCGCAAGCGTTGAACGGCGGGGAAGGGCTGATTCGCGATTACTTGCTGGAAGAAGTCATCGATTGCCTGCCTGCCGAAGTGCAGGCATTTCTTTACGACACCGCGCCGCAGGAACGCTTTTGCAGCGAATTGTGCGATGCGGTGCGTGAAGCCCATGACAGCGCCGAAATCCTGCGCTTTTTGCTGGCGCATCAGGTATTTCTGGTGCCGCTGGATGAGCACGGGCACTGGTATCGTTATCACCATCTGTTCTCCGATCTGCTGCGCAGCCGGCCGATTGCGCAAGCGTTGGTGCCGCCCGCGACCCTGCATCTGCGCGCCTGCCGCTGGTTCAGCGCGCAGGGTTTGCTCGACGAAGCGGTGGAGCAGGCGTTACGTGCGGGGCACCTCGATGTGGCGGCGAACCTGGTGCAGAACCTGTCCGAGGAGCAACTGTTGGCCGAGCAGAACGTCGGCATGCTCCTGCGCTGGAAAATGGACTTGCCCGACAGTCTGCTGGTCAGCACACCACGGCTGATCGTCCTCTACAGTTGGGCGCTGGGGCTGGCCTGTCAGCTGGACGCTGCGGAAGAGTTGTCCAGCCATTTGAGCCGCTTCCTGCCGGCGCCGTCGGCCACCGCGCAAAAATCGATGCTTGCGCAATGGCTGGCGCTGAGCGGGATCATCGCCCGCGGGCGCGGTCATCGCGAGTTGACCCTCAACTATTGCACCGAAGCCTTGGAGAGCCTGCCGGCGAAGCGGTACGGCCAGCGGCTGATGTGTTTATCGACGCTGTCCAATCTGGCCATTGCCGATGGCGATCTCTGGCGCGCGCGCGGCTTGAACCGCGAATCGCTTGAGTTGGCGCAGCGGGTCGGCAATCCACTGTTCGAAGCTTTGGCGCATTACGACCGCGCGCGGGTCTTGCAGGCGCGCGGCGAAATTCTGCGCGCAATGGATGAAGTCCATCAGGGCCTGGAGCGTCTGCGCGGTCTGTCGCCACAACGCTTGTACGCGGTGCGTGCTCGGCTGACGTTGTACGAAGGTTTTCTGTTGGCGATGCGCCTGCAGCCACAAGCCGCCCGCACGCGATTATTGGCCGGTATCGGTGAAGCACGCGCCTGTCGCGATATCAGCGTGCTGATCGGCCATTGCGTGATCGCGCGTCTGGACGGCGCCAGCGGCGAGTTCGCCAAGGCCTTCGCCGAACTGGCGGAAGCCGAACGGCTGATGCACATCTGGGACGTACCGCCCATTTACTATCTGGCAATGATTACGCTGGTCAAATGTGAGCTGTGGCTGGCGCAGGGCCGTACCGATCTGGCCGAAGCCTGGCTGGCGCGACTGGGCCAGACCTACACCGGCGAGCGCGCCGCCGCGCCGCCGGAATTTCATCCACAACTGCCCCTGCATGTAGAACTGCAACAAGCGCTGCTCGACCTGATTCAGGGCCAGCCGATGCTCGCCGAAGGGCGGCTGAACGTGTTGCATGAGAACGGTCAGCAAACCGGGCGGCAGTTACTGTGTGTGATGGCGTTGACGCAGAAGGTGGCGCTGTTGCTGGCAGGTGGACGTGAGCCGGAGGCGCGCAAAGCGCTGAGTCAGGCGCTGGAGGCGGCGGCAGGGGGCGTGTTGCAGCCGTTTGATGCATTAGTGAAAGAGCAGGGAGATTGGCTGCGTGGACAACTGTTGGCTTCGCCAGCGTTGGCAGGTCAGCAATTGCTCCAGCACTTCCCTTCAGCGCCGTCCCGTCCGGTCATTGATTCGAGTGGCACCGAGCAACTCAGCAGTCGGGAATTGTCGGTACTGCGCCTGATCGCCCAAGGCTGCTCGAACCAGGAGATCAGCGATCAACTGTTCATTTCGTTGCACACGGTAAAAACCCACGCCAGCCATATCAACAGCAAGTTGGGGGTTGAGCGACGTACGCAAGCCGTGGCGCGGGCGCAAGAACTGGGGGTATTGCAGTAATTGTTGCCTGAAGCCTCTGGCGCACGGCAGACCTTGAGCCAGAGGTTATCGGTTACTTCTGTTCGGCAGAGCCCACACTCTTTATCGATCCCTCACGGTTCAGAATCGAAATCAGGCCCAAGGCGCAATCATCCACCGTTTTGCTGGCAATTGACTGCTGCAGATTCTCGCTCAACACGGCTCTGAATTTTTTCACCGGCAAGGTTGCATTCCACTCCAGTAGTTTCTGGACGGCGGGTGCAGGAGCGCCGCTGGATTTTTGATAAAGGCTTTCTGCGGTGCCATCACTCATGATCACGAAACCCGTGGGCGCTTCGATATGCCCGCGGTACAGCCGCAGCTTGGATATCGCTTTAGGATCCGTCAGAAACCAGGTGGTATTGGCGAACTCGCCGTTTTCCGGAGGTGAAAGCGTTTGCAGTTGTCCGTTGGAATCAACACTGGCAATAACGCCGTCTCCCAAGTGCCCCGCGATATAGCGTCCGCGCGAGTACGCGACGAACGACAGCGTGCAGGCCAGGTCGTTGATGGTGCAGCCGAGCTTGGCGGATTTACGCCTGAACGCGTCCAGGCAGCGATTGACCAAGCGCTGGGTGGCCTTCGCGTTGTGCTTGTCCATGTTCTGCCAAAGGCTTTCGAAATTTTTGCAAACGTAGGCGAGGGTCGCGGTGACCGCGACCTGGGCGCCGATGTCTGATCGTTCTCTGGAGCCGGCACCGTCAGCCAATGAAATGCAGGTCACGCCGTTGGACTCTCTGGCTGCCACATAGTCCTGGCAAGGACTCCGGGTTTTCAGATGCGAGCGCCCAGCCACAGACGCGAATGCGGTTTTACAGGTGAAGTCGACCGAGAGCTCAGACATGGCTCAGACCTGTCCCCATGCTTCGATACCTTTGATATCCAGCGGCACCGCGTCACCCGGTGTCGACTGAGATGCACGTGAGACGCTTTTGCTCAGCCAGCCAAAGAACTCATTGAAACGCAGGCCTTTGAGGCGAAGCGGGGGCGCGACGGCGAAAAGCGAGCGAGCGACTGAACGTTTGCGGCTTCACCGATCGCGATCGGAAACACCGTCAGTTTACGTTTACTGATCAGGTCGGTTACGCGAGTGGCCGCTTCGTCGATGTCATCGGTTGGCTCGCCATCCGTCATGAGGACCATCCAGGGCTGGAAGTAGTCGACGCCGGCCTGTTGGTAATCTTCCTTGCGTGCCTCCAGCAGATCCAGAGCGATGCTCACGGCGTGTCCCATCGGGGTCATGCCGGAGGCGACCAGCGGTGGCACGTCCTGACGGCTGATGGAGCCGAAATCCATCACCTTTTGCGCTGTGCCGCCGAAAGTCACGATGCAGATTTCAGCGGCATATTGCGCCACGTCATCTTCGCGAATTGCTTCGAAAAACATCCTGACACCCGACTGCAGTTCCGCAATCGGTTGGCCTTCCATCGATCCGCTGACATCCAGAACAAGGCAGACGGGTACGCGTGTGGTCGGGTTTTCAGCGAGTTCTTCCTGGCTGAGGAGGTAATTGTTTTCTGGCATGGAAGTGTCCTTTTAGGGGGAGCGTTATAAAAAACGCTTCAAGAGTCTTTTGAACCAGCGCGTCACATAGCTTTCCGGTTGGCGCGGGCGCGCAGGTGGAGAGACGTGGGATTGCGGTCGAGTGGCGTTCGGTTGCTGTTGCGGTCTTGCCGACGCGGGGCGAGCAGGGGGAGGCGCAGCGACGGGGGCAGTGAGTCCAGGTACAGGCGTCACCACTTTGGGCACTGGCGGTGGAGTCGGTCGAGGCGTGACAGGTGCTGGGGGTGGCGCCGCACGTTGGCCAGCCTGCTCGATTTTCTTCTGGCTTTCACTGGCCAGTTTTTTCAGTTTTGCTGCTTTCTGGCATTCCGAGCAAATTGTCGGTTTGCCCGCCGCCTTCATTTTTTCAAACCATTTTTTGGAAACTTTGTGGTTTTTTTGCAACTGCCGCAGACATCCTCAATGGGGTCACTGATATGAAATTCGGCAGGAAACAAATCATCGCTATGCTTGTTTTTGCGCAGATCTTCGCCGTACTGCGTCAGCAGTTTCAGCCAGTCACTGATGGGGCGTCGCTGATTGTCTTCGAATGTATTGCTGAATGCCTGTTTGACCAGATACGGCAAATGGCTCCAGATGTGCTGCCATGTGCCCACCGGCGTGACGCTCGCTCTGCCAATGCCACTACCTTTTTTGAATCGGTAGGGGAAGTTCATGGCCTTGATATTGTCGGAAGCCGTTCCGCCACCCTGTTGAGAGTAGGGTGGTTTGCCGGGTAACAGGATCATGAACAGCATGGTGGCAATGGCGAACAACTCATGATTCTTTGTTCGCAGGTAGTCGCCATATTTTTTGTCCTGGATCTCCGGTGCGGTGAAGGGCACCGTGCCCACTTCACAGGGAAAATGCCCGATCTGGAAGCTATCGGTATCGACCACCCAGACCTTGTTGCTGTCCGATGTGACGAGCAGATTCATCGGGTTGATGTCGCCCACGATGATGTTCAGCGAGTGCAGGTATTGCACCTGTTTGAGAAACGCGGTCGCGACATTCACCAGATCGCGTCGAGTCCATTTCGCGAACTTACTCTGCAGTACGTGTTTGATAAACACCGTGGTGTGTAGTGGTTTGCCTTCTGCCTGAGGCATGACATAACCGACGAACTCTTTTTGCGCATTGAAAACCAACTCGCTCGGCCAGCAGATGCCGGGCTCGACGATCTTGCGCGTCACCATAAGGCTGATTTTCTCACGGCGCCGGGTTGTGAGTTTTTCAGTGTGATAGATCTTGCACACCTGCGCGTGGCCGACCACGGGGTGAATGGTTCCCTCTCCACCGGAGCTGATGGATTTGTCCAGCGTCAGTTGGCGTCCACTTGAGGTTGTGACGACCGAGCCCGCCGTGACGCGTTCACCTTTGTTACGGATAACAACGTCGGCAGTGAGCAGAGGGCTTTGGGGAAGATCGAAAGGTATGATTGGTGCAGGTGCAGGTGCAGGTGCAGGTGCAGGTGCAGGTGACGGTGCCCTGCCGGTCCAGCGTTGAGCTCTGGTCTGCGCGGCTTTGCATTGAGCGAGTTGCAACTCGTCACAAGTCAGTAACAGCAAGTCGTAGTGACGGCACCAGTCGACGACGTCACCGGAGGGGGTCCGTTCCAATGGCGCAGTCGTGCGTTTGAGCGCGAAGATCGAATGGCCATTGAAGGTGCACTCGCTCAGCAAGTCGTCGGGATGTAGCGCGATACCTTTCGGCAGCGCCCGCAGCGGTCGTGAGGCCTGGCTGCTGAAAAAGCGGAAAAAGTCGCGAGCGTTTTTGTGGACCTGCTCGGTTCCCTTTGTGAGGGACTCAAGCTTCAGAAGATCGGAATGGGTAATAAAGGGCAGTCCATTCCTTGCGCGGATGCGGTTGATAATATCCGGGTCCAAAAAAGGACGCTTTTATCGACGAGCACGTGTTCCATTGAAGGGGGCATTGGCTTCCTGCCGTCTTGTTTCAAAATTGGCACGGCGCGAGGATAACCTATCAATTTTGCGGATCACAACCGCGTTAAAACGCCTTGCTATCAGGATTTAAACCATGCAAACCCCGAATACCGCGCTCATCCGCGAAACCTTCCCCGTCGGTCCGCTTCAGTGCAACTGCACGATCATCGGCGACCCTGTTACGAAGAAAGCCATCGTCGTCGACCCGGGCGGCAACCCCGACCTGATCATGGCGCGCCTCGATGCTCATGGCCTCAAAGTCGTCAGCATCATCCATACCCACGCGCACCTCGATCACTTCCTGGCTTCCGGGCAGATGAAGGAGAAAACCGGCGCGACCCTGCATCTGCACAAGGAAGATCAGTTCCTGTGGGACAACCTGGAGATGCAGTGCCAGATGTTCGGCGTGCCCTACATTCCCGTGCCATCGCCGGATCGCTGGTTGAGCGATGATGAAGAACTGGCCTGCGGTTGCGGCGTGGCGCTGCATACGCCGGGGCATACGCCAGGTTCCATGAGCTTTTGGTTTTCCGAGGCTAAGCTGTTGATTGCCGGTGACACGCTGTTTCGTCGCGGCGTAGGGCGCACGGATTTGTGGGGCGGCGATCAGGCGACCATCGTGCGCTCGATCAAACAGCGGCTGTACACACTGGACGAAGACGCAACGGTCGTCACCGGGCACGGCCCGGATACGCGTCTGGGTGATGAAATGCGCGAAAACCCGTTTGTGCGGGCCTAAATATTTTGTCACGAGTCGTCGGCGGAATTTTTCTGCATTGTCATGATCCAACGCCCGCACAGGTCCATTGCCAAATGGCCACCATAGAATGCAAAAGTAGGAGCTTTCCATGTTCACCACGCGTCGTTTGATTATTGTCGCTACTGCCGTGGCCATGCTGTCCGGCTGCGCCTCGCCCAATCCGTATGACAATCAGGGCCAAGCTGACGGTGGCTCGCAAGGCATGAGCAAAACCGCCAAGTATGGCGGTCTCGGCGCTCTGGCGGGGGCCTTGGCCGGTGCCGCCATCGACCACAATAATCGTGGCAAGGGCGCTTTGATCGGTGCCGCCGTAGTCGGCGCTTCGGCAGCGGGTTACGGTTATTACGCTGACAAGCAGGAAGCCAAACTACGTGCCAGCATGGCCAACACTGGCGTGGAAGTTCAGCGTCAGGGCGATCAGATCAAGCTGATCATGCCGGGCAACATCACCTTCGCCACCGATTCGGCGAACATTGCATCGAGCTTCTACCAGCCGCTGAACAACCTGGCCAACTCGCTGAAAGAGTTTAACCAGAACCAGATCGAAATCGTCGGCTACACCGACAGCACTGGCAGCCGCCAGCACAACATGGACCTGTCGCAGCGTCGTGCGCAGAGTGTGGCGACCTACCTGACGTCGCAGGGCGTCAGTGGTGCCAACCTGACAGCCCGTGGCGCCGGCCCGGATAACCCGATTGCCAGCAACGGTGACGTCAATGGCCGGGCGCAGAACCGTCGGGTTGAGGTCAACCTGAAGGCGATCCCGGGTCAGCAGTATGGTGGTCAGCAGCAACAGCAACCGGGCACGGTTCAGCAGTATCCGTAAGCGAATGCCCGCATGAGGAAATGCCCGGTCCTGTGACCGGGCATTTTTGTGTGTGGACTGTGCTGGCCCCTTCGCGAGCAGGCTCGCTCCCACTTTGAAATGCAGTTCCCTGTGGGAGCGAGCCTGCTCGCGAAGGGCGCGCAACAGAAACCGAAGACAGCAGATACAAAAAAGCCCCCGGACACATCACTGTCCGGGGGCTTTTTGTTTGGCGCTAAGGCTGATTACTTCTTCAGACCATAATGCTCATCGAGCATGCCCGGCGCGTTCGGGGTTTTCGGTGCGTAGTCACGTGGCGGCTCCTGATCGCGCGGAGGCGTCAGGCGTTCGCGTGGGGTCTGTACGGCGTCAGCATGCAGGGCAGCGATCAGGCGTTGACGGGTCTGCTCGTCCAGGGCCAGACGGTTGGCACCCTCGGCGAGATGATCCTGCACTTCCTGGTAGCTCTGGGTCAGCTTCTTGACCAGCGTTGCGGTGCTGTTGAAGTGAGTGACCACTTCGTTCTGGTAGCTGTCGAAACGCTCCTGGATATCATCCAGTTGACGCTGCGTGCGGCTCGGTGCGGCGCTGGGCACAACGCGCGCGATCAGGAATCCAATGGCGACACCCACAACCAGGGCAAGAGTCGGTAACAACCAAACTAAGAGCGAGTGTTCCACGAGTCCTTCCTCTATAAACGGCTTTGCTTTACGTTAACGGCTCGAACCTGCGCTGTATACCGCGATTCACTCGCAATAGATTGGCACAGACAATTTGCTAGACGAGTCGACCCGATTCGAGGTCACGGAGTTCCTTCCTTGCTGATGCGTGAAACCCCAGTTGTGATTGACGGCCCGGTGGGTCAATTGGAAAGCTTGTACCTGGACAACGAGCAGCCGCGCGGCATCGCGCTGATCTGCCATCCGAACCCGGTGCAGGGCGGCACCATGCTCAACAAGGTCGTCTCGACCCTGCAGCGCACCGCGCGCGATGCGGGGTTGATCACCTTGCGCTTCAACTATCGCGGCGTCGGCGCCAGCGAGGGTTCGCACGACATGGGCACCGGTGAAGTCGACGATGCCCAGGCTGCCGCCCAGTGGCTGCGCGATAAACACCCGGAGCTGCCGCTGACGCTGTTCGGTTTCTCCTTCGGCGGATTTGTTGCGGCAAGTCTCGGCGGCCGTCTCGAAGCGCAGGGTGTGCAGCTCAAGCATCTGTTCATGGTCGCCCCGGCGGTGATGCGTCTTGGCGAGCAGGACCAACTGCCGCAACACGGCGAACTCACCGTGATCCAGCCAGAAACCGACGAAGTCATCGATCCGCAGCTGGTCTACGACTGGTCGGAAAAACTCCAGCGCCCCCATGAGCTGCTGAAAGTGGCAGAATGCGGACACTTTTTTCATGGCAAGCTGACCGATCTCAAGGATCTGATCCTGCCGCGTCTCTCGAATTGATTGCAGTCTGACAAGCGATTACCCATGACGAACCGTACCCGTATCCTCACCGGCATCACCACCACCGGCACCCCGCACTTGGGCAACTACGCCGGTGCTATCCGCCCGGCGATCCTCGCCAGTCGCGACAGCAATGCCGATTCGTTCTACTTCCTGGCCGACTACCACGCCCTGATCAAATGCGATGACCCGCTGCGCATTCAGCGCTCGCGTCTGGAAATCGCCGCGACCTGGCTGGCCGGTGGCCTCGATGTCGACCGCGTGACCTTTTACCGCCAGTCCGACATCCCGGAAATCCCTGAGCTGACCTGGCTGCTGACCTGCGTCGCCGCCAAGGGCCTGCTCAATCGTGCCCACGCCTATAAGGCCTCGGTAGACAAGAACGTTGAAACCGGCGAAGACCCGGATGCCGGCATCACCATGGGCCTCTACAGCTACCCGGTGCTGATGGCGGCGGACATTCTGATGTTCAACGCGCACAAGGTGCCGGTCGGTCGTGACCAGATCCAGCACGTGGAAATGGCCCGCGACATTGGCCAGCGCTTCAACCACCTGTTCGGTCAGGGTAAAGAATTCTTCACCATGCCTGAAGCGCTGATCGAAGAGAGCGTGGCGACGCTGCCAGGCCTCGACGGTCGCAAGATGTCGAAGAGCTACGACAACACCATTCCGTTGTTCTCCAGCGCCAAAGAGATGAAGGACGCGATCTCGCGGATCGTCACTGACTCCAAAGCGCCGGGCGAAGCCAAGGATCCGGATAACTCGCACCTGTTCACGCTGTTCCAGGCCTTCGCCACGCCGGCGCAGGCTGACGAGTTCCGTAGCGAATTGCTCAACGGTCTGGGTTGGGGTGAGGCGAAGAACCGTCTCTTCCAGTTGCTCGACAACGATCTCGGCGAAGCACGCGATAAGTATCACCAGTTGATCGAGCGCCCGGCGGATCTGGAAGACATCCTGCAGATCGGCGCGAAGAAGGCCCGTGCCGTGGCGACGCCGTTCCTCAACGAACTGCGCGAAGCCGTCGGCCTGCGCTCGTTCGTCAATCAGGTTCAGGTCGCTGCGACCACCAAGAAGAAAGCCGCAAAAGCCGCACGTTTCGTCAGCTTCCGTGAAGACGATGGCAGCTTCCGTTTCCGTCTGCTGGCGGCCGATGGCGAGCAACTGCTGCTGTCGCGCAACTTCGCCGACGGCAAAACCGCAGGCCAGGTGACCAAGCAACTGCAATCCGGCCAGCCGCTGGACGTGCGCAGCGCAGACCTGAGCTTCAACGTCTGGCTGGAAGGCGAGTGCGTTGGCGACAGCCCGGCGTTCGCCGACGCTGCTGCGCGGGACGCGGCCGTTGCGGCGCTGCGCGTTGCGCTGACCCCGGTTCAGGACTAATCGGCGGCACGGTCCGACCAAGGGCTGATTGCCATTCCCACGGGCCGTCGCTACAGTGACGGCCCGTTTTTGTTGCCTTGCTAACGAATTATGACGCCCCTAGAACGATACCAAGCTGATCTGAAACGCCCGGACTTCTTCCATGACGCCGCGCAGGAAACTGCTGTGCGTCATCTGCAGCGTCTGTACGAGGATCTGATCGCCGCCGATCAGAACAAACCGGGTCTGCTGAGCAAGCTGTTCGGCAAAAAAGATCAGACGCCGGTCAAGGGCCTGTATTTCTGGGGCGGCGTGGGTCGCGGCAAGACTTACCTGGTCGACACCTTCTTCGAAGCGCTGCCGTTCAAGGAAAAGACCCGCACCCACTTCCACCGCTTCATGAAGCGCGTGCACGAAGAGATGAAAACCCTCGGCGGCGAGAAAAATCCGCTGACCATCATCGCCAAGCGTTTTGCGACTGAATCGCGGGTGATCTGCTTCGATGAGTTCTTCGTCTCCGACATCACCGACGCGATGATCCTCGGCACCTTGATGGAAGAGCTGTTCAAGAACGGCGTGACTCTGGTCGCGACGTCGAACATCGTCCCGGACGGTCTGTACAAGGACGGCCTGCAACGCGCGCGCTTCCTGCCAGCCATCGCGCTGATCAAGCAGAACACCGAGATCGTCAACGTCGACAGCGGCGTCGACTACCGTCTGCGTCACCTCGAACAAGCGGAGCTGTTCCACTATCCGCTCGACGAAGCCGCTCACGAGAGCTTGCGCAAGAGCTTCAAGGCGCTGACGCCAGAATGCACAGCAGCCGTCGAGAACGACGTGCTGATGATCGAGAACCGCGAAATCCGTGCCCTGCGCACTTGCGATGACGTGGCCTGGTTCGACTTCCGCGAACTGTGCGATGGCCCACGCAGCCAGAACGACTACATCGAACTGGGCAAGATCTTCCACGCCGTGCTGCTCAGCGGTGTCGAGCAGATGAGCGTCACCACCGACGATATCGCCCGACGCTTCATCAACATGGTCGACGAATTCTACGACCGTAACGTCAAGCTGATCATTTCTGCTGAAGTCGAGCTGAAGGATCTGTACGCCGGCGGCCGTCTGAACTTCGAGTTCCAGCGCACGCTGAGCCGTCTGCTGGAGATGCAATCGCACGAATTCCTGTCGCGGGCGCACAAGCCTTAAGCGGATTCGCAAAACAAAAAAGGGCCTGCAATTGCAGGCCCTTTTTTATGCGCTGAAGATCTTCCCTGTGGGAGCGAGCCTGCTCGCGAAAGCGGTGTGTCAGCCAACAATCTTAGTGAATGTAAAACCGAATTCGCGAGCAGGCTCGCTCCCACATTGGAATTTCGCTGTTGCGCCTAGGTTATGCTGCCTGCTGAAACTGCTGCCGATACTGGTTCGGCGACAGCTCGGTGTGCTGGCGAAACAGTCGCGCAAAGAAGCTCGCATCGTCGTAACCGACCTCATAACTGATGGTCTTGATGCTCTTGCGGCTGCCCGAGAGCAAGCCCTTGGCGGTCTCGATACGCAGGCGTTGCAGGTAATGCAGCGGCTTGTCGCCGGTGGCGGTCTGGAAGCGGCGCATGAAGTTGCGGATGCTCATGCCGTGTTCGCGGGCGACGTCTTCGAAGCGGAACTTGTCGGCAAAATGCTCTTCGAGCCAATGCTGGATCTGCAGGATGATCACATCCTGATGCAGCTTCTGCCCGCCGAAACCGATACGCCCCGGCGAATAGTTGCGCTGTACTTCGTAAAGAATGTCGCGGGCCACTGCTTGCGCCACGTTCGCGCCGCAGAAGCGCTCGATCAGGTAGATGTAAAGATCGCAGGCCGACGTGGTGCCGCCGGCGCAATAAAGATTGTCAGCGTCGGTCAGGTGCTTGTCCTGATTGAGGTGCACCCTGGGGAAGCGTTCGGCAAAGGCGTTAAAGAAGCGCCAATACGTGGTCGCTTCCTTGCCATTGAGCAGCCCGGCCTCGGCCAGCCAAAACACCCCGGTGGCTTCACCGCAGAGCACGGCGCCGCGAGCGTGCTGCTCGCGTAGCCAAGGAAGGATTTGCGGGTAACGGCTGCACAACGTATCGAAATCATCCCAGAACGCCGGAAGGATGATGATATCGGTGTTTTCCAGACCGCCGTCCACCGGGATAACCACGTCACTGAAGCTTTTCACCGGTTTGCCGTCGGGGCTGACCAGGCGGGTTTCAAACGCCGGAGTCAGGCCGTGGCCCAGTTGCTTGCCGTAACGCAGGCTCGCCACATGGAAAAAATCCTTGGCTTGCATGAGGGTGAAAGCGAAAACCTGGTCGATCGCCAGGATGCTGACGCGCCGCAAGGGCGTGGAGACTTGCTTGGACATAATTCAACTTTTGTTTTGTTTTTATAAGGGAAAGTGGTCACCAGACGGCTGGATCGTCTTATTTTTTGTCGGATGTGTCCAGTGTCCTGTGTCGGAGGGTAGGCATAGTCTCTGAAGGTCATCTCCCTCCAACAAGAAAGAAAGGTGCCGCATGATTCCCAGAACCCTGTTCAGCCCCGAGCACGAATTGTTCCGCGACAGCGTACGAACATTCCTTGAAAAGGAGGCCGTGCCGTTCCACGGGCAGTGGGAGAAACAGGGCTACATCGACCGTAAACTGTGGAACAAGGCCGGGGAGGCGGGGATGCTCTGCTCGCATCTGCCAGAGGAATATGGCGGCCTGGGCGCAGATTTTCTTTACAGCGCGGTGGTGATCGAAGAGGTCGGTCGGCTGGGGCTGACAGGTATCGGGTTCTCGTTGCATTCAGACATCGTTGCGCCGTACATCCTGCATTACGGTAGTGAGGCGCTGAAGCACAAATACCTGCCGAAACTGGTCTCGGGGGAGATGGTCACGGCCATTGCGATGACCGAGCCGGGCGCGGGTTCTGACCTGCAAGGCGTGAAGACCACCGCCGTTCTGGACGGTGACGAGTATGTGATCAACGGTTCAAAAACCTTCATCACCAATGGCTTTCTGGCTGATCTGGTGATTGTCGTCGCCAAGACCGATCCGAAGGCGGGCGCCAAGGGCACCAGCCTGTTTCTGGTCGAGGCGAATACGCCGGGCTTCGACAAAGGCAAGCGTCTTGAGAAAGTCGGCATGAAGGCGCAGGACACCTCGGAATTGTTCTTCCAGGATGTTCGTGTGCCGAAGGAGAATCTGTTGGGGCAGGCCGGTGCAGGGTTTGCGTACCTGATGCAGGAGCTGCCGCAGGAGCGTCTGACCGTAGCGATTGGTGGCTTGGCCTCAGCCGAGGCGGCATTGCAATGGACGCTTGATTACACCCGTGACCGCAAGGCGTTCGGCAAGGCGATTGCCGACTTCCAGAACACCCGTTTCAAACTGGCAGAGATGGCCACCGAGATTCAGATCGGACGCGTGTTCGTCGATAAGTGCCTGGAGCTGCACCTGCAAGGCAAGCTCGACGTGCCGACGGCGGCGATGGCGAAATACTGGGGCACCGACCTGCAATGCAAGGTACTCGACGAGTGCGTGCAGTTGCATGGCGGTTACGGCTTCATGTGGGAATACCCGGTGGCGCGGGCATGGGCGGATGCACGCGTGCAACGGATCTATGCCGGCACCAATGAAATCATGAAGGAGATCATCGCGCGCTCGCTCTGAGTTTTTCAGTGATTTGAATGCCCCTTTCGCGAGCAGGCTCGCTACCACAAGGATCACGCTGTACCTGTGGGAGCGAGCCTGCTCGCGAAGCTTTCAGCGGTCAATCAAGGTGCCGGGTTAGGGTGATCCTTGTGAATCGCCTCAATCCCTTCGAGCACTTCATCGGAAAGTTTCAGATCAAAACTGGCAATGTTGCTATCCAGTTGCTCAAGCGTTGTCGCGCCAATGATATTGCTGGTGACGAACGGTTGCTGGGTCACAAACGCCAACGCCATCTGCGCCGGATCCAGGCCGTGCTCACGGGCCAGCGCCACATAGCGACTGCACGCAGCTTCAGATTGCGCGTTGAAGTAGCGGCTGAAGCGGCTGTAGAGGCTCAGACGACCCTTTGGCGGACGCGCGCCACCTTCGTATTTGCCCGAGAGGAAACCGAACGCCAGTGGCGAATAGGCGAGCAGGCCGCACTGTTCGCGAATGGCGATTTCCGCCAGGCCCACTTCAAAGCTGCGGTTGAGCAGGTTGTACGGGTTCTGGATCGACACCGCGCGCGGCCAGCCACGGGCCTCGGCCAATGCCAGAAAGCGCATGGTGCCCCACGGCGTTTCGTTGGACAGGCCGATGTGACGGATCTTGCCGGCTTTCACCTGCTCATCGAGCGCTTCGAGGGTGTCTTCGAGCGGCGTCAGGTTGGCTTCGATCTTGTGCTTGTAGCCCAGTTGTCCGAAAAAATTGGTGCTGCGTTCCGGCCAGTGCAATTGATACAGGTCGATGTAGTCGGTCTGCAGTCGCTCGAGGCTGGCATCCACTGCAGCGGTGATGTGCTGGCGGTTGTGGCGCAGGTTTTTGTCGCGGATGTAGTCGATGGTGTTGCCCGGGCCGGCGATTTTGCTGGCGAGGATCCAGTCGGCACGATCGCCGCGACTTTTGAAGTAATTGCCGATGTAGCGCTCGGTGGTGGCGTAGGTTTCGGCTTTCGGCGGCACCGGATACATCTCGGCGGTGTCGATGAAATTGATCCCGGCCTCTTTGGCCCTTTCGATCTGGGCGAAGGCTTCAGCTTCAGTGTTTTGCTCGCCCCAGGTCATGGTGCCGAGGCAGATTGCACTCACGTTCAGGTCGGTACGGCCTAGCTGGCGATAGTCCATCGGGTGCTCCTTGGGCAAAACAATCATAAAAGCAGGTTGAAATATTTTTCGCAATCTGCATAATTGCCGACCTCTTTCTGCAGTGGAAGTGATGCGCCGCCGCCGAAGAATCTTGCCGTTGAACGGACGCGCCGACCCGAGCCCCCGAAAGCGTCTGTATCCGGCTGCCTTTGACTTGTCAAAGTACGCACTATTCAGTAAGATCCGCCGTCTAATTTACAGGGCGGCCCCTGAGGCTATAAAGAATGAAAACTTTTACTGCTAAACCGGAAACAGTAAAGCGCGACTGGTTTGTCGTCGACGCTGCTGGTCAGACCCTGGGTCGTCTGGCCACCGAAATCGCGAGCCGTCTGCGTGGCAAGCACAAGCCTGAGTACACTCCTCACGTTGACACCGGCGACTACATCGTCGTAATCAACGCTGAGCAGATTCGTGTTACCGGTGCTAAAACCACTGACAAAATGTACTACTCCCACTCCGGTTTCCCGGGCGGCATCAAGTCGATCAACTTTGAAAAGCTGATCGCTAAAGCCCCTGAGCGCGTGATCGAGACCGCGGTTAAAGGCATGCTGCCTAAAAACCCACTGGGTCGCGACATGTACCGTAAGCTGAAAGTCTATGCGGGCGCTGCACACCCACATACTGCTCAGCAGCCCCAAGAACTGAAGTTTTAACGGAATAGTACATTATGTCGGCGACTCAAAATTACGGCACTGGCCGTCGCAAGACCGCAACCGCACGCGTTTTCCTGCGTCCGGGTACTGGTAACATCTCCATCAACAACCGTTCGCTGGATAACTTCTTCGGCCGCGAAACTGCCCGCATGGTAGTTCGTCAGCCGCTGGAGCTGACCGAGACTGTCGAGAAGTTCGACATCTACGTCACCGTGATCGGCGGTGGTGTAAGTGGTCAAGCTGGCGCAATCCGCCACGGCATCACTCGCGCTCTGATGGACTACGACGAAACCCTGCGTGGCGCTCTGCGCAAAGCTGGCTTCGTTACTCGCGACGCCCGTGAAGTTGAACGTAAGAAAGTTGGTCTGCGTAAAGCGCGTAAGCGTCCGCAGTACTCGAAGCGTTAATTCCGCTTCCACGTTCAAAAAGAACGCCCGATTCCTCACGGAAGCGGGCGTTTTTTTATGCCTGCGATTTATAAAAGAATTGCGCTGTGACAACTTGCCACATTCGTAGACCCCCTATACTGCAAGGCTTGAGGGTAAGAGCTCCGGGTAATTCCCTTGTCAGAATTGGGGCTTTTCATTACCATCTCGGCAAAATTTTTATAAGTAACATTGATTTATTTAGTAGATGCCTGATTTAACAGGCCACAAAGCTGATGGGAGAGGACTGAATGAGCAATGACGGCGTGAATGCAGGCCGGCGTCGCTTCTTGGTAGCAGCCACATCCGTGGTGGGTGCTGCAGGAGCGGTGGGGGCTGCGGTCCCGTTCGTGGGGTCATGGTTTCCCAGTGCCAAGGCGAAAGCCGCTGGTGCACCGGTGAAAGTGAATGTCAGCAAGATCGAGCCAGGACAGCAGATGATTGCTGAGTGGCGCGGCCAGCCGGTGTTCATTGTCCGCCGTACTGCGGAAATCCTGGGGAATCTCAAGAAGATCGAGGGCCAGCTCTCCGATCCGACTTCCAAAAACTCCACGCAACCCACCTATGTCGACCCTGAAGTGCGATCGATCAAGCCGGAAATTCTGCTGCTGATCGGGATCTGCACACACTTGGGTTGCTCTCCGACCTTCCGTCCAGAAGTGGCACCTGCAGATCTTGGTAAAGACTGGGTAGGTGGCTATTTCTGCCCTTGCCACGGTTCCCACTACGATCTGGCTGGCCGCGTCTACAAGTCGCAACCCGCGCCTTTGAACCTGCCAGTTCCCCCGCATTCCTATGAGACCGATGACCTGATTGTCATTGGCGTCGATACGGAGAAAGCGTGATGAGCAAGTTCATGGATTGGGTTGATGCACGCTTCCCCGCGACCAAAATGTGGGAAGACCATCTCAGCAAGTATTACGCTCCAAAAAACTTCAACTTCTTCTACTTCTTCGGCTCGCTGGCGCTGCTGGTGCTGGTCAACCAGATCGTCACCGGTGTCTGGCTGACGATGAGCTATACGCCGTCGGCAGAAGAAGCGTTCGCTTCCGTCGAATACATCATGCGCGACGTCGAGTACGGCTCGATCCTGCGTCTGCTGCACTCGACCGGCGCCTCGGCATTCTTCATCGTGGTCTATCTGCACATGTTCCGTGGCTTGCTCTACGGTTCGTACCAGAAACCGCGTGAGCTGGTCTGGGTCTTCGGCATGCTGATTTACCTGGCGCTGATGGCTGAAGCCTTCATGGGTTACCTGCTGCCGTGGGGTCAGATGTCCTACTGGGGTGCCCAGGTGATCATCTCGCTGTTCGGTGCGATTCCGGTTATCGGTAACGACCTGACTCAGTGGATTCGTGGTGACTATCTGATCTCCGGGATCACCCTCAACCGCTTCTTCGCTTTGCACGTCGTCGCTCTGCCGATCGTCATTCTTGGTCTGGTGGTGCTGCACATTCTGGCGCTGCACGAAGTCGGTTCGAACAACCCTGACGGCGTCGACATCAAGAAGCACAAAGACGAAAACGGCATCCCGCTGGACGGCATCGCCTTCCACCCGTACTACACCGTGAAAGACATTGTCGGTGTTGTAGTGTTCCTGTTCATCTTCTGCTTTATCGTGTTCTTCTTCCCGGAAATGGGCGGCTACTTCCTCGAAAAACCCAACTTCGAGCAAGCGAACCCGTTCAAGACGCCAGAGCATATTGCGCCTGTTTGGTATTTCACGCCGTTCTACGCGATCTTGCGTGCGATCCCCGACAAACTCATGGGCGTGATCGCCATGGGCGCCTCGATTGCCTTGCTGTTTGTCCTGCCGTGGCTTGACCGCAGTCCGGTCAAATCGATGCGCTACAAAGGCTGGATGAGCAAAATCTGGCTGGTGGTGTTCTGCATTTCGTTCGTGATCCTCGGCATCCTGGGCGTTCTGGCGCCGACGCCGGAGCGCACGCTGGTCTCGCAGATCTGCACCTTCCTGTACTTCGCCTACTTCATTCTGATGCCGTTCTACACCAGGCTCGAGAAGACCAAAAAGGTTCCGGAAAGGGTGACTGGCTGATGAAAAAGTTATTTTTTGCTCTGATTTTTGCTGCTTTGCCTGTCCTGTCTTTCGCCGCCGAACACGGTCCGGAGCTGGAAAAAGTCGACATCGACCTCGCTGATAAAGCGGCCCTGCAGGATGGCGCGCGTACCTTTGCCAACTATTGCATGGGTTGCCACAGCGCCAAGTTCCAGCGTTACGAACGGGTTGCCGATGACTTGGGCATTCCTCACGAACTGATGCTGGATAAGCTGGTGTTCACCGGGGCCAAGATTGGCGATCACATGAACATCGGCATGCAGCCGGCCGACGCCAAGACCTGGTTCGGCGCGGCACCACCGGACCTGACCCTGGTGGCGCGTGTGCGTGGCACTGACTGGCTCTACGGTTACCTGCGCTCGTTCTACGAAGATCCGGCACGCCCTTGGGGTGTCAACAACAAGGTCTTCCCGAACGTCGGTATGCCTAACGTACTCGTCGGCCTGCAAGGTCGTCAGGTCGTGGGCTGCAAACAGGTACAGATCGTCGAAGACGGAAAGAAGCAATATGATCCGTTGACCGGTACGCCGCTGACTCATGAAGCGTGCGATCAACTGACCATCGTGCCGAAGTCCGGTGCTCTGAACGAAGAGCAGTTCGATGAGAAGGTCAAGAATCTGGTAACCTTCCTGGCTTACTCGGCTAACCCGGTTAAGCTGCAACATCAGCGCATCGGTACTTACGTCTTGCTGTACCTGGCGTTCTTCTTTGTGTTCGCCTACTTGCTCAAGCGTGAATACTGGAAAGACGTGCACTGATACGCTTCAAGCATTGCTGTTAATCGCGCGCGCCCAAGGGCGCCTCCGAAAACGCAAGGTCTGGCTAGCCAGGCATTGCGGGAGGCGTCCTCTGGGCGCGCGCGTTTTTCCGGTTCCGACAAATTCAACAAGCGAGGAGGATCGCCATGGGCGTGACCAATCGGTTGGCCTGTTACTCCGACCCCGCCGACCACTATTCCCACCGAGTGCGCATCGTGCTTGCAGAGAAGGGTGTCAGCGCCGAGATCATTTATGTGGAAGCTGGTCGTCAGCCGCCTAAACTGATCGAGGTAAACCCTTACGGAAGTCTGCCTACGCTGGTCGATCGTGACCTGGCGCTATGGGAGTCGACCGTGGTGATGGAATATCTGGATGAGCGTTACCCGCATCCGCCATTGATGCCGGTTTATCCGGTGGCGCGTGCCAACAGCCGTCTGCTGATTCACCGCATTCAGCGTGACTGGTGTGGTCTGGTGGATCTGATTCTGGATCCGAAAAGCAAAGAGGCCGCGCGTGTCGTGGCGCGCAAGGAATTGCGTGAAAGCCTGACGGGCGTGTCGCCGTTGTTCGCCGACAAGCCATTTTTCCTCAGTGAGGAACAAAGTCTGGTGGATTGCTGCCTATTGCCAATACTCTGGCGTTTGCCGATTCTGGGTATTGAACTGCCGCGGCCGGCCAAGCCGCTGCTTGATTATATGGAGCGCCAGTTTGCGCGTGAGGCTTTCCAGGCGAGTCTGTCTGGTGTCGAACGCGATATGCGCTAAGGCTTAAGGAGCCGCTATGAACTCCAGTCGACCTTATCTGGTCCGCGCGCTCTACGAGTGGATTGTCGATAACGATTGCACCCCGCACATGCTGGTCAATTCCGAGTACCCGGCGGTGCAAGTGCCGCAGGGTTTCGCCAGTGACGGGCAAATTGTCCTGAACGTCTCGCCAAGTGCTGTGCGTCATTTGCACATGGACAACGACGTGGTGACCTTCGAAGGTCGCTTCGGTGGCGTCCCGCACAGCCTCTACGTGCCAATTGGTGCGATTCTGGGGATCTATGCCCGGGAAAACGGTCAGGGCATGGTGTTTGATCTCGAGTCGCCGATGGATGACGAGGAAGAGATCGAGTCGGATGACGACTTGCCGCCACCGGACAGCGAGCCACCGCGCCCTAGCGGCCGGCCAAGCTTGAAAGTGGTGAAATAAAAAAAGGCGATCCGGATGGATCGCCTTTTTTATAACCTGCGTTATCCCTCTGTAGGAGCTGCCGAAGGCTGCGATCTTTTGATCTTGTTTTTATAGATCAAAAGATCGCAGCCTCGTTTCACTCGACAGCTCCTACAGGAGTGGGCGTTCAGTCGATGTATTCGAAGAGTTTGACGATTTTCTGCACGCCGGAAACGCCCTGCACCAGATTGGTCGCCTGAGTGGCTTCCTGTTTGGTCAGCAGGCCCAGCAGGTAGACGATGCCATTCTCGGTCACGACTTTGATGCGCGAGCCGGGGATGCTGGCGTCGGTGAGCATCTGAGTCTTGATCTTCGAGGTCAGCCAAGTGTCATTCTGGCGAGCCAGGAAGCCCGACGGCGGTATGACCTGTAGTTCGTTATGAACGGTTTTCACGCGTTGGACAGCGGCAGCTGCCTGTTCGGCCTTGGCTTTGAGGTCTGCGCGAGGTGTTTGACCGGCGAGCAGGACAACGCCGTTGAAGCTGGTGACGACGATGTGCGAATCGTTGTCCAGAGCCGGATCGGCCTTGGCCACGTTTACGCCCACTTTGGTTTCGATCAACGAGTCGTCGATCTTGCTGCCGAAGGTGCGGGTGCCGCGGTCATCATCGATCGGCGCTTCACGGCTGGCATTTACCACCGAGGTGCAGCCGCTGATGCCAAGGCACAGAGTCAAGGCCAGAAGGCCAAGGCGATTAGGGGTCATTCTTCACTCCCGAACAGTTGGCTGTCGATCAGATCGCAGAGGCAATGGATCGCCAGCAAGTGGACTTCTTGAATACGTGCAGTGACATTGGCCGGTACGCGAATCTCGACGTCCTCTGGCAATAGCAGCGACGCCATGCCACCGCCATCGCGACCGGTCAATGCTACGACAATCATTTCGCGATCATGTGCGGCCTGGATCGCTTGAATAATGTTCGCCGAGTTACCGCTGGTCGAAATCGCCAGCAAGACATCGCCCGGCTGGCCGAGTGCACGAATCTGTTTGGAGAACACTTCGTTGTAGCTGTAGTCGTTGGCGATCGAGGTGATCGTCGACGTATCGGTCGTCAGCGCAATGGCCGGCAGGCTCGGGCGCTCGCGCTCGAAGCGATTGAGCAGCTCCGAGGAGAAGTGCTGGGCATCGCCGGCCGAACCACCGTTGCCGCACGAAAGCATTTTGCCTTCGTTGAGCAGGGCGTTGACCATGATCTGGCTGGCTTGCTCGATGTGCGGTGCAAGTACGTCCATCGCCTGTTGCTTGGTGTCGATACTGGCCTGGAAAAGCTGGCGAATTCGGGATTGCATGTCCATCTGTGTGACCTTAAGTAGCGCGGCTGTTCGGCACATGAATGTGCAGCCCGCAAAGCAAAGAGCAAAATTTGTCGGTGGGATTGTCCCGGTCGCAACGCAGACGATCAACTGTCGAAAGCATTCTGCAACCAGTTCAGTTGATCCGGGTGGCTGTCGATGGCCACCACGTCGAAGCGGCAGGGGGAATTGGCCCAACGCGACTCGCGCTGAAGAAAATACTGTGCGGCGAAAATCAGTTTCTGCTGCTTGCGCCCATCGATGCTAGCGAGCGCGCCACCCCATTGGGTGTTTTTTCTGTAACGAACTTCGACGAATACTACTGTATCGCCATCAAGCATGACCAGATCAAGCTCGCCACGTTTACACAACCAGTTCTGCGCCAACAGGCGCAGCCCCTGATTCTGCAGATGCTCGAGCGCCTGGCGCTCGGCATCCTTGCCGCTTTGCGAGCGTGACCGGTCAGGCATTAGCGCGGGGTGTCCGGCAGGCGTTGAACCTGGCCGCTGACGAACTGCGCCCAAGGCAGCTGACGCACAACGCGCTGGGTCTGGGTCATGCCGAGGCTGCCCGATTGACCTTCGATGCGGCTGTCCGGCAGGGCCTTCAGTTGACCCAGGCGCGGTGCCAGGTGGTAAGCGTCGACGCCCATGGCATACAGGCGGCCGAGGCTGCCGGCGGCTTGTGGCCACTGTGCAACAACTTGCTGGCGCAGTGGGTTGCTGGTTTCCAGCAGCCACGGGGTTTCGCAGAAGCGAATGCCGTTCATATCGTTGTACTGGTTCACATCGCCGCTGGCGCTGTACACGTGCGAAGTTGCGTAAACCGGAACGTCACCGGCGTACTGGAAGTTCAGCGTCGGCTTGATCTGCTGCGCCTGTTGCGGCGTCGCGGCGAGGAAGATGAACTCGATGTCCTGACGGCGCGAAGGCTGTGCCGCTACGTTGGCGCCCGCAGCATTCTGCAGGCTCTTGGCGCGGGCTTCGCTCTGACGCAGCTGGAACATGTCGGCAATCTGCTGAGCCAGTTGCACTGGCTGATCAACGCGTTCGATGGCAATGATGCTGCCGCCGTTAGCCTGCCAGTCCTGACTGAAAGCACGCAGTACGCGCTCGCCCCATTCGCCTTTCGGCACCATGATGGCAGCGCGGTGCAGGCCATCGGCACGGGCGCGGCGCGAGACTTCACGGGCTTCGTCTTCAGCGGCCAGACCAAACTGGAACAGCTGTGCCGGGCCTTGATCGCCTTCGCTGTAGTTCAGTGCGAGGGTGGTGATCGGCAATTGCGGGCGAGTGCTCAGTTGTTTGACCAGTGGCTTTTCCAGCGGCCCGACGACCAGTTGCACGCCGTCAGCCTGAGCCTTGCGGTAGAACTCGTCCATCGAGGTCAGCTTCGAGCTGTCGTAGAAGACGATGGCTGGCGGCTTCTGCCCGGCTTGTTGAGCCTGGTAGTGCGCAGCCATGAAGCCTTCACGCAGTGCTTTACCGACCGCTGCCAGTTGGCCGTCTTGTGGCAGCAGCAGGGCGATTTTGCTCAATGGCTGGCTGGCCAGCTCTTTGAGCTTGGTCAGTGGCTGCGGCAGGTTGATGGCTGCCGGGTGCTTTGGATTCTGCGCGCGCCAGGCATCGATTGCGGCTTGCTGCTGTTCCAGGGTGCCAGCGGTTTTCACCGCCAGCGCCAGGCCCATCCAGCCGCCGAGATCGTCGCTGGTGTTCGGTTGCAGTTGGTCAGTCGGCAGCGAGGCTATCAGCGTCCAGATCGCTTCGTGGTTCTTGCTCGCGGCTTCGCCTTGCAGCATCGGGGCGATGAAAATACGTTCGCGAGCGGCGGCCAGGGTCTGACCATCGGCTTCAAAGGCGCGGGCGTGAACGGTGCCGGTACGAACCTGCTGTTCTTGCGGCATTTCACCGAGGTGTTGCAGGCTCGGGTGGCTCAGAGCAGTCAGCGCGCCTTTCGGCTGATTGCGGGTCATGGCCAGTTCGGCATTCAAGGTGCTGGCGAAAATCTGCTGGCCCGGCTTCAGTTGCTCCATCGGCACTTGTTGCAGGATTTGCGCGGACTGCGCGGCATTGCCCTGACGATAAGCCAGGTCCGCTGCGCTCAAGCGCAACAGGGCAGCTTTTTCCGGGGTTTTAGCCTGGGTAGCCTGTTCGAGCAGTTGCTCGATGCTGGCATCCGGAGTCCGTGGAAGTTCGCCAAGGCTGGAGGAAGGGGAGCTGGCGCAAGCCGCCAATAAGGCAGCGAGGCAGAGGGCAGTGAACAGCCGCAGGCAAGCGATCATGTAAGTGTTCCTGATACTCGATCAAATTAGCGTCGAATTGTACCCAAGCACTGGCCGGGGCGCGATGTTAGTGGCGTGAAACGGGCAATTTAGCTGGAGTAAATGTTGCGACAGCACACAACTGCGGGCAAAACCGGGTTTGGCTCAGGCGTATCGCCTGTCGCGTGACGCGCTACAATGCCCGCTTTTACCGAACACGAGGTGTGCGCTTTGACTGCTCCAGGTCCTTTGAATTCCGCTGCGGGCTCGCTTTATGTGGTGGCGACGCCCATCGGCAACCTGGACGACATCAGCGCCCGGGCCCTGAAAATCCTCCGCGAAGTGGCGTTGATTGCTGCCGAGGACACCCGTCACTCGGCGCGGCTGATGCAGCACTTCGGGATTGCCACGCCGCTGGCCGCGTGTCACGAACATAACGAACGAGATGAAGGTAGTCGTTTTATTACGCGCTTGCTGGCAGGTGACAACGTCGCCCTGATCTCCGATGCCGGCACGCCGTTGATTTCCGATCCGGGGTATCACCTGGTGCGTCAGGCTCGTGCTGCCGGGATCAATGTAGTGCCGGTACCGGGTGCTTGTGCCTTGATCGCGGCGTTGTCGGCGGCAGGTCTGCCGTCTGACCGATTCATTTTTGAGGGTTTTTTGCCGGCCAAATCGGTCGGGCGCAAAGCGCGCCTTGAAGCCGTTAAAGAAGAACCACGCACGCTGATCTTTTACGAAGCGCCGCACCGCATTCTCGAATGTTTGCAGGATATGGAAACGGTGTTTGGTGGTGAGCGTCCGGCTTTGCTGGCGCGTGAGATCACCAAGACTTTCGAGACCCTCAAGGGTTTGCCGCTGTCTGAGCTGCGCGCGTTCGTCGAGTCCGACAGCAATCAGCAGCGTGGCGAATGCGTCGTGCTGGTGGCCGGCTGGACGGCGCCGGAGTCCGAAGACGCGGTCAGCAGCGAAGCCATGCGCGTCCTCAATCTGCTGCTCGAAGAAATGCCGCTAAAGCGTGCCGCCGCGTTGGCAGCGCAGATTACCGGTGAGCGAAAAAACGTCCTGTACCAGGTCGCGCTGGATCAGCAGAAGGGCGAGTAACCCGTCGCGCAGACAGGTTTTGCGGCTATTAGCGCTTGTTCTTCAGGCGCTCTGCCGTTAACCTGCGCGGCGGAGAGTCGATCGGACAGTCGCTGCCCTCTATGAAAATTAGGGGGGGGAGGAAAGTCCGGGCTCCATAGGGCGAAGTGCCAGGTAATGCCTGGGAGGCGTGAGCCTACGGAAAGTGCCACAGAAAATAACCGCCTAAGCGCTTCGGCGCCGGTAAGGGTGAAAAGGTGCGGTAAGAGCGCACCGCACGTCTGGCAACAGTTCGTGGCTAGGTAAACCCCACTTGGAGCAAGACCAAATAGGGTCCCAAGGCGTGGCCCGCGCTGGGACCGGGTAGGTTGCTAAAGATGTCCAGTGATGGCCATCGTAGACGAATGACTGTTCAAGACAGAACCCGGCTTACAGATCGACTCTCCACCTTTTTCTTTCCCTGCTTGAATCAAAGGCGACAGGGCTGTGTAATATCAGCAGGCCTGCTCTGAAAGTTCGGCAGCGGCAAATGCAGTAATAGCCATTTCCCACCCTGCTTCAATCAACAGCAGAAGCGCTTTTGTAATACCGAAAAAATCTTACTCTTAACAAATTACTTTAACTTTCGAGCGCAGCTTTCAGTGCTGCATCAAGTTATGGGTCGAAACTCCGCGCCAGATTCTCGTTGCTCCTCCTTTTATGCTCCTAAATCTCCGTTCTGTAAGGGTTTTCCTTTAATCCGCGCCTTGACGGTGTGGTGGGCGCATTCCTATAGTGTGCGCAAGTGGCGGAAAGTGGCATGAAGTGGGTTTTTTGAGCTCAAAACGATAAAAATTGGAGAAACGCAGACGTGTTTCGCGGAGCTAACGCTATCAGTCTCGATGCAAAGGGCCGTCTCGCCATGCCGAGCCGGTACCGTGACGAGCTCGATTCGCGCAGTTCCGGCCAATTGATCGTGACCATTGATGCCGTTGATCCATGTTTGTGCGTCTATCCGCTCGACGAGTGGGAAATTATTGAAACCAAGTTGCGTGCACTCCCTTCGCTTCGTGAAGAGAACCGTCGCTTGCAGCGTTTATTGATCGGCAACGCCGTCGACCTCGAGCTCGATGGCAGTGGCCGTTTTCTGGTTCCACCGCGTCTGCGCGAATACGCCAAGCTCGATAAGCGCGCGATGCTGGTGGGCCAGCTGAACAAGTTCCAATTGTGGGACGAGGATGCATGGGACGCGGTATCTGCCGCTGACCTTGCTGCTATTCAACAACCGGGCGCTATGCCTGATGAACTGCGTGATTTGATCCTGTGACTATTGATAGCGGCTTTAACCACATCACCGTACTGCTTGACGAAGCCGTCGAGGCTCTCGCCGTACGCCCTGATGGCTGCTATCTGGACGGTACGTTCGGACGCGGTGGCCACAGCCGGCTGATCCTCAGCCAGCTCGGGACGGACGGTCGGCTCATCGGGTTCGACAAAGATCCACAAGCGATTGCCACCGGGCAAACGCTAGCGGCCGAAGACGGCCGCTTTGTCGTTGTGCAGCGTAGCTTTGCCGAGCTGGGTTCGGTCGTCGCCGAACAAGGTCTGGCCGGCAAGGTCAGCGGCATTCTGCTCGACCTCGGCGTGTCTTCGCCGCAGCTCGACGATGCTGAGCGCGGCTTCAGTTTCCTCAACGACGGCCCGCTGGACATGCGCATGGATCCGTCCCGTGGCATCAGCGCTGCCGAATTCGTCAACACCGCGCCGGCTGAGGAAATCGCCCGGGTGTTCAAGGAGTACGGTGAAGAGCGTTTCTCCGGGCGCATGGCCCGTGCCGTCGCCGAGCGTCGCGATATCACGCCTTTCGAGCGCACCGCCGATCTGGCTGAAGTGCTCAAGGTCGCCAACCCTGCATGGGAAAAGGGCAAGAACCCGGCCACCCGTGCATTCCAGGGTTTGCGCATTCACGTCAACAACGAACTGGGCGATCTGGAAACCGGCCTCGAAGCCGCACTGGAAGCGCTGGAAGTTGGCGGTCGTCTGGTGGTGATCAGCTTCCACTCGCTGGAAGACCGCATCGTCAAACTGTTCATGCGCAAGCTGGTGAAAGGCGAAGCCGACAACCTGCCGCGCAACCTGCCGGTTCGCCACGTGGCGTTCGAACCGAAAATCAAAGTCCATGGCAAAGCGCAGACGGCCTCCGACGCCGAACTCAAAGCCAACCCACGTTCCCGTAGCGCCGTCATGCGCGTCGCGGAGAAGCTGCGGTGAGCAAGCTTTTCGCCAAGCCACTGCCTGGCGGCAGCTTTTTGATGCTGCTGCTGTTCATCGGCGTGCTCGTATCGGCCATCGCCGTGTCGTACAGCGCGCACTGGAACCGTCAGTTGCTCAACACCCTTTATAACGAACTCAGCGTGCGCGACAAGGCGCAGGCCGAGTGGGGTCGCTTGATTCTTGAGCAAAGCACCTGGACCGCGCACAGCCGGATCGAAGTGCTGGCCACCGAACAACTGAAAATGCACATTCCGGGCGCGGCTGACGTGAAGATGGTGGCGCCATGATGAAACTCGAAGGCGCATTGTTCCCGTGGCGCTTCCGCCTGATGGTGGCGCTGCTCGGCGTGATGGTCGCGGCGATCTGCTGGCGCATCATCGACCTGCAAGTGGTTGACCGTGACTTCCTCAAAGGTCAGGGCGATGCGCGCAGCCTGCGTCATATCCCGATTCCGGCTCACCGTGGTCTGATCACCGACCGTAACGGCGAGCCTTTGGCCGTCAGTACCCCGGTGACCACGCTGTGGGCCAACGCCAAGGAAATGCAGACCGCCAAGGAAAAGTGGCCCGCACTCGCCGCCGCCCTGGGTCAGGATCCGAAAGCCCTGACCGAGCGCCTTGAAGCGCAAGCCAACAAAGAATTCATTTACCTGGTGCGCGGGCTGACGCCTGAGCAGGGCCAGGCTGTACTCGACCTGAAAGTGCCGGGCGTTTACGGCATCGAAGAATTCCGCCGGTTCTATCCGGCCGGTGAAGTCACCGCGCACATGGTTGGTTTTACCGACATCGACGATCACGGTCGCGAAGGCGTCGAACTCGCCTACGACGAGTGGCTGGCCGGGGTGCCGGGCAAACGACAGGTCATCAAGGATCGGCGCGGACGGCTGATCAAGGATGTCCAGGTCACCAAAAACGCCAAGGCCGGCAAGCCCTTGGCGTTGTCGATTGACCTGCGTCTGCAATATCTGGCCAACCGCGAGCTGCGCAACGCAATCATCGAAAACGGTGCCAAGGCCGGCAGCCTGGTGATCATGGACGTCAAGACCGGCGAGATTCTCGCCATGGTCAACCAGCCGACCTACAACCCGAACAACCGTCGCAACCTGCAACCGGCGATGATGCGTAACCGCGCGATGATCGACGTGTTCGAACCGGGTTCGACCATGAAAGCCATCTCGATGAGCGCCGCTATCGAGTCCGGCCGCTGGAAACCGAGCGACACCGTCGAGGTGTATCCGGGCACGCTGCAGATCGGTAAATACACGATCAAGGACGTTTCCAAGAGCGAAGGTCCGGTGCTGGACATGACCGGCATTCTGATCAATTCCAGTAACGTCGGCATGAGTAAGGTTGCCTTCGATATTGGTGGCGAAACCATTTACCGTCTCGCGCAGAAAGTCGGCCTCGGCCAGGACACCGGCCTGGGCTTCCCGGGCGAGCGTGTCGGCAACCTGCCGAACTACCGCGAATGGCGCAAGGCTGAAACCGCAACACTGTCCTACGGCTACGGTATTTCCGTGACCGCGATTCAGCTTGTTCATGCCTTCTCGGCGCTGGCCAACAATGGTCGTCTCGCGCCGTTGACCCTGATCAAAACCGACAAGCCGCCGCAAACGACGCAAGTGCTGCCGGAAGCTGTCGCGAAAACCATGCAAGGCATGCTAACGCAAGTGATCGAAGCCCCGCGTGGCGTATTCCGTGCGCAGGTGCCGGCGTATCACGTGGCCGGCAAGTCGGGTACTGCACGTAAAACGTCGGTGGGCACCAAGGGCTACGCCGAAAACTCCTATCGCTCGCTGTTCGCCGGTTTCGGCCCGATGAGCGATCCGCGTTACGCCATTGTTGTGGTGATCGATGAACCGTCCAAGGCCGGTTATTTCGGTGGTCTGGTGTCCGCGCCGGTGTTCAGCCGTGTGATGTCCGGCACCCTGCGTCTGATGAACGTGACTCCGGACAACCTGCCGACCACTCAGCAGGCCAACGCCACCCCAGTCATTCCGCTGAAAGCCAATGGAGGGCGCGGCTGATGTCATTAAGTCTGAACAAGATATTCCCCCACGCCGGCCACGATCTGTTGATCCGTGAATTGGCGCTGGACAGCCGCAACGTGCGCGCAGGCGATTTGTTCCTCGCCGTGCCCGGTGGCAAATTTGATGGCCGCGCGCACATTGCCGATGCATTGCAACGCGGCGCCGCTGCTGTAGCGTATGAAGTGGAAGGCGCCACCGTGCTGCCGATCACCGACGTGCCGCTGATTCCGGTCAAAGGCCTGGCGGCGCAACTGTCGGACATCGCTGGTCGCTTTTATGGCGAGCCAAGCCATCACCTGAATCTGGTCGGCGTAACCGGCACCAACGGTAAAACCAGCGTGACCCAACTGGTTGCGCAGGCACTGGATCTGCTAGGTCAGCATTGCGGTATCGTCGGTACCCTCGGTTCCGGCTTCTATGGCGCACTGCAAAGTGGTCTGCACACCACGCCGAATCCGATTGCCGTACAGGCGACGCTGGGCGACCTGAAAAAGGCCGGCGCCAAAGCCGTGGCCATGGAAGTTTCGTCCCACGGTCTGGATCAGGGCCGCGTCACCGCGCTGGCATTCGACGTGGCGGTGATGACCAACCTGTCCCGCGATCATCTGGATTATCACGGCACCATGGAAGCGTACGCTGAGGCCAAGGCCAAGCTGTTCGCCTGGAATGACCTGAAGTGCCGCGTGGTCAACCTCGACGACGATTTCGGCCGGCAACTGGCCGCTGAAAAACGTGAATCGCGTTTGATCACCTACAGCCTGCTCGACAGCAGCGCGTACCTGTTCTGCCGCGAAGCGCAGTTCGACGACCACGGCGTGCGCGCCACGCTGGTGACGCCGCAGGGCGAACATCATCTGCGCAGCACCTTGCTCGGTCGCTTCAACCTGAGCAACGTCCTGGCGGCGGTCGGCGCCTTGCTCGGTCTGGATTACGCGCTCGACGAAATTCTCAAAGTGCTGCCGAAACTCGAAGGCCCGGCCGGTCGCATGCAGCGTCTGGGCGGTGGCACGCAGCCGTTGGTGGTGGTCGATTACGCCCACACCCCGGACGCGCTGGAAAAAGTCCTGAGCGCTCTGCGCCCGCACGTCAAAGGTCAATTGCTGTGCCTGTTCGGCTGCGGCGGTGACCGTGATCGCGGCAAGCGTCCGCTGATGGCCGAAGTGGTTGAGCGTCTGGCCGATCAAGTGCTGGTCACCGACGACAACCCGCGCACTGAAGACCCTGCGGTGATTTTCGATGACATCCGCGCCGGTTTCACGGCTATGGATAAAGTCACCTTCGTCGCCGGTCGTGGTCAGGCCATTGCACAACTGATTGCCGGCGCTTCAGCCGATGACGTGATTGTGCTGGCCGGTAAAGGTCACGAGGACTATCAGGAGATCAATGGCGAGCGCCACGCTTTCTCCGACCTGGTCGAGGCCGATCACGCGCTGACCGCGTGGGAGGTGGCCCATGCTTAAGGCCCTCAAACTCAGCGAACTGACCAATGCGCTCGATGCACGCTTGATCGCTGCTGATGCCAGCTTCGACGGCGTCAGCATCGACAGCCGTGCGATCCAGCCTGGCCAACTGTTTATTGCCCTGACCGGTCCGCGCTTTGACGGTCACGATTATCTGAACGACGTCGCCGCCAAAGGCGCCGTTGCCGCACTGGTCGAGCGTGAAGTCGCCGACAGTACGTTGCCGCAATTGCTGGTCAAGGACACCCGTCAGGCTCTCGGCCAGTTGGGGGCGCTGAACCGTGCTGCATTCACTCAGCCAGTCGCCGCGATCACCGGCTCCAGCGGCAAGACCACCGTCAAGGAAATGCTCGCGAGCATCTTGCGCACGCGCGGTCCGGTGCTGGCGACTCGCGGCAATTTGAACAATGACCTCGGCGCGCCACTGACTCTGCTCGAACTGGCCCCGGAACACACGGCGGCCGTCATCGAACTGGGTGCCTCGCGCCTCGGTGAAATCGCCTACACCGTCGGGCTGACCAAGCCGCATGTGGCAATCTTGAACAATGCCGGCACCGCTCACGTCGGTGAGTTCGGCGGCCCGGAAAAAATCGTTGAAGCCAAGGGTGAAATCATCGACGGGCTGGCGGCTGATGGCGTCGCCGTGCTCAATCTCGATGACAAGGCCTTCGGCATCTGGAAGACCCGCGCGGGCGCTCGCCAGGTGCTGACTTTCGCCCTGAGCAACACTCAGGCGAATTTCCATGCCAGCGATCTGACCACCGACGCCCGTGGCTGCCCGGCCTTCAATCTGCATACACCTGAAGGTGTCGAGCGCGTTCAACTGAACCTGCTCGGCACTCACAACGTCGCTAACGCCTTGGCCGCCGCCGCTGCTGCGCACGCTTTGGGCGTGTCGCTGTTCGGCATCGCCACCGGGCTTGGCGCCGTGCAACCGGTCAAGGGTCGCACCGTCGCGCAACTGGCGAAAAACGGTATGCGCGTGATCGATGACACTTACAACGCAAACCCCACCTCGATGTGCGCGGCCGTTGATATACTCGCCGGCTTTTCCGGCCGCACCGTCCTGGTGCTCGGAGATATCGGCGAGTTGGGCGATTGGGCGGAGCAGGGGCACCGCGACGTGGGCGAATACGCCCGGGGCAAGGTTTCCGCGCTTTATGCCGTTGGGCCAAACATGGTTCACGCCGTAAACGCTTTCGGTGAACAGGCGCATCACTTCGGCACGCAAGCCGAACTGATTCAGGCCCTCGACGCCGAGCAGGACACAAACACCACCATTTTGATCAAGGGTTCGCGCAGTGCAGCGATGGAAAACATCGTTGCGGCTCTGTGCGGGTCCAGTCTGGAGAAACATTAATGCTGCTGCTGCTAGCGGAGTATCTGCAACAGTTCTACAAAGGCTTCGCGGTCTTCCAGTACCTGACCCTGCGCGGGATTCTCGGTGTGCTGACTGCGCTGGTTTTGTCGCTGTGCTATGGCCCGTGGATGATCCGCACTTTGCAGAACCGTCAGATCGGTCAATCCGTACGTAACGATGGTCCGCAATCGCACTTGTCGAAATCCGGTACGCCGACCATGGGTGGCGCGCTGATTCTGTCTTCGATCGGCGTCAGCACTCTGCTCTGGGCTGACCTGAGCAACCGTTATGTCTGGACTGTGTTGCTGGTGACCCTGCTGTTTGGCGCCATTGGCTGGGTCGACGATTACCGCAAAGTCATCGAGAAAAACTCGCGTGGTCTGCCGAGTCGCTGGAAGTATTTCTGGCAGTCGGTGTTCGGCCTCGGCGCAGCGATCTTCCTTTATATGACCGCCACTACCCCGGTGGAAACCACGCTGATTCTGCCGATGCTCAAGGACTACAGCATTCCGCTGGGCCTGGGCTTTATCGTGCTGACCTACTTTGTGATCGTCGGTTCGAGCAACGCGGTCAACCTGACTGACGGCCTCGACGGTCTGGCGATCATGCCGACGGTGATGGTTGGCGGCGGTCTGGGCATCTTCTGCTACCTGTCGGGTAACGTGAAATTCGCTGAATACCTGCTGATCCCTTACGTGCCGGGCGCGGGCGAGCTGATCGTGTTCTGCGGTGCGCTGATCGGTGCCGGCCTGGGCTTCCTCTGGTTCAACACCTATCCGGCGCAAGTGTTCATGGGTGACGTCGGTGCCCTGGCACTCGGCGCGGCACTGGGCACCATCGCGGTGATCGTCCGTCAGGAAATCGTCCTGTTCATCATGGGCGGCGTGTTCGTGATGGAAACCCTGTCAGTCGTCATTCAGGTTGCTTCCTTTAAGCTGACCGGTCGCCGTGTGTTCCGCATGGCACCGATACACCACCACTTTGAACTCAAGGGCTGGCCCGAGCCGCGCGTGATCGTCCGTTTCTGGATCATCACCGTGATTCTCGTGCTGATCGGCCTTGCCACCCTGAAGCTGAGGTAGAACGAGTGTCTCTGATCGCTTCTGACCACTTCCGCATCGTTGTCGGCCTCGGCAAGAGCGGCATGTCCCTGGTTCGCTTCCTGGCGAACCGGGGCACGTCGTTTGCTGTGGCTGATACGCGGGAAAATCCACCGGAACTGGCCGCGCTCAAGCGTGACTATCCGCACGTGGAAGTGCGTTGTGGCGAGCTGGACGTCGAATTCCTGTGCCGTGCCGACGAGCTCTACGTGAGCCCCGGTCTGGCGCTGGCGACCCCGGCCCTGCAAGCCGCTGCGGCCCGTGGCGTGAAACTGTCCGGCGACATCGAGCTGTTCGCGCGTAACGCGCAGGCGCCGATCGTGGCTATCAGCGGCTCCAACGCGAAAAGCACCGTCACCACTTTGGTCGGCGAGATGGCGGCTGCGGCCGGCAAACGTGTCGCCGTCGGCGGCAACCTCGGCACTCCGGCGCTCGACCTGCTCAGCGATGACGTCGAGCTGTACGTGATGGAGCTGTCGAGTTTCCAACTGGAAACCACCGACCAGCTCAACGCCGAAGTGGCCACCGTGTTGAACATCAGCGAAGACCACATGGATCGCTACAGCGGCCTGCCGGCGTACCATTTGGCCAAGCACCGGATCTTCCGTGGTGCCAGGCAGTTCGTGGTCAACCGCCAGGATGCGCTCAGCCGTCCGTTGATGGGCGAGGGCCAGCCGTGCTGGACCTTCGGTCTGACCAAACCGGATTTCAAGGCATTCGGTATCCGTGAAGAGGACGGCGAGAAATACCTCGCGTTCGAATTCCAGAACCTGATGCCGGTGCGTGAGCTGAAGATTCGCGGCGCGCATAACCAGTCCAACGCCCTCGCGGCGCTGGCGCTTGGTCATGCGGTCGGCCTGCCGTTCGACGCCATGCTTTCGGCGCTGCGCACATTTGCCGGTCTGGAGCATCGCTGCCAGTGGGTGCGTGATCTCAACGGCGTCGCTTACTACAACGATTCGAAAGCCACCAACGTTGGTGCCGCGCTGGCGGCCATCGAAGGCCTCGGTGCGGACATCGACGGCAAGGTCATCCTGATCGCCGGCGGCGATGGCAAGGGTGCCGAGTTCAACGATCTGCGTGATCCGGTGGCGGCCAACTGCCGCGCCGTGATCCTGATGGGCCGCGACTCCGACAAGATCGGCGAAGCCATCGGTGATGCCGTGCCACTGATTCGCGCGACCTCGCTGGTTGACGCCGTTGCGCAATGCCGCGCCGCTGCTCAACCGGGTGACGTGGTGCTGCTGTCGCCGGCCTGCGCCAGTTTCGACATGTTCAAGAATTACGAAGACCGTGGTCACCAGTTCGTCCGCGCCGTGGAGGAATTGGCATGAGCCTGCGCAATATCATCAAACCGTATCCGTCGCCGATCATCACCGGGCGCGGCATCGACCTCGATTTCCCGATGCTCGCCGGTTGCCTGGCGCTGCTCGGTCTCGGTCTGATCATGATCGCCTCGGCTTCCACCGAAGTGGCGGCTGCGCAGTCGGGCAGTCCGCTGTATTACATGATTCGCCACCTTATTTATGTGGTGCTGGGATTGGGCGCCTGCATCGTCACCATGATGATTCCGATCGCTACCTGGCAGCGCCTCGGCTGGCTGATGCTGATTGGTGCGTTCGGCTTGCTGGTGATGGTGATCATCCCCGGCATCGGTCGCGAAGTGAACGGTTCGATGCGCTGGATCGGTTTCAGCTTCTTCAATGTGCAGCCGTCCGAAATTGCCAAAGTATTCGTGGTGATCTACCTCGCCGGTTATCTGGTGCGTCGCCAGAAGGAAGTGCGCGAGAGCTGGATGGGCTTCTTCAAACCGTTCATCGTGCTGCTGCCGATGGCCGGCCTGTTGCTGATGGAGCCGGACTTCGGTGCCACCGTGGTCATGATGGGCGCTGCTGCCGCGATGCTGTTCCTTGGCGGGGTCGGGTTGTTCCGTTTCTCGCTGATGGTGGTGTTGGCGGTCGGGGCGGTGGTCTTGCTGATTCAGATGCAGCCGTACCGGATGGCGCGTCTGACCAACTTCGCCGACCCGTGGGCCGACCAGTTCGGCGCCGGTTATCAGCTGTCGCAAGCGCTGATCGCGTTCGGTCGCGGCGAGTGGCTGGGCGTAGGCCTGGGCAACAGCGTGCAGAAGCAGTTCTACCTGCCGGAAGCGCACACCGACTTCGTGTTCTCGGTTCTGGCTGAGGAACTTGGTGCGGTCGGTTCGTTGTGCACCGTGGCGCTGTTCGTGTTCGTGTGTATTCGCGGCATGTACATCGGCTTGTGGGCCGAGAAAGCCAAACAGTTCTTCGCCGCTTATGTGGCCTACGGTCTGTCGTTCCTGTGGATTGGTCAGTTCCTGATCAACATCGGTGTGAACGTCGGCCTCTTGCCAACCAAGGGGCTGACCCTGCCGTTCCTCAGTTATGGCGGCAGTTCGTTGGTGATTTGCTGTGCCTGTCTCGGCTTGCTACTGAGGATCGAGTGGGAGAGTCGAACCCACCTGGGCAGTGAAGAGATGGAATTCCATGAGAGCGACTTCGCTGAGGAGCCGAATCATGGGCGCTAACGTATTGATCATGGCCGGCGGCACCGGCGGCCACGTATTCCCGGCGCTGGCCTGTGCCCGCGAGTTTCAGGCGCGCGGTTACACCGTGCACTGGCTCGGCACGCCACGTGGGATCGAGAACGAACTGGTGCCAGCCGCAGGGCTGGAACTGCACCGGATCAATGCCACCGGCCTGCGCGGCAAGGGCAAGCTATCGCTGCTCAAAGCGCCGTTCATGCTGCTGAAATCGGTATGGCAGGCGCGGGCGATCATTCGCCGTCTGAAGCCGGTGTGTGTGGTCGGCTTCGGTGGTTATGTGACTGGCCCCGGTGGTCTTGCCGCGAAACTGGCCGGCGTACCGGTGATCGTTCACGAGCAGAACGCCGTCGCTGGCACCGCCAATCGGTTGCTGGTGCCGTTCGCCGCCCGGGTGTGTGAAGCGTTCCCCGACACCTTTACTCTGTCGGACACCCGCCGTACCACCGGAAATCCGGTGCGCAGCGAGCTGTTCCTCGACACATCGCGACCTGCTCTGGCCGGTCGCAAAGCGCGTTTGCTGATCCTCGGCGGAAGCCTGGGCGCAGAACCGTTGAACAAATTGCTGCCTGAAGCCCTGGCCCAAGTCGCTGCCGATTTGCGCCCGGAAGTGTTTCATCAGGCCGGCAAAAACCACGATGAAGTGACTGCAGAGCGCTACCGCGCCGCCGGCGTCGATGCGCAGGTGCAGCCGTTCATCAAAGACATGGCCCAGGCCTATGGCTGGGCTGACCTGGTGGTGTGCCGCGCAGGCGCGTTGACCATCAGTGAGCTGGCTGCCGCCGGTCTGCCCTCGATGCTGGTGCCTTTGCCCCATGCGATCGACGATCACCAGACCCGCAACGCCGATTATTTGGCCCGTGAAGGCGCTGCCTTCCTGATGCCGCAAAGAACGACTGGTGCCGCGGACCTTGCCGCGCGCCTGACAGAGGTCTTGATGCAACCGCAACGACTCGAAGATATGGCCCAAGCCGCCCGCCGTCTGGCGAAACCCGATGCCACCCGTAGCGTGGTCGATACCTGTCTGGAGGTGGCCCATGGTTGAGAATCAGAAAGCCATGCCGCAACCGGAAATGCGCCGCATCCGTCGCATCCACTTCGTCGGCATCGGCGGCGTGGGCATGTGCGGCATCGCCGAAGTGTTGTTGAACCTGGGCTATGAAGTCTCCGGTTCCGACCTGAAAGCTTCGCCGGTCACCGAGCGTCTGGAATCGTTCGGCGCGCACATCTTCATCGGCCACCGTGCCGAGAATGCCGCGACCGCCGACGTACTGGTGGTGTCGAGCGCTGTGAACACCTCCAACCCGGAAGTCGCCACCGCCCTTGAGCGCCGCATTCCGGTGGTGCCGCGTGCGGAAATGCTCGCCGAGTTGATGCGCTATCGCCACGGCATCGCCGTTGCCGGTACCCACGGCAAAACCACTACTACCAGCCTGATCGCTTCGGTATTCGCCGCCGGTGGTCTCGATCCGACGTTCGTCATCGGTGGTCGACTGAATGCTGCGGGCACCAATGCACAACTGGGTACCAGCCGTTACCTGATCGCCGAAGCCGATGAAAGCGATGCGAGCTTCCTGCACCTGCAACCGCTGGTGGCCGTGGTCACCAACATCGACGCCGACCACATGGCGACCTACGACGGTGACTTCAACAAACTGAAGAAAACCTTCGTCGAGTTCCTGCACAACCTGCCGTTCTACGGTTTGGCCGTGATGTGCCTGGATGACCCGGTCGTGCGCGAAATCCTGCCGCTGGTGAAACGTCCGACCGTGACCTACGGCTTCAGCGAAGATGCCGACGTGCGTGCAATCAATGTGCGTCAGCAAGGCATGCAGACCTTCTTCACCGTGCTGCGTCCTGACCGCGAGCCGCTGGATGTTTCCGTGAACATGCCGGGCAACCACAACGTGCTCAACTCGCTGGCGACCATCTGCATTGCGTCCGACGAGGGCGTCAGCGATGAAGCCATCGTTCAGGGCCTGTCGGGTTTTCAGGGCGTCGGTCGACGCTTTCAGGTCTACGGCGAACTGCCGGTGGACGGCGGCAACGTGATGCTGGTCGACGATTACGGTCACCACCCGACCGAAGTCGCGGCCGTAATCAAAGCCGTGCGTGGTGGCTGGCCGGAGCGCCGTCTGGTGATGGTCTACCAGCCGCACCGTTACAGCCGCACCCGCGACCTGTACGACGATTTCGTCAATGTACTGGCCGATGCCAACGTGCTGCTGCTGATGGAAGTCTATCCGGCCGGCGAAGAGCCGATCCCGGGCGCTGACAGCCGCAAACTGTGCAACAGCATCCGCCAGCGCGGTCAGCTCGACCCGATCTACATCGAGCGTGGCGTTGATCTGGCGCCGCTGGTCAAGCCGCTGCTGCGTGCTGGCGACATTCTGTTGTGCCAAGGCGCCGGTGATATCGGCGGTCTCGCGCCGAAGCTGTTGAAAAGTGAATTGTTCGCTGGCGCCGTGGCGGCGTCGGTCGAGGGGAAGTTGAAATGACTGCTGCCTACGCCAAGCTGTTTTCCACTATCGCGCCGAAAGACTTCGGCCGCGTTGCCGTGCTCTTTGGCGGTCTGAGTGCCGAGCGTGAGGTTTCGCTGAAATCCGGTAATGCTGTGCTCGACGCGCTGCAAAGCGCTGGCGTGGACGCGTTCGGCATCGACGTTGGCGCCGATATTCTGCAGCGTCTGCTGAGTGAAAAAATCGACCGCGCGTTCATCATTCTTCACGGCCGTGGCGGTGAAGACGGCAGCATGCAGGGCCTGCTCGAAGTCGCCGGGATTCCCTACACCGGCAGCGGCATCCTCGCGTCCGCACTGGCGATGGACAAATTGCGCACCAAGCAGGTCTGGCACAGCCTCGGGATTCCGACGCCGCGTCACGCCGTGCTGTGCAGCGAAGCCGATTGTATTTCCGCGGCGACGGAACTGGGCTTCCCTTTGATCGTCAAACCGGCGCATGAAGGTTCAAGTATCGGGATGGCCAAAGTGAGTTCTGCGTCCGAGTTGATCGACGCATGGAAAGCGGCCAGTACCTACGATTCGCAAGTCTTGGTTGAGCAATGGATCCAAGGTCCGGAGTTCACCATCGCCACCCTGCGTGACCAGGTGTTGCCTCCTATCGCCCTGGGTACACCGCACACGTTCTACGACTACGACGCCAAGTACATCGCCAACGATACCCAGTACCGCATTCCGTGCGGGCTCGATGCCGCCAAGGAACAGGAACTCATGGATCTCACGGCCAAGGCCAGTGAGGCGCTGGGGATTGCCGGTTGGGGCAGGGCGGACGTCATGCAGGACGCCGACGGGCAGTTCTGGTTCCTGGAAGTAAACACCGCACCGGGAATGACAGATCACAGTCTGGTGCCGATGGCGGCACGTGCTGCCGGTCTGGATTTCCAGCAGTTGGTGCTGGCCATTCTGGCCGCCAGTGTTGAAGGCGCAGTAACCCAAGAGGCGCGAGGTTAAGACCATGCAAGGCGCTCAGCTCAGACATCAGCCACCCGCACCCGGCCGCAAGCCGGTGCCGCGGGGTGCCAGCCGAATGGTGGCCAAAGAGCCGATGTCCGCGCGCCTGCCGAAAGCCAATTTCAGCTTTCTGAAAAGCCTGTTCTGGCCGGTGCTGTTGGTGGTACTGGGCTTTGGTACGTACGAAGGCGCAACGCGTTTGCTGCCGTACGCCGACCGACCGATCACCAAGATCGCCGTGCAGGGCGACCTGAGCTACATCAGCCAGCAAGCGGTGCAGCAGCGGATCGCCCCGTACGTGGCGTCGAGCTTCTTCACCATCGATCTGGCTGGCATGCGTACCGAGCTTGAGCAGATGCCCTGGATCGCCCACGCCGAAGTACGCCGTGTGTGGCCGGATCAAGTGGTGATCCGCCTCGAAGAGCAACTGCCGGTGGCCCGTTGGGGCGACGAGTCGTTGCTGAACAACCAGGGCCAGGCGTTCACGCCCAAGGAGCTGGCGAACTACGAACACCTGCCACAGCTGTTCGGCCCACAACGGGCCCAGCAGCAAGTGATGCAGCAGTATCAGGTGCTGAGCCAGATGCTGCGGCCGCTGGGCTTCTCGATTGCGCGCCTGGAATTGCGTGAACGCGGTAGCTGGTTCCTGACCACCGGTGCCGGCAGTTCCGGCCCCGGCATCGAGTTGCTGCTGGGACGCGGCAACCTGGTGGAAAAGATGCGCCGCTTCATCGCCATCTATGACAAGACACTTAAAGACCAGATTACGAACATTGCGCGCATCGATCTGCGCTACGCCAACGGCCTCGCTGTTGGCTGGCGGGAACCTGTAGCGCCGACGACAGACAAACCCGCTGTCGCAAAGAATTAAGAAGAGGCAGGACCCATGGCAAACGTGCAAAGCGGCAAAATGATCGTCGGTCTCGATATCGGCACCTCCAAGGTGGTGGCGCTGGTCGGCGAGGTCTCCGACGACGGCTCGCTGGAAATCGTCGGGATCGGTACGCATCCGTCCCGTGGCCTGAAGAAGGGCGTGGTGGTCAATATCGAATCCACCGTGCAATCGATCCAGCGCGCGATCGAAGAAGCCCAACTGATGGCGGGCTGCCGCATTCACTCGGCGTTCGTCGGCGTGGCGGGCAATCACATCCGCAGCCTGAACTCCCACGGCATCGTCGCGATCCGTGATCGCGAAGTCAGCTCGGCTGATCTTGAGCGCGTTCTTGACGCCGCCCAGGCTGTGGCGATCCCGGCTGACCAGCGCGTGCTGCACACCCTGCCGCAGGATTACGTGATCGACAACCAGGAAGGTGTGCGCGAGCCTCTGGGCATGTCCGGCGTCCGCCTGGAAGCCAAGGTTCACGTGGTCACCTGCGCCGTCAACGCCGCACAGAACATTGAAAAATGCGTGCGTCGCTGCGGTCTGGAAATCGACGACATCATTCTTGAGCAACTGGCGTCTGCGTACTCGGTACTGACCGACGACGAGAAAGAGCTGGGCGTGTGCCTGGTCGATATCGGCGGTGGCACCACCGACATCGCGATCTTCACCGAAGGTGCGATTCGTCACACCGCCGTGATCCCGATTGCCGGTGATCAGGTGACCAACGACATCGCGATGGCGTTGCGCACTCCGACCCAGTACGCCGAAGAAATCAAGATCCGTTACGCCTGCGCCCTGGCCAAACTGGCCGGTGCCGGTGAAACCATCAAGGTGCCAAGCGTTGGCGACCGTCCACCGCGCGAACTGTCGCGTCAGGCCCTGGCCGAAGTGGTCGAGCCGCGTTACGACGAACTGTTCACGCTGATTCAGGCCGAGCTGCGTCGCAGCGGCTACGAAGACCTGATCCCGGCCGGCATCGTCCTCACCGGCGGTACGTCGAAGATGGAAGGCGCCACTGAACTGGCCGAAGAAATCTTCCACATGCCGGTTCGTCTGGGCGTGCCGCACGGCGTCAAAGGCCTGGATGACGTGGTGCGTAACCCGATTTATTCCACTGGCGTTGGCTTGTTGATGTACGGCCTGCAAAAGCAGTCCGACGGGATCTCGTTCTCGGGCATCGGCAGCCGCGACAGCTACAGCAACGAAGAGCCACAGGCGCCGTTGCTGGACCGATTGAAGAAGTGGGTTCAAGGCAACTTTTAAAAGCAGCTGGAAGCGTCAAGCTTCGAGCGGCAAGCAGTAGCAGTAGATGCACCGCGACAAAAATGCAGTAGGCGAAAAAACTAGAGAATGTAAGGAGAGGGAAAATGTTCGAACTCGTAGACAACATCCCCGCAAGCCCGGTAATCAAAGTTATCGGTGTCGGCGGTGGCGGCGGCAACGCTGTCAACCACATGGTCAAAAGCAACATTGAAGGCGTTGAATTCATCTGCGCCAACACTGATGCTCAAGCGCTGAAAAACATCGGCGCGCGAACCATTCTGCAACTGGGTACCGGTGTGACCAAAGGTCTGGGTGCCGGCGCCAACCCTGAAGTAGGTCGTCAGGCCGCTCTCGAAGACCGTGAGCGCATTGCCGAAGTCCTGCAGGGCACCAACATGGTGTTCATCACCACTGGCATGGGCGGCGGTACCGGTACCGGTGCTGCACCGATCATTGCCGAAGTGGCCAAGGAAATGGGCATTCTGACCGTTGCGGTCGTGACTCGTCCGTTCCCGTTCGAAGGCCGCAAGCGTATGCAGATCGCCGACGAAGGCATCCGCATGCTGTCCGAAAGCGTCGACTCGTTGATCACCATTCCTAACGAGAAGCTGCTGACCATCCTCGGTAAAGACGCCAGCCTGCTGTCGGCTTTCGCCAAGGCTGACGATGTATTGGCCGGTGCCGTTCGCGGTATCTCCGACATCATCAAGCGTCCGGGCATGATCAACGTCGACTTCGCCGACGTACGTACCGTGATGAGCGAAATGGGCATGGCGATGATGGGCACTGGCTGCGCCAGCGGTCCGAACCGTGCACGTGAAGCCACCGAAGCGGCGATCCGTAACCCGCTGCTGGAAGACGTGAACCTGCAAGGCGCACGCGGCATCCTGGTGAACATCACCGCCGGTCCTGACCTGTCTCTGGGTGAGTACTCCGACGTGGGTAGCATCATCGAAGCCTTCGCTTCCGAGCACGCGATGGTCAAGGTCGGTACTGTTATCGATCCGGACATGCGCGACGAGCTGCACGTAACCGTAGTAGCCACCGGTCTGGGCGCGAAAATCGAGAAGCCTGTGAAGGTCATCGACAACACCGTTCACACTTCCATGGCTGCCTCCCAGGTACAACAACCGGCTGCGGCTCGTCAGGAAGCGCCAGCGGTCAACTACCGTGATCTGGACCGTCCGACCGTCATGCGCAACCAGGCTCAGGCCGGTGCTGCGGCTGCCGCGAAGATGAATCCGCAAGATGATCTGGACTACCTGGACATCCCGGCCTTCCTGCGTCGTCAGGCCGATTGATGGAATGTATCAGGGCTATGAAGGTGATTGGTGTTCAGCAAAGGCTCGGTCTGCTATTATCGCCAGCCTTTGTTGATACCAGTTCGCAATTTGCGCTGAAGCGGCCCAAGCCATGATTAAACAACGCACACTGAAAAATATTATCCGTGCCACAGGTGTAGGCCTGCACTCCGGTGAGAAGGTCTATCTGACCCTCAAGCCTGCGCCTGTCGACACTGGCATTGTGTTTTGTCGCGCTGACCTCGACCCTGTGGTGCAGATCCCTGCCCGCGCGGAAAACGTCGGTGAAACCACTATGTCGACGACGCTGATTAACGGCGACGTCAAAGTGGACACGGTAGAGCACTTGCTCTCGGCCATGGCTGGCCTGGGCATCGATAACGCCTACGTCGAGCTCTCCGCGTCCGAAGTCCCGATCATGGATGGCAGCGCTGGACCCTTCGTATTCCTGATTCAATCGGCTGGCCTGGAAGAACAGGACGCCGCCAAGAAATTCATCCGCATCCTGCGTGAAGTGACAGTGGAAGACGGCGACAAGCGCGCCACTTTCGTCCCTTTCGAAGGGTTCAAGGTGAGCTTCGAGATCGATTTCGATCACCCGGTATTCCGGGACCGCACCCAAAGTGCAAGCGTGGATTTTTCCAGCACTTCGTTCGTAAAAGAAGTCAGCCGCGCCCGTACCTTTGGTTTCATGAGTGATATCGAGTACCTGCGCAAGCACAACCTCGCACTCGGCGGCAGCGTTGAAAACGCAATCGTGGTCGATGCCGATGGCGTACTGAACGAAGACGGCCTTCGCTATGAAGACGAATTCGTGAAGCACAAGATCCTCGATGCCATTGGCGATCTGTACCTGCTGGGTAACAGCCTGATTGGTGAGTTCAAAGGCTTCAAGTCCGGTCACGCACTGAACAACCAGCTGCTGCGCAAATTGATTGAGCAGACAGATGCCTGGGAAGTGGTGACGTTCGAAGACGCCAGTACCGCACCGATCTCTTACATGCGCCCTGTTGCGGCGGTGTAAGTAAAAAACCTCTCTAGTTTTTTGAAGGCCATCCTCGGATGGCCTTTTTTTATGCCCTTAGTTTTTGTGTTGCCTGGGCCGGCCTCTTCGCGAGCAGGCTCACTCCTACATTTGAAATGCATTCCCCTGTAGGAGTGAGCCTGCTCGCGATAGGGCCAGTGAGGCCACTATATCTATCAGGAAGCCACCACCACCCGATTGCGCCCACTTTCCTTGGCCTGATACAACGCTTTGTCCGCCGCAAACAACAGCTGCTCCAGGGTCATCTCACTCGCCGCCGTCCAGGTCGCGATGCCAATACTCACCGTCATCGGCCTCTCGGCACCGTCGACCGGCGGTAACTGCTCAACCGCCTGACGAATATGCTCGGCAATCTGCTGCGCCCCATGACTGTCGGTCTCGGCCAGAATCACCGAAAACTCCTCACCACCGTAACGTGCAACCAGATCCGCCGGTCGTCGTACGTTTTCAATGATCACTCGGGCCAGTGTTTTCAACGCCTGATCCCCGGCCGGATGGCCGTGGCGGTCATTGAACGCCTTGAAATGGTCGGCATCGATCATCATCACCGATATCGGCTGGCCCGAACGCTGTGCGCGGAACCATTCGTGGCGCAACGACTGATCAAGCATCCGCCGGTTGGCGACACCGGTCAGCGCATCCGTGGCCGCCAGTTGCGCCAGTTCACGCTCGGCCCGCTGGCGCAAACGCAGTTCGCGGGCGAGCAGCCAGGTCAGCCACAGCAAACCCGCGCACAGCACGCCAGTCGCGCCGCTGATCAATATCGCGGTGCGGCGCCAAGTGGCAAATACCTCATCGCTGGAGAGCGCGACCATCACCGTCAGCGGCAGATTGCCAACCCGCGAATAGGTGTAGAGGCGCCGTTGATGGTCGATACTCGAAATGCTGGTGAAACTGCCATTACCATCCTTGTCGCGCAGAATCCGCACCACGTTGGGCCGATTGCCGAAGCTCTTGCCGATGGAGTCGCTTTGCAGATAGGGCTTCTGCGCGAGCAGCACGCCGTCGTTGTCGATGATGTTCAGCGTGCTGTTTTTGCCGATGTCGAGGCTGTTGAACAACTGATCGAAGTAGTCGAGTTTCATCGACGCCACGGCCACGCCGATGAACTCCCCGGTGTCCGAGGAAATGCGCCGGCTGAAGCTGATGCGCCATTGATTGGCCTCATCGCAGTCGCAGCGGGTTTTGAACGGGCGGCTGATGAACATGCCGACATCACGGTTGAAAGCGTGCGCGAGGAAGTAGTCGCGGTCGGCGAAATTACCCGGTTTGGGGTCGACCCGCGAGGAGTCGGCAATCACCTCGCCATGCTTGTCGAGCAGCAGGATGTCGCCTTTGAAGCGCGCGGTGGTGGAGCGGTCGAACAGCGCCAGATGGCGAATCTCTGGGGTGACGTCGCGCAAGTCATCACGCTGGGCGGCGGCGATCAGGCCTTGCAGGGTCAGGTCGTACAGTTCGACCGTGCGCAGGACGTCGGCGTCGATCAATTGCGCGATGGTGGTGGCGCTGCGGGTGGCCGAGTCCTGAGCGTTGGCGTGCTCACGAATCAGCAGAAAGGTGACGATGCAGATAATCGCGATCACGGTCAGTGAACTGCCGCAGATCAGCAGCAACTCGGGGCGTCCGGTCTTGCCCGTAACGGGTGGGGTACGGCTCGCGATCATGATGGGGTTATCGGTTGGGGGATTTGTGTAGTGAGGGGATTTATCCCCGATGGGCTGCGCAGCGGCCCCCTGATTTTTCAGTGAAGACAGGGGCGCTGCGCGCCCCATCGGGGATAAATCCCTCGCCACAGCTTAGAAGACGTTGATCGGGTAGTCGACGATCACGCGGTATTCATCTGTATCCGAATCAATCGCGCCGTAGCCATTGCCGCCACGGTTGGTCGCCCATTGCAGGCGCACCGCCAGATCTTTGGCCTGGCCGCTTTGCACCACGTACTTGAGGTCGATGTCGCGTTCCCAATGCTTGGCATTGCGACCTTCAGCGCTGTACCAGTTGGAATAGCCCTTGCTGTCCGGGTCGACTTTGGTCAGATCCACGGTGCCGCGCGAGTAGGACAGCGCCGAGGTCAGTCCCGGCAGGCCGAGGCCGGCAAAGTCGTAGGCGTATTTGAGTTTCCACGAGCGCTCGTTCGGGCCGTTGAAGTCCGAGTATTGCTGCGAGTTGTCGAGGTAAACGCTGTCGCCCTGGCTGATGTAATCGAACGGCGTATTGCCATTGACCCGTTGATACGCGGCAGTAACGCTGTGGCTGCCCACGCCGACAGTGAAATGCAGGCTGTAGGTGTTGTTGTCGATGTTGCCGAGCAGCGCATCACCGGTGTCCTGCGTGTGATAGAAATGCAGGCCAGGGTTGAGGCTGACCAGATCGTTCAACTGCCAGGTGTAATCCAGGTCGTAGTAGTACTGGTTCCAAATGTCCTTCAACTCGGACGCATACAGGCTACTGGTCAGGCCTTCAACGCCGCTCCAGGCCACGCCGGCCCAGTTCAGGTGCTGGCTGTCGTCGCCATCGGCCAGGCTGCCGTAGGAGGTGCCGATGCGTTTGTGGCCACTCTGGTTGTACGGTTTGGTGAAACTCGCCTGGCCGCCTTCGATCAACCAACCGTCGAAGCTGTGGTTGGTCAGGCTCACGCCACGAAATGTTTGCGGGAGCATGCGCGATTCACCGCCGGCAATCACCGGGTTGGTGAGGAACAAGTCGCCGGCCTTGAGTTCAGTGTCGAACGCACGCATCTTCAGCGTCCCGCCCGCCGTGGAAAATGAGCCCGGCGCTTTGCCGCCATTCTCTCGAACCGGCAGGATGCTCGAACCGTCCGTGCCGCCACCGCCGTCGAGTTTCAGCCCGAGCATGGCGTGGGCATCGATGCCGAAACCGACCGTGCCTTCGGTGTAACCCGACTGGAAGATGCCGAGAAAGCCTTGACCCCACTCGATGTTGTCGTCCGCCTGCTGCAAGCGGTTGCGATTCATGTAGTAGTTGCGGGCGTTGAGGTTGAGGCTCGAGCCTTCGACGAAACCTTCTTTGGCAGGCTCATCGGCGTGAGCGGAAGATGCCATCGTTGCGGCAATTGCAATGAACAACGGAGTAAAGCGGACTGGGTAACGCACGTGCAATGGAGCTCCTTGGGTCAACTGGCACCTCTATATTTTGAGGCGCTTGATGTTTCTTGTTGTTACAGACGAACCAAACGGCTTTCAGACCACAACGAAAAAAGGCCGCTGAATGGCAGCGGCCTGGAGTGACGACGGTTGAACGGGAAGAGCCAAACAACCGCGTCGAGGGAAACGGAGCGGTGCGCGACTCAGCTGTCTTTCTCGGACGCTTGAGCCTGGGTTGCGGCAGCCTGAGGCGCCTGCGTCGCGTCTTTGGCCTTGGCCATCATTTCAGCCTGGTGCTGGTCGAACGCCTGGGCGCGTGCGCTGTTCTGCGCAACGAACGCGTGGGATTCTTCAGCCATCGCCATCGGCGACAGGATCAATGAGGACAAAACGAAAGCGCTGGCAATACCCATACTGTTGGACATTCTGAAAACCTTCTCGCTTGGCGAGTGCTGTTTGGTGCGGGCAAAGATAAGGTTGCCGGGCGTTGGGAAACAGCGTGATTTTCATAAATGACTGTTACAGCAAAAGCAAAGATCACCTGTTGGTAAACGCATTCCCGGAGGCTGGGAAAACTTGTGGTGAGAGGATTTATCTGTGGCGAGGGGATTTATCCCCGTTGGGCTGCGAAGCAGCCCCAAAACCTGCGATCGCGATCTTTCTGACACAACCTGCACATAGAATTCAGGACTGCTTCGCAGCCCATCGGGGATAAATCCCCTCGCCACAGGGTGGATATGCAACAGTTAAACAGGCAAATAAATCCCGAACGTATTCATCCCGCGATCACTCCTCACAAACACATCGCCACCATGCATCAGCGCAATCGCCTTGACGATCGCCAGCCCCAGGCCATGGTTGTTGCCACTGTTACTGCGTGACGCATCCACCCGATAAAATCGCTCGAACAATCGCGGCAGATGCTCGCCGGCAATAGGTGAACCGGGGTTGGCTACACCAATACTCACTTGATGTTCTTCGACCTCAATTCGTACTTCGATCACTTGTCCCGGCGCGGTGTGCTGCACTGCGTTGCTGAGCAAATTAATCAGCGCCCGGCGCAAATGCGCGACCTCGATCTGCACCAGCGCATCGCCGCTGACCCGCACCTGAACCTGCGCGTCTTCGAGTATGAAATCCAGATACTCCAACGTCGTTGCCACCTCAGCGGCCATCGACGTCGAGGTGAGCTTGGTCGCCTTGTTGCCCTGATCGGCACTGGCCAGAAACAGCATGTCGTTGATGATTGAGCGCAACCGTTCCAGTTCTTCAAGATTGGATTGCAGCACTTCAAAGTAGTGTTCGGCCGAGCGTCCGCGCGTCAGTGCCACTTGGGTCTGGCCAATCAGATTGGTCAGCGGCGAGCGCAACTCGTGAGCGACATCGGCGTTGAACGATTCCAATCGCGAGTAGGCCTGTTCGACCCGCTCCAGCGTCGAGTTGAATGAGTCGACAAACTGCTCAAGCTCCGGTGGCAGCGGCGACAGACGCAAGCGTCCAGCTCTTAGCGGAGGTGCGAGTCTTTGAGCTTCATGGGACAGTTTGATCAGCGGCTTGAGGCCGATCCGAGCGACCCAATACCCCAGCGCCGAAGCCATCAGCACACCGACAATCGCCAGCCCGATCAGCGCGATCAACAGGTTGTGCTGGGTCTCGTGAAACGTCTCGGTATCAATGCCGATCATGAAGCGCAGCGGCGGACGCTGATCTTTTGCCGGCAGTTCAGTCAGCAGCACTTTCAGCGGATAGGGATGTTCGGCCAGCTGCATGTCGCGCATGCCCAGCGGGCCTTGGGCAAAAGCGCGAATCGCCGCATCCGGCTGACCGTATTCGTAACCTGGATCGCCGCTGACTACCCAGAAACGAATGCGCTTGTCCTCTTCGCCGAGCAGCTTCAGCTTGGCGTTGATCTTCACCCAATGCTCCGGCGTACCGAAGCGATTAAGGGCGGATTCGAGCACGCTGTAACGCGCGTCCAATTCGGCTTCCGGTAACAGGCCCAGTCCTTTGTCGACCTGTTGATACAGCGCGCCACCGATCAACAGAAACACCAGCAGAGCCACCAGCGTAAACATCCCGCTCAGGCGCAAGGCAATCGAATTACTGGACACCACGGCTCTCCAGCACATAGCCCATGCCGCGGATGGTGTGCAGCAGTTTCTCGTCGAACGGCCCGTCAAGCTTCGCGCGCAGGCGTTTGATCGCGACTTCGACGACGTTGGCGTCGCTGTCGAAATTGATGTCCCAGACCATTTCGGCAATGGCAGTTTTCGACAGAATTTCACCCTGACGCCGCGCCAATACACTGAGCAGCGAGAACTCTTTGGCGGTCAGGTCCAGCCGTGTCCCGGCGCGGGTCGCCTTGCGGCTGATCAAATCTATCCACAGGTCGGCGATGCTCACTTGCACCGGTTCATGGCCGCCACTGCGCCGGGTCAGCGCTTGCAGGCGCGCGACCAGTTCGAGGAAAGAAAACGGCTTGCCGAGGTAATCATCGGCACCGTCGCGCAAGCCTTTGATGCGATCTTCGACGCGCTCACGGGCGGTGAGCATGATCACCGGGGTCTGCTTGCGCGCACGCAGCGCGCGCAGCACGCCGAAGCCATCGAGGCCCGGCAACATGACGTCAAGGACGATCACCGCGTAGTCGCTTTCCAGCGCCAGATGCAGACCCTCGACGCCGTCGCGGGCCAGATCCACGGTGTAACCCTGTTCCGTCAGACCGCGGTGCAGATAATCCGCGGTTTTTTCCTCGTCTTCGATAATCAGAACGCGCATGACCGCCTCAGTCTGTAGTCGCCAGTGCCGCAGAAGGCAAAGCTTTAGGCCGGTGAAACAGCCGCTCAAGCCACAAGTATATGACCGGCGTGGTAAACAGCGTCAGCATCTGGCTGACCAGCAAGCCGCCGACCACCGCGATCCCCAGCGGTTGGCGCAGTTCGGCGCCGGTGCCGTAACCGAGCATCAGCGGCAACGCGCCGAGCAGGGCGGCGAGGGTGGTCATGATGATCGGCCGGAACCGAGTGATACACGCCTCGAAAATCGCATCCTGCGGTGACATCCCACGGTGGCGCTGAGCCTCCAATGCGAAGTCGATCATCAGAATGCCGTTTTTCTTGACGATGCCGATCAGCAACACCAACCCGATCAACGCCATGATCGAAAAGTCCTGGCCGCAGATCCACAGCATGATCACCGCGCCCAGACCCGCCGCCGGCAGCGTCGAAATGATCGTCAGCGGGTGTACGAAGCTTTCATAAAGCACGCCGAGAATGATGTACACCGCCACCAGAGCCGCGAGAATCAGCCATGGTTGACTGGCCAGCGAACTCTGAAACGCCTGCGCCGCGCCCTGGAAATTGCCGCTGATCGCGGTCGGCATGCCGATCTCGGCCTTGGCCTGATTGAGCAGAATCACCGCATCACCCAACGCCACGCCGGGCGCGAGGTTGAACGACAGGTTGGCGGCCGGGAACATGCCGTCGTGGGCGATCGACAGTGGGCCGATGGTCGGTGCATCAAATTTGGCCAGTGCCGACAGCGGCACCATCTCGCCACTCAGCGGCGAACGCAGGTAGAAATAGTTGAGGCTTTCGGCCTTGCCGCGCTGTTTGGTGTCCAGCTCCAGAATCACGTTGTACTGGTTGACCTGCGTCTGGAACTCGTTGATCTGCCGTTGGCCGAACGCGTCGTACAACGCCTCGTCGACATCGCTCGCGGTCAGGCCGAAACGCGCCGCCGCACTGCGGTCGATGCTGATGTGGGTGATGCTGCCGCCCAACTGCAAGTCGTTGGAGATGTCGCGGAACGCCGGGTTGCTGCGCAGTTTTTCCGTGAGGCGCTGCGTCCACGTCGCGAGGGTCGCACCGTCGTTGCTCTTGAGTACGTATTGGTACTGCGCACGGCTTGGGCCGGAGCTGAGGTTGATGTCCTGGCCGGCGCGCAGGTAGAGGACGATGCCGGGGACTTTCATCAGTTGCGGACGAATGCGGTCGATGAACTGGCTGGCGCTGACATCACGGTCGCCGCGTTTTTTCAGGGCAATCCAGAAGCGGCCGTTGGCGATGGTCTGGTTGCTGCCGGAGACACCCACCGAGTGGGAAAACGCCTGCACGGCCGGATCGGCCGCGACGATTTCGGCCATGGCCAAGTGTTTTTTCACCATGTCGCCGTAAGAAATATCCGCAGCAGCTTCGGTGGTGCCGAGGACGAAACCGGTGTCCTGCACCGGGAAGAAGCCCTTGGGGATAAAGATGTAACCCGCGATGGCCAAACCAAGCGACAGGCCGAATACCCCGAGCATCAATTTTTGATGGGCGAGGGCGCGGCGCAGGCCTTTTTCGTACCAGCCGAGCAGGCGTTCGCTGAACCCTGGTTTGTCGTGGGCGTGATGCACCGGTTTGCGCATGAACAACGCGGCGAGTGTCGGCGCCAGCGTCAGCGAAACCACCACGGAAATCAGAATGGTCGAGGTCGCGGTCAGAGCAAATTCCTTGAACAAGCGCCCGACCACACCCCCCATAAACAGCAGCGGAATAAACGCGGCCACCAGCGAGAAACTGATCGAGACCACGGTAAAACCGATCTCGCCCGCGCCTTTGATCGCAGCTTCGCGCATATCGTCGCCGGCTTCCAGATGCCGGTGGATGTTCTCCACCACCACAATCGCATCGTCGACCACGAAGCCCACCGCGACGACGATCGCCACCAATGTCAGGTTGTTCAGGCTGAATCCGAGGATGTACATCAAAGCGAAACTGGCGATCAACGACACGCCGAGTACCGCCGAAACAATTAGCGTCGCCGACAACTGGCGCAGGAACAGCGCCATCACTGCGACAACCAGCATGATCGCGATCAGCAGCGTGATTTCCACTTCATGCAGCGAGGCGCGGATGGTCTGGGTGCGGTCGATCAGGGTTTTTACCTGCACCGAGGCCGGCAACATGGCTTCGAGGCCGGGCAGGGCGGCCTGAATGCGGTCAACGGTTTCGACAATGTTGGCGCCGGGCTGGCGCGAGATCACCAGGTTCACCCCGGGTTGATCGCCGGCCCAGGCTTGTACGTAGGCATCTTCCGAACCGTTGACGACTTTGGCGACGTCGCGCAGGTGAACCGGGGCGCCGTCCTTGTAGGAAACGATGAGTTGGCTGTAGTCCTCGGGGTGGAACAACTGGTCGTTGGTCGACAGCGTGGAAATGCTCGACTCGCCGTATAGCGCACCCTTGGCCAAGTTGAGGCTGGTCTGCTGGATCGCCAGACGAATGTCGGCCAAGGTCAGGCCAATGGCGGCCAATTTGTCCGCCGAGGCTTGTACGCGAATCGCCGGACGTTGCTGACCGGTGATGTTGATTTGGCCTACACCGTCGATCTGACTGATCTGACGCGAGAGCAGTGTTTCCACCAGATCGCTGAGTTCGGTGCCGGGCATTTGCGTCGAGCTGACGCTGAGGATCAGCACCGGGCTATCGGCCGGGTTGACCTTCTTCCAGGTCGGCAGCGTCGGCATGTCTTTCGGCAGTTTGCCGGCGGCGGTGTTGATCGCTGCCTGGACTTCCTGGGCGGCGGTGTCGATGCTTTTGTCGAGGGTGAATTGCAGGGTCAGCAGGCTTGAGCCCAAGGCACTGCTCGAGGTCATCTGGGTCATGCCGGGAATGGCGCTGAATTGCACCTCCAACGGTGTGGCCACCGACGACGCCATAGTGTCGGGGCTGGCACCGGGCAACTGCGCGGAGACTTGAATCGTAGGAAATTCCGCTTCAGGCAGTGGGGCAATCGGCAAGCGTGGGAAGGCAATCACGCCGACCAGTACGAGCGCGATGGTCAGCAGAATCGTCGCCACCGGGTGATCGATACACCACGTCGAAACGCCTTTGTGTTCCTTCATGGTTTCGGCTCCGCTTGCACCACTTGCGGCGGCTCCGTCATGACTTGCACGGTCGAACCGGGTTTGAGCCGCGACTGGCCATCGGTCACCAGCACGTCGCCAGCCTTCACGCCTTTGATGATGTCCTGACCGCTGCCCTGATAAACCATCTGCACCTGTACGGCTTCGACTTTGTCGCCATTCACTCGGTAGACGAAGTGTTGGTCGAGGCCGCGTTGTACGACGGTGGGCGGCACCACCAGCGCATCTTTATCGAGGGCTGTCTGAATTTTTACCGTGACCAGCAGACCGGGCCAGAGCTTCTGGCTGGCGTTGTCGAATTCGGCCTTGGCGCGGATGGTGCCGGTGTTGGCGTTGATCTGGTTGTCGATAAGGGTCAGATGACCTTCGCCGAGCAGGTTGCCGGTTTCGCCATCGGTGTCGGCGCCGATGTAGGCCTTGACCTGGGCGTGCTCGGGATCGTTGATCAGGCCTTGCAGGGTTGGCAGCATTTGCTGGGGAAGGGAAAACTCCACCGCGATCGGGTCGATCTGGGTGACGGTGAACAGGCCTGCGGTGTCGGTCATGCGCAGGAAGTTGCCTTCGTCGACGGTACGAATACCGACGCGGCCGGTGACCGGGGAGCGGATCTGCGTGTAGGAAAGTTGTACCTGCGCCGCATCGATTGAAGCCTGGTTGCCTTGGGCGGTGGCTTTCAGTTGGTTGACCAGGGCTTGTTGCTGGTCGTAGGTCTGTTTCGAGATGCCGTCGTCGACGGTGAGCAGTTTGTAGCGTTTGAGGTTGACCAGGGCGACTTGCAGTTGGGCCTGGCTTTCGCCGAGTTGGGCGCGGGTCTGGTCAAGGCTGGCGCGGATCGAGCGGTCGTCGATGGTGGCCAGCAGGTCGCCTGCTTTGACGAGTTGGCCTTCTTTGACGAGGATTTTGGTGAGGATGCCGTCTATTTGGGGGCGCACTACGACGCTGTGTAATGAGAGTACCGAGCCGATGCCGCTGGTGTAGCGGGGGACGTCTTTTTCGCTGACCGCTATGACTCGCACGGGGATTGCGGTGGGGGTGGCGAGTTTGGTCGGGGCGGGTTTGAGTGCAAACCATAGGCCTGTGGCTGCGATGGCGATCAGCAGGGTGGCTAGCAGGGCTTTGTTCTTTTGGATTTGCATGCGGTTGGGGCGCCAGGGTTTGGAGTTTGGGCAGGTTGGGTAGTTATAAACTTGTTTGGGGGTCAGGAGGGTGACGGCTGGCTGTCAGCGCTGTCAGTTTCGTGTGGGTGCATATCCGTTGCTGCGGTAATGGCGGCTTAGGGTTTCGCCCTTACGGCGACTCACTTTTTTACAAGCGCCTAAAAAAGTAAGCAAAAAACGCTTGCTCCTACGTGCGGCCCGCTCGCTGGGGCTCGGGGTTCCTTCGCTGCGGGATCGATCCGGGCGCAGCGCCTACGGTTTGCTGCGCTGCACCTCCTCTCGCTGTGTTTGGCTGCGCCAAACGGTCGCTGCGCTCCCACGCCCGGATCAATCCCTCCACTCAGCCTTCCGACGTCGCCCGTGGATCAAGATCAAAAGCTGCACCCGAGCTAACGCTCATCCTGTTGAGTGGGGCGGCATACGCCGCGTGCGGGTTGTACTTATCTTCCCTGTGTGAGCTGGCTTGCCAGCGATGGCGGCCTGACAGCCGACCAAGGTCTTGCAAACTGCATGCTATCCCATTGTAGGAGCAGAGCTTGCTCGCGATGGCGGCCTGACAGCCGACCTGTCTCTGTCAGATGAACTCAACCCCTGTGGGAGCTGGCTTGCCAGCGATGGCGGCCTGACAGCCGACCAATCTCTGGCAGATGTACTCGGTCCAAACTGTGGGAGCGAGCCTGCTCGCGAAGGCGGCCTGACAGCCGACCTGTCTCTGCCAGATGAACTCAACCCATGTGGGAGCTGGCTTGCCAGCGAAGGCGGCCTGACAGCCGACCTGTCTCTGCCAGATGAACTCAACCCCTGTGGGAGCTGGCTTGCCAGCGATGGCGGCCTGACAGCCGACCTGTCTCTGCCAGATGAACTCAACCCTTGTGGGAGCTGGCTTGCCAGCGATGGCGGCCTGACAGCCGACCAATCTCTGGCAGACGGCATACGATCCCATTGTAGGAGCGAGCCTGCTCGCGAAGAGGTCTGTCCAGTCAGCCGATTACCTTGTGCTGTTTAAATATGAGTCAAATAACCAGAACCTTCCCACAAGGTTTTCAGGTTGTCCGTCGGACGTGCGCTCTCTAGGCTTGGGTTGTCGCCGAATACTCGGCGATCGGGTGTGAGAACCCGTTGAGATGTTTTAATCAAACACGAGTACGACCATAATCGCCGCCAGCTCATCTGCTGCCGGCAATACGTTATGGCGGCTGTGTGCGGGCGAACCTCGGTTCGGCCGGGTTGCTCTCTTACCGGTTTCTCACTCCGCACATAGCTGCCACCTCTCGTCGCGTGAGAAACGACAAGTGATGGCTTCAAATCATTTGATAAGAGAGTGTTTCCATGACTAAGCCCGTACCCGATCCCCCGCTAGAAACAACAACCCCCCTCGAAGACGCTCTCCGCGCCGACGACCAGTTAAAAAACCGCGAAGCCATAAAACGCGCCCTCGATTTCTACCTCAGCCCCGATCCCATAAAACCGCGCCTACCCAGCACGATGTTCCTCGTCCACCCGAACATCGACACAGAAAGCCTCCTCGCTCACGCCTGCGAGTCCCTGGCCTCGGCCCACGTGATGGCTGGCGATTTCGCTGATCAGCTCAGCCGTCCGCAACGCAGTACGGCATTGGCCATCCAGCAGATCGTGATGCTCGCCGAACTGGCGGTAAACCGTGTTTTGGATCGGGTTGATCCTCAGTCCTGATCAGGCAGGAACGCCGCGTCATCGTTCATCGCGAGCAGGCTCGCTCCTACAGTGGGAATGCATTTCAAATGTAGGAGCGAGCTTGCTCGCGATGGCGGTATAACGGTCCTCAAAAGGGACCGATCAGTCCCAATTCGGGACCCATTTGCCAACTACGCTTCTCAAGATCCGTCCCTGCTCGCGGATAAACATTGTGTAGCCCGGGTTCTCTCTGGGCCGCTCACCCCGGGAGTGTCTTGAAATGAAGCTGAAAACCGCTCTGCCGTACGTGCTTCTCTTGCTTCCTCTCACATCCTTCGCCGCGCCTGGCAGTCAATCCGGCGAGATCCGGTTTACCGGGCAGATCGTCGATTCCGGCTGTGAAGTCGGGCGAGTCGGTGCATTGAGTTCCAGCGAATCCCGCCAGGTCGAACTCAAGCCCGGCCTGAAACTGGACATCGGTACCTATCGCAACGCCTGCAGCCATGAAACGCTGCCGATGAACATGACTTACGTACCACTCAAGACTTCGACCGACAAAGGTATTGTCACCATCACGTACTTGTAAGCCGTTCGGCGTGCGGTGCAAATCTTCAGGTGCCGAGCCAAGGCGTGCAGGTATACTGCGCGCCTTCGCGGCTCACTGTTCGGGCCCGACTTTTTGCTTTCCGGAGCTTTTATGACTTCCCCGACCCTGCCGCCGGTTGACGACGCTGTAAGCGCTGTCCCGGCAGAATTGGCCGATGCCAGCGACACCCACAGCGAAATCCCGGCCTTCAAATTCCCGTTCAAACCGGGCGAGTTGGCGTCTGCCAAAGGCTCTAACCAGCCGTGGTACAAGAACGGCGCCAAGAATGGCCACACCAAGACCCCGGGCATGGCCCCGCCGGGCACCCGTCGTTCGATGGGCAAGCGCTGAGTTTTCCTGTCAGAAAGAGACTATTCCCACACGGATAAGCGATCCGTCCTCTGGGAATCCGATGACCTCTCGTCGAAGATTCACGCCTCTCGTGAATTCTTTGATGAAGGTCGTCCCAATGCCCTTGGCAAAAATCATATATGCCTTGTCAGTGTTAGCCCTGACCAGCGGCTGCGTGTCCTCCGTGGTTGAACCGTCGATTCGTTTCGGTGTTGAGCCTCTCGTTCCGCCCTTTGAAAGCCGAAACGATAAAGGTGAGCTGGTTGGGCTGAACATCGAACTGGGCAATGCGTTATGCACCGAGTTGCAAAAACGCTGCGTCTGGGTCGACCAGGATTACGCCACCAACATTGCGGCGCTTGAAGCCAATCGTTTTGATGTGATCATGCCGATGACTGCCACTGCGGCACGCCGCGAGCGAATCGACTTCACCGACAATCTCTATCCGTTGAGCAACCAGCTCGTCGCGCGCAAAGGCGCCAATCTGCATCCGGATGTCCGTTCCCTCGAAGGCAAACGCATCGGCGTGCTGGCCGGTACCAGTCGTGAAGCTTTTGCGAAGGAACGATGGGCGCCGTCTGGAGTGACGGTGCGCAGTTTTCAGTTCAACGATCAATTGATCGCCAGTCTGCTGACCGGCGAGATAGACGCCACCTTGCAAGATTCCATCGAAATCAACGAGGCGCTGCTACGGCATTCCCGGGGTGCGGCATTTGAATTCGCAGGTCCGCCGCTCAAGGACCCGATGCTGGGCACCGGCGTGGCCATGGCCGTGCGCAAGACCGACAGCAAACTGCGCGATGACCTGAACGCCGCCCTCGAACGTCTGAAGCGCAATGGTGTGTATCAAGCGATTACCGAAGAATATTTGCCACCCGTCGTGAACGAGCCGCTGCGCTATCAAGCCAATACCGACGGGTTTCCGTTCTCCGATTCGGTACAGGTCGGGGACACGATCTACTTGTCCGGCGTGCTGGGGCTGGATGACAAAGGCGATCTGGCAAAAGGGGGCATCGGCCCGCAGATGACTCAGGTAATGGAGAACCTGCGTAGCGCTTTGCAGAGCAGCGGTTCATCGCTGTATCAGGTCGCCAAATGCACGGTGATTCTGACTGACGTAAAGGACTTTGCAGGCATGAACGAGGTGTACCGCGGTTATTTTCCAGCCGACCGATTACCTGCGCGCACCACCTTCGCGGTCAGGCAACTGGTTGTGCCGGGGGCCAAAGTGGAGCTTGAGTGCTTGGCGGTGGCTCAACGCTGAGCCATTGCAGCTCAATCCATCGACCGTCCTGTCTCTGTCTATGGGCGGTTGATGGCTAAATGCCCAGAAGCTGAGCCAGATCAATATTTGACCAATTGGTGCGCTTAGAGTCAGCAGCCCTGCCGACTCTTCCAATAAAACGAGCGCGCTATCCATGAAGATCAATCTCCCGGTGACCGGTCGCAACGTCGAAGTAGCGCTGGATGCGAACATTCTTTCGACCACCGATCTGACCAGCGCAATCACCTACGCCAACGATGATTTCATCAGGATCAGCGGTTATACCCGCGACGAACTGCTTGGTGTGCCGCACAACTTGCTGCGTCATCCGGACATGCCGGCGCAGGCGTTTGCGCACCTGTGGCAGACGCTCAAACGTGGGCGTTCGTGGATGGGGCTGGTGAAGAATCGTTGCAAGAACGGTGATCATTACTGGGTCAGCGCGTTCGTCACGCCGGTCACTCAGAACGGTGCGGCGGTCGAGTATCAGTCGGTGCGCACGCGGCCGGATGAGCGCCAGGTGAGGGCAGCGGAGCGTGCCTATGCGCAGTTGCGCGGGACGCAGGTGGCGCGTTGGCGATTGCCGAATATTGGTGTGCGAGCGCAGATTACCGCGCTGGCCAGTGTGTTACTCGGTGGGCTGTTGACGCTCGAGTCCTGGTTGCGACCCGAGTCGATGTGGATCGACGCGGCGGCGTTTGTGATTGGCAGCGGTACTTGTGCAGGGGTTGTGCACTGGATGCTGCGGCCGCTGGAGCGGTTGACCGAGCGTGCCCGGCACATTGCCGATAACCCGTTGAGCCAAGGCATCTATACCGGCCGGCGCGATGAATTCGGGCAGATCGAGTTCGCTTTGCAGATGCTCGAGGCGCAGGTTGGCGCGGTGGTGGGGCGCATTGGCGATGCGTCGCAACAGTTGGCCGGGCATGCGGCGCAACTGGTCGATCATTTGCAAAGCAGCCATAGCAGTTCATTGGCGCAGCAGGCGGAAACCGATCTGGTCGCGGCGGCGATTCATGAAATGGCTGCCAGTGTCGCGCAAGTGGCCAGCCATGCGCAGCAAGCCTCGGTGGCGGCGGACATGGCCGGGACGGAAACCCGTGAAGGGCATTTGCTGGTCGGCGAAAGTCGCAGCGCGGTGTTGCGCCTGGCGGAGGAGCTGGGGCGCGCCACCGAGGTGATCCATCAACTCGAAGGCCACAGCAGCGAGATTTCCGGAGTGCTCGAGGTGATTCGCAGCATTGCCGAGCAGACCAATCTGCTGGCGCTCAACGCGGCCATCGAAGCCGCGCGGGCGGGTGACGCCGGGCGCGGCTTTGCGGTGGTGGCCGATGAAGTGCGCGGGCTGGCGCAACGCACGCAGCAATCGACCAACGAGATTCAGCGGATGATCAGCACCCTGCAAAATGGCGCGCGTGATGCGGTGCAGGTGATGCAGCAGAGCAGCGAGCATGTCGATGACAGCGTCGAACAGGCGCAACGGGCGGCGCGGGCGCTGGACGGGATCAGTGCGCGGGTCGAGCAGATCACCGAGATGAGTCTGCAGATCGCGGCGGCGGTGGAGCAGCAAAGCGCGGTGAGCGAGGACATCAATCGCAATATCGTCAGCATCCGCACGGCGTGCGAGGTGACGGTGGATGAGGGACGGCAGAGTCAGCGCAACTCCGAGGATGTGGCGGGACTGGCGGGGGATTTGCGCATGTTGGCGCGGGAGTTTTGGCGGCGGCGGCAGGTTCGCGATTGAGGGTGTGCTCACTTGCGCTATCGCGAGCAGGCTCACTCCTACAAGGGAATGCATTTCAAATGTGGGAGTGAGCCTGCTCGCGATGAGGCCGGGCGGACGCTAAAGAATCTGGATCAGGCCGCGCGCAGCGAGATAAACGCATACGTCTGCGCCGGCTCCGTCACCACCTGCGCCCCCGCGGCCAGCACTTGCCCGGCAATGTCATCGCCGGACACATGAAACAGCCATTCACTGTGCGCCTCGCCCAGCGGCTGCGCGGTGACCTGATCGATGACCGTGGCGAACGCCGCCATGTTCGGCAGATACGCAGTAAACCCGTCGCCCTTGAGCGCGGTGGTGCGAATCCCGAGCATCGCGCAAATGACGTCCTTGACCTGAATGTCATCACGATCCGCCTGCCGCGAACGCTGAATCAATTGCAGCAGTTCCTGATCAACCAACTCGCCGCCCACGATCAACTGCGGCCCCTGTTCCCAGGACTCCGGCGGGCAATCCTTGGCGAGGGGGTTGAGCGGGATGTGCGGGTTGATTTCCGCCGGGTAAATGCGACAAACCAGCGGCCGGCGTTCGTAGATGCGGCACAGTTTGTCTTCGTCAAGATTCCGGCAGGGCCCGACGTTGTACGCCGCGAAAGTGATGGCCACATGGGCATCGGTCATGCCGCTGCGCACCACCACCGAACGGCGTTCGGCGTGTTCACGTTGCTGCTCAGGCAAACCCAGGCCATTGCCGAGAAAGGCCTCGACCAAGACGATCACCTGACCACCATCCGCCGCCCACATACGGGCCTCGGCCAAGGTCAGGGGCACATGGTGATCGGTGCAGCATTTGCCGCAGCCTACGCAGGAAAACGTCGTATTCATTGAGCGATCTGTCTTCAATCAGGGTGTGAAACGGTGGCAAAAAACCACCGCACAGGCCGGGGGCGAAGCAAGTTATGCGCCATTCACTGGGCTTTGGCGGTCGGGCGGATCGAGTCCCACTCGGTGACGAACGCGGTTTTCGACTGTTTGTTAAACAGGCACAGCTCGGTGCCTTGCTGGCCTTTCATGTGTTTTTGCGGATATTGACCCTGCAGCAACACAGCGGTGTAACCAACGCGGTCATCGAATTGAGCGGGAGTGCCGACGGGTTTGGCATTTTTCAAACCGCTGGCCTTGGTGCAACTGGCGAGGACTGTTTTGTCGTAGGCCGCCCAGGCGTCGGGGCTGGAAGCATGGGCTTGAGAAGCGAGGGCGGTGAGGTAGAGCAAACTAAGGATGATAGTTTTCATGGTGGGCGTCCTTGGGTAGTAGCCAAGGTTGGAGTATGCCTGAGGGTGAAAGTGTCTGGGATGGCCTCATCGCGAGCAGGCTCACTCCTACATTTTGAAATGCGTTCCCCTGTAGGAGTGAGCCTGCTCGCGATGGCGACCTGTCAGTCCGGCACGAGCTCACGGCGGACTACATACATCCCGGCACTTTCATACAATCGCTGCGCTCGCAGGTTGTCCTCCAGCACTTTCAAATCTACAAAGCCTTCGCGCCGCTGTTTGAATGCCTCGAAGGCATGCAACAGCAACGCACGCCCGAGTCCGCGCCCCTGCGCCCGAGTATGCACCACCAGATTCTTGATATATGAACTGGTCCAGCATTGCGCCACACCGACGACACCTTCGGCATCGTAGGCGATAAAGCACAGTGTCGGATCATATTCAGGATCAGTCTCGAATTGCTTCTGCCAAGTGTCCAGCGCCGGCACCCGGCCGCCACCTTCGCGGTGGCCGAGCTGCATCAAGTCATGCACCAGCGGCGCCCATTCGACGGAGTACGTGCGCAGTTCAATGCCTTCAGGCAAAAGCACTTCCGGCGCGTCCTTAGCCAGATCACGCCGCATCAAAAAACAATACGTTTCGGCCAAGACTCAGTGCCCGTGCGCCGCGACGTGCTTGGCCGCTTCGATCAGACAGTGGGTCAACTCAGGTGAAGAAAACTTGGTCAGCACGCCGTTCGCTCCGGCCAATCGGGCTTTTTCGCTGTTCATCGCGCTGTCGAGCGAGGTGTGCAGCAGCACGTAGAGATGGGCGAAGTCCGGCGTCTCGCGCAGGGTGCGGGTGAAGGCGTAGCCGTCCATCTCGGACATTTCAATGTCGGAGACGATCAGGTTGATCTGCTGCGCAGTGCCTTGCAGGTCGAGCAGGCAGTCGATGGCTTCCTTGGCGCTGCGTGCGGTGTGGCATTGCAGACCGAGGTTGCGCAGGGTGTGCACCGATTGCTGCAATGCCACCTGACTGTCGTCGACCACCAGAATACGCGCGTTGCCGAGGACGTCGGCGTCTTCCATGGACAGGTCGGTCGGGGCCATTTCGATCTGCGCCGGGGCGATGCTGTGGATGACTTTTTCGATGTCCAGCACTTGCACCAGTACGCCGTCGACCGAGGTCACGCCGGTGATGTAGGCACGCGGGCCGCCAGAGCCGAACGGCGGCGGTTTGATGTCGGTGGTCAGGCAGTGGACGATTTTGCTTACCGCTTGCACGTGCAGACCCTGTTTCGAACGGCTGACATCGGTGACGATCAGGCAGCCGCCGTTCGGGTCTTCCAGCGGACGCTCGCCGATGGCACGGCTGAGGTCGATCACCGACAACGACGCGCCGCGCAAGGTGGCGATGCCTTTGACGTGCGGGTGCGACTCCGGCAGTTTGGTCAGCGGCGGGCAGGGAATGATTTCACTGACTTTCAGCAGGTTGATCGCCATCAGCTTGCCGCTGCGCAAGGTAAACAGCAGAAGCGAAAGTGAATCTGCGCGGGCTTTGGTGGAGGACATATAAACCTTCTGTGGAAAGGTGGTGGGCGAGGGTGTAAATCGCCAGAAACTATTGATGCCGGGTTATCGGCGTCAAAAGGTTGGGCTTTAGGTCTGTTGTCGGGCGGACAGGGATGTACCTGTGGTGAGGGGATTTATCCCCGATGGGGCGTGCAGCGGCCCCGCTTCTTATTTCAAAAGAGGGGACTGCTTCGCAGTCTATCGGGGATAAATCCCCTCACCACAGAGACTCAATCAAACAACAGGATGTGGTTATTTCATGCCTAGTCTTTTGGCCATGCGCCCAAGGTTTGCCCGATCCAGCCCCAACTCACGCGCCGCGCTCGCCCAGTTGTCCTGATTGCGCTCCAGCGCCGCACTGATCAAGCGCCGCTGATATTCCTCGGTGGCGCTGCGCAAATCGCCTTTGATCAGCGGCGCCGCCGCTACAACATCGGCAGCAGGTTCGGCGGAGTTATCCACAACCTCGCGCGGCAAATCCAGATCCGCCGCACTCAAACTGAGAATCTTCGGCCGTACCTTGCAATTGCCCAAAGCCTTCAACGCACTGCGTCCGATCAAGTGTTCCAGCTCGCGCACATTGCCCGGCCAAGTGTAGGCGAGCAGTGCCTCCTGGGCATCGCTGTTAAGGCGCAGGCTGTTGAGGCCCATGCGCGAACGGTTCTGTTCCAGAAAGAAACCGCTAAGCAGCAACACATCGCGACCGCGATCACGCAACGCTGGCACCTTTAAAGGGTAAACACTCAAGCGATGATAGAAGTCGGCACGGTAACGCCCGCTACGGACTTCTTCCGCCAGGTCACGGTTGGTCGCGGCGATCAGGCGCACGTCGACCTGATGTTCCTTGTCCGAACCCAATCGCTGCAACTGCCCGCTTTGCAGTACGCGTAACAGTTTGGCCTGCACCGTCAGCGACAACTCACCGACTTCGTCGAGAAACAACGTGCCGCCATTGGCCAGTTCGAACTTGCCACGACGGTCGCTGGTGGCGCCGGTGAAGGCGCCGCGCACGTGGCCGAACAGTTCACTTTCGACCAGCGTGTCGGGGAGGGCGGCGCAGTTGAGGCTGATGATCGGTTTGTCGGCACGCGGCGAGGCGGCATGGATCGCCTGCGCCACCAGTTCTTTGCCGACGCCGGTTTCACCGGTGATCAACACGGTCAGATCACTGCCGCCGACCAGGTTTATTTCTTCCACCAAGCGTTTAAGCGCTTTGCTCTGGCCGATCATTTCGCGGTTTTGCTGACCGCTGGCCTGACGATAAACCTCGGCGCGCTGGTGCTCGTCTTCGGCGCGAGTCGCCAGGCGCTCGATGCGTTCGGCAGCGTTGACCGTCGCCGCTGCAAGGCTGGCGAAGGCTTGCAAGGCGTCGAGTTCGATCGGTTCGAAACGCTCGGGATCGAGCGCGTCGAGGGTGATCAGACCCCAGAGCTGTTCATCGACGAACAGCGGGCAGCCAAGGCAATCGTGGACTTCGAGATGCTCGTCGAGGCCATCGACCAGGCCGTCATAAGGGTCGGGCAAGTCGCTGTCTGCAGCAAAACGCGTCGGCCCGGCACCGGCCAGCAGAATCTCGAAACGCGGATGCTCGCTGACTTTGAAGCGCCGGCCGAGGGTGTCGGTGCTCAAACCATCGACTGCCAGTGGCACCAGCGATTCACCGTCGAGACGCAACAACGCGGCGGCATCGCACGGCAGCAGCGCGCGCATGGCTTCGAGCAGGCGTCTGTAGCGCTCGCCCTCCGGCAGTTCACGAGAAAGATCGGAGACCAGGGGTAGCAGAGCAGTCAGTAGAGATTTGGCAGTCATGGTTTTGTAGTCAAAGAGACAATATGTAGTCGGGATGACTATAAGTCGCTTTGAGTCTTTATGACTACGTAAATTTCAAACTGTTGATTTATAAGGATAAATAAGTTGGCACGGAAACTGATAAGCCTAAGGTAACTTTTCAAAGAAAGCTCAGGAGTCAACCTTATGCTTAGCGTCCAGGATCGTGCCATCGTCAAGTCCACCGTGCCTCTGCTGGAAAGCGGCGGAGAGGCGCTGATCACCCACTTCTACCGGATGATGCTCTCTGAATACCCAGAGGTGCGCCCATTGTTCAATCAGGCGCACCAGTCCAGCGGCGACCAGCCGCGTGCTTTGGCCAACGGTGTGTTGATGTACGCCCGCCACATTGATCAGCTTGATCAGTTGGGCGATCTGGTGGCGAAGATCATCAACAAGCATGTGGCCCTGCAAATCCTTCCCGAGCATTACCCGATTGTGGGTGCGTGCCTGCTGCGTGCGATCTCTGAAGTGCTCGGTGAAGAGATCGCCACGCCCGAAGTGATGAGCGCCTGGGGCGCGGCTTACGGGCAACTGGCTGACATTCTGATCGGCGCCGAAACCGCCATCTATGACCAGAAAGAACAAGCCGTCGGCGGCTGGCGCGGGGCGCGTGAGTTCATCGTTGCGGCCAAGGTCGAGGAAAGCGCGGAAATCATCTCGTTCTACTTCGAACCTGCGGACAAAGGCCCGATACTGGCGGCCGAACCGGGTCAGTACATCGGCATGAAGTTGATCCTTGATGGCGAAGAAATCCGCCGCAACTATTCGCTGTCGGCGCTGGCCAACAAAGGTCAGTACCGCATCAGCGTCAAGCGCGAGCCGGGTGGTCGCGCGTCCAATCACTTGCACGATCAGTTGCATGTTGGCGCGAGCATTCAGTTGTTCCCGCCGTCGGGTGAGTTCACCTTGACCGCGAGCGACAAGCCGTTGGTGCTGATCAGCGGCGGCGTTGGCATTACCCCGACACTGGCGATGCTCGAAGCCGCGCTGGAGACCGAGCGTCCGGTGCACTTTATCCACTGCGCGCGCAACGGTAGCGTCCACGCCTTCCGAGACTGGATTGATGGGCTGGCGGCGCGTCACCCGCAACTTAAACGTTTCTACTGCTATGCCGAAGATGACGGCGTGAGCCCGGCGGCGGACAAGGTTGGGATGCTGAGCCAGGAGTTGCTCGGTGAGTGGTTGCCTGAGCAGCGTGACGTGGATGCGTACTTCCTTGGGCCGAAAGGCTTCATGGGCGCAATCAATCGGCATCTGAAGGCGCTGGGTGTGCCGGAGAAGCAAAGCCGTTACGAGTTCTTCGGGCCGGCTGCTGCTTTGGAGTAACCCTTCAGACCGAGTTGTCTGCATCGCGAGCAGGCTCACTCCTACAGGGGCGGTGGCGTACATGAAAGTGGTGTACGACGCAGATCCCTTGTGGGAGTGAGCCTGCTCGCGATGGTCGTTACGCGGTCTTGATTCTTAAAAAGTGTTTAAAGGTTAATCGTTTCTTAACCGGTTTATCGTTAATTCCCCGATGCTGATGATAGGCGCTCGTTCGTTTACATGATCAGGATCGCCCCATGTCGCACCTCACCTTCGCCCGTCGTATCAGCTTCGCTGCCCTGGGTCTGTCGGCCGCATTGCTGGCCAGCCCGTTTGCCTCTGCCGAATCTGCCTTGATCACTCCGCAGACTCTGATCGTCGATCAGAGCTTGCCCAAGGCACAGGTTGCAGCCATGGAACTGGCAGCACGGCGTTATGGCAGTTTCTGGAACAGTGGCGAAGAGGCGCTGGCCACCGCAGCCTTGTCGCCGCAGTTTGTCGACAAGACTCCACCCGAAGGCCGGGTACAGGGGCCGACCGGACCATTGCTGGCGTCGAAGTTCTTTCGTACGGCGGTGCCGGATCTGAGCTGCGATATAGAGCAAATGATCGTCGCCGGTGATCGCGTGGTGGTGCATCTGCACTTTCGCGGGCATTTCACTGGCACGTTCAAGGCTCTCAAAGGGCAGGGGCAGCGTGTAGACTTCCGGGCAACCGATATCTATCAGATCGACAACGGTCGTATCGCCGCCAATTGGCATATCGAAGACAACATCAGCCTGATGGCGCAACTGCAAGCGCAGCCGCTGGCCGGCTGAACCATGGACATACAAGGGAAAGGCAATGAGCGAGGAAACGATTCGGTTGGGCCGTGAACGGCGCTTTCTGGTGCTGCTGGGGATCATCTGCCTGGCGCTGATCGGTGGCGCGCTGTACATGCAGATCGTGCTCGGCGAAGCGCCGTGCCCACTGTGTATTTTGCAGCGTTATGCGTTGCTGCTGATCGCGCTGTTCGCGTTCATCGGCGCGGCCATGCGCACGCGGCGCAGCATCACCGTGTTCGAGGTGCTGGTAGTGATTTGTGCGATTGCCGGGGCCGGCGTTGCCGGGCACCACGTGTACACCCAGTTCTATCCGGCAGTCAGCTGTGGCATCGATGTGTTGCAGCCGATTGTCGATGATCTGCCATTGGCGAAGATCTTCCCGCTGGGCTTCCAGGTCGACGGTTTCTGCTCGACGCCGTATCCGCCGATCCTCGGCCTGTCGCTGGCGCAATGGGCGCTGGTGGCGTTTGTGCTGGTGGTGATCCTGGTGCCACTGCTCACCTCGCGTAACCGAAAAGAACTGCGCTGAATCAACTTTTCGGCAGTTGCGCCGATACAGCTAACGCCTCGATTTGCGGATCAGCAAGTCGGGGCGTTTTGCCGTTCAGAGACTTTGTGAAATCGCCGTGACGAACGGCAAGGGAGGGTGCGGCAGGTGTGCGACATGTTGTCACACGCGGTGTGCCGCAGGGCTTCGTGAAGTGGCCGATTGGCCTCTTGTTACATAAAAACATTGGTCTGTTTCAGCGTTTTTCTGGTTTTGAACGTGAGTGCCAGATCAGGCAGTTTTAACACGCTCTGGCAAATGGCCAGAGCCCTTGGAATATCGGGCTTTGCGCCGATCAGACGTTCAGAAAAAGCCTTCGGAGCTGTCTGAACTGAGGCGGATACACCTACATTTTTTGGTGTTTTTGTTGAGAATCGATTTCGATAACATGCGGAACTTTTGCAAAAATGGTGATGGATTGTTGCTCGAATGGATAAAAATTATTTCGGGATAAGACATGGTGTATAGGGCGCTACCTATCTACAATCGCCCGCACTGAATTCCCGGCACTGTTCAGCCTTTATTAAGGAGCACTTTATTAAAGGGCTGCGCAGGAAGTCGGGTGTCGAGCAAGTCGAGAGGCTTTCAAGACACCCAGGTGTCGGTGCCTTCCAACTTTCCGCACCAAATGGAATTGGTCTGTAACAAGGCCTTTGACCACGAATTCGAATAAGAACTTAACGCTGTCCCGGGATTTGTCGAGCGTCTGACGCGCGACGGGCGGCCCTTATTCAATCCAAAGAAAATGCCAACCCTTGGCAGGGTGAAGTGTTGGCGATCAAAACCCAACTGCATTGCGCAAGCTGCTTTAGAGGTCGTGAGATGAGTAAAAACAGGTACCCCAGATTACTAGGCCTAGTGCCGCTGCTCGGCACGTTGTTGCTGGGAGGCTGCAACATGACCTTGCTCAATCCAACGGGCCAGGTCGGCCTGGAACAGCGCAACCTGATCATCACCGCGACCCTGCTGATGCTGTTGGTCGTTGTGCCGGTTATCGTCATGACCTTCCTGTTCGCCTGGAAATACCGCGCGTCGAACAAGAACGCCGTCTACACCCCGAAATGGTCGCACTCGACCAAAATCGAAGTGGCTGTGTGGACCATCCCGGTCCTGATCATCATTGCCCTGGGTTACATCACTTACATCTCGACTCACGAACTGGACCCGTATCGTCCGATTGAGTCTGACGTCAAGCCAGTGACCATCGAAGTGGTCGCGCTGGACTGGAAGTGGCTGTTCATCTACCCGGAACAAGGCATTGCCACGGTCAACAAGATCGTGTTCCCGGCGCACACGCCAATCAACTTCAAGATCACCTCTGACGCTGTGATGAACTCGTTCTTCATCCCGGGTCTGGGCGGCCAGATCTACGCGATGGCGGGCATGCAGACCAAACTGCACCTGATCGCTGACCGCAACGCTGAAATGGACGGTATCTCCGCCAACTACAGCGGCGCGGGTTTCACCGGCATGAAGTTCAAAGCCATCTCAACGACTCAGGAAGATTTCGACGCCTGGGTAAGTGAAGTCAAGAAGTCACCTAAACAGCTTGATCAAGCTGAATACGCAGCCCTTGCCAAGCCAAGCCAGAACAACCCAGTCGAGCTCTACTCCTCGGTCACGCCGAACCAGTTCCAAATCATCGTCGACAAGTACGAAGGTATGAAGCCGGGCAAGCCACTGAAGCACGAGAAGAAAGAGAAAGAAGTGGCGGCCACGGAAATTGACTCGAGTTCGCATTCAGCTGCCGGGGCAGAGGAGTAAACGATGTTTGGTAAATTAAGTTGGGAAGCAGTCCCATTCCACGAACCGATCGTGATGATTACCATCGCCATGATCGCGCTCGGTGGTCTGGCGCTGTTCGCTGCAATCACCTACTTCAAGAAGTGGACCTACTTGTGGACCGAGTGGTTGACCTCGGTTGACCACAAGAAAATCGGCGTGATGTACATCATCGTCGCCATGGTCATGCTGCTGCGCGGCTTTGCCGACGCCATCATGATGCGTACCCAGTTGGCCATGGCCACCGAGGGTTCGCCTGGCTACCTGCCGCCTGAACACTATGACCAGATCTTCACCGCTCACGGTGTGATCATGATCATCTTCATGGCGATGCCATTCTTCACCGGCCTGATGAACCTTGCAGTGCCGCTGCAGATCGGCGCACGTGACGTTGCCTTCCCGTTCCTGAACTCCCTGAGCTTCTGGCTGCTGGTGTCCGGCGTTGTGCTGATCAACCTGTCCCTGGGCGTTGGCGAATTCGCCAAGACCGGTTGGGTTGCTTATCCACCGCTGTCGGGTCTGCAATACAGCCCTGGCGTGGGCATGGACTACTACATCTGGGCGCTACAGCTGTCCGGGTTAGGTACGACGCTAACGGGGGTTAACTTCCTCGCGACCGTGCTGAAAATGCGTACCCCTGGCATGAAACTGATGGACATGCCGATCTTCACCTGGACCTGCACCTGGGCTAACGTTCTGATCGTGGCTTCGTTCCCGATCCTGACCGCTACCCTGGCACTGCTGACCCTTGACCGTTACATGGATTTCCACATTTTCACCAATGAACTTGGTGGCAATCCAATGATGTACGTCAACCTGTTCTGGGCGTGGGGCCACCCTGAGGTATACATCCTGATCCTGCCGGCATTCGGCATTTTCTCGGAAGTCATCTCGGCCTTCACCGGCAAGAAACTGTTCGGCCACCACTCGATGATCTACGCCTCGGGCGCGATCTCGGTACTGGGCTTCATGGTTTGGCTGCACCACTTCTTCACCATGGGTTCGGGTGCAAGCGTCAACGCCTTCTTCGGTCTGGCGACGATGCTGATTTCCATCCCGACGGGTGTGAAGCTATTCAACTGGCTGTTCACCATCTACCAGGGCCGCCTGCGCTTCACCAGCCAGGTGCTGTGGACTCTGGGCTTCATGGTGACCTTCGCCATCGGCGGCATGACCGGCGTACTGCTGGCCATCCCGGGTGCTGACTTCGTTCTGCACAACAGCCTGTTCGTGATCGCGCACTTCCACAACGTGATCATCGGCGGTGCGGTATTCGGTTACATCGCCGGTTTCGCCTTCTACTTCCCGAAAGCGTTCGGCTTCAAGCTGCACGAAGGCTGGGGTAAAGCAGCGTTCTGGTTCTGGATCTCGGGCTTCTTCGTCGCGTTCATGCCGCTCTATGCACTGGGCTTCATGGGCATGACCCGTCGTCTGAACGCCACCACCAACCCTGAGTGGGTACCGTACCTGTACGTTGCCATGTTCGGTGCGGTGATGATTGCTGCCGGTATCGCCTGCCAACTGATTCAGCTGTACGTCAGTGTGCGTGACCGCAACAAGCCAGAGAACATCTGCGATCACGGTGACCCGTGGAATGCACACACTCTGGAATGGTCGACCTCGTCGCCACCGCCGTTCTACAACTTCGCTGTGCTGCCTAAGGCTGACTGCATCGACCCGTTCACCGAAGCCAAGGAAAACGGTACTGCGTACCAGCAACCGGCCAAGTACGAGCCGATCCACATGCCGAACAACACTGCCACTGGCGTAGTGATGGGCGCGCTGTTGACCGTCTTCGGTTTCGCCATGATCTGGCACATCTGGTGGCTGGCCATCGCGAGCCTGGTAGGCACTGTCGTCTACTTCGTGATCCACGCTGCACGTGATGACCAGGGCTATATGGTTCCGGTTGAAACGATCGAACGTATCGAAGCCGAGCAGCACAAGCGTCTGGTCGCGGCAGGGAAAATCCCGGCCAACGCCACCCGTGTTGAAACCTCGTTGGAACAGGCTTAAACCATGTCGAATTTAGTGACCAATGCTGGACACGCCCATGGTGAACATGGGCACGATGACCATCACCACGATTCGGGCGAGATGACCGTATACGGTTTCTGGCTCTACCTGATGACCGACTGCATTCTGTTTGCGTCGATCTTCGCGGTATACGCGGTACTGGTAAACAACGTCGCCGGTGGCCCTGCGGGCCACGACATCTTCGAACTGCCATACGTGCTGGGCGAAACCGCTCTGCTGTTGTTCAGTTCGATCACCTACGGCTTCGCCATGCTGGCGTTGTACAAAGGCAAGAAGCAGCAGGTTCTGGGCTGGTTGTTCATGACCTTCCTGCTGGGCGCAGGCTTTATCGCCATGGAGATCAACGAGTTCCACCTGCTGATCTCCGAGGGCTTCGGTCCTAGCCGTTCGGGCTTCCTGTCCGCGTTCTTCACCCTGGTCGGCACCCACGGTCTGCACGTATCTGCGGGTCTGATCTGGATGGGCATCATGATGTACCAGGTCAACAAGCACGGCCTGACGGCGACCAACAAGACCCGTCTGAGCTGCCTGAGCCTGTTCTGGCACTTCCTGGACGTGGTGTGGATCTGCGTATTCACCGTTGTTTACCTGATGGGGACCCTGTAATGGCTAACGCACACTCCCATGACAGCCACGACGCCAGCCACGGCAGCGTCAAGTCCTACGCGATCGGCTTCATCCTTTCGGTGATCCTGACTGCTATTCCGTTTGCACTGGTGATGTACCCGTCGTTGCCGAAATCGATCACGCTGATGATCGTTCTGGCTTTCGCCGTGATCCAGGTGGTTGTCCACCTGGTGTACTTCCTGCACCTGGACCGTTCGGCTGCGCAACGTAACAATGTGATCGCCTTCGTGTTCGCCGCGATTGTGATCGTGCTGCTGGTTGGCCTGTCGTTGTGGATCATGTTCAGCATCCACACGTACATGATGGCGAAGTGAGGTAGACCCGATGTCGCTCAAGCACTTTATCCAAATCACCAAACCGGGGATCATTTTCGGTAACGTGCTTTCTGTGGCAGGCGGGTTCTTCCTGGCCTCGAAAGGGCATGTCGATCTGGCGGTGTTTCTGGCAGCCATGATCGGCACGTCCCTGGTTGTCGCCTCCGGTTGCGTGTTCAACAACTGCATCGACCGCGACATCGACCTGAAGATGGAACGCACTAAAAACCGCGTGCTGGTGCAGGGCTTGATCTCCCTGAAACTGGCCTTGGTTTACGCGACCATCCTTGGTGTTCTCGGCGTTGCGTTGTTGTACAAGGTGGCCAACCCGTTGGCTGCCCTGTTCGCGGTAATCGGCTTTGTTATCTACGTCGGCTTCTACAGCCTGTACCTCAAGCGCAAGTCGGTTCACGGCACGCTGGTGGGCAGTCTGTCCGGCGCCATGCCGCCAGTGATCGGTTACGTTGCTGTAACCAATAGCTTCGACATGGCCGCGCTGACGTTGCTGGTGATGTTCAGCCTGTGGCAGATGCCGCATTCCTACGCCATCGCGATCTTCCGCTTCAACGATTATCTGGCCGCATCGATTCCGGTGCTGCCAGTGAAGCGCGGGATTCAAGTGGCCAAGAAGCACATTCTGCTCTACATCCTGGCGTTCCTCGTGGCGACCTTAATGCTGACCTTCAGCGGCTACGCCGGCATGAGCTACCTCGCTGTAGCAGCGGCCATGGGCATGTACTGGTTGTACATGGCCTGGACCGGCTACAAAGCGGTGGATGACACCGTCTGGGCACGTAAGCTGTTCGTGTTCTCGATCTTCACCATCACCGCGTTGAGCGTCATGATGTCCCTGGACTTCAAGGTGCCGGCGGAGTTGCTGCTGACGTACGCGCCGTAAGGCTCAAAGGCTTGAAGAAAAACCCCGCACATTGAGAGATGTGCGGGGTTTTTTGTTGGGTAACTGTTGCGTTTGGGACAGCGCAACCACCTCGACGCGATCCCCTTGTAGGAGTTGCGGCACGCTGCGATCTTTTGATTTTGATTGTTGAACTAAAGATCAGATCAAAAGATCGCAGCGTGCCGCAGCTCCTACAGGATTTTGTGTTGGTAACCTGAGCGTGGGCCAACAAGTTGCTATCAATTGGCAAAAGACCTAGATTTGGATCCAACCATATCGATGGCACGTATCGATTCAAAGATCCTGCGGTCATCGGTCCAAACCTGCGGTTCTTCATACACTGATCATAAGGCTGGGCGAAATGACTGAGAGGATGACCTGCGACGAACGCTTCATTGCCCTGGCCCAGGATCTGAACTATGACATCTATGGTGAGAACACGGCCGGCGGCAATTACGCGCCGCTGATCCGTCATCACGATGAGTTGTACATCAGCGGCATGGTGCCGCGTACTCACGGCAAGATTCAGTATCCCGGACGCGTCGGACTGGAGCTGACCCTGAGGGATGCCCAGGCCGCCGCGAGCATCAGTGCGATGCGTTGTCTGGCGCTGATCGTCGATGCAGTCGGTTCTCTGGACAAGATCAAGGCGTTGCTGCGGGTCACCGTGTATGTGAAGTCGACGCCGGACTTTGTTGACCTGAGTGAAGTGGCCAACGGCGCATCGGACGTGTTCAGCCATGTGCTCGGCGATGCTGGCCGGCACACGCGTACCACCGTCGGTGTGTATCAGTTACCGAAGAATGCGGCGATTGAAGTCGACATGATTGCGGCATTGCACTCCGACGCATAACCCCCAGGCCGAAAACCAAAAAGCCCCACACTGAATCCCAGTGCGGGGCTTTTTCGTCAGCGCTGAAAATTACTGCGCAGCGATGCTGTACCCATCAAACGCGGTCTGTTTTTGCAGGGCGGTGATGATGTTCTTGCGGTTAACGGCCTGCTCGGTGCCTTCGTTATCAACGAAGACTTCGCTTTCCAGTTCCGCTTCTTCACCTTCACCGACGAAGGTGAAACCGAGGAATTCCAGCGCTTCACGGTCAACGCTCAGGCGCGAGCGCGGCGTGCGCATTGGCAGAGTTACGCTGATGCCGTCTTTACTGATGGTGAAGATTTCGACTTCTTTCTTCTTGGCTGTTTTGCTCTTGCCGCCACTCGGGTTGCTGATCGCCTGATGAGTCTGGTTCAGCACTTTGAGAGCCAGGCCGTAAACGATTTCCTGGAACGCCGGATCGTCCTTGAAGCTGGACAGGATGCGGCCGATCGAGAACTTGCTGCTGAGGTCTTCAAGAGCGGCGAGATCGGCGGCTTCGGCGTCTTTCAGAGACTTGAGTTCGCCCATCAGCTCGTAGGCCTTGTCGTCATCGAAGCTGTCGTGAGCCTGACGGATTGCGGTGCGCAGTTCGCGGATCTGGTCGCTTTCGCGGGTCGACTGGAACGCGTCCAGGACCATCTCGCTGATGATTTTGGCTTGTGGCAGGTGTTGTGAAAGATTGATGGAGTTTTCGTATTCCGCTTTGGACGATTCGGTGACTACGGATTCAGCGGTGTTGAAATCGGACATTGAAATTTCACTACTTTTTAACTTGAGTGGAGATGAGCAAGCCCGTGGGCTTTTTCAGGCCGACTAATTTAGGGGAGCGCGGCGGCGTTGTCACGGAGCAACGGGCCGGCGGTCTCAACTATTTCCCCGGGGTGTTCAGATTCATCGAGCGCACCATCCATTGTTCGGCCGTTTGCTGATCTGTCGGCAGCGAGAAGCGGAACGTCGCACCGCGACCGCTGATGTCCAGCAACTGAATCTCGCGCCCGTGCAGTTGCAGAATGCGGTGCACAATGCGCAGCCCCAGGCCGCCGTCGCGTCGCGCGCCACCGATATTGAAGGGCCGCAGGAACAGACCTTCGCGCAACTCGGCAGCAATGCCCGGCCCGGTGTCACTGACCGTCACATCGACCAATGCTGCATGGGGTTTCAGATCCAGTTCGATTTCGCCGCCCTGGGGCGTATGGCGCAAAGCGTTATCAACGAGATTGGTCAGCACCCGTTCGATCAGCCCGAGGTCGGCGCAGACCGTTGGCAGGTTGGGTACGAAATGCGCCTTGAGCTCCACTTGTCGTGCTTCGGCCGTAAGTTCGAATTTCTGAAAGATGTCCTGCACCAGATCGATCAGGGAGAACCGCTCCAGCACCGGTTGCACAAAACCGTGCTCGAGGCGCACCAGCTCCAGCAGTGATTGCGCGAGGCCACCGACCTTGCGGCTTTGATCGAGAGCGATGCCCAGATAACGGCGGCGTTCCTCTGGGGACAGCGTGGCGTCTTTGAGTGACAGGGTTTCCAGATAACCGTGCAGCGAAGCCAAAGGCGTGCGCAGGTCGTGGGAAATATTCGCCACCAGTTCGCGGCGTTCCTGATCCTGACGGGTCAAGGAGCGCCACTGTTCGCCGAGGCGGTTTTGCATCTGCCGGAAAGCCGCGTCGAGGACCGCAATTTCATCCGGGTCAGCTGATTTTTCCACCGGTGCCGGTACGGCTCGCGGCGCGCCATCGATATCAAAACGGCTGACCGTTTCGGTCAGTCGCCGCAGCGGCCGTGTAATCAGATTGAACGCCGTAAGACCGGCAATCAGGCACAGCAACGCCACCAGCCCGATTGACAGCAGCGCGGTGTTAAGCGCCGCGCTGGTCGCCCCACGCTCGGCGAAACGGTCATGTTCTTCGCTGAGCAACACCACGTACAGATAACCGGCCGGTTTACCGTTGACCCGCAACGGCGCGGCGCTGAAAACCTTACGCCCGTCAATGCTGCGCGGGTCATCGCCGAGGATCGGCAGAGGCTGATCGTTGAGCAGTTGGCGGATCGGCGCCAGATCGACCTGCTGCCGACGAATCCGGCCCTCGGGTGCGGCATTGCCGACGATCCGCCCCTCGGTGTCGAGGAGATACACCTCGACACTCGGGTTGACCAGCATCAACTGACTGAACAGTTCGCGCACGGCACCGGGCATCAGGCCATTGCTGTCCATCAGCACCGTGTCGTGGGCGATGTGTTGCGCCAGATCCCTCGACAGCCCCTGCACCACCTCCAGTTCATGCATCTGACTGGAACGCACTTGCAGCCATGCCGAGGTGCCGCAGCACACCAGCAGCAACACGGCGAAAACGATGGACAGGCGCTGCGTCAGGGTCAATTTCATGGGTGTTCTGCACCGAATTTATAGCCGCGGCCCCACACCGTGAGGATACGCGAGGGCTGGGCCGGGTCTTTTTCGATCTTTGCCCGCAGGCGATTGATGTGGGTGTTCACCGTGTGTTCGTAGCCCTCATGGCTGTAGCCCCAGACGGCGTTGAGCAGGTCCATGCGCGAGAAGACTTTGCCCGGTTGGCGCGCGAAGAAGTACAGCAGATCGAACTCCCGTGGCGTGAGATCGAGGCGCTGCCCGTCGAGACTGACATCGCGGGTGATCGGGTCGATGCTCAGGCCATCGAGGCTGAGGCTGCCGGCGTCCATCTTCAGATTGCGCGCCATCGCATCGACGCGGCGCAACAAGGCTTTGACCCGGGCCACCAGTTCGAGCATCGAAAACGGTTTGGCGAGGTAATCATCGGCGCCCAGTTCAAGGCCAAGAATGCGGTGCAATTCGCTGGAGCGGGCACTGGTGATGATGATCGGTGTGTAGCGGGCCATGGCCCGGGCGCGGCGGCAGATTTCCAGACCGTCGACCCCCGGCAGCATCAGGTCGAGGATCAATGCATCCCAATGACCTTGCTGCAGCAGGCGCATGCCTTCGTCGCCGTCGGCGCTGTGTGTCACCTCAAATTGTTCATCCCGCAGATGCAGGCAAATGAGGTCGGCGATGTGCAGGTCGTCCTCGACCACGAGAACGCGTTTGGTCTGTTCCATGAAACTCAATCCTTCGGCGCGATAGGCGCATTGTGCGGGTTTTCCTCCGGGCGAGTTATCACGAATTCGTTAACTTCCCGTGAGGATTTGGCGATCAAACCAAACCTAGGCTGTGTTCCATGAAGGGCATCTGGAATTTTTGGAGACGGCCATGTTTTCACGGCGGCAGATTCTGTTAGCGGGCGGCGGGCTAGGGGTTGCAGCCCTGGTGGCGGGTGTATTGCCAAAATTGTCGACCAGCACCGCACTGGTCAGTGAAGCGCGAGCAGACGAGGCGTTCGAAGTGACTCACAGCGACAGTCAATGGCACTCGCTCCTGACCGACGAGCAGTACCAGATCCTACGTGAGGAAGGCACTGAGCGGGCCTACACCAGCCCGCTCAACAACGAACATCGCACCGGCACCTTTGCCTGTGCCGGGTGTGATCTGGCGCTGTTTTCATCCGCGACCAAATTTGACAGCCGCACCGGTTGGCCGAGTTTCTGGGCACCGCTGGAACAGGCAGTGGCCACGCGCAAGGACCGCTCGTTCGGCATGTCCCGCGACGAGGTCCACTGTCGCCGCTGCGGCGGCCATCTGGGACATGTTTTCGATGATGGGCCCAAGCCTACCGGCCTGCGTTACTGCATGAACGGCCTGGCGATGACCTTCAAAGCCGTGGCGGCTTGAGTCATGACCCGTTCGCGATCTTCACTTCAAACAGGACGAATTTATGTGGCTCTTGGTTCTCGCTTATCTCGGTGGCGTGCTGACGATTGTCAGCCCGTGCATCCTGCCGGTTCTGCCTTTTGTCTTCGCTCGCACCGGGCAGCCGTTTATCAAGAGTGGCTTGCCGCTGCTGGCGGGGATGGCGGTGACCTTTGCGCTCGTCGCCTCGTTGGCGGCGGTGGGCGGCGGTTGGGTGGTGCAAGTCAATCAGTACGGGCGCTGGCTCGCGTTGCTGTTCGTTGCACTGTTCGGGCTGACCTTGCTGCTGCCGCGCGTGGCAGAACGGCTGACCCGGCCGCTGGTGTCGGCGGGCAGTCGTTTGTCGGAAGCCGCCGGGCAGGACAATCGCCCGCGTCCCGGCGCTTCGTTTCTGATCGGCGTCGCCACGGGCCTGCTCTGGGCTCCGTGTGCCGGGCCGATTCTGGGGTTGATTCTGACCGGCGCAGCACTGCAAGGGGCAAGCATCGCCACCACGCTGTTGTTGCTCGCTTACGCGGCGGGCGCCGCTACATCGCTGGCGGCGGCATTGCTGCTGGGCGGTAAGGTCTTTGCGCTGATGAAGCGTTCGATCGGCACCGGCGAGTGGATTCGTCGTGGCCTCGGCGCATTGATGTTGGCCGGTGTCGCGGCGATTGCGCTGGGGCTTGATACCGGGGTTCTCGCACGGTTATCGACGGCGTCTACCGGTGGTCTGGAACAGTCTCTGGTCGGCAGGCTTTCGGGTAAAACCGCCAACGCGAACGGCGCGATGATGGCGCAGATTCCGCCGGCAGATGACACGGCCAACGGCAACATGATGGCCGCTGGCGGTGCAATGAAAATGGCGGCCAAAGCTGCGGGCACATTACCGGTCGAGGGTCAGTTGCCGCCGCTGGATGGCGCTGTGCAATGGCTCAACTCGCCAGCGCTTGATGCCCAAGCGTTGAAGGGCAAAGTCGTGCTGGTGGATTTCTGGACTTACTCCTGCATCAACTGCCTGCGCACGCTGCCGTACGTCAAAGCCTGGGCCGAGAAGTATCGCGATCAGGGCTTGGTGGTGATCGGCGTACACGCCCCGGAATTCGCTTTCGAGCGTGACGTCGGCAACGTCACCAAAGCCATGAAAGAGCTTGGCATCAACTATCCGGTGGCCATCGATAACGACTACAAGATCTGGCGTGCCTTCAACAATGAATATTGGCCGGCGCATTACTTTGCCGACGCTCAGGGGCGTATCCGTTACCACCACTTTGGCGAAGGGGACTACGCCGAATCGGAGCGCGTCATACAGCAATTGTTGCGTGAAGCCGGTGCGAAAAGCGTCGCGAACGGTTTGATCAATGCTGACGCCAAGGGCGTGCAACTGGCGCCGGACATGAACGAAGCGCAATCGCCGGAGACCTATGTCGGCTACCAGCGTGCGGAACATTTCGTAGCGCAAACCAACCTTGAGCCTGACAAGGTCGCGACCTACAACCCTCCGGCCAATCTCGCCCTGAATGACTGGAGCCTCGGCGGCCAATGGACCGTCGGTGCCGAGCGCGCCACTGCCAGTGCCACCGCCAGCCGTATCGTTTATCGCTTCCATGCCCGCGATCTGCATCTGGTGCTTGGGCCGGGAGCGGACGGTAAACCGGTGCGTTTCAAAGTGTTGATCGACGGCCAGGCGCCGGGTGCGGCGCATGGTGTCGACGTCGCCCCCGACGGTAGCGGTCATGTGACCGAGCAGCGCCTGTATCAACTGGTGCGGCAAACCGATGGCGTGAAGGATCGGACCTTCAGCATCGAATTTCTTGACCCGGGCGTGTCGGCCTACGCCTTTACCTTCGGCTAATCAGGAATTATTGAAATGAAAATTACATGGCGTCGTATGTTGTTGGGAGTGGCGGTTGCAGGCGTGATAGGCCAGGTTTCAGCGTTCTCCCTGGGCGGTGAAGACGCGGTGGTCATTCCACCGCCAACCCTTGATGAAGTCACTCAGGCACGCAGCGAAACGGCGGTGTTCGCCGGTGGCTGCTTCTGGGGTGTGCAGGGTGTTTTCCAACACGTCAAAGGCGTGCAGAAAGCCGTTTCGGGTTACGCCGGCGGCGCGGCCAATACGGCAGAGTATGAGCGGGTCAGCGAAGGCGATACCGGCCATGCCGAGTCGGTGCAAGTCACCTTCGATCCGGCTCAGGTCAGCTACGGCAGCCTGCTGCAGATCTACTTCTCGGTGGCCCACAACCCCACTGAACTCAACCGCCAAGGGCCGGACAGCGGCACGCAATATCGCTCGGCGCTGTTCCCGGTCAACGCCGATCAGCAGAAGGTTGCGCAGGCCTACATCACGCAACTCGATGCGGCGCATGCCTTCAATAAACCCATCGTCACGAAACTGGAAAGCTACAACGGCTTCTACCCGGCGGAGGACTATCACCAGGATTTCCTGACGGAGCACCCAAGTTATCCCTACATCGTGATCAACGACATGCCGAAGGTGGCGAATCTGAAGCAGGTGTTTGCTCAGCGCTATCAGGAGAAACCGGTGTTGGTGAAAAGTGGCTCCTGACTCATTGGCTGCCCAATGGCGGGCGTTGAGCCTGAAGGGTGCGCAGCAAGCGGTAATATTTCAGTGAGCGAGCGCTGATCAGACCAGTGATAAAGCCCGATGCGACGGCTTTGAACAACACCATATCCGGGGCGGCAGCCCGCTCCGGGTGCACGTCATCCTGATAGCCGAAATAGTAATTCACGGCAAAAAAAAGCAGCAGCAGTATCAGCGCTTTCCAGGTGCCCGGCACGATCAACCCGGTTTCCGGATCATCAAGATTGACCCCCTTGTTCGGGAAAATCAGCCATGCCGACAGGGTGCCCAGTAACAAAGCAATGAGCCAGCCGCCCAGGGTCAAGCCTGGATCATCCGTCAGGTTCAATGACATCAGCGACCAGACCAATAACACCAGCGGGGTCGATAACAGCGCAAATCGGCTTTCGTTTTGCGGTTTGCGGGCCTTGAGACCGAAATACAGCAGAACCAGAAAAACGACATAAACCCACAGGGGGGTATTTTGTAGAGTGACAAGCATCGCACAGCGTCCGTGCTGGAAAGAGGAACCGGATCATAGCGGTTGCCAGGGTGGACGCCGCTTATTTTAATCGCGGCCGTTCCATTGCAATCACCGATGTCTCAAACCCCAGGCTGGCAAAAAAGGCCTCGGCACCTTCCCGTCCGGCGCGCAGTACCCAGGTGATGTCGGGGTTGTCGCCCATCACATGCTCAACCAGCTGGCGGCCAATGCCTTCGCGCCGGTACTGGCCGTCGACCACGACCATCGACAGGTAGCCGTTGGACAAACCATCGCAGATACCCCGGGCGAAGCCGACGATCCGGGCGTCGCGCAGGGCAACCGCCGTGCGTTGAGAGTTGTTGATCAGTTGCGTGAAATGTTCGCTGGATCCGGTGCGGTGCCCCCAGCCATGTTGTCCGAGGAACAGCCGTACCGACTCCACCTCGTCAGGCAACAGGTTGCGTACGGTCAGGTTGTTTTTCATCAATGGTTCGACTCCTTGTCAGCAGTTTTTCGAGATTAGTCCAGCGCTCGACGTCAGGATCTACCCCACGTCTGCATTGCGAATTCGACGAAGCGGCGCAGCTTCGGCAAGCGATAGCGATCCGGGGCGTAGAGCAAGTGCAAGGGACGGCTGGGAGGTTGGTAGTCGGCAACGACGGTCACCAGTTTGCCGTCGCGCAGATCCCGTTCCACCAGGGCATCGGGCAGCATCACGATACCCATGCCGGTGCGGGCCGCTTGATGCAAACCGGCTGAAGTATTCATCAGCATCGGCCCGCTGACGTCGACGAGAATTTCTCCGTCCGGGCCGCTGAGGCGCCAGCGTTTTTCCACGGATTGCCAATCGTCGCCAGCGGGATAGGCGAACGACAGGCAGTCGTGTTGCTGCAAGTCTTCGGGTGTCTTCGGCATACCACGGCGGGCCACATATTCCGGGGAGGCGCACACGGTCAGTGTGTAATCGATCAAGGGACGGGCGATCAGGTTCGACTCCTCGAAATGACCGAGTCGAAACGCGACGTCGAGACCGCTCTCCAGCAGGTCCGGACGGCTGTTGGTCAGCACCACATCCATTTTGACCTGCGGATACTGCAGGGAAAAATCGCTGAGCGCCGGTGCCAAACGTTCTACACCAAAGGTCAGTGGCGCGGTAATGCGTAACAGGCCACGGGGTTCATCGAGTGCTTGTTCGGCCAGACGTTCTGAGTCGGCCACCAGTCCCAGTACATCCAGACAACGCTGGTAATAAACGCTGCCGAATTCAGTCAGGCGCTGACGTCGGGTGGTGCGTTGCAGCAGTTGCACGCCAAGGCGTTGCTCCAGCGCCCGCAGATGATTACCTACCATCGTCGTCGACATATCGCACTGCAACGCGGCCGCCGTCATGCTCCCGGCTTCGACGACTTTGACGTAGACACTCATTGACTGGAATACGTCCATTATCAAGCCCTGCTTTTAAATGATCGAAGTTTTACTGAGTTTATCCAGTTCGAGTGGCTAACCATACTGCCAACACACTGACCTGCACTGGAGCTTGAAGTCATGACCGCCGCCCTGATGAACACCTACCAACCGCTGGCCCTGAGTTTCACCAGAGGCCTGGGCACCCGACTGTGGGATCAGGCTGGTCGCGAGTATCTGGATGCGGTTGCCGGCGTGGCGGTGACCAATGTCGGCCACTCGCATCCGAAGATTGTTTCGGCGATCAGCGAGCAGGCGGGGTTGCTGCTGCATACCTCCAATCTGTACAGCATCGACTGGCAGCAACAGCTGGCAAAACGGCTGACTGAACTGTCCGGGATGGCGCGTGCGTTTTTCAACAACTCCGGTGCCGAGGCCAATGAGACGGCGCTGAAGCTGGCGCGGTTGTACGGTTGGCGCAAAGGCATTGAACAGCCGTTGGTGGTGGTAATGGCTAACGCCTTCCATGGCCGTACATTGGGTACGTTGTCGGCCAGCGATGGCCCGGCGGTACGCTTGGGTTTCAACCAATTGCCGGGTGATTTCGTCAAAGTGCCGTTCGGTGATCTCGCTGCGCTGGAACAGGTGCAGCGCAAACATGGCGAGCGAATTGTGGCGATTCTGGTCGAGCCGATTCAGGGCGAAAGCGGCGTGCAGTTGGCGCCGCCCGGCTATTTGAAAGCGCTTCGTGCAATGTGCGATCGTCACGCCTGGCTGCTGATGCTCGATGAGATTCAGACGGGCATCGGTCGCACCGGCCGTTGGTTCGCGTTCCAGCACGAAGGCATCGTTCCCGACGTCATGACCCTGGCCAAAGGACTGGGCAATGGCGTGCCGATCGGCGCGTGCCTGGCGCGGGGCAGGGCGGCGGATCTGTTCACGCCCGGCAGCCATGGCAGCACGTTCGGCGGCAATCCGCTGGCCTGTCGAGTGGGTTGCACGGTGCTGGATATCATCGAAGAACAAGGATTGCTGGAAAATGCGCGGTTGCAGGGTGAGCGTCTGTTGGCGCGGTTACGCGCAGAACTGGCGGACAACCCCAATGTGCTGGCGATTCGCGGTCAGGGCTTGATGATCGGTATCGACCTGAAACAACCGGTGCGTGACCTGACGCTGATCGCCGCGCGCGATCATGGATTACTGATCAACGTCACGCGTGGCAAGACGATACGGCTGCTGCCACCGCTGACGATTGATGAGCGTGAGGTGGAGATGATTGTCAGGGGAGTGGTGCGGGCAGTAACAACTCACTGACAGGCATCCGCTGCCCCTTGTGGGAGCGAGCAAAGACTTAGTCCGGATAATCCGCCAGATCCGGCGCCAGCATCCGCGTTTTCTCCGCGCCATTCGAATTGTGCTGAATGATTTCCCGCGGCTGCCCCTGCTCATTGAAAAACACCTGGCCGATCCCCGCCGAATTCCACAACCGTTCACCCGCTTCCGCGTGTTCCGGCGTGTACGGCACGATGCGCATCAGCCTACGTTTCGTAAACCAGTTCAGCGGTGAGCGCGGCGAGTAGAGCCAGCGGTTGAGGCGGTCGAACCATTCCAGCAGGGTTTTTGGAAACTCGTTCTTGATGCCGCTGCTGGTGATCTGCCAGATCCGTGGTCCGGCCTTGCGGTGTCGGATAAGTACTTCGTAGACGAAGGAATAATGCACATCGCCGGACAGCACCACGTAATTACCCGGTGTGCGCGAGTGGCGGAAAATGTTCAGGATCACCTGTGCCGCGCCGCGATGGGCCATCCAGTTTTCCGCGTCCACCAGCAGTGGATATCCGCACCAACTGAAGACTTTCTGCACGGTTTCAATCAGCTTCACGCCGAAGATCGGCGCTGGCGAAACGATGATCGCCGACGGGTGATCGAGCAGCTCCTGTTGCAGTTCGCTCAAGGCCTCCCAGTCGAGCAGGCCGGAAGGCTGCTTGAGCGCCATCTCACTGCGCCAGCGCCGGGTGCGGGTATCGATGACCACCAGCGCAGGACTCGCCGGCAGTACGAAATGCCAATGTTGAAAGCGCAGCAGGTCGTCAATCAGATCGTCTTGCAGCGGGCTGTCGAGGTATTGGTCATCGCCGCTGGTGCTCAACCCCAGAGTTTTCTCCAGCAGCCCTTTGAAGGCGTCCGGGTTATTGCCCCAGCCCTGACACAACATGTAAGCGATCAACGCGTTGCCGATGATGCGTTTGGAGAACGGATGGCCGTAAGCCGTTTCCTCCCATTGCGCGGACAGGTTCCAGTCGTCGGTGATGTCGTGATCGTCGAAAATCATCAGGCTCGGCAGATGCGCCAGTGCTCGAGCGACGTTGCCCAGGCCAGCCTTGAAACCGTCGATCCGCGTCTGTTCGAGGGCATAGCGCTGACGTCGTTCGGGCGTCAGCGCAGGGGCTTGCGGATTGATCAGTGCCCAGGCAACCGGCGACCAAACCAGCAAGTACATCGCCATGACTTCGGCCAGGGTCACCAGGTGGTTATCGGCATTACTGCTGGTGAAAATCGGCTTACGCGCACCGCCGAAAAATCGCTCGCGCAATGTCTCGTTGCTTTCCAGCGCGGGTAACAAATCCGCACGGTGGTAGTAACTGGCAGGGTGTTCGTAGAGCTTGGCGCTGTCACTGACAACGGCACCTTCGAGGTGTTCGTCGAACAGGCCAAGACGTTCGATCAAGGCGTGAATCGCCCTCAGCATCGGCCCGGCAACGTCGTCGGCGTAGACCTGATCGCCGCTCATCATCAACAGGGCCGGGCGTTGTTGCGGATCGGTTTCGGTTGCCAACAATCGATCGACACAGAGCAAACCATCCGCTGCGGGGTGATGCGGCTTGCGGCAGGAGCCATGTAGCAGTTGATCAATCCGCGAACGCAGAACGAAGTTCGGGTTCGTCGCATCGCCATACAGCAGATGCGGTGCCCACTCAGCGATCCCAGTGGTGCCGTCAATCAGCAGGTCATAGTCGATATGCGTGTCGCAGGGCAGGGCGCTTTGCAGGGTGACCTCAATGAGGTGAATGAATGCCCGACGGCCTACAGGAATGACCGTACATTGCTCGGCACCGAGAGGAATATCTCCTACATCGTGCAGGCGCAAAGTCAGTGACAGTTGGCGTGTACCCACCAGCCACAACACCAGTCGCGTCGGTTCCAGCCGTCGCAACAGCGGACCGGCCAAAACGGCTGGCAACGGGATCAGGTCATCAGGTGTTGGAGGCATTCGCAGGCAAAGCTCAAGGCGCACAGGCCGGCGATGATAGCGCAGCCGGCGCCTTTAACCCTTAAGCGAGACTTAAGATTGGCTCTTCTTCAACTTCAGATCGAGCAGTCGCCACGCAGCCTTGCCCGCATCGTTGCCGTCCACTTGCTGCACTGAACAGTCAAAACGGTAGCTGATATCGTCACCCAACATATTCCGGGCAGTGGCGGTACTGCTAACGGTGTAGGTCTGATCCTTGAAGCGTTGGCTGCTGGCGTCCCTGGCGCTCGAGATCACCGTCGACGCTGAAAAGCGCATGGCACTCTTGATGAAGGGCTCGCAAATCATGAACGCCATCAAGGATTTGTCGGCATTCGGATTGCTGCCGGCGAGTCTGCGCAAAACAGCGAAGTCGTTGCCCACGGTGTCCTTGAAGTCCTTCTCTGCCAGTGAAGCTGGCAGGCGATTGCTGTAGTTGGGCAGGAGCGCGGACTCGGGTGGCGAAGGCTCATTCTGTGGTTTACCAGCAACGAATGCCGGAAAATTGTCCGGTGCAGGTGCAGGTGCAGGTGCAGGTGCAGGTGCAGGTGCAGGTGCAGGTGCCGGCGGCGCGACGGCGACCGGGGCCGGCGCAGGAACAGTCTCGGGCTCGGGTTCAGGCATCATCGCAGCAGGCGCGACCGCTTGAGTTGCCGTTTCTTGAACCTGCTTTTTTGCAGTTTTAAGCTCCGGTGCAAAGAGTGACAGCGTGATGGAAAACACCACCACGCCGACAATAAACCCCGCCCCGGCACCGAGAACGTTGCCGAAAAAAAGATTCCAGTTGCCGCGGTTCTTCACCACCCAGCGCCACATTAAACCCCATGTCGCCAGAAATGCGAGTAGACACAGAAACGCCATTCGATCCTTTCCTTTACCTGCAAAAATCCTGAGACAGCGCGCATTGATGAGGCGCGCTGTAGACGGACGGCAAGATAACAAAATAGTAGCGTCGCGCCACTCACTTCATCCACGTAACGGACTTTGATGATGGCGGATCTTTCTCAATCAAAGGATGGACAGATGATCGACTTCAACAACAAAGGCTTCTTCAAACTCAAGCAGAACGACGAGTACGCCGAACGTGTGACGGCGTTGCTGTTGGAAGGTGAAGAGGTGATCGATTCCTATAAAGCCATGCGCGATGGCGTGGTGTTCACCAACAAACGCATCATCGCGGTCAATGTGCAGGGAATCACCGGCAGCAAGAAGGATTTCACTTCACTGCCGTACAAGAACATTGTCGCGTATTCCGTGGAGACCTCCGGAACGTTTGATCTGGACTCGGAACTGGAGATTTATTTTTCGTCGCTGGGGAAGGTGAAGTTCGAGTTCACCGGGAAAACGTCGATGGTGGAGATTTCGAAGTACATCTCCAGGCATCTATTGTAAGGGCGCGCGGCGCGCTGAATTACAGAATGTCCTTCAGATAACCCTTGAGCGCGAGCAGCGGCTGATCAAGCTGCTCCAGCGACTGCGCCTGGCTGAAGTCCGCTGACAGCTTGTGCAACTCACGACCGAGCGGTTTCTCGACACCGCCCAAGGCGTCCAGCGCCAGTCCCAGGCATTCATTCACTTTTAACTGAATGGTCTCCACATCACGCCGGCGCACCAACAACTCGAAAATGTCCCGCTGGTAGTCACCCATGACCATGTCATCGCGCAGGATCGGGCTCAGGCCTTCTTCCTCGTAGGCGAGCTTGAGGGAGAAAAGGGCGACTGTTTCCAGAGAGGTTTCCATGGTGTGCCTTTAGGGGATCTCGCCGGACAGCTAATGGCACTCCGGCAGGCGAATGGTCGTTGAATTCGAGCAAGTATACCGCCCCACGATTCCTGATCAGCAGGCTGTTCTGTGAGGTAATGAAGCTTACAAGGAATTTTGACAGGTGGTCAGAGTGGCGAGGCCGGCGGCGCGTAAGAGTGATACATATAGTTGTCATTTATCTAGGCACAGTACCCGCCCTATTGCGGCAGGCTCTTCTGATGTATTCCTTGATGGCCTTCCCGCTGCGCGTCAGGGTCACGCCCAGCTTATGGGCACGCTCGGCATTTTGATCACTCTTTGGTAAGGGAAAAGAATTTTCAGAAGGGGGTTGACCACGGATTCCAGTCCTGTATTATTCGCCTCCCGCTGACGAGGACTTTGAAACTGGTTAGCGCAAGTGATTGATTTGAATGAAAATAATCACTTGACAGCAAATGAGGCTGCTGTAGAATGCGCGCCTCGGTTGAGACGAAAGATCTTAACCAACCGCTCTTTAACAACTGAATCAAGCAATTCGTGTGGGTGCTTGTGGAGTCAGACTGATAGTCAACAAGATTATCAGCATCACAAGTTACTCCGCGAGAAATCAAAGATGTAACCAACGATTGCTGAGCCAAGTTTAGGGTTTCTTAAAAACCCAAAGATGTTTGAACTGAAGAGTTTGATCATGGCTCAGATTGAACGCTGGCGGCAGGCCTAACACATGCAAGTCGAGCGGATGAGAGGAGCTTGCTCCTGGATTCAGCGGCGGACGGGTGAGTAATGCCTAGGAATCTGCCTGGTAGTGGGGGACAACGTTTCGAAAGGAACGCTAATACCGCATACGTCCTACGGGAGAAAGCAGGGGACCTTCGGGCCTTGCGCTATCAGATGAGCCTAGGTCGGATTAGCTAGTTGGTGAGGTAATGGCTCACCAAGGCGACGATCCGTAACTGGTCTGAGAGGATGATCAGTCACACTGGAACTGAGACACGGTCCAGACTCCTACGGGAGGCAGCAGTGGGGAATATTGGACAATGGGCGAAAGCCTGATCCAGCCATGCCGCGTGTGTGAAGAAGGTCTTCGGATTGTAAAGCACTTTAAGTTGGGAGGAAGGGCAGTAACTTAATACGTTGCTGTTTTGACGTTACCGACAGAATAAGCACCGGCTAACTCTGTGCCAGCAGCCGCGGTAATACAGAGGGTGCAAGCGTTAATCGGAATTACTGGGCGTAAAGCGCGCGTAGGTGGTTTGTTAAGTTGGATGTGAAATCCCCGGGCTCAACCTGGGAACTGCATTCAAAACTGACAAGCTAGAGTATGGTAGAGGGTGGTGGAATTTCCTGTGTAGCGGTGAAATGCGTAGATATAGGAAGGAACACCAGTGGCGAAGGCGACCACCTGGACTGATACTGACACTGAGGTGCGAAAGCGTGGGGAGCAAACAGGATTAGATACCCTGGTAGTCCACGCCGTAAACGATGTCAACTAGCCGTTGGGAGCCTTGAGCTCTTAGTGGCGCAGCTAACGCATTAAGTTGACCGCCTGGGGAGTACGGCCGCAAGGTTAAAACTCAAATGAATTGACGGGGGCCCGCACAAGCGGTGGAGCATGTGGTTTAATTCGAAGCAACGCGAAGAACCTTACCAGGCCTTGACATCCAATGAACTTTCCAGAGATGGATTGGTGCCTTCGGGAACATTGAGACAGGTGCTGCATGGCTGTCGTCAGCTCGTGTCGTGAGATGTTGGGTTAAGTCCCGTAACGAGCGCAACCCTTGTCCTTAGTTACCAGCACGTTATGGTGGGCACTCTAAGGAGACTGCCGGTGACAAACCGGAGGAAGGTGGGGATGACGTCAAGTCATCATGGCCCTTACGGCCTGGGCTACACACGTGCTACAATGGTCGGTACAAAGGGTTGCCAAGCCGCGAGGTGGAGCTAATCCCATAAAACCGATCGTAGTCCGGATCGCAGTCTGCAACTCGACTGCGTGAAGTCGGAATCGCTAGTAATCGTGAATCAGAATGTCACGGTGAATACGTTCCCGGGCCTTGTACACACCGCCCGTCACACCATGGGAGTGGGTTGCACCAGAAGTAGCTAGTCTAACCTTCGGGAGGACGGTTACCACGGTGTGATTCATGACTGGGGTGAAGTCGTAACAAGGTAGCCGTAGGGGAACCTGCGGCTGGATCACCTCCTTAATCGACGACATCAGCTGCTTCATGAGCTCCCACACGAATTGCTTGATTCATTGAAGAAGACGAAAGAAGCAGCCCGAAATTGGGTCTGTAGCTCAGTTGGTTAGAGCGCACCCCTGATAAGGGTGAGGTCGGCAGTTCGAATCTGCCCAGACCCACCAATTTTGTGTGGGAAACGCCTGTAGAAATACGGGGCCATAGCTCAGCTGGGAGAGCGCCTGCCTTGCACGCAGGAGGTCAACGGTTCGATCCCGTTTGGCTCCACCACTACTGCTTCTGAAGTTCGAAAGCTTAGAAATGAGCATTCCATCAGTGTGATGATGAATGTTGATTTCTAGTCTTTGACTAGTTCGTTCTTTAAAAATTTGGGTATGTGATAGAAAGATAGACTGAACGTTACTTTCACTGGTAACGGATCAGGCTAAGGTAAAATTTGTGAGTTCTCTTAATTGAGAAATTCGAATTTTCGGCGAATGTCGTCTTCACAGTATAACCAGATTGCTTGGGGTTATATGGTCAAGTGAAGAAGCGCATACGGTGGATGCCTTGGCAGTCAGAGGCGATGAAAGACGTGGTAGCCTGCGAAAAGCTTCGGGGAGTCGGCAAACAGACTTTGATCCGGAGATGTCTGAATGGGGGAACCCAGCCATCATAAGATGGTTATCTTGTACTGAATACATAGGTGCAAGAGGCGAACCAGGGGAACTGAAACATCTAAGTACCCTGAGGAAAAGAAATCAACCGAGATTCCCTTAGTAGTGGCGAGCGAACGGGGACTAGCCCTTAAGTTGATTTGAGATTAGCGGAACGCTCTGGAAAGTGCGGCCATAGTGGGTGATAGCCCTGTACGCGAAAATCTCTTAGTCAATGAAATCGAGTAGGACGGAGCACGAGAAACTTTGTCTGAATATGGGGGGACCATCCTCCAAGGCTAAATACTACTGACTGACCGATAGTGAACTAGTACCGTGAGGGAAAGGCGAAAAGAACCCCGGAGAGGGGAGTGAAATAGATCCTGAAACCGTATGCGTACAAGCAGTGGGAGCAGACTTTGTTCTGTGACTGCGTACCTTTTGTATAATGGGTCAGCGACTTATTTTCAGTGGCGAGCTTAACCGAATAGGGGAGGCGTAGCGAAAGCGAGTCTTAATAGGGCGTCTAGTCGCTGGGAATAGACCCGAAACCGGGCGATCTATCCATGGGCAGGTTGAAGGTTGGGTAACACTAACTGGAGGACCGAACCGACTACCGTTGAAAAGTTAGCGGATGACCTGTGGATCGGAGTGAAAGGCTAATCAAGCTCGGAGATAGCTGGTTCTCCTCGAAAGCTATTTAGGTAGCGCCTCATGTATCACTGTAGGGGGTAGAGCACTGTTTCGGCTAGGGGGTCATCCCGACTTACCAAACCGATGCAAACTCCGAATACCTACAAGTGCCGAGCATGGGAGACACACGGCGGGTGCTAACGTCCGTCGTGAAAAGGGAAACAACCCAGACCGTCAGCTAAGGTCCCAAAGTTATGGTTAAGTGGGAAACGATGTGGGAAGGCTTAGACAGCTAGGAGGTTGGCTTAGAAGCAGCCACCCTTTAAAGAAAGCGTAATAGCTCACTAGTCGAGTCGGCCTGCGCGGAAGATGTAACGGGGCTCAAACCATACACCGAAGCTACGGGTATCATCTTCGGATGATGCGGTAGAGGAGCGTTCTGTAAGCCTGTGAAGGTGAGTTGAGAAGCTTGCTGGAGGTATCAGAAGTGCGAATGCTGACATGAGTAACGACAATGGGTGTGAAAAACACCCACGCCGAAAGACCAAGGTTTCCTGCGCAACGTTAATCGACGCAGGGTTAGTCGGTCCCTAAGGCGAGGCTGAAAAGCGTAGTCGATGGAAAACAGGTTAATATTCCTGTACTTCTGGTTATTGCGATGGAGGGACGGAGAAGGCTAGGCCAGCTTGGCGTTGGTTGTCCAAGTTTAAGGTGGTAGGCTGGAATCTTAGGTAAATCCGGGATTCTAAGGCCGAGAGCTGATGACGAGTTATCTTTTAGATGACGAAGTGGTTGATGCCATGCTTCCAAGAAAAGCTTCTAAGCTTCAGGTAACCAGGAACCGTACCCCAAACCGACACAGGTGGTTGGGTAGAGAATACCAAGGCGCTTGAGAGAACTCGGGTGAAGGAACTAGGCAAAATGGCACCGTAACTTCGGGAGAAGGTGCGCCGGTGAGGGTGAAGGACTTGCTCCGTAAGCTCATGCCGGTCGAAGATACCAGGCCGCTGCGACTGTTTATTAAAAACACAGCACTCTGCAAACACGAAAGTGGACGTATAGGGTGTGACGCCTGCCCGGTGCCGGAAGGTTAATTGATGGGGTTAGCTAACGCGAAGCTCTTGATCGAAGCCCCGGTAAACGGCGGCCGTAACTATAACGGTCCTAAGGTAGCGAAATTCCTTGTCGGGTAAGTTCCGACCTGCACGAATGGCGTAACGATGGCGGCGCTGTCTCCACCCGAGACTCAGTGAAATTGAAATCGCTGTGAAGATGCAGTGTATCCGCGGCTAGACGGAAAGACCCCGTGAACCTTTACTATAGCTTTGCACTGGACTTTGAATTTGCTTGTGTAGGATAGGTGGGAGGCTTTGAAGCGTGGACGCCAGTTCGCGTGGAGCCATCCTTGAAATACCACCCTGGCAACTTTGAGGTTCTAACTCAGGTCCGTTATCCGGATCGAGGACAGTGTATGGTGGGTAGTTTGACTGGGGCGGTCTCCTCCTAAAGAGTAACGGAGGAGTACGAAGGTGCGCTCAGACCGGTCGGAAATCGGTCGTAGAGTATAAAGGCAAAAGCGCGCTTGACTGCGAGACAGACACGTCGAGCAGGTACGAAAGTAGGTCTTAGTGATCCGGTGGTTCTGTATGGAAGGGCCATCGCTCAACGGATAAAAGGTACTCCGGGGATAACAGGCTGATACCGCCCAAGAGTTCATATCGACGGCGGTGTTTGGCACCTCGATGTCGGCTCATCACATCCTGGGGCTGAAGCCGGTCCCAAGGGTATGGCTGTTCGCCATTTAAAGTGGTACGCGAGCTGGGTTTAGAACGTCGTGAGACAGTTCGGTCCCTATCTGCCGTGGACGTTTGAGATTTGAGAGGGGCTGCTCCTAGTACGAGAGGACCGGAGTGGACGAACCTCTGGTGTTCCGGTTGTCACGCCAGTGGCATTGCCGGGTAGCTATGTTCGGAAAAGATAACCGCTGAAAGCATCTAAGCGGGAAACTTGCCTCAAGATGAGATCTCACTGGAACCTTGAGTTCCCTGAAGGGCCGTCGAAGACTACGACGTTGATAGGTTGGGTGTGTAAGCGCTGTGAGGCGTTGAGCTAACCAATACTAATTGCCCGTGAGGCTTGACCATATAACACCCAAGCAATTTGCGTCGAAAGGCCAGAGTTGCGGTGTGTGAAGACGAAACGAACCGAAAGTTCGATGTTCACAAACACCGATAGCTGTCACATACCCAATTTGCTGAAGCGAGGCCATCTGGTCACGAGTCAGTACCCGAATTTCTTGACGACCATAGAGCGTTGGAACCACCTGATCCCATCCCGAACTCAGCAGTGAAACGATGCATCGCCGATGGTAGTGTGGGGTTTCCCCATGTGAGAGTAGGTCATCGTCAAGATTAAATTCCGAAACCCCAATTGCGAAAGCAGTTGGGGTTTTGTTTT